>JAIESX010000001.1 GCA_019745555.1 Burkholderiaceae bacterium | reverse complement strand
TGGTCGTAGGCCTTGGCCGAGCCGCCGAACTTGGCCGCCAGCACGGTGGTGATGGCCGCCGTCAGCGTGGTCTTGCCATGGTCCACGTGACCAATCGTGCCCACGTTCACGTGCGGCTTGGTCCGCTCAAATTTCTCTTTTGCCATTTCTATTCTCCAAAGAACATAGCCCGTGTACTGGTTTTACGTCTGCATCCGGTTGCTGGTTCGCCCCGCACGGGAACAGGGCGGCACCGGATCGCAGACAGGAAGAACACCGCCGCCCGAAGGCGGCAGGTGCTGGTTTTTACTTGGCGCGAGCCGCGATGATGGCTTCAGACACGTTACGCGGCGCTTCGCTGTAGTGCTTGAACTCCATCGTGTAGGTGGCACGACCTTGCGACATCGAGCGCAGCGTGGTCGAGTAGCCGAACATTTCGGACAGCGGCACTTCGGCCTTGATGGCCTTGCCGCCGCCAGGCATGTCGTCCATGCCCTGCACCATGCCGCGGCGGGACGACAGGTCGCCCATCACGTTGCCGGCGTAATCTTCTGGCGTCTCGACTTCCACGGCCATCATGGGCTCGAGGATGACGGGGTTGGCCTTCTTGCAGGCTTCCTTGAAACCAAAGATGGCAGCCATCTTGAACGCGTTTTCGTTCGAGTCCACGTCGTGGTAGGAACCGAAGGTCAGCGTGACCTTGACATCCACCACCGGGAAGCCCGCGAGCACACCGGTATTGATCGCCTCGATCACACCCTTCTCGACGGCCGGGATGAACTCGCGCGGCACCACGCCGCCCTTGATCGCGTCGACGAATTCAAAACCCTTGCCAGCTTCGCTCGGCTCCACCGTAAACACGACGTGACCGTACTGACCCTTGCCGCCGGACTGACGCACGAACTTGCCTTCGACGTCGGTAACCTTCTTGCGGATCGTTTCGCGATAGGCCACCTGGGGCTTGCCCACATTGGCCTCGACGCTGAACTCGCGCTTCATGCGGTCCACGATGATTTCGAGGTGCAGTTCGCCCATGCCGGAGATGATGGTCTGACCGGATTCTTCGTCGGTACGCACGCGGAACGACGGATCTTCCGCCGCCAGACGCTGCAGCGCGAGGCCCATCTTTTCCTGGTCGGCCTTGGTCTTGGGTTCCACAGCCTGAGAAATCACCGGCTCGGGAAACACCATACGCTCCAGGGTCACGACGGCATCGGGATCGCACAGGGTCTCACCCGTGGTCACTTCCTTAAGACCCACGCAAGCGGCGATGTCGCCGGCACGGATTTCCTCGATTTCCTGGCGGTTGTTGGCGTGCATTTGCACGATACGACCGATACGCTCCTTCTTGCCCTTGACCGGGTTGAAAACCGTGTCGCCCTTGGTCAGCACGCCAGAATATACGCGCACGAAGGTCAGCTGACCGACGAAGGGGTCGGTCATGAGCTTGAAGGCCAGGGCGGAGAACTTCTCGCCATCGTCCGCCTTGCGAGTGGTTTCCTGCTCATTCTCGTCGGTGCCGGCCACCGGGGGAATGTCCACCGGGGAGGGCAGGAAGTCGATCACGGCATCCAGCATGCGCTGCACACCCTTGTTCTTGAAGGCGGTACCGCACAGCATGGGCTGAATTTCGGTCGAAATGGTGCGCGTGCGCAGGCCCAGCTTGATCTCGGCCTCGCTCAGATCACCCTCTTCCAGGTACTTGTTCATCAGCTCTTCGCTGGCCTCGGCGGCAGCCTCGACCATGCTCTCGCGCCACTTCTTGGCATCGGCGACCAGCTCGGCCGGGATGTCGTGGTACTCGAACTTCATGCCCTGGGACGCCTCGTCCCAGATGATGGCCTTCATCTTGATCAGATCGACCACGCCCTTGAAGCCCTCTTCGGCACCGATCGGGATCACGATCGGCACGGGGTTGGCCTTCAGGCGCACTTTCATCTGGTCCACGACCTTGAAGAAGTTGGCGCCGGTACGGTCCATCTTGTTCACGAAGGCCAGACGCGGCACCTTGTACTTGTTGGCCTGGCGCCAGACGGTTTCCGACTGGGGCTGCACGCCGCCCACGGCGCAATAGACCATGCATGCACCGTCGAGCACGCGCATGGAACGCTCCACCTCGATGGTGAAGTCCACGTGGCCAGGGGTGTCGATGATGTTGAAGCGGTGCTCGGGGTAGGACAGATCCATGCCCTTCCAGAAGCAGGTCGTGGCAGCCGACGTGATCGTGATGCCGCGCTCCTGCTCCTGCTCCATCCAGTCCATGGTGGCGGCGCCGTCGTGCACCTCACCAATCTTGTGGTTCACACCGGTGTAGAAAAGGATGCGCTCGGTCGTGGTGGTCTTGCCGGCGTCGATGTGCGCCGAGATACCGATGTTGCGATAGCGCTCGATGGGCGTTTTGCGTGCCATGATGGTCTTTCGTTAAACGGGTCAGGCCCGCTCGTGGCGGGCCTGCACACCAGGAACAGGATGGGGCTTAGAAGCGGAAGTGGCTGAAGGCCTTGTTGGCCTCGGCCATGCGGTGCACCTCGTCACGGCGCTTCATGGCACCACCACGGCCTTCGGTGGCCTCGATGATCTCATTGGCCAGGCGCAGAGCCATGGACTTCTCGCCACGCTTGCGGGCGGCTTCCTTGATCCAGCGCATGGACAGGGCCAGACGACGCACCGGACGCACTTCCACCGGGACTTGGTAGTTGGCACCGCCAACGCGGCGGGACTTCACTTCCACCATGGGCTTCACGTTGTTGATGGCAACGGTGAAGAGCTCCAGCGGGTCCTTGCCCGTCTTCTGGCCGATGGTCTCGAGAGCACCGTAAATGATGCGCTCGGCAACCGCTTTCTTGCCGCCTTCCATGATCACGTTCATGAACTTGGAGAGCTCGACATTGCCGAATTTCGGATCCGGCAGGATTTCACGTTTAGGGACTTCGCGACGACGCGGCATATTTCACCTCATGTTTGCTTCAGTTGGCACCCTTCCAGGCACCGCGAGAGCCATCAGGACTCCCACTTACTCGACCCACCCGGACGATTCCGAGCTCGGGGTCACTACGTCTGATCCGCCCGCGCAGAACGGGTCAAACACCGATCAATCTTCAGAAAACCCGATCAGGCCTTCTTGGGACGCTTGGCACCGTACTTGGAACGGGCCTGCTTGCGATCCTTGACGCCCTGCAGGTCCAGGGAGCCACGGACGATGTGGTAACGCACACCCGGCAGATCCTTGACACGACCGCCGCGCACGAGCACGACCGAGTGTTCCTGCAGGTTGTGGCCTTCACCACCGATGTAGGAAATGACTTCGAAACCGTTGGTCAGGCGCACCTTGGCGACCTTACGCAGAGCGGAGTTCGGCTTCTTGGGCGTCGTGGTGTACACACGGGTGCACACACCACGGCGCTGCGGAGAGTTCTGCATCGCAGGACTCTTCGACTTGATGGTCTCGACCTCACGGCCTTGACGCACGAGCTGGTTAATGGTTGGCATTGAAAAACGTCCCTCAACGTTTGGAAAAACGAAAACGTGAAACCCTTCGGAAATTCCGAAAAGCCCTCGAGTGTATCAGCTGATGCCCTTGGCTGCAATCTGGGGGAGCCGGATCAGAGCACCCCGCTCGTACCAGCGGGCCGGGGCGGGACTCACTGGACCCAGAGGCGGAAGGCATCCCAGGCCTGCCCCAGCAGACCGGCCTCGCTCACAGACTCCAGCGCAAGCAGAGGAACTTCTGAGAGCGTGCGCTCACCCTCGTAGATTTTCAGGACGCCAACCGCCTGCCCCTTGCGCAACGGCGCGACCAGCGGCTCGGGACGCACAGCCTCGGTGCGCAGCCGGCCGGCCAGTCCGGTCGGCACCGTGACCACCACCGCCTGCGGTCGCCCCAGGCGGACCTGGGCGGCACTGCCTTTCCAGACCCGGGGGGTCAGCACGGCCTGATTGGCCTCGAACAGCTTGACGGTCTCGAACGCCGCGTAGCCCCAGTTCAGCAGCTTCTGAGCCTCGGTCGCGCGGGCGTTTTCGCTGCCCGCACCCAGCACCACAGCCATGAGACGACGCGGGCCGGGAGCGCCGTCGGGGCCAAGATGCGGGAAGTCGCGCTGGGCCGTGGCGATAATGCAGTAGCCGGCCGCCTCGGTATGGCCGGTCTTGAGGCCATCGACCGACGGGTCACGGAACAGCAGCAGGTTGCGGTTGCTGTCGTTGGCAGGCGGCGTCCCGTCGTAGCGGTACTTGCGGATGGCATGGAAATGCGCACGCGTGGGGAAGTCGCGCAGCAGCCGCGTCGCCAGCAGCGCCAGGTCCCGTGCCGTGCTCTGCTGCCCTTCTGCCGTCAGGCCGGTGGGGCTCATGAAGCGCGTGGACGTCATGCCCAAGGCCTGGGCCTGCTCATTCATCTGCTGCACGAAGCGCTCGACGCTGCCGGCGGCTCCCTCCGCCAGGGTCACGGCCGCATCGTTGCCGGACTGGACCAGCAGGCCCTTGATCAGATCCTCCACCGGCACCTTCATGCCAGCCTCGAGGAACATGCGCGAGCCCGGCTGGCGCCGTGCGAGCTCGCTGACCGTGAGCTTCTGGTCCAGCGAGAGCTTGCCCACGCGCAAGGCATCGAACACCAGATAGGCGGTCATGAGCTTGGTCAGCGATGCCGGTGGCACGGCCAGATCAGCCTCGCGTGCCGCCAGTTCCTGGCCACTGCTGAGGTCCAGCAGCAGGTAGGCACGCGCGGCGATCTCGGGCGGCCGAGGCGCCGACTGCGCCAGGGCCCCGGCCGCCAGCCCCAGCAGGCCCAGGATGCACAACAGCCGCCGCATCATGGCGTGGCACTCAGGTGACGCAGCACCAGGCTCTTGAGCAGGGGGAGCTGGCCATGGAAGAAATGGCTGCCACCAGGCACCACGGTCACCGGCAGCACCTGGGGCCGCGCCCAGTCCATCACGGCCGCCAGCGGCACCGTGTCGTCGTGTTCGCCATGCAGCACCAGGGTGCGCTCGTGCAGCTCGGGCGGGATCGTCGCCACCCGGAAGCGGCTGGCCGCCGCGCCGACGAATACCAGTTTCTCGATCTGGCGCGCCGGCCACAGCCTTGCCAGCGTCTGGCTCATCACAAAGGAACCGAAAGAGAAACCGGCCAGGGCCAGCGGGCCCTCGGACGCGCACTGCTGCACCACGGCCAGGAAGTCCTCGGCCTCGCCGCGCCCCTCGTCGTGCGCGCCTTCGCTGGCACCGACACCCCGGAAGTTGAAGCGCACGGCCTGCCAGCCGGACTGCACAAAGGCCCGCGCCAGAGTCTGGACCACCTTGTTGTCCATGGTGCCGCCGAACAGCGGGTGGGGATGGGCGATCACGGCCACACCGCGCGGCGTGGCTTCGGGCGCCGGGGCATCACGCAGGACCTCAATGCGCCCCGCCGCCCCCTGCAGCAGCAGGCGTTCGGTCTGGGCATTCATCTCAGCGCCCCACGCCCGGCGGCGTCAGCAGGCGCTCGACCACCTGGCCGTTCTTCAGATGGGACTCGACGATTTCGTCGATATCGCTCACGTCCACATAGGAATACCAGACCCCCTCCGGGTAGACCACAGCCACCGGCCCGCCGGCACAGCGGTCCAGGCAGCCGGCTCGGTTGACGCGCACCTGGCCCGGACCGGCCAGGCCTGCGGCCTTGACCTGCGACTTGCAGCGCTCGAACGCGGCTTCGGCCTGGTGATCGGCGCAACAGGCTTCGCCGGCCGCGCGCTGGTTGAGACAGAAGAAGACGTGGTGCTTGTAATAGGAGGGGGCGGGGGAGCTCATGACCCGATTTTAGGTGCACGCTCGTCGCCACGGCCTTGTCCCCAGATACGGGTGAGCACATACAGCAGCACGGCATAAGGCCAGATCCAGCCCAGCCACTGACCCACGCCGTGAAAGCGGATGAACCGCCCCTGCTCCCAGATCTGCAGGGTGTGCGCGAAATAGGGGCTGGCCGGCGCCCGGTTGACCAGGCTCAGATAGAGCCCCAGCAGCAGGAGCAGCAGCGCGGCAGCGGCACGCGCCGGCACCCGCAGCAGCAGCAGGGCCAGCAGCAGGGCCAGCAACAGCCCGGCCTGCACGGGCTGGCTGAACCAGGCCCAGGCATGAACCGGCCCGTAGCTCAGGGTTGCCGACAGCAGGCTGGCCCCGAGCGCGGCGACGAACACCACGGCCACGAAGACCAGGCGGCGCGCCATGACCGGGATGACGCTGTAGCCGAGCAGGCAGGGAATCAGTGCGCCCAGCAGCACGCAGGCGAGTTCGGCGCCGGGCACCAGGGGCTGCAGTTCCACCACGCGCAAGGGCAGCCACTCCAGAAAAGGCGTGTCGAGCAGCAGCCCGGCCAAGGCCTCCTCGATGCGCTCATAGACCTGCCCCAGCCCCAGGGGCACCGCTGCGGGGAAGAGGAGAGCGAAGGGCCAGAGCGCCAACAGCACCAGGGCACCGCGCGCATCGGCCACGAACCAGCGCTCGCGAAACCGGATCCAGCGGTCGATGGCCCCGAACTTCTCGAGCAGCATGGCACTCATCGCGCCTAGCCAAGCCCCGGCCGTGTTCAGCACCCAGTCCACGTTGGAGGGCACCCGCGCCGGCAGATAGCCTTGCAAGGTCTCCAGACACAGCGACAGCACGCCGGCACCAAGCGTGGCACGCAGCACCGCCTGCGCACCGCGCCCGGTACGCAGAGCTGCCAGCGCGAACAGGAAGCCCAGCGGGGCGTAGCCCAGCACATTGGAAAACAGGTCGAAGGCTGTCCAGTAGTGCGGCCAGGGCGCGAGCAGATAGCCCCAGGGCAACGCCCCCTGGTCACGCCAGTCGGTGAAGGGGTAGAGGCTGGCGTAGATCACCAGGCCCGCATAGACCATGGCCAGAGGCCAGGCCGAGGTCTTGTGCGGCATGTGGCGCACCTCCACCCTCAGAAGGGCTTGACCACCACCAGCACCACGGCCGTGATCAGAAGCAGCACCGGAACCTCGTTGAACCAGCGGTACCAGACATGACCGCGACGATTCTCGCCACGCCGGAACTTGCGCAGCAGCAGCCAGCAGGCATGGTGGTAACCCAGCACCAGCAGCACCACCCCCAGCTTGGCATGCAGCCAGCCATTGGCCGGACCGCGCCCGATGCCATAGCCCAGCCAGAGCCAGAAGCCCAGCACCAGGGCCGGCACCGCCAGCAGGGTCGTGAAGCGCAGCAGCTTGCCCGCCATGAGCAGCAGCCGCTCCCGCTCAGCCACGGAATCTGCCGGCACCTGGGCCAGGTTCACGTAGATGCGCGGCAGGTAGAACAAGCCAGCGAACCAGCTGGCGACGAAGACGATGTGGAAGGCTTTGACCCAGAGCATCGTCCGAGTTTAGTCGTAGCCTTGCGGGCGGGGGCTACAACCCGCATCCCGGGTTGCGATGCAGGCCAACTTTGTGCAACAAAGTTAAGCGCAGCATGCCGAAACCAAAAAAAAACCCCGGCCATAAGCCGGGGTTACAAGCCTTTTTTGCTGTCACACATCAAGGCCCCGCTCAGGGAGGAAAAGCGGGGGGTGGCAAGCCACCCGGGGTGTAATCTAACAAAAAGGTCAGGCAATTGCAAGCCAGGGCGCATAAGCAGGGATAAAGCGGACATTTTTCGCACCGCCCCGGCCTGTCTGGTGCCGCGAAGGAATCAGGCACAATTTTCCCCATGGTGCGGCGCTGCCGCTCATTTGGTCCTTGTGACCATCGTATCTAACTCTCGTACGTAACCCGTTTTACCTCGAGAGAACCCTCCTTGTAGGGTCATCACAGAGCACATCGAATTGAATTCGACGTGCATCGAAAACGGCCACAAGCCGTGCTCGAAAACCGGATGGGAACACTCCCAGGGGTGCCCTTTCGTTGCTGAAAGACAACAAAAATGCTCGTGAGAGCAAATATTTTTGTTGCGCCTACCGCGTAGCGGAAGGCGGATGTTGATGCGTTCGAGCTGAGAAGCTCAACACGTCTTGTTTCCTTGAAACCACCCCCGGAAGCGGGGTGTCTTGGCCCCTTACTGGGCATGGAGTAATCCGTGCTTGGAGAGCTAGGGATAAACAGCCTGCGCTCGCGCAGAAAACGCCTCGCAAGAGACGTCCACGATCTGAACAGGACTGATCGGGGCTGGCCAAGAAATGGGTACGGGAAATGTAATGTGAATCGTCGTTCGAACCTTCTTGAAAATTGAGTGGCTTACTCCTGCATTCACCCTCACGGGTGAGAGCCACAGCCAAAAGGCACTCGGGCTGGGGTCATGTGTCATGGCTCATGACTCGCTTCTCTAACGCCCGAAGGAGGATAGACGGTCCCTAACCCCTACTGCTGACCGCCAGTCAGCGGGGCGTGTTGGGTAAGGCGATAAGCCCCACTCTCCGCCACCACTCGTGGTGGCAACCCGCAAGGGCCACGGAGGAGGGGGTAGAGGATGCAGTAGGAAGCAAATGCTCTCGTGTAATGCGAGAGATAGGGGGCCATCCCCCGCACGAAAGTGAGCTGACTTGCTGCTGGCGTAACGTGCGTAATACCGTTGCTTCTTAAGACGACCCGGAGGGTATGAGCCTCCGGGCCCATACCTCACTCCGGGTTCATTCCTAAATCGGAGGAAGGTATGGAAAATGATCGCAAGGTCTCTGCGCCTCCGCACGAGCCGACGGACTGGTTCTCCATCAACTGGAGGCAAGTCCTGATGTTTGTGGGAAAGGCGCAGCGAGTAATTGCGCAGGCTGAGAAAGATCGAGACTATCGACGGGTCAAGCGACTCCAACGTAGTCTTATCCGCTCGTGGCAGGCTAGGGCTCTGGCCGTTAAACGAGTGACCGAAAACCGGGGAAAGCGGACGAGTGGCATCGACCGCGAACTCTGGGACTCGCCTGAGAGTAAATGGACCGCTATATGGCGGTTGAAGACCCAAGGGTACCGTGCACGCCCACTAAAGCGCGCATGGATCCCAAAACCGAATGGTGACGAACGCCCACTGGGTATTCCCACCATGCTGGATCGCGCAATGCAGGCCCTATTCCACTTGGGACTGGACCCTGCTGCGGAGTGTCACGCGGACCCGAATTCATACGGATTCAGGAAAGCGCGCTCGACGCATGATGCGATGTCACAGCTATTCAATGTTCTGTCCGGCGCCAACGGCGCCCAATGGATATTGGATGCGGACATTAAAGGGTTCTTTGACAACATTAATCACGACTGGCTACTCGCCAATGTTCACATGAACAAGCGGGTGCTACGAACGTGGTTGCGGTCTGGTGTAGTGGATAAACGGCAACTCTGGGCGCTGCAGAAAACGGAGAAAGGTACCCCGCAAGGGGGCGTCATCTCCCCTCTGCTGGCTAACCTGACGTTGGACGGTCTTGAACGCGGCCTGAAGGAGCACTTGGTGGCTCTGCACGGTGTGGCGAAGACCCGAAAGCTGAAGGTGCATCTCGTCCGATATGCCGATGACTTCGTCATTACGGGCGCCTCTCCCGAGGTGCTCAACGACACGGTCATGCCATGGGTGACATCCTTCCTAACGGATAGGGGCCTCACTCTGAACGCGACCAAAACGAAAGTTGTCCATGTGGATGAGGGCTTTGACTTCCTGGGCTGGAACTTCCGTAAATACGGAGGGAAACTGCTCATCAAACCAAGCCGGAAAAATGTTAAGGCGTTCTACCGCAAGTTGGAGGAAGAAGTGACCTCATCACTGCATCTACACACCGACGTCATGATCTTGAACCTGAACCGCAAGCTTCGCGGTTGGGCCGAGTACCACAAGGGTGTGGTGGCAAAGCAGGCTTTCACCAAAATGGACCACCGCCTTTACTGGCGGCTCATGCGGTGGGGTCTGCGGCGTCACCCGCGCTGGGACAAGCACAAGGTATTCCGTCATTACTGGACGGATGCTTCTGGTCGCTTTGAATTCAGCGCCGACACCGTGGATCGCTCGGGAGACAAGCTGACAATCCGGCTATACCGCCTGGCAGACACGAAAATTGTCCGCCACAAGAAGGTTCGTGAGGAATACAACCCTTACGACCCGGCTTGGGAGGTGTATGGCGAGGAGCTGAGAGTGAACCGGATGGCCGCGAGCCTCTGGGACACGCAACGCGCCTCGCTCTGGCTGGATCAAGGCGGGCTGTGTGCACATTGCGGCACAGCCATCGAGATCGACGACCGTGACATGCATGACCACCACATCATCCCTCTGGGGTTGGGTGGTACGAATGCACTCTCAAACCGGGTGCTCCTGCACACGGTTTGCCACAGGCAGGTCCACATCCTCGGGGTGATGGTTACCAAGCCGGCCCGCGTATGACGGGTTACTGCCGGTGACGTCAGGAAACTGACCCACCGGGTGTTACGTTGAAGCCGTGCGCGGGGAAACTCGCACACACGGTTTTTAGGGGGGGATATAGTAGTAATACTATGTCCCTACCCTCCACGCCCTATGCACCCTACCCCATGGGCCGGCCGCGCCGGCTGCGCCGAGACGATTACACCCGCAACCTCGTGCGGGAACACGCCCTCGGCGTGCACGACCTGATCTATCCGGTCTTTGTCCTGGATGGCCAGAGCCGGCGCGAGGCCGTGGCCTCCATGCCGGGCGTCGAGCGCCTGAGCCTGGACCAGCTGCTGCCCGTGGCCGAAGAGTGCGTCAAACTTGGCATCCCCGTCATGGCCCTGTTCCCGGTCATCGACAGCCAGCTCAAGACGCCCGACGGCAAGGAGGCGCACAACCCAGAGGGCCTGGTGCCGCGCGTGGTGCGCGAACTGAAGAAGCGCTTCCCGGAACTCGGCATCATGACCGACGTGGCCCTGGACCCCTACACCAGCCACGGCCAGGATGGTGTGCTCGATGACACAGGCTACATCCTCAACGACGAGACGGTGGAGATCCTGGAACGCCAGGCCCTGACCCAGGCGCAGGCCGGCGTGGACATCGTGGCGCCCAGCGACATGATGGACGGCCGCATCGGTGCCATCCGCAGCGTGCTGGAGGCCAACCGCCTGGTGCACACCCGCATCATGGCCTACAGCGCCAAGTACGCAAGCGCCTTCTACGGCCCCTTCCGCGATGCTGTCGGCTCCTCGGCCAACCTGGGCAAGAGCAACAAGAAGGTCTACCAGATGGACCCGGGCAACACCGATGAGGCCCTGCGTGAAGTCGCCCTGGACATCGCCGAGGGCGCCGACATGGTGATGGTCAAGCCCGGCATGCCCTATCTGGACGTGGTGCGTCGCGTCAAGGACGAGTTCCGCGTGCCCACCTTCGCCTACCAGGTCAGCGGCGAGTACGCCATGCTCAAGGCCGCGGCACAGAACGGCTGGCTAGACCACGACGCGGTGATGATGGAAAGCCTGCTGGGCTTCAAGCGCGCAGGCGCCGACGGCGTGCTGACCTATTTCGCGGTGGCTGCAGCGCGCCTGCTCAAGGCCTGACACGCAAGGGGCCCCATGCGTGTCTTCACCATCGGCCCCGCCGGCGTCAGTGAGAGCGCCGCGCCTCCCGCGCAGCTGCCGGCCCAGGGCCATGTGTGGATCGCCTGCAGCCGGCCCGAGTTCGAGGCCGGCTGGCCGCAGCTGCAGGCCACGCTGCAGGCCCTGTGTGGCCTGCAGCTCGTGGACCTGCACGTCTCGGACCTGCTCAACGCCCAGCTGCCCTCGCATTTCGACTACACCTCGCAGTACGACCTGCTGGTCTTCCGGCGCCTGGCCACCGGCAACGGTCGCGCCGAAGGCGCCGACACTGCGCGGGCCGGCACGGCGCGCCGCGGCGGCCCGCCCATCCTGCGCCACATCGACACCAGCCCCGTGGGCTTTGCGGTGTTCGAGCGCGTACTGCTCTCGGTGCACCCGGCCGACTGCGCAGCGCGCGATGCCTACGCCACACGCCTGCTGCAGGCCAGCAGCACCGAGGTGCGCACGGCCAGCAGCCGGCTGCCCGCCTCGCCGGCCGACCTGATGCTGCGCGTGATCAACCAGATGGTCGACGGCTTCCTGGACCTGCGACGCGAGCTCACGCGGCAGCTGGACCACTGGCAGACCGAGCTGCTCAACCCGCGCACCCGTTTTTCCAACTGGGCCGCGCTGCTCGACGCGCGCCTGTCCCTGCACCAGCTCGATGAGATCTGCGAAGACCAGCGCAGCGCGATCCAGGACTGGATCGAGACCGTCAAGACCTGGCCCGAGATGCAGACACCAGCCATGGAGCGCGAACGCGACCTGCTGCTGGTGCGCAGCCGCGATGTGCTGGAACACATCGAACGGGTGGTCCACCATGTGCGCCGGCTCGAACAGAGCGTGGAGACCGCGGTTCAGATCCACTTCAACGCGCAGAGCAACCGCACCAACGACATCATGCGTACGCTCACGGTGCTCACGGCCATCTTCCTCCCGCTGAACCTCATCGCCGGTATCTTCGGCATGAACTTCGATGTCATCCCGCTGATCCACGAGGACAGCGGCTTCTGGTGGGCCATGGCCTCCATGGGCCTGACCGCGGTGGCGCTGGCCCTGCTGTTCTGGCGCAAGCGCTACCTCGAGCGCAGCGGGCGCTGAGCCCATCCTTTTGTTCCAGATCAAACAGCAGCCATCCCGCCCGCGTGCAGCCGACCGGCTTTGACCTGCCGCAAGGCCGTCACGACGACGCGGTCTTCCAATGTGCTCCGGGCATCGCCCTTATCTCATCTCGAAGAAGGAACACATCATGAAGAAAAGTCTCGTGGCTGCTGCCGCCCTCGCCTCCCTGCTCTGCGGCGCCGCCTACGCACAGGCCAACGAAGGCCCGTGGATGGTGCGCGTGCGCGCCGTAGACCTGCAAAGCGCCAACGGCGACAACACCGGCCTGAACCTGAGCGTCAACGACAAGGTCATCCCCGAAGTCGACATCTCCTACTTTTTCACGCGCAACATCGCGGCCGAACTCGTGCTGACCGTGCCGCAGAAGCACACCCTGCGCTCCGGCAGCAGCGACATCGGCACGCTCAAGCACCTGCCGCCCACCCTGCTGCTGCAGTACCACTTTGACGCGCCAGGCTACAAGCCCTATGTGGGTGCGGGTCTGAACTACACGCGCTTCAGCAGCGTGAATCTCACCGTGGCCGGTGCCGACATCGAGCGCAAGAGCGTGGGTGGTGCGCTGCAGCTGGGCGTGGACATTCCTCTGGCCAAGAACCTCTACCTGAACCTGGACCTCAAGAAGGTCTACATCGACACCGATGTGTCGATCAACGGCGTCAAGCAGGGCACCTTCAAAGTCGATCCGCTGCTGGTGGGTGTGGGTCTGGGCTGGCGCTTCTGAGTCCGGCCACCGTGTGCCGACAAGCCGGGGCATGCCCCGGCTTTTTCATTCCGGGGCAGTGCCGATCTTGAGCCGGGCCAGCAGGTCCCCCACCAGCTCCAGACGGATCAGCGGGTTGTCCACGGCCAGAAACTGCTGCTTGAGCTGCGGGCTCACGGGCAGGATGTCGCACCAGCGGTGCGCCACCCAGCCGCAGTCGTCCCACTGCAGCGGGGGCTGGATGGGCAGCTCATCGCCGGGCTGGGCCTGGGCCTGCATGTGCTGCAGCAGGCGCTGCAGGCCGACGCGCACGGGCACCAGATCCTGCGGCACGGGCACCACCGGATCGTCGGCCAGGTACTCGGCCTCGCCGGTCCACAGGCCGTGCTTCATCTGCTCGCTGCGCAGCAGCCGGAAGCGCCGGCCACCGCGGCAGCGGATCAGCATCAGGCCGGGCTGGGGCCGCTCATACATCTCGATATGCGCTAGCGTGCCGATGGCATGGAAGACCTCGGCGGGCGCGGCCTCGCCCGCCGCCGGCGCCTGCCGTACCTCGCTGCCCTGCGTGAGGCAGACCACACCAAAGGGCGCACCCTCCTTCTGGCAGCGCTGGATCAGATCGAGATAGCGCACCTCGAAGATGCGCAAGGGCAGCACCCCGCCGGGAAACAGCACGGTCTGCAGCGGGAACAGGGGCAGTTGAAACGTATCAGGCATCAAGGAGGTGCGAGCTGGAACAGGCGCGCACCATTGTCCCAGGCGATGCGGCGCGCCACATCGGGCGGCAGCTCGCCCAGCCAGCGGCGATAGCCTTGCATGAGCCCGTCGTAGTAAAGCCAGCGCTGGTTGACCCAGGTGTCGGAACCGATCAGAAAACGGTCGGGAAACTTCAGCATCAGCGCACGCCAGTCGGGGCAGAGCCGCTCCTGGCCACGATCGTCCACACAGCTCAACCCGGGGCGGTAGGACAGCTCACCCATGAGCTTGGGGTATTTCTCCAGCAGGGCCTGCACACGAGCGGCCGACGGACCACTGATGCCGGTGTGCGCCCAAATCAGGCGAGCCTGCGGCGCGTGCGCCATCAGCAGATCGATGGCCACATCGTCCACGTGGGCCAGTACGGCCAGCTCGTGCTGCTGCGCGTACTGCATGAGCTTTTTCGCCACCGGGCCGTTGGCATTGGCGCTGTCGTAGAGATGGAACTCGCCGATGCCGCGGTAGGGGCCGGCCGCCGTGCCGCGCGCATGCTCTTGCTGCACCATGGTGTAGATGCTCTCGTCGCGAAACCAGTTGCTGTAGTCGTCCCGGTTGCGGTAGAGGCGGATGAAGGGCACCACGGTCACACCGGCCGCGCGTGTCTGCTCGCGCGCCGCAGCCAGCGTCTTGGTGCCGTCATTGGGCCGGCTGTTGGCGATGATGGCGCGCACGCTGTTGCGCTGCATGCGCGTCAGCACATCGTCCAGTGGATGCGGACCCTGCCAGGCCTCGTCGTTGTAGTGCAGATGGGCGTCGAACAGCGGCCCGCCGTAGTCGGCGGCCAGCGCACAGCCCGAGACCAGCAGCAGCGACGCCAGCAGGGCCTTCATGCTCAGCCCACGTGCTTCGCGAAGAAGGCCAGCGTGCGCTCGCGCGCGAAACGGGCGGCATCGGCGTTGTAGCTGCCACGATGGTCGCAGTTGAAGCCGTGGTTGGCCGCATAGATGTGGACCTCGACGTCCGGATGCGCACGCTTGAAAGCCTCGACGCCGTCGAGCGGAATCCAGTGGTCCTGCTCGCCGAAGTGCGCCAGCACCGGACACCTGGGCGTGCGCGCGATCTCGTCTTCGGTCGTGACACCACCACCGTAGTAGGGCACGGCGGCGCTGACGCCCTGCAGCAGGCAGGCCGTGCGCCAGGTCAGCAGGCCGCCCCAGCAGTAGCCCACCACGCCCACCTTGCCGGCCTGTGCCGCGTACTGGATGGCGGCCTGGATGTCCTGCAGCACGCCCGCACCGGCCGGGTTCATGCCCAGGTCCTCGACCGCGGCCTTGAGCGCCATGCCCGCCTTCATGTCATCGGGCTGGTAGCCGAGCTCGACACCCGGCTTGACACGATGGAAGTTGGAAGGTGCCACGGCCAGATAACCCGCGGCGGCATAACCATCGGTCACTTCGCGGATATGGGTGTTGACGCCGAAGATCTCCTGCAGCACCACCACGCCACCACGTGGCTTGCCCGCGGGCTGGGCCACATAGGCCGGGATGCTGGCGCCGTCGGCCGGTTTGAGCTCGATGAACTGTCCCATGGTCTTGTACTCCTTGTGCAGATGCGGCGGGCGACACGCAGGTGTCTCCCCGAACCTGCGGCAATGGTATCTTGTCGTCATGACATCTGCTGGAGTCCTGAATTGGACAAACTTGTGCTGATCACCGGGGGCGGGCGCGGCATCGGTGCCGCCACCGCCCTGCTCGCCGCGCAACGCGGCTACGCCGTGGCCGTGAACTACAGCGCCAACTCGCTGGCGGCCGACGAGGTGGTGCGCCAGATCCGCGCCGGTGGTGGCACCGCCATGGCCGTGCGGGCCGACGTGGCTGACGAGGCGCAGGTGCAGGCCATGTTCGAGACCATCGATGCCAAGCTGGGCCGGCTTACGGCCCTGGTCAACAACGCCGGGGTGGTGGACACCACCCAGCGCATCGACGAACAGAGCCTGGCACGCTGGCAGCGCATGTTCGCCATCAACGTCCACGGCACCATGCTGTGCGCGCGCGAGGCCGTGCGCCGCATGAGCACGCGCCACGGCGGCAGCGGCGGCGCCATCGTCAACGTGGGCAGCGTGGCCTCCATCCATGGTGCGGCTGGCCAGTACGTGGACTATGCGGCCGCCAAGGGTGCGGTCGACGTCTTCACCCTGGGCCTGGCACGCGAGGTGGCCACCGAAGGCATCCGCGTCAACGCCGTACGCCCCGGCATCATCGACACCGAGATCCACGCCAGCGGCGGCCAGCCCGGCCGTGCGCAGCGGCTGGCGCCGCAGATCCCCCTGCAGCGTCCGGGCACGGCACAGGAGATCGCCCACGCCATCGTCTGGCTGCTGTCGGACGAGGCCAGCTACGCCACGGGCAGCCTCGTGGACATCACCGGAGGACGTTGATGACAGCCCCCACCTACTACTGGGAAGACCTTGAAGTGGGCAGCAAGCGCGAACTCGGCAGCGTGAGCCCGACGCGCGAGCAGATCCTGGACTTCGCGCGCCAGTTCGACCCGCAGCCCTTCCATCTGGACGATGCCGCGGCCGAAGCCTCGGTCTTCGGGAGGCTCTGCGCCAGCGGCTGGCACACCTGCGCTATGGCCATGCGCCTCATGGTGGACAACTTTCTCTCGCAGGCGGCAGCCCTGGGCTCGCCGGGCCTGGAGAGCCTGAAGTGGACCAAGCCCGTCTACCCCGGCGACACGCTGCGCCTGCGCCACCGTGTCATTGACCGGCGGCCCATGGCCAGCCGGCCGCACGTGGGCCTAGTGCGCACGGTCTGGGAGATGCACAACCAGCACGGCGAGCAGGTGCTGCACATGGAGGGCTGGGGCATGTTCCGCCGGCGCAGGCCGGCCGAGCCGAGCTCGGACGAGGACTGAGCATGGACTTCAAGCCCCTGATCACCCTGCTGGCCATCGTCAACCCGCTGGCCATCGTGCCCTTCTTCATCCACTACACCCAGGACTTCACGCCCGAGCAGCGCCGGCGCACGATCTGGATCTCGTCCTTCAGCGCCTTCGCCGTCATCGCCATCAGCGCCCTGCTGGGCCTGCAGCTGCTGGCCTTCTTCGGCATCTCGCTGGCGAGCTTCCAGGTCGGTGGCGGCATGCTGCTGCTGACTTCGGCCCTGGCCATGATCAATGCGCAGCCGGCCGAGGCCAAGTCCAATGCCGAGGAGATGCAGGACGCCGCCGCGCGCGCCAGCATCGCCGTGGTGCCGCTGACCATCCCGCTGCTCACCGGGCCGGCCACCATGTCCACCGTGGTGATCTACGCCGACAAGGCGCAGACCCTTTGGCAACTCGGCATGCTGGTGGGGTACGGCGTGGTCGTGGCGGCGGCCACGGCCCTGTGCTTCGCACTGGCCGAGCCCATCGCACGTGTGCTCGGCAAGACCGGCATCAACGTCATGACCCGGCTCATGGGCCTGATCCTCGCAGCCCTGGCCGTGGAGGTGATGTCCGACGGCCTGACCAAGCTCTTCCCGGCCCTGGCCGGTTAGAACGAAGCCACCGCGCCGTTGGAGCGCGGATCGAAGCCACCTTCGAGCACGCCATTGGCATGGCGGATCAGCATGCCCGCATGGCCCACGCCCTCGTCCCAGGCGGCGATGGTCTCCACCTCGTGGCCCAGCGCACGCAGCTGTGCCACCACGGCCGGGTCGAAGCGGCTCTCCAGCTTGAGTGAGTCGCTGCTCTGGCCCCAGGTACGGCCCAGCAGCCAGCGCGGCCGCTCGATGGCCTGCTGGGGGTGATCGCCATAGCGCATCACGCGGTTGAAGATCGTGGCCTGGGTCTGCGGCTGGCCGTCGCCACCCATGGTGCCGTAGACCATGCTGCGGCCATCGGCCAGTTGCGCCATGGCGGGGTTGAGCGTGTGGAAGGGCTTCTTGCGCGGCTCCAGGGTGTTCACGTGCTTCGGGTCCAGCGAGAAGCTGCAACCGCGGTTCTGCCAGTTCACACCACTGCTCGGCAAAACCACGCCCGAACCGAACTCATGGTAGATGCTCTGGATGAAGGAGACGGCAATCCCATTGCCGTCGATCACACCCATCCAGATCGTGTCGCCCGGATCGGTCTTCTTGCCCCAGGGCAGCGCCACGTCGGACTTGAACTCACGCGCAAGCTCGTCGATGCGCGCAGACTCCAGAAGCGCGGCCGGCGGCAGGGCCATGAAGTCGGGGTCGGTGAGGTAGCGGTCGCGCACGCGGAAAGCCAGCTTGGTCGCCTCCACCTGCGCGTGCACAAAGGCGGCGCTCTCGGGGCCGGCCTGCTTCCAGCCCGGGAAGCGCTCCATCAGCGCGAGGATCAGCAGCGAGACCAGGCCCTGCGAGGGCGGCACCATGTTGTGCAGCTGCGCGCCGGCCACGGGCACGGTCAGCGGGTCGATCAGTTTGGCCTGGTGGGCCTGCAGGTCGGCCAGCGTCAGCGGGCTGCCCACGGCGGCCAGTTCGGCGGCCATCTGCTTCGCGAGTGCGCCACGGTAGAACTCCTCCGTGCCCTTGCGCGCGATCAAGGCCAGCGTGTCCGCCAGACGGCCCTGCTTGAACAGGGCGCCGGCCTGCGGCACCTGCCCCTGGGTGAGAAAGGTCTGGGCAAAACCCGGCTGATCTTTCAGTTCGGCCAGCTTGGCCTGCGTGGTATTCGCCTGGCTGCGCGTGACCGGGATGCCCTCGCGCGCGAGAAAGATGGCGTCATCGAGCAGGCGACTCAGGGGCAGACGACCGCCGAGCGACTGAGCCGAGAGCTTGTGCGCCGCCCCCCAGCCCGAGATCGTGCCGGCCACGGTGAGCGCGGCGATGCCGCTGCGAAACGGGATGCTGCCGGCAATGCCCTTGGCCGCATACCACTCGCTGCTGGCCGCCGCCGCACTGCGTCCGCTGGCATCGATGCCGCCGGGCCGGTTGCCCGGGCCGTTGATGACCCAGAAGCTGTCGCCGCCAATGGAGTTCATGTGCGGGTAGACCACCGCGATCGTCGCGGCGGCGGCGATCATGGCCTCCAGCGCATTGCCGCCTTCGCGCAGCACGGACACGGCCGATTCGGCCGCCAGGGAATGGGGTGCCACCGCGATGCCGCGGCGGCCATAGATGGACTGAGCCATGGATTACCTCGTCAAAAAAAGGATGGCGCCATGCGGCGCCATCTTCAGAGCCTGCGCATGCTACCAGCCGATGGCCTTGGGCAACCAGAGCGCGATCTGCGGATAGAAGAACACCAGCACCAGGGTCACGGCCTGCATGGCCAGGAAGGGGACGACACCCTTGTAGATGTCCTTGATCGTCACGTCCGGTGGCGCCACGCCCTTGAGATAGAACAGGGCCCAGCCGAAGGGCGGTGTCAGGAAGGAGGACTGCAGGTTCACCGTGATCAGCATGGCCAGCCAGACCGGATCCACACCCTGGTTGAGCAGCACGGGCAGGAACAGCGGTACGGCGATGTAGCTGATCTCGACCCACTCAATGAAGAAGCCGAGCACGAAGATGAGCATCATCATGAACCAGATGTCCATGTTCACGCCGCCAGGCAGCCACTCGAACATCTTGCTGATCAGGTCTTCGCCGTGCAGGCCACGGAAGGCCAGGGCGAAGACCTGGGCCATCATCAGGATGAACATCATGATGGCGGTGATCTTGCTGGTCTCCAGCGCCACGTCCTTGAGCACCTTCATGGTGAAGCGCCGGGAGACGATGGTGATGATCACGGCGCCGACGGCGCCCATGGAGGCCGCCTCGGTGGGCGCGGCGATGCCGCCCACGATGGAGCCCAGCACCGCCACCACCAGCATGATGGGGGGTACCACCACCTTCCAGAAGCGGATCCAGAGCTCACGACGTGAGATGCCGTCACGCTCGTCCTGCGGAATCGGCGGCATCAGGTCGGGCTTGAGCCAGCCCAGAACGAGCAGGAAGATGATGTAGACCGCTGCCAGCAGCATGCCCGGGCCCACGGCAGCAGCAAACAGCGTACCCACGGAGAGCTGCATGATGTCGGACAGCAGGATCAGGATCAGGCTGGGCGGGATGATCTGACCCAGCGTACCCGAGGCGCAGATGGCACCGCAGGCGATGCTCTTGTTGTAGCCGCGCTTGATCAGCGTGGGCAGGGTCAGCAGGCCCAGGGTGATCACGGTGGCGCCCACGATACCGGTGGTGGCACCCATGAGCACACCGAAGAGGATGATGCCCACGCCCATGCCGCCGCGCACACCGCCGGCGATATGGCCCATCACGTCGAGCAGGTCGTCGGCCAGGCGTGATTTCTCCAGCATCACCCCCATGAAGACGAAGAGCGGGATCGCCATCCACTGGTAGCCCGCGACGATGCCGTAGACACGCGCCGGCAGCAGGCTGAACAGCGAGTCGCCAAAGCCCAGGTAGCCGAAGATGAAGCCCACGGTGGCTAGCGAGGTGGCCACAGGCACGCCGATCATCAGCATGGCGAAGAAGGCCACGAGCATCAAGATGGCGTAGGTTTGCATGTCAAACATGGCGCCCCTCCGACTGCATGCCGCGCTCCTGGAACAGGCGCAGCAGTGCCCCCACCGATTGCAGGGCCAGCAAGGTGTAGCCCAGGGGAATCAGGCCCTTGACGGCCCAGCGCCAGGGGATACCACCCGGGTCCGGCGATTTCTCGCCGATGCTCCAGGACTGGACCACATAGGCCAGCGAGAGCTTGATGAAGATCAGCGCGATCACCAGGATCAGCAGCACCGAGATCACGTCCACCACGAACTTCTTGCCGGCGGAGAAATTGGCATAGAACAGATCCACGCGCACGTTGTCACCACGCTGAAGGGCGTAACTCATGCCCAGCAGGATGAGCGCGGCCAGCAGGTGCCACTCGAGCTCCTGGGCCCAGACCGAGCCGAAGCTGAAGGCGTAACGCAAAAGGACATTGACCGCGACCAGGCCGATCATGGTCAGGGCCACCCAGAGGGTAGCCCTGCCAACGACATCGATCAGCGACTCAATGCCGCCCCGCAGGGCGGACATCGCTTTTTTCATGAGAACACTCCGGGATCAGCCGCGGACCTTGGTGTGGTACTGCTCTTCGCTGACCTCGACCCAGCGGTCGTACTTGGCCTTGAAGGCGAAGTAGGAGTCGTGCACCTTCTTGGTCAAGGGGTCCTTGGCCACGGCCTCGGCCAGCACCTTCTCGGTCTCGGCGCGCAGGGCCTTGATGACTGAATCGGGCAGGGGCTTGGCGATGACCTTCTGGTTCTTGATCAGGTCGTCCATGGCCTCGGAGTTGTTACGCTGGCACCAGCCCTCGCTGATGACGTTGCAGGCCGCGGAAGCGTTCTGGACGATGGCCTTCAGGTCCGCGGGCAGCTTGTCCCAGGCGGCCTTGTTGATCAGCAGCTCGGACACTGTGGCCGACTCGTGCCAGCCGGTGGTGTAGTAGTATTTGGCCGCCTTGTGCAGGCCCAGGCGGCGGTCCTGGAACGGGCCCACGAACTCGGCCGCATCGATCACGCCGCGCTCCAGCGCGGGGAAGATCTCGCCGCCGGGCAGCACCTTCACGTCCACGCCGAGGTTGGCGTAGACCTTGCCGGCCAAGCCGGGGATGCGCATCTTCAGGCCCTTGAGGTCGTTGACGCTGTTGATCTCCTTCTTGAACCAGCCCGTCATCTGCACGCCGGTGTTGCCGCAGGGCATGGCCACCATGCCAAAGGGCGCGTAGACCTCGTTCCAGAGCTCGATGCCGCCGCCGTCGTAGAGCCAGCCGTTCATGCCCTGGAAATTCAGACCGAAGGGCACGGCCGTGAAGTACTGGGCCGCGAAGGTCTTGCCGGTCCAGAAATAGCTGTTGGCGTGGTTCATCTCCACGGTGCCGGCGCGCACGGCGTCAAAGCCCTCGAAGGCGGGGATCAGTTCACCGGCGCCGAAGACCTGGATGTTCAGGCGGCCACCCGACATCTCGCGGATGCGCTTGGCCAGATCGGTCGCGCTGCCCGGGCCATCCATATAGAAGGGCGAGCCCTTGCCATAGGCGCTGGTCATTTTCCAGTTGAAGGTCTGCTGGGCCTTGGCCACCATGGGAAAGGCCAGCGCACCGGCGGCGGCGGTGCCCGCCACGGTCTTGGAGATGAAAGAACGACGTTCCAGTTTCATGAGGAAGCTCCTGTGGGTTGAGGAATGCTTCATTGTATACTAGGCGCGTGCCTGATTCAGCATGCGCACAGCACACGGCCATGCACCATGCTGGGAATCATTGGTCTTGATTGGTGCAGAGAAAACGGCGAATCAGCGCGTTTGCTGCAACCAGCGCACCAGTTCCGTCACGGCCTCGTCGGTTGATGCACCAAGAGCCCGCACACCGGCCGCCGCATCGGCACGCACTGCCGGCTGTTGCAGCTGCAGCTCGCGCTGGGCCAGCAGGCGTCCGTCCTGCAGCAGGCTCACGCGCAGGCGCAACAGGCCATGGCTCTGCTCGGGCGCGGTGTAGACCTGGCTGAATTCTTCCAGCGTCACATGCAGCACGCGGGCCGCGCCATCGGCGTCTGGCGGCAGCGTGTAGTCACGCCCCAGGCCGCTGCGCAGGCGCTGCACCAGCAAGTCGGCCGGCGCCATGGCCCAGCGCGACTGGGTGTAGGCGCGCAGCTGCTGCGCATCGGCATAGGCGAGGCGGTAGAGCATGGCCGTGCCCTCCAGCGCAGGGCTGGCCTGCACGCGCAGGCCCAGCACCGGGCGCTGCGCGGCCACGGCCGCAGGCGCGGCGGGCGGGCCGAAGTCGTAGCGTTGTGGTGCCGCCGCGCGCTCGGGCAGCGCGGCGCAGGCCGACAGCAGCAAGGCCGTCAGGGGAAACAAAACACGCAAGCGATTCATCGCACACCTCGCGGCACGGCAAAGCCCGGCTCGCCCGGGCCGGGCAGCTCAAGCGATGGCCCGTAGATCAGGCCCTGGGGATCGTCTTCCAGCGCAGCGGCCACGCGACCCAGGCGCTGCGCGGCGCGGCCGGCCTCGTCCAGGGTGCGGTGCAGGCGCGGCAGACTGCCCTGCTGCACGGCCTGGCCTGTGCCCGCGAGCGCGGCCACGCCCTGCTGCAGCTGGTCCAGCGTGCCGCCCGGCTGCTGCAGACGACGCGCGAGCGCCGCGTAGTCGTCCGCCGCCAGGCGCACGCGTTCGGCGCTGGCGCTCACCGTGGCCGCACTCTCACGCATGCCCACAAAGGACTGCTGCACCTCGCGCATCGCGGGCGGCACGGCAGCAGCTGCCTGGCCCAGGGCATCGATGCTCTGCCGCAGCGCGCGCTGATTCTCGGGTGCCAGCAGCTCGTTCACGCGCTGCGTGGCCTGCTCCAGCTGGCCCAGCACACGTTCGCCCTGGCGCGACCACTGTTCCAGGGAACCGGCGCGCATCGGAATGCGCGGCAGCTGGCCGGCAGCGGCCACCAGCGGCTCGCGCGAGGCGCCCTCGTCGTCGAGCTGCACGAAGGCGATGCCGGTCAGGCCCTGGTAGCCCAGGGTGGCGTAGGTGGCACGCGTCACGGGCGCATCGACATCGATCTCCAGGCGCACCAGCACCTGGCCCGGACTGGCCGGATCGAAGCTGATGCTGCTCACCTTGCCCACGCGCACACCGCGGTACTGCACGCCGGCCTGTGACTGCAGGCCTGTGATCGCATGGCGTGTAGCCAGCTCGTAATGCCGCACCTCACCGGCCTGACGCGTGAGCCAGACCGCCAGCGCGATCAGCAGCGCCGAGACCAGCAGCACGAAGGCGCCGGCAGCCAGGGCATGGGCTTTGTTTTCCATGGTCGTCTTTCTACCCGCCCGGGGCGGGGTCGTGCAACAGGGCCTGGGCGCGTCGCCCGCGCTCACCCTGGAAGAAGTCACGGATGAAGGGGTGCGGATGCACCATGACCTCGCGCGGCGTACCGCTGGTGATGACCTTCTTCTCCGCCAGCACGGCCACGCGCGTGCTCAGTTCGAAGATGGTATCGAGGTCGTGCGTCACCATCACGACCGTGAGGCCGAGCTCGCGGTGCAGCTCGCGCAGCAGCTCGCAGAAGGCGTCGGCACTGTCCGGGTCCAGGCCGGCCGTGGGCTCGTCGAGCAGCAGCAGAGGCGGGTCCATGACAAGGGCCCGCGCCAGCGCCACGCGCTTGACCATGCCGCCCGAAAGATCGGCCGGCATCTTGTGCGCCTGCGCCGGGTCCAGCCCCACCATCTGCAGCTTCACGAGCGCCGCATCGCGCACCAGATCGGCCGGCAGGGTGCGTAGCTCGCGTAAGGGAAAGGCGATGTTCTCCAGCACGCTGAAGGCCGAGAACAAGGCCCCGTGCTGGAACAGCATGCCCACGCGGCTCGCGGCACCGGGCGCGGCCAGCTCGGACGCGGGCGCGCCCAGCACCTGCACGCGCCCGCGCATGGGCCGCTCCAAGCCGAGCATCTGGCGCAAGAGCGTGGTCTTGCCGCTGCCGGAGCCACCCACGATGGACACGAGCTCCCCCTGCGCGATGCGCAGGTCCAGGTTGCGATGCACATAGCTCGTGCGCCCGGCCACGCGAAAGCCGCTGCTCAGGTTCTCGATCTCCACGACGGCCGGGGCCTGGGTCTCGCTCATATGCCCACGTTCCGGAACAGCACGGCAAACAGCGCGTCGACCAGGATCACGCCGGTGATGGACACCACGACGGAAGCCGTCGTCCCCTGGCCCAGGCTTTCGGTGTTGGGCTTGACGCGCAGGCCGAAGTGGCAGCCGATGAGCGCGACCAGCACGCCGAAGGCTACCGACTTGGCCGTGGCCAGTGTGAGGTTGGAAGCCTGCACGGCGTCAGGCAACGCCGAGATGAAATAGGCGGGCGAGACACCCAGGGTGAAGTCGGCCGCGATCATGCCGCCCACCAGGGCGGCCAGCGTGGTCCAGACCGAGAGCAGGGGCATGGCCAGGGCCAGCGCCAGCACACGCGGCAGCACCAGGCGAAAGCCGCGGGCGATGCCCAGCACGCGCATGGCGTCGAGCTCCTCGGTCACGCGCATCACGCCGATCTGCGCCGTGATGGTCGAGCCAGAGCGCCCGGCGATCAGCAGGGCCGCGAGCACCGGCCCGAGCTCGCGGATCACCGAGATGCCCAGCAGGTTGACGATGTAGGGATCGGCACCAAAGAGCTGCAGCTGCTGCGCCACCAGATAGGCCAGCACCACGCCGATCAGGAAGCCCACGAGCGCCGTGATGGGCAGGGCCGTGGCACCAATGCGGTAGAGATGCCCCGAGAAATCGCGCCAGGGCCCCTGGCGCGGATGGCGCAACAGCCGCAACACGTCCAGCGCCAGCTGGCCCAGCAGGCGCAACAGCCCCTGCAGATGCTCCAGCACCAGCAAAACCTGACGTCCCAGGCCCAGCCAGAGCTCGGTGAACCCCAGGCGCCGAGGGCTCGGCGGCGCGCAGCTGTAGCGCGCCACGCGCTCGAGCATGGCGCGCTGCGCGGGCAGGAGCTCGATGCGTTCGGGCCAGCGCCGGCCCCAGTGGTTCCAGAGCAGCTGAGCGCCCACATGGTCCAGGCGCTCCAGACCCCGCAGATCCCAGGCCGCCGCCCTCTGTTGCAGCGCGCGCTGCAGCGCGGTCCAGGCGGCGGGCTCGGCCAAGCACGCCGCGGTCCATTGCCCTTGCGGCAAGGCCACAGCGCCCTGGGGCAGGGCCTGGTGGAGGAGGTGGGGAACCGATGCGGCCATGGGCTTCTTCGATGGTTCTGGGCTGGAGCACCTGATGCTAAGGGCAAGCCGTTTTCACCGCCACAATAGCGCAAGAACCGAACCTGACAGGAGATCCCATGAGCGACACCCCCGCCACCGACGAGTTGCGCATCGAGCAACGCGGCGCCGTGCTCTGGCTGACCATCGCGCGCGAGGCGCGCCGCAATGCCGTGAGCCACGGCGTGCTGGCCGCCATGGCGCGCGCCATCGACGCTGCGCAGAGCCAGCGCGAGATCCGCGCCATCGTGATCACGGGCGCCGGCGACAAGGCCTTTTGCGCCGGCGCCGACCTGCAGGCCGACCAGGCCTTCACCACCGACTACTCCGAGCCCCAGGGCCATGTGGCGCGCGTGCTGCGCGCGGCCAAAGCCAGCAACGTGCCGCTGATCGCGCGGGTCAACGGCGCCTGCATGGCCGGCGGCATGGGCCTGCTGGCCATGTGCGACCTGGCCGTGGCTGCACCTCACGCGGTCTTCGGTCTGCCGGAAGTGAAGGTGGGCGTGTTCCCGGCCCAGGTGCTCAGCGTGCTACAGCACCTGATTCCGCGCCGCAAGCTGGCCGAACTCTGCCTCACGGGCGAGCCGCTGACGTCCGCCGAGGCGCTGGAATACGGCCTAGTGAACTATGTGGACGAGAACCTCGACGCGCGCCTGCACTGGCTGCTCGAGCGCCTGCTCGACAAGTCCCCGGCCGCCATCCGCCGTGGCCTCTACACCATGAAGAAGATCGAGGCCATGTCCTTTGAAGAAAGCATGTCCTTCACCGAAAGCCAGATCGCCCTCTTCACGCTGACGGAAGATGCCAAGGAAGGCCAGGCCGCCTTCAAGGACAAGCGCAAGCCGGTCTGGCCGGGGCGCTGACGGCCCCTGTCACAAAAGCGGGTCCCCGTTCGTCTAGTGACCATGGACGACACCACCCGCATCTTCAACACCCTGCGCCCACGCCTGCAGGCCATCGCCTACCGCATGCTCGGCACCGTGGCCGAGGCCGAGGAGCTGGTGCAGGACGTCTGGCTGCGCTGGCGCGAGGCCGACCCGGACGAGCTAAACAACGCCGAAGCCTGGCTGGTCACCGTGACCACACGCCTGGCCATCGACCGCCTGCGCGCGGCCAAGGTGCAGCGCGAGCACTACACCGGCTTCTGGCTGCCCGAGCCCCAGCTCACGCCCGAGGACAGCCCGGCCAGCCCCGAACAGCTGCTGGAACGTGCCGACGACATCTCCATGGCCTTCCTGGCCCTGCTCGAGCGGCTGGCGCCCGAGGCCCGCGCGGCCTTCCTGCTGCGCGAGGTCTTCGACGCCGACTACGCCGAGGTGGCGCAGGCCCTGGGCAAGAGCGAGGCCGCCTGCCGCCAGATCGTGTCGCGCGCCAAGAGTCAGCTCAAGGAAGGCCGGGTGCGTCAGCGCGTCTCGCCCGACACGCACTACAAATTGCTCAGCGGTTTTGCCGACGCCGCACGGCGTGGCGACTTCGCCGCCCTGCAGGCTCTGCTGGCCGAGGACGCCGAGCTCATCAGCGACGGCGGCGGCAAGGTACCGAGCTTCGGCAAGGTGCTGTCCGGCAGCCCGCGGATTGCCCGCCTCTTCTTCGCAGCCTGGCGGCGACACCGTCGCGACAGCGAGCAGATGACCCTGGTGCTCGTCCCGCTTAACGGCCGCTGGGGTCTGCTGCGCTTCGTCGACGGGCAGCTCGAGTCCGCGCAGGACCTCGAAACCGACGGTGAGCGCGTCACGCGCATCCACGTGCAACGCAACCCGGACAAGCTGCACCGCCTGGCCCTGAGCCTGCGACTGGTTTCCCAAGGGTCGCCCCAGTCTGTCACAAAAGCGGCAGATGTTTCGTCTTGAGGGGTGGAAACATTGTTTTTCAACCCTCAACACGGAGTCCCCCACCATGAGTCAACGCATCGAATACGCCAGGCAAGCCCCCGAGCTGTTCAAGAAATACCTGGACTTCAGCCTCGCGCTCAAGAAAAGCGGCCTGGAGCCCGGCCTGCAGCACCTCGTGACCCTGCGCGCCTCGCAGCTCAACGGCTGCGCCTTCTGCGTGGACATGCATGTCAAGGAGGCACGCATCGATGGCGAGCGCGAGCTGCGCCTGCACCATGTGGCGATCTGGCACGAATCGCCGCTGTTCTCGGCGCGCGAGCGCGCCGCCCTGGCCTGGACCGAACTGCTGACGCGCCTGCCCGCCAGTGGCGTCCGCGAGGCGGACTACCAGGCGGTGCGCGACGAATTCAACGAACAGGAACTCTCGGCCTTGAGCTTTGCCATCGTGGGCATCAACGGCTGGAACCGCCTGGCCATCGGCTTCGCTTCCGTGCCAGGCTCCATGGACAAGGCCTACGGCCTGGAGAAATCCGGTCTGGCCTGATGGACGGCTCGGCCACCGTGCCGGGCCTTGATCCACATCAAACCGCGCAGCGACCTGCGGCCTAGCATGGCGTCACACCATCCCTCAGGAGGAGACACCATGGCCACCGCCGAAAGCTCCAAGGAATCCGTCCACGTCGCCGGCCTGCTGGCCGCTGTGGCCGGCCTCGTCGCCGTCATGCTGCTGCCCCAGCCCGCGGGCCTGCCCGTGGCGGGGCAGATCATGCTGGGCCTGCTGCTGTTCTCCGTGATCCTCTGGGTGACCGAGGCGGTGGACTACGCCATCAGCGCCGTGCTCATCACCGCGCTCATGGCCTTCCTGCTGGGCCTGGCGCCCAATGCCGCCAAGCCCGAGGCGGTGCTGGGCACGGGCCCCGCGCTCACGCTGGCGCTGGGCGGCTTCGCCAACACGGCCCTGGCGCTTGTGGCCGCGGCCTGCTTCCTGTCGGCGGCCATGACCATCACCGGGCTGGACAAGCGCATCGCGCTCTTCATCCTCTCCAAGGTCGGCGCGCGGACCAACCGCGTGCTCATCGGCGCCATCCTGGTCGGCATCGTGCTGTCCTTCCTCGTGCCCTCGACCACGGCACGTGTGGCCTGCCTCGTACCCATCATCATGGGCATCATCCTGGCGTTCGGCGTGGACAAACGTTCGCGCTTCGCCGGCCTGCTGATGATCGCCACCGCGCAGGCGGCCTCCATCTGGAACGTGGGCGTCAAAACCGCTGCGGCGCAGAACATGGTGGCCATCGGCTTCATCGAGAAGGCCTTCGGCCAGACCATCACCTGGGGCGACTGGCTGATCGCCGCCGCCCCCTGGTCCATCCTCATGTCCATCGCGCTCTACTTCGTGATGATCAAGATGATGCCGCCCGAGACCGAGGAGATCGCCGGCGGCAAGGAAACCATCCGCATCGCCCTGCATGCACTCGGCCCGATGACGGGCGCCGAGTGGCGGCTGCTCATCATCACGCTGGGCCTGCTGTGCTTCTGGGCCACGGAAAAGGTGCTGCACCCCTTCGACACCTCATCGACGACCATCGCCGCCATCGCCCTGATGTTCACGCCGGGCATCGGCGTCATGGGCTGGAAGCAGGCGCAGTCGAAGATCCCGTGGGGCACCATCGTGCTCTTCGGCACCGGCATCAGCCTCGGCACGGCACTCCTGCAGACCAAGGCCGCCGCCTGGCTGGCCAACATCATCGTCGCCAACCTGGGCCTGGCCGGCGCCTCGGCCTTTGTCATCCTGGCCCTGCTCTCGCTCTTCCTGATCGTGGTGCACCTGGGTTTTGCCAGCGCCACCGCCCTGGCCTCGGCCATGATCCCCATCATGATCAGCGTGCTGCAGCAGATCGCCGGCGGCCCCGATGCCGCGCCGCTCAACCTCGTCGGCATGACCATGCTGCTGCAGTTTGTCGTGAGCTTCGGCTTCATCCTGCCCGTCAACGCGCCGCAGAACATGGTGGCCTACGGCACCGACACCTTCACCGTCAAGGACTTCGTACGCACGGGACTCGTGCTCACGGTGATCGGCTTCGGGCTGGTCTTGCTGCTGGGGGCGACGTACTGGTCGTGGATGGGGTATCTGACGAAGTAGTGCGTGTTCAACGCCACACCTGAGCCAGCGCAGCCCAGGCGCTGGCCACCACCGGCTCGCTGCGCCGCCCGCGCAGACAAACAAAGCGGAGACGGCATTCCAGACTCACCCGGTCCGCCACCACCAGACCCCTGGCCTGCGCCTCGCTGATCGCGATCGACTCGCGCACCAGGCTGCAGCCCACGCCCGAGCGCACCAGGTCCAGCATCGACGCCTCCTGGTCCACCAGCGCGACCTGGCGCGGGTTCACACCCAAAGGGGCGAACACACCCGCCAGCAGGCGGTGGTGGGCCGAGGCCGGGGGGGTGGCGATCCAGGGCAGGGCGGCCAGGGCTTTCCAGTCGCGGCCCAGCACCTGTTCGCCCCAGCCCGCGGGCGCGAGCACGCGGTAGGTGAAGCGCGAGAGTTCACGCAACTCATAGGCCGCGTCGTCGCCCATCTCGCCGGGCAGGCCAAGGTAGAAACCCACGTCCAGCTCGCCGCGGCCGATCTGGGCCAGCACCTCGCCGCTCATGCCCTGGCGCAGTTCGGTCTCGATCTGCGGCGCGCTCTCGACCAGTTCCTTGAGGAAGGCGCCGAGGCGGATGAACTCGGGGTCGAGGATGGTGCCGATGCGCAGGCGGCCGCGCACCGTGTTGTGCAGGCTCTGCGCGGCCTGGCCGAAATCGGCCAGCGCGGCCAGGGCCTTTTCGGCCTGGGGCAGCAGGGCCGCGCCGTCCGGCGTGAGGGCCAGGCCGTGCGGGGTGCGGGTAAAGAGCGTGAGCCCCGTGCTCTCGGCCAGGGCCTTGAGCTGCAGGCTCACGGCGGGCTGGCTCAGGTGCAGGCGCTCGGCCGCGCGCGAGACCTTGCCCTCGCGCGCCACGGCGACGAAGGCGCGCAGGGTTTGTTGATCCGGCAGCCCACTCATATTTGCAGAATTTATATCACTGTTCAGTGCAAATCATTGGAAAGGCAACGCGCTTTGCCCGAAAATTGGGCATCTTTTGGAGACAGCCTCATGAGCATTGCAAATATTGACCACTACATCGCCGGCCAGGTCGTCGCCGGCACCTCGGGCCGCCACCAGGACGTCTACAACCCGGCCACCGGCGCCGTGAGCGGCAAGGCCGCGCTGGCCAGCAAGGCCGAGGTCGCCAAGGCGGTGGCCGCGGCCCAGGCGGCGTTTCCGGGCTGGGCCGGCACGTCGCCGCTGCGCCGCGCGCGCATCCTCTTCAAGTTCCTGGAGCTGATGAACCAGCACCGCGACGAGCTCGCGCGCCTGATCACGGCCGAACACGGCAAGGTCTTCACGGATGCGCAGGGCGAGGTGACGCGCGGCATCGAAATCCTGGAGTTCGCCACGGGCATCCCGCAGCTGCTCAAGGGCGACTACACCGAGCAGGTCTCCACCGGCATGGACAACTGGACCATGCGCCAGCCCCTGGGCGTGGTGGCGGGCATCACGCCCTTCAACTTCCCGGTCATGGTGCCGATGTGGATGTACCCGGTGGCCATCGCCACGGGCAACACCTTCGTGCTCAAGCCCAGCCCCATCGACCCCAGCCCCGCGCTGCTGATGGCCGAGCTGCTCAAGAAGGCCGGCCTGCCCGACGGCGTGTTCAACGTGGTGCAGGGTGACAAGGAAGCCGTGGACGCGCTGATCGAGCACCCGGACGTCAAGGCCGTGAGCTTTGTGGGCTCCACGCCGATTGCCAACTACATCTACGAAACCGGCGCGCGCCACGGCAAGCGCGTGCAGGCCCTGGGCGGCGCCAAGAATCACATGGTGGTCATGCCCGACGCCGACCTGGACCAGGCCGTGGACGGCCTGATCGGCGCGGCCTACGGCTCGGCCGGCGAGCGCTGCATGGCGATCTCGGTCGCCGTGCTGGTGGGCGACGTGGCCGACAAGATCATGCCCAAGCTCATCGAGCGGACCAAGGCCCTGAAGATCAAGAACGGCATGGAGCTCGACGCCGAGATGGGTCCCATCGTCACGTCGATCGCGCACCAGCGCATCAGCGGCTACATCGAACATGGCGCCAAGGAAGGCGCCAAGCTGCTCGTAGATGGCCGCGGCTTCAAGGGTGCGACGGCCGGTGCCGGCTGCGACCACGGTTTCTGGCTAGGCGGCACGCTGTTCGACCACGTGACGCCCGAGATGAAGATCTACAAGGAAGAGATCTTCGGTCCCGTGCTGTCCTGCGTGCGCGTGCCAGACTTCGCCACTGCCGTGAAGCTGATCAACGACCACGAATTCGGCAACGGCGTCTCCTGCTACACGCGCGATGGCCATGTGGCGCGCGAGTTCTCGCACCGCATCCAGGTGGGCATGGTGGGCATCAACGTGCCGATCCCCGTGCCCATGGCCTGGCACGGCTTCGGTGGCTGGAAGCGTTCGCTCTTCGGCGACATGCATGCCTATGGCGAAGAGGGCGTGCGTTTCTACACCAAGCAGAAGAGCGTGATGCAGCGCTGGCCCGAGAGCATCGGCAAGGGTGCCGAGTTCGCGATGCCGACGAGCAAGTGATGTTCTGACCACTGTTCGCACGTGCCTGCCGCAAGCAGCGGCTGGCCGGGCGATGTGGCATAGCGCAGCGCCTCTGAGCCCGGCCAGTTGCCGCTTGCGGCAGCCCCGTCAACGCCAAACAGCAGAGCACACCGTGAGCGAAACAACCTTCGACTACATCATCATCGGCGCCGGTACCGCCGGCTGCCTGCTGGCCAACCGGCTCAGTGCCGATGCGTCCAAGCGCGTGCTACTGATCGAGGCCGGGCGCAAGGACGACTACCACTGGATCCACATCCCGGTAGGTTATCTCTACTGCATCGGCAACCCGCGCACCGACTGGCTCTACAAGACCGAGCCCGACGCCGGCCTCAACGGCCGCCAGCTGCGCTACCCGCGCGGCAAGACCCTGGGCGGCTGCTCCAGCATCAACGGCATGATCTACATGCGCGGCCAGTCACGCGACTATGAGCAGTGGGCGCAGATCACGGGGGACGAGAGCTGGCGCTGGGAGCAGGTGCTGCCGCTCTTCAAGCAGCACGAGGACTACCACAAGGGCGCGGACGAGCTGCACGGTGCCGGCGGTGAATGGCGCATCGAGAAGCAGCGCCTGCGCTGGGACGTGCTCGATGCCTTTGCCCAGGCGGCGGTACAGGCCGGTGTGCCGGCCAGCGCAGACTTCAACCGCGGCAACAACGAGGGCGTGGGCTACTTCGAGGTCAACCAGAAGAGCGGCTGGCGCTGGAACACGGCCAAGGCCTTTCTACGCCCGGCGCAGCGGCGCCCCAACCTCACGGTCTGGACCGAGACGCCCACGCAGCGCCTGCTGTTCGAGCGCGAGGCCGATGGTGCGCTGCGCTGCACCGGCGCCGAGCTGGTGCGCGAGGGCCGCGCGCTCACGGTGCGTGCCACGCGCGAGGTGGTGCTGAGCGCGGGCAGCATCGGCTCGGTGCAGATCCTGCAGCTCTCGGGCGTGGGGCCCGCCGATGTGCTGCAACGCCACGGCATCACGCCGGTGCACGAGCTGACCGGCGTGGGTGCCAACCTGCAGGACCATCTGCAGATCCGTTCGGTCTACAAGGTGCAGGGCGTGAAGACGCTCAACGCCATGGCCAATTCGCTCTGGGGCAAGGCCATGATCGGGCTGGAATACGCGCTGAAACGCAGCGGGCCGATGAGCATGGCCCCCTCGCAACTGGGCGCCTTCACCAAAAGCGATCCGTCGCTGGCCTGGCCCAACCTCGAATACCACGTGCAGCCACTCTCGCTCGACGCCTTCGGCGAGCCGCTGCACCAGTTCAACGCATTCACGGCCAGCGTCTGCAACCTCAACCCCACCAGCCGCGGCACGGTGCAGATCAAGAGCCCGCGCTTCGAAGATGCGCCGGCCATTGCGCCCAACTACCTGAGCACCCCCGAAGACCGCAAGGTGGCGGCGGACTCGCTGCGCGTGACGCGGCGCATCGTGGCCCAGGCGGCGCTGGCGAAGTACCAGCCCGAGGAATGGAAACCTGGCGTGCAGTACCAGAGCGACGAGGACCTGGCGCGCCTGGCGGGTGACATCGCCACCACCATCTTTCACCCCGTAGGCACCACGCGCATGGGCCGTGCCGACGACCCGCAGGCCGTGGTGGACCCACAGCTGCGCGTGCGCGGCATCCGCGGGCTGCGCGTAGCCGATGCGGGTGTCATGCCCACCATCACCAGCGGCAACACCAACTCGCCCACGCTGATGATCGCCGAGCGCGCGGCCCAGCTGATCAGGGCTGCGGCCTAGCGTATGCCGCGCACATAGCGCGGCGCCCCGCCGTTGTCCTCCGGCGGCGAGGTGGACGGGAAGCCGGCGGCGGTGTCGGAATAGCCGCTGCGCAGCCCCTCAGGCTCGGAGGCCGGCGGCTTCAGGCCCAGCGCGCTTTCGAGCTTGCCCGCCCACTCGTCCAGTTCGGGATGCCCGTCCTGCTTCGCGCTGGCGCGCGCGAAACGGATGATCTCGCGCGCATAGTCCGCATTGGCCGCCATCCACTCGGTGTCGGTCACGCGGCCGGTCTTGCGCCGCAGCAGCACATGCAGATGGGCGGCGATCGCCACTTTTTCGCTTTCCAGCATGGATGGGGCCTCCTGTCCTGTGGGTTCCGACTCAACTGCCCATGCGCTCGCGGTGCTGGGAGATATCCAGCCCCGCGAGTTCGGCGCGCTCGTCTACGCGCAGTCCCACGGTGGCCTTGAGCAGCAGCAGCAGCACGGCGCTGACGCCGGCGCTGTAGGCCATGACGGCCACCACGCCCACGAGCTGGGTCAGCACACTGCCTTCGACGCCGGCGATGGTCTTGCTCGCCAGCGCGCCCGTGAGCAGGGCCCCGACGATGCCGCCGATGCCATGCACACCGAAGACGTCGAGCGAATCGTCGGCATTGAGCAGGCGCTTGAGGCCAGTGGCGCCCCAGTAGCAGGCCACGCCGGCCACGAGGCCGATGAGCAGCGCGCTGCGCGGTGTCACGAAGCCGGCGGCGGGGGTGATCGCGACCAGACCGGCAACCACGCCCGAGCACAGGCCCAGCAGCGAGGGACGCTGGCGCACCATCCATTCGGCCAGCATCCAGGACAGGGCGCCCGCGGCCGCGGCGATGTGCGTGACCGCCATAGCCAGGCCCGCACGGCCGTCCGAGGCCACGGCCGAGCCGGCGTTGAAGCCGAACCAGCCCACCCAGAGCAGGCCGGCGCCGGCCATGGTTAGGCCCAGGTTGAAGGGTTCGAAAGCTTCCTTGCCATAGTTCTGGCGCGGGCCCAGGATCCAGGCGCAGACCAGGCCGGTCACGCCCGCATTGATGTGCACCACGGCGCCGCCCGCAAAGTCCAGCACACCCATCTGTGCGAGCCAGCCCCCGGGCTCCCAGACCCAGTGCGCGACCGGCGCATAGACCAGCACCGACCACAGACCGATGAAAACCAGCATGGACGAGAAGCGCATGCGCTCGACGAAGGCGCCGACGATGAGCGCCGGCGTGATGATGGCGAAGGTGAGCTGGAACATGGCGTAGACCGACTCGGGGATCGCCGGCGCCACGTGGCTGACCGACACGCGGCCGGCATCCTTGAGGTAGTCCAGCCCCGTGAAGCCCATGCGCCCCAGGCCGCCCAGCCACTCGCTGCCCGGCATGAAGGCCAGCGAATAGGCCAGGCCGAACCAGAGCAAGCTGACCAGGCCGGTGATGGCCGTGACGCTGGCCAGGGTGTTGACCACGCTCTTGCGCCGCACCAGGCCGCCGTAAAAGAGTGCGATGCCAGGCAGGGTCATGAGCAGCACCAGCGCGGTGGAGGTCATCATCCAGGCCGTGTCGGCACCGTTGATCTGCTCCACGCCAACCAGGCCGGGGCGCGTCAGCGCCGGGCTGCTCGCCGCCTGGGATACCGCCGATGGCGCGGACGCTGGCACCAGATCGGGCGGCGCCTCCGGCGCAGCGCGGACCTGCACCAGGGGCAAGGCCTCGGCAGGCGGGGGCCCCTCCGCCTGCTGCGCCAGCGCGCTCCAGCTCAGGCCGCAGAACAAGACGGCTGCTACCCAACGTCCAACACTGTGCATTTTGCTTCCTGACCGTGATTGCCACAGCCTCGAAGCAAGGGGCATGCCAGGCGGAATCCGTCATCGCAAACCGGGGAAACCCCTAGCCCGCATCGGGCCACCCTGGCTTAAATTACACGCACTCGCTGCCGGCCTGAAGGCCGAGCAAGAGAGGAACCGAGGAAGACATCTGGCTAAACAAACAAGTAAACATTGATACCATCCAGAGCAGATGGCGTTCCCCAAGGCACCGCTGAGACGGTGCCTTTTTTATTTCTCGCTCTCCTGGCTATGGATATCCTGCTCGTCACGCTGGCCTCTCTGCTGGCCGGTTTCGTCGATGCCATCGTGGGCGGTGGCGGCCTGGTGCTGCTGCCTGCCCTCTTCGCCACCTACCCGGCCGCCCATGCGGCCACACTGCTGGGCACCAACAAGTCCGCCTCGGTCTGGGGCACGGCCTTCGCCTCGGTGCAGTACCTGCGACGCGTTCAGCTGTCCTGGCACACCATGCTGCCGGCCATGGGCCTGTCCTTCGCGGGCTCGCTGGCCGGGGCCTGGATCGTGACCCTGGTCTCACCCGACTTCCTGCGCAAGCTGCTGCCGGCCGTGCTGCTGGGGGTGCTGGTCTACACGCTGGTGAAAAAGGAACTGGGCCGCCACCATGCGCCGCGCTTCGCCGGCCGCCAGGAGCTGCTGGCCGCGGGCAGCGTGGGCTTGCTGATCGGCTTCTATGACGGCTTCTTCGGCCCGGGCACGGGCAGCTTCTTCGTCTTCCTGCTGGTGCGCTGGCTGGGCTATGACTTCCTGCACGCCTCGGCCGGGGCCAAACTGCTCAATCTGAGCAGCAACCTCTCGGCCATCCTGCTGTTCGCGTTCAAGGGCCATGTCTGGTGGCACCTGGCCCTGCCACTGGCCCTGGCCAATGTGGTGGGCAGCCTGCTGGGCACGCGGCTGGCACTCAAGCACGGCGCGGGCTTTGTGCGCGGCGTCTTCATCGTCGTGGTGCTGGCCCTGATCCTCAAGACGGGCTACGACGCCTTCATGCGCGCCTAAGGCAGCATGAAGGTGATGTTCTCTTTGCCCTTCGGAGGCCAGGCGACCTCGGCCGCCAGTCGCGGCTTGCCCAGCGGCGTGGCAGCCTTGCCCTGGCTCACGGCCGCCAGGTCCTGCTCGCTCGGGTACTCGCCGAGCAGCCAGTAGTCGAACACGCGCCGCGCCATGGGGGCGGCATGCTCGGAGCCAAAGCCCGAGTTCTCCACGATGACAGCCAGGGCGATCTTGGGATCATCGGCCGGTGCGAAGGCCATGTAGAGCGCGTGGTCGCGCTGGTGCTCTTCCATCTTCTTGGCGTCGTACTTCTCCTTCTGGCCGATGGTGACGGCCTGGGCTGTGCCGGTCTTGCCCGCGCTCAGGTACCTGGCGCCGAGGAAGGAACGCACCGAAGTGCCCTCCTGGGTGACGGCCGCGAGGGCCTTGCGGATCACGGCCAGGTGCTGGGGCTTGTAGCGCAGGTCCTGCGGCGGCTGTTTGGACACGGGCACCACTTCCTGGCTGCCGGCGGCCTGGGTACCCAGGGTCAGGTGCGGGATGTATTTGATGCCGCCATTGGCCAGCGTGGCCGTGGCCGAGGCCAGCTGCAGCATGGTGAAGGTGTTGTAGCCCTGGCCGATGCCCAGCGAGATGGTCTCGCCTGCGTACCATTTCTGCTGCTCGGGGCGGCGGTAGAAGCGGCGCTTCCACTCCTGGCTGGGCAGCACGCCGCGCACCTCGCCCTGGATGTCGATGCCCGTGAGCTGGCCGAAGCCCAGCGGTTTCATGAAGTCGTGGATGGCGTCCACGCCCAGTTCGTTGGCCAGCGAGTAGTAGTAGACGTTGCTGGACTTGACGATGCTGCGGTGCATGTCCACCGGGCCCAGGCCATGGTCGCCATGGCTGCGGAAGACGTGGCCGCCAAAGAGCCAGGAGCCGCCGTCCTGGATCACGGTGGAGGCCGAGCGCTTGCCGGTCTCGAGCGCCGCCAGGGCCATGAAAGGCTTGTAGGTCGAGCCCGGCGGGTAGGTACCGCGCAGGGCGCGGTTCAGCAGGGGCTTGTCGATGGACTCGTTGAGTGCCTGCCAGGATTCCTGGTCGATGCCCTCGACGAACATATTGGGGTCGAAGGTGGGCTTGCTCACGAAGGCCAGGATCTCGCCGTTGTTCGGGTCCAGCGCCACCAGGGCGCCGCGGCGCTCCCCGAACATCTCCTCCACCAGGTTCTGCAGCTTGATGTCGATGGACAGCACCACGTTGTTGCCCGGCTTGGCCGGGGTGCTGGCGAGCTTGCGCACGGCGCGCCCGCCGGCCGAGGTCTCCACGCGCTCGAAGCCGGTGATGCCGTGCAGGTGCTTCTCGAAGCTCTGTTCCACCCCGAGCTTGCCGATGTAGTCGGTGCCGCGGTAGTTGGCCTGGTCTTCCTCCGGCCAGTCCTCCTGCTCCTTCTTCTCGGCCGGATTGATGCGGCCGATATAGCCCACCACATGGCTGCCGAGCTCACCCCAGGGGTAATTGCGGAACAGGCGCGCCTTGATGTCCACGCCGGTGAAACGGTAGCGCTGCACCGTGAAGCGCGCCACCTCCTCGTCGGACAGGCGGGTGCGGATAGGCAGGGACTCGGCACCCTTGGTTTCCTCAAGCAGCTTGCGGAAACGCCGGCGGTCACGCGGCGTGATGTCCACGAGCTCGGACAGCTCGTTGATGGTGCGCTCGAGGTTGCCCACCTGCGATGGCGTGATCTCCAGGGTGTAGGCCGAGTAGTTGGTGGCCAGCGGGATGCCGTTGCGGTCCAGGATCAGGCCGCGCGTGGGCACCAGGGGCACGATGGTGGTGCGGTTGATCTCGGCCTGGTTTTCGAGCTCGTCATGGCGCACCACCTGCAGGTAGACCAGGCGGAAGAAGAGGATCAGGAAACAGCCGAACACCAGCAGCGAGATCGCCAGCACGCGCGCGCGGAAGCGGTGCAGGTCGGCTTCGACGTTGCGCAGTTCGGTCATGGCGGCAGGGCCTGGCTTACAGGGGTCGGTTGGCGTCGGGGTCCGGCGCACGGCGCTGCGGCAGCAGCAGCAGGTACGTGGCCAATGGCCAGAGCATGGCCTCGATCACCGGCGCCAGCAAGAGGGACCACCCTGGGAAATGGCCGCCCACGAGCATGCGCACGGCCAGCGCCACGGCATGGGCCGCCAGCAGCAGGGGCAGGACCTGCAGGGCCTGGCTGGGCACGGAGAACCAGAGCAGGCGCCTATGGATGGCGATGGCGAAGAAGCTCAGCACCGCATAGGCCAGAGCGTGCTGGCCCAGCACGCTGCCCTGGTGCACGTCCATCAGCAGGCCGAAAAGAAAGGCGCCGCTCATGCCCACGCGCTGGGGCTGGTGCACGCCCCAGAACACCAGGGTCAGGGCCAGCAGGTCCGGCGCCCAGGGTGCACGGCCCCACAGCGCCATGTTGAAGAGGAGGTTGAGCCCGAAGGCCGCCAGCAGGCTGCCCCAGATGAACAGGGGATTGGCGGGCAGCAACAGCTGCTGGCCCGGACGCATGATCATCGGCTGCCTCCCTTGCCGTTGGCGCCCCTGGCAGCACCGCGGGCGGGCGGCGGGTCTTGCGGACGCGAGGGCTGCTGCCCGGCCAGGGACGGCAATACCAGCACCTGGGTGGTGCCGTCCACCCGGGCCTGCGGCAGGCAGTAGATCTGGGCAAAGGGCGACTCGACGCTGCGCTCCACCTGGTGCACGCGCGCCACCGGCAGGCCGGGCGGGAAGATGCCATCGATGCCGCTGGTGGTCAGCAGGTCGCCGGGCTGTACATCGGCGTTGGTGCCCATGTAGCGCAGCTCCAGCACACCACCATGCCGGCTGGGCTCGCCGAACGCCACGGCGCGCACGCCGGTGCGCGTATTGAGCACGGGGATGGCCTGGTCCGAATCAATCACCAGCGTGACCTCGGCCATCGAGGGGTAGACACGCGTGACCTGACCCAGCACGCCCGATTCGTCGAGCACGGGCGCGCCGGTATTGATGCCGTGGATGAGCCCCTTGTCGATGACGATCTTGTGCTCGTAGGGATCGGCCGCGTCATAGAGCACCTGGGCTGCGAGGCCGGGCGTGGGCATGCGCTGGCGCAGGTCCAGCAGCTGGCGCAGGCGCTCGTTCTCGAGCGCAAGCTGTTCGTACTGCTGGGCGCGCGGCGACTGCAGACGCAGCTGCTCGCGCAGCAGCTGCGCGTCGTCCTGCGCGCTGCGCAGCGACTGCAGATTGCCAAAGACGTCACGCGTCCAGAGCACGGGCTGCACCAGCGCCCACTGCACCGGGTAGAGCACCGAGGCGATGGTCACGCGGATGGGGCCGGTCAGCTTGAAGCGCGTGTCGGCCACCATGAGGAACAGCGCCAGAGCGCTGAACAGCATAAGGCGCGACAGGGCCGAGGCGCCCTGGCGGAAGAAGGGGGGAGGCGTTCTGTCCAGCGTACCGAGTGGCATCGCTGAGTCCGGGAATTATTCGTTCGTGAAGATCGCGCCCAGACGGTCCATGCGCTCCAGGGCGATGCCGCAGCCGCGCACTACACAGGTCAGCGGGTCTTCGGCCACCAGCACGGGCAGGCCGGTCTCCTCGGACAGCAGGCGGTCCAGATCGCGCAGCAGAGCACCGCCGCCGGTCAGCATCATGCCGCGGTCGGCAATGTCGGCGCCGAGTTCGGGCGGGGTCTGCTCCAGCCCGTTCTTCACGGCGGAGACGATGCTGTTGAGCGGGTCGGTCAGCGCCTCGAGGATTTCGTTGGACGAGATCGTGAAGCTGCGCGGCACGCCTTCGGACAGATTGCGGCCGCGCACTTCCATCTCGCGAACCTCGCTGCCCGGGAAGGCCGAACCGATGTTCTTCTTGATCGCCTCGGCCGTGGGCTCGCCGATCAGCATGCCGTAGTTACGGCGGATGTAGTTGATGATGGCCTCGTCGAACTTGTCACCACCGACGCGTACCGAACCCTTGTAGACCATGCCGCCCAGCGAGATCACGCCGACCTCGGTGGTGCCGCCGCCGATGTCGACGACCATGGAGCCCGAGGCCTCCGACACCGGCAGGCCGGCGCCGATGGCTGCCGCCATGGGCTCCTCGATCAGGTAGACGTCGCTGGCGCCCGCGCCCAGGGCCGACTCGCGGATGGCGCGGCGCTCGACCTGGGTCGAGCCGCAGGGCACGCAGATGATGATGCGCGGGCTGGGCTTGAACACGCCGCGCGGCAGCACCATCTTGATGAACTGCTTGAGCATCTGCTCGGTGACGGTGAAGTCGGCGATCACGCCGTCCTTCATCGGGCGGATGGCCTCGATGTTGCCGGGCACCTTGCCCAGCATGGCCTTGGCCTCGTGACCGACGGCCTGGATGGTCTTCTTCCCCTGGGGACCGCCCTCATGACGGATCGCGACCACCGAGGGCTCGTCGAGCACGATGCCCTTGTCGCGAACGTAGATCAGGGAGTTGGCGGTGCCCAGGTCGATGGCCAGGTCAGTGGAGAAATACTGACGGAAAGCTCCAAACATTCTCTATCCTTTTTGGTGGACACGAACAGCCCTCGGCCGTCCGTCGCCCGGTGCGCAAAAACGCGTTGGTGACCCGTTACGAAAAGACGCCCGAACAGCCACCCCGGCCGAACGGCGCCTTTAAAGGCGGGATAATACCTGATCCCCTGTGTACAACCCGCTGTTTCGGGGCCTGCCCGCCCCGGGATTACACCCGGTTTCAAACCCGTCCGCCATGTCCCTGACCTCCGCAGACATCGCCCGCATCGCCAACCTGGCCCGGCTGGAACTCAGCCCGGCCGACAGCGAACGCATGCGCGAGCGCATCAACGGCTTTTTCGACATCGTCGAGCAGATGCGCGCCGTCGACACCACGGGCATCGAGCCCCTGGCCCACCCCACCATGGCAGCCGTGGCCGGCCAGGCTGCGCTGCGCCTGCGCGCGGACGTGGCCAGCGAGCCCGACCAGCGCGAAGCCAACCAGCAGAGCGCCCCGGCCGTCGAGCGCGGCCTCTTCCTCGTGCCCAAGGTGATCGAGTGATGTCCGAACTGCACCAGCTCTCCCTCACCGAGCTCGCCCGCCAGCTGCGCGACAAGAAGGTCTCAGCCGTCGAGGCGGCCCGGCACTTCCTGGGCCGCATGGCCACCCACCACGACCTGGGCGCCTTCCTGGCCGTGAACGAGGAGGCCACCCTGGCCCAGGCCCGCGCCGCCGATGCCGCCCTCGCCACCGGCTCGGCCGGCCTGCTGGCCGGCGTGCCCCTGGCGCACAAGGACATCTTCGTCACCAAGGATTTCCCCTCGACCGCGGGCTCGAAGATGCTGGCCGGCTACCGCTCGCCCTTCGATGCCACGGTGGTCCGGCGCCTGGCCGAGGCCGGCGCCGTGACCCTGGGCAAGCTCAGCTGCGACGAGTTCGCCATGGGCTCGGCCAACGAAAGCGTGGCCGTCCCCGCCGTAGGCCACAGCACCCCGACCCCGGTGCGCAACCCCTGGGACAGGCAACGCGTGGCCGGCGGCTCCTCGGGCGGCAGCGCTGCGGCCGTGGCTGCGCGCCTGGCGCCGGCCGCCACTGGCACCGACACCGGCGGCTCCATCCGTCAGCCCGCGGCCTTCTGCGGCCTCACGGGCATCAAGCCCACCTACGGCCGCGCCAGCCGCTACGGCATGATCGCCTACGCCTCCAGTCTGGACCAGGCCGGCCCCATGGCGCGCAGCGCCGAAGACTGCGCCCTGCTGCTGAGCGCCATGTGCGGCCCCGACCTGGACCGCGACTCCACCTCGCTGGACGTGCCTGCGGAAGACTTCAGCCGCGCGCTCAACGACCCGCTCGACGGCCTGCGCATCGGCATCCCCAAGGAGTTCTTTGGCGCCGGCCTGGCCGCCGACGTGCGCGCCGCCATCGACGCAGCGCTCAGGGAATACGAGAAGCTCGGCGCCAAGCTGGTCGAGATCTCGCTGCCGCGCACCGAGCTCGCGATTCCCGTCTACTACATCATCGCCCCGGCCGAGGCCAGCTCCAACCTCTCGCGTTTCGACGGCGTGAAGTTCGGCCACCGCGCGAGCCAGTACACCGACCTGCTCGACATGTACAAGAAGACCCGTGCCGAGGGCTTCGGCGACGAGGTCAAGCGCCGCATCATGGTCGGCACCTATGTGCTTTCGCACGGCTACTACGACGCCTACTATCTGCAGGCGCAGAAGATCCGCCGCATGATCGCCGACGATTTCCAGAACGCCTTCAAGAGCTGCGACGTGATCGCCGGCCCCGTGGCCCCCACGGTGGCCTGGAAGCTCGGCGAGAAGAACGAAGACCCGGTGGCGGCCTACCTGGCCGACATCTACACCCTGCCCGGCTCGCTGGCCGGCCTGCCGGGCATGAGCCTGCCCGTGGGCTTCGGTGACAGCCACATGCCCGTGGGCCTGCAGCTCATCGGCAACCATCTGCAGGAGGGCAAGCTGCTCAACATGGCGCACCGCTACCAGCAGGTGACCGACTTCCACCTCCGCACCCCGGGAGGCTATTGAGATGACTGCCAAACTCGTCCAGGGCTACGAAGTCGTGATCGGCTTCGAGACCCATGCCCAGCTTTCCACCGAGAGCAAGATCTTCAGCCGCGCGCCCACGGCCTTCGGCGCCGAGCCCAACACCCAGGCCTGCGCAGTCGATCTGGCCCTGCCCGGCACCCTGCCCGTGATGAACGTGGGCGCGGTCGAGCGCGCCATCCAGCTGGGCCTGGCCATCGGCTCGCATATCGCGCCGCGCAGCATCTTTGCGCGCAAGAACTACTTCTACCCCGACCTGCCCAAGGGCTACCAGATCAGCCAGTTCGAGATCCCGGTCGTGCAGGGCGGCGAGATCAGCTTCTACCTCGGCGAAGAGAAGAAAACCGTGCGCCTGGTGCGCGCCCATCTCGAGGAGGACGCGGGCAAGTCGCTGCACGAAGACTTCATCGGCCAGAGCGGCATCGACCTCAACCGCGCCGGCACGCCGCTGCTGGAGATCGTGACCGAACCCGATATCCGCTCGAGCGAAGAGGCCGTGGCCTACGCCAAGGAGCTGCACAAGATCGTCACCTGGATCGGCATCTGCGACGGCAATATGCAGGAAGGCAGCTTCCGCTGCGATGCCAACGTCTCGGTGCGCAAGCCGGGCCAGCCCCTGGGTACACGCCGCGAGATCAAGAACCTGAACAGCTTCAAGTTCATGCAGCAGGCCATCGACTACGAGGTACGCTGGCAGATCGAGCAGATCGAGGACGGCCATGCCATCGAGCAGGCCACGGTGCTTTTCGACCCCGACACGGGCGAGACCCGCACCATGCGCACCAAGGAGGACGCGGCCGACTACCGCTATTTCCCCGACCCGGACCTGCCGCCGCTGGTGATCGCGCCGGAATGGGTCGAACGCGTCAAGGCCAGCCTGCCCGAGCTGCCGCGCGCCATGGCCGCACGCTTTGTCGCCGACTACGGCCTGCCCGAGTACGACGCCACCACGCTGACCCAGAGCAAGGCCATGGCGGCGTACTTCGAGGCCGTGGCCCAGGCCTGCAAGCAACCCAAACTGGCCAGCAACTGGATCATGGGTGAGGTCTCACGTCGCCTGAACACGGCCGAGATCGGCATCGAGCAGGCGGCGGTCAGCGCAGCGCAGCTGGGCGACCTGATCACGCGCATCAGCGACGGTACGATCTCGAACAACGCTGCCCGCCAGGTCTTCGACGCGCTGTGGACCGGCGAAGGCAAGGACGTGGATGCCCTCATCGAAACCAAGGGGCTGAAGCAGATGAACGACTCCGGCGCGCTGGAGAAGATCATCGACGAGGTCATTGCCGCCAACCCCGACAACGTGACCCAGTTCAAGGCCGGCAAGGACAAGGCCTTCAACGCGCTGGTGGGGCAGGTCATGAAGGCCAGCAAGGGCAAGGCCAACCCGCAGCAGGTCAACGATCTGCTGCGCAGCAAGCTGGCTTGAACACGGGGAGCCGCGCCGGCTGGCGCGGTTTCAGTTGGTGGCCGGCGCAGCGATCTGGGCCCAGAGCTGCTGCAGGCGCTGCAGCTCCTCGTCGAAACGTGAGTTCACGCGCACCATCTCGGCGTCCTGATCGGCGATGAAGCGCTCCTGCACGGCCATGCTCTTCTCGTTGTCTTCCACCAGGCGGCGCAAGGAAGGTGGCACCTTCTCCGGGTCCTTGGCGTAGAACTCGAGCTCGGTGTCGAGCTCCTTGCGCTGGCGCTGCAATTCCTTGACACGGTTCATCGCCGCCTGGCGCACCACGGTGATCTGGGACAGGGCCTCGGTACGCTCCTTGTCATGCACGGCGCGGTTGGGATAGCGCACCAGCAGGGCGCGCTCACGTCGCCTTTCCTCTGCCTGGCGGGCGCGCTCCTCGGCCTCGCGGCGCTGTTTCGCTTCAAGCGCGGCGCGCTCGGGGCCGGTCAGCGAGGGTGGGATCACCGCGCGTACGGTGCCGCTGGGGTTGAGCAGCTGCTGCTCGCGGTCGGCGCACTCACGGATGGGACGGTCGGAGGTGAGCCGGCGGCCCTTGGCGTCGGTGCAGCTGTAGATACCGCCGCTGGTGGTCTGCGCGTGCGACGGCAGGGCGTACACGCCCAGCATCAGACCTGTCAGCACCAACCCTGCCAAACGCATCATTTCACTTGTCCTGGACACCGTAGCGTTGTCGATAAGCCAGCACTCGGGCATGGTCGGCGGCGAGGCCGTCCTTGCTGTGCCGTTCCAGATACTGCAGCAAATCCCCCAGCTCCGCAATGGCGGCAACCTGCAGGCCCAGGCGGTTCCGGACATACTGCACAGCGCTGTAGGGCACATCGGCGCCATTCTCGGTGGCCATCTCCTGCCGGTCCAGGGCGATGATCACGCCATGCGGCTTCGCACCGGCCGCTTCGATGAGGGCAATGGACTCGCGCGCGGCGGTACCGGCCGACATGACGTCGTCCACGATGAGCACGCGGCCCTTGAGCGGCGCGCCCACCAGGGTGCCGCCCTCGCCATGGTCCTTGGCCTCCTTGCGGTTGTAGGCGAAGGGCACGTTGCGCCCGCGCCGCGCCAGCTCCACAGCCAGGGCCGCGCCCAGGGGGATGCCCTTGTAGGCCGGGCCGAAGATCATGTCGAACTCCAGGCCGGAGGCCAGCACGCGGCGGGCATAGAATTCAGCGAGCCGGCCCAGCTTGGCGCCGTCGTCGAAGAGGCCCGCATTGAAGAAGTAAGGGGACAGCCGGCCGGCCTTGGTCTTGAATTCGCCGAAGCGCAACACGCCGCATTCCACCGCAAAGGCCACGAAATCCTGGGCCAGGCTGTCCTGCCCCGTCACACCACCTGCCGTACCGCCTGCCATGGGAAAGTCCTTGTTCAAACTCGTCAGCCTCAACCTCAACGGCATCCGTTCGGCCACCAGCAAGGGGCTCGAAACCTGGATCGAGCAGACGCGGTCCGATTGTATGGGCGTGCAGGAGGTCAAGGCCCAGGCGCCGGACGTGGCGGGCAAGTTCGAACAGCTCGCCGGCCTGCAGGGCTACTTCCACTACGCCGAGAAGAAAGGCTACTCGGGCGTCGGCCTCTACACGCGTCACACGCCCAGCGACGTGGTGACCGGTTTTGACGGCGGCGAATTCGACGCCGAGGGCCGCTATGTGGAGCTGCGCTTCGACACGCCGCAGCGCAAGCTTTCGCTGATCAGCTGCTATTTCCCCAGCGGCTCTTCGGGCGAGGAGCGCCAGGCCGCCAAGTACCGCTTCCTCGACCTGATCTACCCGCACCTGCAGCAGCTGCGCGGGCAGCGCGAGTTCATCCTCTGCGGCGACGTCAACATCGCGCACAAGGAGATGGACCTCAAGAACTGGAAGGGCAACCTCAAGAACTCGGGTTTCCTGCCGGAGGAGCGCGCCTGGATGACCCGACTGCTCGACGAGGGCGGGCTGGTCGACGTCTACCGGCGGCTGCAGCCGGACGCGACCGAGGCCGCCTACACCTGGTGGAGCAACCGCGGCCAGGCCTACGCCAAGAACGTGGGCTGGCGCATCGACTACCAGCTGGCCACGCCGGCCCTGGCCACGCTGGCCCGCCGGGAGTCGATCTACAAGGGCGAGAAGTTCAGCGACCATGCACCGCTGACCATCGACTACGAACTGGGCCTCTGAGCCCGCCAGAACTGTGCGCGACGTTCCTGCCCCGTCCCCCGCTCCGCCTGAGGGGCCTGGGCCGCATGCGCAGATGCAGGTCGCGCCGGCACTTCCCGCCAGACTACGCGGCCTGTACACCGCCGTCCTGCTCTTCCTGTTCGCACTGGGCAGCTGGCTGGCCTGGGACCTGTGGCGCGAGCGTGAGCGCACAATGGAACTGGCGGCACGCCTGGTGATGCAGAAGAGCCAGTTCATGGCCCGCGCCTTCGGTGACACCTTCCTGGCCGCGGACTTCGTGCTGCGCGACGTGCTGGGCCATGTACGGCCTGAGCGCGACCTGGTCCACCCCGATCCCGACTCCGACCACCGCCAGCGCATCGAAGGCCTGCTGCGTGTGAAGGCCGCCACCATCCCGGTGCTGGAAGACGTGGCCCTGTTCAACCACGACTGCATCTTCACCGCCTTCGCCAAGGGCAACTTCTACGGCCGCCGCAGCACGCAGCGTTTCTGCGCCGATCTCCAGGTCGGCCCCGGCGAGCGGCTGCACATGCAGTACCTGCCGGTGGAGCGATCGGCCTCCAAACGCCCGGTTGTCGTGATGGCGCGTACTGTCGGGAATGCCCAGGGCCGGCTGCTCGGCGGCGCGATGGCCGTGCTGGACCTGCAGTACGCGCAGAACTGGCTGGCCAGCTTCGATGTTGATCCGCAGGACAACCTGAGCCTGCTCGATACCGATGGCGTCCTGCTGGCGCGCATCCCTCCCCTGCCCCAGGCCATCGGACAGCGCCTGGCCCCCACCCCGACCCAGCTGCCCTTCAGCGAGCTCGTCGGCGTGGCCACGTTCACCGACCCCTCACCCGTGGACGGCCGCCTGCGCGTGTACGGCGTCTCGCGGCTGGGTGACTTCCCTCTGGTGGCGCTCGTGGGCTTCGACCGCAGCACGGTGCTACAAGGCTGGCGTCACCGTGCCTGGCAGCTCCTGGCCGGCTACGCCGTGCTGTGTGCGCTGACCCTGCTGATGCTGCGCATCCAGCTGGCCATGCTGCGCCAGCGCGAGGAGCTGCGCGCCCTGGCCACCACCGACGCGCTGACCGGCATCGCCAATCGCGGGCAGCTGATGCACATCGGTGCGCAGGAGTTCGCGCGTGCACGACGCTACGGCCAGCCCCTGTCGGTGCTCATGCTCGACATCGACCGCTTCAAGTCCGTCAACGACCGCTGGGGTCATCCCACGGGGGACCAGGTGATCCGGGTGGTGGCACAGACGCTGCGCTCGCTGGCGCGTGGCCAGGATCTCGGCGGCCGCCTCGGTGGCGAGGAGTTCGCCTTGCTGCTGCCCGCCACGCCCCTGGCGGGTGCCTGGGCCATCGCCGAACGGCTGCGCCAGAACGTGCAGGACAGCGATAGCGTGCGCGCCACCGACGGCGCGGCCGTGCGTTTCACCGTCAGTATCGGCGTGGCCGCGCTGGCGGCGCAGGACACGGACTTCGACAGCCTGCTGCAGCGCGCCGACCGGGCCCTCTACCTGGCCAAGGACGGCGGGCGCAACCGCGTGGAGCTGCTTGACAGCGATGCGGCGGCCGGCCTGGGCTAGGGCAGGAACCGGCCCGCTCGCTCAGGTGCGGTGGCGGATCTTCTCGTGGATGCGTCGCGTGGTGCGCCACACGCCCCAGAGCACCAGCGGGATCAGTGCACCGGTGGCGATCTCCACGTTGAGCGGCACGCCCGCGGCCTTGACGGCCTTGACGGCATAGAGCAGCAGGCTCACGACGTAATAGGAGATGGCCGCGATCGACAGGCCTTCCACCGTGGTCTGCAGGCGCAGCTGCAGTTCCTGACCGCGCGTGAGTTTTTCCAGCAGCAGCTGGTTCTGCGCCTCGGTGGCGATGTCCACGCGCGTGCGCAGCAGCGCGCTGGTACGCGCCACGCGCTCGGACAGCGAGGCCAGACGCTGGGACGTGGCGGCCACCGTGGCCATGGCCGGTGACAGGCGGCGCTGCATGAACTCACCCAGGGTCTGCGTGCCGGGCACGGGCTGCTCGCGCAGCTCGGCCAGGCGCTGGCTCACCAGGGTGTCGTAGGCGCGCGTGGCCGCGAACCGGTAGTCGTTCTCGGCCGTGGCGCGCTCGATGCTCGCGGCCAGCGCCACCAGGGTGTCGAGCAGCTCCTGTTCGGAAGCGGACTTGTATTCCAGCCGCGCCGTGATGTCGGCCAGCCGCCCCTCGGCCTCGCCCAGCATGGGCCCCAGGCCCTTGGCCACGGGCAGGCCTCGCAGGGCCATGAGGCGGTAGGTCTCGAGCTCCAGCAGGCGCTGCGAGATGCGGCCGGCGCGGGTCTCGGTGGTGGCCGGCGGCGCCAGCACCAGGATGCGCTCAAAGCCGCAGTCGCGCAGCTGGAAGTCGGTCACGGCCCAGGAATGCCCGTTGTTGCCCATGACCGAAGCCACGACGGTGCGGTCACCGAACCAGCGCCGCGCCTGCGCCATCGTCGCGTCGCAGGGCTTGAGCTCGCTGTGCGCCATGGCCAGCTGGATGGCCGCGATGGTGCGGCCGGGGATGTCGCGCAGCCAGGCCGGTGCCACCACGAGCTCACTGGTCAGGTCCGGGTCGCTCGCCCCCAGCGCCGCCTGCGCGGGCAGAGGCTGGACGATGGAGTAGCGCGTGAATTCGGTGTGGCGCTCCCACTTGACGGTGTAGCCCTCGAAACGCAGCCGCAGGAAGTTGCCCTGCAGCTGCTCGACCGTCAGGTCCTGCTGGCCCGGCAGGCGCCGCAGATGCTCGCACTCCCGCTCGCGGCTGATGCCTTCGTTGAGCACGGCCACGTAGATCACCAGTGCCGGCAGGCGGATGCGCGCGGGCGGGCGGGCATGGACCTCGTTGTGCAGGAGGTCGCGCTGGGCGTCATCGTCCGGCAGAAGGCGGGGGCTGGGGGAAGTCGGGCTCATGCGCCCGATTGTGCCGCCAATATCCTGCGGCCCGGCACGGCTCGCGCCGTGCACAATCCAGTCTGGTTCCCCTCCCATCCACTGCGTTTTCTCCGGCCATGCTCCAGTACCTGACCGTCCCCGTCACCGCCTTCGAACAGAACTGCTCCATCGTCTGGTGCGACGAGACCATGGAAGCCGCCGTCATCGACCCGGGCGGTGACCTGCCGCGCATCACGGCCGAGGCCGCGCGTCTGGGCGTCACGCTCAAGGCCATCTGGCTGACCCACGCCCACATCGACCACGCCGGCGGCACGGCCGAGCTGGCGCGCCAGCTCCAGCTGCCCATCATCGGCCCGCACCCGGGCGACCAGTTCTGGATCGACCAGCTGGCCGAGCAGAGTCGCATGTTCCGCTTTCCCCAGTCCGAGCGCTTCACGCCCACACGCTGGCTGGCCGACGGCGACACGGTGAGCATCGGCAAATGCACCCTGAACGTGCGCCACTGCCCGGGCCACACTCCCGGCCACGTGGTCTTCCATTCGCCCGAGGCCAAGCGCGCCTTCGTCGGCGACGTGCTGTTTGCCGGCTCCATCGGCCGCACCGACTTTCCCCAGGGCAACCACGGCGACCTGATCCGCAGCATCACCGAGCGTCTGTGGCCCATGGGCAACGACACCGTCTTCATCCCGGGTCATGGCCCCGAGAGCAGCTTCGGCCGCGAGCGCCAGTCCAATCCTTTCGTGGGCGGAACGTAAGCGCACGCTACTGTCTTTCCGCACATGTTGCAGTGCCGCACAGAGACCATGGGCGGCACTGGAGTAAACCCCCGGAACTGCCGATGTTTCCGAATAATCAATCCCAGTGTTGAATTCGAGAAACTGTCATGTATTCCCTGCGCGCCCGTCGGCTGGCGCTGGCCATCCTTTCCATGGCGGCCACGCTGTCGACGGCTCAGACCCTGAACCCGAGCCCCAGTCCGCACGGCCTGGGCTCCGGCCTGTCATGGAGTCTGCGCAGCGACCACAGCCCCGGCCTCAAGTGGCACGCGCCTGAGCCGCGCGCCGAGTCCAGCGCACTGACCGAGCGCCACCGCGCCAGCCTTTACGCCGACTGGTTCCCGTTCACGGGCCATGACTTCCGGGTCGTCGGCGGGCTGACCCTCAACGACACCTGGGCCAACCCGCTGGGCGGCGCCCAAGCCTTCAACGGCGCCTACCAGCTGCGCCCCCGGACCACGACCTATCTGGGCATAGGCTATGGCTGGCACGGACTGTCAGGCAAGGGCCTGGGCTTCTACGCCGACATGGGGGTCTCGATGGGCACAGCGTCCGATAGCGACAGCCGCCTGAATGGCGCCCCAGCCACGGGCTTCGAAGGCTGGCGCACCCAGCAGAACGGCTGGCTGGGCTTTCGCTACCTGCCCAGCGTCTCGCTGGGCCTGATCTACCGCTACTGAACCCGCGTCTTGCGGGCCCGCTCATACAGCGGCATCACCTTCGGCAGGTTCTGCTCGATTTCGGCGATGCGCGTCTTGCCCGCCGGATGGGTGGACAGCCACTGCGGCGGCGCGCCCTTGCTGGCCGCTGCCATCTTCTGCCACAGCGTCACGCCGGCGCGCGGGTCGTAGCCGGCACGCGCGGCCAGCTCCATGCCCACCAGGTCGGCTTCGGTCTCGTCGCTGCGGCTGAAGCTCAGCACCGCCAGGTTGGCGCCGCCACGCGCCACACCGTCGGTCACCCGCGGGTCGATACCCAGCCAGGCCGATAGCACGGCGCCGCCCACGCGGGCGACACCCTCGGTCACGGCGCTCTTGCCCATACGTTCGCGCGCGTGCTCACGCAAGGCATGGGCGATTTCATGGCCCATGACCATGGCCACCTCGTCATCGGTGAGCTGCAGCTGGTCCAGGATGCCGGTATAGAAGGCGATCTTGCCGCCGGGCATGCAGTAGGCGTTGATCTGTTTCGAGCCGATCAGATTGACCTCCCACTGCCAGTCCCTGGCGCGCGGGTTCCAGGACAGGGCATGCGGGATGATGCGCTGGGCAATGGCGCGCAGGCGCTTGAGCTGGGGGTGGTCGGCTGGTGCCAACGCGCGCTTCTCGGCCGCGGCGCTCAGTTGCTGGCGGTACTGCTGCAGCGCCATGCGTTCCACCTCTTCAGCCGGGGCCAGCTTGGTGAACGCAGAGTTCTTGCCCACATCCACACCTTCACGCTGCTCGGGCGCGGCATGGCCGGCGCCTGCCAGCAGCAGGGCCGCAACAGTCAACGTGAAACGTCGGGTTGGCAGTGTCATGGTGTGCAGAATCTTGCCGGAGCATGCGTATGATGCCCGGCATGCTCCCAAGTGCGCCCGAAAGCCCCCAAGTCAAGCCCTCCTGGGGCGCCACACTGCGCGTCTACCTCGAACCCGCCACCCTGCGCATGCTGGCGCTGGGCTTTGCCGCCGGCCTGCCGCTGCTGCTCGTGCTGGGAACGCTCAGCTTTCGCCTGCGCGAGGCCGGCGTGGACCGCGGCACCATCGGCGAACTGAGCTGGGTGGGCCTGGCCTACGCTTTCAAATGGGCCTGGGCCCCGCTGGTCGACCGCCTGCCACTGCCAGTGTTGCACCGCGCCCTGGGCCGGCGCCGCAGCTGGCTGCTGCTCTCGCAGCTCGCCATCATGGCCGGTCTGGCCGGCATGGCCCTGAGCAATCCCCAGCAGGGCCTGTCCGCGGTGGTCTGGTGCGCCCTGATCGTGGCCTTCGCCTCGGCCACGCAGGACATCGCACTCGACGCCTACCGCATCGAGTCGGCCAGCAGCGAAAGGCAAGCGGCGCTGGCCGCGGCCTACCAGACGGGCTACCGCGTGGCCATGATCTGGGCCGGCGCCGGCGTGCTCTGGCTGGCCGCGCGCGCCGAACTGCAAGCCACGGGCTACCAGAATGCGGCCTGGACCACGGCCTACCTCGTCATGGCCGCCAGCATGCTGCCCGGCGTGCTCACCGTGCTGCTCTCGCCCGAGCCGGCGCGGCGCGAGCTGCCGCCGGCGCGCAATGCCGCCGAATGGCTGCAGGGCGCACTGGTCGAGCCCTTTGCCGATTTCCTGCGCCGCTACAAGTGGCAGGCCGCACTGATCCTGGCGCTGATCGCGGTCTATCGCATCAGCGATGTGGTGATGGGCATCATGGCCAACCCCTTCTACGTCGACATGGGCTACAGCAAGGACGAGGTGGCCGCCGTGACCAAGGTCTACGGCGTGATCATGACCCTGGTGGGTGCCTTCGTCGGCGGCGTGCTGTCCCTGCGCCTGGGCGTGATGCGCGTGCTCATGCTCGGCGCCGTCCTCAGCGCCGCCAGCAACCTGCTCTTTGCCTGGCTGGCCGGCCACGGCCACGACGTGCACGCGCTGATCTTCGTGATCTCGGCCGACAACCTCTCCAGCGGCATCGCCTCGGCGGCCTTCATCGCCTATCTCTCGAGCCTGACCAACATCAGCTACTCGGCCACGCAGTACGCGCTGTTCAGCTCCATGATGCTGCTCGCCCCCAAGTTCATCGCCGGCTTCTCGGGCCACTACGTGGACGCCTACGGCTACAGCCCCTTCTTCGTCTCCACCTCCCTGCTCGGCCTGCCGGTGCTGCTGCTCGTGGCGCTGGCCGCACGCGCACAGCAGCAGGCCAAGACCTGAGCACCGGTTTACCTTTCTTTACGCTACCGACAAGGCGCGCTGACCGCCGCCCGCCAGCATGGGCGGCATGAACGATAGACTTGCCGACATGAGCCCCCAACCCCTGCTGATGATCGAGGACGATGCCCGCCTGGCCGCCATGGTCAGCGACTACCTGGGGCAGTCGGGCTACAGCGTGCAGGTGTGCGGTAACGGTGCCGAGGGCCTGGCCAGTCTGGAGGCCGCCCATCCGCCGCCACAGCTGCTCATCCTTGACCTCATGCTGCCCGACATGGACGGGCTGGAGATCTGCCGGCGCATCCGCGCCCTGCCCTCGGCCCTGGCGCAGACTCCCGTGCTCATGCTCACGGCCAAGGGCGATCCCATGGACCGCGTGATCGGGCTGGAGATCGGCGCCGACGACTATCTGGCCAAGCCCTTCGAGCCGCGCGAGCTGCTGGCGCGCATCCGCGCGGTGCTGCGCCGGCGCAGTGGCAACGGCGCCGCGCCCGGCAACCAGCTGCGCTTCGGCTCGCTGGCCATCGACCGCGACGCGCGCAGTGTCACAGTCAACGGCCAGGGCTGCGAGCTGACCTCCTACCAGTTCGACCTGCTGGTCACGCTGGCCGAGCGCGCGGGCCGCGTGCTCACGCGCGACCAGATCATGGAGGCCGTGCGGGGCCGCGAACTCGAGGCCTTCGACCGCTCGATCGACGTGCACATGGGTCGCATCCGCGCCGCCATCGAGGCCGACCCCAAGAACCCCAAACGCATCCTGACCGTGCGCGGCGTCGGCTACGTCTTCGCGCGTCAACAGGACTGACATGGCCACCCCTTTGGCCCAACGCCTGTACCTGCGCATCTGGCTCGCGGTGGTCGGTGCCATCGTGCTGCTGACCCTGATCTTCGGCTGGATCTGGCGTGCCGAGGCCGAGCGCGAACGTGCCCAGCGCCCGGGCCGCGAGATCATCCTGCGCAACGCCCAGGGCGAAGTGCTGGGCCAGGCCCAGGCGCGTGGCAACCGTGTCCCAGGGCAGGGCTGGGAATTCGAGGTGCCGCTGCGCAACGGGCAGACGGTCATCGTGCAGTTGCCGCGCCCGGGCAACCGCCCGCCGCCCACGCCCGCGCCCTCCTGGTGGCAGCCGCCCTACAGCTTCCTGGCCCTGCTGGTGCTCGTGGCCTCGGCCGTAGCCCTGGGCGCCTACCCCATCGTGCGCCGCCTGACCAAGCGGCTCGAAGCCCTGCAGCAGGGCGTGGAGCGCTGGGGCGAGGGCGATCTGGGGCGGCGCCTGCCCGAGGACGGGCAGGACGAGGTCGCCTTTCTGGCCCAGCGTTTCAACGTCGCGGCGGCGCGCGTGCAGGCCCTGCTGCTCTCGCACAAGGCCCTGCTGGCCAATGCCTCGCACGAGCTGCGCTCGCCGCTGGCCCGCATCCGCATGGGGCTGGAGTTGCTCGAAAGCCAGCCCGGCCCGGCCGCGCGCGAGGAGATCGCGCGCAACATCCGTGAATTGGACCAGCTGATCGACGAGATCCTGCTGGCCAGCCGCCTGGACGCCAGCCCCGACGACCTCGGCCCGCTGGAACCCGTGGATCTGGTGGGCCTGGCCGCCGAGGAGTGCGCACGCACGGACGCCGAGCTCCAGACCCCGCCCGGCGTGACCAGCGTGGTGGTCACGGGCCTGACCCGCCTGCTGCGCCGCGCCTTGCGCAATCTGCTCGAGAACGCCCGCCGCCATGGCGCCGGCACCGTCACGCTGACGCTGCGCACCGACGGCGGCCAGGCGGAGATCCGGGTCTGTGACCAGGGTCCGGGCGTGCCGGCGCCGTTGCGCGAACGCATCTTCGAACCTTTCTTCCGCCTGCCCGGCGCCTCCGAGCGCGAAGGCGGCGTGGGCCTGGGCCTGGCCCTGGTGCGCTCCATCGTCCAGCGCCATGGCGGCGGCGTGCATTGCGAGGAGAACCCGGGCGGCGGCGCCTGCTTCGTGCTGCGCCTGCCCATCGCCAGCTAGGCTGGCCGCCGGCGAGGCGGGGTCCAGCCCGCCCCCCCCGCCACCCCGGATGGCATCAAAAGGCATCCTGAATGTCTTATTTCGAGACACTTCCGGGCACCTATCCCCAATTTGTGGGATATGAAATCCGTCTGGCGGCCGATATATTTGTGTTCGTGCTGCTGTCACAGTCAGGCATACAAGGACACCCGCCGGTTTGCGTTTCCTCTAGCAGCGCAGGCCCGCGTCAACGATCCCAACGACGTCCTTTCGAGGACTTTCAAAGCCATCCGCAAGGATGGCTTTTTTTTATCCGCCGCGGGCCAGCGCCTGCAGCACGCGATCAGCGTGGATGTCGTTGAGGCAGCGCAGATGGCCCAGCGGGCACTCGCGCTCGAAGCAGGGCGCGCAGTCCAGCGGGGGCTGGTAGGCCAGGTCCTGCTTGAGCCAGAGCACCTGGGCGCGCGCGCTCAAGGGCGGGGTGTGCTCGGGGCTGCTGGAGCCGAAGATGGCGACCTGGGGCACGTCCAGCGCCGCGGCCACGTGCATGAGGCCGGTGTCGTTGCTGATGACCCGGCGCGCACCGGCGATCAGGGCAAAGGCCTCGTCCAGGCGGGTGGTGCCGGCCAGGTTGCGGCAATCCGCCCCCATGGCCAGGGCGCAGATCTCGACACCCAGCTGCGCCTCCTTGCCCGAGCCGAGCACAATGACAGGGGCAGCCAGCGCACGCGCCAGCTCGGCATAACGCGCCACGGGCCAGCGCTTGGCCGGGCCGTATTCGGCGCCGGGCACGAAGACGTAATAGCCGCCACGCGCCAGGCCCTGTGCGGCCAGTACGGCGTCGACCGCGGCATCGTCCAGATGCAGCTGCGGCCGGTCGGCCTCGATGCCCGGCTCACCAGCCAGGGCCGAGTAGAAGGCCACCATGGGCGGGCGCTGCCCGTTGGGCGGGTTCTTGAGCCGGTGCGTGAGCAGGCCGACGCGCGCCTCGCCGAGGTAGCCGACGCGCCGGGGAATGCTGGCCAGGAAGGGCAGCAGCGCGCTCTTGATGGAATTGGGCAGCACATAGGCCGCGTCGAAGCGGCCCTGAAACTGGCGGGCCAGCGCGCGCCGCGCCTTGAGCTGCAGGCCGCCGTGGGCAAAGGGAAACTCGATGACCTCGGCCACCTGCGGCATGGCGCGGTAGACCGGCGCCACCCAGGGCAGGGCCCCGACCGTGAGCCGCTCGCCACGCGCGGCCAGGCGGCGCATCAAGGGCTCGGTCATGACCGCATCGCCGATCCATTGCGGCGCAATGACCAGCGCCGCTACTGCGCGGGCCGGCAGCTTTGTCGCGTGCTCGCTCACTCCTCGTCTACCTTTCCAGGTATGCCTCGTCGTTCGCTGCGCGGCTTCGCGCTGCCAACCCGCTCGCGACGCGGCGGGGGATCAATGATGTGCCGCGAAATGTTCGCCGGCCTTGAGCTTGTAGACGGTGCCGCAGTAGGGGCACTTGGCTTCACCGGTGTGAGCCACGTCGAGGTAGACCTTGGGATGGCTGTTCCACAGCTTCATGTCCGCCTTGGGGCTGGGGCAGTAGACCCCGCCCTGGTGGTTCAGGTCGGCGGCCAGCAATTCAACCGTCTGCTTGCTCATCTTCTTGTCCTCAAACTTTGGTGAGCCAATGGGCGTACTTGGGATTGCGGCCGTTCACGATGTCGAAGAAGGCGCTCTGGATCTTCTCCGTGATCGGGCCGCGCGAACCGATGCCGATCTCGACGCGGTCGAGTTCGCGGATGGGGGTGACTTCCGCGGCGGTGCCGGTGAAGAAGGCCTCGTCGGCGATGTAGACCTCATCGCGCGTGATGCGCTTCTGCACGATCTCCAGGCCCAGGTCCTTGGCGATGTGGAAGACGGTGTTTCGCGTGATGCCGTTGAGCGCACCGGCCGAGAGGTCGGGCGTGTAGATCACGCCATTCTTGATGATGAAGATGTTCTCGCCTGCGCCCTCGGAGACGAAGCCCGAGGAATCGAGCAGCAGGGCCTCGTCGTAGCCATCGTCCGTGGCTTCCATATTGGCCAGGATGGAGTTGCTGTAGTTGCTCACCGCCTTGGCCTGCGTCATGGTGATGTTGACGTGGTGGCGCGTGTAGCTCGAGGTCTTGACGCGGATGCCGCGCTTGAGGCCTTCCTCGCCCAGGTAGGCGCCCCAGGCCCAGGCCGCGACCATCAGGTGGATGGTGTTACCCTTGGGCGAGACGCCCAGCTTCTTGTCGCCGATCCAGGTCAGCGGGCGCAGGTAGCAGCTCTCGAGCTTGTTGGCGCGCACCACTTCCTTCTGCGCCTCGTTGACCTGCTCCATGCTGAAGGGAATCTTCATGCGCAGGATCTTGGCGCTGTTGAAGAGGCGCTCGGTGTGCTCCTGCAGGCGGAAGATGGCGGTGCCGTTGACCGTGTTGTAGGCCCGCACGCCCTCGAAGGCGCCGCAGCCGTAGTGCAGGGTGTGGGTCAGCACGTGGATCCTGGCGTCGCGCCATTCCACCAGTTGGCCGTCCATCCAGATTTTGCCGTCGCGGTCGGACATCGAGGTCGGTAGGGAGCTCATTCGTTCTTTCCTGGGTAGAGGGAGCGCCGACACAAAACGGCGCAAAACCCTGATTTTACGGGGCCGGCGGCAGGCCCGGCAGGGTGGTCACCCCGGCATCGACCGGGGGCTCGGGGCGGCGGAATTCCCAGCGCACCAGCTTGCCGTCCTGAAAATCACAGGTGACCGAGGCGTCCGAGGGGTCGGTCCAGCGGAACTGCTCGGGCTGGGTGTCGGGCGGGCTGAGCTGCACGCCGAGCGAACGCGTCATGGCGATCACGTGCATCAGCGTCATCTTGGGCTTGAGCTTGGCCTGCAGCATCACGGCGCTGCCCACATAGCCCAGGGGCATGTTGGCCGCGCGCTTGAGGATGGTCATGAGGCGGGTGAAATGCAGCATCAGCCAGAGCGTCAGCGCGCCCACGGCGAAGGCCACCCCACCCCAACCCCAGGAGCGGTAACCGGCGACGACGAGCACCACGGCGCCGATGGGAAGCAGGATTTTCTGGAGAGACATGCCCCCGATTGTCTCAGAGCATCTCCAGGGCCGACGGTCCGGTGGGCGGGGCGAACAGCCGGTCGAGCTCGGCGCGCTGGGCCGCGTCGAGCACCAGCTCGCGCGCCGCGGCGTTCTCGCGCACATGGGCGGCGCTGGCCGACTTGGGGATGGCGACCACACCTTCCTGCCCCAGCAGCCAGGCCAGCGCGGCCTGTGCCGGCGTCATGCCGTGGCGCTGTGCAAAGCCCTTGAGCCCCGGATGGCGCAACAGTCGCGCCTGCTCGATGGGCGAATAGGCCATGACGGGCATGCCGCGCTCGCGCAGCCAGGGGAGCAGATCCCACTCGATGCCGCGACGGCTCAGGTTGTAGAGCAGCTGGTTGGCAGCGCAAGCCCCGCCGCCGGGCACGGCCGCGAGCTCGCGCATGTCGTCCAGATCGAGGTTACTCACGCCCCAGTGGCGGATCTTGCCCGCGCGCTGCAGGGCCTCGAAACCGGCCACGGTCTCGGCCAGCGGGTGTTGCCCGCGCCAGTGCAGCAGATAGAGGTCGATGCGGTCGGTCTTGAGGCGCTTGAGGCTGCGCTCACAGGCCGCAGCGACTCCGAGGCGCGAGGCGTTGTGCGGATAGACCTTGCTGACGAGAAAGACTTCATCGCGGCGGCCCGCGATGGCCTCACCGACCACCTCCTCAGCGCCACCTTCGGCATACATCTCGGCGGTGTCGACCAGCGTCAGGCCCAGGTCCAGGCCCAGCTGCAAGGCCGCAACCTCCGCCTTGCGCGCGCCGTGGTCCTCGCCCATGTACCAGCTGCCCTGGCCCAGGGCTGGCACCAGTTCACCCGAGGGCAGACGCACCTGTTTCATGCCGCGAACTTGGCCGCGATGTAGTCCGTCACCTGCTGGTCCTCCGCCGAGGTCAGGCCGCTGACGCCGATGGCGCCGCGCAGCACGCCATCCTTGTCCTTGAGCGGCGAGCCGCCGGGCAGAGCCGTGAGCAGCGGGTCGCAGAAGTAGCCGATTTCGATGTGCTCGCGGTGCAGACGCTCCAGCACGGCCTGCGTCGTCACCCCCATGCGCGCCGCGCTGTAGCCCTTGCCCTGCGAAATCGCTACGCTGCGCACCGGCGCGCCGTCCATGCGCACAAAGGCCAGCAGCAGGCCCGTGGCGTCGCAGACCGAGACGCAGACCGGTTTCTTGAAATTCTCGGTGGCATACGCCATGGCCTGGGTGATCAGGTCGCGGGCAGTGGTGAGGGTCAGTTGGGACATGGCAGCTCCTGTGCAGGCTGCCATTGTAGAAATCACTCCAGGGTCCGCAGCACCTGCAGCGCCTCCTCCACGCGCTCCACGGCATGGATGGTCAGACCCTCGATGGCCTTCTTGGGCGCATTCGCCTTGGGCACCACGGCGACGGAAAAGCCCAGCTTGGCGGCTTCCTTCAGGCGCTCCTGCCCGCGCGGCGCGGGCCGCACCTCACCGGCCAGACCCACTTCACCGAAAGCCAGAAACCCCTTGGGCAGGGCTCGACCTTTCAACGACGACGTGATGGCCAGCATCACGGCCAGGTCGGCCGCCGGCTCGCTGATGCGCACGCCGCCCACGGCGTTGACGAAGACGTCCTGGTCCAGGCAGGCCACGCCGGCGTGCCGGTGCAGCACAGCCAGCAGCATGGCCAGGCGATCCCGGTCCAGGCCGACGGAGAGGCGGCGCGGCGACGGACCACCACTGTCCACCAGAGCCTGGATCTCCACCAGCATGGGGCGCGTACCCTCGAGCGTGACCATCACGCAGCTGCCGGGCACGGGCTCGGCGTGCTGCGAGAGAAAGATGGCGCTGGGGTTGCTCACGCCCTTGAGCCCCTTCTCCGTCATCGCGAAGACGCCGATCTCGTTGACCGCGCCGAAGCGGTTCTTGATGGCGCGGATCAGGCGGAAGCTTGAATGCGTGTCGCCCTCGAAATAAAGCACCGTGTCCACCATGTGCTCGAGCACACGCGGGCCGGCCAGCGCGCCCTCCTTGGTGACGTGGCCCACGAGCACGATGGCCGTGCCGCCGGCCTTGGCCGCGCGCGTGAGGTGCGCCGCGCATTCGCGCACCTGGGCTACGGAGCCGGGCGCGGAGGTGAGCTGTTCCGAGTACACGGTCTGGATGGAATCGATCACGGCAATCGCCGGTTGCTGCACGTCCAGCGTGGCGAGGATCTTCTCGAGCTGGATCTCGGCCAACACCTGCACCTGCGAGCCGTCCAGGCCCAGACGGCGCGCGCGCAGCGCAACTTGAGCGCCGCTTTCCTCACCCGTGACGTAGAGCGTCTTGTGGCCCGCGCGCTGCAGCGCGTCCAGCGCCTGGAGCAGCAGCGTGGACTTGCCGATGCCCGGGTCGCCGCCGATCAGCACCACGCCGCCTTCGACGATGCCGCCGCCGAGCACGCGGTCCAGCTCATCCTGGCCCGTGGGCGTGCGGTCCACGTCGGAGGCCTCGATGTCGGCCAGGGTGGCGACCTCGGCCGTCTTGGCCAATGCTGCAAAGCGGTTCCTGGCGGGCGCCGTGCTTTCGGCCACGGTCTCGACCAGCGAGTTCCAGGCATTGCAGTGCGGGCACTTGCCCAGCCACTTGGGGCTGGTGCCGCCACACTCGTTGCAGCTGTAGAGGGTTTTTTCCTTGGCCATGCGCCTATGGTAGCTCAATACTGTATGAAATCACAGCCGCCCAATGCCGACCAGGGTGACGCGCGCGTCATCGGTCTCGCTTAAGCTCCACAGGCTTTTGCCCAGCCTCATGTCCAGCCCCCGCCTCGTCTGCCTCATCACCGGCGCCGCCACCGGCATAGGCGCGGCCTGTGCACGCGAGTTCGCGGCCCACGGCTGGGACCTGGCCCTGAGCTGGCTGGACGAGACCAACCGCGTGGCCCTGCTCGACGTGGCCACCGAATGCGAAGCGCATGGCATGAGCCCGCTGCTGCTGCACCTGGACGTGAGCCAGGACGAGAGCTGCGCGGCCTTCGTGCAGGGTGCACTGCAGAAGTTCGGCCGCATCGACGCGCTGATCAACTGCGCGGGCACCACGCGTTTCATCCCGCACACCGACCTCGAGGCGCTGACGCCCGAGGAATTCCACCGCACCTACGACGTGAACACCGTGGGCCTGTACCGCATGACCCGCGCCTGCGCGCCGGCCCTGAAGGCCAGTGGTCGCGGCAGCGTGGTCAACATCTCGTCCATTGGCGGCCTCATCGGGCGCGGCTCGTCCATGGCCTACGCGGCCTCCAAGGGCGCGGTCAACACGCTGACGCTGTCACTGGCGCGCGCGCTGGGCCCGCAGGTCCGCGTGAACGCGATTGCGCCGGGCTTCGTCGACGGCGGCCTGCCCAGCCGCGTGCTGGACGCGACGCGCCACGCCGAGGTGCTGCAGATACAGACCGAGAGCTCGCCGCTGCGGCGCGTCTCCCAAGCCGAGGAAGTGGCCGCACTGGCCTGCTTCCTCACCGAACGCGCGCCCGGCATGACGGGCACCGTGATCCCCCTGGACAATGGCCTGCACCTCAATGCCGGTTGAACGCAGGATGTATGCATGACTGACAAGAAGAAGTTCCGCTCCGCCACCATCTACGACGGCACGCTGCGTGCCACCACGCGCAGCTTCCTGCACGCCCTGGGTCAGGACGAGGAAGACATCGCCCGCCCGCACATCGGCGTCTTCCACACCGGCGGCGAGATGAGCCCCTGCAACCTCAACCTGCGCGAGCAGGCCCAGCATGCGAAGACCGGCATCTACGCTGGTGGCGGCACGCCGCACGAATGCCCCGTGGTCTCGGTCTCCGACGGCCTGACCATGGCGCACTCGGGCATGCGCTTCTCGCTGATCTCCCGCGAGCTGATTGCCGACAGCGTGGAGGCCTCGGTGCGCGGCCACCAGTGGGACGGCATCTTCGGCATCGGCGCCTGCGACAAGAACCTGCCCGGCCTGATGATGGGCATGGTGCGCTGCAATGTACCCAGCGTCTTCGTGCACGGCGGCTCGGCCCTGCCGGGCCAGACGCCGGGCGTGGACGGGCGCGACCTGAACGTGGTCGACACCTACGAGACCATCGGCAAGGTGCTGGCCGGCGACGCCACGCACGCCGAACTGGACGCCATCAGCCAGGCCTGCCTGCCCACCGCCGGCGCCTGCGCGGGCCAGTTCACGGCCAACACCATGGGCATGGTCTCCGAGGCCCTGGGCCTGGCACCCATCGGCTCCAGCATGGTGCCCGCGGTCTTCAGCGAACGCGCGCCGCTGATGCGTCGCGCGGCCAGGCAGCTGATGCAGGCCGTGATGGGCGAGGCGCCACTGCCGCGTGACGTGGTCACACGCAAGGCGCTGGAGAACGCCTGTGCCGTGGTCTCGGCCACGGGTGGCTCGACCAACGCGGCCCTGCACATCCCGGCCATCGCGCACGAGGCCGGCATCTCCTTCCACCTCGATGACGTGGCCGAGGTCTTTGCGCGTACGCCGCTGATCGCCGACCTGCGCCCGGGCGGCAAATACCTGGCGCGCGACATGTACTACATCGGCGGCGCGGCAGTGGTGCTGCGCGAGCTGCTCAGGAGCGGGCACCTGCATGGCGACACGCTGACCTGGACCGGCCGCACCCTGGCCGAGGAGATCGCCGACGCCAACGACCCGGACGGCAAGGTCGTGCGCCGCTTCGAGGACGCACTCTCGAAGGACGGCGGACTGGCCGTGCTCAAGGGCAACCTCTGCCCCGACGGCGCGCTGCTCAAGACCGCGGGCCTCAAGACCCTGGTGCACCGCGGGCCGGCGCGCGTCTTCGAATCGGAAGAGGAGGCCCAGGCCGCCGTACAGGCCATGCGCTATCGGCCGGGGGACGTGATCGTGATCCGCAACGAAGGGCCCAAGGGCAGCCCGGGCATGCGCGAGATGCTGGGCATCACCGCCCTGCTCTACGGCCAGGGCATGGGCGACAAGGTGGCGCTGCTGACCGACGGCCGCTTTTCGGGCGCCACGCGTGGCCTGTGCATCGGCTACGCCGGGCCCGAGGCGGCCGACCGGGGACCGATAGCCGCACTGCGCGATGGGGACATGATCGCCATCGACGCCCGCGCGCCCACGCGCAGCATCACGGTGGAGCTCAGCCCCGAGGAAATCGCCCGCCGGCTGGCGGATGTCAAGGTAAACACGGGGGTCGCCCAGGGCGGTCTGCTGGAAAAATATGCACGCTTAGTACGCCCCAGCCACCAGGGCGCGGTCACCCACTCGGGCCCGGTCACCTGGCTGCGCGACGGTTCCTGAGAAATTCACCTCACTCTTCACTAGGAGACAGACATGAGCATCCAACGCCGCCACCTCATCCAGTCCACGGGCGCCGCCGCGCTGCTGGCCAGCATCGGCCAGCAGGCCTGGGCCCAGGCCCAGATCGACACGCTGAAGATCGTCACCGGCTTCGCGGCCGGCGGCACGTCCGACAACACCTGCCGCCGTGTGGGCACGGGCCTGACCGGCTCCTACGCCAAGACCGTGGTGGTCGAGAACCGCACCGGCGCCGGCGGCCAGATCGCCATCCAGTTCATCAAGGGTCAGCCGGCCGACGGCACGACGCTGCTGCAGTCGCCGACCTCGATGTTCACCATCTACCCGCACATCTACAAGAAGCTGCCCTACGACCCCGTGGCTGACGTCACCCCCGTGACCCTGGCCTGCGTGTTCGACTTCGGCCTCGCCGTCGGCCCGATGGTGCCGGCCAGCGTCAAGACCCTGGCCGACTTCGTGAGCTGGGCCAAGGCCAACCCGACGCAGGCCAACTTCGGTTCGCCGGCCGCCGGCTCCACGCCGCACTTCGTGGGCGCGCTGCTGGGCAAGAGTGCGGGCATCGACCTCAAGCATGCGGCCTACCGCGGCACCCAGCCTGCCATGCAGGACCTGCTGGGCGGGCAGATCGCCGCGGTGAGTGGCCCCATCGGCGACATCACCCAGCACCTGGCCACCGGCAGGATCCGCATCCTCGCCACCTCGGGCAGCAAGCGCAACCGCTTCGCCCCGGATGTGCCCACCTATGCCGAGCAGGGCTTCAAGGAGCTGACGCACAGCGAGTGGTTCGCCTTCTTCCTGCCCCCGAAGGCCGACGCGGCCCTCGTGAACCGCATGAACTCGGCCCTCAAGACCGCGCTGGCTTCCAAGGATGTGATCGACGGCCTGGCCGTCTTCGGCCTGGAAGCCATGTCCAACAACCCCGCCGAGCTGGTGGAGCTGCTCAAGCAGGACACAGCCAAGTGGGCACCCATCGTCAAGTCCATCGGTTTCACCGCCGACGCCTGACGGTCAGCGTGCACGAAGCCACGGGCCGGCATGCACCGGTCCGCGGCCAGGGAGGAAAGATCACATGAGCTTCGGCAAGGTCTGCATCTACGGCGCCGGTGCCATCGGCGCCTGGGTCGGCACGCGCCTGGGCCAGGCCGGCTGCTCGGTCAGCGTGGTGGCGCGCGGCGCCACGCTCAGCGCCCTGCAGCAGCACGGCCTGCGCTGCCAGTTCGAGCGGCAGACCCTGACCGTGCCCGTGCAGGCCAGCGCCGACCCTGCGGCGCTGGGCGTGCAGGACCTGGTGGTCGTGGCCGTCAAGGCGCCGGCGCTGGCCGAGGTGGCGCGCCACATCCGGCCCCTGCTCGGCCCGCAGACCGTGGTGCTCACCGCCATGAACGGCGTGCCCTGGTGGTTCTTCCAGGGCTTCGGCGACAAGTTTGCCGGCACCCAGCTCAAGGCCATCGACCCCAAAGGCGAGATCGCCGCGGGCATTCCGGCGGCGCACATCGTCGGCGGCGTGGTGCACGCCAGCAGTGCGATCGTGGAGCCGGGCCTGGCCCGGCATCACTTCGGCAACCGCCTCATCATCGGCGAGCCCTCGGGCCAGAAGACCGAGCGGGCGCAGCAGCTCGTGGCCCTGCTCACGCAGGCGGGTTTCGAAACCGAACTCTCGGCCCAGATCCAGAAGGACATCTGGTACAAGCTCTGGGGCAATATGACCGTGAACCCCGTGAGCGCACTCACGGGCGCCACCACCGACAAGATCCTCGACGACCCGCTGGTGCGCAGCTTCATCTCCAGCATCATGCTCGAGGCCAAGGAGATCGGTGCTCGCATCGGCATCCCCATCTTCCAGCAACCCGAGAACCGGCACGAGGTCACGCGCAAGCTCGGCGCCTTCAAGACCTCGATGCTGCAGGACCTCGAAGCGGGCCGCCCCGTGGAGCTTGATGCGCTGGTCACCGTGGTGCAGGAGCTGGGCGCGCTCACCGGCGTGCCGACGCCGAACACGGATATCCTGCTGGGTCTGGCGCGCCTGCAGGCGCGCACGCGCAAGCTTTACTGACCTCCCGGTCTCTTTCCGTCCACGCATGTCCACCGTTTCCAGCGCGCCCAGCCGCGCCGCCTTCTTCACCCTGCTCTTCACCGCCTGCCTTTTCGGTGCCAACCACGTGGCGGCGCGGCTGGCCTTCAACCACGGGCTGGACGTGGCCAGCGCGGTCACGGTGCGCAGCCTGATCACGGCCCTGGTCGTCGGGCTCATCGTCTGGCAGCAGCGCGTCCCGCTCACCGTGGCAAAGCGCCAGCGCGCCTTCCTGCTGCTGATCAGCGGGCTGGTCGCGGTACAGAGCCTGAGCCTCTACGCCGCCGTGGCGCGCCTGCCCGTGGCCCTGGCGCTGCTGACCTTCAACACCTATCCGCTGTGGACCGCCCTCTTCGCCTGGCTGTTCTACCGCCACCAACCGGAGCGCGCGGTGCTGCTGGCCATGCCCGTGCTGCTCATCGGTCTCGCGCTGGCGCTGGACGTCTTCGGTGCCACCTCGGGCCTGGGCGCCGCCGGTCAATGGCAACAGATCGGCGCGGGCGTGGCCTTTGCACTGCTGGCGGCGGCTGTCTTCGGCGCGGCCCTGGTCTGCACGCAACATGAGGCCGCGGGCGTGGACGGGCGTCTGCGCACCACCGTCACCATGACCCTCGTGGGCCTGCTCGCGCTGCTGGTGCTGCCGCTGCAGGGCGGCCTGCACCTGCCGCAGGCCGCGGCCGGCTGGTGGGGCCTGGCGGGGCTGACGCTGTGCTACGGCACGGCCTTCACCATCATGTTCACGCTGCTACCCAAGCTGGGCGTGGTGAGCAGCTCGCCCATCATGAACGTCGAGCCCGTGGCCGCCCTCGTGCTCGCCTGGGCCCTGCTGGGCCAGAGCATCGCGCCCGTGCAGGTGGCCGGCGCGCTGATCGTCGTCGGCGCCGTCATGGCGCTGGGCCTGAGGAAAAGATGACCCCCAGGCTCCGCTCCCTTCGTTCGCTGCGCCACGTTTCAAGCTCCTCACCAGCAGTAGCTCACTGACATGTCCACCGAAGTCCTGGCCGTCGTGCTGCTCTCGGCCCTGCTGCATGCGGGCTGGAACGCGGCGGTGCGGGCCAGCGGCGACAAGCTGCTGGCCTCGTGGCAGGTGGCGGGCGGGGCCGCGCTGCTGTCCCTGCCGCTGCTGGTGTGGCTGCCCCTGCCCGCGCCGGCCAGCTGGCCCTGGCTGCTGGCTTCGGGCCTGATCCATGTGCTCTATTTCGCGCTGGTGGCACGTGCCTACCAGGGGGCGGAGCTGGGCCTGGCCTATCCGCTGATGCGCGGCACGGCACCCGTGCTCACGGCGGCGACCGCGGCACTGTGGCTGTACGAAACGCCGACACCGCTGGGTGCGCTGGGCATCGGCCTGATTTGCACGGGCGTGCTCGCGCTGGCCGGGCGCGCCTGGCGCCAGGGCCTGCAGCACCCGGGGGCAACCTGGGCCGCACTGGCCAATGCCGCCGTGATCGCGCTCTACACCGTGGTCGACGGCCAGGGTGTGCGTCTGGCCGGCCATGCGCTGGCCTACACGGCCTGGCTCTTCACGCTCACGGCGATCTTCATGCTGCCCACCCTGCTGTGGTGGCGGGGCCGGGCGACGCTGCGGCCCGCGGCTGGGGCCTGGCGCGTGCTGCTGCTGGGTGGAGCCGGCACCCTGGGCGCCTACAGCCTGGTGCTCTGGGCCATGACGCGCGCGCCCATCGCCAGCGTGGCCGCGCTGCGCGAGACCTCCATCGTCTTCGCGGCGCTGATCGGTGCCCTGCTGCTCAAGGAGGGGCTGGGACGCCTGCGCCTGGCTTCGGCGCTGCTGGTCTGCGCCGGTGCGGTGCTGCTGCGCCTGGGCTGAGTTGCCTCAGCGGCGGAGCTTCTCGCGGGCGCGCCGCACGCGCTCGAGATTGATTGCCACCTTGCCGCCACGAAACAGGATGGGCGCGGCGATGGCGTGCGCCGTGTCACCCGTGTCCAGGCAGTGGTAGTTGAAGCTGGGCATGCCGTTGCGGTCGATGATGGGGATGACCCAGGGGGTGTTGGCACGCAGGCCGCGCTGCACGGCCACCGCGGTCTCGCCGCTGGCCATGCGCACATAGGTGCCCGGGGGATAGAAACCGATGGCTGCGGTGAGCGCCGCACCGACCGAGGCGGTGACGTCCTTCTCGGTCTGCAGGTAGATGGACTTGGCCGACTCCAGTGGCGAAAGCGCCTCCCGCGTGCGCCGGGCCGCCATCTTGGCGACGAAGATGTCGGTCATGCTCAAGAGGCGGCGCGCCGTCAGGTTGTGCCGCAGGCCCTCGGGGCTGTCGGGCTGGTGGTGCCAGCGCACCAGGTCCAGCTCCTCCACATCCTCGATGCCCAGCCAGACCAGGATCTTGAGGCTGAGCTCCGGGTGCTCCTTGATGAGCTGGCGCTGCTCGGGCGTGGGCGCATGGTTCTGGCGTGCCAGTACGTCCTGCTCGCGCGCCATGCCGATGTTCATGGTCAGCGCCGCGCTCATGATGGACTGGCGCTGCTGGTCATTGAGCCCCAGTTTCTGCGCCGCGAGCTCGCAGATGCAGGCGCAGAGCAGGGCATGCGTGGCGCAATAGCCCAGGCTGCTGTCGGCCAGCGCCTGGAAGAGGCAGAAAAGGCTGTCGTCCGGGTCGTCCTTGAGCAGGGCGCGCACCTTGTTCTCCAGCGCGGCCAGGCGGGGGAGCGGATTGAGCGCCAGACCGCCCTGGTAGAGGATGCCGCGCAGCACCTCCTGCAGGTCCAGCCAGCCGCCGTTGAGCTGCTCGCCGGTGTGGTAGTCGCGTTCGCGGATCGCGCTGGGCATGGGCATGCGCGCGATGGTCTCCACCTCCACACCCTCCATCAGCAAGGTGTGGACCATGCGCTCATAGGAGCGCTGCCAGGCCTGGGCCTCGCTCTCGGTGGTGGAGGCGTTGTGGGCGTAGAGCTTGTCGCGGTGCTGCTCGGAGACGATGGGCTGGCCCTTGCGCAGCAGCAGCACACCCTCGGGGTTCCAGACATTGACCGGCAGCGGTTTGCCCACGGGCAGCATGGCGATTGGGATGGGCACGTACTTCATGCCGCCACCTCTACCGGCACGCGGGCACTCAACGCACACATCAGCTCATAGCCCACGCTGCCGCCGGCCTGGGCCACCTCGTCGATGGGCAGCAGGGCACCATTCAAGGCCCGACCCCAGAGTGTGACCTCCGAGCCCATGCCGGCCTGCGGCACGGGCGTGAGGTCCACGGTAATCAGGTCCATGCTGACGCGGCCCACGGTGCGCGTGCGTACGCCGTCGACCAGCACGGGCGTGCCGCGCTCGGGGCCGCCGGCACTGGCTCGCAGATAGCCGTCGGCATAGCCACAGGCCACGATGCCGATGCGCTGCGGCGCAGGCGCGGTGTAGATCGAGCCATAGCCCACGCTCTCGCCGGCCTGCAGCTGCTGCACGCCGATGACGCGCGAACGCAGGCTCATGGTGGGTTGCAGGCCCCAGTGGGCGGCGTCGTGTTCCGGATAGTCAGGCGAGGCGCCGTAGAGCAGGATGCCGGGCCGGACCCAGTCCGAGCGCACGCGCGCGGCCACCTGCGGCCCCATGTGGCGCAGGATGGCGGCGCTGTTGCTCAAGGACCGCTCGCCCGGAAGATCCTGCGTCGCCGCTTCGAAGGCGGCCAGCTGCGCCGCCACGCCGCGCGGACCGTCGGCATCGCTGAAGTGGGTCATGAGCGAGATTTCGTCCACCTGGGGCAGGGCGTTGAGCCGTGTCCAGGCCGAGCGGTACTGCGCGGGTCGCAAGCCCAGGCGGTTCATGCCGCTGTTCATCTTGAGGAAGATTCGGTGCGGCACATGCGTCTTGTGCATGGCCAGCATGTCGATCTGCTCCTCGCAGTGCACCACGTGCCACAGGCCCAGGCGCGAGCACAGCTCGAGGTCGCGCTGCTCGAACACGCCTTCGAGCAGCAGGATGGGGCCGCGCCAGTCGAGCGCACGCAGGCGCTCGGCCTCGGCCAGGTCCAGCAGCGCAAATCCGTCGGCGCCGCGCAGGCCCTCGTAGGCGCGCTCGATGCCGTGCCCGTAGGCATTGGCCTTGACCACGGCCCAGATCCGCGCATCGGGGCTGGACTGACGCGCGCGCGCCAGGTTGTGGCGCAGGGCATCGACATGGATCAGGGCCTGGATCGGACGGGGCATAGCCGCAAGTTTGCCAGCAAAATATGCCCACGCCGGGGCTGGAAAACAAATGCTTTACACTGGCGCGCGGCCCGGAATCCGGGCCGCCTTCGTATCCGCCCCACATGGAAGTCTTCGAGTTTCTCATGCCCATCTTCACCGAGTACGGCTATCTGGCCGTGTTCGTGATGTTGCTGATCTGCGGCTTCGGCGTGCCGATTCCCGAGGACGTGACCCTGGTGACCGGCGGCGTGATCGCCGGCCTGGGCCATGCAAACGTGCACACCATGTTCGCGGTGGGCATGGCCGGCGTGCTGATCGGCGACGGCCTGATGTTCATCCTGGGCCGGGTCTACGGCCAGCGCATCCAGCGCCTGCCTGGTTTTCGGCGCATTCTCACGCCCGAGCGTTTCGCCAAGGCGCAGGACGCCTTTCACAAGTACGGCAAGTGGGTGATGTTCGTGGCCCGCTTCCTGCCCGGCCTGCGCACACCTGTCTTCTTCTCCGCCGGCATGAGCCACCGCGTGAGCTTCGCCACGTGGTTCTTCATGGACGGCTTTGCCGCCATCATCAGCGTACCCATCTGGGTCTACCTGGGCTACTTCGGTGCCCAGAACTGGGACTGGATGTTCGAGGTGCTGCGCCAGTTCCAGCATGGCATCTTCGCGCTGCTGGGCATCCTGGCCATCTGGCTCGGGGCCTACTGGTGGAAGCGCCGCCGCGCCAGCCGCCACAGCCAGTGAGCGCTGCGGTCGCACCACTGGCCGCCTGGGCCCTGGTGATCAATGCCTTCGTCTGGGGCGTCTCCTGGTATCCCTTCCGTCTGCTTGAGACCGCCGGCCTGCATCCGCTGTGGGCCACCTTCGGCATCTATGCGCTGGCCTGCGCAGCCCTGCTGGCCTGGCGGCCCGGTGTGTGGCGGCACTTCCTGCGGTACCCGCTGCTGTGGCTGCTGCTCGCGGCGGCCGGCCTGACCAATGTGGGCTTCAACTGGGCCGTGACCGTGGGTGATGTGGTGCGCGTGGTGCTGCTGTTCTACCTGATGCCGGTCTGGTCGGTGCTGCTGGCCTGGATGCTGCTGGGCGAGCGCCCCACGCTGAGCGCCCTGGCGCGCCTGCTGCTGGCCCTGGCCGGTGTGGCCATCGTGCTCAAGACGCCTGAATCGCCCTGGCCGCTGCCCGCCAGCCTGCCCGACTGGCTGGCGCTGATGGGCGGACTGGCCTTCGCGCTGACCAATGTGCTGCTGCGGCGTCTGCGGGACACGGCGGATGAGGCGCGCATGGTCGCCATGTTTGCCGGCGGCGCGCTGCTCGCGGTCGCGGCGGCACTGATGGGCCAGTCAGTCGGCCTGGCTTACGCACCCCCGGCGCCCGCCACCGGCTGGTTGCTGCTGATGCTGGTCACGAGCGCGGCCATGCTGGTCGCCAACCTCGGCCTGCAATACGGTGCGGCCCGCCTGCCGGCGGCCACCACGGCACTCATCATGCTGACCGAGGTGGTGTTCGCCAGCGTCTCGTCAGTGCTCATGGGTGCCGCCGAACTGCAGGCCCGCACGCTGATCGGTGGCGCACTGATCCTGCTGGCGGCGCTCTGGGCTTCCTGGCCCGACTCGCAAGGCAGCCACTGACACGCGAAGCCGCCGCGCAGCGGCGTCCTCCTCTCGCCTGCGATCTGCACGAAGCACCAGATTTCTGGCGGGACCGCCATTACGTAGAACTACGCCATGGAATGTCCGTACAGCTGACACACGATGCCGTCCCTATAGTTTTTGTCTCTATGCATAACGATACATACGTTGGAGACACACATGGTTCACGCTACGCGCTTCCTCTGCACGGCCGCCCTGGCCCTGCTGCAAACTGTCGCCTGCGCCAGCGAGCTGGTCATCAGCCAGGTCGCACCGCTGTCCGGTGTGCTGGCCAGCACCGGCAAGCAGATGGTGCTGGGTGGTGAGATCTACTTCAAACAAATCAATGACACCGGCGGCATCCACGGCAAGAAGATCAAGGTGCTGGTTGCCGACGACGGCTACAAGGTGGACGAGACCGTCCGCCTGACGCGCGAGGCACTGTCCAAGCCCGAAGTGCTGGCGCTCTACGGCTTTGCCGGCACGGCCAATATCGGCAAGCTGCTCAGCGACAACGTCCTGCGGGAAGGCGGTGCGGCGCTGGTCTCCCCCTACACCGGCGGCGAGCCCCTGCGCACACCTTTCAACCCCTGGATCTTTCACGTGCGTGCCGGTTATGGCGACGAGACCGAGCACATGGTGCAGCAGCTCGTGACCCTGGGCATGAACCGGGTGGCCGTCATGTACCAGGACGACGGCTTCGGTAAGGCGGGGCTCGAGGGCGTGGAGAGGGCGCTGAGCAAGCGCCAGCTCAAGCTCTCGGTAGCCGCACCCTACGAGCGCAACACCGACAAGGTGGACGAAGCGGTGAAGAAGATCCTGGCCTCGGACGCGCACGCGGTGATCATGATCTCGGTTAACAAGCCGACAGCGGCCTTCATCAAGCGCTACCGTGAAGCCGGTGGCGGCGCACAACTCTTCAATATCTCGGTGGTGGACCCGGCCGAGATCGTCAAGCTCGCCGGTCTCGAGAACGCCCACGGCCTGGGTATCAGCCAGGTGGCGCCCTACCCCTACCTGCCCAAGATACCGGTCGTGCGCGAATACCAGAGCCTGCTGCAGAAGTACGCGCCCGGGGAACAGATCAACTACACCAGCTTCGAGCTCTTCCTCGGAGCCAAGGTGCTGGTCGAAGGCCTGCGTCGCGCCGGGCCGAACCCGACCCGTGCCCAGGTCATCAAGGCGATGGAAGGGATGAACAACTTCGACCTGGGCGGCACCTCCGTGCGCTACGCGCCGGACAACCGCGTGGGCTCACGCTATGTCGAAGTGACCGTGATCGGCAGCTCGGGCAAGCTGCTCAAGTAGTGGCCAGCGCTTCGTCGAGCAGCTCGACCCAATGCCGCACCGGCGTGTCGGTGCCACTCTGCAGGTGCGTGATGCAGCCGATGTTGGCCGAGGCGATCCGCGCCGGCTGCATCTCGCCCAGGTTCGCGAGCTTGCGGTCGCGCAACTCGTAGGCCAGCTTGGGGTTGAGCACGGAATAGGTACCGGCCGAACCGCAACACAAATGCGGCTCGACGCGGCAGGTCTTGATCTGGAAGCCGAGCGCGGCCATGTGCTGCTCCACGCCGCCGCGCAGCTTCTGGCCATGCTGCAGGGTGCAGGGTGGATGGAAGGCGATCTGCCCGGCCCGGGCCTGCACCTTGTCGCGCAAGGCGGGCACGAGTTCGGGCAGCAGCTCGCTCAGATCGCGGGTGAGTTCACTGATGCGCTGCGCCTTGGCCGCATAGGCCGGGTCGTCGTGCAGCAGATGGCCGTAGTCCTTGACGGTCACGCCACAACCGGACGCGTTCATGACGATGGCTTCCACGCCGGCCTCGACATGCGGCCACCAGGCGTCGATGTTGGCGCGCATCTGCGCCTTGCCGCCCGCCTGGTCGTTGAGGTGGAACTTGACGGCGCCGCAGCAGCCGGCTTTGGCGGCGACCACGGTCTGGATGCCCGCGGCGTCGAGCACGCGCGCCGTGGCGCTGTTGATGTTGGGCAGCATGGCCGGCTGGACACAGCCCGCCAGTATCAGCACCTTGCGGACATGGGTGCGCGTAGGCCAGGCACCGGCGTCCTGTGGCGCGGGCACCTTGGCCTTGAGCGTGGCCGGCAGCAGGCCACGCACAAGCTGGCCCATCTTCATGGCCGGGCCGAACAGCGGGGACGTCAGCCCTTCTTTCAAGGCCCAGCGCACGAAACGCTCGCCGCTCGGGCGCTGAACCTTGTCTTCGACGATCTTGCGGCCGATGTCGACCAGGGCACCGTACTGCACGCCGCTCGGGCAGGTGCTCTCGCAGTTGCGACAGGTCAGGCAGCGGTCCAGGTGCGCTTGTGTCTTGCGTGTAGGCACCTCGCCTTCGAGCACCTGCTTGATCAGGTAGATGCGGCCGCGCGGACCATCGAGCTCGTCACCGAGCAGCTGGTAGGTGGGGCAGGTGGCGGTGCAGAAGCCGCAGTGCACGCACTTGCGCAGGATGGCCTCGGCGGCCTGGCCGTCGGCGGTGTGCTTGAACTCGGGCGCGAGAGTGGTTTGCATGAACGTCGGCTCTGAAGCTCAGAAGTCAGGGTAGAGACGGCCGCGGTTGAAGATGCCGGCCGGGTCGAACTGCTTCTTCAGTTCGCGCGTGATGCGGTCCAGCGGCGCCGGCAGCGGCGTGAACACGCCGGCGCTCTTGTCGCCGCCACGGAACAGCGTGGCATGGCCCGGCAGGCCTTCGGGCAGCGAGGGCTGGCTGGCTGCGCTCAGCGGCAGCTTGAGCCAGCGCTGGGCGCCGCCCCACTCGATCAGCGTGGGGCCGAGGTTCAGCGGCGGCGCGGTATCGGGCACGCTCAGGCGCATCAGGGCCTCGCCCTCGCCGAGCTGGAAGAAGGGCGCCGTCTGCTCGCGCAAGGCGTCCCAGAGCTTGTGCGCGGGGGCATCGTCCAGCGCCTGCCCGCCCATGGTCTTCTTCGCCGCGGCGATGGCGGCCTGGGCACCGCGCAGGCGCACCATGAGCGCACCCTCGTGCCAGCAGCTGGCATTGACCGGCAGGGGCAGGGCACCCCAGGCGTTGAGCTGCTGCAGGGCGCGGGCCTCGTTGAGTTCGAAGACCAGCGTGGCCTCGGCCACGGCGCGCGGCAACACCTTGAGCGAGACCTCGGTGATCAGGCCCAGGGTGCCCAGCGAACCGGCCAGCAGGCGCGAGACGTCGTAACCCGCCACGTTCTTCATGACCTGGCCGCCGAAGGTCAGCAGCTCGGCCTTGCCGTTGAGCAGCTGCGCGCCCAGCACGTAGTCACGCACGGCGCCCACGCTGGCGCGCGCGGGGCCGTTCAGACCGGCGGCCACCATGCCCCCGACCGTTGCACGCGCGCCGTCCTGCGCGAAATGCGGTGGCTCGAAAGGCAGGTACTGGCCCCGATCGGCCAGCACCGCTTCCAGCTCGGCCAGCGCCGTGCCGGCCCGCACGGTGACCACGAGTTCGCTGGGCTCGTAGCTGACGATGCCGCTGAGGCCGCGGGTGTCGAGCCGTTCGCCCTGCAGGCTCTGGCCGTAGAAATCCTTGCTGCCACCGCCGCAGATGCGCAGCGCGGTGCCGGTGGACGCGGCGGCACGCACGCGTTCGGTGAGGTCTTGCAGTGTCTGCATGCCGTGATGTTAACGGTTGCCGCGGGTCCTGAAGGCAAAAGCCGGGTCAGGGCTGTTTTGCCCTGGCCCGGCCTGTCTGGAAAAAAGGCCCGCTCGAGCCGAAGCTCTTGCGGGCCTGAACCAGAGGAGACTCTCGCTTGCGACGACCGGCAGCTGCCTGCTAGGGCAAGCTGCCGGCCATTGCCCAATCAACGGTTGTAGGCCGTTTCGCCGTGGGAGGAAATGTCCAGGCCCTGGCGCTCGTCTTCTTCGCTGACGCGCAGACCGATGGTCAGGTCGACCAGCTTGTAGGCGATGAAGGACACCACGCCGGACCAGACGATGGTGAAGATCACGCTCTTGATCTGGATCCAGACCTGGGCGCCCATGGCGAAGGTGTCGGGGGTCAGGCCGCCGGTGCCGCCCAGACTCTGCGCGGCAAACACACCGGTCAGGATGGCGCCGACGATACCGCCGACGCCGTGCACGCCGAACACGTCGAACGCGTCGTCGGCACCCAGCATCTTCTTGAGACCGGACACGCCCCACAAGCAGACCAGGCCGGCGATCAGGCCGATGACGATGGAGCCCATCGGGCCGACGAAGCCGGCGGCGGGGGTCACGGCGACCAGGCCGCCGACGGCACCGGAGGCGGCACCCAGCATCGAGGCCTTGCCCTTGTGCAGTGCCTCACCGGTGATCCACGACAGGGTAGCGGCGGCAGTCGCCAGCACAGTGTTCACGAAGGCCAGACCGGCACCGGCGTTGGCAGCACCGGCGGAGCCGGCGTTGAAGCCGAACCAGCCCACCCACAGGAAGGAGGCACCCACCATGGTCAGCGTCAGGCTGTGCGGCGCCATGGCTTCCTTGCCGTAGCCGATGCGCTTGCCCACCAGGTAGGCGCCCACCAGACCGGCGATACCGGCGTTGATGTGCACCACAGTACCACCCGCGAAGTCCAGCGCGCCGTCAGCCGCCAGCAGACCGCCGCCCCAGACGATGTGGGCCATGGGCACGTAGCTGAAGGTGAACCACAGCACCGAGAACAGCAGCACGGCGGCGAACTTGATGCGCTCGGCGAAGGAGCCGACGATCAGCGCCACGGTGATGGCCGCGAAGGTGCCCTGGAACGCGATGAAGACGTACTCGGGGATGGTGATCAGGGCCCCGAAGGTCTCCTGCGTCACGCCCTTGAGGAAGATCTTGTCCAGCGAACCGAAGAACTTGCCCTCACCCGCGAACGCCAGGCTGTAGCCATAGAGTGCCCACAGGATGGAGACCAGCGAGAAGATCACGAAGACCTGCATCAGCACGGACAGCATGTTCTTGGAGCGACCCAGGCCACCGTAGAACAGGGCCAGGCCCGGAATGGTCATCAGGATGACCAGCATGGTGGAGGTCAGCATCCAGGCGGTGTCGCCGGAGTCGACCTTGGGCACGGGTGCCGCGGGGGCCGCTTCAGCGGGAGCAGCAGCAGCCGGCGCCTCGGCAGCGGGGGCCGCGGCCGCCGGTGCTTCGGCGGCCGGAGCCTGCGCCCATGTCGTCACAGAGCCGGCCAGCAGGCCCAGCCCCAGAGCAAAGGAGATGAGTAGTTTTTTCATGTCGGTATCTCTCTTGATGGTGGGAGCCTCAGAGTGCTTCCTTGCCGGTTTCGCCGGTACGGATGCGCACGACCTGCTCGAGGTTGTAGACAAAGATCTTGCCGTCGCCGATCTTGCCGGTGCGGGCCGAGCCTTCGATCGCCTCGATGACGCGGTCGACCAGCTCGTCCGCCACGGCGGCTTCGATCTTGACCTTGGGCAGGAAGTCCACGACGTATTCGGCGCCGCGGTACAGCTCGGTATGGCCCTTCTGGCGACCAAAGCCCTTGACCTCGGTGACGGTGATGCCCTGCACCCCGATGGCCGAGAGGCCTTCTCGCACCTCATCGAGCTTGAAGGGTTTGATGATGGCTGTGACGAGTTTCATGGGTTCTCCTCCGGGTTGTGTTGCCGACTTAGAAGTTGTACTTCACGCCCAGGATGATCTGATCCTTGGACAGGTTGCGCGCCCAGGTGCCGTCAGTCTTCTGGTCGACCGTCACATAGGTCAGGCTGCCGACATAACCGCCGCCGAAGTCCTTGGACAGGGTCAGGGTGTAGTCGGTGTAGTCGTACTTGTCGTTGGCAGCACCGTTATTGCTCTTGAAATCCTGGAAGCCGACGTGCGGGGTCAGGGTGAAGCCCTTGCCCAGATCGAAAGTAGCCGACAGGTCGGTATAGGTCGTGCCCTTGCTGTCGGGGGTGCCGAACAGGTTGGAGAAGGCGTAGGAGTACTTCAGGGTGAAGGGACCGTAGCTACCGGCAACATAGCCTTCGTCGGTGTTCGCGTTCTTGAAGCCGGCGACATCACCGAGCTTGTTGCCCGGGTACTCATAGCGCAGATAGCCGACGTCGTAGCCGACCGGGCCGATGGTGCCCTTGTAGCCGCCATAGAGGTCCAGCTCGAAGCTGCTGTCCTTGGCACCAGAGTCCTTGATCCAGGAGATGTTGGTGGCCCAGGCACCCACATAGAAGCCATTTGAGAAGGCGTAGTCCGCACCGCCCTGCAGTGCCGGATCGCCATTGGTTTGCGACAGGCCGCGGTAACGGTACTCGCTCACCACGCCCACGTTGTAGGCCACTTGGGCAAACACGGAAGAACCGGCGGTCAGGGCCAGGGCAGCGAGGGCGATCTTGGATTTCAGGTTCATGTCGTACTCCATTAAGGGTTAAAGGGACGAACCTCTAAAGCAGGGACCGTGCCAGCAACTCGCCCGCCATTTCCCTCACAAGCCTGTAGACGTATAGCTGTACATGACGTTATGATGACTGTATGAACATCCAGTTTTGCACCATTAGTGTGCGCCAGTTGGGGCAAGCAGGCAAGAGATCTGCACCGTTTTGTGGAGGAACTGCTCATGAGCCTGTCCCTGGTGCACAGTCGGGCCCTGCTGGGCCTGGAAGCGGCGGCGGTCAACGTCGAAGTCCATCTGGCCCCGGGCCTGCCCAGCTTCACGCTGGTCGGCCTCGCGGAGACCGAGGTCAAGGAGGCGCGCGAGCGCGTGCGCTCGGCCATTCTCAATTCCGGGCTGGAGTTCCCGCACAACAAGCGCATCACCGTCAATCTGGCACCGGCCGACCTGCCCAAGGATTCGGGGCGCTTCGACCTGCCCATTGCCCTTGGCATCCTGGCCGCCAGCGGGCAGATCGATGCGGCGGCACTCGCTGGCCATGAGTTCGCGGGCGAGTTGTCGCTCTCGGGGGAGCTGCGCCCGGTGCGCGGTGCGCTGGCCATGGCGCTGGCGCTGCGCGGGCGCACCACCGCCCTCGTACTGCCGCCGGGTAGCGCCGAGGAGGCCGCCCTGGTCCCCGACAGCGTGATCTACAAGGCCACGCACCTGCTCGACGTGGTGCAGCAGTTCCTGCCGGGTCGCCAGCCGGACAGCCCACCCGCTGCGGGCTGGGCCCGCCAGACGCCCCACCCCCTGCAAGCGGAGACGACCGGCCCCGATCTCGCTGATGTCAAGGGCCAGGCCGGGCCCAGGCGTGCCCTCGAGATCGCCGCTGCCGGTGGCCACAGCCTTTTGTTCACCGGACCGCCGGGCGCGGGCAAGTCCATGCTGGCCGAGCGCCTGGCCGGCCTGCTGCCGCCCATGAGCACCGACGAGGCCCTGGAAAGTGCGGCGCTGGCCAGCCTGGCTGGCCGCTTCGCGCTGCAGCACTGGGGGCGTCGCCCCACCTGCAGCCCGCACCACACCGCCAGTGCGGTGGCGCTGGTGGGCGGCGGATCACCGCCGCGGCCCGGCGAGGTGTCCCTGGCGCATCACGGGGTGCTCTACCTCGATGAGCTGCCGGAATTTCCAAGAGTCGCCCTGGAGGCCCTGCGTGAGCCGCTGGAAAGTGGCCGCATCACCGTCGCACGCGCGGCGCGGCGGGCCGAGTTCCCGGCCCGCTTTCAGCTGGTGGCGGCGATGAACCCCTGCCCTTGCGGCTACCTGGGATCGGCCCAGCGCGCCTGCCGCTGCACACCGGATCAGGTGGCGCGCTACCAGGGGCGGCTGTCCGGCCCGCTGCTGGACCGCATCGATCTGCATGTGCCCGTCGGTGCGCTGCCGGCCGGGGAGTTGCTGCAACCCACCGCCGCAGAAAGCACCGCTGTGGTTCGGGCACGCTGCATCGCTGCGCGCGAACGCGCCCTGGCCCGCCAGGGCCAGCCCAACCATGCACTGAGCGGACAGGAGATCGACCGCCACACGCGGCCGGACGATGCGGCGCTGCGCTTTCTGGATACGGCGGCAGCGCGCCTGGGCTGGTCGGCGCGCGGCCTGCACCGCACGCTGCGGGTGGCACGCACCATCGCGGACCTGGCCGGCGCGCCACGCATCAACGTGGACCACATGGCCGAGGCGCTGCAGTACCGGCAGCTCAGCCCGCGCCCTGCATGAGGACAGCGCGGCGACCCAGAGCCCACGAGAAATACACACCTACCGCCACCAGCACCGCGCTGCCCAGCGCGATCACGGTCGTGGAGCCGAGCACGCCGACAAGGGCGGCCGCAAGCAGCACGCCGATGGACTGCCCCATGAAGAGGAAGGACGCGAACAGGGAGACTGCCGTGCCACGCGCCGCTGGCGCCATCTGCGTGGCATTGGTCTGCATGGTGTTGTGGAACATGAAGAAGCCGAAACCCGCCAGCAGGCTGGCCGGCACGCTGGGCCACCACACGGGCGTGAAGGCGATCACCAGCGAGCTCAGGCCCAGCAGCGCCACCCCGCTGCGCGCCAGGCCATGCTCGCCCAGGCGCGGAATGAGCCAGCGGGCCACCGCCATATAGACCATGCCGCCCAGACCGAACAGCGCCACCACGGCACCTGCCGCCGACAGCGAGAGCCCCAGCTCATGGTGCAGGTGCGAGGCCCAGATGGCCAGCACGCCGAAGCCGGAGGCGCCTTCGATCAGCGCCACGATGAGCACGACGCGCGACCAGCGCCCCGTCACGATCTGCAACGCTTGCTGCACAAAGCCGGATCGACCACCGGGCATGGGTTGGGGCGCAAGGGGCGGCGTCTCGCTGCGCTGGCGCCGCCCGTCAAACCAGAGCAGCAAACCCACGACACCGAACAGCAGGGTCATGAAGGCGAAAGCCCAGCGCCAGCCCAGGGTGTCGGTGAACACTCCGCCCAGCAACTGGCCCCCGGTGATGCCCAGCGTGGTGCCCAGGCCCACGCGCGCCAGCGTCTCCTGGCGCAACTCGTAGGCCACGGCGTCGCCGATCCAGGCCAGCGACAGGGGGATGATGGCCGCCGCGCCCAGCGCCGTCAGCATGCGTGCGAGCACCAGCATGTCCAGGCTGGCCGCGAAGACGGCCAGCACACTGCCCACACAGCAACCCAGCGTGCCCCAGGTCACGACGCGAAACTTGCCCAACCGGTCGCCCAAGGGGCCGTAGAAGAGCTGACACAGACCGTAGACCACGGCGAAGACGGACACCACCTGCGCCACCTCGGCCAGACCGGCCGAGAATTCGCGCGAGAGTTCGGGCAGCATGGCATCGCACAGGCGCTGCGCCGCCATGCTCGAGAACGTGGCGAAAGACAGCAGGAGGACGGAGCGGCGCGTGGAAGCGGAGATCGTGGCGGGACCGGTGATCATGACGGCAATCGTTCAGTGCGACGGCGCCCATGAACGGGCGCCGTGCCTTGCGTGCACCGCATCATAAACGCCGCCCTTGCACGCGCGCGCGCAAGGGCTTGGGCATCGGGCCGCTTATTCGGCCGTGATCTTGCCCTTGCGCACCACCTCAGACCAACGCTCTGCGTCCTTGCTGATGAGCGCGCCGAAGGCCGCAGGCGTCCCTTTGGGAGCCGGTGTCATGCCCTGCGCCTCGAAAGCGGTGGCCAGGTCAGGCTGGCGCAGGATGGCGCTGATCTCGCGGTCCAGGCGTGCCACGATATCGGCGGGCGTGCCCTTGGGCGCCAGCACGCCGTACCACATCTCGACGTTGCCGGTCTGGACCCCGGCTTCAGCCAGCGTCGGCACCTGGGGCAGTTGCGGCACACGCTGGTCACTGCCTGCTGCCAGCGCGTGCAGCTTGCCCGCCGTGATGTGCGGCAAGGCCACGTGCACCGGCAGGAACATGTAGTCGAGGCGGCCACCGAGCAGGTCGGTCACGGCGCCCGCCGTGCCTTTGTAGGGGACGTGAAGCATGTCCAGGCCGTTGGCCTGCAACAGCTGGGCCATGGCCAGGTGATGCGGCGTGCCCACGCCGGGTGTGCCATAGGTCAACTGGCCGGGTTTGGCCCTCGCGGCGGCAACCATCTGCTGGGCGGTGGCGGCTTTCTGCACCGAGGGATTGGCCACCAGCAGAAGCGTGCCCCAGGAGGTGAGCGTGACGGGCGCGAAGTCGTTGACCGGGTCGTAAGGCAGGGATTTGTACAGGCTCTTGTTCATCACCAGCGTGTTGACCTGCACCAGCAGCGTGTAGCCGTCGGGCGTAGCGCGCGCCACACGCTCGCTGCCGATGTTGCCGCTCGCACCCGGCACGTTCTCGACGATCACGGGCTGGCCCAGCACCTTGGGCAGTCGCGCGGCAAGCTGGCGCGCCACGAGGTCGATCCCCGTGCCCGGGGTGTAGGGGACGACCAGCGTGATGGCGCGTTCGGGCCAGGCGGCCCACGCCGCGCCTGACAGCACCATGCCGGCGGCCATCCACGCCAGCTTCTTGATCCATTGATAGTTCATGTCGTCTCCTGCCCGGGTATTGAATGCACACCATCTGAGCCAGCTCAAGGCGTTGTGCGCGGTTTGCTGCTATTAGGCCATCCGCCCGGGAGCAGCGGAAATTCAGAAATCACATGGATTCATAAGATTCAGCAATAGATGAAGACCGACGTTCAGCGCGACATGGACGGCAGGTGGCGGGCAAAGGCCTCGCCGAAGGCCTTCATGGCCTCGGCTTCTGCCACACCGCGGCGCGACACGCGATAGAAGCCCAGCTTCACCTGCGGGCTGCCCAGCACATCGAGCTGAACCCGGTGGTGGCGGCAGGCCGCGATCGCGAAGGTCGGCATCACGGCCGAACCGAAGCCTGCCTCGACCATGGAGATCTGCGTGGCCAGAAAACTCACCGGGCGGACGTCGTCGTGCACGATGCCAAGCTTGTCCAGATGCGCGTCGATCACGCGCTGGATTGGGTTCTCCGCGGGCAGCGTGATCAGCTGCGCGGCGCGCAGCGAAGCCCAGCTCGCGCGGCCGATGCCCTCGGGCGCCGTATCCGAGGGCGAGACCCGCATCAGCGGAAACTCCGCCAGCTGCCGTCGCACCAGACCCGAGGCCACCTTGAAGAAGAAGCCCAAGCCCAGGTCCACCGCACCCGATTCGACCAGGGCCTGCACGTTCTCCAGGTTGGTGTCCACGAGCTGGACCTGCACATCCCCGTGACTCTCACGGAAACGGGCCAGCACCTGGGGCAGCAGGTGCGAGGACACCAGGGGCGTGGCCGCGATACGCAGCTGCTGGCGTGTGAGCTGGCCGATGGCGTCCACCTCGGCCGTCGCGTCGTCAAGCTGGCGCAGCACCGATTCAGCCACCACGGCCAGGCGCTTGCCGGCCTCGGTCAGCTGTACTGCGCGGGTCGTCCGGTCGAACAGCCGGGCGCCCAGCTGACGCTCGACCTCGCGCACCAGGATGCTCAGGCCGGCCTGCGTCATATGGGCACGCTCGGCGGCCCGCGTGAAGCTGCCGGAGCGGGCCACGTGCAGAAAGGCGCGCAGCTGACGCATGGAGAGGTTCATATGGATATTTTATGAGTTCATGTCATACCTAAACTTGTCTAATTCAAGGGCCCACGGCCTAATGCGGGCCTTCAGACCCGAGACCCATCCCCACCCATGTCGCAGACCGCCAGCCCATCCTCCGTCGAACACACCCAGGTCGTCATCGTCGGCGGTGGCCCGGTGGGCATGGGCCTGGCGATTGAACTCGGCCAACGCGGCATCCGGTGCACCGTGATCGAGCGCCACCCGGAGCCCCAGCCCATCCCCAAGGGCCAGAACCTCACGCAGCGCACGATGGAGCACTTCCATTTCTGGGGTGCCGAGCCGCAGCTGCGTGCGGCACGCACCATCCCGCCCGAGTACGGCATCGGCGGCCTCACCGCTTATGGCTCCCTGCTCAGCCCCTATGCCTACGACTGGCTGCAGCGCGACCTGGTGCGCCCCTACTACTTCAAGAGCAACGAGCGTCTGCCCCAGTACGCCACCGAGGCCGTGCTTCGCAAACGCGTGGCCGAACTGCCCTCGGTGCGGGTGCTCTACGGCTGGACCGCCGAAACCTTGCAAGCGGAGACGGATGCCGTTCACGTCACCGCCATCACCCGCGACGGCACCCAACGCCTCGCCTTGCGCGCCGACTATGCCGTGGGCTGTGACGGCAGCCGCTCCCTGGTCCGCACACAGGCCGGCATCACGCAGACTTTGGCCGATCACGACCGCATGATGGTGCTGCTGGTCTTCCGCTCGCACGGTCTGCACGAGCTGCTGGCACGCTATCCCGGCAAGTCCTATTACAACGTGCTGCAGCCCGAACTGCAGGGCTACTGGAAGTTCTTCGGCCGCGTGGATCTGGGCTCGACCTGGTTCTTCCACGCCCCGGTCCCCGTGGGTACAACCCGGGACAACTTCGATTTCCAGGCCTATCTGCACGAAGCCGTGGGCGCCGAGTTCGACGTGGACTTCGAACACATCGGATTCTGGGACCTGCGCTTTGCCCTGGCCGACAGCTATCGCGCAGGTCGTGTGTTCGTGGCGGGCGACGCGGCACACAGCCACCCGCCCTATGGCGGTTACGGCGTCAACACGGGGTTCGAGGACGCACGCAACCTGGGCTGGAAACTCGCAGCCCGGCTTCAAGGCTGGGGCAGCGAAGCCCTGCTCGATTCCTACCATCAGGAACGCCACGGCGTGTTCGCCTCCACCGCACGCGACTTCATCGCCCGCTCGATCGAGACCGACCGGGCCTTCCTCGAAGCCCACGCACCGGACCGCGATCGCCCGGCCTTCGAGCAGGCCTGGCAGGCCCGGAGTCTGGGCGCCGTCGGTGAGGTCCACGCTTTCGAACCCCACTACGAAGGTTCACCCGTCATCGCGGCCGACTACCCGGGCGCCAGCGGCGGCAGTGCCAAAGGCAGTCACAGCTTCCGGGCCCGGCCGGGTCATCACCTCGCACCGGCCACGCTCTCGGCAGGCGACAACGTCTACGACCGCCTGGGCCCGGGCTGGACGCTGCTGGCCCTGGATGCGAACGCCTCCACCGTCCAGGCTTGCCTCGATACGGCGCGCGCCCTGCAGGTGCCGCTGACCCTGATCGAAGACACGTGTGAACAGGAGCGTGCGCGCTACGAAGCCCGCCTGATCCTGGTGCGTCCCGACCAGTTCGTGGCCTGGGTGGATGACGGGAAATCCACAGAGAACGATGTAGCTCATGCGCTCGAGCGGGTGACCGGCCGACACTGAGACGGTCCCTGCGCTGACCCATAATCAGCGCATGCCCTCACGCCCAGGCCAGCCCCATGCGTCCCTGATCGGCTGGCTCTCGCTCACCCAACTCATCAGCTGGGGCAGCGTCTTTTATCTCTTCGGCCTGCTGCTCGAACCCGTCGAGCAGGACCTGGGTCTGAGCCGCGCGGAAGCCTCACTGGCCTTCAGCCTGGGCCTGCTGGCGGAGGGACTGTTAGCCTGGCCCGTGGGCCGATGGATCGACAGCGGCCGCGAACGCGTTGTCATGACCCTGGGCTCGCTGGTACTGGCTTTGGGCCTGGTTCTGCACAGCCTGACCGAGAGCCGCACCGGGTATTACGCCGTCTGGCTGCTGCTGGGCGCCGGGCTGAGCGCCACGCTCTACTCGCCGGCTTTTGCCGTGGTGATCCGACGTTACCCCCACGACTTCCGCCGCGCCATCATCGTGATCACGTTTCTCGGAGGACTGGCGAGCACGGTCTTCCTTCCGCTGACCGCCTGGCTGATCGCACACCTGGGCTGGCGCCACGCCCTGTGGCCCTTGGCCGCGCTGCACCTGCTCGTCTGTGCACCCATCCATGCGCTGGTGCTGCGCCAGGCGCCCCAGCCTCGCGCCGGACCGATCTCCACTTCCAAGCCCGGCCTGCGCCACCATGTGTTGAGCGCCCCCTATCTGCTGGTCGGGGTCTTCATCGTGCTGCTCATGGGCGTCACCGCGGCACTGCCGGCGCACATGGTGAGTCTGTTGCGCAGCTACGGTCTGACCGAGACCTGGGTCATCGCCGTACCCGCGACCGTCGGCTTGCTGCAGGTCGGGGGACGGGCTCTGCTGTTCTTCTTTGAACGCCACCTGAACCTGCATCTGGTCAACCGGCTGATCCCCTGCCTGATTCCACTGGGCCTGCTCATCCTGTTGCTGGCGCCGCTGTCGGGCACTTTCCAGATCGTGCTGGTGGTGGTGTTTGTCGTGGTCTATGGCATGGGCAACGGCATGCTCACCATCGTCAAGGGCACGGCCGTCGCCGAATACGTGGACCGCGAGCAGGCCGCCAGCCTCAACGGTGCGCTGGGCCTGCCCATGGCACTGGGTCGTGCGGCCACGCCCTGGCTGCTGGGCCTGATGTGGACGCCCCAGGACGCCTACACCCACGGCCTGTTGCTGATGCTCGTCATCAGCGTCCTGGGCGTGCTGGCGCTCGCGCTGGCCCAGCGTCGGGCCCGGACCTAGCCGTTCAGAGGCTGCAGGGCCTGGCCGTCATAACGCACGCGCTCACCAATCCCCAGGGGCCGGTCGAGTTCCAGCGTGCGGCGGCTGCCGTCGTCCATGCGCAGGTCGATGCGGTAGGCCACGACTTTCTTCATCTTCTTTTCAATCTGGTTGCCGGCGACACCGCCGCCGATGGCACCGATCACGGTGGCCACATCGCGGCCCTGGCCCCGGCCGATCTGATTGCCGATGATGGCGCCGAGCACACCGCCGGCCACGGCGCCGGTGCCGCTGGTCTCCACTTCGCGCTCGATGGGCGTGACGTTGGACACGGTGGCGCAGTCGACGCAGACGGGGGCAGGTGCGGGCACGGGGGTTGGAAACGGTGCAGCAACCACGGGGTCGCTGTGGACTTCGGCCGGCTTCTTCACCGGCACCGGACGCGGCTTGTGCTGCGCCACGGGGGCCGGAGCGGGGGTGGCTTTTTCAGCCACCGGTGCCGATGCTGCAGGAGCGGCCGGCCCGGCGGCGGGCTGCTCGCTCACGACGGGTTTCGGTTCCTGCCTGGGCTGCAGGGTGGTGTAGAGCGCACCGCCCAGCCCCACGACGGCCACGCCCAGCACGCCAACGGCAGCCCACAGGCCCTTGGTCCCGGCGACCACGGCGCCGGTGCTTGTCACTTCACTCATCTGGATACCCTTGCTCATCTGAAGTTCTGAAGACACCGGTGGCCCAGCCATCGGCTCTTTCCCTAACGCGTTCGAGTTCAGATGGTAGACAGCACCCGCGGCTGGGCGGGCCTCTGGCTTGTAAAACTGCGTAAAGCGGGTGACCGCCGCGCGCTCAGAGATTGGGCGCGAGCAGACGCTGCAGCTGCTGTTCGCTCATGCCGCGGCGGCGCGCGAGGTCGTGCAGCTGGTCGTCTCCGATGCGGCCCACGTTGAAGTAGGTGCTCTGCGGGTGCGCAAGATAGAAGCCGCTCACGCTGGCCGCCGGGGTCATGGCCAGGCTTTCGGTAATACCCATGCCGATCTCCTCGCACTGCAGCAGTTCGAACATCTCGCGCTTGACACTGTGGTCCGGGCAGGCCGGATAACCGGGCGCGGGACGGATGCCCTGGTACTTCTCGGCGATCAGCTCCTCGTTGCTGAGCTGCTCGCCCGCCGCATAGCCCCAGAGATCGGTGCGCACGCGCTGGTGCAGGCACTCGGCAAAGGCCTCGGCCAGGCGGTCGGCCAGGGCCTTGAGCATGATGGCGGAGTAGTCGTCATGGTCGTCCATGAAGTACTGCTCCTTCTTCTCCACCCCGATGCCAGCCGTGACGGCGAACATGCCCACGTAGTCGGGCGCCACGCCTTTGGGCGCGACGAAGTCGGCCAGGCAGCGGCTCGGGCGCATCACGCCGTCGACCACCTGCTTCTCGGTCTGCTGGCGCAGGCCGTACCAGGTCAGCGCCACGTTGTGACGGCTCTCGTCGGTATAGAGCTCGATGTCGTCATCGTTCACGCTGTTGGCTGGGTAGAGGCCAACCACCGCGTTGGCGGTGAGCCAGCGGCCTTCGATCAGGCGCTGCAGCATGCGCTTGCCGTCGGAGAACACACGCTGCGCCTCCGTGCCCACGATCTCGTCCTTGAGGATGGCCGGGAAAGGACCGGCGAGGTCCCAGGTCTGGAAGAAGGGGCCCCAGTCGATGTACCTGGCCAGCTCGCCCAGATCAAAGTTCCTGAAGATGCGACGACCGATGAACTTCGGTTTCACCGGCACATAGCCGTCCCAGGCTATCGGGGTCTTGTTGGCGCGCACCTTGTCCAGCGACCACAGCGGTGTCTGCTTCTTGTTGGCGTGCTGCTGGCGGACCTTGTCGTAATCAGCGTTGAGCTCGGCGATGTAGTTCGCGGCCTGCTCGCTGAGCAGGCCCTGGGCCACGCTCACGCTGCGCGAGGCGTCGGGCACATAGACCACCGGGCCGTCGTAGTGCGGCGCGATCTTGACCGCCGTATGCACGCGGCTGGTGGTGGCGCCACCGATGAGCAGGGGAATCTTTTTGATGCGGAAGTGCTCGTCCTTCTGCATCTCGGCGGCCACGTACTGCATCTCCTCCAGGCTGGGCGTGATCAGCCCGGACAGGCCCACGATGTCCGCTCCCTCGACCTTGGCCATCGCCAGGATCTCGTGGCAGGGCACCATGACGCCCATGTTGATGACCTCGAAGTTGTTGCACTGGAGCACGACGGTGACGATGTTCTTGCCGATGTCGTGCACGTCGCCCTTGACGGTAGCGATCACGATCTTGCCCTTGGCTCGCACGTCCTGGCCGGCGGCCTCCTGCTGGCGCTTCTCCTCCTCGATGTAGGGAATGAGGTGGGCCACGGCCTGCTTCATCACGCGCGCACTCTTGACCACCTGGGGCAGGAACATCTTGCCGGCACCGAAGAGGTCCCCCACGATGTTCATGCCGTCCATCAGCGGGCCTTCAATCACGTGCAGCGGACGCCCGCCCTTGGCCAGCACGGCCTGGTAGGCCTCCTCGGTGTCTTCGGTGATGAAGTCGGTGATGCCATGCACCAGCGCGTGACTCAGGCGTTGCTCGACCGTACCGGCGCGCCATTCGTTCTTCTTGCTGTCGTCCTTGGCCGCGCCCTTGGCGGTCTCGGCGATCTCCACCAGGCGCTCACCCGCGTCGGGCCGGCGGTTGAGTACCACGTCCTCGACGCGTTCGCGCAGCGTGGGCTCCAGATCGTCGTAGACGCCCACCATGCCCGCGTTGACGATGCCCATGTCCATACCGGCCTTGATGGCGTGGTACAGGAAGACGGTGTGGATGGCCTCGCGCACCGGGTCGTTGCCGCGGAAGCTGAAGGACACGTTGGACACGCCACCCGAGACCTTGGCGCCGGGCAGATGGTGCTTGATCCAGCGTGTGGCCTCGATGAAGTCCACCGCGTAGTTGTTGTGTTCCTCGATGCCCGTGGCGATGGCGAAAATGTTGGGGTCGAAGATGATGTCCTCGGGCGGGAAGTCGACCTCGTCGACGAGGATGCGGTAGGCACGCTCGCAGATCTCGATCTTGCGCGCATAGGTATCGGCCTGCCCCTTCTCGTCGAAAGCCATGACCACGGTGGCCGCGCCGTAGCGCTTGATGAGCCGGGCCTGGCGCTTGAACTCGTCAACACCTTCTTTCATGGAGATGGAGTTCACGATGCCCTTGCCCTGGATGCAGCGCAGGCCGGCCTCGATCACGCTCCACTTGGAGGAGTCGATCATGATGGGCACGCGGGCGATGTCGGGCTCGCTGGCGATCAGGTTCAGGAAGCGCACCATGGCGGCCTGGCTGTCGAGCATGGCTTCGTCCATGTTGATGTCGATCACCTGGGCGCCGTTCTCCACCTGCTGGCGCGCTACGGCCAGCGCTTCCTCGAACTGGCCGTTGAGGATCATGCGCGCAAAGGCCTTGGACCCGGTGACGTTGGTACGCTCGCCGACGTTGACGAACAGGGTGTCCGCGCCGATGAGCACCGGCTCCAGGCCGGACAGCTTCATGGGGGGAACAGAAATTTCAGACATGCGGCTCACCTGAGAAAACAAAAGCAGGTGAGCGTCGTTGGGTCATCCAAGCCTGACAACACCGGGGTGCTGCTGCAACGCTCCTTGGAAGAGCCATGATTTTACGCGCTGGCCACGAACGGGGCAGCGTGGGTACTGAATGAGCGTCCCGCGCCCACAGGCCCAGGACCTCCGAAGGGAAACACACCGCGAGCCGCGGCGTGCCGGCCTTCAGTAATAGAACAGCAGGCCAAAGGCCAGGTGATCTCCGCTACGCTCCTTTGCGTCCCAGGCTGTCCTGCGTGCCTTGTAAGTCTCGTTGACGAAGCGCAGGTACATGCCGAACATGGGCGCACGCTCGGTTCTGGAAGGTGTCCCGAAAAGATACTGCCCCTCGATGACGGCGCCCCCCGAGGCCTCGTAGGGTTCGTTGATGTAATCGTAGGTGCCGCCACCCTGGATCTTGGCGCTCTGTGTCTTGCGCACGCCCAACCCCAGCCGCAGACGATCAGTCAGCGAGTAGAAACCAAGAAGCTCGACCGGGACACGCGAAAACGCGAAGTTGGACCCAGCCCCGTCAACGCTTTCGCGCTGATAGCCCATACTGGCCTGAAGGGAGAAGCGGTCCGTCACCCGCAGATCGGCGCCCAGCGCCAGCGCGGTGCCCTTGCCGGCCTTGAGGTCCCAGGTCCCGGTCTGCTGTCCGTTGCCGTCGACCCAGGTGCCTTCCATCAGCGGATCGCCGCCGAAACCGTAACCCGCGCTGGCAAACAGACGCACGCGCGGCGCGTCCGCACTGGCGCCCAAGGCTGCGCAGGCGAGCGCCAGCCCGATCAAACTCTTCTTCATGGATTTCCTCCCTGGCTGACATCAATCGAAAAAGTCAGCGCGATTCTTCCACGCGCAATGCAAGCCCTCCAAACCCGAAGGGGCGTTTCGACGAAAAGTGTTGTGCATGCACCACCGCACGAGCGGTACATCAGCCAGGACTTATCTCGCGTGCAGCGCAATCGTGCGCCGGGTGCTCACGGCCCGCGCGCGCAACTGGCCGCAGCCGCCATCCACATCCTGCCCCGCGGACTGGCGCAGCTTGGTGAGAATGCCTCGGCGATGGAGCTGGCGCGCCATCTCGGCAGCGGCCTCGCGCGTCGGTCGCTGGTAGGGCAGGCCGTCGACGGCGTTGTAAGGGATGAGGTTGAGAATGGCGTACTTGCCGTGCAGGAGACGCACCAGCCCCTCGACCTCCTCGGCGCTGTCGTTGATACCCGCCAGCAGGGCCCACTGGTACTGGATCGGATAGCCACTGAGCCGCGCGTACTGTTCCCCGGCCTCCACCAGCTCCTCCGGCGTGAGGCGCGGCGCGCGCGGCAGCAGCTGCGCGCGCAGCTCGGCCCGCGTGGTGTGCAGGGACAGCGCGAGCGCCGGCTTCACCCGCCCTTGCGGCAGGGCCGCGAACACGCGCGGGTCACCGACAGTGGAGAACACCAGGTTCTTGTGGCCGATGTCGCCGGCCGTGCCCAGCAGGTCGATGGCTTCGAGCACATTGTCCAGGTTGTGCGCCGGCTCGCCCATGCCCATGAAGACCACGCGTCGCACCGGTCGGCTGGCGCGGGCCAGCGCGACCTGGGCCACGATCTCGGCGCTCTCGATCTGGCGAATCAGCCCTGTGGTACCCGTCATGCAGAAAGTGCAGCCCACGGCACAACCGACCTGGGTGGACACGCACAAGGCGGGCGTACGGCCTGGCGGCATGTGTACGCTTTCAACCAGCTGGCCGTCGGCGAGCGCAACCACACGGCGCAGCGAGCCGTCTTCGCCCGGGTGCTCGGAATGGGTGCGGGCCAGCTCCGCCAGCTCATGCGCGATGTCGGGCAAGGCTGCGCGCAGCGTGGCCGGCAGAAAGTTCTCGATCGGCCGGCTGCCGTGGTCCTGCGGCAGCGCCTGCGACCACAGGCGCAGCACACGGTGCTCGTGACGGGGGTTGGCGCCCAGCGCCCGCAGGCGCCGGCGCAGGGTTTCGATCTGCATGGCGGGTTCAAGGGGCCCGATGGCGAACCCCAGACCCTTAGCTTACCCGCTTGCCCGACGGCTGCCTGGACGAGCTGCGTACGCTGAGGAACATGGTCACAGCCAGGATGCCCACCACGACCGCCAGCGAAACAGCCACCGGGATCTTGAAGACATCGATCAGCATCATCTTGGTGCCGATGAAGACCAGGATCACGGCCAGGCCGTAGTTGAGCAGGTGGAAGCGGCTGGCCACGGCCTGCAGCAGGAAGAACATGGCGCGCAGGCCCAGGATGGCGAACACATTGCTCGTGAGCACGATGAAGGGATCCTGCGTGATCGCGAAGATGGCCGGGATGGAGTCGACCGCGAAGATCACGTCGGTCAGGCCCACCAGGGCCACCACCATGAGCAGCGGCGTGGCGATGCGCTTGCCGTTCTCGATGGTCCAGAACTTCTCGCCGTCGAAGCTGCGGCTCACCGGCATCACGCGGCGCAGCAGCTTGAGCGCGGGGTTGTCGTCCAGACTGCCTTCCTTGCCCGCAGCCCACCACATCTTGAGGCCGGTGAGCACGAGGAAGCCGCCGAAGACATAAAGAATCCAGTGGAACTGCGTCAGCAGCCAGCTGCCGACCAGGATCATCACCGTGCGCAGCACGATGGCGCCGATGATGCCGATCATCAATACCCGCTTCTGGTAGGCCGGCGGCACCGCGAAGTAGGTGAAGATCATCAGGAAGACAAAGATGTTGTCGACCGCCAGGCTCTTCTCGATCAGGTAACCGGTCAGGAACTCGAGCGACTTCTCGTGCGCGAGCTCGCGTGATCCCGAAGTTTCATAGACCGCCCACCAGAGCAGTCCGTTGAAGAGGAAGCTCAGTCCGACCCAGATCATGGACCAGTTGAAAGCTTCCTTGACCCCGACTTCATGGGCACCCTGCTTGCGCAGGACGACGAAGTCGACGAAGAGCGCCGCCAGAACGAAGGCGACAAAAACGATCCACAGCCACAGTGGCGCAATGCTTTGCATGAGAGACCTCGCTTGCAGTGTTGAACAACACCCGCAAGGTCTTGCCAGACCCGGGCCTGGTGCCCGGACCGGAGTTCCGACCGCGGTAAGGCGGCGTATTGACGGAGACTCCGTCGACCCGGCCCGGCTGGCCGCCGGAAGGATCGCTTGACTACTCCCCTTGATGGGAAGCCCGATTGTGGGGCCGCCCGCTATTCCCCCGCTGGCGTGGGGTCAGGCCGCTTCCCGGTAGAACGGCCCGGCGCTGCCCAGCACGCGCGTGGGCAGGGGCGCCACCGCCTGGTGGATGGCGCCGATATGCTCCGGGGTGGTACCACAGCAGCCGCCGACGATGTTGACCAGGCCCTCGGCCGCAAACTCGCGCAGCAGACGGCTGGTCACGTCCGGGGTTTCGTCGAAGCCGGTCTCGCTCATGGGATTGGGCAGGCCGGCATTCGGGTAGCAGCTGATGTAGGTGTCAGGCGCCACACGCGCCAGTTCCTGGATGTAGGGGCGCATCAGCGCCGCACCGAGCGCGCAGTTCAGGCCCACGGCCAGCGGGCGCGCGTGGCGCACGCTGTGCCAGAAGGCCGTGACGGTCTGGCCGCTGAGGATGCGGCCCGAGGCGTCGGTCACGGTGCCGCTGATCAGGATGGGCAGGCACTCGCCCGAGGCCTCGAAATACTCGTCGATGGCGAACAGCGCGGCCTTGGCGTTGAGGGTGTCGAAGATGGTCTCGACCAGCAGCACGTCGGCCCCGCCTTCGACCAGGGCCTCGACCTGCTCATAGTAGGCCATCCGCAGCTCTTCAAAGCTGGTGTTGCGCGCGCCAGGATCGTTCACGTCGGGGCTGATGCTGGCCGTCTTGGGCGTCGGGCCCAGAGCGCCGGCCACGAAGCGCGGGTGTTCGGGCGTGCTGTACTTGTCGCAGGCCGCGCGGGCCAGCCGGGCCGAGGCCAGGTTCATCTCGCGCGCCAGGTGCGCCATCTCGTAGTCGGCCTGGGCCACGGTGGTGGCGCCGAAGGTGTTGGTCTCGATCAGGTCCGCACCTGCGGCCAGGTAGCCCTCGTGGATGTCGCGGATGACGTCGGGGCGCGTCAGGGACAGCAGCTCGTTGTTGCCCTTGACGTCCTTGTGGAAGTCCTTGAAACGCTCGCCGCGATACTGGGCCTCGCCCAGCTTGAAGCGCTGGATCATGGTGCCCATGGCCCCGTCGAGGATGGCGATGCGGCGGGCCAGGATGCCCGGCAGGGCCTGGGCGCGGGTGTAGTTCAGCGGCTTCATGCCCTCCATTGTAGAAAGCCGGCCGGGCAGCAAGGGATCGCCGCCAAAACCCGGGACAATAGCGGGCATGAAACACCTGCTGCCCCGGGACACCTGGGAATTCCTGCAACAGACGCCGGATGCGCTTTTCGTCGACGTGCGCATGGAGATCGAATCGCTTTACGTCGGACGCCCGCCCGGCGTGATCAACATCCCCTGGTACGAGTACCCGGACCTGACGCCCGACCCGGCCGGCTTCGTCGCCGCGGTCGATCGTGAAAGCGGTGGCCAGAAGGACCGTCCAGTGGTTTTGCTCTGCCGCAGTGGCAAGCGCACACTCGACGCCGGCAAGGCGCTGGAGGCCGCCGGCTACACCCAGCTCATCAATGTGCTGCACGGCTTCGAAGGCGATCTGGACGACCAGTTCCGCCGCTCCACGCTCAACGGCTGGCGCCACGACGGTCTGCCCTGGGAACAGATGTGAGCACGCATCGCCTCGCCTGACCGGAGCTCCGGACCCGTGCCCCCCCAGGACATCCTGCGCCGCATTTTCGGCTATGACGCCTTTCGCGGCCCGCAGCAGGCCATCATCGACCACGTGATCGGCGGCGGCGACGCCCTGGTGCTCATGCCCACGGGCGGCGGCAAATCGCTGTGCTACCAGGTCCCGGCCATCGCGCGCCAGCAGGCCGGCCACGGCACGACCATCGTCGTCTCGCCCCTGATCGCGCTCATGCACGACCAGGTCGGCGCCCTGCACGAAGCCGGCGTCGAGGCGGCCTTCCTGAACTCCAGCCTTTCCGGCGAAGAGGCAGCGGCGGTGGAAAAGCGCCTGCTGCGCGGCGAGCTCACCCTGCTCTACGCTGCCCCCGAACGCGTGACCACGCCACGCTTCCTGGCCCAGCTCGACGCGCTGGCCGAGCGCGGCCAGCTCGCGCTCTTCGCCATCGACGAAGCCCACTGCGTGAGCCAGTGGGGCCACGACTTCCGCCCCGAGTACCGCGCGCTCACGGTGCTGCACGAGCGCTACCCCGGCGTGCCGCGTATCGCACTGACCGCCACGGCCGATGCGCTCACGCGCGAGGACATCGTCGAGCGCCTGCAGCTGGAACAGGCGCGTCAGTTCGTCAGCAGCTTCGACCGGCCCAACATCCGCTACACCATCGTCGAGAAGAAGGAGCCGCTGGCGCAACTGCTGCGCTTCATCGAACGCGAACATCCGGACGATGCGGGGGTGGTGTATTGCCAGTCGCGCAAGCGTGTCGAGGAGACGTCGGCCGCGCTGGTGGACGCGGGCCTGAAGTCGCTGCCCTACCATGCCGGTCTGCCACCCGAGACGCGCCAGGACAACCAGAACCGATTCCTGCGCGAGGAGGGCATCGTCATGGTGGCGACCATCGCCTTCGGCATGGGCATCGACAAGCCCGATGTGCGCTTCGTTGCCCACCTGGACATGCCCAAGAACATCGAGGGCTACTACCAGGAGACCGGGCGTGCGGGCCGCGACGGCGCGGCGGCCGACGCCTGGATGGCCTACGGCCTGCAGGATGTGGTCAACCAGCGCCGCATGATCGACGAGAGTCCGGCCGGCGAGGATTTCAAGCAGGTCATGCGTGGCAAGCTCGATGCCCTGCTGGCCCTGGCCGAAGCCACGGACTGCCGGCGCGTGCGGCTGCTCGGCTATTTCGGCGAACCGTCCGGGCCCTGCGGCAATTGCGACAACTGCCTGAACCCGCCCGCCGTCTGGGACGGCACGGATGCGGCGCGCAAGCTGCTCTCGACCATCTACCGGGTGCACGCGGCCAGCGGCCTGACCTTCGGCACCGGACACGTCATGGACATCGTGCGCGGCAAGGAGACCGAGAAAGTGCTGCAGTTCGGGCACGAGAAGCTTTCCACCTTCGGCCTGGGCAAGGAATACACCGAGGCGCAGCTGCGCGGCGTGCTGCGCCAGCTGCTGGCCACCGGCGCGGTGGGTCTGCACAAGGTGGCGCTGGAGAACGGCCACAGCTTCGACACCCTGAGCCTCACCGAAGGATCCCGTGCCGTGCTCAAGGGTGAAGTACCGGTGCTGCTGCGTGAGTCGACCGCCGCAACGCCGGTCAAGCGTTCACGCCGTGGCACGGTGACTGCACCCGCGGCCCAGGAGCTGGGCGTGGACGAGCAGGTGCATTACATCAATCTCAAGAGCTGGCGAGCCGAGGTGGCGCGCGCCCACAACCTGCCGGCCTATGTGATCTTTCATGACGCCACGCTGGCCGAGATTGCACGCCGGCGCCCGCAGTCCCTGGAAGATCTGCAGGGCATCAGCGGCATCGGCGCCAAGAAGCTCGAGGCTTATGGCGCCGAGGTGCTACGGGTGGTGGCTGAGGGAAACTGAAGCGGCGCCCGACGGGCACCACGGACCGCAGCTCAGTGGCGGCGGAAGCTGCTCTCGTAGGACATGGCAGCAGCAGACATGGTGTTCTGCAGGCGCTCAATCGCGCGGCTGTGGCGCTGGACCTTGGAGCTGTCGCGCAGCTGCTGGCGGTGGTGCTGCATGAGCTTGTCGAACTTGGCGCGGCAAGGCTCGAGCACACCGGCCAGATGCAGGGCAATGTAGGCCACATGGTCGGCCTGGGTGTCGCGGAACTCGTCGGTCCACTGCTTGAAGAGCTGCCACTTGTAGGTGCCTTTCTCCGGCACCTTGATGATGTCCTTGCGTACGGTCGTCATAGCTGTCCTCATGGGCGGTCCTGGGTTGCGGGTGCGATCCGCGACCCGGCCGGGTCATCCGGCGTTTGCCATGCGCTTATGACGCCTCAGCCTGCCCGGCGGTTGACAAGCCGGACATAAAAATCAACGCGCCAAACGTCCTCGCCGCAGCTAAGGCCTTGAATCCAAAGGGTTTATTGCAGGAAACCCAGGCCGCGCTGCTCGCGCACCTCCGGTTTGATGCGGTGCTCAGCTTCCAGCTGGTCGAGAAATTCGCCGGGGCCGAAGCCCTCGCCCAGAATGGCCGCCTGCCGCTGCACCGCAGCAAAGTCGCCCAGGCAGAGCTGGTCGAGCTGGTCCAGCCTTTGTCCGAAGGCCGGCAGGAGCCGATGCGCCTCTCCTGCCAGCACCTCGGCCACGAACATGGCGCGTCGCTGGTCCGCATTCAGCGGCTTGAAGCGGATCTTGAAGGTGAAACGGCGCAGGGCCGCCTGGTCGATCCGGTCCATGAGGTTGGTGGTGCAGATGAACACGCCCTGGTGCCGCTCCATGCCCTGCAGCATCTCGTTGACTTCGGTGACCTCGTAGGTCCGCTGGGCCCCACGCCGGTCCTGCAGAAAGCTGTCGGCCTCGTCGAGCAGCAGCACCGCATGCTCGGCTTCGGCCTCGGCGAACATGGCCGCCATGTTCTCCTCGGTCTCGCCGATGAACTTGCTGACCAGATTGCTGGCCTGGCGGATCATCAGGGGCCGGCCCATCTGGGCGGCAAGGTATTCGGCCAGTGCCGTCTTGCCGCTACCGGGCGGACCATGGAAACACAGGCTGCCGCGCCCCCTTGCGAGCAGGGCCTGCACGACGCGGTCCAGACCGAAGCGACACTCCACGTTGAGCAGCGCGAGATCGTAGTGCGTCTCAGCGACGCGCGGACGCGCCCGGTCCTGCCCTCCGCCCAGGGCCTGATCGGCATTGCGCAGCTGGCGCTCGATCAGGGCCTCCATTTCCTCCCGGGAAGGCACAGCAGGGTTTGCGCTGCAGACCATGCCGGCGAACCGCACGGCCGTATGGATCTGGGCCGGCGTCAGGCTTTTGCGCGCGACCAGCCGCTCCACGAATGGCGGTGACACCTCCACGCTCTGCAGGGCGCGCCGCACCAGCGCCTCGCGGGCGCCTGGGGGTGGCGACTTGAGCTCCAAGTGGTAGGCGAAGCGGCGCCGGAAGGCGGGATCGATCTGTTCGATGCGGTTGGTGATCCAGACCGTAGGCACAGGGTTGGACTCCAGGATCTGGTTGACCCAGGCCTTGCCGCTGACACTGCTGCTGGGCTGTGGCCCGGCCTTCTCCGCGCGCACCAGCAGCTGGGCCGCCTCGCTGGAGATCGGCGGGAACACATCCTCCACCTCGTCGAACAGCAGCACCGCCTGGGCACTGCCCTTGAGAAACACCTGGGCAATCTGCAGCGAGCGGTAGCGCTCACGACCGTTGAGAGAATTGCCGTCGCGGTCGGCATACTCCACCTCGAACAGCTCCAGCCCTGCGGCCTGCGCGGCCACCTTGGCCAGTTCGGTCTTGCCCGTGCCCGGTGGACCGTAGAGCAGCACGTTGACGCCCATCTCGCGCCGGCCCACGGCATGGCGCAACAGCGTGCTCAGCAGCTGCGCCTCCTCCGCGACGAATGCGAAGTCCTCCAGGGCGAGCCGGCTCTTGCTGGCCGGACGGGTGAAAACCGCCATGAGTTCGGCCTGGTCTCGGTACTCGCGCATCAGCACGGGTGGCAGCTTCTCGCTGACCTTCATCAGGTCGGCCAGGTCGGTGATGTTGTGCTCCGAGATCAGGTTGTCGACCAGACCGATGCGCTCCAGCCGCGACCCCGTACGCAAGGCTTCGCCGACCTCCTCGGCCCGGACCCCGGCGACCTCCGCAATGAGCGCATAAGCTTCGGAGGCATTGCTGACCTTGAACTCCACCAGCAGGCTGCGCAGCTCGCGCTGGTAGCGCGTCAGCGTGCCATAGAGCAGCAGGGCACGTTCGGCCTGGTTGAGTTGCAGCAGATGGACCAGCGCGTCGATGTTCTTCTCGACCAGGGTGGACTGCTTTTTCAGCGCCTGTCGCAGCCAGTCGGCGGTGGCGCCCAGCACCAGCGGCAGGTCGCGCGGCTGCTGCTTGACGTAATCGTCGAGGTAGTAGAAAAGAGTGCTTTCCTCATACGGACCGCGCCAGTCGCCATGGCGCAGCAGAAAGCCGTCCATGTCCAGGGCCTCCTGGCCGGTCCAGGCCTCGTTGCCGGCACAGCGGCGCGTCAGGTAATCCCTCAGACGCTCCAGCACGGGCAGGGGCCAGACCAGATGCCGCCCCACGAGTTCGATCACGCCATGCAGGTCTCGCCGCGCGCTGAACGTGCCGCCCATGCGGCTGACCAGCGTAAGCACGAAATGCGAACACATGAGGTCGAGCACTGGCGCCTCCCGCAGACCGGGCGAAACCAGCAGCGGGGCGCTCGCCCGGCCTGTCGACTGTCGCTTGACCATGCAACGTCCTCCATGGCGGTCCCGTGACACATTCACGATAGCGCAGAGCCCCCGGGCTGGGAAGCCCCGGCACGGCGTGCGGATAGCGCTTGACGCGCAGGCCTGTGGACGGCACTCTGCGCAGTTGTCCTGCCTGGCCCATGTAAAATCCGGGCAGTTATTCCGATCTCATAGGAAATCACATGTCTCACGAGCCCCAGCAGTCGTCCGACCCCATCGAGAACATCGTGCACACCGCACCTGTGGTCATCCCCGTCCTTGGCGGCCTGATGATCTTCCTGCTGGCCTTCATCGCCGTCTTCATGGCCTGATCGCCGCCCGGCGCCCGCCACCTGCAGGCCAGCGCCGGCGTCTCCGGATCCCAGCCTCGGGATCCCGTCCTCCCTCTCTCCGCGTCACTCAGAGACCGCGCCGGCTCAAGCGGCTTGCGTGTGCTCGTCTGCGCTTTTTCTCCTTGCAGCACCCCGACCAGGGCGCGGTCAGGCGTCGCATGACCTCATGCATGTTTTGCATAGAGTTTGCCTGTAACCCGGCTGTAACACGGGGGCGAATCCCTACAATGGCCCGCACCGGCGGCAGGCCGCGCCGCCCCAGAGTCATGAATGACAGGAGCCCCCGATGAACTCTCCCGTGATGCAAGGCATCCACCTCAACGCCCCCAGCCATGTGAAACACGCCCGCCTGCTGGCCTGGGTGGCCGACATGGCCGCACTCTGCAAGCCCGACGCCATCTACTGGTGTGACGGCAGCGACGAGGAGTACAAGCGCCTGTGCGACCTGCTGGTCCAGGCCGGCACCTTCATCAAGCTCAATCCGGCCAAGCGCCCGAACAGCTACCTCTGCCGCTCCGACGCCAGCGACGTGGCCCGCGTCGAAGACCGCACCTTCATCTGCTCCGCCCGCAAGGACGACGCCGGCCCGACCAACAACTGGATCGACCCGACCGAGATGCGCGCGCTGATGCAGTACGGCAAGCCCGACGGCACGCCCGCGCTCTTCAACGGCTGCATGAAGGGCCGCACCATGTACGTGGTGCCCTTCTCCATGGGCCCGCTGGGTAGCGACATCGCCCACATCGGCGTCGAGCTGTCGGACAGCCCCTATGTGGCCGTAAACATGAAGCTCATGACCCGCATGGGCAAGGCCGTCTATGACGTGCTGGGAACCGACGGCGAGTTCGTGCCGGCCATGCACACGGTCGGGGCGCCCCTGGAGGCGGGCCAGAAGGACAGCGCCTGGCCCTGCAACCAGACCAAGTACATCGTCCACTACCCCGAGACGCGCGAGATCTGGTCCTACGGCTCGGGCTATGGCGGCAACGCCCTGCTGGGCAAGAAGTGCTTCGCGCTGCGCATCGCCTCCAACATGGGCCGTGACCAGGGCTGGCTGGCCGAGCACATGCTGATCCTGGGCGTGACCAACCCCCAGGGCAAGAAGTACCACGTGGCCGCGGCCTTCCCCAGCGCCTGCGGCAAGACCAACTTCGCCATGCTCGTGCCGCCCGCGGGCTTCGAGGGCTGGAAGGTTACGACCATCGGCGACGACATCGCCTGGGTCAAGCCGGGCAAGGATGGCCGCATGTACGCCATCAACCCGGAGGCCGGCTACTTCGGTGTGGCCCCCGGCACCAACTACAAGACCAACCCGAACTGTATGGAGTCGCTCAAGAGCGACGTGATCTATACCAACGTCGCGCTGACCGACGACGGCGACGTCTGGTGGGAGGGCATGGACGGCGAGCCGCCGGCCCACGCCATCGACTGGCAGGGCAAGGACTGGACGCCGCAGATCGCCAGGGAAACCGGCGCCAAGGCCGCCCACCCGAACTCGCGCTTCACCGTCGCTGCGACCAACAACCCGGCACTCGACCCCGAGTGGGACAACCCCAAGGGCGTGGCGATCGACGCCTTCATCTTCGGCGGCCGCCGCTCCAACACCGTGCCGCTGGTGACCGAAGCCCGCAACTGGGTCGAGGGTGTGTACATGGCCGCCACCATGGGCTCGGAGACCACGGCCGCCATCATCGGCCAGCAGGGCGTGGTACGCCGCGATCCCTTCGCCATGCTGCCCTTCACGGGTTACCACATGGGCGACTACTTTGCGCACTGGCTCAACCTCGGCGAGAAGGTCGCCGCGCAGGGCGGCCGACTGCCGGCCATCTTCACGACCAACTGGTTCCGCAAGGACGAGAACGGCAAGTTCATCTGGCCGGGCTACGGTGAGAATATGCGCGTGCTCAAGTGGATGATCGACCGTATCGAAGACGAGGCCAAGGGCCAGGAGCACTTCTACGGCCTGTCACCGAGCTACGAGGAGTTCAACTGGAAAGGCCTGGACTTCACGCCCGAGCAGTTCCAGGCCGTCACCAGCATCGAGAAACAGCAGTGGCTGGACGAACTCAAGCTGCACGACAAGCTGTTCGAGCAGATCGACGCGCGCCTGCCCAAGCAGCTGCGCGACACGCGCCAGCGCATCGAGAAGCTGCTGACAGCCTGAGCGGGACGCCCTGAAAGCACAAGGGGGACATGTGTCCCCCTTGTGCTTTGTACTTGTGGATCCGGCTACTGTCCGTTGTGAGGCGCCACCGGTGCTGGCGCCGACTCAGCAAAGGTCAGCCCCCGGCTCGCGCGCAGGCCGTTTGGCTCTTGTAGTTGGACGACGACCGCCTGGGGCTGCAGGCCCGGGGGCAGCTGGATCCTGCCGCTGGTCTTCACATAGCTGGCCACGCGCATGCGGAAACGCCCGCCGTTGGGTTCACCTTCGGGGGGAAACACCCACTGTTGCGGACGCCCGTCCTGCAGGCCGAAGAACAGGAACTCATAGCGCCCCTCGAACAGCCGGCCGCTGTTGGCCAGTTCGAACTCATAGAGCAGCTGGCCGGCCGCGCTGCCGTCACGCACAACCTTGAACGACTGCACGCGCAGGCCGTCGACCGACCGCGGTGCCAGCAGATCCTCGGCCGGAGCGGCGACGGGCGGCACCTCTGCTTGCGTCGGCGGTAGCGCAGGTACCGGTTCGGCCGGGGACGGGGTCGCCGAAAGCAGGTCTGCCGGGCGCAGCTGCTGGTAGCGCATGCCGGCATAGAAGCTGGCGGCGCACAGCAGCAGCAAGAACAGGAACTTGAACAGAAACTGGGCCCAAACCTTCCAGCGGGGGACGGGCTCGGTGATCACGATGCTCGGCGGCATCTGTGTGAACAGGGTTCGATTGAAGGGTGAAGGCACTCTGTAAAAACTCTGTATCGCTTGCGGCCGCAACTGTCATGGACAGCCGCCCTGGTGCCGCGCCACTGCACATAGGCCTATTGTCCTGCAGACTCGCAGGTTCCGGAAACTTCGTGCAAAGAAAAAGCCACCGCATGCGGTGGCTTTTGGCATGAACGCAGCAGTGACGCTTATTCGTTCCAGATGCGACGGCTCAGGCGCTTCAGACGGGCGGCAATCTCGGGGCGCAGCGTGCGGGTCACGGTGACGGGCTCGCTCGGGCCGGCGTCGCCGCCGGTGCCACCACTGTTGCCGTCTTCGCTACGGCTGGCAGCGGCCTGGATGTCCGCCATCACGCGGGAGTCCTTGCGCGCCAGATCCCAGAGACGCTCGTCGGCACGGCGGCGGGCCACATTCTGGGACCAGCCATCCAGACCGGTCATCACACGGGCGGCCAAGCTGCGGGCCGTCGGGGCCAGCAGGGCCAGGGCGCTGAACCCGATGACCCACATCAACAGCCAAGCAGCCATCAGATGACCGTCGGCCCAAGTGTCCATCAGCTGGTCGGCCAGCACCACCAGCGTGGCCACCATGGCAGCCAGCAGCACGCCCGCCAGACCGCGGGTTGCGGTCCAACCCTTGCGCAGGCCGTCAGCGGCGTTGACCACACGCTCGAAGCGCTCCACACCGGGGTGGCTGGTCGAATACTTAAGGTGAACGAAACTGTTGCTCATGGGAACCTCCAGAAGAAATGATTTGCTGCGATGGGATGAATGCTAGGGTTTTCACTAGTGTGATTCAACTTTATATTTTTGATATTAAATATTCATGCTGGTGATATATTGGGCGCCATGGCCGGACTGAACTTTCGTACCCTCGATCTCAACCTGCTGCGGGTCTTCAACGAGGTCATGACCGAACGCAGCCTGACGAAGGCCGCGCGCAAGCTGGCACTCACACAGCCTGCCGTCAGCAATGCGCTGCGGCGCCTGCGCGAGGCTCTGGATGACGAGCTGCTGCGGCGCAGCGGCCAGGGCCTTGAGCCGACCCCGCGCGCCCTGGCCCTGTGGCCCACGGTGCAGCAGGCCCTGCGCCAGCTGCAGGAGACCCTGGCGCCCGGCAGTTTCGTCCCCGCCGAGGCCAACACCACCTTCGTGCTGGCCATGGCCGACGCCACGGCCGCCGAGCTCATCCCCGGCCTGGTCCAGGCTCTGGACCGCGAAGCGCCGGGCGTGACCATCCGCGTCGTGCCGCTGACCACGCGCGACCCGCGCCGTCTGCTGGACGAGGAAGCAGCCGACCTGGCGGTGGGTTACTTTCCCGCTGTCCTTGCCGGCCTGACCGCCCAGGCCCAGGCGGGCGAGACCGTGCCCTTCGAGCACCAGCGCCTCTACCTGACCCAATATGTCTGCGTGATGCGCCGGGACCATCCGCTGGCAAGGGAAGAGCTCACGCTGGATCGCTACTGCGCCGCCCGCCACCTGCTGGTGAGCTTCTCGGGCCGGCCCTATGGCTTCATTGACGAGGCCCTGGCCGGCCTGGGCCGGCAACGCCACATCGTCCTCACGGTCAACCAGTTCTTCACGGCGGGCCGGGTGGTGGCCGGCTCGGACCTGCTCACGGTGCTGCCGCGTCATTTCGTCAGCGTCACCGGCATCGCCGACCAGCTGGTTCTGCGCGAGCTGCCCTTCGCCGTGCCGGCGGTGCACGTGGACGCGCTGTGGCATCGCCGCCTGCAGCACAGCGGCGCGCATGCCTGGCTGCGCGAGGTGCTGTCGCGTCAGCCACAACAGCGGGATAAGTAATACCCCTTCTTTTTGACCGCGGTCAATCGATCCTGCAGTCGCGCCGATACACTCCGGAGTCACCGAGACAAGAAAGGACCCCTCCATGAAGATTCTTCTGGCCGTCGACGGCAGCGAATACACCAAGAAGATGCTGGCCTACCTGGCCACGCACGAAAGCCTGTTCGGCGCCGACAACAGCTACACCATCCTGACGGTGCAACCCACCCTGCCCCCTCGCGCGCGCGCCGCTGTGGGCAAGGAAGTAGTCGACAAGTATTACTCTGAAGAGTCCGAGAAGGTGCTGGGCCCGGTGTCCAAGTTCCTGGCCCGTCATGGCATCGAGGCCAAGAGCAGCTGGAAGGTTGGCCACGCCGGCGAGACCATCGCCAAGGTTGCCGAATCCGGCAAGTACGACCTGCTGGTCATGGGCTCGCACGGCCACGGCTCGCTGGGCAACCTCGTGATGGGCTCGGTCGCCACCCAGGTGATCGCCAACTGCGGCGTGCCCGTGCTGCTGGTGCGCTGAGCAGCGCACCCGCCTCAGCGGTCGTACACGGCCGCTGCGGGCAGCCCGGCTAGCGCGCGAAATGCCGGCCGGGCAAAGTAATACCCCTGGAACAGCTCCACGCCGAGGTCGCGTAGCGCGAGGTATTCCTCGCGCGTCTCGACACCCTCGGCGATCACCCGTGTGCCCAGTTCGCGGCACAAGCTCATCATCGCGCCCACGATGGCGCGACGGCGCGGATCCCGGTCCACGCCGCGGATCAGGGCCATATCCAGCTTGACCAGGTCGGTCTGGATCTCGGCCAGCAGGTTCAGTCCGGCGTAACCCGCGCCGAAATCATCGAGCGCCGTGAGGAAGCCCCGCTCCTTGTAGTGCCGCACGATGTCGCGCACATGGTCGAGGTGGGTGATGTACTCGTTCTCCGTGAACTCGAAGATGATCTGGCGGATCGGGAAGTGGTAGGTCTCGGCCGCCTCGATGGTGGTGCGGATACACAGCTCGGGACGGTACACCGCGTTGGGCATGAAGTTGATGCTGATGTAGGAATCGACCCGGAGCTCCGCCGCCTGCTGGATGGCCTTGACGCGGCAGGCCTGGTCGAAGGCGTAACGGTTGTCTTCGTTGACATGGCGGAACACCTCGCCGGCCGGCTCGCCCCGGGGGCCTCGCGCCAGTGCCTCCTGGGCGTAGACCTTGTGTGTGGTCGCGTCGATGATGGGCTGGAACGCCATGGCAAAGTCGAAGCCCAGGCCGGCGCCAGCCACGCATTCGGCGCAGCCGATCTTGCGAAAGTTCCTCTGTTCCAGCATCCTGTGCTCTCCTGTTCCTCGTTTCAGCGGCGCACGGCCGGCTCCTGACCAGCAGCGTCCGCGCCAGCGAGCGTCACGCCCATCCAGTCGCGCAGATCGGTCCACATGCGCTGGATCTCCACATTGCGTGGTGTGAGGCGCGCGCTCGGCAACTCGATAGTTACCACAGGCATGCCCTTGTGCACACCCCCGTAATTACCCAGGGAGCCCGGAAACACACCCAGCTGGTCGAGGTAGAGGCGACCCAGGCGGCGCGGTGGCGTCGTAGGCCCGTCGAAATCGAGGATGCCGTAGGGTGCATGGATGCTGACGATGAGATTGGGCCTAAAGCGCATCATCTCGTCGTGCAGGTAGCGGGTCTCGGGCTCGCTCAGCGGCTGGCGCCCGGGAAAGCGCCGCGGGTCCTTGCGCGTGCGCACCTCCCAGTAGTAGCTGGCGTCGCGCTCCCAGTTGGGCGTGGGGAAGTTGCGGTTGAGGTCCACGCCATTGGCGTTCACGCGCCGCGCGGGCAGGTCGAACAGGCCGTCCGGGTTGAGCGCCGGGATGAAGCGCCAGTGCACCTGATCGGGCTCGGCCTGCGCCAGACGGATCCAGTGCAAGGCCACCGCCGCCGAGGACAGCTCGTCGCCATGCATGCCGCCGATCACCAGCACACGCAGGCGCGGCGCCACGGGCTGCACATCGCGCACATAGATCATGCGGCCGCGCACGCTGCGGCCCTCGCTGGCCTGCAACTGGGCGTTCTGGCACAGGGCCCAGCTCACATTGGGCAGACGGGAGAAAAACTCGCCACAGGGGCGATCATGGGCGACGGCGTCCAGCGTGAACGTCCACGCCGCGACGGCAGCCACCAGGCTATTCCGGAAACGCATCGGACCATTCTATTGCGCAAGGCACGGCCGCCATGCGCCCGGCGCCGTCAGGGCCATGCGTTTCAGGTACATTGCCACCATGTCCGTCGCCTCCACGGAGCGGCGCGCCCAGGCGCCCAGCTTCACCCCCACCGAGTTCCGCGCCGCCCTGGGCATGTTTGCCACCGGGGTCACCATCGTCACCGCCCGCGCCGCCAACGGCAAGCTCGTGGGCCTGACGGCCAACTCCTTCAACTCGGTCTCGCTGTCCCCCCCGTTGGTGCTCTGGAGTCTGGCGCGTGCCGCCGGCTCCATGGCCGTGTTCAGCGCCGGCTCGCACTACGCCATCAATGTGCTGGCCGCCGACCAGCAGGCGCTGGCCCAGCGCTTCGCCGCCAAGGGCGTGGACCGCTGGGCCGACGTGGTCCACAGTCCGGGCGTGGCCGGCGCCCCGCTGCTGGCCGGCGCAGCCGCCACCTTCGAGTGCTACAACCGCAGCCGCTACGAAGAAGGCGACCACGTGATCTTCGTCGGCGAGGTCGAGCGCTGCACCCACCGGCCCGACGCCTCGCCCCTGCTCTTCCACGGCGGCAAGTTCTACGCCGAACATCCGCTCTGATCCTGCGATGAGCCAGCGCAAGGACCACCTCGATGGTGTGGCTGCCGGCATCCTGCTGGCCTGCTGCATGTTCTGGGGCTTCCAGCAGGTGCTGGTCAAGGCCACGCTGCCCGAGCTGCCGCCGATCTACCAGGCCGCGCTGCGCTTCATCGGCGCCACGGCGCTGCTGATGCTGTGGTGCCGCTGGCGCGGCGTGTCGCTGTTCACGCGCGACGGCACGCTCTGGCCCGGGTTGCTGGCGGGCTCACTCTTCGCCGCCGAGTTCGCCTGCCTCTACATCGGTCTGCAATACACCACGGCCTCCCGCCTCACGGTGTTTCTCTACACCTCGCCGTTCTGGGTGGCGCTGTTCCTGCCGCTGCTCGTGCGTGCCGAGCGCCTGCGGGCCCTGCAGTGGCTGGGCCTGGGACTGGCCTTCCTCGCACTGGTGTTTGCCATGCGCGAAAGCTTCGTGGCGCCGGGGAGCGACGGGCAGCTGCTTGGTGACCTGCTGGCCCTGACGGCCGGCCTGGCCTGGGGCCTGACCACGGTGACCATCCGCGCCAGCAGCCTCGTGCGCTGCCCGGCCGAGAAGCTGCTGTTCTACCAGGTGGCGGTCAGCGCCGCGGTGCTGCCCGGGCTCTCGCTGGCGCTGGGCGAGACCTGGACGCTGCAGTTCAGCGCCTTTGGCCTCACTTCACTGCTGCTGCAGACCGTGGTGGGTGCCTTCGCGAGTTATCTGGTCTGGATGTGGATGCTCGGCCGCTACCCGGCGACCAAGATCTCGGCCTTCGCCTTCCTCACGCCCTTGTTCGCCCTGCTCTTCGGCGCACTCTGGCTGGGCGAGCCCATCACGCCCAGCCTGCTGGCCGCACTGGCCCTGGTGGCGCTGGGCATCGTGCTGGTGAACCGCCGGCCCGCCTGAATGGGCCGGCGTCCGTTCAGATCTTGCCCGCCGCCTTGAGACGCTCGATCGTGGCCTTCTCGGCCGCGAAGGTACGTTCGGCATAGGCCGTGTACTCGGCCGTGCTCATGTAGATCGTGGGCATGTAGAACTTGTCCAGCGTGTCCTGCACGCGCTGGTCTTCCAGCGTCTGGCGGAAGGCGTCGTGGATGACCTTGACCAGGGCCGGGTCCATGTTCTTCGGGCCGCCGATGCCGAAGGGCGATTCGGTGACCGTGTCCCAGCCGCTTTCCTTGACCGTGGGCACATCGGGGAAGGCCTTGTTGCGCTTGCTGCCCAGCGTGGCCAGCAGGTTGAGCTTGCCGGCCACGACATGGGGCGCGAACTCGGTGGTGCCACTCATGAGCGGGATGTGACCGCCCAGGATGGCCTGCAGGATCTCGGCCGAGCCCTTGTAGGGGATGTCCTGCAGCACGATGCCGGCCTTGGACGCGAACTCCTCGATGGCCAGGTGCGGCGTGGTGCCCGTGCCGGTGTGGCCGTAGTTGACCTTGCCCGGATTGGCCTTGGCATAGGCCACCATCTCCTTGAGCGTCTTGTAGGGTGCATCAGGCCGGGCAGCCAGGCCGAAGGTGTAGCCCGTGAGGCAGACGATGTGGGTGATGTCCTTGACCGGGTCGAAGCTGGTTTTCTGCATGTGCGGGATGCGGTAGATGCCCAGCGGCAGCTGCGTGAGCAGATAGCCGTCGGGCTTGGCCTGCACCATGGCCGCCGCACCCAAGGTGCCACCGGCACCCGGCTTGTTCTCCACGATCACCGTGCCGCCCAGTGCGCGACCCGCGGCCTCGCCGAAGGCGCGCATCACCGCGTCGCTGCTGCCGCCCGTGGGCCAGGGGGCGATCAGGGTGATGGGGCGATTGGGGTATTTGTCCTGGGCCAGGGCCCAGGGGCTGACCAGGGCAGGCACAGCGGCGAGTGCGGCGCTGCGCGTGATGAGCTGGCGGCGGTTGAGGCGCGAGATTCCCATGCTTGTCTCCTTGTAGTGCGAATGCATTGTGCGACGCGGCGCCAGCCCCGGCTGTCACCTAGGTGGCGCGGCGCGCTCTCGTTATAGTCCGCCCAGAGCCCCAGCCCCGAGTAGCCCCAGAGAGCCACAGGTCATGCCGCAGCGCAGCGAATTTCTGGACTTCGTCATCGGACAGATGGCGGGGCTGGGCCAGATCAGGGCCCGGGCCATGTTCGGTGGCCACGGCCTGTACTGCAACGGCCTGTTCATCGCCATCATCGCGGACGAGCAGCTCTACTTCAAGGCCGATGTCCGGAGCCAGCCGCGTTTCGAAGCCGCGGGCCTGCAACGCTTCCAGTACCAGGCGCGTGGCAGGACCGTGCAGCTCATGTACTACGAGGCGCCGACGGAGGTCTACGACGACGTCCGGGCCATGACCGAATGGGGTCAGCTGGCGCTGGCCGCAGCCGTGCGGGCCACGCGGCCCGCACGCAGCAAGGCGCACTAGGGCGAAAGGCCTTAGACGACGCCCGCGCTGCGCAGGGCGGCAATGCGTGCCGCATCCAGCCCGAGTTCGGCCAGCACCTCGTCCGTGTGCTCGCCCAGCGTGGGCGGTGCGCGGTGCAGCACCGGCGGGGTGGCGCTCAGGCGCAACGGGCTGGCTACGCTGCGGATGGCGGGCACGCCTTCGGCCGCCAGCGCCTTGGCGGAACGGGGCTGCTCGATCGCCAGGCCGCGCGAACGCACCTGCGCGTCGGCAAAGGCCTGCCCGATGTCGTTGATCGGGCCACAGGGCACGGCGTGGTGCTCGAGCGCGGCAATCCATTCGGCCGTGGTCCGGGTGCGCGTGATGGCCATGAGCTGCGGCACCAGCTCCTCGCGGTGCGCCACGCGCTGCGGATTGGTGGCATAGCGCGCATCCTGCGCCAGGGCCGGCTGGCCCGCCACCTCGCAGAAGCGCGCGAACTGCCCGTCGTTGCCGATGGCCAGCAGCATGGCACCGTCTTTCGTCGGCATGTCCTGGTAGGGCACGAGGCTGGGGTGGCTGTTGCCCTGGCGCTGCGGCACCTTGCCGGTGTTGAGGAAGCCCCCGGCCTGGTTGGCCAGGATGGCCATGCCCACGTCGAGCAGGGACATGTCGATGTGCTGACCCTCGCCCGTGCGGTGCCGCACCTCCAGCGCCGCCAGGATGGCCGTGGCCGCGTAGACGCCGGTGAAGATGTCGGTCAGCGCCACGCCCACGCGCTGCGGGCCGCCACCGGGCACATCGTCCGGACGGCCCGTGATGCTCATCATGCCGCTCATGGCCTGCACCATCAGGTCATAGCCCGCGCGCTCGGCGTAAGGGCCGTCCTGGCCGAAGCCGGTGACCGAGCAGTAGATCAGCTTGGGGTTCACCTGCCTGAGGCTCGCGTAATCCAGTCCGTAATGCGCGAGCCCGCCGACCTTGAAGTTCTCCACCAGCACATCGCTCTGCTCGGCCAACCGGCGGATCAGCGCCTGGCCCTCGGGCTTGGCGATGTCCACGGTGATGGATCGCTTGTTGCGGTTGGCGCAGGTGTAGTAGGCCGCGTGCTCCGTGTCATGCCCTCGCGCGTCTTTCAGGAAGGGCGGCCCCCAGTGGCGCGTGTCGTCGCCGCTGCCCGGGCGCTCAATCTTCACCACGTCGGCACCCAGGTCGGCAAGGATCTGGGTGCACCAGGGGCCCGCGAGCACGCGGGACAGGTCCAGCACCTTGAGATGCGGCAGTGCGGCGGGCTTGTCGCTCATGGCCGCTTCAGTTGAAGGCCGAGATGCCGGTCTGCGCGCGACCCAGGATGAGCGCATGGATGTCGTGCGTGCCCTCGTAGGTGTTGACCACCTCGAGGTTCACGAGATGGCGCGCCACGCCGAATTCGTCGCTGATGCCGTTACCGCCCATCATGTCGCGGGCCAGGCGCGCGATGTCCAGCGCCTTGCCGCAGGAGTTGCGCTTGAGGATGGAGGTGATCTCCACCGCGGCCGTGCCCTCGTCCTTCATGCGGCCCAGGCGCAGGCAGCCCTGCAGGCCCAGTGCAATTTCCGTCTGCATGTCGGCCAGCTTCTTCTGGATCAGCTGGTTGGCGGCCAGCGGGCGGCCGAACTGCTTGCGGTCCAGCACGTACTGGCGTGCGCGGAACCAGCAGTCCTCGGCCGCACCCAGGGCCCCCCAGGCGATGCCGTAACGCGCCGAGTTCAGGCAGGTGAAGGGGCCCTTGAGACCCTGGATCTCGGGGAAGGCGTTCTCCTCGGGGCAGAACACGTTGTCCATCACGATCTCGCCGGTGATGGAGGCGCGCAGGCCCACCTTGCCATGCACGGCCGGCGCAGACAGGCCCTTCATGCCTTTTTCGAGCACGAAGCCGCGGATCGGGCCCACGGCGCCGCTCTCGCTGACTTCCTTGGCCCAGACCACGAAGACATCGGCAATGGGGCTGTTGGAGATCCACATCTTGTTGCCCACCATGCGGTAGCCGCCCGCGGTCTTGTAGGCGCGGGTGGCCATGGAGTTGGGGTCGGAGCCGTGGTCGGGCTCGGTCAGGCCGAAGCAGCCGATCCATTCGCCCGTGGCGAGTCTGGGCAGGAACTTCTGCTTCTGCGCCTCGCTGCCGAACTCGTTGATCGGCACCATGACCAGGGAAGACTGCACGCTCATCATCGAGCGGTAACCCGAGTCGATGCGTTCCACCTCGCGCGCGATCAGGCCGTAGGCCACGTAGTTCAGACCCGGGCCGCCGTATTGCTCGGGGATGGTCGGGCCCAGCAGACCCAGCGCCCCCATCTCGCGGAAGATGGCCGGATCGGTCTTCTCGTGGCGGAAGGCTTCGAGCACACGTGCACCCAGGCGGTCCTGGCAGTAGGCGGCTGCGGCGTCGCGCACCATGCGCTCGTCGTCGCTGAGCTGCTGGTCGAGCAGAAAGGGGTCATTCCATTGAAAGGCGGCCTTGGCCATGGTCGTGCTCCTGAAAAACTGCCTGCATCGTACGCCCCGCCTCCTGCACCCGCAAACGAGAATTTCGCATCGAGATATGATGAAATCTCATCTGTGACTGGCTGATCACCGTCTTCTGCCATTCGACAGCCCCGTTTCATTTGTGTAGCTTCCGCACACCATGCGCCGCAAGATCCCTTCCCTCCAGGCCCTGGCCTGCTTCGATGCCGCCGCCCGGCACGAGAGCTACACGCGCGCCGCCCAGGAGTTGGCGTTGACGCAGAGCGCCGTCTCGCGTCAGATTGGTGCGCTCGAGGCCTATCTGGGCCTGGCCCTGTTCCGCCGCACGCGCCATGGCGTGGCACTGACGCCCGAAGGTGCGGATTACGCGCGCCAGATCGCGCCGCGCCTGCAGGCGCTGGAGCGCGACACCCTGGACGCCATGTCGCGCCAGGGCGCGGCCGGCAGCATCAGCCTGGCCGCCGTGCCCACCTTCGCCACCCGGTGGCTGATGCCCCGCCTGCCGGCGCTGGCCGCCGCACACCCGGAGCTGCTGGTGCACATCGAGACGCGCACCCGCCCCTTCCTCTTCGCCGACACCAGCTTCGACGCCGCGCTCTATTCGGGCACGGCCGAACAGGTGGCCAACTGGGCCGGCACACGCGCCACGATGCTGATCGAGGAAGAGGTGGTGCCCGTCTGCGCACCTGCGCTGCTGGGTACGCGCAAACGCCTGCAGCCGCGCGACCTGGCAACCCTGCCCCTGCTGCAGCAGAGCACGCGCCCCGAGGCCTGGCGCCAGTGGTTCGAGGCCATGGACGTCGAGGCGCCCGCGGCGCTCTCCGGCCCGCGCTACGAGCTCTACTCCATGACGGCCGCCGCGGCAGCGCAAGGCCTGGGCCTGGCCCTGGTGCCGCGCCTGCTGATCGAACCCGAACTCGCGCGTGGCGAACTGGTGGTGGCCTGCCCGCGTCCGCTCAAGAGCGGGCGCAGCTACTGGCTGGTGCTGCCCGAACGCGGCGAGCCGCGGCCCGCGCTGGCCCGTTTTGCGGCCTGGCTGCAAGACGCGGCGGCCTGAACTCAGGCTTGCTCGATACGGTTGCGGCCATTCTGCTTGGCCTGGTACATGGCCCGGTCCGCGGCGGCCAGCAGCTCGTCGCGCTGGCCGCTCTTGGGTTGCGTCTCGGCGTGCAGGCCGATGCTCACGGTGAGCGGCAAGGGCTGGCCCTGCGGGTCCAGGCAACGCAGCTGCTGCACGGCCAGGCGCAGGTCTTCGGCCAGCACCGTGGCACCCTTGGCGTCCGTGTCGGGCAGCAGTACGATGAACTCCTCGCCGCCCCAGCGCCCGGCGATGTCCTGGGCGCGCAGACGGCTGCGGATGCAGGCCGCGAGCTCGCGCAGCACCTGGTCGCCGATCAGGTGGCCATGGGTGTCGTTGATACGCTTGAAGTGATCCACGTCGACGATCAGCAGCGCCAGGGGCCAGCCATGACGCTCGGCCAGTGCCAGCTGCTGACCCAGCACCTCGAAGATGAAGCGGCGGTTGTGCAGGCCGGTCAGGTCATCCTGCAGGGCCAGGCGGCGGTTGCGGGCGTCGGCCCGCTCCTTGGTCATGAGCACCAGACCCAGGCTGATGAGGATGAGGCAAAGGGTGGCCAGCACGAAGGTCGCGGCCTGGGTCACATTGGAGTCGGTGATCGAGCCCAGCCGCAGACCGCCGGTGAAACTCAGCGCCACACGGCCCAGCATCATCACGATCAGCACGCCATAGGCCGCCATGACGAAGTACTGCCCGCGGCCGGGTGTTTCCTGTCGACGCAACAGCAGCACGTGCACGGTGTAGACGGCCTGCGCAGAGAACAGGACACCCACCACGACCACGCGCGCCTGGATCTGGTCAAGCAGCGCGGTCAGCAGCAAGGGCAGCAATAGCACCGGGCCCCAGATCAGCGCGCGGCTGGGCATGCGCTGCTGGAACTGGAACAGGCCCTCCAGGATCAGGGCGAAATAGGCCGCGAGCAGGGTGTTGGCCAGCAGCACCGAGGCCCAGTCCGGGGCCACACCGCGCAGGCCGTAGAGTGTGTAGGCCACGGTGTGGGTCGCCAGCGCCGCGGCCCACCAGAACAGGCCGTCACGCTGCGCGCGTGAAGACACCGCCCCCAGGCTCAGGGCCAACGTCGCCGTGACCAGCACGTTGATGAGCAGCAGGGTCGGGGTGTGGACCATGGTGCGCGGATTATCCGGCGGTCCCGCACTCTTGTGTCAGCTTTGCGCGACCCGTGCGGCATAGTGCCGTGCAAATTCCACGTACCAGCCCAGGCTGGCCGGGTTGGCCATGGCATCGCGGTTGACCACCTTCTCCAGCGGCTGACCCAGCAGCAGCTTCTTGATCGGCAACTCCTGCTTCTTGCCGCTGAGCGTGCGCGGGATCTCGGCCACGGCCAGGATCTCGTTGGGCACGAAGCGCGGCGACAGCGCCTTCTTGATCGCGTCGTTGATCCGCGTCTTCATCGCCGCATCCAGTGAGTGACCCGGACGCAGCACGACGAAGAGCGGCATATAGCTCTCACGCCCCAGATACTCCAGATCCACCACCAGGGAGTCCAGCACCTCGGGCAGGGCTTCCACCGCACTGTAGAGCTCGCTGGTGCCCATGCGCAGGCCGTGGCGGTTGATGGTGGCGTCGCTGCGGCCATAGATGATGCAGCCACCCCGGGCGGTGATGCGCAGCCAGTCGCCATGGCGCCAGGCCGGCCCGACCTCGGGATCGGCATCGCCGCCACCAGGCTTGCGCCCGTGGCCCGCCGGGTACATGTCGAAATAGCTGCCGAGGTAACGCCGGCCATCCGCGTCGCCCCAGAAATACAGCGGCATGCTGGGAATGGGCTGCGTACAGACCAGTTCGCCCACGGCATCCGTCACGGGCTGGCCCTGCTCGTCCCAGGCCTCGACCGCGCAGCCCAGCACGCGGCACTGCATCTCGCCCGGGACCTGCGGCAGCTCGCGGCAGCCGGCGATGAAGGCGCCCGCGAAATCGGTGCCGCCGGAGATGTTGGACCACCAGATGTCGCCCGGCTGCTTCAGCGTGCCGCCGGCACGCGGATTGACGCGCCGCATCTGCGCGTTGGTCCAGCGCTGCACGTCTTCGGACAGCGGCGAACCGGTGGAGCCCAGGGCGCGCACGCGCGTGAGATCGCCACACTGGCGCAGATCGACGCCGGCCTTCATGCAGTTCGCAAAGAAGGCCGCCCCCGCGCCGAAGTAGGTGCTGCGCGTGTCGGCGACGAAGCGCCAGAGCGTGGTCCAGTCCGGCGCCAGCTTGTGGCCCGCGGTGTCCACCGTGGCACCGCCCGGGCTGCCGTCGTAGATGCAGACCGTGGTGCCCGTGAGCAGGCCGCCGAGCTGGCAGTTCCACATCACCCAGCCGGTGGAGCTGTACCAGTGGAAGCGCTCGCCCCAGCTGTTGGGCGCGTAGCTGCAGCCGATGTCGGTGTTGAGCGTGAAGGCCAGGGCCACGAGCAGGATGCCGCCGTGCCCGTGCACGATGGGCTTGGGCAGGCCCGTGGTGCCGCTCGAATAAACCACCCAGAGCGGGTGGTCGAAGGGCACGCTCAGGGGCTTGAAGACCGCGGTACGCGCATCGTCGCGCGTCACGGTTTGCGCCCAGGGGACGACGCTCACGCCCGCGCGTACCGACCGGGCCGGCAGGTCGAGCACGGGCAGAACCACGAGATGCTGCACCGTGGGCAGGGCCGCGCAGAGCTCGGCCACGGCGTCGCGCCGGTCCGTCTCACGTCCGCCGTAGCGCACGCCGTTGCAGGCGATCAGGGCCTTGGGCTCGATCTGGCGAAAACGGTCCAGCACCGCGGCCGTGCCCATGTCGGGCGCGCAGAGGCTCCAGATGGCACCGATGCTGGCCACGGCGAGGAAAGCCACCATGGTCTCGGGCACATTGGGCAGGTAGGCGACGACGCGGTCGCCCTTGCCCACGCCCTGTGCCTGCAGGTGCAGGGCCAGCGAGGCCACCTGGCGCTGCAGCTCGGGCCAGGCCAGCTCACGCGCCGGCTCGCCCGCCGCCAGACTGCGCTCATCATGACTGACAATGGCCGGGAAACCCGCCGCGTGCGCGGGCTGCGCGTGCCGCAGCACCTGCTGCGCGTAGTTGAGCTGCGCACCGGGGAACCAGCGCGCGCCCGGCATGCGATTCTCGGCCAGCACGGCGCTGTGCGGCGTGGGCGAATGGACACCGTAGCAGTCCCAGATGCTCTGCCAGTAGGCGTCGAGGTCGGTGACCGACCAGCGCCAGAGCGCGTCGTAGTCCTGAAAATCCAGGCCACGCTGGGCGCGCAGCCAGTCGCGGTACAGCCGGACCTGGGGGATGTAGGGGGCTTGCATGTCTCCTGCCTCGTGCACTGTCTTGTTCTGCGTTCACTCTAGCACCGCCCCCTGTCCGTAGGACCCCGTACCGGCGCGCTTGACATTTCGCACAATCGTGCTAAATTTGTCATCATGACGCCCGACACCAAGACCGCCAAGAGCGAACTGACCCGTGCCGCCATCATTGGCGCCGGCATGGACCTGGTCGCCGCCGAAGGACTGGAAGCCCTGACGCTGCAGGCCGTGGCCGACCGTGTGGGTCTGTCCAAGAGCGGCGTCTTCTCGCGCGTGGGTTCGCGTGAGACCCTGCAGAAAACGGTGATCGAGGAGTTCGGGCGCCGTTTTCTGGCCGAGGTCTTCGTGCCGGCCATGCAGCAGCCCAAGGGCCTGCCGCGGCTGGACGCCATCGTCGAGCGCTGGCTCGCGCGCCTGGCGCGCCCCGAGCCGCACAACAGCTGCATCTACAGCGCCGCCGCTTTCGAGCTCGACGACCGCGAAGGCGAGCTGCGTGACTTCCTGCTGCAGGAGATCACGCGCTGGCGTGCGGCACTGCGCCGCACCGTGGTGCAGAGCGTCGAGGCCGGTCACCTGCGCGCCGATACCGTGCCCGAACAGCTCGTGGGCGAGATCTACGGTCTGGCCATCGGCCTGCTGCACGACGCGCGTTTCCTGCGCGACCCTTCGGCCCCGGCCCGCGCGGCGGCCAGCTGGCAACGCCTGCGCACCAGCTACCTCGCCTGAATTCCGATCATGTTTCGCACCCTGCATTTCTTCCCGCCCATATTTCGCACGATCGTGCGAAGAAAGGAGCCATCATGTGGATGATCTTGACCGGCCTGGCCGTCTACCTCGTGCTGCGCGGCGTGTACGCCGCCTTGGCGTCGCTGCGCGGCATCCCGCGCAGCAATCGCGACTGGATCTTTTTCTGAAAGGAATGGCCATGTCCTCCAGCCCCCCGACAGCGGCCGCGAGCTACTACGGCCAGGGTCCGGTCCTGCGCCTGACGCGCCTGGGCCTGGCCCTGACCCAGCAGCTCTGGCCAGCCCTGGCCGTGCGCGCGGCCCTGCGCCTTTTCGGCACACCCTTGCCGCCGCGCTGGCTGCGCCGCGGCCGGCCCTGGCCCGCGCACTGGGCGCACGAGCGCTGGCCCTTCGAGCGCGCCAGCCTCACGCTCTACCGCGACGGCCACGCCGACCCGCGCGCGCCGGCCGTGCTGCTGGTCCATGGCTGGGGCGGCCACGCGGGGCAGATGCTGCCGCTGGCCGAGACCCTGGGGCAGGCAGGCCTGCAGGTGCTGCTGCTGGAGATGCCGGCCCACGGCCGCAGCGCCGGCCGCACCAGCAATCTGCCGCAGTTCGCCCGCGCGCTGGAGTACGTCGCCGCGCGCCTGCAGGCGCAGGGTCTGGACCTGCAGGCCGTGGTGGCGCATTCACTCGGCGCCAACGCGGCGGCCTACGCGACCAGCCGCGGGCTGGCGCTGCAGCGCCTGGTGCTGCTGGCGCCGCCGGCCTCGCCTTACGAATACACGCGGCTGTTCGCGCGCCTGTTCGGCCTGAGCGAGCGCACGCGTGGCGCCATGCAGCAGCGCATCGAGGCGCGCGAGGCCATCCTGATGCCGCAGTTCGAGCCGCCGGTCGTGGGGCCGCGCATTACCGTGCCCACGCTGATCGTGCATGACCGCGGCGACCGCATCAACGGCCACGCCGACGGCCAGGCCTATGCGTGCGCCATCGCCGGTGCGCAACTCGTCAGCACCGAAGGCCTAGGCCACATGAAGCTGCTGCAGGACAGAGCCGTGCGCGCCGAGGTCACGCGCTTCGTCAACCCCTCGCTCAGACCGCACTGAAGTTGTCGGCCAGGTAACGCTCGAAGTCCTCGGCGCTCATGGGCTTGCCGAAGTGGTAGCCCTGCAGGAGGGTCACACCCTGGCCGGTGAGCACGCGGGCGATGTCCTCGCTCTCCACCCCCTCGGCCACGGTCTGCAGGCCAAAGGCCGAGGAGATCTTGACCACCGCCTGGATCAGCTGGCTGCCCTGCTCGGTCTGGGCCCGGCGCACGAAGGACACGTCGATCTTGATCTTGCTCGCCGGCATGTCGTGCAGCTGCGAGAGCGAGGAGTAGCCGGTGCCGAAGTCGTCGATGGCGATGCCGAAGCCCGCCTCCGACAGCTCGGCCAGGCGCCGTTCGGTGTGCTCGGCGTCCTCCATGGCCACGCTCTCGGTGATCTCCAGGTCGACGACCGACACCGGGATGGCCAGGCGATCCAAGTCCTCCAGCAGATCGGCCGTGAAAGTCGGTGTGAAGAGCTGGCGCCGCGAGACGTTGACCGAGATGCGCATGTCCAGTCCGCGCTCGCGCCAGCGATGCAGGCTCTCGATGGCCTGCCTCCAGACCTGCTGGCCCATCTCGCGGATCAGACCCAGGTTCTCCGCCATGGGCACGAAAGTGGCGGGCGAGACCCAGCCATAGGTCTCGTCATGCCAGCGCGCCAGCGCCTCGCAGCTGACCACGCGGCGGGTCTGCGCGTCCACAATGGGCTGGAACCAGGTGCGGATGCGGCCCTCGCGGATGGCCGTGGCCAGACGGTTCTGGATGTAGAGGGCCTTGCGGTCCTCCTCGCGCTGGGCGATCTCGGCGAAAAAGCGCACGGTGTTGCGCCCCTGCTGCTTGGCCGCGAACATGGCACGATCCGCCTGCGACAACAGGGTCTCGACGTTCTTGGCATCGGCCGGGTACAGCGCCACGCCCATGCTGAAGGTGGCGTTGAACTCGGTGTCGCCGATCAGGATGGGCGACTGGCAGACGGCCGCCAGCTTGGCAATGGCGTCCTCGGCATCGGCCTGACTGCCGAGATCGGGCAGCAGCACGACGAACTCGTCGCCGCCCCAGCGTGCCAGCGTGTCACCGGCGCGCAGGCATTTGCGCATGGCCGTGGCCAGCGTCACCAGCAGCTCGTCGCCGGTCTTGTGACCGAACTGGTCGTTGACATGCTTGAAGTGGTCCAGGTCCAGGAAGCCCAGGGCCACGGTCAGGTTGTTGCGCTCGGCGCTGCGCAGGGCCATCTTGCAGCGATCCTCGAGCAGCACGCGGTTGGGCAGGCCCGTGAGCGCGTCATGCAGGGCCATGTGGGTCACGTGCTTCTCAAGCTGGTAGCTCTGCGTGATGTCGCGCAGCACCCCGCGCACGCTGCCGCCGCGGCGCGTGCCACAGATGAAGCGGTATTCGATCCACAGCTCTTTGGCATCAGGCCGGCGCAGCCGCAGGCGCCCGCTCAGGCTGTTCTTCTCGCCCTCGGCCAGCTGCAGGAACTGGTGTCGCAGGTTCTCCACATCCTCCAGATGGATGTGGTCGAAGATCAGCGCGCCGGGCTGCAGCTCGATGCCCGCCAGACGCGCCCAGCCCGGGCTGGCGCGCAGGTAGCGGCCGTCGGGGGCAAGTTCCACCACGCCCTCTTCCAGCATGTCCAGGGTCTGCAGATGGGCAAAATGTTCCTCGTCGTGCTGCAGCACGCTCTGCATCAGCGTGCGGCTGGCCACGGCCACCTCGCCAATCTCGTCGGGCTCAGTCTGGGCCTGGGCCAGGGCCCGTTCCACCGCCGGACTCAGCACGTGCTCGCGCGCGAAGCGGGCGTTGGCGCTGCGCAGCGACGCCACGCGCTCGGCCAGGCGGCTGGCCCAGCGCCCCAGCACCAGCCAGAGCACGGCCGCCAGCAGGGCCAGCAGCGCAAAGCTGCCGGCCAGCACCAGCGGCGGCGAGAGCACCCGCACGACCCTCTGCTGCAAGACCAAGTTCGGCCCCCCGGCCTCGAACAGCGGTACCACGCGCTGCTCGTACCGCTGGCCATGCTCATCGTCGATCGGGCCGCTGATGTCTGTCGCAAGCTGTTTCGCATAATCCTGCACCCCGCCGGTGCTGGCCAGTACCCGCCCTTCATGGACCAGGTACAGGCGCGTGTCCTGCGTGCCGAGCTGGCGCAGCACGCCGTTGTCCACCGGCTGCAGCAGCACCAGGCGGCCTTGCCCCTGGCGCCCCAGCCAAAGAGGCACGGAAACCATCTCATACAGGGTGCGGCGCGCCTCGCTGTGAAACCAGCGCGGCAGCGTGGCGTCAGCCATGAAGCGGCGCTGCAAGGCCTCGCCCTCGGGCCCGTAATGGAACACCGGCTGCCCGCCCGGATCGAGTACCGCACCGGACGGAAAGCGGTCCAGCTTGCCCTCGAGCGCGGCGAAATAGGCCCGCAGACGCAGCCAGTTGCCGCGCATATCCTGGCCGGCGAAGACCCGCATGTAGTCGATCTGCGCCTTCACCTCGTCGGCATTGCGTACCCAGTAGTCCTGCTGCGTCTGGTACCGGCGCGCCACATACTGCGCGGCCTCGTCGGCACTGCGCTTCTGGGTCTGCTGCGCCAGGGTCTGGTAGCCCAGCAGCACCAGCAGGCTGCCGCTGAAGGTAACCAGCAGGAAGACCAGGGCAAAGCGCACGACGAGCTGGCGCTGCAAGCTGTAGGGGGTGGGCTGGCCGCGCCCGGCGGAGTCGCGGTCAGCTGGGGGCGGAGGAAGCGCGGGCGATGCCATCGTCCTGGCCCGGCCTCAGGAAGTACGTCCGGCCCAGCGGGCCTCGATCAGGCTGTCCAGGCGGAAGCCCTGGGACTTCATCGCCGGCTCGGTGGCATAAAGGAAACGCTGCACCGCCGCCAGCTGCTCTCCGACAAAACGCCCGTCGGGAGCATAGATGGTCTTGCGCCGCCGAAGGACTGCCAGCAAGGTGGCGCGCTCCTCGGCCTGGGCCGGTGCGAGCGCCTCGACCATCTGCTCAGCCGTGTGTCCGCCGATCCAGGCCAGGCTGCGTTGCACCGTGCGCACCACCTGGCCCACGAGTTCGGGCCGCTGGGCCACCACATCCTCCCGCGTGCCCAGCACGGCATTGAGGAAGAGCCCGCCCATGAGGCGGCGCGTGGTCTCGATGTCATGGTAATCCGCCAGCACGAAAGCGACCTGCTGTGTGGCCAGCCGCGTCGCGAAGGGCTCGTCAGCGATCACCGCATCGACAGCGCCCGAAGCCAGGGCCGCGTGCTGGCTGTCGTAGGACTGGCCCGCCGACACGTAATTGACCTGGTCTGGCGCGACGCCAGCCAGCGTAAGGAGATACTCGGCAAAGAGCTGGGAGGTCGAGCGCCCGCCGGGCACATGGCCCTTGACCCCGACGACCCGGCCGCGCAAGTCGGAGATCTGCCGCACCTGGGCACGGAGATCGCTGCGCACCAGCAAGGTGTAGGCGGGAACACGCGTCATGCCCACGATGCAGCGCACCGGCTTGCCGTTGTGTCTTTGCAGGGCCAGCGCCGACAGCCCGGCGGCGGCGAAGTCACAGTTGAGTTCCAGCATCGAGCGGATGGCCTGGGGGCCGCCCCCGACATGCAGGATGTCAAAGCTCAAGCCCTCGGCACGGTCGGCGCCGATGCGCGGCGCCAGGGCGAGTGGCAGAAAGAGCAGGTTGCCCGGTCCGGGCACGGCCAGTGTCACGCGCTGCACCACACTGGCGTGCACCAGGCCTGGTCCGGCCCAGGCCGCCGCCAGCTGCCCGGCCCGCATGAGAAACCCCCTGCGCCCGCTCATGTCGCACCCCCTCGTCCATGATGTGGCGCCCAGATTAACCGAATTCGCAGCCGCGCGCGCTCAGTCGCCCATGTTGCCGACGACACCGACCGGAATTGCGTGAAAACCTGCAGGTTTCAGGCGCCAGCGTCGCCCGGCTCCGTCACGCCGATACGCTGCAGGATATGCCGCCAGTGCCGCGGCTCGACGGGCGTGATGGACAGGCGGTTGCCCTTGCGCAGCAGCAGCATGCCCTCCAGCGCGGGATCGGCACGCAGCTCGGGCAGGGTGAGGTTGCGCGTCTTGTGCCGCACCTGCACGTCCACCAGCAGCCAGCGCGGCGCCGCGGGTTGGGAGGCCGCATCAAAGTAGGGCGAGGCCGGATCGAACTGCGTCGGGTCAGGGTAGGCGGTAGACACCACCTGCGCAATGCCCACCACGCCCGGCTCGGCGCAGCTCGAGTGGTAGAACAGCACGCCGTCGCCAACGCGCATGGCGTCACGCATGAAGTTGCGCGCCTGGTAGTTGCGCACCCCGGTCCAGGGCACGGTGGCGCGCGGCGCGGCCAGCGCGTCATCGACCGAGACTTCGTCGGGCTCGGACTTCATGAGCCAGTAGTTGCGCATGGCCGGGCGGCGGGGCGTTGTTACTGCGTGCCGAAAATGCGGTCGCCCGCATCGCCCAGGCCCGGCAGGATGTAGCCGTGGTCGTTGAGCTCGCGGTCGATGGCGGCGGTGTAGATGGGCACGTCCGGGTGCTCCTTGTACATCGTCATGATGCCCTCGGGGCAGGTCAGCAGGCAGAGGAACTTGATGGACTTGGGCTTGCACTGCTTGAGGCGCTCCACGGCGGCGGCGGCCGAGTTGCCCGTGGCCAGCATGGGATCGACCACGATCACATCGCGCTCCTCCATGGTCTTGGGCATCTTGAAGTAGTACTCCACGGCCTGCAGGGTCTTGGGGTCGCGGTACAGGCCGATGTGGCCCACGCGCGCGCCCGGCACCACGGAGAGCATGCCGTCCAGGATGCCGTTGCCGGCGCGAAGGATGCTGGCGAAGACCAGCTTCTTGCCGTCGATGACCTTGCTCGTCATGGTCTCCAGCGGGGTCTCGATCTGCACTTCCTGCATGGGCAGGTCGCGGCAGACCTCGTAGACCATGAGGCTGGCCAGTTCGTTGAGCAAACGGCGGAAGCTGCTGGTGCTGGCCTCCTTCTTGCGCATCAGGGTCAGCTTGTGCTGCACCAGGGGGTGGTCGATCAGGTGCACGTGGGCGCGGGCCGCCGGGTCGAGTGTGATCATGTTCGGGAATCCTGCGAGAGGTTGAAAAACAACGCGAATCTTGCCGTATTTTGCGCCCTGCCACGTCCGCGCTGGACGGCGTGTCCCCGCCCACTTAGCATCGCGGCACCCCCGTTTTCAAGGAGTCCCCGCATGAGTCTGTTTCAATGGACCGAAAAGAACGCCAGCGTGCTGCAGCAGGGTGGCGTGATCGCCCCCGACGAGCGCCTGCCCTGGCCGCAGACGGCCGTCATGGGCGTGCAGCACGTGATCGCCATGTTCGGCGCCACCGTGCTCGCCCCCATCCTCATGGGCTTCGACCCCAACATCGCCATCCTGATGAGCGGCATCGGCACGCTGATCTTCTTCTTCATCACGGGGGGCAAGGTGCCGAGCTACCTGGGATCGAGCTTCGCCTTCATCGGCGTGGTGATCGCGGCCACGGCCTACGCTGGCAAGGGTGCCAACGCCAACATCGGCGTGGCCCTGGGCGGCATCATCGCCTGCGGCGTGGTGTACACGCTGATCGGCGTCATCGTCCAGGCCATCGGCACGGGCTGGATCGAACGCTTCATGCCCCCGGTCGTTACCGGCGCTGTGGTGGCCGTGATCGGCCTGAACCTCGCCGGCATCCCCGTCAAGAACATGGCGGCCAGCAACTTCGACTCCTGGATGCAGCTCGTCACCTTCGTCAGCGTGGGCCTGGTGGCTGTGCTCACCAAGGGCATGGTCCAGCGCCTGCTGATCCTCGTCGGCCTGATCGTCGCCTCCATCATCTACGCCATCCTCACCAACGGCTTCGGTCTGGGCAAGCCCATGGATCTCAGCGGCATCGCCAACGCCGCCTGGTTCGGCCTGCCCAACTTCGCCGCCCCGGTGTTCGAGGCCAACGCCATGCTGCTGATCGCCCCCGTGGCCATCATCCTGGTCGCCGAGAACCTGGGCCACATCAAAGCCGTGACGGCCATGACGGGCAGGAACCTGGACCAGTACATGGGCAAGGCCTTCATCGGCGACGGCGTGGCCACCATGGTCAGCGGCTCGGCCGGTGGCACGGGCGTGACCACCTACGCCGAAAACATCGGTGTCATGGCCGCGGCCAAGATCTACTCCACGGCCATCTTTGTCGTGGCCGCGGCCATCGCCGTGCTGCTGGGCTTCTCGCCCAAGTTCGGCGCCGTGATCCAGGCCATCCCCCTGCCCGTCATGGGCGGCGTGTCCATCGTGGTCTTCGGCCTGATCGCGATTGCCGGCGCCAAGATCTGGGTCGACAACAAGGTGGACTTCAGCGAGAACAAGAACCTCATCGTCGCCGCCATCACCCTGGTGCTGGGCACGGGTGACTTCACGCTGAAGTTTGGCCAGTTTGCGCTGGGCGGCATCGGGACCGCGACCTTCGGCGCCATCCTGCTGTACGCACTGCTGAACCGCAAGCGCTGAGCGACGCTCCCTTCAGATCAGCCCGCCTTCCGGCGGGTTTTTTCATTCGCGATCGCAGCGTCCCTGCGCCTGGGCCAGGCCCCGGAAATCGCTCTGCCACCGACCGCTCGCCGTATTCAGCACGATGCGCTCGTTGTCCAGCGCGGTACGGAGCACGGTGCCGTCGACCGCAAAACTGTGGACCGGCACGCCGTCGATGCGCAGGGCCAGGACGCGACGGGCGTCATGCTCGATCTCCACGTTGCGCACCCAGGTGCTGCGCGCCGGCAGGTAAACCGCCTCGCAGCGGTAGCGGGCCGTGGCGGCCAGCAATGACGGCGCCGTGAGCAGCAGGCCGAGCAGCAACCCCAGGCGCTCAGCCCTGCTGCATGCGCTCGCTCTTCCAGTACACATCGTCGCCGCCATTCATGCGGTTGAGCACGCGTGCCAGCACGAACATCAGGTCCGAGAGGCGGTTGAGGTACTGGCGCGGGGCATCCTTGATGGCCTCCTCGTTGCCCAGGGCCACGAGGGCGCGCTCGGCACGGCGCGCCACGGTGCGGCAGACGTGCGCCTGGGCTGCGGCGCGCGAGCCCGCGGGCAGGATGAACTCCTGCAGGCGCGGCAGCTGCTCGTTGTAGGTCGCCAGCGCCTGGTCCAGGGCCAATACGGCCTCGGGCTTGAGCAGCTCGTAGCCGGGGATGGACAGCTCGCCGCCCAGATTGAAAAGCTGGTGCTGAATCTCCACCAGCAGAGTGCGCACGTCGGCGGGCATCTCCTCGCAGAGCAGCAGGCCGATGTGGGAGTTGAGCTCGTCCACCTCGCCCATCGCGTGCACGCGCAGACTGTTCTTGGAGACGCGCTGGTTGTCACCCAGGCCGGTCGTACCCTGGTCCCCCGTGCGGGTGGCGATCTGTGTCAGGCGATTTCCCATCTTGGCAACCTTGGAAGAGAATGAGGACTCACAGCACCCGGACCGCTTCCGGGCGCACAATCGGGACATTATTCCCCACCCTGCCCGCCGCAGGGTCGTCTGCCCGGAGAGCACCATGAACGCACCCACGTCTTCCAGCCAGCTGCAGCCCGAGGCGCACCAGCGCCCCGTACCCTCGGCCCTGGTCGAGGCCCTCAAGGCCCGCTTCGGCGAGCGCTGCTCCACCGCCCTGGCCGTGCGCGAGCAGCACGGCCGCGACGAATCGGCCTACACCACCGTGCCGCCGCCTGCGGCCGTGGTCTTTGCCGAAAGCACGGCCGAGGTGGCCGAGGCCGTGCGCCTGGCCAGCCAGCACGCCGTGCCCGTGATCCCCTATGGCGTGGGCTCCTCGCTCGAAGGCCACCTGCTGGCCATCGAGGGCGGCATCAGCGTGGACGTGAGCCGCATGAACAAGGTGCTCTCGGTCAACGCCGAGGATCTGACGGTCACCGTGCAACCCGGCGTGACGCGCAAGCAGCTCAACGACGAGATCAAGAACACGGGGCTCTTCTTCCCCATCGACCCGGGCGCCGACGCCAGCCTGGGCGGCATGTGCGCCACGCGCGCTTCCGGCACCAATGCCGTGCGCTACGGCACCATGCGTGAGAATGTGCTGGCGCTGGAAGTCGTCACGGCCAGCGGCGAGGTGATCCGAACCGGCACCCGCGCCAAGAAGAGCAGCGCAGGCTACGACCTCACGCGCCTCTTCGTCGGCAGCGAAGGCACGCTGGGCGTGATGACCGAGATCACGCTCAAGCTCTACCCCCTGCCCGAGGCCATCTCGGCGGCCGTCTGCTCCTTCCCCAGCATCGAGGCCGCGGTGCGCACCACCATCCAGATCATCCAGATGGGCATACCGATCGCGCGCGTGGAGCTGATCGACGCCAACACCGTGCGCGCCGTCAACGCCCACTCCAAGCTCAGCCTGCGAGAAGAAGCCATGTTGCTGATGGAGTTCCACGGCTCGCCCGCCGGCGTGCAGGAGCAGGCCGAGACCGTGCAGGAGATCGCCGCCGAGTTCGGCGGCCAGGCCTTCGAGTGGGCCAGCACACCCGAGGAGCGCACCCGCCTCTGGAATGCGCGCCACATGGCCTATTTCGCGGGCCTGCAGTCGCGCCCGGGCTGCCGCGCCATCACCACCGATGCCTGCGTGCCCATCTCGCAGCTGGCCACCGCCGTGGTCGAGAGCGTGGCCGAGGTCGAGGCCAGCGGCATCCCCTATTTCATGGTCGGCCACGTAGGCGACGGCAACTTCCACATGGGCTACCTGATCGACCCCGACAGCGCGGCCGAGCGCGCCCTGGCCGAGCAGCTCAACCACCAGCTGGTGCAGCGCGCGCTGCGTCTCGGCGGCACCTGCACCGGCGAGCACGGCGTAGGCCTGCACAAGATGGGCTTCCTGGTCGATGAGGCCGGCGCCGGCGCGGTGGACATGATGCGCACCATCAAACGCGCGCTGGACCCGCAGAACATCATGAACCCGGGCAAGATCTTCGCGTTATAAACACAGCTGCATGAACCAGCCTCCGGCCTCCCGCCCTGCAGCCCGCGGTCCGCGCCGGGCCATCACCGTGGTGCTGGTCTATGCCTGCTTCGCGGCGCTCTGGATCCTGTTGTCGGACCAGCTGGTGGACTGGCTGTTCAATGACCCGTCGCTGATCCTGCTGGCCAGCACGGTCAAGGGCTGGGTTTTCGTGGCGGTCACCTCGGCCCTGCTCTACGTCATGCTGCGCGGCGAGGTCCAGCCGACCGAATCCGTGGCGGACCGGGCGGCGCTGCGGCGCCGCCCGCTGGCCATCTTCGCATTGCTTGCGGCAGCCATCGTCGCGCTGGTGGTACTGGCAATATGGAACGGCCTGCGCGAGGAAAAGGGAAAAGCCTACACCCAGCTGCTGGCCATCTCCGAGTCGAAGTCGCGCGAGCTATGGACCTGGCACCAGGAGCGCCTGTCCGATGCCGCCTGGGCCCAGCGCTCCTTTTCTTTGCGGCAACAGTGGCTGCTGTGGCGGGAGCGAGGTGATCCGACTTCCGCGCTGCGCCTGCAGCAGTTCCTGGCCAGTTTCGTCAAGGACTCGCGCGCCGTCTTCCCGCACATCGAGATCGTCGACGCCCAGGGCCGTCGCGCCTTCGACAGCAACGAGCCCGACCGCCTGCTGAGCCGCCCCGACGATGCGCCCTACACCGAGCCCACCCTGCACCTGGAAATCCTGCGCGCGCTGACGGTGGGCGAGCCGCGTCGCGCCGGACCCTGGCGCGACGGCCAGGGCCGCCTGCGCCTGGCCTTCGTGGCGCCGCTGGCCGGCGACAGCCCGCACCCCGCGGCCCTGGTGCTGCACGTGGACCCGCCGGACTACCTGCATCCGGCCCTGACCGACTGGCCGCTGCCGCAAAAGAGTGCCGAGGCCTTCCTCTTCCGCCAGGACAACGACCACATCCTCTTCCTGAGCGACCTGCGCCACGAGCGCGACGCCGCCGTGCGCAAGAGCCTGCCCATGGACGGATCCCAGCTCACAGCGCGTGCCTTGCGTGGCGAAGTATCCGCGGGCCAGCTGATCGAAGGCGTGGACTACCGTGGCGTCCCCTCCTACGCGGTCATGCAGCGCATCGGCGACAGCGAATGGTGGCTGATGACCAAGCAGGACCGCTCCGAGCTGCTGGCCAACGCGCTGGTACGCAGCGCCTGGATGATCCTGGCCGGCGCCCTGGCCCTGATGGCCCTGGGCGGTGCGCTCTACCTGCACGACGAGCGTCAGCGCCGCCTGCGCTCCCTGCGCGACCTGGAGGAGCTGCGCCGCGTCGAGAAGACGCTGAGCGAGAGCGAGGCCCAGTACCGCCTGCTGGCCGAGAACAGCAGCGATGTGGTCTGGCTCTACGATTTCGACCAGGACCGCTTCGTCTACGCCAGCCCTTCGGTGGAGAGGCTTTTCGGCTACACCGTGGCCGAAGTCACGCAGCTGGGCTTCAACGACATGATCCCGCCCGAAGCCCACGCCGCGGCGCAGGAGCGGCTGCGTCAGCGCCGCGAAGCCGTCGCCGCGGGCGACGAAAGCCAGCGCACCGTTACACGCGAGAACATCAATGTGCACAAGGACGGGCACCCTATCCCGGTCGAAGCAGTCAGCACGCTGCTGATCGACGAGACCACGGGCCGCGCCAACCGCATGCTCGGCGTCACGCGCGACATCAGCAAGCGCAAGAAGGACCAGGCCCAGCTCACCCGGCTGTCCCAGGCCATCGAGCAGAGTCCGGCCAGCGTCATCATCACCGACCTCGACTCACGGATCGAGTACGTCAACCACGCCTTCGAGCTCAGCAGCGGCTACACGCGTGCCGAGGTCCTGGGCCAGAACCCGCGCCTGCTGCGCTCGGAGCGCACGCCGCCCGAGGTGTACGCCTCGATGTGGTTCACGCTGAGCGCGGGTCAGCCCTGGCACGGCGAGATGATCAACCGCGCCAAGAATGGACGCGAGTACGTGCAGAGCATGGACGTGGCGCCGGTGCGCGACGAACAGGGCCAGATCACGCACTACCTGGCCGTGCAGCTGGACGTGACGGCGCAGAAGGATGCCGAGGACAAGGCCTACCAGCTGGCCTGGTTCAATCCGCTCACCGGTCTGCCCAACCGGCACCGCCTGCTGAGCGATGTGCAGGAGGCGCTGCAGGCCCACGCGCGCACGGCCGAGCGCTGCGTGCTGCTGCTGCTCAACCTGGACCGCTTCCAGACGGTCAACGATGCGCTGGGCCATGCCGCCGGCGACCAGCTGCTCAAGCAGGTCGGCGAGCGTCTGGGCCCCCTGCTGCATGCCGACGACCGGCTGGCCCACCTGAGCGCAGACGAATTCGCCATCCTGCTGCACGCCGGCCCCACGGACGAGGCGGGCGCCAGCGCGCAGGGCCTGCGCCTGGCCCAGGCCCTGCATGAGCGTCTCGACGCCCCCTTCCAGCTGGAACGTGGCGAGGCGCTCAAGGTCAGCTGCTGCATCGGCATCACGCTGCTGCCGCGCAGCGACGATGACTCCCCGGGCGAGGTGTTGCGCCGTGCCGATACCGCCCTGCACCGCGCCAAGGACAGCGGCGCGCGCCAGACAGCCTTCTTCGACGCCTCGATGGAGCAGCTCATCAGCCGTCGCTTCATGATCGAGCGCGACCTGCGCCGTGGTCTGGCCGCCGAGGAACTGCGCGTCTTCCTGCAGCCCCAGGTCAACGCGCAGGGCCACATCGTGGGTGCCGAGGCGCTGGTGCGCTGGCAGCACCCCGAGCACGGCCTCATGGCGCCGGGCACCTTCATCCCGATTGCCGAGGAGAGCGAGCTCATCACCGAGGTGGGGCGCTGGGTGCTCAAGGCCGTCTGTGGCCACCTGGGGCAGCTGCGCCAGCAGGGCCTGCGCCTGCCGATTGCCGTCAACATCAGCCCGCGCCAGTTCCACCAGCCCGGCTTCGTGCACATGGTGCAGGACATCGTGCAGGCCCAGGGCGCCTCGGCCGACGATCTGGTGATCGAGATCACCGAAGGCACGGTGATGGACCAGATGGAGAACGTGGTGCAGACCATGTCGCACCTGAGCAGCCTGGGCGTGAAGTTCTCGCTTGACGACTTCGGCACCGGCTACTCGTCCCTCGCCTACCTCAAGCGCCTGCCCATCCACGAGCTCAAGATCGACCGCAGCTTCGTGCAGGACGCTCCCAGCGACCCGAGTGACGCCGCGCTCGTGGAAGCCATTCTCTCGGTGGCCCGCCATCTGCGGCTCAAGGTCGTGGCCGAGGGCGTGGAGACCACGGAGCAGTCCGAGTTCCTCAACGCCCGCGGCCAGGTGATCCAGCAGGGCTATCTGCACGGCCGGCCCGCACCGGCGCAGGAAGTGCTGGACCGCTGGTGCAAACAGCAGGGCAACTGCTGAGCCCATGAAAAACGGGGCCCGCAGGCCCCGTTGTGCAAGTTCAGCACGGTGACTACTGCACGCGCACGCGCGTCTCTTCCTTGAGGGTGTAGCGGATTTCCACGCGACGGTTCTTGGCGCGGCCTTCGGCCGTGCCGTTGTCGGCCACCGGGTCGGCCGCGCCCTTGCCGTCGGTCGTGATGCGGCTGGCCGCCACGCCCTTGCCCACCAGGTAGGCCTTGACCGCATCGGCGCGCGCCTGAGACAGGCGCACATTGGACTGCGCGTTGCCTGTGCTGTCGGTGTAGCCAGTGACCGTCATGGTCATATCCGGCACCTCGCGCGCTGCGCTCACCACCTCGTCGAGCTTCGCGCCCGCACCGGGCAGCAGGCGGCTGGAACCGGTGGCGAAGTTGGCGCCTTCGAGGCGGACGGTTTTCTCGGTGACGGCAGTGCGGAAGACCGGCTGCGGCGCTGGCGTCGGGGTCGGGGCCACTATGGGTGCCGGCGCGGCGGCGGGTGCAGGCATGGGCGCAGCAGCCGCCACGGGTGCGGGCGCCGGGGCCGGGGGGGCGGCGGCGGGTTTGGCGCCGCCCTCACATTCGGGAATGGCCAGGGCCGGGGTCCACGAGCCGGTGCGCCAGCACTCGCCCCAGGTGTTGCGGACGATGCGGCCACTGCTATCGAGCCAGTAACCGATGATGGGCGGCGTCTGGGCGGCGGCAGATGCGCCCAGCGTCAGGGCCAGGGTGGCGGCAGCGGCGGCCAGTGCGGATTTGCGTTGCATCATGGAGGCTCCTTCTCGATGAAATGACCACGAAGGCCAGAGCAGTTCATTGTAGGAATCGATGGCCCGTCTGTGTGTGATCCGCACCCGGACGGGCAGATATTCTCAGCCTGCGACACTGGGCGTGCGCGCCGCACGCAGCGGGGCCATCTGCACCAGCGATTCGAGGATGTGGCGCACCTTGACGGGTTTCATGACGAAGCGCTGCACGCCCAGGGTCTGGATGATCTCCGCGCGGCGGCGAGCCAGGCGTAGCCCATGAGCACCACGGGGCTGTCGTGCGCTGGCAGCCTTGTCGATGCGCTGCTCGGGCGGTGTGTCCAGGATCAGCAGCTGGCGCAGCGCGGCCAGGCGCTCGGCATCATTGACGGGGATGGGGGCGGGAATCATGGGCTGCGATCCGATGCGTACCAGGCGGCACCCAGGCCGCGACCGTGCCGAACTTAGCGCGCTGAACCCGCACTGTCGAGGGCCGGCTCTTCAGACAGCGTCAGCAGATGCCCCGTCTTGACGAGGATGGTGCAGCCCTCGACGCTGTAAGGCCGGTGTGCGCTCAGGTGCGGGCTGCGCAGCCAGCTGCCCGCAGGGTAGCGACCATGTTCGTCCTCGAATACGCCGTCGACGACAAAGATCTCCTCGCCGCCGTAGTGCCGGTGCGCATTGAACTGCGTGCCCGGCGCCCAGCGCACCAGCGCCGTGTGCGTGGTGCCGTACTCGTGCAGCGGCAGCACCGTGAGGCCCGGAACCAGACCCGGGTACCAAGCAGTGCGCGTCGAGTCCACCACCACACGGGCCAGATCCTGCGGGTGCTGATAGCGCAGCTTGACGAAAAGCGTGCAGCCCGGCGTCGAAGCCGGTGCATGGGCCGAGCCCGGAGGGTTCTTCAGATAGGTGCCGGGGCCGTAGTCCCCGGTCTCGTCGCTGAACACGCCTTCGAGCACGAGGATCTCCTCGCCCAGCCCGTGCGTGTGGCGCGGGAACTGCGAGCCCGGTGCGTAACGCACGATGGAGGTGGCACGCGCCACTTCGTCCCCCTGGCGCTCCAGCAGCTTGCGCTGCACGCCCGCCGACGGCGCATCGACCCAAGGCAGCTCGGCGCCATGCAGCACCACGCGCCGGGTGTAGTCCGTATTCAGTTGCATGGGCCTGGATGTTAGTGATCTCACGCGCAGCTGTCCCGCTGCATGCCCCATGCCCCTGTGCGCTACCTCGGTTCTGCCGCCCGATCGGCAGCGACCACCTGGGCCTCAGCGCAGCTGTGGCTCCAGACAGCTCCACAAGGGCATGGGCCCATGGATACGCCAGGAGCCGGCCGTGCCATCGCTGACATAGAGGTAACCGATGCGGCCCTGCTGCTTCACATGCAGCTGATAGGCCAGGCCGTCACGTACAGCCGTGTTGGGCGGGAACTCGATGGCGTACAGCGTGGTGCCGCCCTGCTGCTTGGAGCCGGGCTTGAGCTCGGGAGCGGCTTGGCGCAGCCGGGTCATGCACGCGTCAGTGAAGAAGCTTTGTTGCAGCAAGTCCTGCTCTTTTTCAAGCTGCGGCGGTGTAGCAGGCGGTGGCGCACGCATGGGCGATCGACTCGCACATCCGCTGAGCAGTGCCAAGAGAACCAGCGTCTGCCACTTCTTCATAGCTCACCTCCTAGGTTGTGTAGACCCACACCGGCTTGCTTTGTACCCCTTCCAGCTTGGCCAGGGGCTCCAGCCCCACCGCCTCGAACTCCAGACTCACGAGATACGCCCCGGCCTTGAGTTCCGCCCTCGCCTTCGCAATCGCCCGCGGCATGCTCTCGGGACGCTGGAACAGATAGATCAGGTCGTAGCCCGACCAGTCGGCCTGCCAGATATCGCCGCGCGTCAACTGCGCCCAGGGGCAACGGCGCGCACAGAGCCAGGCCAGGGGCCGGCTCCATTCGATGCCGTGCAACTCGGCCAGCGGGTAGGCCTGCCGCAGCGCTTCGAGCCCGTGGCCCAGGCCACAACCGGCGTCGAGCACGCGTGCGCCCGGCTCCAGCGGTGCGACGCTGGGCAGCTCGTGCAGCGCATCGGGCGGGGTGGGAAACAGCGGTGCATCACGCCAGGCATTGAGAGGGTAGATCAGCGCCAGCAGGGCCAGCGGCAACAGCCAGCCCCAGGGCGGGATGGCGAGGCCACCCATGAGCAGCAGCGAGAGCGGGTAGCCGAGGCCGATGAACAGCCGCCGCCACCAGCTCTGGCCCAGCAGGCTCAGCAGCACACCGAGCAGGGTGGACGCGGCAAGCGCGTCGGTGACGGTGAGGCCCACGCGCAGCAGCAGCGAGAGCGCGAGCCAGCAGAGGCCCCAGCTCAGCAGGGCCGGCAGGGGCCAGGGCAGGCGAGCAAGCAGACGCATGGTGTCGCCTTTGTATGCTGGGTCACCCAAGCAGTTCAGTCAGCGCTTCAGTACCACGCCCTGCCCCGTGGGTAACGGGAAGATCCGATACCGGCGTTGGTCGAACCACTGGTCCTCTTGCTGTTTTTGCGGTCGGTATGGGCCCGACCATTCATAGTCATCAAGAATGACGATGCCACCCGGTGAGACTCGCTCAAACAAGGTGTCGAGGACTGCGATTTCCCCTTCCACGTTGTTCAGATCAATATGCAGAAACGCCACTTGGTCCGGGATATTGTTCTCAAATGATTGCGGTAGAAACCCTTTGACTAGCCTCACCTGCGAATACTCTTTGAAGCGCTCGCACACCGCGTCGTAGAGGCCCTCCTGCTGCCCCGCGAAGGCATGACCCTCGACCGGGTTGTAGTCATATGTGTCGTATCCCCAGAATGTTTTGGGAAATTCTGGTCCACCAAGATAGTCCATGACCGTCTTGATGCCGGTGCCCACATAGACCCCGCACTCGACAAAATCGCCTGGAACATGCAGACAATGATAGGCTGCACACGCAAGTATGTAGCGCCGCCAGACGATCGCTTCGTCCGATGAGTTTAGAAGATTTTCCTCCCACGCCCGACGAAACGGCTTGTCTTCCAGCATGGAATTGTTTCTCTGCCACGTGAACAGGTTATCCCCCAGGAAGTGCGTGGTCGTGACCAGCGTGATGGCCTCCTGCATTAGCTCCTTGAATCTCTGCGGATCACGCACGCCCCAATAAGTATGGGACTCGAAATTCACCCCATGATCCAGTTCGATCTTGTCCAGAGTCGGTAAAGACAACTGCTTTTTATCTGGGAGATTCATACAGGATTCGTCCTTTCAATCGACCGCTGGCGATTTTTTCAGCTTTTGTTAGTTGCCGCCGGTGCGGCGCAGCTTGTCGATCAGGCCGTTGAGCTCGTCGAGCGAGCCGAACTGGATACTGAGTTCGCCCATCTCCTCGACACGGCCGTGGCGCTTGACGCGTTTCTTCACGCGCACTTCGACCTCGGCCGTCAGCAGGTCCGACAGCTCTTCTTCCACGCGCTTGATGTCGCGCGATTTTTCCTTGCCGGGTTTCTGCGGGGCGAGGTTGAACTCGGCGCCGAGCTTCTTGACCAGGCTCTCGGCCTCGCGTACCGACATCTTCTTCGCGGTGATCTGGTTGGCGGCGGTGATCTGAGTGGCGCGGTCGAGCGCGAGCAGCGCACGGGCGTGGCCCATGTCGATGTCACCGGCCATGAGCATGCCCTGCACGGGCTCGGCCAGGTTCAAGAGGCGCAGCAGGTTGGACGCGGCGCTGCGCGAGCGGCCCACGGCTTGCGCGGCCTGTTCATGCGTGAGACCGAACTCGCGGATCAGGCGCTGCAGGCCCTGCGCTTCTTCCAGCGGGTTGAGGTCTTCGCGCTGGATGTTCTCGATCAGCGCCATGGCGGCGGCGGCCTCGTTGGGCACGTCGCGCACGAGCACGGGCACGCTGTCCAGGCCGGCCAGCCTGGCGGCGCGGAAGCGGCGCTCGCCAGCAATGATTTCGTGCTTGCCGGCGTTGGGGCCGTCGGTCAGCTTGCGCACCAGGATCGGCTGCATGATGCCCTGGGCCTTGATGGACTCGGCCAGCTCGTAAAGCGCGCCCTCGTCCATGCGCGTGCGCGGCTGGTACATGCCGGCGACCATCTCGTCGAGCTTGAGGCTGCCCGTGGCCTGGCCTTCGCGCGCCTCGTTCATGGCGGCCACTTCGGCGCGGGTGTCATCGACCTTGGGGCCCAGCAGGGCTTCGAGTCCGCGGCCTAGGCCCTTGGGTTTCTTTGTGACCATGTTCTTTACTTTCTCACTTCAATGTTCGTTCACAGCGCCATGAGGCGCTGCAGCAGTGCATGGCCCGCCGGCCAGTCGCCCAGTTTCGATTCAGCGTTGATGTGACCGGCCTTGCCTGCGTCCACCAGTTCGGCGCCCCAGTCGGTGGCCAGACCCGCGGCCATCTCGTAACTGCAGCGCGGGTCGTTGCGACTGGCGACCAGGATGCTGGGAAAAGGCAGGCGCGCGCGTTCGATGGGCCACCAGCTCGGCAGGATGGAGCGCACCTCGTCACGCGCCACATCACCGGGGGCGACGAGCAGCGCGCCCTTGACGCGGTGCGCATTGCGCGTGTGCGCGGCCCAGGCCGCGACGAGGATGACGCCCAGGCTGTGGGCGACGAGCACGGCCGGTTCGGTGCAGCCGAGCACGGCTTCTTCCAGCTGGATCTGCCAGTCGCCGCGCAGGGGGCGTTCCCAGTCGTGCTGCTGCACGCGCACGTAACCGTGCGTGGCCTCCCAGCGGCTCTGCCAGTGGCCGGCGCCGGAGTCATGCCAGCCTGGGAGGATCAGGACATTGCTCGCTTGCATGCTATAGTTTTGCTAGCAATCACCAGGCTCACTTCATCTTCTGGATGCGCTGGACCATCTCTTCGGCAAAGGCGATGAAGGCCTGCGCACCCTTGGAAGCGGGGTCGAAGACCACGCCGGGCAGGCCGTAGCTCGGCGCCTCGGCCAGGCGCACATTGCGCGGGATGACGGCGTCGAACACCTTGTCGCCGAAGTGGGCCTTGAGCTGGTCGCTGACCTGGGCCTGCAGGGTGACGCGCGGGTCGAACATCACACGCAGCAGGCCGATGATTTCCAGATCGGGGTTGAGGTTGGCGTGCACCTGCTTGATGGTGTTGACCAGATCGGTCAGGCCTTCGAGCGCGAAGTACTCGCACTGCATGGGCACGATGACACCATGCGCGCTGCACAGGCCATTGAGCGTGAGCATCGAAAGACTGGGCGGGCAGTCGATCAGCACGAAGTCGTACTCGGCGTCGACCTTGGCCAGCGCTTCCTTGAGGCGCTTCTCGCGACGCTCCACATCCACCAGCTCCACCTCGGCGCCCGCGAGTTCGCGGTTGGCGCCCAGGATGTCGTAGCTGCAACCGCCTTCGATGAGCTTCTCGCTTTTGACGCGCGCCTCGGCGATGGTGGCCGATTCAAGCAGCACGTCGTAGAGCGTGTACGGGAGCTGGCGCTTGTCCACCCCCGAGCCCATGGTGGCATTGCCCTGGGGATCGAGGTCCACCATCAGCACGCGCTGCCCCACCTTGGCCAGCCCCGCCGCAAGGTTCACGGTCGTCGTGGTCTTGCCCACGCCACCCTTCTGGTTGGCCACGCAGAAAATCTTCGCCATCAGGTCGTCCCTTGTGTGTTTGTGAGATCAGCGGGTGAAAGCAAGACGCAAGCCGAAGCCGATGAGGCAGAGGCCGGCGAGTTTCTCCAGCACGCGGCCGACCAGCGGGTTGGCGCGCAGGTGCCCGGCCAGGTGGTGGGTGAGCAAGGTCATGCCCAGGCCGTAGAGAAAAGTCAGGAAGGCAATGGTCACGGCCATGAAACCGAAGGTCCACAGGCCCTGGTGCGTGGCCGGGTCCACGAAGAGCGGGAAGAAGGCCAGGTAGAACATGATGGCCTTGGGGTTGAGCAGGGTGATAACCATGGCCTGCTTCAGGTAGTGGCCGGCCTTGATGTTGAGCACGGGTGCCTGACCGGGTTTGGCCAGCAGCATCTGCACACCGAGCCAGGCCAGGTAGGCCGCCCCACCCCATTGCAGCAGATTGAAGGCCGTCGGGTAGGCGATCAGCAGCGCCGCCACACCGGCCACGGCAGCCCACATCAGGACCTGGTCACCGAGGATCACGCCCAGGGTGGCGGCCAGCCCGCCGCGCACCCCGCCCTTGCCGGTGGAGGTGATCAGCGCCAGATTGCCGGGGCCCGGGATCAGCAAAAAAATGATGATGGTGACGACGAAGGCACCGTAATCGGCAACGCCAAACATGGGGAGATTTCGAGAAGCGGAAGCCCGCAGTGTACGTTAGCTTGTCAGCGGTTCAGGGCCGGGATGACCCGCAAGAACCGGTTCAAGGCTCTCCAGATGTTTCACGTGGAACGCCTGGGCGGCTTTTCAACCCCGGACCGGCCGCTCGACCAGGTTCAGGTTGGGGTTTGGGGCTGGAGCCAGACGATGCAGCGCTCGGCCCCCAGCCCCGGGACGGACAGCTGTTCCACGTGAAACACCCCCACCCCGGTGGGCAGCTGAGCCAGTTCGTCGGCCGGGTGCTTGCCCTTCATGGCCATCCAGAGCCCTGCCGGGGCCAGGGCCTCGCGCGACCAGTTGGTGAAGTCGGCCAGGGAGGCGAAGGCGCGGGAACTGACCACGTCGTAGTGATCGTCCAGGTTTTCGACCCGGGCGTGCAGGCCCTTGAGGTTGGACAGCTTCAGAGTCAGGGCCGCCTGCTGGATGAAGGTGGCTTTCTTGGCTACGGTGTCCACGCAGCTCACGGCGATCTCCGGGCAACAGATGGCGATGACCACGCCGGGCAGACCTGCGCCGGAGCCGACGTCCAGCAGGCGGAAGCCCTGCCCGTCCGCCGGCTGGCGGCCAGAAAGTTGTTGCCGCAGCGGCCGGACGACGGCCAGGCTGTCGAGCAGATGGTGGGTCAGCATCTCGGCCGGGTCCCGCACGGCCGTGAGGTTGTAGACCTTGTTCCATTTCTGGATCAGGGCCAGATAGTCCAGCAACTGGCCGATCTGGGTGTCGGACAGGTCCAGGCCGAGTTCGGCCACCCCGGACTTCAGGGTTGTTTGGAGATCTGCGGTCATGGGAAAGCTGCGCTCTGATGCGCTGCGGTGCGAGCGACTTGGGGCAGCCCGGCGTCGCTCATGCCGCCTCGGTCTCTTCGACCTTGGCGAAGCCGCGGAAGCCGCCTTTTTTCAGGTGGATCAGCAGCAGGGAGATGCTGGCCGGGGTGATGCCGGAGATGCGGGAAGCCTGGCCCAGGGTTTCGGGGCGGTGTTTCTGCAGCTTCTGCCGGGCCTCGATGGACAGGGCCGTGACCGCCATGTAGTCCAGGTCGGCCGGGAGTTTGAGGTTTTCGTAGTGGGCGGCGCGCTCGACCTCATCCTTCTGGCGGTCGATGTAGCCCGAATACTTGGCCCCGATCTCGATCTGCTCGACCACCGCCTCCGCCAGCTCACCCAGGGTTTCACGTGAAACATCGGCGCTGGCGTACTTGCCACCGTCCAGGGACATCAGCCCGGCGTAGCTCACATCGGGGCGGCGCAGCAGGTCGAAGAGGTGGTACTCGCGCTCGATGGTCGTGCCCAGCACTCGCTCGGCCTCGGCCGCGGACAGGATGCGGGGGTTGACCCAGGTGGCCTTGAGGCGCTCGGTTTCACGTGAAACAGCGTCGCGCTTGCGGCAGAAGGCATCCCAGCGGGCGTCGTCCACCAGGCCCAGCCGGCGGCCGGTTTCGGTCAGGCGCAGGTCGGCGTTGTCCTCGCGCAGCTGCAGGCGGAACTCGGCCCGGCTGGTGAACATGCGGTAGGGCTCGGTCACGCCCTGGGTGGTGAGGTCGTCGACCAGCACGCCCAGATAGGCTTCGTCGCGGCGTGGCTGCCACGGACCCTCGCCCCGGCACTGGAGTGCGGCATTGATCCCGGCAAACAGGCCCTGGGCCGCCGCCTCTTCATAACCCGTGGTGCCGTTGATCTGACCGGCGAAGAACAGGCCATTGATCTGCTTGGTCTCGAAGCTGCCCTTGAGGGAACGCGGGTCGAAGTAGTCGTACTCGATGGCGTAACCCGGGCGCAGGATGTGCGCGTTCTCCAGCCCCTTCATGCTCCGGACCAGCTCGTACTGAATATCAAAGGGCAGGCTGGTAGAGATGCCGTTGGGGTAGTACTCGTTCGTCGTCAGGCCCTCGGGTTCCAGGAAGATCTGGTGGCTGTCCTTGTCAGCGAAGCGGTTGATCTTGTCTTCCACGCTGGGGCAGTAACGCGGACCCACGCCTTCGATCTTGCCCGTGAACATGGGGCTGCGGTCGAAGCCGGAGCGGATGATCTCGTGCGTGCGCTCGTTGGTGTGGGTGATCCAGCAGGGCATCTGCTGCGGGTGCATGGCGGCATTGCCCATGAAGCTGAACACGGGCACCGCCCCTTCGTTCACGCCACCGGGCATGCCGTCGCCCGGCTGCTCGGTGCACTGGGAAAAGTCGATGCTGCGGCCGTCGATGCGCGGCGGCGTGCCGGTCTTGAGCCGCCCTTGCGGCAGCTTGAGCTCCTTGAGCCGGCCCGAAAGGCTGACCGCCGGCGGATCACCGGCGCGGCCGGCCGCGTAATTGTTGAGGCCGACGTGGATCTTGCCGTCCAGGAAGGTGCCAGCCGTCAGCACCACGGTACGGCTGCGGAAACGGATGCCGACCTGGGTAACGGCACCGACCACCCTCGCTCCATCGCCGTCACCCGCCACCATCAGGTCGTCCACGGCCTGCTGGAAGAGCCAGAGATTGGGCTGGTTTTCCAGCCGACGGCGGATGGCCGCCTTATAAAGTATGCGGTCGGCCTGGGCGCGGGTGGCGCGCACGGCCGGGCCCTTGGAGCTGTTGAGGATGCGGAACTGGATGCCACCCTCGTCGGTGGCGATGGCCATGGCGCCGCCGAGCGCGTCCACCTCTTTGACCAGGTGGCCCTTGCCTATGCCCCCGATCGAGGGGTTGCAGCTCATCTGGCCCAGGGTCTCGATGTTGTGCGTCAGCAGTAGCGTCCTGGCGCCCATGCGCGCAGCGGCCAGCGCGGCTTCCGTGCCGGCATGACCGCCGCCGACGACGATGACATCGAATTCCTGAGGGTAGAGCATGAAAAATCCGGGAAAGTGAGCGCGTCCTGCGCCGGCGGCCAGCCCCCAGCGGGGCGCCGAAAGACCCGCATTCTACCCCTTGCTGAAAATTTTGGCGACAATGCAGGCCTTGGTCGCACCGCTATGCCTCATGGCACATGCCGACCAAGCTATCATTTTAGTAGCGCCGAACAATGGACTGCCGCCCCGGATGCGCCGCCTGCTGCATCGCCCCCTCGATCTCCAGCCCCATCCCCGGCATGCCCCTGGGCAAGCCGGCGGGGGTACGGTGCGTCCAGCTGGACGCGGCGGGCCGCTGCCTGATCTTCGGGCGGCCCGAACGGCCCGCCGTCTGCAGCAGCCTGCGCCCCTCGGTCGAGATGTGTGGCGCCAGCACGGAAGCAGCCTTGACCTTCCTCAAGAATCTGGAAGAAATGTCACAGCCCACGCCGGCGCGTCATTCCTGAAAGCCAGCGCCGCGCGGACAATGAACCGGAAGACTGCATTTCCGGAACAGACATGAATTTGGCCCCAGAGGCCCCCGTCGTTGGTGAACCCATCCTGTGGGAAAAGCTGCCCCTGCAGCGGCTGCCGCATGTGGTGGTACTGCTCGGCCTGGTGCTGAGTCTGCTCATCTACAGCGTCACCCTGCAATCCCTCGAAAAGCGGCAACGCGCTTACTTCGAATTCCGGGCAAGGGAAGCGGCGTCCCTGATCGACAACCGGATGCGGGCCTACCAGCAGGTGCTGCGCGGCGTCAGCGGACTGTTCGAAACCCGGCGGAGTGTCAGTCGCGCGGAATTCCGCACCTTTGTCGAACACCAGAACCTGTCCGAGCACTACCCCGGCATTCAAGCGGTGGCCTTTGCCCAGGTCGTTGCACCGGAACGCCTGGCCGAGCACACGGCCGAGCTGCGACGCGAGGGATTCCCCTTGTATGAACTCAAGCCCGCCGGCGACCGCCCGCTCTACACCTCCATCGTCTACATTGAACCGTTCTACGGGCGCAACCTGCGCGCCTTCGGCTACGACATGTATTCCGAACCGGTGCGCCGGCAGGCGATGGACCGCGCGGTAGACACAGGCCACATGGCGCTGTCCGGCAAGGTCCGGCTGCAGCAGGAGACGGGGGCTGACGAGCAGGCCGGCTTTCTGATCTACAAGGCCGTGTTCCGCCAAGAGACCGCCCATCGCACGCCCGAACAGCGGCGCGAGCAGTTGCTGGGCTGGGTCTATGCGCCCTTTCGCATGAACGACTTCATGCGCGGTGTGCTGGGCGAACAGGCGCATGATCTGACCATTGACATCTACGATGGCGAAGCCCTTAGCCACGAGGCCCTGATGCATGGAGGCGATACCCAGGTCACCGCACCCACAACTTACGAATCCGTGCAACGCCTGTCCATGATGGGCCAGACCTGGACTTTGCGCATACGGGCGAATGAGAGCCTGCTCACACGCATCGAGAGCGCTCTGCCCGCGGCCATGGGCCTGGGCACGGCCGCGCTGAGCCTCATCCTCGGCGCCCTGGTCTGGGCCCTGGTCACAGGCCGCGAGCGCGCGCTGCGTCTGGCCCGCCGGATGAACGAGGAGCTGCTGCGGGAACGCGCGCGCCTGAGCGCCATCACCGAGGGCACGCGGGTGGGCACCTGGGAATGGAATGTGCAGAGTGGCGCCACGATCTTCAATGAGGAATGGGCGCAGATCGCGGGCTACACCCTGCAGGAACTGGAACCCGTCTCGATCGGGACCTGGATGAAGCTCGCGCACCCCGAAGACCTGCAACGCTCGGCCCAGCAGCTGCAGGCGCACTTCAACCGCACCGTCCCGCACTACGAGGTCGAGGTCCGCATGCGGCACAAGCTCGGCCACTGGGTCTGGGTGCTGGACCGCGGCAAGGTCACGAGCTGGACTGACGATGGCCAACCGCTGATGATGTACGGCACCCACCAGGACATCACCGAGCGCAAGCAGCAGGAAGAGATGTTCCGCCACGGCGCACAGCATGACGCACTGACGGGCCTGCCCAACCGCGTGCTGCTGGCCGACCGGCTGGAGCGCGCGCTGCTGGCAGCGCGGCGCGACAGCGGCCAGCTCGCCCTGCTCTATCTGGACCTGGACGGCTTCAAGGATGTGAACGATGCCCACGGCCACGAGGCCGGCGATGTGGTGCTGCGTACCATGGCGCGCCGCATCCACGCCTGCATCCGCGCTTCGGACACACTGGCGCGCCTGGGTGGCGACGAGTTCGTCGTGCTGCTGCCGGACATGAAGGACAGCCGGCACGCGCTGACCCTGGCCGACAAGATCATCTCCGAGGTGCGCCGTCCCGTGACGCTGAGCCAGGCTGTCAGCGTCAGCGTCTCGGCCTGCATCGGCATCGCCTTCTACCCGGAGCACGGCACCGACGCCCAGGCCTTGATGACGCACGCCGACCAGGCCATGTACGCTGCAAAAAAAGGCGGCAAGAATGCCGCCCGGGTTTACGATGCCCGCCAGACCCCGGCACCCACGGTGCCGGGCGGCCTGGCTTAGAAGGGGTAATGGCGCGGGGTCGTCTGCACGGTGATCCAGCGCAGCTCGGTGAACTCGGCGATGCCGGCCTTGCCACCGAAGCGCCCGATGCCCGAGCCCTTGACGCCGCCGAAGGGCATCTGGGCTTCGTCGTGCACCGTGGGGCCGTTGACGTGGCAGATGCCGGAATCGATGCGACGCGCGACGTTCATGGCGCGGGCGATGTCGCTGCCAAAGACCGCCGCCGACAGGCCGTAGGCGTTGTCGTTGGCGCAGGCCACGGCCTCTTCCACCCCGTTGACACGGACGATGCACTTGACCGGGCCGAAGGTCTCCTCGTGGTAGATCTTCATCGCGGGCGTGACGTGGTCGAGGATGGTGGCGGGCATCAGCGTCGTGGTGGCCTTCTCGCCGCAGACCAGCTTGGCACCCTTGGCCAGCGCATCGTCGATCAGCGCATTGCAATGTTCCACCGTGCTCATGCCGATGACCGAGCCCAGCACCACCGGCTCGGGCTTGCGCGGGTCGCCCAGGGGCAGGTTCTTGGCCTTGTCGGCGAACTTCTTGACGAAGGCGTCGGCGATCTTCTGGTCCACGATGATGCGCTCGGTGCTCATGCAGATCTGGCCGCTGTTGGCGAAAGCGCCGAAGGCCGCGCCGTTGACGGCGTCGTCCAGGTCGGCGTCATCGAGCACCACCAGCGGCGCCTTGCCGCCGAGCTCCAGCACCACGGGCTTGAGGTACTTGGCACAGGTCATGGCGATGATCTTGCCCACCTTGGTCGAGCCCGTGAAGTTCACGCGGCGCACGGCCGGATGCGCCACCATGGCTTCCACCACGGCACCGGCGTCCGCCGGGGCATTGGTGATGTAGTTCACCACGCCGGGCGGGAAGCCCGCGTCCTGCAGCGCCTCGATGATGAGCTGGTGGGTGCGCGGGCAGTTCTCCGAGCCCTTGAGGATCACGGTGTTGCCGCAGGCCAGGGGCGTGGCGATGGCGCGCGTGGCCAGGATGATGGGCGCGTTCCAGGGTGCAATGCCCAGCACCACGCCGGCAGGCTGGCGCACCCCCATGGCCAGCGAGCCCGGCACATCGGAGGGAATCACCTCGCCGGCGATCTGCGTGGTCAGCGCGGCAGCCTCGCGCAGCATGCCGGCAGCCAGCATGCAGTTGAAGCCGGCCCACATGGCAGTGCCGCCGGTCTCGGCGCCCACGGCCTCGATGAACTTGGGCGTCTTGGCTTCGAGCGCGTCGGCCGCTTTCAGCAGCAGCATGCGGCGCTCGGTGGGGCCGGTCTGGCTCCAGGTCTTGAAGGCTTCGGCGGCGGCTTCGACCGCCATCACAGCGTCGGCCGGCGAGGCGGCCGGGGCGCGCGTGGCCACGGTGCCGTCGAGCGGGTTGCGGCGCTCGAAGGTCGCACCGCGCTCGGCCGTGACCTTGAGGCCGTTGATGAGCATGGACATATCGGACATGGTTTTCTCCTTGACGGTTCGATTCGTTAAACAGGGGTGGTCTTGCGGCGGCGCTCGACGGCGTCGGCCGCGCTGGTCTTGTCGGCGGCGTCCGCGCCCAGATAGGCTTCACGCACGACGTTGGAACGCTCGAGCAGGCGGGCCGGGCCGCTGGCCACCAGGGTGCCGCGCTCCAGCACATAGCCGCGGTCGGCCACGGCCAGCGCCTTCTTCACGTTCTGCTCCACCATGAGCACGGTGGTGCCCTGGTCGGCGATGCGGCGGGCCATGCCCAGCAGCTCGTCGACCATGCGCGGGGCCAGGCCCAGCGAGGGTTCGTCGAGCATGAGCAGGCGCGGCGCACTCATCATGGCGCGTGCCACGGCCACCATCTGCTGCTCGCCACCGCTCATGGTGCCGGCCAGCTGGTGGATGCGCTCGCGCAGCTTGGGGAAGTCGGCCAGGACCTGCTCCATGCGGCGCGCGCGCTCGGCCTTGCTCACGAGCCAGCCACCGAGCTCCAGGTTCTCCAGCACGCTCATCTGCGGAAAGAGCTGGCGGCCTTCGGCCACCAGGGTCATGCCGCCACGCACGATCTCGTGCGTCTTCTCGGGCAGGTCCTCGCCGTCGAGCAGCACCAGGCCCTGACGCGGGATCAGGCCCATGAGCGACTTGAGCAGCGTGGTCTTACCGGCGCCATTGGGGCCGAGGATCACAGTCAGGCCGGGCTTGACCTCGAAGCGCAGGTCGCGCAGCACGAGGAAGGCGCCATAGCCGGCACTCAGGCCGCGCACCTGCAGGTGCGCACGTTTCTGGTCCCCCAGCACAAAGGGGGTGTCGCGGTACCACATCATGCGGCCACCTCCTCTGCTTCGGGCTCGGCCATCTCGTCGCCCAGATAGGCTTCGATCACCTCGGGATTGCGCACCACGTTGTGCGGCGTGTCGTCGGCGATCTTGCGGCCCTGGTGCAGCACGATGACGCGCTCCACATGGCGCAACAAGGTGGTCACCGCGTGTTCGATCCAGATCACGGTCAGGTCCAGCTCGTCGCGCAGGCGGCCGATCAGGCGCGCCATCTCCTCGATCTCGGCTTCGGTCAGGCCAGCGGCCACCTCGTCGAGCAGCAGCAGCTTGGGACGGGTGGCCAGGGCCATGCCGATCTCCAGCAGGCGCTGCTGCGAGGGCGTGATGGCGGCGGCCGGCAGTTCGGCCTGGGGCCCGAGACCGATGAGCTGCAGGATGCTGCGCGCATCTCGCAGCGCCCAGGGCACATCCTTCTCCTCGCCCCAGAAGATGTATTCGCGTCGGCGCTTGCCCGCGAACTTGAGGCCGAACTCGATGTTGGCAATCACCGGCATGTCCGCGAAGACACGCGGGGTCTGGAAGGTGCGCGCCACGCCGTGGGCGGCGAAGCGGTGGGGGCCACGGCCCGTCAGGTTGCTGCCCTGGCAGACCAGACGACCCGAGGTCGGCACCTGCACGCCCGAGATGGCGTTGAAAAAGGTGGTCTTGCCAGCGCCGTTGGGGCCGATGATGCCCACCAGCTCGCCCGGGGCAAAGTTGGCGCTGACCGCATCCACGGCGGTCAGGCCGCCAAAGCGCACCGTGACCTCGTGGGCTTCCAGCAGGTAGTTCTGACGCTCAGACAAAGTAGCTCTCCTTCTCGCGGCGCTTGGCGCGCTGCTTCTCACGTTCCTTCTCGCCACTGAGTTCGCGCTTCAGATCCTTGGCCCAGTCGCGCGTGTCGTTCCACCAGCTCTTGAAGGTGGCCCAGCGCAGCGAGGCCAGGCCGCCCGGCAGGTAGAGCACGCAGAGGATGAGCAGCAGGCCCAGCGACATCAGGTAGATCTGGGGGAACTGCAGGCGCAGCGACTCGGCCAGCACGCTGAAGATGATGGCCGCGATCAGCGGGCCCCAGAGCGTGAGCACGCCCCCGATGAGCGTGATCAGCACGGTCTGGAAACCGATGAAGGGGTTGAAGACCGTGTGCGGGTCGATGTAAGTCCAGCGCACCGCCATGGCCGCACCCACGGCGCCAGCAAAGGCGGCGGTGAGCGCGAAGCCCGCGATCTTGATCAGGCGCGTGTTGACGCCCAGGGTCTGAGCGCGTTGCTCGTCGGCACCGATGCCCATGAGGGCCAGGCCGAAGCGCGTGCGCCGCACCCAGATCGACACCGCCACCGAGAGCACGGCCAGGGCCAGCACCGTGAGGTAGATGGTGTCGCGCTCGGGCACGACGGTGAGCACCCGCCCCACGGTGCCGGTGACCGACTTCTCGAAGTAGGTCACGGCGTGCAGGATGAGCTCGGTCATGCCGAAGGTCAGCACGGCGAAGTAGGTGCCACGCAGGTGCAGCACGGCCGCGCCCATGAGCACCGCCACGACCACGGCAATGCCCGCGCCGATCAGGATGGTCTCGACCCAGCCGAACTGCCCCAGCAGGATGGCCGTGGTGTAGGCGCCGATGCCGAAGAAGGCCGAGGTGGCGAGCGAAAGATAACGCGTGCTGCCGCAGAACAGGCCCCAGCTCGAGGACAGGGCCACGTACATCAGGCAGGTCAGCGCCATGGAGGTGACGAACTCGCTGGTGTAGAAAGGCAGGGCCAGGGCCCAGCCCGTGAAGGCCAGCAGCACGAGCACGTCGCGGATGAGGAATTGACGGGAGTTCATGCTTTACGGCTCTTGCGGGTGAACAGGCCTTCGGGGCGCAGCAGCAGCACGGCGATGAACACCGCGTAGGACAGCAGGGCCTTGAGCGAGGGATTGGTGAAATGCATGCCCAGGGCCTCGATCACGCCGAGGAAGAGGCCGCCGATCAGCGCCCCCCCCATGCTGCCGAAGCCGCCGAGCGTGATGACGATCAGCGCCGTCACGGTGTAGGGCTGGCCCATATAAGGGGTGATGGTGTAGGCCATGGACAAGAGCGCGCCGGCAATGCCCGAGAGACCCAGGCCGATGCCGAACATCAGCGGGTGCAGGCGCTTGGTGTCGATGCCCATGAGCTGCGCGCCGATGGACGACTGCATGAGCGCGCGCACGCCCTTGCCCAGCAGGGTCTGGCGCATCAGCACGATGAGCGCGCCCGCGAACACCAGGGCCAGGAAGAAGACCAGCAGCTTGTTGGCGGCGAACTGCACCTCGCCGAACTTCACGGGTTCGGTCAGGTAGTCGTAGCCGCGCAGGTCACCGCCCCACATCCAGGACACGAAGTTCTGCACCAGGAACATCAGGCCGAAGGCGACCATGAGGCCACGCGCCTCGAAGACGTCGAGGTTGGGCGAGGTGGCCGTGAGGCGGCGGAAGCAGAGGAAGTGCACGATGACGCCGAGCAGCATCAGCACGAGGAAGGCGACGGGCACCATGAGCAGGGGCGAGAAGCCGAACTGCGTCTGGACCAGCCAGGTCAGGTAGGCCCCGACCATGAGGAACTCGCCGTGGGCGATGTTGAGGATGCGCATCAGGCCGTACTGGAGGTTCAACCCCAGGGCAACCAGCGCATAGATGCCGCCGGTGATCAGACCGGACGCTATCAGTTCGAGCCAGGCAGTGAGTGACATATTGAGAGCGTTCCGCCCGCCCCCGGGATGCAGAGGCGGGCGGAAAAGAGGGACGAACGACGGGCCGGGTGACCCGTCAGGGGTTTACTTCCACGCCGGCTTGTTCGCGTTCAGCTTGGCGGTCGCCAGCTTGGGCGGCCACACCACTTCGAACTCACCGTTCTGCCACTGGCCCACCGTGCCCGGCGTGCCCACGTTCTCGCTGCCGGAGAACTTGATGTCGCCCAGAATGGTCTTGTGGGTCGTGTTGGCCACGTAGTCGCGGATGGCCTTGCGGTCCAGACCTTGCGCCTTGACGGCGTTGGTCAGGATTTCCAGGCCGGCCCAGCAGGCGCCGCTGGCCCAGCGATCGGGCTCCTTGCCGCCAAATTTCTTGGTGTGCGCATCGAAGTAGGCCTTGGCGGCGGGGCTGGACTTGCCGTTCCAGGAACCCATGCCCAGCACGCCTTCGGCGCCGGCAGGCGTCATGACGTTGCGGTAGAGCTGGAAGGCCGTGCCCACCGAAGCGTAGAAGAACTTGGGGTTAAAGCCGATTTCCTTGGCCTGGCGGCTGGCCAGGATGGTGTCCGGCGGGTAGGTGAAGCCGATGAAGGCGTCGGGGTTCTTGTCCTTGATGGAGCGCAGCACGGGCGAGAGGTCCTTGACACCACCCGGGTAGCTCTTGTCTTCCACCATCTGGATGCCCGTGCCGGACAGGGCCACCTTGAGGGCGGCATAGTTCTCCAGGCCGAAGAGGTCGTCCACATAGATCACGGCCACGGTCTTGCAGCCATTGGCCTTGAGCATGTCGACCAGGGCCTCGCACATGGGCTTGGGCTGCTGCAGCAGCAGGAAGAAATAGGGCAGCTTCATCTCTGCCAGGCGCCGCGACAGGGCCGTGGGAGCGAGGAAGGGATACTGGTAGCGGTTGGCCAGCGGTGCCACCGCGAAGTTGGCGTTGGAGCCCCAGGGCGGCAGCACCAGGTCGACCTTGTCCGAACCCATGAGCTTTTCGTAGGAGCGCACGCAGGTCTCGATGTCGCTGCGGTCGTCGGAGCTGATCAGCTCGATCGGGCGCTTGACGCCCTTGACGTCCAGACCACCGGCCGCGTTCTGCTGCTCGGCCCAGAGCAGGTAGTTGGGCTCCTGGCTCACCTGCGCGCCACCGGTCCAGGGGCCGGTGCGGGCGATGGCATAGCCGATGCGCACCGGGGCCTGGTTGGCCAGCAGGTGCGGAGCAAAGGTGGCAGCGCCGACGGCAGCAGCCGTGCCTTTGAGCAGGGTACGTTTCGTTTGTTGAACCATGGTGTCTCCAATGGAAGTGTTTGCTCGGTAATGAAGCCCAGCAATGCTAGGGTCGCCCCCGCGTGGGGGCTTTGCTGAACGTGCACAAAGTAGTTGACCGATCACGCATGGGCACTAGGGTTAACCCGGGGGCGCGGGTTTGTCCCAGCGGGCCGATCCCGGATAATCGGGTCTCCATGCCCGCCACCGTATCCACACACCTTCGTTGGGGCGCCCCATGACGCACGTCACCGCCGTCAGCACCGACGACTACGCCCCGGCCGAACGCGCGCCGGTCTGGCGTGACTGGGTCTGGAAGCAGTTCGGCGGCCTGGAGTGCGATCTCTACGGTGACACCACCTTCGACGGCCACATGGCGAGCATGCGGGCCGGCGACATCATCCTGACCCGGCTCGCAGCCAACCGCCATCATGTGACGCGCACCGAGGACATGGTGCGCGCCAGCGAGGAGGGCTACCTCAAGATCGTCGCGCCCAACGTGGGCCGCGCCGGTGTGGAGCAGATGGGCCGCCAGGCCTGGGTCACGCCCGGTGCCTGGACCCTCTACGACACCACGGGCAGCTACTCGGTGGCCAACCCGGACCGCGTGGAGCACCTGATCGTCATGCTGCCCAAGGCGCAGATGCTCGAGCGCGGGCTGCGGCTGGAGAACCTGACGGCCCGCACCGTCGGCGGCGCCAGCGGCATTGCGCGCGTGGCCCTGTCCACCATGCGCAGCACCTTCCAGGAACTGCCGCACATGAGTGCGGACGCTGCGCGCGGCGCGGGCGAGCTGATCGCCCAGCTGGTGCGCCTGTCGCTGATCGAACTTTCGGGCCAGGAGACGCAGCTCACGCAAAAGGAAGCGCTCAAGGACCGCATCCGCGGCTACGTCGCCCTGCACCTGCGCGACCCCGCGCTCACGGTGGATCGCATCGCCGTCGCGCTCAACTGCAGCAAGCGCCACCTCTACAACGCCTTCAGCGACGAGTCCCAGACCCTGGCCAGCTACATCCAGGCGTTGCGCATCGAAGCCTGCATCCGCGAGCTGCAGCACCCGATGGCACAGACCCGCCCCATCACCGACATCGCCCTGTCGTGGGGCTTCAACAACCTCTCGCACTTCAGCCGCGTGTTCCGTGAGCACACCGGCATGAGCCCCAGCGAATTCCGCGCCACGTCGCCGGCGTGACCGCCGGGGATTGACCGGGCCACCTGCCCGTTGGACAGTCGGCCTCTCGACCAGGAGACACGCCATGCACATCCCTTCCATGAAAGAAGTCGTCAGCGCCGAGGAATGGCAGCTGCGCTGCGAGCTCGCCGCCGCCTACCGCCTCGTGGCCCACTACGGCTGGAGCGACCTGGTCTTCACCCACATCAGCGCACGCCTGCCCGGGCCCGAGCACCACTTCCTGATCAATCCCTACGGCCTGATGTTCGACGAGATCACGGCCTCCAGCCTGGTCAAGGTCGACCAGGACTGCAACAAGCTGGTCGACTCGCCCTTCCCCGTCAACCCCGCGGGCTTCGTGATCCACAGCGCCATCCACGCCGTGCGCGAGGACGCCGGCTGCGTACTGCACACGCATTCACGCGCGGGCGTGGCGGTGAGCGCGCAGAAATGCGGCGTGCTGCCCATCAGCCAGCAGTCCACCTTCGTGCTGGGCTCGCTGGCCTACCACGACTACGAGGGCGTGGCCCTGCGCGATGATGAGAAGCCGCGCCTGCAGGCCGATCTGGGCACGGCCAACTATCTGATGCTGCGCAACCACGGCCTGCTGACCGTGGGCCGCACCGTGCCCGACGCCTTCCTCAACATGTACATCTTCGAGAACACCTGCCGCATCCAGATCGACGCGCAGGCCGGCGGCGAGCTGATCCAGGTGAACCCCGACATCCTGAAGGGCGTCGCCGGCGCGATGAAGAAAGTCACCGTGGGCCAGGGTTCCAACCTGGCCTGGCCGGCGCTGCTGCGCAAGCTCGACAAGCTGGACCCTTCGTACCGGACCTAGGGAGACTGGGAAGCGTCAGGCTTTGCCTCGCGCGCCGGCGGCCTGCTGAAGAGCTCGCCGAGCTTGCCACCCACCGAAGCGCCGGCGCCCGTGCCCACACCGGGCATGAGCAGGGTGCCCAGCGCGGCGCCGATGCGCGCGCCGGTGGTGAGATTGACCTCGGGCTGATCCAGGGTGCCGCCCACGGCCAGGGGCACGCCCACCGCACCGCCGAGTTCCACCGAGACGCGCCCGGCGAGCTCACGGGCTGGCGAGATGCTGACCTGGCCCGTGGCGCTGAGCGCACCCGAACTCGCGGCGAGGTTCTGCAGCTCCACCGCCTTGCCACGTGTGCGCACCTGGCCCGAGAGCGCGTCCAGCGAGGTCTTGCCGCCGCGGCTCACACCGGCCGTCTGCACGGCCTTGATCAGGTCGATGCCGTTGAGCACGCCCTGGCGCACCGTGAACTTCGACTCGGTCTGCAGGGCATCGAGCAGGGCCGAGGGCTGACGCGCACGCGCGCTCAGCGTGGTGCCGGCCTCCAGCCGACCGCTCAGCAGCTGGGCTGCCCGCGCCGCCTCCGTCGGCGCCGGCGCGGTGAGCCGGGACACCTCGACTTCACGGGTCTGCAGCTGGCCACGCAGCGCAAACTCCCCGCCGGGCTGGGCTGCGGGCTGCAACTCGATCCGGCCCCGCACCGTGCCCCCCGCCACCTGCAGCAGCAGATCCCAGTCCAGCCCCGTGCCACGACGCAGGACCAGCTGCGTACCCTGCAGCCTGCCCTGCACGACCAGCACATCCACCTGCTCCGGCAGCGCCAGGCTGTCCAGCCGGGCCTCGGCCGTGATCACCACCGCCTGCCCCTTGCTGTCGACCCAGCTCAGTTCCTCCAGCACGGTGCGCCGGGGCAGCAGGTGCAAACCGTCGCCGTCCGGCTGCGCCTGCTCGCGCTGGCGCACGCGCTGCAGCGACAGCAGCAGGGCATCGATGCCCTGTTGCGAGAGCATGGCCTGGCGCACCACCAGCGTGGACAGCCCCATCCGACCGAACATGAGGGACCCCCAGGCTGGTCGCAGCTCGATGCGCTCGGCCTTGAGCGGCTGACGCGTGCGCACCTGCACACCTTCAAGCACCACCGCCGGCAGCGGCCAGAAGGCCAGCCCCACACGCTCCAGGCGCAACGGCACGCCGAGCGCCGCCGTGGCCTCGCGCTCGACACGATGACGGAACTCGTCCGTCGAGATCCAGCGCTGCAGCGCAAGCACGGCTGCGGCCAGCAACAACAGTAGCAGCGAGCCCGCGATCAACAGCCAGCGCCGCCAACGCACGCTGCTCACCCCTTGCCTGCCTTGCGCAGCTGCTCGATGCGTTTGCCTTCCTCGACGCGGATGCGCTCCAGCAAGCGCGCATCCGGGTCCTGCCAGGTGCCACCGGACTCGCGCGCCATCCAGGCCACGGCACGCGCAAACTCCTCCAGGCTGAGATCGTTGCGCCCGCCCTTGGGCGGCATCGCACGCACGCCGACCCAGCCGTGCGCCGTCACCACGGCCTGCCCCTCGGCGCCGAGCTTGCCCCAGGTCCGCCGGTCACCCACGCGCGGCGCACCGGCCAGGCCCGGCCCGTGGCAGACCATGCAGGTCTCGCGGTAGACCTGCTCGCCGGACTTGAGGGCAGGCGCCGACTGCGCGAGTGCGAACATCGGACTCAGCAGCAGCGCATACAGGACCAGGGCCTTGTGTGTCATGTCGGACTCCTCCAGTATCAGGGCCGGGAAAAGAGACGTGCCGGGGTCCAGCGCAGGCCCAAGGACAACCAGCGACCGCCCCGCCTCCCATCATGCTGCGCGCCGACGGTCGTGTCCACCTGCAGCAGCTCGGGCACGATGCTGTAGCGCAGGCCGGTCTGCCAGTAGGGCTGGGCCTGGTCGTCGCCAAAGGATTCAGCAATCAGGGCCACGCGCGGCGCCGGGTAGTACTCCAGACCCAGGCCCCAGGTGGCGCGGTCCTGGCGACTGGCGCGGTCACGCAGCCAGCCCAGATTGGCATGCACGATATAGCGGTCACGACCGAAGGCGGCAGAGAACGGCAGGTAGGCATAGGTGTTGCCGAACTGGTTGGGCCCCGGCTCGCTGCCAGGATGCTGCATGCGCCCCAGGGCCAGACCCCAGCCCCAGCCATCGCTTTCCAGCGGCTTGAACAAGGTCTTGAGCTGCAGCACATAGTCCGTGCTGGCCGGCGCACCGTCCTCACGCGCACGTCCGGCGCCAGCCGTGATCTCCAGATTTCCGCCCGGGTTGCAGGCCGGCAGGGCCCAGACCTCCTGACGGTGCTCGTACGAGCGCGTCCAACTCTCGACCTGACAGCTGCCGGCCGTTGTCAGACGGGCATCGTCGGTCACGAACGGGCGCGCCGCCCAGGCCGGCAGCACGCAAAAAAGACCGAGCATGATGGCAAACTTCATGCGGCCATTCTAGGAAGCCTTTTTTGCGACTTCACTTCAGCGTCCGACTGTTCCTGCTGCTGGTCCTGGGGCCGGCGCCTGCGCTGGCACAGGATGCGCCTTCGCCCTTCAAGCTGACCCTGGGACGCTTCCAATCCAGCGCCGAAGGCCAGCCCTCCAGCTTCTCGACCGACGTCAACCTGCGCCACAGCTCGGACTTGGGCAATGTCTGGTACGGGCACTACGCTGCCTCGGCCGAACAGCTCACGCAAGACCGGCTGGGTTGGGACCGCAGCTTCAGCCTGGGCGCCTTGCGGGTATTGCCTTCGGCGCAGGTTGCCACCGGGGGCGCCTGGAACGGCAGCGTCAGTGTCGAGACGGGTACGCGCTGGTACGCCGGCGCCGGCCTGGGCCGCACCAATCTGCGCCCGACGGTGAACCTCAACTTCGACCCCAACGACGCCTGGAGCCTCAGCGGCGGCTACCGCTGGACCGAAGGCGCCGCGCTGGGCCTGGTGTATGTGCGTGACAACCGCGAGAACCCGGACCAGCAGCACCTGCATCTGGTCTGGCGCACACCGCTGGCCGAGGCCCACCGCCTCACGGTGGATCTGCTGCACAAGCGCGGCCTGGTCGAGGGCGAACCGATCTCGCGCACCGGTCTTTCGGTGGCCTACGACTGGCCGCGCTGGTTTGTGCGCCTGAGTTACGACCCCAAGGTCAACTTCACGACGCAGGACATGTGGCGCCTGGCCGGCGGCACGCGCTTCTGACGCCCGCCACGCAGGTCAGGCGCCCGGGGCCGCGGGACGCAGCAGCACGCTGGCGCGCAGACCCTGGCCGCCGGGCGCATCGCCCAGCTCGAACGTCGCCCCCATGACCTCGGCGAACTTGCCCACGATGGCCAGCCCCAGGCCGGCGCCCTCGCCCAGGCGCTGCGCGTGCAGGCCGCGCACACCGCGCTGCAGGAGATGGCGGCGCTCCTGCTCATCCAGGCCCGGGCCGTTGTCGACGACGGACAGGCGCACGCCAGCGGGCTCGCGGGCCAGCTCCACGGTCACCGCAGCGGCCTGACCCGTCGCGGGACAGGCGTGGCGTAGCGCGTTGTCGAGGAGATTGCCGAGCAGGCCTTCGATCAGTGCGGCATTGCCGATCACTTGGACAGGCTGGTCCAGACCCTGCACCCCCAGATCCACACCCGCGGCGTCGGCACGTGGCAGGTAGCGCAGCACCGTCTCGCGCACCAGCTCGTCCAGCGCCACGGGCTCATTGCGCACACCGGTGTCCGCCTCGTCCGCCAGGGCCAGGGCCAGCAGCTGCTCCACCAGCCGGCTGGCACGGGCTTCGCTGGCACCAATGCGCTGCAGCTGTTCACGCCAGACGGCCGGTTCGCTCTGGGCCAAGCCGTAGGCCGCCAGCGCACGGATGCCGGCCAGCGGCGTACGCAGCTCGTGGGCCACATTGCCCGAGAACTCGCGCTGGGCCTGCAGGCTGTGGTCCAGACGCGCCAGCAGTGCATTGATGGCGGCGCCCAGCTGCGCGATGTCGCGCGAGCTGGGCGGGACCGGCAGCGGCCGCAGGTCGCGTGCATCGCGCTGCTCGACCGAGTGCCGCAAGTCACTCAGGGGCTGCAGCTCCTGCCCGATGATGCGACGCAGCCAGAGCGCGAGCAAACCCAGCAGCAGCAGCTGGGGCACCACCGAATAGACCAGCACATCGCGCAACAGGGCCTTGCGGCTGCGCGTGGTCTGGCCCACGGTGACGACGAAATCATCCGGCTCGTCCTGGACCACCACCACGGAGCGCAAGGGACGGCCTGCATAGACCGTCTCCGAGAAGCGGATGTAGTCGGGGCTGCGCGGCAGCGGGGCCTGCAGGCCCGGATGGCCGGCCAGGATCGTACCGTCGCCGCGGCGCACGACGAAGTAGATGCTCTCGCTCTGGTCGAACAGAACCGTGCTCATCTCCCGGCTGGAGAGCTCCAGCGCCAGGCCCTGGGGCTGGGCCCGTACCCGCGAGGCCAGGGCGTAGGCATCGTCAAGCAGGGCACGGTCAAAGGCTTTCTGTGCAAAGTAGTAGGCCACCGCAACGGTGACCACGGTGCCCAGCAGCCAGGTCAGCGCCAGGGGCAGCAGCACATGGCGCACCAGTCGTGCGCGCAGCGAAGGCCGGCCCGGCACCTGCAGGTCGGTCAAGACGCGTCCCCGGCGACTTCGAGCGCATAACCCAGGCCCCGCAGGGTGCGGATCTGGGCGCCACTGCCCGCCAGCTTCTTGCGCAGGCGCGAGATGAAGGCCTCCAGCGCGTTGTCGCCCAGCGCCTCGTCGAAATCCGACAGCTTGTCCGACAGCGCCCGCTTGCTGACCACGCGCCCGGGCGGCGTCATCAGTTCCCACAGCACCTCGAACTCGCGAGCCGGAAGCTCGAGCAGCTCGCCGCCCAGCGTCAGCCGCCGTGTCTTGCGGTCCAGCCGCAGCGCGCCGACCTCGCAGACGTCATCGGTGCCGGCGCTGCGCCGCACCAGGGCACGCAGCCGTGCCTCGACCTCGGCCAGCTCGAAGGGTTTGCCCAGGTAGTCGTCGGCACCGGCGTCCAGGCCGGCAACTCGTTCCTCGGTCCGGTTGCGCGCGGTGAGCACCAGCACCGGTGTACGGTCGCCGCGTGCCCGCGCTTCGCGCAACAGGCTCAGGCCGTTGGCCAGCGGGCTGTTGGGCGCAGCAGCCTGGGGCAGGTTGAGGTCCAGCAGCACGGCGTCAAAAGGCTGCACCTGCCAGTAGTGGGCGGCCTGTTCCAGATCACCCGCTTCGTCGACGCGGTGACCGGCGTCGCGCAGGCTCAGTCGCATGACCTCGCGCAGCACGGGATCGTCTTCGATCAGCAGGATTCTCATGGTCATGACCTCGCGGCAGAGTGGCCCTAAGCATTTTCCCTCAGTCCCGAGGTCAGTCGCTGGTCAGGCCGCCGCCCGGACACTCGGGCACCTTAGCCCCTCGCTGTATGAACCTTCGCCTGACAACGCTCTGGGCCAGCCTGCTGCTGCCGCTCGCACTTCAAGCCCAGCCGGCTGGCACGCCGCCCCAGGCGCTGAGCCTGCAGCAGGTTCTGCAGGCCGCCCAGGACAATCTGGACGTGGCCCTCTCGCGCCGCAACCTCGCCGGCGCCCAGGCCGACATCGTGAGCGCCGACCGCGCGCCCCTGCCCGTGCTGTCCGCCGGCGTGAGCCAGATCGACCTGAGGAACGGCAACGGCAGCGGCCGCGTGCTGCAGGACCGGACCTACGACAAGTCGCTCGGCCTGGACTGGACCTGGGAGCGCGGCAACAAGCGCGAGATGCGGACGCTGACGGCCCAGCGCTCAGCCGATGCCGCACGCGCGGAGCTGGATGCGACCATCGTGCAACAGCGTGTGGCGGCCCTGGCGGCTTTCTACGAGTTGCTGGCCGCGCAGGAACGCCTGGAAACGAGCACACAGCTGGACGGTGATGCTGCCGAACTGGCCCGCATCGCGGCGCGACGGCTGCAGGCTGGCGACCTCTCGGCCCAGGAGACGGCGCGCACCGAGATCGAGGCACAGCGCGCCCGCGCCGAACGACGCCAGGCCGAGCTGGAGCGGCAACGCACCGCCCTGGAGTTGTGGCAGATCACGGCGCTGGCCACACCGCAACAACTGCGGGCGCGTGCGGACTGGCCGGCACCGGCACCCGGCATCGCCAGCGTCGACCTCGATGCGCTGGTCGAAGAACGTGCCGACGTGCGCGCCGCGCGCGCGCGCGTCGAAGCCGCGCAGGCGGCGCTGGAGACCAGCACGGCGCTCAAGAAATCAGACATCACCTGGGGCGTGTCCTACAACCACTACCCCGGCACCTCGACAGCGCTGATGGAGCTGCGCATGCAGATGCCGCTGCAATGGGGTTACGCCTACCAGGGCGAGATCGGCCGCGCCAGTGCCCAGCTCGGCCAGGCCCAGGACGCCCTTGAAAGAACCCGGCGCCAGGCGCGACAGGAACTCGAGCGCCTGCAACACGAAGTGCTCGGCACGGCCGAGCGTGCCACGGTGTTTGACGCCGAGATCCTGCCGCGTGCACGCCGCGTGGCCGAAGGCGCGGAGCTGGCCTACCGCAAGGGCGCGCTCTCGCTGACCGATCTGCTCGATGCGCGCCGCACCCTGCGCGTGACCGCGCTGGACGCCGTGGCCGCGCGCAAGGAACACGCGCAGGCCCTGGGCGCCTGGCAACTGCGCACGGGCCAGGCTGTCGCCGCAGCCACTCCCTGAGTTCCTCACCGCTTTTCCCTTCACAACACACCATGTCGACCCGTCCCCTCGCCCTGCTGCTCTGCAGCCTGTTGCTGAGCGCCTGCAGCGAAGCCCCCGAGCCCGCTGCGGAAGCGCCCGCACCCATCATGCAAGGCCAGCAGCTGCGCTACCCCTCCGGTCACCCGCAGTTGCGGCTGCTGACCCTGGCGAGCGCCGAGGCTGCCCGACCGCTGCGCATCGAACTGCCCGCACGCGTGGTCTGGAACGAGGAGCGCACCCAGCGCATCTACCCCTCGTTCGCCGGACGCGTGACCGCCTTGCGCGCCGATGTCGGCCAGCTGGTGAGCGCCGGCAGCACGCTGGCCGTGCTGGCCTCGCCCGATTTCGGCCAGGCCCAGAGCGAGACCGCGCGCGCCGAGGCTGACGAGCGCCTGGCCGCGCGCAACCTGCAGCGCCAGCGCGAACTCTTCGACGCCGGCATCGTGGCCCGCAAGGAGCTAGACCAGGCAGAAGCCGAGCATGAGCGCACCCAGGCCGAGGCCGAGCGCGCCCGTGCCCGTACCCGCCTCTACGGCAGCAGCAGCAGCGTGGACCAGCAGCTGGTGCTGCGCGCGAGCCTGGCCGGTACCGTGGTCGAGCGCAACCTCAACCCGGGTCAGGAACTGCGTCCCGAACAGGCCGGCCCGGGCGTACCGCCGCTGTTCGTCATCAGCGACCCGTCCACGCTGTGGGTGCAGATCGACGTGCGCGACCACGAGATCGGTCTGGTGCGTCCCGGCCTGCCCTTCACGCTGCAGGTGCCCGTGCTGCCCGGCCAGCGCTTCGAGGGACGGGTGGTGGCCAGCTCGGACTTCATCGACCCGCAGACCCGCACCGTCAAGGTCCGCGCCCAGGTGGCCAACCGGGAGCGCCTGCTCAAGGCCGAGATGCTGGGCAGCGCCGTGTTCGAACGCCGCTTCGAGCGCGGGCTGGTGATCCCTGCAACCGCGGCGCTGCTGCAGGGCACGCAACACTGGGTCTTCGTGCAGACCCGCCCTGGCGAGTTCGAGCCACGACGCGTCGAGCTCAGCTACGAGGGCAGCCGCGAAGTCGTGGTGTCCGAAGGCCTGCAGGCTGGTGAACAGGTGGTGACGGAAAACGCCCTGCTGCTGGCACGCCAGTTCCGCCTGGCCCAGGCCGGTGCGCGCCGTGATGCCGGCGGAGCCACCCAGCCATGAGACGGCTCATCCACTACGCGGTGCACCAGCCACTGTTCATCGTGCTGGGCACCCTGCTTTTCGCCATGGCCGGCGTGATCGCCTTCAAGAACCTGTCGGTCGAGGCCTTTCCGGATGTGACCGATACCCAGGTCACGGTGATCGCGCTCTACCCGGGCCGCGCGGCCGAAGAGGTGGAGAAGCAGGTCACGTTGCCCATCGAGACCGCGCTCTCGGGCCTGCCCAACGCCATCCGCCTGTTCTCGCACACGCAGTTCGGCCTGTCCTTCACCGTCATCACCTATGACGACGCGGCCAAGGTGCTGGAGGTACGCCAGCAGGTCAACGAGCGCCTGCGCAGCGTGAGCCTGCCGCCGGGTGTGGAAGCCAACATCGCCCCCAATGCCACACCGGTCGGCGAGGTGCTGCGCTACCGCCTGCGCGGCGACGGCCTGTCCACCACCGAGCTGCGCACCCTGCAGGACTGGGTGGTGGAGCGCGCGCTGCGCCAGGTGCCAGGCATCGCCGATGTGGTCACCATGGGCGGCTACATCAAGCAGTACGAGGTGCAGCCCGACCTGGACCGCCTGCGCGTCTACGGCCTGAGCTTCCAGCAGCTGCTCGACGCGCTGGAGCGTGGCAACTCGAACGCCGGCGGCAGCTATGTGGCCCAGGGCGTGCAGCAGTATGCGATCCGCGGCATCGGCCTGCTGCGCTCGGCCGACGACATCGGCAGCATCGTGGTCGCCACGCGCAACGGCACGCCCATCCTGATCCGCGACGTGGCACGGGTGCAGATCGGTGCCGTGCCGCGCCTGGGCACAGTGGGCCAGGACGGGGACGACGACATCGTCACCGGCATGGTCGTCATGCGCAAGGGCGAGAACGCGAGCGAAGTGCTCAAGGGCGTCAAGGCCAAGGTGGCCGAGCTCAACGCGCGCGGCCTGCCGCCGGGCGTGCAGATCGAACCCTATTACGACCGCTCGTGGCTGATGGGCAAGACCCTGTCCACGGTATTCCGCAACCTGGTCGAGGGCGCCCTGCTGGTCTCCCTGGTGCTCTACATCTTCCTGTCCAACCTGCGCGCCAGCCTGGCCGTGGTGGTGATCATCCCGCTCTCCTTGCTGGCCACCTTCATGGGTCTGAAGATCATGGGTGTACCGGCCAACCTGCTCTCGCTGGGCGCGATGGACTTCGGCATCATCGTCGACGGTGCGGTGATCGTGATCGAGAACATCATGCACCGGCTGGAGCAGAACCGCGAAAACCTCTCGGAGAGCGAGCGTAAACAGGTGATCATCGACGCCGCCAGCGAGGTCGGTCGCCCCACGCTGTTCTCCATGCTGATCATCATCGCGGCCCATATTCCCATCTTCGCGCTGCAGCGGCATGAAGGCCGCATCTTCCAGCCCATGGCACTGTCGGTGACCACGGCGCTGATCGGCTCGCTGATCTTCTCCCTGACCCTGGTGCCGCTGCTGGCCTACTGGATGCTGCGTCGCAAGCTGCCGCACGGCGACAACCGCGTGCTGCGCACCGCCAAGGGCTTGTATGCGCCGGTGCTGGACTGGGCACTGAGCCACCAGCGCAAGGTGGTCGTGATCGCGCTGGCCGCCTTCGCCGTGGGCCTGGGCGCGGCGTCGCGCCTGGGCTCGGAGTTTCTCCCCGAGCTCAACGAGGGCACGATCTGGGTCAACCTGCGCCTGCCCGCCAGCGTCTCCAACGACGAGGCCGCGCGCATGCTGCGCACCGCGCGCGAGGCCCTGCTGACCGTACCCGAGGTGCGCACCACAGTCTCCAAGGCCGGCCAGCCCGAGGACGGCACCGACCCCAAGACGATCAGCATGGCCGAGGTCTTCGTCGACGTGAAACCACCCGAACAGTGGCGCAAGGGCCTGACCCGCGAGCAGCTGATCCTGGACATGGAGCGCGCGGTCACGGCCATCCCGGGTCTGGTGCCCGTGTTCTCGCAGCCCATCCGCGACAACGTGCTGGAGTCGATCTCGCAGATCGACGGCCAGATCGTGATCAAGGTAGCGGGGGACGACCTCGTCGAGCTGCGCCGTACCACCGAGGCCATCGAGGCCGAGGTGAGGCAGGTGGCCGGCGTCTACCGCGCCGAGATCGACCGCCTGGGCGACCTGCCACAGCTGGTGATCGACATCGACCGCGACCGCGCGGCGCGCCAGGGCCTCAATGTGGGCGATGTGCAGGACGTGATCGAGGCCGCCCTGGCCGGCAAGGCCGCGACCCAGATCTGGGAAGGCGAGCGCCGCTTCTCGGTGGCCGTGCGCCTGCCGGCCGAGCAGCGCGCCATCGCGCGGCTGGCCTCCACGCCCATCCCGGTGCCTGGTGGGGGCTACACCACGCTGGGCGCGGTGGCCGAGATCCGCGAAACCAGCGGGGCCATGAACATCGCCCGCGAGGGCGGGCGGCGCACCATGGCCATCGGCATCTTCATCCGCGACCGCGACATGGGCTCGGTGGTGAAAGACATGAAAGCCCGCGTGGCCGAGAACGTCAAGGTGCCTGCGAACTACGCCATCAACTGGTCGGGTGAATTCGAGAACCAGGAGCGCGCCATGCAGCGTCTCTCCGTCGTCGTCCCGATCTCGCTGCTGCTGATCTTCGTGCTGCTGTTCGACGCCTTCGGCTCGTTCCAGAAGGCGGTGCTGATCCTGGTCAACGTGCCGCTGGCGCTGATCGGAGGCTTCATCGCGCTGTGGATCTTCGACATCCCGCTCTCGGTCTCGGCCGCCATCGGCTTCATCGCGCTCTCGGGCCAGGCCGTGCTCAATGGCGTGGTCATGCTCGCGGTGTTCCAGCAGCTGCGCAACGCCGGCCACAGCGTGCTGGAGGCCGCACGCCAGGGGTCCATGCAGCGTCTGCGCACCGTGCTGATGACCGCCATGCTGGCCGCGCTGGGCCTGCTGCCGATGGCGCTGTCGCAGGACATCGGCTCGGAAACGCAACGCCCGCTGGCCATCGTGGTCATCGGCGGCCTGGTCACCGCCACCCTGCTCACGCTGGTCGTGCTGCCCGTGCTCTACGTACTGTGGTTCTCGGGCCGACGCATCAAGGCAACGGGCTAGGGCCGGCTCAGCCCGCGCCGACCCCGATCGGCGCCGGCGTGCGCATGACGATGCGCGTGAACAGGCGGTCGTAGAGCGGATCGCGCGGGTACTTGCCGGTCAGCGGGTCCTGGTTGGTGGCGAAGGCGGCGTCCAGGACGGCCCAGTCCTGCGGCGTCAGGTGCCGCACGGCCTCGGGCAGCACCTCGGCCTCCTCGACCCGCATGTGCTCCAGGTAGAAGTCCAGGTGGCGCAGCATGGCCACCTCGAAGGCGCTGCGGCGCGACTCGCCCAGCAGCTCCCAGGCCAGCAGCAGGTGCTGCAGCTCGCGCACCGCAGCCTCGCCGCGGTCATGGTCACGCTCCAGCCGCTCCAGCGTGCCCTGCAGATGCGGCGCCCGCGCGCGCAAGGGCGGAAACAGCAGGCTGGATTCCTTGGGGTGATGCTGGCGCTCGGGAAACTCGTCGATGTAGAAGAGCATGGCACGCAGTACGTCGAAGAACTGCTCCGGCGCATCGCCCGGGCCGCGCTGGATCATCATGCGCAGCGACTGCAGCATGGCCGCCAGGGCGGCATGCTCCTCGTGAATGATGCGTACGCTTTGGGGGGCCATGGCAAACCTCCTGATCGGATCAGATGAGGTCTGCAGGATGGCACGGCCCCGCATGTCGGGGCTTGATGTTCGTCAAGCTCAGGCCCGGTTGCGGCCGGTTTCCCGGCCGTGAACGGGCCGCAGGGTCAGCTCAGCAGCAGCGGGGCACCGCCGCGGGCCTGGCTTTCCAGGCGGAACTGGCGCACGATCTGGGCCAGCCGGTCGGCCTGCTCGCGCATGGACTCGGCCGCAGCGGCCGACTCTTCCACAAGGGCGGCGTTCTGCTGCGTCATGCGATCGATCTCCTGCACGGAGCCGTTGACCGCACCGATGCCGCTGGACTGGCTGTCGGCTGCCACGGTGATCTCGCCAATGATGTCGCGCACGCGCTGCACCCCGGACACGATCTCCTGCATCACGGTCCCGGCCTCCTCGACCTGGCGCACGCCGCCGTCCACGGCCGTCACGCTGGCACCGATCAGGGTCTTGATCTCCTTGGCCGCCTCGGCGCTGCGCCCGGCCAGGCTGCGCACCTCGCTGGCCACGACGGCAAAGCCGCGGCCCTGCTCGCCGGCACGCGCAGCTTCCACGGCCGCGTTGAGCGCCAGGATATTGGTCTGGAAGGCGATGCCGTCGATCACGCCGATGATGTCATTGATCTTGCGGCTGGACTGCGAAATGCTGTGCATGCTCTGCACCGCCTGCGTCACCACCGAGCCACCGCGCTGCGCGGCCTGCGAGGCCGTGGCCACGAGCTGGTTGGCCGTCTGGGCGGAGCCCGCGGTCTGCTGCACGGTGCCGCTGAGCGCGCTGATGGCACTCACCGTCCGCTGCACATTGCTGGCGGTCTGCTCGGTCCGGCTGGACAGGTCCTGGTTGCCGGTGGCGATCTCGCGGCTGGCCGTGGCGATGCTCTCGCCAGCCTCACGCAGCTGGCCGACGATGCCCGAGAGGCTGTCGCGCATCTGCTCCAGCGCGCGCTGCAGATCGGCTACCTCGTCGCGTCCCTGCACCTGCATGCGCTGCGAGAGGTCGCCACTGGCGATGGCCTGGGCCAGCTGACGCGCCTGCTCCAGCGGACGGCAGATGGCCTGCATGTTCAGCAGGGTCAGCGGCACCACGATGGCCAGGGCCAGCACCACCAGGGCGGCAAAGATGAAGAGCATGCGGTCCAGCATGGCGTTGCGGCTGGCGTTGGAAACCTCGGCCTCGGCGCGCACGCCCTGGTCGATCTGGGTCAGCAGCTTGTCGGCCTCCTCGAACTCGCCCACCGCACGCGCACTCATGCGGTTGGCAATGGTGGCTGTCTCGTAGGCACTGTCCTCGAGCTGGCGGGTGATGCCCGTGAACATGGTGCGGTAGCTCTTGAGGAACTCCAGTGCCTTCTGCAGCTGCGGGCGACGCTCCTCAGAGATCACCGTGGCCAGATCGGCCCCCTTCTGTTCGATCTTCTGCACATCGGCATCCCAGCGCGTGCGAAGCTGGCGGATCAGCTCCGGTTTCTCGTACTGGATGATCATCTCCTTCTCGTAGCGCCGGACCTGGGCCATGTCGAAGCGCAGGCTGGCCACGCGGTCGACCACGGCCATGGACTCGTCGATGACCTCGGCGCTGAGCTGGTGGATACGGAACATGCCGAACATGCCCGCGCCGCCCACCAGGGTCAACAGGCCCATCACGACACCGATCGCGCCGATCATGCGGAAACGGACGGTGAACTGGCGCATGAGGGCAAACAGCTTGGTGCTCATGGAAACTCCTCCTGGGGCCCGGCAGGCAGGGGCCTAACCCTGAAATTCTAGGGGAGCGCCCACTTATGTTGCGGCGGTAATACCACGTAGAGACCGCGCTGTTTCGCCGATCAGCGCGTCGGCCGCCAGCGCCGCAGCAGCAGGGCGTTGCTCATCACGCTGACCGAACTCAGGGCCATGGCTGCGCCGGCGATCACCGGGCTCAGATAACCCAAGGCTGCCAGCGGGATGCCCGCCACGTTGTAGATGAAGGCCCAGAACAGGTTCTGCCGGATCTTGGCCACCGTGCGGTCCGAGACCGAGAACGCCCCCGCCACCAGCAGCGGGTCGCCACGCATCAGGGTGATGCCGGCCGCGTGCATGGCCACGTCCGTGCCGTTGCCCATGGCCAAGCCCACATCGGCGGCCGCCAGGGCCGGCGCGTCATTGACGCCATCACCCACCATGGCCACAACATGACCGCCCTGTTTCAGTTCGGTGACACGGGCCGCCTTGTCGCCGGGCAGCACCTCGGCCAGCACCTCGCCCTCTTCGGGCCGCAGGCCCAGGCGCCGCGCCATGGCCTCGGCCGCACCGCGGTTGTCGCCCGAGATCATCACCGTTCGGATACCGCGCGCACGCAGCGCGGCCAGCGCCTCCTTCGCTCCGGGCTTGGGCTCGTCGCCGAAGGCCAGCAGGGCACGCAGCGTCAATCCTTCGGTGGTGCGTTCGACCAGGGCCGAGACCGTGGCGCCCTGCTGCTGCTGCACGGCCGCACGCGCAGCCAACGGGCCCAGGGCGACACGCAGCTCATCCATCCAGCGCAGGCTGCCGACCAGATAGCTCCGCACGCCGACCTCACCCTCGCTGCCACGGCCCGGCACGGCGCGCACGTTGTCCGGCGCCTCGATGGCCATACCGCGCGTCTGCGCGGCCTGCACCACGGCACGGGCCAGCGGATGCTCGCTGCCGCTTTGCAGGCTGGCCGCGGCGGCCAGCAGCTGCGCTTCGTCCCCGCCGGGCGCCACCTCGAAAGCCGTCAGGCGCGGCTGGCCCACGGTCAGCGTGCCCGTCTTGTCGAAAGCCACGGTGTCGACACGGTGCGCAATTTCCAGGGCTTGCGCGTCCTTGATCAGGATGCCGTGCTTCGCCGCCACCCCCGTACCCGCCATGATGGCCGCCGGCGTGGCCAGTCCCAGGGCACAGGGACAGGCGATGACCAGCACAGCAACCGCATGTATCACGGCATGTTCCAGCGGGTGTCCCGCCATCAGCCAGCCCGCCAATGTGGCCAGGGCGATGAGCAGCACCACGGGCACGAAAACCGCTGACACCTGGTCCACCAGGCGCTGGATCGGCGCCTTGGCCGCCTGGGCGTCCTCGACCAGACGGATGATGCGCGCCAGCACGGTTTCGCTGCCCACCGCCGCGACCTGCATCACGATGCGGCCTTCGCCGTTGATCGAACCACCGGTGAGCCGCTCGCCGGCGTCCTTGGCCACGGGCAGGGGCTCGCCGGTCAGCATGGATTCGTCGACCTGGGTGTGACCTTCGAGCAGGATACCGTCGACCGGAAAACGCTCGCCCGGCCGCACCACGATGCGGTCACCCACCAGCACCTCGGCCACGGGCACGTCCACCTCACCGTCCGGGCCGATCAGATGCGCCACGTCCGGCCGCAGCGCATGCAAGGCGCGGATGGCCGCCGTGGTCTGGCGCTTGGCCCGGGCCTCCAGCCACTTGCCCAGCAGCACCAGGGTCACCACCACGGCCGAGGCCTCGAAATACAGATGCGGCATACCCTCATGGCCGGCAAACAGCCAAAGCCAGACCGAAAGCGCCCAGCCCGCCGTGGTGCCGATGGCCACCAGCAGGTCCATATTGCCCGTGCGCGCCTTGAGCGCATGCCAGCCCGCGACATAGAAACGCGCGCCCAGGATGAACTGCACCGGCGTGGCCAGCAGGAACTGGACCCAGGCCGGCAGCATCCAGTGCCGGCCGAAGAAGTCACCCACCATGGGCACGACCAGGGGCAGGGACAGGGCCAGACCGAAGGCCACGGGCGCAAAACCGGCCCAGGGCGAGGCATCCTGCTGCTGTTCCAGCGCATCGGCGGCCCGGGGCTCGTAGCCGGCATCGCGCACGGCACGCCGCAGGCGCGCCTCGATCTGCTCCGAGGGCTGGTAGCTCACGCGCGCGGATTCGGTGGCCAGGTTGACCGTGGCCTCGGTAACGCCCGGTACCTTCTTGAGCGCCTTCTCGACGCGGGTCACGCAGGAGGCGCAGGTCATGCCAGCGATGCCGAGGTCCAGCGTGGCGGGGGAAATGGGGGTGGAGGTGGTGTTCATGTCGTCATGATGAACCTTGCCATCATGGCAGGGTCAATCCTTGCGCTGCATCAACCTTGATGTGAAAAAGGTTGTTGCCGGGGGCCGTTGACCTTCCCATGATGGCAAGGTCCAGCATATGCTCATGTTCAACCCTGCTCAAGGAGCATCCACCATGAATCAGACCTTCACTGTCACCGGCATGACCTGCGGCCACTGCGAGAAATCCGTGACCCGCGCGCTCAAACAGCTCGACCCGCAGGCCGAGGTCCGGATCGACCGCAGCAAGAATCTCGTTGAAGTGCAGTCGCAGCAACCGCGCGAGGCCCTGGCGCAGGCCATCGCCGAAGAAGGCTATGCCGTCGCGGCCTGAACAGGACAGGGTCACGGTGGCCTGGCCCGTCAACATCGGATCGGCCGCCGCGCTCTCGGGCATCTCGGCCAAGATGGTGCGGCACTACGAGTCGCTGGGCCTGCTGCCGCGCGTCACGCGCACCGACAGCGGCTACCGCCAGTACAGCGAAACCGATGTCCACACCCTGCGCTTCATCAAGCGCGCGCGGGACCTGGGTTTCTCGATGGCCGAGATCGGCGAGCTTGTGGCCTTGTGGCAGAACCGCCGCCGGGCCAGCGCCAGCGTCAAGCGCATCGCGCAGAAGCATGTCGACGAGCTCGCGGCCCGCATTGCCGCCATGCAGGCCATGCAGCGCACCCTGGGCCACCTGCTGCACCACTGCCATGGCGACGCACGGCCCGACTGCCCCATCCTCGACGACCTGTCGGGTCGGTCCGCCGGCGCTTGACGCCCGCGGCCGGAACGCCCATGATGATTTTTCCACCCCTCCCAGGAGTTGCACCATGAAAACCAATATCGGCAATATCGAGCGCGGCATCCGTGTCGTGGCCGGCCTCGTGCTGGTGGCCCTCGCCGCCACCGGCACCGTGGGCTGGTGGGGCTGGCTGGGCCTGGTGCCGATGGCCACCGGCCTCGTCGGCTGGTGCCCGCCCTACGCGCTGCTGGGCATCAACACCTGCAAGGTCAAGGACCATCAGGCCTGAGGCGGACAAAAGCGGGCGGGCTGTGGTTCAATGAATGCCATACCCGCTCCGCAACGTCCGCTTGAACCCCGACCTGCTACACCAGCTGCTGGGCTGTCTCGACGAGGCAGCGACCGGGATCGGCCTGTTCGATCCCGGGGATCGCCTGCGCTACGCCAACCGCTACTTCCGTCAGGCCTATGACCTGGCGGCCGACAGCACCCCGACGTGGGAGGAAATGATGCGGCACTGCCACCGCGAACGCGTGGGACTGCTGATCGAATCCGAGGACATCGAGAGCTGGCTGACGCGCGTACGCCTGAAACGCCGGCAATCGCCCAAGCGCTGCTTCGAGTCCGACCTGGCCGACGGCCGCTGGATGCGCGTGACCGAAACCCTGCATCCCGACGGCTGGCTGCTGGCCATCACCGCCGATGTCACCGCACTCAAGGTCAATGAAAGCACGCTGCGCGAGGCGCGCGACGAGGCCCTGCGCCTCTCCGTCACCGACGCCCTGACCGGGCTGCACAACCGCAGGCATGTCTTCGAACGCTTGGACGAGCTGTTCCTCTCCGCGCGCCAGCTGCGCTACCCGCTGGCCGTGGCCGTGATCGACCTGGACCATTTCAAGGACGTCAACGACGCCCATGGCCATGGTGTCGGCGACCAGGTGCTGGTGCACTTCGCCCGCGTCCTGCGCCAGGCGCTGCGGCCGCAGGACCTGGTGGGGCGCATCGGCGGCGAGGAGTTCCTGCTGGCCCTGCCCAACACCGAGCCCCAGGGCGTGCACCAGGTGCTGCGCCGCCTGCGCGGCATCCTGACCGCCCAGCCGCCCGTCGCCGCGCTGCCGCAGCTGCGCACCACCTTTTCCAGCGGCGTGGCCCATGCCCTGCCCGACGACAACGTGCACACCCTGTGGACCCGGGCCGACCGCGCACTCTACCGGGCCAAGGCCGCGGGCCGTGGCGTCGACCTTGACGACGACACGGTCACCGGCTTTGCGGTGTAATTTCCGCATGAGCAAGTCACCTCTTACCCAGGCCCGGCGCGTCGAACGCCTGGTCACCGGCCAGCCCACGACGGACGGTGCGGGCGTGAAACTGCTGCGGGTACTCACGCAGGACCTGCAGCGCCGCCTCGATCCCTTCCTGATGCTGGACAACTTTGCCAGCGACAACCCGGACGACTACATCGCCGGCTTCCCGGACCATCCGCACCGCGGCTTCGAGACCGTGACCTACATGATCGCCGGCCGCATGCGCCACCGCGACAGCGCGGGCCACGAAGGACTGCTGCAGAACGGCGGCGTGCAATGGATGACGGCCGGCCGCGGCCTGATCCACAGCGAGCTGCCCGAACAGGAAGAAGGCGTGATGGAAGGCTTTCAGCTCTGGCTCAACCTGCCCGGGCGCGACAAGATGGGCCCGCCGGGCTACCGCGACATCCAGAGTGCCGAGATCCCCGAGTTCACCACGCCCGAGGGCGTGCAGGTGCGTCTGATCGCCGGCCGCAGCCACGGCCACACCGGCGCCATGGACCGCCCGGTCGAGGCCTGGCCCACCGACCCGCACTATCTCGACCTGCACTTTCCCGCGGCAGGCGCCGTCTTCACGCAGCCGCTGCCGCCCGGGTACAACGCCTTCGTCTACACCTACCGCGGCAGCGTGCGCATCGGCGAAACGGTGGTGCCCCGGGGACAGATGGCCATCCTGGGCAACGAGGGCGACGGCGTGCAGCTCCAGGGCCTGCCCGGCGACACGCCGGCACGCGCCCTGCTGATTGCCGGGCAACCGCTGCACGAACCCATCGCCCAGTACGGCCCTTTCGTGATGAACACCCGCGAGCAGCTCATCGAGGCGGTGGAAGACTTCCAGAACGGCCGGCTGGCCTGAGGCCTCTGCCTGGCCTCGATTCTTTACACAGGCGATGCACAGCCTCATGTGCGCGATACACAAGAGGCACAGACTGCAGACATCCCGTGATGTCTGCACGGGTCTACTGTGAAAGGATCTCACATGCGCAAGCAGTTCAAACCCGCCGTCCTGGCCACCCTCCTGGCCACCTCCGCCCTGGCCGTGCTGGCCCAACCCGCCGGCGGCCCACCCCCGCAAGACGGTCCTGGCATGCAGCAGAGCGAGCCCGAGCAGCGAGCGCACCGGCACGAGCGCATGAAAGCGCACATGGCCAAGCGTGCCGCCGAACTCAAGGCCGATCTCAAGCTCACACCCGAGCAGGAAAGCAGCTGGAACGCCTACCTGGCGACCATGAAACCCTCGGCTCCGCCGGCGCGGCCCAAGCGCGAAGACATCGCCAAGCTCAGCACGCCCGAGCGCCTGGACAAGATGCGTGAAATGCGCCAGCAGCGTGAGGCGGAATTCGACAAGCGCGACGCCGCGACGCGCAGCTTCTACGCCGGGCTCAGCCCCGAGCAGCAGAAGACCTTCGATGCACGCACCGCACGTCCCATGCACGAGGAAGGTCGGCGCCACCACGGACCGCGTTAAAGTCGGGGCATGAACCCACCCAGCAGCGTAGCCCCTGGCACCATCCACACCGTCGGTCTAGACCGCCCCCTGCGCTGGCTGGCGCAAGGCTGGCATGACAGCCTGCGCTGCGGTGGCGTCAGTTTTGCCCATGGACTGGCGCTGACGCTTTTCGGTCAGCTGCTGCTCATCGTGGCCCATCACCAGTTCTGGCTGCTGGCGGGTGCCTTCTCGGGCCTGCTGGTCGTGGGGCCGGTGCTGGCCACGGGCCTCTATGCCCTGAGCCGTGCCGTCGAACGAGGCGAACCCACTTCCTGGCATCTGGTGCTGCAGACCTGGCTGAGCTGGCGTCGCCACGGCAGCAGCCGCGACGGCAAAGACTGGCGCCTGGTGCGCTTCGGCCTGCTGCTGGGCCTGGCCGGCACCGGCTGGGTACTGACCTCGGCCGCCTTCATCACCCTGCTCTCGCCCGTACCCATCCAGCAGCCGCTGGATTTCCTGCGCCACGTGGTGCTGGCGCGCGACAACTGGCTGTTCGAACTCTGGCTGGCGCTGGGTGGCCTGCTGGTCGCGCCCATTTTTGCCTCGAGCGCTATCGCCCTGCCCCTGCTGCTGGACCGGCGCGTCAGCGTGCTGCAGGCCGTGATCACCAGCTGGGAAACGGTGCTGCGCAATCCCCTGCCCCTGGCCCTGTGGGCCGCGCTCATCATGGGGCTGACCCTGCTGGGCCTGCTGACCGCGCTGCTCGGCCTCATCGTCGTGATGCCCGTGCTGGGGCACGCGAGCTGGCACGCCTACCGTGAACTGGTCGACGCCTCGGCATGGCCCGAGCGCACCACGGCGGCAGCGCAAGGGGCAGACTGATGTTCGGTTACAGCGAAGAGCAGATCGCCGCTTTCGGCCTGAGCTTCGGCGTGGGGGCGTTCATGCTCTACATGCTGTTCATCATCGCCCAGCTGGCCTGGGAGTCCAAGGCCGGGCGCTTCGGCACTTTTGTGCTCTTTCTGGGTCTGGCCTTCGGCATGGTGGGCTTTGCCGCCAAGTTCGTGATCCAGTGGATCCTGGAGAAATAGTCCTCAACCGAAGGGCTTGATGCCGATAAGCAGGCCGTGCAGGCCGAAGGCGAACACGGCCCAGCCGGCTACGCCCAGCAGCAGCGTGACGACCGTGGGCACCGTGCGGCCCGGCGCATACACCACGCCTTCGCGACGGTCGCGTCGGCGCGAGATCGCATAGTTGGCCACGGCCCAGAGCAGGAAGGCACCGAAGAGCAGCAGGTGCGCGAGCATGCCGGTGGCCAGCAGGTGGGCCAGGGCCCAGGCCTTGACGCCCAGCACCATGGGATGGCCCAGTCGCGCCTTGAGGTGGTTACCCGGCACATAGGCCGCCGCAAAGAGGACGAAAGCCAGCAGGGTCAGCAGCGAGGCTGCGTGACGCATGCCCAGGGGCGGACTCCAGAGCAACACCGGCTGTTCACGCGCCAGGTCGAAGCCCCAGGCCACCAGCGCCAGACCGATCAGTGACAGCAAGGAATACAGACCCTTCCAGCCACCCGGGCCCAGGCGGGCGCGCATCCGGTCACGCCAGGCCGGTGCCAGCATGCGCACCGAATGCACGCCCAGAAAGATCACGAGTCCGGCGATCAGCAGCTTCATGGTTTGCTCCTGTGTCTGTGTGGATTCAGGCGGCGATCACGCGGTTCTTGCCCGCGCGCTTGGCCAGGTACATGGCCTGGTCGGCGCGGCGTATGGCCTCGGCCCCGGACTCGCCGGCCGCCAGCTGGGCCACCCCTGCGCTGAAGGTGATCAGCACCTTGTCCGAGCCCGCCAGGAAGATGCGCTTGCTGAGCTCGCGCTGCAGGCGGGTCATGGCCTCTACCCCTTTGTCCAGCGGCGTGTCGGGCAGCAGGATGACGAACTCCTCGCCGCCGTAGCGCGCCAGGGTGTCCTGCGGTCGCATGCACTCGCGCGCCACCGTGGCCAGATGGGTCAGCGCGGCATCACCGGTCTCATGGCCCTTGGCATCGTTGAGCTTCTTGAAGTTGTCGATGTCAAGCAAGGCCACGGACAACGGTGTGTCCTTGCGCCGTACGGTGGAGATCTCGCGGTTCATGGCCTCGTCCAGGCCCTGGCGGTTGAGCGCGCCGGTCAGGGTGTCGTGGCGGGCCTGGCTGCTCACGCGGTCCAGTTCGCGGTGCAGCTTGACGAGCTCGGCCTCGGTGGCCTGCGTCTTCTCACGCATGGCGCGCAGCTCATCGCGCACGCCAGCCGACTCGGTGCTCATGTGCCGCGTGGCACTGATGACCTCCTTGAGCACAGGAGCGATGTCCTCGATCTTCTTCGCCTGCTCGATCTGCTTGACGCTCTCTTCGATCTTGCCCTGGAAGCTGCTGCTGGACTCGACCATCTGCGACAGGCGCGCGATGAAGGTGGCCAGCATCTGGCGCAGCTCCTCCTGTGCCTCCAGGGCCCGGCCCTTGGCGTCCTTCTGCTTGAAGATCACGTCCTTGAGGCGGCGCTCCACATCGTCCAGGCGGCGCAGGGTGAGCGGCGGCTGCGCGACCTCCCGCAAGGCATCGGTCTGACCCTTGAGCCAGGCATCGTCCATGCTGAGCTCGCCGATGTTCTCGATGATGAGCTGCAGCAGCTTGAGCAACGTCAGGCGGATCTCGGCCTGGTCTTCGGCAGCGAAAGAAAGCCGGTGGCTGAAGTCGGCCAGCAGGGCCTTGACCTTGTAGGCCTCGGCGGCCGGGTCGCGCAGGGCCCGCGTGACCTGCTGCAGCTGCTCCTGAAAGCGCGCATCGTCCTCACCCAGCGCAGGGCGGGTGTACTCGATCAGGCGCGCGATCTGCTCGAAGAATTCCGGGGTCAGCGCCGGCACGCCGGGTGCGGGTGCCAGCGGCGCGGGACCGGTCTCGCCAGTGCCAGCGGTGATGAAACCCGCGTAGGCAACCAGTGCGTTCTGTACGCCAGCCCAGTTGCGCTGGCCAATGGCGTATTCCATCAGGCTGCGCTGTTTCTCCTGCCCCGGGTTGCGTGCCGGCAGGGATTGCGCGATGCGTCGCAGCGGCTCCTCGGGAAAGGGCTGGACGTTGGGCACGCCCGCGATTTCGTTGTAGACCGCCTGGTAGTTCACCGGCGTGGGCAGGAGCTTGCGCGCCGTGATCTGCTTGAGCGCCTCGCGTGCAATCTCGAAGGGTTTCTTGTCACTCATGCAGACGACTCGGTGGCCTGGGGGATCTGGAGAGGATTATGCGGGCAAGCCCACAGGCCAGTCCCTGCCGGACGGCGGTGCTGTGGTTACTGCGCCACCGCTGTGGCGTTACCCTGCCCCAGCAGGCGAGCGCGCAGTTCCGGCCGCTTGGTCGCCGGATCGAGCCAGATCTTGAAAAAGGCCTCGCTGAAAGCCGTGTCCGACGATTCCCCGCGCAGCTGGCCGTTGAGGAAAAAGCGCACGCCCCGTCCTGGCAGATGCACGCCGACCAGGCGGTCGCCCGCTTTCACATCGCTAAAGATGGAGGTCATCAGCGCGTTCCAGGCGTTGAGCTGCTCGGTCGGCGTGGGCGTGATGCGCGACAGCTCGATCAGCGAGGTGTTGACGATGTCACTGCCCTTGATGCCCATGTCGTAGCGGATGTCCAGGGCAAAGGGCCGGGCATAGGAGAAGTCCGCTGGTCCAGGCGTCAGCCAGAGATGGGCGTCGTAGGCCTTGAAGCCGAAGAAGCGCAGCACCCCGCTGCCGCGCAGCTGCCAGCCGCTGCCGAAGGCTCCCAGCTCGGCCGGAGGGAGCAGCGCGGCGGGTCCAGAAGCCGGCACAGGTGTGGAAGCCCACAGGGGACTTGCCACGAGGCCGAGCAAGCCGAGCAGATGGGAGCGTTTGTGATTCATGCGCGCAGTGTGGAACAAAGCGCGAGTGCCCACACCGCGCGCGCCCAAACGCCTGTGAACCGCAGGGGCATTGCCCTGCGGGGAAATCAGACGTCGATATTGCCGGCGCGCAGGGCGTTGGTCTCGATGAAGTCGCGGCGCGGCTCGACCTCGTCACCCATGAGCATGGTGAACACGCGATCGGCCTCGATGGCATCGTCGATCTGCACCCGCAGCAGGCGCCGCACCGCCGGGTCCATGGTGGTTTCCCAGAGCTGCTCAGGGTTCATCTCGCCCAGACCCTTGTAGCGCTGGCGGGCTGTGCTGTTCTCGGCCTGGCCGATCAGCCAGGCCATGGCCTGACGGAAGTCGCCGACCTTTTCTTCCTTCTGCTTTTCACCCTCACCGCGCATGACCCTGGCGCCTTCGGACAGCAGGCCACGGAAAGTATTGGCCGCCTCGGCCAGGGCCGCGTAATCGGCACCGTGCACGAAGTCCTGGGTGATCACACTGCTCTTGACGTTACCGTGGTGACGGCGGCTGATACGCAGCAGCGGCTTGTCGGTACGGGCATCAAACTCACCTGCCACCTCAGCCCCGCTGCCCAGCTCGCGCAGCTTGGCCTGCAAGGCCAGCGCCGAGGCCTCGGCTTCGGCCACGGTGTCGAGCTTGAGCTCCACGCCGTCGGCAATCGCACGCAGGGCCTCGGCATCCATGAAGTTGTGCAGACGGGCGATCACGTTCTCCGCCAGCTGGTGCTTGCGCGCCAGTTCCGCCAGCGTCTCACCGGCAATCAAGGTTCCATTGGCCCCGCCGGTATGGACGGAGGCGTTGATCAGGGCCACACGCAGCAGATAGGCATCGAGGGCGGGTGCATCCTTGAGGTAGAGCTCTTCCTTGCCCGACTTGACCTTGTACAGCGGCGGCTGGGCGATGTAGATGTGGCCGCGCTCGACCAGCTCCGGCATCTGACGGTAGAAGAAGGTCAGCAGCAGGGTACGGATGTGGGCGCCGTCCACGTCGGCATCGGTCATGATGATGATGCGGTGGTAACGCAGCTTGTCGATGTTGAAGTCATCGACGCCGGATTTGCCACTTTCGACCGCCGCCTTGCCGATGCCTGTACCCAGGGCCGTGATCAGCGTCACGATCTCGTTGCTGGTTAGCAGCTTCTCATAACGCGCCTTCTCCACGTTGAGGATCTTGCCACGCAGCGGCAGGATGGCCTGGAATTTCCGGTCGCGGCCCTGCTTGGCCGAACCGCCGGCGGAGTCACCCTCGACAATGTAGATCTCGCACAGCGAGGGATCCTTCTCCTGGCAATCGGCCAGCTTGCCCGGCAGACCCATGCCGTCGAGCACACCCTTGCGACGCGTCATCTCGCGTGCCTTGCGCGCGGCTTCACGCGCCCGCGCGGCCTCGACGATCTTGCCGCAGATGATCTTGGCATCGTTGGGCCGCTCCTCCAGGAAGTCGGTCAGGGCCTTGGCCACGATGTCCTCCACGGGTGCACGCACCTCGGACGACACCAGCTTGTCCTTGGTCTGGCTGCTGAACTTGGGTTCGGGCACCTTGACGCTGAGCACACAGCACAGGCCTTCGCGCATGTCGTCGCCAGAGATCTCGACCTTGGCCTTCTTGGCCAGCTCGTTGCTCTCGATGTACTTGCTGATCACACGCGTCATCGCGGCACGCAGACCGGTCAGGTGGGTACCGCCGTCCCGCTGCGGAATGTTGTTGGTGAAACAGAGTACGGACTCGTTGTAGCCATCATTCCACTGCATGGCCACTTCGACGCCGATGTTGGTGCCTGGAATGCCACCATAGCTGTCCGCCGGACGCTCGCCGATGGCGTGGAAAGCATTCGGGTGCAGCACCTTCTTGTTGGCGTTGATGAAGTCGACAAAACCCTTGACGCCACCCGCGCCCGAGAAATCATCTTCCTTGTTGCTGCGCTCGTCCTTGAGACGGATGCGCACACCGTTGTTCAGGAAGCTCAGCTCGCGCAGACGCTTGGCCAGGATGTCGTAGTGGAACTCGTTGTTCTGCTGGAAGATCTCGGTATCGGGCAGGAAATGGACTTCGGTGCCGCGCTTCTCGGTGTTGTCGATGATCTTCATCGGCGACACGTCCACGCCATTGACCTGCTCGATGATGCGGTTCTGCACGAAGCCGCGCGAAAACTCGAGCTGGTGCACCTTGCCTTCGCGACGTACGGTCAGGCGCAGCCATTTGGACAGCGCGTTCACGCAGGACACGCCCACACCGTGCAGGCCGCCCGAGACCTTGTAGCTGTTCTGGTTGAACTTGCCACCGGCGTGGAGCTCGGTCAGCGCAATCTCCGAAGCACTGCGCTTGGGCTCGTGCTTGTCGTCCATCTTCACACCCGTCGGGATGCCGCGGCCGTTGTCCACCACGCTGATCGAATTGTCCAGGTGGATGGTCACGACGATGTCGTCACAATGACCCGCCAGGGCCTCGTCGATGGAGTTGTCGACCACCTCGAACACCAGGTGGTGCAGGCCCGTACCATCGGACGTATCGCCGATGTACATGCCCGGGCGCTTGCGCACGGCCTCCAGGCCCTCCAGGATCTGGATCGAGGACTCGCCATAACCTTCCGAAGCCCCGGGCTGGTGGGCATCGATGCGCGGCTGGGCGCTGAAGTTTTCTTCGGCGCTGGACTTGTTTTCTTCGGTCATGGCTTGCTTTTCAACACGATTCAGGGGCTTGAATGAACAGACCCGCCATGAACTTCCTGTTCATCGCGGGTCGTGGTTCCAGACTTCCGTTCAGATGCGCATGGGCATCACAACGTACTTGAAGCTGTGATTGTCGGGAATGGTGATCAGCGCAGAGCTGTTGGAATCGGACAGTTCGACCTTGACCATGTCCTGTTCCATGTTTGTCAGCACGTCGATCAGGTAGGTCACATTGAAACCGATCTCGATGCTGTCACCGCTGTAATCGATGTCCAGTTCATCCACGGCTTCTTCCTGTTCGGCGTTGTTCGACGCGACACGCAGCGTGCCGGGATCGATGTTCAGACGCACACCTTTGAACTTGTCGCTGGTCAGGATGGCTGTGCGCTGCAGGCTCGCCAGCAAGGGCTGGCGGCCCAGCACGATGGCATTCTTGTGGTTCTTCGGGATCACGCGGTTGTAGTCGGGGAACTTGCCCTCGACCAGCTTGGTCACGAACTCCATGCCGCCGAAGCTGAACTTGGCCTGGTTGCTCGCGAACTGCATCTCGATCGCCCCTTCGGCATCGCTGAGCAGGCGCTGCATTTCGAGCACGGTCTTGCGCGGCAGGATGACTTCCTGCTTGGGAACTTCCACGTCCAGCGTCGCCGAGGCAAAGGCCAGACGGTGACCATCGGTCGCGACCAGGCTGAGCTGCTTGCCTTCGGCCACGAACAGGATACCGTTGAGGTAGTAGCGGATGTCGTGGACTGCCATGGAAAACGATACCTGACCCAGCAGGTCCTTGAGCGTCTTCTGCGGCACGCTGAACTTCGGCCCGAAATTGGCCGCTTCCTGCACCAGCGGGAAATCTTCAGCCGGCAGGGTCTGCAGCGTGAACTTGCTCTTGCCGCCCTTGAGGATGAGCTTGTTCTGGCTTGACTCCAGCGACACGGTCTGGTCGGCCGGCATGGTACGCAGGATGTCGATCAGTTTGCGTGCACCGACGGTGGTGGTGAAGTTGCCGGTGTCGCCATCGAGTTCGGCCGTGGTCCGGATCTGGATCTCCAGATCGCTGGTCGTGAACTGCAAGGCACTGCCCGTCTTGCGGATCATCACATTGGCCAGGATCGGCAGGGTGTGACGACGTTCCACGATGCCCGAGACCGACTGGAATACGGAAAGGACCTTGTCTTGTGTTGCCTTCAGGACGATCATGTTGCCAACCTCTTCCTTGATTTCTCTATTTCAAATTAGTAGTAGTAGTTAAAGCACGCGACTTTCTGTGGACAGCCTCATTTTCCCTTTTTTTATCAAGCACTTGAGCGCGGTAGAACCCTGTGTGAGCAGGACCCGGAAACAGTTTGCCGGACCTGCATAACTTGTCCTTGTCGTCAGGATCTGTGGATAAGTATCGACTTGTGCCGGAACTGTCCCCAGGTTTATCCGTCGCTCTAGATGACTGATGGGAAATGCTCCTTCCTAGCCTTTGAGGGTCTGTTCCAGCACATGCAGCTGCTGGTTCAACTCGGTCAGCTGCTGGCGTTCCGCAGAAATCTTGCGCACCGCATGCAGGACGGTGGTGTGGTCACGCCCTCCGAACAGTTCGCCGATCTCGGGCAGGCTCTTCTGGGTCAGTTCCTTGGCCAGGTACATGGCGATCTGGCGCGGCCGGGCGATGCTGGCCGGACGTTTCTTGGAGTACATGTCGGCGACCTTGATCTTGTAATAGTCAGCCACCGTCTTCTGGATGTTCTCCACCGAGATCTGGCGGTTCTGGATCGACAGCAGGTCGCGCAGGGCTTCGCGGGCCAGCTGGATGGAGATCTCCTTCTGGTTGAAGCGTGAATAGGCCAGGATCTTGCGCAGGGCGCCTTCGAGCTCACGCACGTTGGAGCGGACGTTCTTGGCGACGAAGAAGGCCACTTCCTCGGGCATTTCGGCGCCTTCGCTCAAGGCCTTGTTGATCAGGATGGCCACGCGCATTTCAAGTTCGGGTGGCTCGATGGCTACGGTCAGGCCGGAGTCGAAGCGCGAAACCAGGCGTTCATGGATGTCCAGCAGCCCCTTGGGATAGGTGTCGCTGGTCATCACGATGTGCGACTTCTTGGCCAGCAGGGCTTCGAAAGCGTTGAAAAACTCTTCCTGGGTCCGGTCCTTGTTGGCGAAGAACTGCACATCATCGATCAGCAGCAGGTCCAGGGAGTGGTACTTGTCCTTGAACTCATCGAAAGTCTTGCGCTGGTAAGCCTTGACCACATCCGAAACAAACTGCTCCGCATGGATGTAGAGAACCTTGGCGTTCGGCCGCTCCGCCAGCAGACGGTTGCCTACGGCGTGGATCAGGTGGGTCTTGCCCAGACCCACCCCGCCGTAGATGAACAGAGGGTTGTAGAGCTGGCCGGGCGAACCGGCCACGTGCATGGCCGCGGCCCGCGCCATGCGGTTGGCTGTACCTTCGACCAGGGTTTCGAAGGTCAGGGCCGTGTTGAGACGATGCCGGCTGTTGGGCAGCACCCGTTCTGCACCTCCGGCATAGGGCTCCTCCACCGGGATCGATTCCATATCGATGGCTGTATCACGAGGCTTGACTTGATTTTCCCTGGGTGTAAGTGCCAACTCTATGGCTATGGGCTGACCATAGATCTTTTCCAGCAGGTCGGCAATTCGGTGGCTGTATTGCGCCCGGATCCAGTCCAGCTTGAAGCGGTTGACAACGAACAGGGTCAGACGTGAATAGTCTTCGGCCAGCTGGGCCGTGAGGGGCTTGATCCAGGTGTTGAACTGCTGTTCGGGCAGTTCCTGCGCCAGCTGGTCAACGCAAGCCTGCCAGAGGCTGGGTCCGGCGTTCGCCGGGGAACTGGCGGCTGGGGTATGGAGGGGTCCCTCGCTCATGGAGAAAGATTATTGTGGATATTTTGTCGAGGCGGGAGCTGGAATTGTAATTTATCAAGAATTTATCCACACCAAGGGCAGGCGCCCCCGAGCTTCAGGTTCTGCATGCATGGGCCGCGCCAAAGCATTGCCGGGATTGGAAAATTTTGCGATAATTCGCGGTTTTCCCGAGGCCTGTGGCGTGCCGGGACCGGATTCAGCTTGCCGGTCCCGATACGTACAAGCGGGCGGGACGTGGCCCGGAACCTGCCGCCGCTTGGGCGGATGCAGCCGAGGGCAGAAAAAATCCACCGCTCTTTCACTAGGATTTCGAGATGAAACGTACTTACCAGCCTTCCAAGATCCGTCGTGCCCGTACCCACGGTTTTCTGGTCCGCATGAAGACCCGTGGCGGCCGCGCCGTGATCAACGCCCGCCGCGCCAAGGGCCGCAAGCGCCTGGCCGTCTGAGCCGGCCCATCCGGCATGCGGTCCTGAAACGGTGCATCAGCCCGCTGCAGAGCGCACCGTGCAGGCGCGACGGCTGAAAACACAGGCACAGTTTCAGGCTTTGCTGGCTTCGACTCCACTGGCCCGCACGGAGCACTTCGTCATGCATCGCCTGGACCTGCCATCGGGTTCCGACGAACAGTCTGCGCGCCCGGCTGCGCCGGGACAACCGTTTCCTGCGGGCGGCCTCTGGCTCGGTGCCATGGTGCCCAAGCGCTGGGCACGCCGGGCGGTGACGCGCAACCTCATCAAACGACAGATCTACAGCATCGGCGAGCAACGCCTGGCGTCGCCGGCCGATGCCGCGTATCTCGTGCGCCTGCGCGCTGCCTACGACCGGCAGCAGTTTCGCAGCGCTGCGTCCGAGCTTCTGCGTGCAGCGGTTCGCCGCGAGGTCGAACAGTTGTTCGATCGCGCCCGCAACGACCGGCGGGTGGCTGCATGATCGCGCGCATGCTCATGGGTCTGGTGCGGGCCTACCGCTACTTTCTCAGCCCCTGGCTGGGCTCGGCCTGCCGTTTCGAGCCGACCTGTTCCCTGTACGCCCTGGAGGCCCTGCGCCAGCACGGTGCCCTCACGGGCAGCAGGCTGACGGCGGGCCGTCTGTTGCGTTGCCACCCCTGGTGCGCGGGTGGCCATGATCCGGTTCCCGAGCAGCCCCGTCGCCTTTTCACCGGTCTGCTTCCTTCCTCTTCTGAAAAAGAAACGACATGAACGACATCCGTCGCACCATCCTGTGGGTGATCTTCGGCTTCTCCCTGGTTCTGCTCTGGGACCAGTGGCAGCTCCACAACGGCCGTCCTGCCACTTTTTTCCCCACGCCTCCGGCCGCGAAGGCGGTGCAGGCCCAACCCGAATCGGCCGATGCGTCCGTGCCGGTAGTGGCCGTGCCACAGGCCCAGGCCCCCGTCCAGGGCAGCGAACGGATCGCCAAGGTCGAGTCCCAGCCCGCGGTGACGCGGGAGCGGGTTCGCGTGCGTACCGATGTCCTGCAGCTCGATTTCGATACCGAGGGAGGCTCGCTGGTGCGTGCGGAGTTCCTGCGCCACCGTGACCAGCAGAATCCGGAAGTCAACGTCGTCCTGCTCGACGAAAGTCGTGATCGTGTCTACCTGTCCCAGACCGGCTTGATCGCTGGCGCCGGTGGTGGCAGCTTTCCCACGCACAAGACCGTGATGAAGCTGGTCAGCAGCGAGCGTGAACTCAAGGACGGCAGTGACAGCCTGATCGTGAAGTTCGAGTCGGCCGAGATCGGTGGTGTGCGCCTGATCAAGACCTACACACTGAATCGCGGCAGCTACGCCCTGGATGTGAAGCACGAGGTGCAGAACGTCGGCAACGCCGAGGTGGCCCCGCAGCTTTACCTGCAGCTGGTGCGCGACGGCAACAAGCTCGCCGGTGAGTCGGCTTTCTACTCCACCTTCACCGGTCCCGCCGTCTATACCGAGGCCAAGAAATACCAGAAGGTCGAGTTCAGCGATATCGAGAAGGGCAAGGCCGAGTTCGAAAAGACCTCGCCCAATGGCTACATCGCCATGGTGCAGCACTATTTCGCCAGCGCCTGGCTGCTGGCGGACGGTCTGCAGCGCGAGATCTTCGCGCGCAAGATCGATACCAATCTCTACTCGGTCGGCATGATCACGCCGCTGGACACCATTGCACCGGGAAGCAGCCGAACGGTCGACGCCCGCCTCTTCGTCGGCCCGCAGGAGGAAAACAAGCTCGAAGCCCTGGCCCCGGGCCTGGAACTGGTCAAGGACTATGGCTGGCTGACCATCCTGGCCAAGCCCCTGTACTGGCTGCTCGACAAGCTCAACGGCCTGCTGCACAACTGGGGCTGGTCCATCGTCGCGCTGGTTTTCCTGCTCAAGATCGCGTTCTACTGGCTCAACGCCAAGGCCTACGCCAGCATGGCGAAGATGAAGGCCATCACGCCGCGCATCACGGAGATGCGCGAGCGGCTCAAGGACAAGCCGCAGCAGATGCAGCAGGAGATGATGCGCATCTACCGCGAGGAAAAGGTCAACCCCATGGGTGGCTGCCTGCCCATCATGGTCCAGATCCCGGTCTTCATCGCCCTGTACTGGGTGCTGCTGTCCAGTGTCGAAATGCGCAACGCGCCCTGGATCCTGTGGATCAAGGATCTCTCGGCCGAAGACCCTTACTACATCCTGCCCCTGCTGATGACGCTGACCACGCTGCTGCAGACGGCGCTCAATCCGCAGCCGCCGGATCCGATCCAGGCCAAGATGATGTGGTTCATGCCGCTCATCTTCAGCGTGATGTTCTTCTTCTTCCCCTCGGGCCTGGTGCTGTACTGGCTGACCAACAACATCTTGTCGATTGCCCAGCAGTGGATCATCAACACCCGTATGGGCGTGCCACCCCAGTTCAACCTGCCGAAGTTCAAGTGAGCAGACATCACAAGGGCCGCGCAAGCGGCCCTTGTGCTTGCGGCCCCGGCGAACAGACAATCGACACATGCTGGCGCGTCATCAGGAACCCATCGCAGCCATCGCCACGGCACCTGGCCGCGGCGCCGTCGGCATCGTGCGCATCAGCGGGCGCGGCCTCGGTGCCCTGGTGCAGGCACTGTGTGGCCGAACGCTGATCCCACGACACGCTACCTATCTGCCGCTGCGCGACGCCGCTGGTGAACCGCTGGATCATGGCCTGGCCATCCACTTCCCGGCCCCGCATTCGTATACGGGGGAGGATGTGCTCGAACTGCAGGTGCACGGCGGCCAGGTGGTGCTGCAACTGTTGCTGGCACGCTGTCTCGAGGTTGCGGCCCAGGTCGACGCGAGCACCGGCTGCGCCCTGCTGCCCGGCCTGCGCCTGGCGCAGCCGGGTGAATTCACCGAGCGCGCCTTTCTCAACGACAAGCTCGACCTCGCCCAGGCCGAGGCTGTCGCTGACCTGATCGACGCCAGCACCGAGGCCGCTGCACGCAGTGCCAGCCGGTCGCTGGGCGGCGCGTTCTCGCGCGAGATCGGCGTGCTGCGCGAAGCCCTGATCCAGCTGCGCATGCTGGTCGAAGCCACGCTGGACTTCCCGGAGGAAGAGATCGACTTTCTGCAGAAGGCCGATGCCCAGGGCCAGCTCGCACGCCTGCAGGCGCAGCTGACGGCGGTGCTGCAGCATGCACGCCAGGGCAGCCTCCTGCGCGAAGGCATCAAGGTGGTGATCGCCGGCCAGCCCAATGCGGGCAAGAGTTCTTTGCTCAACGCCCTGGCGGGCGCCGAACTGGCCATCGTCACACCCATCCCGGGCACCACGCGCGACAAGGTCCAGCAGACCATCCAGATCGAGGGCGTGCCGCTCCATGTGATTGACACCGCGGGCCTGCGCGAGAGCAGCGACGAGGTCGAGCGCATCGGCATCGCCCGGGCGTGGAGCGAGATCGAGGGGGCCGACGTGGTGCTCTTTCTGCACGATCTCACCCGCGCAACCCAGGCCGACTATCGACAGGCCGATGAACAGATCGCGCTGGCGCTGGCGCAACGTGTGCCGGCGAGCGTACCGGTGCTGAACGTCTGGAACAAGGCCGATGCGGCTGCCCCTCCGTCCGAGGGCTTGGCCCTCTCCGCCAAAACCGGTTCCGGTCTGCAGGCGCTGCGGCAGCAGCTCTTGCAGACGGTGGGCTGGCAGTCCGCGCCCGAGGGTGTCTATATCGCGCGCGAACGTCATGTGCAGGCCTTGCGCCGTGTGCAGCAGCATCTGGCGCAGGCGGGGGCGCATCTGGCCGCGAGGGCGCAAGCGCTGGATCTGCTGGCCGAGGAGTTGCGACTCGCGCAGAACGCACTCAACGAGATCACGGGGGCCTTCACTTCGGACGATCTGCTCGGCGTCATCTTTTCCCGTTTCTGCATCGGCAAATAGGGCGCGGCAGTTGCCTGAGGTCTGGAATCGGCGTACTGTCGTATCCAAATCCATATGGACAGGCCGGGTCGAAACATTTGCTTACCCCGGTACACACACAAACGCCGGGATCAAGGGAAAATCCGGCATGCAGGCCCCGCTGCACGTCCTCGGTGCCAGCCGCACAACAGGAACCAGAAACATGGTACGACTCGACAATCTCTTCGCGAAGAAATCCGTGGCCAAGAGTGCGCCTGTGCAGGACGCCACGCCCTCCCATCCGCCCATGGACGACGAGCAGGCACAGGATCGCAAGTCCATGCGCCTGGAGCGCCGTGAGCTGCTGTATGCGGTCGTGCGTGAATCGATGGCACGCGTGGGCATGCTGTCGTCGAGCTACAAGTACAAGGTGCTCTCGCTCGACTCGCGTGGCAGGCAGTACCTGATCATGATGGACCTGCCGCGCGAGATGGCCGAGCACATCGGACAGCTCGCCGAGATCGAGGAGATCATCACCCAGAACGCGCGCCAGCGGCACCAGATCGAAGTCACGGCGGTCTACTGGCGGATCAACCAGCTGGCCAAGGTGGTCAGCTCGGTGTTGCGCAAGCCGCGTGCGGAGCCGGAGCCCGGTGCGACCCCGCCGGTCCTGAGTCGTGTGCATGCCGAAACCGACGTGATGGCCCGACCTGCGCCCCTGCCGGGCGATCGCAAGCCCCGTTTCGAGCCTATCCGCCCCGATGAGGTCCATGCCTTCAAGCAGGGACTTGGTAGCGGCAAGAAACCGGCGGCTCCCGCGAGAACGCCGGCGGATTTCGCGCCGACGGAGTTTCCGTCCACCGAGTTCGAGGAAACCCGGCTGGAGGAAGAGAACGACCGGCTGCCCCTGAGCCGCACCCAGTACGGCGACCTGATCTGAGTCCTTAGGCCGCGCCCGGCATCAGTGGCCGGCGAAGTCGATCAGAGTGAACAGCGGCAGGCCCGCCTCACGCAAGCGCACGGATCCGCCAAGTTCGGGAAGGTCCACGATGGCGGCGCCCTCGATCACCTGCGCCCCCAGCTTCTCCAGCAGCTTCTTGCCGGCCATCATGGTGCCGCCGGTGGCGATCAGGTCGTCGACCAGCAGCACGCGGTCGCCCGGCTTGACCGCGTCGGTGTGCAGTTCCACGGTGGCGCTGCCGTATTCGAGCTCGTAGGTCTCTTCCACCGTGGTGTAGGGCAGCTTGCCTTTCTTGCGGATGGGCACGAAACCCACCGCCAGTTCGTAGGCGATCACCGAGCCGATGATGAAGCCGCGGGCGTCCAGTCCTGCGACCACATCGGGTCGCAGGCCCGGCTCCATGTAGCGGTGCACGAAGGCGTCGATCAACACGCGAAACACGCGCGGGTTCTGCAGCAGGGGCGTGATGTCACGAAACTGCACGCCGGGCGAAGGCCAGTCGGGGACCGTGCGGATATGGCGGCGCAGATAGTCTGTGACGGAGAGGTCTTGCATCATGGCGAGGTACTTTCAAAAAGAGGATCAGCCGCGCAGCAGCGCTTCTTCGGCCCTGGCCAGGGCTTCGGCCTGGCCCGAGAGGACCAGGGTGTCGCCATCCTCCAGCTGCAGCTGATCGTCCGGCGTCAGGGTCTTGCCGTCGCGCCGGCGCAGGCTGAGGATGCGGATGGTGCCCAGCGCGGGCAGAAACGCGCCAAGACGCTGGCCCAGGGCGTGGGCGCCGGCGGGCAGCGTGAGGCTGTGCAGGCGCTCCTGTTCGCCGTCGCTGGTGCCGTTGTCATCGGCCCCATGGAAGTAGCCGCGCAGCAGGTTGTAGCGTGCATCGCGCTGGTCCTGTACCAGCCGGATCACGCGGCGCATGGGCACGCCCACCAGGGCCAGCGCGTGGCTGGCCAGCATGAGCGAACCCTCGATCGCTTCGGGCACGACCTCCGTGGCACCGGCGGCGCGCAGGCGCTCCAGGGCATGGTCATCCTGGGTGCGCACGATGACGGGCACCTGCGGCGCGTGCGTGCGCACGTGGTCCAGCACCTTGAGCGCACCCGGGATGTCCAGGTAGGTGATGACCACGGCGCTGGCGCGTGCCAGGCCGGCCGCCATCAGCGCCTGCAGGCGTGCGGCGTCACCGTAGACCACGCTGTTGCCCGCTGCCACGGCCTGGCGTACCCGGTCCGGGTCCAGGTCGAGGGCCAGATAGGGAATCTTCTCGACCTCCAGCATGCGTGCCAGGTTCTGGCCACAGCGTCCGTAGCCGCAGATGATCACATGGCCGCTGGTGCCGATCGACTGGCGTGCGATGGTCGTCATCTGCAGCGACTGCTGCAGCCACTCGCTGGAAACCAGGCGCAGCACGATGCGGTTGCTGTACATGATGATGAAGGGCGTGGCCAGCATGGACAGCACCATGGACGCCAGCACGGGGTTGAGCATGTCGGCCTCGATCAGGCCGCGCTGGTAGGTCTGGGTCAGCAATACAAAGCCGAACTCGCCCGCCTGGGTCAGGTACAGACCCGTGCGCAACGCCACACCCATGCCCGCGCCGAGCGCACGGGTGAGCACGGTGATCAGCACCAGCTTGAGCAGCAGCGAGCAGGCCAGCAAGGTGAACACCAGGGGCCAGCGTTGCCAGACGATGGTCCAGTCCAGCAGCATGCCGATGGTGATGAAGAAGAGGCCCAGCAGCACGTCGTGGAAGGGGCGGATATCGCTCTCCACCTGATGCTTGTACTCGGTTTCCGCGATCAGCATCCCGGCGACGAAGGCACCCAGCGCCAGGCTCAATCCGGCCAGCTCGGTCAGCCAGGCCAGACCCAGCGTGATCAGCAGCAGGTTGAGCATGAAAAGCTCGTTGTTCTTGTGCCGTGCCACCAGGGTCAGCCAGCGGCGCATGATGCGCTGGCCGCCCATGAGCAGCAGCGCCAGCAGGGCCACCGCCTTCACGAGAGCCAGGCCCAGGGCCTGGAACATTTCCTGCGCCGGACTGCCCAGAGCGGGGATCAGCACCAGCAGCGGCACCACGGCCAGATCCTGGAACAGCAGAATGCCCATGACCCGCTTGCCGTGTTCGGATTCCAGCTCCAGACGGTCGGCCATGAGCTTGACCACGATGGCCGTGCTGCTCATGGCCATGACCCCCGCCAGCGCCAGCCCGGCTTGCCAGCTGATGGACCAGAGCGCCGGAAACAGCAGCTGCAGCACATGGGCGCCTGCCATGGTCAGCATCATGGTCAACAGCACCTGCAGCAGCCCCAGACCGAAGACGTGGCGCCGCATGGCGCGCAGCCGCGGCAGGTTGAATTCCAGCCCGATGGCGAACATCAGGAACACGACGCCGAATTCGGCAAGGTGGCTGATGTCCTCCGAATTCTGGGCCAGTGCCAGGGCGTTGGGGCCGATGAGCACGCCCACCGCGAGGTAGCCCAGCATGGGCGGGAGCCTGAGGCTGCGGAACACGACCACGCCCAGCACAGCGGCCAGCAGATAGATCAAGGTGAGTTCGAGCCCGCTCATGTCCGGATACTAGCAAGAGCGTGGCCGGTCGATAGAATCCGGGCATGAACGACAGCAAGCACGCGCGCCACCGTCTGGATCCCGGGCGCGCCACCCGGCTCGCCCACGAGACACTGGAGATCGAGGCCGCTGCCGTGCTGGGTTTGCGCAGCCGGCTGGATGCCGATTTCACCCGGGCGGTCGAGCTCATGCTCAATGTTGCCGGCCGTGTGGTCGTGATGGGCATGGGCAAGAGCGGGCACATCGGACGCAAGATGGCGGCCACCCTGGCCTCGACCGGCACCCCGGCCATGTTCGTGCACCCGGCCGAGGCCAGCCATGGCGACCTGGGCATGATCACCGCGTCCGATCTGCTGCTGGCCATCTCCAACAGCGGTGAATCCGAAGAGCTCACCGCCATCCTGCCCGTGCTCAAGCGCCAGGGTGTGCCCCTGGTCGCCATGACCGGCAATCCGGCCTCGACACTGGGCCGCCATGCCGATCTGGTGCTCAACACCGCGGTCGAGAAGGAGGCCTGTCCGCTCAACCTCGCGCCCACGGCGAGCACCACCGCCCAGCTGGCGCTGGGTGATGCGCTGGCCGTGGCCCTGCTCGATGCCCGCGGCTTCAAGGCCGAGGACTTTGCGCGCTCGCATCCAGGCGGCGCGCTCGGGCGCAAGCTGCTGACCCTCGTGAGCGACGTCATGCGCAGCGGCGACGCCGTGCCGCGTGTGCCGCCGGACGCGGGTTTCAGCGTCATCATGCGCGAGATGGGGGCCAAGGGCCTGGGCGCAACGGCCATCGTGGACACCGAGGACCGGGTGCTGGGCATCTTCACGGATGGCGATCTGCGTCGCCTGCTGGAAAAGGGCGTGGACGTGCGCCAGGGCTCGGCCGGCGAATTCATGCATCCCAACCCCGTCACCGTGGCGCACGATGCCCTGGCCGTGGAAGCGGCTGATCTGATGGAGGCGCGGCGCATTACCAGTGTGCTGGTGGTTGACGGCGAAGGCCGCCTGTGCGGTGCCCTCAACAGCAACGATCTGATGCGCGCGAAGGTGATCTGACGATGATCGCCCCGGCGCTGAATTTTCCCCCCGAATTGCTGCTGCGCGCCCAGGGCGTGCGTGTGGCCTTTTTCGACGTCGATGGCGTGCTGACCGATGGTGGCCTCTACATCAGCGAGGCCGGCGAGACCCTCAAACGCTTCCACACCCTGGACGGCCATGGTCTCAAGTTGCTCCCGCGTGCGGGGATCACCCCGGCTGTGATCACCGGGCGCGACAGTCCCGCGCTGCGCACCCGTCTCAAGGCCCTGGGGATAGCACATGTGCATTACGGCACCGAAGACAAGCGCCCGGCCGCCGAGCAGACCTTGCAGGCCCTGGGGCTGGACTGGTCGCAGGCGGCGGTGATCGGTGACGACTGGCCCGACCTGCCGGTGATGCAGCGCTGCGCCCTGGCCTGCGCTCCCGCCCATGCACACGCCGAGGCGCTGGCCCGGGCCCACCACGTGACCCGGGCCCCGGGCGGTGGCGGTGCCGCGCGCGAATTCTGCGATCTGCTGCTCGTGGCCAGCGGCCGCTATGCCGCTTTGCTTCAGGAGACCCTGCGGTGAACCGCTACGCGCGGCTGGCCTGGGACCGGCTCTCCATCTACCTGCCCCTGGTGCTGATGGGCGTGCTGGCGCTGGGCACCTACTGGCTGGTGCGCAGCACGCCGCTGTTCGAGCCTGACGCTCCCGAGCAGGCGCAGCGCCGCGACCCCGACTACCTGATGGAGCGCTTCTCCATCAAGACCTTCGATGGCGACGGCCGCCTCAAGAGCGAGGTCTACGGCGAGCAGGCCCGTCACTACCCGCACACCGACATCCTGGAGATCGACCAGGTGCGTATCCGCAGCTACAACCCGCGCGGCTTCGTCACCGTGGCCACGGCCCGACAGGCGCTGGCCAACAATGACGCGACCGAGGTGCAGCTCATGGGCAACGCGCGCGTGGTGCGCGAGGCCACGGTGGACCGCAGCGGCACGGCCCTGCCCCGCGTGAGCTTCAGCGGCGAGTTCCTGCACGCCTTTCTGAACGAGGAGCGCATCAAGTCCCACAAGCCCGTGGAGCTGGAGCGGGCCGGTGACCGCGTCACGGCGGACAGCCTGGACTACAGCAATTTCGACCAAGTCGTCGAAATGCGCGGGCGGGTACGGGGCACGCTATTGCCGCCGCAGCGCTGACGGACAGACAGCCCATGGCACCCCTGCTCTTCATCACCGGCGCGTCCAGCGGTATCGGCCAGGCGCTGGCGCGCCATGCCTACGATCAGGGCTGGCGCCTGGCCCTGGTGGCGCGGCGCAGCGCCGAGATCGAGCGCTGGGCCAAAGCCGAGCAGCTGGACCCGGCGCGCTACTGTGTCTACGCAGCCGATGTGGCCGAGATCGACAGCATCGTGGCGGCTGGCCAGGCCTGCCTGGCCCAGCAGGGCCTGCCCGAGGTGGTGGTGGCCAATGCGGGCATCAGCGTGGGCATGGACACGGCCGAGCGAGACGATCTCGACGTGCTGGCACGCACCCTGGCCGTCAACAACGTCGGCCTGGCGGCCACCTTCCATCCCTTCATCCCGGCGATGCGTGCGCGTGGCAGTGGCCGGCTCGTGGGCGTCGCCAGTGTGGCGGCCATCCGCGGTCTGCCCGGTCACGGCGCCTACTGCGCCAGCAAGGCAGGGGTGGTCAGCTACTGCGAAAGCCTGCGCGGGGAACTGCGCGGCAGCGGCGTGCGCGTGGTGACGCTGGCACCGGGCTATGTCGATACGCCGCTCACGCGCAAGAACCGCTACCGCATGCCTTTTCTGATGACGCCCGAGGCTTTCGCTGCCCGGGCCTGGCCGCTGATCGACCGCGGTGTCAGCTACCGCGTCATCCCCTGGCCGATGGGCGTGGTGGCCAAGTTGCTGCGTCTGCTGCCCGATCCCCTGTTCGACCGCCTGCTGGCGGGCCGGCCACGCAAGCACCGCGCTGCGGAATGACAAAAGAAAAGGCCCCGTCCGGGGCCTTGTTCGTCAGGGAGAGAGGGCTCAATAGCCGCGTCGGCCACCGCCGCCGCCACGCGGATTGCCATAAGGGCTGCGAAAGCCCCCCTCACCGCCACCGTCACCCCCGCCGCCATAGCCGCCGCCTTCACGACGGCCGCCACCACCACCATAGCCACCCCCACCCCCGCCCCCGCCGTAACCGCCGGTCCGGGGCGGCCGCGGCTCCATGGGGCGCGCTTCGTTGACGACGACGCTGCGCCCGCTCAGGGGTTGGCCGTTCATGCCGTTGATGGCGGCCTGCGCCTCGGCATCGCTGCCCATTTCGACAAAGCCGAAGCCCTTGGAGCGGCCGGTGTCACGTTCCATCATGACCTTGGCGCTGGTGACCGTGCCGAACTGGCTGAAAGCCTGCTCGAGGTCGTTGTCACGGATGGAATAGGCAAGGTTGCCCACATAAAGTTTGTTGCCCATGCAGGGACTCCTGAAAAACCTATGACAAGCGATGGGGTCCCTGAAACGCAAGCACCTGTGGTCGATGCGAATTCGGCAGATCACCGCGATCCTGTGGTCAGCCTCCCAGCCGCCACTTTTTCATTATTGGCACAGAAAACGCCCGCCGGCAAGGTGGCCCAGCCTAGTAAAAACCATGAAAAAAGGGCCCGGCGGGCCCTTTCGTGGATCAGCAAGCACTGATCAGTAGCTGCTACGGCCACCGCCGTAACCACCGCCGCCTTCGCGACGGCCGCCACCATAGCCGCCACCACCGCCGCCGCCGCCGCCGCCGCCGCCGTAGCCGCCGGTGCGGGGCGGACGGGCTTCCATCGGACGGGCCTCGTTGACCACTAGGGCGCGACCGCCCTGCTGCTGGCCGTGCAGGGCCTGGATGGCGGCCTGCGCCTCGGCATCGCTGCCCATTTCCACGAAACCGAAGCCCTTGGAGCGGCCGGTGTCGCGCTCCATCATGACCTTGGCGCTGCTGACGTTGCCGTGCGCGGAAAAGGCGCGCTGCAGGTCTTCGTCACGGAAGGAATAGGGCAGGTTGCCCACGTAAAGTTTGTTGCCCATGAAGGGGCTCCTCAAAAAGACTCAGGGAAGGCGATGGAGTCCGATAGCCGCGAGCAACAAACCAAGCAGGACTTGAAGAAGACGCAAAACCGACGAATCACCGCAAACTCGCACCGCCACCCGGCGATGCGTCAGATGATTATGGGGCCGGGCCCACAATTTGCACGACTTGTCCAGTGCCGCCGGTCCAGAATGACCGAAATTTATGGCCTGGACGCCACAGTGGGCTGGTCGTCCAGGACGAGGCCTACCAGTTGACCTCGCGGTCCGGGGTGGCGCCGATCTTGTGGATCGACAGGTCGGCGCCGTCGAATTCCTCTTCCTGGCTCAGGCGCAGGCCCATGATCAGCTTGAGCACGCCGTAGACCACGAAGCCGCCGAGCAAGGCCCAGAGCACCCCGAGCGCGGTGCCGATCAGCTGGCCCGTGAAGCTCACCCCGCCCAGCCCGCCCAGGGCCTGGCTGCCAAAGATGCCGGCAGCGATGCCGCCCCAGGCGCCGCACAGGCCGTGCAAGGGCCAGACGCCCAGCACATCGTCGATCTTCCATTTGTTCTGCGTCAAGGTGAACATGACGACGAAGATCGCGCCAGCCACCCCACCGACCACCAGCGCGCCCAGCGGGTGCACGAGGTCGGAGCCGGCACAGATGGCCACCAGCCCGGCCAGCGGGCCGTTGTGCACGAAGCCCGGGTCGTTGCGACCCAGGGCCAGTGCGGCCAGCGTGCCTCCCGCCATGGCCATGAGCGAGTTCACCGCGACCAGGCCCGAGATCTTGTCCAGGGTCTGCGCGCTCATGACGTTGAAGCCGAACCAGCCCACGGTCAGGATCCAGGCGCCGAGGGCCAGGAAGGGAATGCTCGACGGCGGATGGGCCGAAACACCGCCGTCCTTGCGGTAGCGGTTGTAACGCGCGCCCAGCAGCAGCACGGCGGGCAGCGCGATCCAGCCGCCCACGGCGTGGACCACGATGCTGCCGGCAAAGTCATGGAACTCTGCGCCGGTCGTGGCCTTGATCCAGGCCTGCACGCCCAGGCCCTGGTTCCAGACGACGCCCTCGAAGAAGGGGTAGACGAAACCCACGATGACAGCGGTGGCGATCAGCTGTGGCCAGAACTTGGCGCGCTCCGCAATCCCGCCCGAGATGATGGCCGGAATGGCGGCGGCAAAAGTCAGCAGAAAGAAGAATTTGACGAGCTCGTAGCCATTCTTGGCCACCAGCTCCTCGGCGCCGACCAGAAAACCCGTCCCGTAAGCCACACCGTAGCCGACCAGGAAATAGACCACGGTCGACACCGAGAAGTCCACGAGAATCTTGACCAAGGCGTTGACCTGGTTCTTGCGCCGGACCGTGCCCAGTTCCAGAAAGGCGAAGCCCGCGTGCATGGCCAGGACCATGATGGCACCGAGCAAGATGAACAGGGCGTCAGCGCCCTGCTTTAGTGCGTCCATGTTGAGATCTCCAGATAAATTGCCTGTGTCTGGTGCAGAAACCAGAAGATTTGAAAAATGCACCAATCTCAAGCAATAACTGAGCCAACGGGCGCCAAGAGTGTGCAAGGTGCGCACCAAGGCAGGACGACGGGTGAGCTGAATCAGAGGACTAGAATCCAGCGGTGGAAGCTTTTCTGATATCGACCGGCCTGGTCGCGCTGGCCGAGATGGGCGACAAGACCCAGCTCCTGGCCCTCCTCCTCACTCTCAAGTTCCGTCGCCCCTGGCCCATCGTGGCCGGCATCTTCGTGGCCACGGTGGTCAACCATGCGCTGGCAGGCGCCGTCGGCGCCTGGGTGACGACTTGGCTGGGCCCTGTATGGCTGCGCGGGATCCTCGGCCTGTCCTTCCTTGCCATGGCGGCCTGGATGCTGATCCCCGACCGCATTGATGAGGACGATGATCCGCAGCGCTACGCGCGCTGGGGGGTGTTCGGCACCACCGTGATCGCCTTCTTCCTGGCCGAGATGGGTGACAAGACGCAGATCGCCACCGTGATGCTCGCGGCGCAGTACAGCGGCTGGTTCTGGGTGGTGCTGGGCACCACGCTGGGCATGATGCTGGCCAACGCCCCCGTGGTCTGGCTGGGCGAGCGCCTGACCCGGCGCATCCCCGTCGCCTTGCTGCACCGTGTGTCCGCGCTCGTGTTTGCCGTGCTGGGGGTGGTCACGCTGGCTGGCTGGGTGGGCTGAGCCCTCTCAGCCGGCGGGTGTGCGGCGGTAGATCAGGTAATAGCTCAGGCCCACCAGCACGCTGCCGCCCAGCAGGTTGCCGGCGATCACCGGCAGCAGATTGCCCAGCATGCCCGCCCAGGTGACCGCTGGCATGGCTGCCAGACCTTCCGGCCCGAAGTGCTGCAGCAGCATGGCCAGGGGCATGAAATACATATTGGCGATGCTGTGTTCGAAACCGGCGGCCACAAAGGCGGCGATGGGCGGTACCACGGCGACCGCCTTGTCCACCACGCTGCGTCCGGCCATGGCCATCCACACGGCCATGCAGACCAGCACATTGCACAGTACGCCACGGAAGAAGGCCTGCGTCGGCGAGAGCTCCTGTTTGGCCAGGGCGATCTTCACCACGGTCTGGCCGATGGCTCCGCCATTGAGCCCCGCGTGGCCGCTGGCGAAGACCAGCAGGGCCAGACCGCCCGCGCCGACGAAATTCGCGGCACAGACCAGCACCCAGTTGCGCAACACCTCGCGGCTCGTGATGCGGCCATCGGCCCAGGCCATGGCCAGCAGGTTGTTGCCGGTGAAAAGCTCCGCGCCGGCAACGACCACCAGCAGCAGGCCCAGTGAAAACACCAGGCCGCCCAGCAGCGCACTGGCCGCAAAGCCCAGGGTGGCATCGGACTTCACCAGGGCAAACAGCATGGCGCCCAGGCCGATGAAGGCGCCGGCCAGCACCCCCAGCATGAGTAGCTGCAGCGTGGGCAGCCGGGCCTTGGTGACGCCCACCGACTCGATGCGTTGGGCGATCTGGGCCGGCGCATAGGCGTCGGAGCCGTAGAGTTCATTGGGGTCGGCCATGGACATACTCCTCGTGGGCACTTGCACTTATACTAAGCCCAGCGCCGATTTGACCCCGATTGCGGGCGCCGGAACCCTGGAGTTCCGAAGTTCAGCTAAAGAGGCGGGTGTTTCGAATTCGGAGACCCGGCCCGGCTGAACTGCCGCGCCGGGTCTTCTTTTTGGGGACAGTCCCTAGATGTTGATCGCCCAGCCCCAGACGATGAGCTTTGACGCCGCCCTGCCTCTGCAGAGCGGCGCGAGCATCCGCGGCTACACCCTGGCCTACGAGACCTACGGCAGGCTCAACGCCGACAAGTCCAACGCGGTGCTGATCTGCCACGCGCTCAATGCCTCGCACCATGTCGCCGGTGTCTACGAGGGCCAGGCGAGGAGCGAAGGCTGGTGGGACAACATGATCGGTCCGGGCAAGCCGGTGGACACGGACAAGTTCTTCGTCATCGGCGTCAACAACCTCGGTTCCTGCTTCGGCTCCACCGGGCCGATGCACGTGAACCCGGACACGGGCCGGGTCTACGGGGCCGATTTTCCCGTGGTCACGGTGGAAGACTGGGTCAACGCCCAGGCCCGCCTGCTCGATGCGCTGGGCATCGAGCAGCTCGCGGCCGTCATGGGCGGCAGCCTGGGCGGCATGCAGGCGCTGAGCTGGACGCTGCAGTACCCCGGCCGCGTGCGCCATGCCGTGGTGGTGGCCAGCGCGCCGAACCTGAATGCCGAGAACATCGCCTTCAATGAGGTGGCGCGTCGTGCCATCGTGACCGACCCCGACTTCCATGGGGGCAACTTCTACGCGCACGGCGTGGTGCCCAAGCGCGGTCTGCGCATCGCGCGCATGATCGGCCACATCACCTACCTCAGCGACGACGTCATGAACGAGAAGTTCGGCCGTCAGTTGCGCGAGGGCATCGACCTCAAGTACAGCACGCAGGACATCGAGTTCCAGATCGAGAGCTATCTGCGCTATCAGGGCGACAAGTTCAGCGAGTACTTCGATGCCAACACCTATCTGCTGATCACGCGCGCGCTCGACTACTTCGACCCGGCGCGACGCCATGACGGCAACCTCAGCCGCGCGCTGGCCGCGGCGCGCTGCAAGTTCCTGCTCGTGAGTTTCACGACCGACTGGCGTTTCTCGCCGGCGCGCAGCCGGGAGATCGTCAAGGCCCTGCTCGACAACCGGCGCGAGGTCTCCTATGCCGAGATCGACGCGCCGCACGGGCACGACGCCTTCCTGCTCGACGATGCGCGCTACATGAACCTCGTGCGCGCCTATTTCGGCAACATCGCCGCGGAGGCCGTGTCATGAGTGACCGCACCACTCTCGAGAGCATTGCCAGCCTGGTGCCCCCGGGCTCACGTGTGCTCGACCTGGGCTGCGGCGACGGTGCCCTGCTGGCTCACCTGCAGGCCACGCGTGGCTGCAGCGGCTACGGCATCGAGATCGCCGACGCCAATGTGCAGGCCTGCGTACAGCGTGGTGTCAACGTGATCCAGCTCAACCTGGACGAAGGGCTGTCCATGTTCGGCGACCAGAGCTTCGACGTGGTGCTGCAGATCGACACCCTGCAGCACCTGCGTAATGCCGAGACCGTGCTGCGCGAGACCGCGCGTGTGGGTCGCACGGGCATCGTGGCCTTCCCCAACTTTGCGCACTGGCCCAACCGCCTCAGCGTGTTGCTGGGCCGCATGCCCGTGACGCGCCGCCTGCCCTACCAGTGGTACGACACACCCAACATCCGCGTCGGCACGCATGCCGACCTCGAGGTGCTGGCCCAGCGCAACGGCCTGCAGATCCTCGACAGCTTCGGCCTGCACAACGGCCGCCTGATCCGCCGGCTGCCGAATCTGCGCGCCAGCACGGCGGTGCTGAAGTTTTCACGTTGAGCGCCGGAAGCTGGACGCCCGGCTTCTGGGGCGGGCGGCCGGCGCGGCTCAGGCCCCGTAGCCCATGGTCCGGGGAAGCCAGAGCACGATCTCGGGGAAGACGGTCATGGCCACCAGCAGGCCGAGCAGCATCACCAGAAACAGCCAACCCTCACGCATCATCTCCCCGATGGGGATGCCGGTCAGGGCCTTGGTGACGAAGAGCAGCATGCCGAAAGGCGGGTGGATCAGGCCGATCATCATGTTCAGCACCACCAGTACGCCGAAGTGCACCAGATCCACACCCAGCAGCGTGGCCGCGGGGAGCAGCATCGGGACAAAAACCAGCAGCAGCACCGAGACGTCGAGGAAGCAACCCAGGATCAGAAAGAGGCCATTGACCATGAACAGGAACTGCAAGCGGCTCAGCTGCAGGCCCTCGACCCAGGAGGCCATGGTTTGGGGCACACCTTCAGCGGTGAAGGCGTAGTTCAACATGAAGGCGCCGGCCAGGATGATGGTGATCACGGCGCTGGCACGGGTGGATTCGAGCACCACGCCCCAGAACGAACGCCAGCTCAAGGCGCGGAACACCACCGCGGCGAGGATCAGCGCATGCAAGGCGGCAACCGCCGCCGCCTCCGTCGGGGTGAAGGCGCCGGAGTAAATGCCACCGAGCAACACAATGGGCATGGACAGCGGCAAGGCGCCGCGAAACACGATGGTCGGCCACTCGCGACGAGGAACGGGTGCCTCGCGCGGCATCTGCCGCCGGTGTGCGATGTATTGCACAACGCCCATCATCAGCACCATCATGCACAGTCCGGGCAGGAGTCCGCCCAGAAAGAGCGCGCCGACCGAGGCTCCCGACACCAGCGCGTAGATGACCATCGGGATCGACGGTGGAATCATGGGCCCCAGGGTGGCGCTGGCGACGACGACGGCGCCAGCGAAGCCGCGCGTGTACTCCGGCTTCTTCAGCATCTGCCGGATCGTCACCAAGCCGGGCCCCGCCGCGTCGGCAATCGCACTGCCGCTCATGCCCGAGAAGACCACGCTGACCAGGATGTCCACCTGGGCCAGGCCGCCGCGCAGGCGTCCCACCAGGATACGGCAGAAATCGAAGATGCGCTCACTGACCGTGCCCGCGTTCATGATATTGGCCGCAAACACAAACAGCGGCACGGCCAGCAGCACATAGCTGTTGTACAGCCCGTTGCCCACCTGCTCGGCCATCAGTCCCAGATCCTGGCCCTTGACCAAGAGATAGGCCACGCCGGCCATGAGCATGGAAAAACCGATGGGCATGCGCAGCACCATGCCCGCCAGCACCACGCCCACCAACGCCCACAAAGCCAGGCTCACCGGACCCCCTTCGCGTCATGGCTCTGCTCATCCGGGTCCCGGTCGCGCCAGGCGTCCCAGATCCCCCGAAGGCTGCGCCCCACCAAGGCCAGCAGCAGCAGCAGCAGCGGCAGGAACACCCACTGGAAGGACAGGCCCAACACGGGGGTGCCTTCGCGTCGCATGAACTGCACGTAGTCCCAGTTGGCGGGAAGCGCCGCGGCGGCCAGCCCACCGATCATCAGGTGACCTGCCATTTTCATCCCGCGGCGCAAGCGGGGACCTGCGCTGTTCCATACCAGGTCAAATACCACATGTTCGCGCTCCGGCACCATAAAGGCGGCCGCCCAGAGGATGACCCAGAGGTAGAGCACCACGGCGAGCTCGTCGGTCCACGGCAGCGGCTGGTCGAAACCGAAACGTGCCGTGATCTGTATCAGGAAGATCCCGAACAAACCCAGGAACATCAGCCCGCCCAGGACATGGGCGGCTTTGCGCAACAGAGCCATGAAGGTCAACGTGTCTGGTTGATCTGGTCCAGCAGACCGGGTGGCCAGACCTTGGCGTAATCTGACCGGCGGTAAGCCGCCTGCACCGTACTGCGGAAGGCCTCGAGGTCCGGTGTGCTGACCTGCAGGCCCTGCTGTCGGAAAAAGTCCACCAGCTGCCCTTCCTCCCGCAGGCGGTTGTCGTTGTTGAACTTCGCGGCCGCCTGCGCCGCGGCGACCACATGCTGCTTCTGTGCAGGGGTCAGCGCGTTCCATTTCTTGTTGGCGATGGTGATGAAGAGGCTGTCGACCAGATGCTGGGTCAACACCAGCTGCTTGGTGACCTCATGGAACTTGGCGGCTCGCGCTGTCGGCAAGGGATTCTCCTGGCCATCGACGGTGCCGGTCTTCAGGCCCAGGTAAACCTCGCCAAAAGCGAGCGGGGTGGCCGTGGCACCGAGCGCATTACCCAGGAAAAGCCATTCCTTGCTGCCGGGCATGCGCAGCTTGACCCCCTTGAGGTCGGCCGGCGTCTGGACCTGGCGCGCTTCGCGCAGGTTGAGCTGGCGTGTGCCCAGGTAGACGGTGGACAGGACGGTCAGGTCCATCTTCTCCGAGACGGTCTTGAACAGTTCCTGGCCGATGGGACCATTGAAGACGGTCTGCTGGTGCTGCGGATCGCGGATCACGTACCCCGCGGTGAAAATCGAGAAAGCGGGCACCAGCTTGGCGATGTCAAATGCCGAGATCGAAGCCAGCTCGAGATTGCCGCGGGCCATGGCGGCCGGTTCGGCACCTTGCTTGAACAGTGCGGCATTCAGGTTGATCTGCACGTCGAACTGGCCCGGGGCCGACTTTTCCAGCGAGTCCTTGAACACTGTCCACATCCTGGCGTGCCAGTCATCGGGCACGGCGGGGGTGGAAATACGCAACGTGATCCTGGACTGCCCAAAACCCGGCCGTGCAAGGCCACCGAGGGCTAAGGCCGAGACGCCAGCTGCCAGCAGACGGCGGCGCGGGGTAGTGGCGGTCTTCAAGGGGATCTCCTGGAATTCTGGGGCAGTCGAGAGTGTAAGCACCCGGGCTCGCGGGTGCTCGCAGGGCTGAATATACTGATCAAGGTTCAGTCTTCCGACAAGGACGCTCATGAATACCCGCGCCTCGCAGACCGTGCTCGACACCGCCCGAGCATTGGATGACATCACCCGCCTGTGGGATGGTCAGATCGTCCGTCAGCTCAGCGACTACATTGCGATTCCAGCCAAGTCGCCGATGTTCGATCCGCAGTGGGCGCAGCACGGCTATATCGACACTGTGGTCCACAACGCCGCGGCCTGGGTCGAGGCGCAGAAGGTCGAGGGCCTGAAGCTCGAGGTCATCCGCCTGGAAGGCCGCACGCCGGTGCTCTTCTTCGAACTGCCCGCGAGCCGCGGCGCCGGGGATGCCGACGTCTCCGCCCAGACCGTGCTGATGTACGGCCACCTGGACAAGCAGCCGGAGTTCAGCGGCTGGCGCAACGATCTCGGCCCCTGGACGCCGAAATACGAGGACGGCAAGCTTTACGGCCGCGGTGGTGCCGACGATGGCTATGCCGTCTACGCCAGCATCGCGGCCCTCCAGGCGCTCAAGAGCCAGCAGCTCGCGCACCCGCGGGTGGTCGGGCTGATCGAGACCTGCGAGGAAAGCGGCTCCTACGATCTGCTGCCCTACATCGACGCACTGCGTACGCGGCTGGGTGATGTCGGCCTGGTGGTCTGTCTGGACTCGGGGGCCGGCAACTACGACCAGCTCTGGCTGACCACCAGCCTGCGTGGCATGGCCAGTGGCGTGCTCAAGGTCGAAATCCTGACCGAAGGGGTGCACTCGGGTGACGCCAGCGGTGTCGTGCCCTCGAGTTTTCGCATCATGCGCCAGGTGCTCGACCGGCTGGAAGACAGCAAGACCGGCCGCCTGCTGCCGCAGAGTTTTCATTGCGAGGTGCCGGCCGAGCGTATGGACCAGGCACGCGCCACGGCCGCGATCCTGGGCGAGGAGCTCTACAAGCGTTTTCCCTGGGCGCACTATGACTGCGAAGGCGATACCCGTCTGGCCCTGCCCATGACCACCGACCCGGTGCAGGCCCTGCTCAACCGCACCTGGGCGCCCACGCTCAGCGTCACGGGCGCCGAAGGCCTGCCGGACCTGCAGAACGCCGGCAATGTGCTGCGGCCCTACACCGCCTTCAAGCTCTCACTGCGCCTGCCGCCGCTGGTGGAGGCGGCAACAGCGGTGCAGGAGCTCAAGGCCCTGCTCGAAGACAACGCGCCCTACCAGGCCCGCGTGACTTTCGAGGGCCTGAGCTCGGCCACTGGCTGGAACGCGCCCGAGACCGCGCCCTGGTTCGGCCGCGCCCTGGACGCTGCCTCGCGCAACTTCTACGGCGCGCCCTGCGGCTTCATCGGCCAGGGCGGTACCATTCCGCTGATGAACATGCTCTCGCGCGGCTTCCCCAGGGCGCAGATGATGGTCTGCGGCGTGCTGGGCCCCAGGAGCAATGCACACGGCCCCAACGAATTCCTGCACGTGCCCTATGCACGCCGCCTGACGGCCGCGGTGGCGCAGGTCATCGCGCAGATGCCCTAGGGTCTGTTCACACTCATTTCACAAGATGCGTTGCGGATCAAAAAGGCCATGCGCAAGGCGCGAAACGCCACCGGGGTGGGGCCCCGGCAAGGCTTCGCAACGCCGCGCATGGCCTTTTTGGCCGCAACCCGAAGGGAACGTGGTTAAAACCGCGCCACTCGTTGTTGCACTCCTAGCCCAGGCGGCCAGCCTGGGCGTCGTCGCGCGCCTAGATTGGCGCGGTTTTAACCACGCTCGCACTTGCGAAATGAGTGTGAACAGACCCTAGACCATGCAGGAATCCACGCTGACAACCTACGTCGCCTCCGATGGCGACAACCTGGCCATCCAGGACTGGCCGCTCGATCCTGGCACCCGGCTGCGCGGCGTGGTGCTCATCGTGCACGGCCTGGGCGAGCATGCGGGCCGCTACGACGAACTCGCGCGCCGGCTCAACGACTGGGGCTTTGCCGTGCGTGGCTACGACCATTACGGCCATGGCGAATCGGGCGGCGTGCGCGGCGGCCTGCCGTCGGACCAGCGTCTGGTCGAGGACCTGGCCGACGTGCTGGGCAGCACGCGCCGCCGTCTGGACGCCGACACACCGCTGATCGTGCTCGGTCACAGCATGGGCGGGCTGGTGGCCGCGCATCTGGTGGCGCGCCAGCTCGGGCGTGTCGATGGCCTGGTGCTGTCCTCGCCGGCATTCGATCCGGGGCTCAACGCGGTGCAGAGACTGCTGCTCGCGGTCCTGCCTTCGGTGGCGCCCAATCTGTGCGTGGGCAACGGGCTGGACCCGAAGTGGATTTCACACGACCCGCAGGTGGTTCGCGCTTACCAGCAGGACAAGCTCATCCACGACCGCATTTCCGGCCGGCTCGCGCGTTACATCGCCGATACCGGACCGCAGGTGCTGGCGGCCGCGCCGCGCTGGGAAGTGCCGACCCTGCTGATGTACGCTGGCCAGGACAGGCTGGTCAGTCCGCGCGGCAGCGCGGCCTTTGCCCAGGCGGCACCGGCACGCGTCCTCGAGGCGCACTGCTATGCCGAGCTCTACCACGAGATCTTCAACGAGCTGGAGCGCGAGCCGGTCTACGCCCGGCTGCAGTCCTGGCTCGAACGCTGGTTTGCCTGAGGGCGTTCAGGCCTGGCGTGCGGCCTGTCGACGCAGGGCCAGCCAGAGCAGGGCCAGGCCCGTGAGCGCCACGGGAATCAGCGAGCCCCAGTTGAGCAGCTGCCAGCCCTGGGTCGTGACCAGGGCACCGGAGGCGAAGGAGGTCAGCGCCATCACCGCGAACACCGCGAAATTGATGGCTGCCTGGGCCCGGTCCTTTTCTTCCGGTCGGTAGGCCTGCAGCGCCAGCGTGGTGCTGCCGGTAAAGAGGAAGTTCCAGCCCACACCCAGCAGGAAGAGCGCGATCAGGAACTGGTGCAAGTCCACGCCCGAAAGCGCGATCACGATGCACAGGAAATTAAGCAGCACGCCCACGCCCATGACGCTCAGGGTACCGAAGCGCTTGATCAGGTGGCCAGTGAAGAAGCCGGGCGCGAACATGCCGATCACATGCCACTCCAGCACCAGCGCCGCATCGTCAAAGGGGAAGCCGCAGACCTGCATGGCCAGCGGGGTGGCAGCCATCAGCAGATTCATCACGCCATAGCCCAGGGCGGCGCCGACCACGGCGACGAGGAACAGGGGCTGGCGCATCAGCTCCCAGACGCTGCGGCCCTGGGCGCTGTGGCCGCTGGTTGCCGCCACGGCGGGAAACTTCACGAAGGCCATGAGCACCAGACCCAGCGCTGCCACGCCGGCGAGCGAGAGGTAGGCCCCGGCAAAGGGCGTGGCCAGCAGGTCCCGCGTGTACTTGGCGAGATTGGGGCCGGCTATGGCGCCGATCAGGCCGCCCGCCAGTACCAGCGAGACGGCCTTCTCGCGGAAGTTCGCTGGTGCGAGTTCGGCCGCCGCAAAACGGTAGAGCTGGCCGTTGGCGCTGTAGTAGCCGGCGATGACGGTGGCCGCGATCAGCAGCCAGAAATTGCGGCTCCAGGCGGCATAGGCGCAGAGCAGGGCCGAGCCCAGCGCGACCAGCAGGCCGATCTGGAACGACGTCTGCCGGCCCCAGCGCGACTGGCTGCGCGCGACCAGGCCGGTGCTCAGCGCGCCGCCCACCACATAGCCCATGACCGGCAAGGTGGCCATCCAGCCCTTGGGCGCGAGCGCCAGGCCCACCAGGCCGTTGATGGCGATGAAGACCACGTTGTTGGTGAAGAACAGGCCTTGGCAGATGGCCAGCAGCGCGAGGCGATGGTTCATGGTGAGCGTTCAGAGGGTGAGAGCCGCGAGGGCGGCCAGGGGGGCGGTTTCGGCGCGCAGGGTGCGCGGCCCCAGGCTCACAGGCACGAAGCCTGCCGCACGGGCGACCTGCTCCTCGGCCGGGCTCAGGCCTCCTTCGGGGCCGGAGAGGAAGACCACCGGGCTACCATCCAGCCGGGCGACCTGCTGCGCCAGGGGCAGGCTGTCAGCCTGCAGCGAGAGCAGCAGGCGCCGATGCGGCAGCGCGCCGCTGGCGAGCCAGGCGGGCAGGGTCTGCAGGGCCGCTACGGGCGGCACACGATTGCGGCCGCACTGCTCGCAGGCCGCCACCGCGATGGCCTGCCAATGCTGACGCTTCTTCTCGGCCCGTTCGCCGCTCAGGCGCAACACGCTGCGTTCGGTCTGCAAGGGCTGCAGGCTGGCCGCGCCCAGCTCGGCGGCCTTCTCGACCAGCCAGTCCATGCGCTCGTTGGCCGGCACCCCCAGGGCCAGGTGCACGGCACGCGGTGCTTCGCGCTCGACGGCCGTGTGCGAGGTGATGCGCACCTCCACCTCGCTGCGGCCCATGCGCGTGATCGTGGCCTCGCATTCGCCACCCTCGCCGTTGAAGAGCGTGATGGTGTCGTCGGGCTGCAGGCGCAGGACCTGGACATGGCGCGCGGCGCCTGCGGGCAGCGTGAGCGTGCTGCCCACGGACAGGGAAACGGGGCAGTGGAAGCGCGGCATCGCGTTCAGACGCGCCCGTAGGCGTAGCCACTGACCTCGGTGATGCCCTCGACCTCGTCGACCAGACGCAGCAGGGGCTTGAGCTCGATGTAGCGGGCGCAGGTGGCGCGGATGTAGGCGATGAAGCGTGGTGCGTCGGCCAGATACTGCGGCTTGCCGTCGCGCAGCGTGAGCCGCGCGAAGATGCCAGCGACCTTGAGATGGCGCTGCAGGCCCATCCATTCGACACCGCGGTAGAACTCGCCGAAATCGTCGCCGACGGGCAGACCGGCCTTGCGGGCCTGCTGCCAGTAACGGATGGTGACGTCGAGCACGAAGTCTTCCTCCCAGGAGAGGAAGGCGTCGCGCATCAGGCTGGCAATGTCGTAGGTGATCGGGCCGTAGACGGCGTCCTGGAAGTCCAGCACGCCCAGCCGGGTCTCGGCGGCGTCGCCCGGCATCATCAGGTTGCGCGGCATGAAGTCGCGATGCACATACACCGCGGGCCAGGCCAGGTTGCGTTCGATGATGAGCTCGAACATCCTGTCCAGGGTCTGACGCAGCTTGCCTTCGACCGTGATGCCGCGATGCCTGGCGAGGTACCAATCGGGAAAGAGCTCGAGCTCGCGCCGCAGCAAGGCCGTGTCATAGGGCGGCAGGACCTCGGGGCGCGATGCCTTCTGCCAGCTCACGAGGGCATCCACCGCGCGCAGGTACAGCGGCAGGTTGGTGGCGGCATGCTCCTTGTCGATGGCCTGCATCATGGTCTGGCCGCCCAGGTCGGACAGCAGCATGAAGCCCCGGGACTCGTCCCAGTCCAGCACCTGAGGTACATGCAGACCGGCATCGTCCATCAGCCTGGCGATCTGGACAAAGGGACGGCAGTTCTCCTTGTCGGGTGGCGCGTCCATGATGATGCGGCTGCCGTCAGCCGCATCGATGCGGAAATAGCGGCGAAAGCTGGCATCGGCCGAGGCCGGACGCAGGGTGTGGAGAAGCAGCTGGCGGGGGCCGGCCAGCCCGTCCAGCCAGTGCTGGAAGGCGGCGGCCCGCTCGGGGCTGGCCCAGGGAATGGGGCTGGAAGAAGAGGCGCTGGAGGGTAGGGATACCATCTTTCGATGATATCCCCCCCGTCGAACCGGACGTGCAAGTTTCCCTGCATACGGCTCACACACGACCACTGGCTACACAGCGTCATCGGGTTGCATAACCTTCGACTGCTTTACCAGATTAAAGTCCCCGTGTATCAGGGACCGGCTTGACGACCTTCAAACCTCGGGCGTGGACACGCCTGTGACATATCGAGTGCAGCAGTACCCGATTGGATAAGGCATCGCTGCCTCCGAACTGCCGGTACACGATATGGTGGTCGTCGTACCTTTCACTATCCATGTCAATCGCTTGCTGACAGAGGGCGCAATTACCCCGTTGCTGAATCCACAGAGCCCAGCGTTGGTTGTTCCAAATGTCCTGCGACATTCGTTCCACCCGCAGCTGTTCTCCATAGACAACCCAAGCGGGATCAAAGGGATTGAACTCCCCTTTCACCTTTTTGTGTCGTTCGATTTTGGTACTGGCGAGAACATAAAGCTCCGTTGCCACCACCTCATCGAAATCATTGCGGACTTGTGCCGTAAACCTGTAGCCTGCGCTCCAGTGTTTCCAGTAATGGGCCAGAACCCATTTCCTGCTTTTACGCGGGTGCCTCCGAAGCCCCCACCGCATCAACCGCCAGAAAATCTGGCTGTCCATGCGGTTGAAGGCTTCCTTGGCCACAACTCCTTTGTGGTACTGAGCCCAGCCTTTGAGGACTGGGTTCAGGCGCCGTATCAGTTGATACTTTGGAAGCGATAGCGAACCGGCAATGATTTCCTTCACCTTCGCATAGAACGCTTTCACATTCTTCTTGCTCGGCTTGATGAGCAGTTTTCCGGAGTACTTCCGGAAGTTCCACCCTAGAAAATCAAAACCTTGCTCGATATGCACCACGCTCGTCTTTTCCTCGGACAGTGTCAGTCCCCGCTCGCGCAGAAACTCCACCACCCAAGGTCGGACAACGGTTTCCAGCAGCTCTTTCGAGCTACCAGACACCACGAAGTCGTCGGCATACCTCACCAGATTCACCTTCGCGCGGAGAGCGGCTTTGGTCCCCAATTTCGTTCGTAAGAACTCCATGAGGCCCTGTTCCAAACCATCCAGCGTGATGTTCGCTAACACCGGAGAAATGATCCCGCCCTGCGGTGTACCCTCCTCCGTGCGGCGGAGTTGACCCCTGTCAACCACCCCTGATTTCAGCCATTTATGGAGAACCCGTCTGTCCATATGGACATGGTTCAGCAGCCACGCGTGGTTGATGTTGTCGAAGAACCCCTTGATATCTGCATCCAATATCCATTCGGCCGAAACCTGTCTGGACAGAGACACAAATAGCTGTTGCCGCGCATCGTGCGTTGCCCGATTTCTCCGAAACCCGTAGGAGTTCGGATCGGCGTGGCACTCTGCGACAGGCTCCAGCGCGAGCAGGTATAGAGCCTGCATCGCCCTATCCAACATGGTCGGTATGCCCAAAGGCCTTTCCTTCCCGTTGGCTTTCGGGATATAGACCCGCCGCAATGGGCGTGCCCGGTACCCCGTTGGATTCAGTCGATTAACCGCCTTCCATTTCTTCTCTGGCGTGTCCCAAAGTTCGCGGTCGATGCCACTCGTCCGCTTCCCTCTGTTCTCAGTTACTTTCCTGACGGCCAATGCCTTGGCTTGCCAGGATCGGATGAGACCTCTTGTGAGTCTTGCGACCCTTCGAAAGTCCTTCTCCAGTTCTGCCTGCGCAATGCGCATCTGCGCCTTTCCGACGAACTGCATGACGGCCTTCCAATCGATGGAGTGCCATTCACTTGATTCGTCCGGAGATGCAGCATCGTTGCCGATGTGTTCCATACCATTCTCCAGTTAGGTAAACCCATTTGAAGAAGGCACTGACCCAGAGGGTCAGATACCCTCTGGGTCATAGTTAAAGTCGCAACGGCTTTACGCTGTCGCACCTGAGGCAAGTCTGCTCGCTTTCGCTTAGGCATGACCTATCCGATCCATTACAGACCGGCATTCGCTTTTGCCTCTTCCTCTACCCCCTCCACCATGGCCTTTGATTACTCGCAGGTTGCCAACCCTTGCGGGCTGGCGATGAATGGGGCTTACCTCGTTTCCCTCCGTGCCCAGTCTGGTGGCTACCAGACAGATGGGGTTAGGGACTCTCTATCCGCCGCAGATCGTTTTGGGAAACGAAATGCCGAATCACGACCGGCACTTCCAGACCTGACGCCTTTTGGCTGCAGCTCCCCTCGTGAGAGGGAGGCAAGCGTAAGCTGCCTAATGGTGACGACGGTTCGAACGAGAGTTCACAGTATGTTTCCCGTACCCTTTACCTTGGCGATCCCTCTGCGTCTTGCTCGCAGAGTTGAGACGAACTTGCGTTCGCCTTATGTGCTTGCGCACAGATCGTTTAACTACAGCTTCGAACCCCCGGATTACTCCAAGCGCACGTGTAGTCAAGGTCACGCTGTTCCAAGCGTGGTTTCGGTAAGAAACAAGACACAGAGAGCGGTTGCGCTCCCAAATCAGTACCCTTGCTACAAATAAATTTGTAACAAGGCGTAAAGAAGCCTTTCCAGACGGAAATATGTATCTTTTTGGCAACGAAACACATCCCTTAAGGTTGTATTTCACCATTTCCGTACCCTGTAGGTGCGGACTGGAGCAGCCAAATTGAGCCATTTGGCTACCCCACAAGTAACCCTCTTTCGAGGGCAGAGTTGACCTCTTTTCAGAGGGAAAACTCGCTGATAAGGCGATCACAAGGACCGCAAGGAGCGACGCGAGTCGCACCATGGATAATCCATTCTACAAACCCTGCTTCTCCGGACCGTCCGCTTTGCCCCGCCTCTCCCGTCCTGCCCTGAACCCGCTGGCGCTGCTGCTCTGTGCGCTGTGGCACGGCTCCGCGGCGCAGGCGCAGAGCCTGTCCGAGACGCCGCTGGAACTGCGGCTCAGCCCCATGCTGGCCGAGTCCCTGAGCCAGCAGCAGCGCACCGCCTCACCGACCTACGTCTACGGCGAGCGACTGTCCGCCGAGAGTGACACCGAGATCGTGCTGGAAGGCGGCGTGGAGTTCCGGCGTGCCGACATGACGATCCGCGCCGATCGTCTTGAATACGACCAGGCGCGCGATCTCGCCCGGGCCCGCGGCGACGTGCGTGTGAACCAGGCGGGCAATGTCTTCGAGGGCCCGGCGCTCGATCTGCGCATCGACGCCTTCGAGGGCTTTTTCGACCAGGCCCGCTACCGCCTGCTGTCCAACGACGCCCATGGTGAGGCCGAACGCATCGATTTCCTCGACGACAAGCGCGCCGTGGTGCGCAACGCCACCTTCACGACCTGCCAGCGCGAGCCTGGCCCGGACTGGATGCCGGCCTGGATCTTGCGCGCGGCCACGCTGCGCCTGGACTCCGAGGAAGAGGCGGCCGAGGCAGAGGACGTGACGGTGAGCTTCCAGAACGTGCGCGTGCTGGGCCTGTCGTCCATGACCTTCCCGCTGACCGAAAAACGCAAATCGGGCTTTCTATCGCCGACCTTCAGTGCCTACAACATCAGCGGCACCTCGGTCACCACGCCCTACTACTGGAACATCGCACCCAATCGCGACGCCACCTTCTACCCGACGGTGATGAGCCAGCGTGGCGTCAACTATGGCGGCCAGTTCCGTTATCTGGAGGCGGGCTATTCGGGACAGCTGCGCGCCGACTACATGCCCTCGGACAAGCTGCGCGACCGGGATCGCTGGGGCCGGTCGTTTCAGCACAGGGGCGGCGTGTCGGACCCATCGTGGGGCGCCCTGGGCCTCAACCTCAACCTCAACCGGGTCAGCGACGACGACTACTGGCGCGATTTCCCGCGCGCCACCCCATCCCTGACCCAGCGCCTGCTGGCCAACGATGTCGGCCTGAACTGGAACCGGGGGCCCTACTCGGCCACCTTGCGCACCCTGCAATGGCAGACGCTGCAGGATCCGCTGGCCCCTATCGTGCCGCCCTATGACCGGCTGCCGCAGATCGTGGCGCGCTACACCCAGCCCTATGCGGCGGGATTTGACCTGGGGTTGGAGGCCGACTACACCGATTTCCAGGCCAGCTCCGCGCTGACCGGGCAGCCCAACGCGCAGCGCAGCGTGGCGAAGGGGCAGCTGAGCTATCCCCTGCTGGGAGCTGCGGGTTTCATCATCCCGCGCATGTCGGTCCACTCGGTCAATTACAACTTCGACCGGGCGCTGGCCAACGGCCAGCGTCAGGCGGGGCGCACGGTGCCGACTTACAGCCTGGACACCGGCCTGGTCTTCGAGCGCGATGCCAGCTACTTCGGCAGCGGCTTTCGCCAGACGCTGGAGCCGCGCCTGTTCTACGTCTACACGCCCTATGTCGAGCAGAACTACCTGCCCAACTACGACTCGGGCCTGTTGGACTTCAACTTCGCCAGCATCTACAGCGAGAACGCCTTCGTCGGCAACGACCGCATTGCCGACAACAACCTGCTGACCGGTGGCCTGTCCACCCGGCTGCTGGACCCGGACACCGGGGCCGAGATCCTGCGCCTGGGCATCGCGCAGCGTCTGCGTTTCGAAGATCAGCGCGTGACTCTGCCCGGCGGTACGCCCTCCCCCAAGGGGGTGAGTGACATCCTGCTGGGTGCGGGTCTGACCATCGACCCGCGCTGGAATTTGGACAGCACGGTGCAATACAACCAGAAGACCGGTGAGTCCGAGCGCTCTACGGTCAGCATGCGCTACAACCCCAGCAACTACCGCGTGGTCAACGTGGCCTACCGCTACCAGCGCAACCTCAGTGAACTCGTGGACATCGGCTGGCAGTGGCCGCTCAACGATCTCTGGGGCGACAAGGGCAAGGACCTGGGACGAGGCCAGGGCCAGGGACCCGGGCGCTGGTACAGCGTGGGCCGCCTGAACTACAGCATGCAGGACGACAAGCTGGTCGATTCGATCATCGGCCTGGAATACGATGCGGGGTGCTGGTTGGGCCGCATCGTGCTCGAACGACTGCAGACCGGTGTCGTGACGAGCACCCGCCGCATCATGTTCCAGCTCGAGCTGGTGGGCTTCTCGCGCGTGGGCATCGATCCGCTGCAGTCGCTGCAGAGAAATATTCCCCGCTACCAGGTCCTGCGCCAGCAGGTGACGGCACCGAGCCGCTTCAGCAATTACGATTGACCCATGACTGTGTCCCGAATCCCGGCATTCCTGCTGGCTCTCCTGCTGACCGGCACGCCGGCATGGGGCCAGGGCCTGCGCACCCCCGGTGCTGCGCCTGCACCGGCCTTGACCGAGCCCGCCGTGCTGGTGCCCGGCGTGCGCTCGGCCGATTTCATCGTGGCTGTGGTCAATGCCGAGCCCATCACCAATCAGCAGGTCAGCGCCCAGGTCGAGCGCATCCGCCGCCAGCTGGCGGCCCAGCGCCAGCCCCAGCCCGATCTGCGCGAACTCGCGCGTCAGGTGCTGAACCAGTTGATCAACGACCGGGCCCAGCTGCAGCTGGCCAAGGAAAGTGGCATCCGGATCGACGAACCCTCGATCGACCAGGCCGAGCAATCCGTGGCGAGCCAGAACCAGCTCACGGTGGAGCAGCTGCGGCAGCAGCTGCAGCGTGAAGGCATAGACTATGCTCGCTTCCGCGAGCAGCTCAGCGAGCAGCTCATGTTGACGCGGCTGCGCGAGCGCGAGGTCGAGTCGCGCGTGCGTGTCAGCGATGTGGAGGTGGACCAGTACCTGGCCGAGCAGCAGCAACTGGCCGGCGATCCGGCGCGTCAGCTCATCCACATCGCGCACATCCTCGTGGTCGTGCCCGAGAACGCGGACGAGGCCCAGCAGCGCGAGCGCCAGACCAGGGCCGAGCAGGCGCTGCAGCGCGCACGTCGCGGCGAGGACTTCGCCGCGCTGGCGCGCGAGCATTCCGACGCGCCCGATCGCAGCAACGGCGGTCAGCTCGGTCTGCGCCCGGCCGATCGCTATCCCGGCCTGTTCGTCGATGCGGTGCGTACCCTGGCGCCCGGCGGCGTGGCGGGTCTGGTGCGCTCCGGGGCCGGTTTTCATGTGCTCAAGCTGATCGAACGGCGCCAGCCCGGCCTGCCGCCGACCACGGTGACCCAGAGTCGGGCGCGCCACATCCTGCTGGTGCCCGGCACCCAGCTCAGCGAGGCCCAGGCGCGCGACAAACTGAATGATTTCCGCCGCCGCATCGTCAGTGGCGAAACCGACTTTGCAAGCCTGGCGCGCCAGCACTCACAGGATGGCAGTGCCGCCCAGGGCGGCGATCTGGGCTGGGCCAATCCTGGCATGTTTGTGCCCGAGTTCGAGCGCGTCATGGACCAGCTCGCGCCCGGGCAGATCAGCCAGCCCCTGATCTCCCGCTTCGGTGTGCACCTGATCCAGCTGCTCGAGCGTCGCAATGCAGCGCTGAGCGAGCGTGAGCAGCGCGAACTTGTGCGCGGCATGCTGCGTGAGCGCAAGACGGCAGAGGCCTACGAGAACTGGGTGCGCGACGTGCGTGCACGTGCCTATGTGGAGCTGCGCGAAGCGCCGCAGCAGTAGCCCGTGAAGCACATCCCGCGCAAGCGCTTCGGCCAGCATTTTCTGGCGGATGACGCCATCATCGACGGCATCGTGCGCGCCATCGATCCGCGGCCCGGCCAGGCCATGGTGGAGATAGGCCCGGGTCTTGCCGCCCTGACCCAGCCCCTGGTCGAGCGCCTGGGCCGGCTCATGGTGATCGAGCTGGACCGCGACCTCGCCGCGCGCCTGCGCGCCCATGCACAGCTCGAGGTCATCGAGTCCGACGTGCTGCGGGTCGATTTCACCGAGCTGGCACGCCGGCACGGGACGCAAAAGCTGCGTGTGGTCGGCAACCTGCCCTACAACATCTCCACGCCCATCCTGTTTCACCTGCTGACGCATGTGGCCGTCATCGAAGACCAGCATTTCATGCTGCAGAAGGAGGTCATCGATCGCATGGTGGCCGAGCCGGCCACCGCGGACTACGGACGCCTGAGCGTGATGCTGCAGTGGCGCTACGCCATGGAGAATGTGCTCTTCGTGCCGCCCGCGAGCTTCGATCCGCCGCCGCGCGTGGACAGCGCCGTGGTGCGCATGGTGCCGCACGCCCAGCCGGCGCTCCTGGACCCGAAGCGGCTGGAGGAGATCGTGCAGGTCGCCTTCAGCCAGCGCCGCAAGCTGTTGCGCCATACCCTGGGCCGCTGGCTGGAGGACCAGGGCGTCACCCAGCACTTTGACCTGCAGCGCCGTGCCGAAGAGGTGCCGGTAGCGGAGTACGTCGCGCTGGCGCAGACCACCGCGGCATGAAAAAAGCCACCGTCTCCGGTGGCTTTCTCAGGAGGGCGCGTCGCCCCGCTTCAAGCGGTCAGGCGGCAGCGAGCCAGTAACCCGCATTGAAGGGGCTGCTCATGCGCAGCGCCAGCGGCGACACGTCGAGCAGCTTGTCGGTCGGCATCTTTTCGCCGCCCTCTTCAGCCATCTCGAGGCTGGTGCCGGTGGGGGTGGGTTCGTTGGCCACGCCCTCTGCCTTAGCCTCGTTCGCCCGTTCTGCTTGGCTGGTTTGTGCAGAACGGGCTACAGAAAAGAATAGAAACACCGGAATGGGACCTTGCGGTCACTCCAGTAGTCCGCCGCATCGCGGAAGATGTCGAGCAGCTGCTCGCGTGCTTCCTTGTCGAACTTGGCATTGGCCGGGATGTGTTCCAGCACGGCGATGAAGCCCGGTTGCGGGCCCGACTTGTGCAGCGGATCCGTCATGCAGTCATAGAGCGCGTCGAAGTTCTTGCCCACATTGGCGGCGAGCATGAACTGTTGGGCGATCAGGTCCAGCACGTCCTGCTTGGACTGGGCGCTGGCCAGATTGGCATAGAGGAAGTGATGACCCAGCGACTGGGCCGCTTCCTGCAGGTCCGCGACCCGGAAGGCCCGGATCGACTGAACGATATTCGTTCGTACGGTACGAAGTGGTGTATCCATCCCCGCGTCACTTTCTTGGCTAAAAACTGATTCCGTCAGGGCACGATCCGGCGAAAACTCGCGTAATGATCGGCCGTGTAATAACAGGCGTCAGGCGTCGTCGGCGCTCCACCACACACAATCCGGCGCTTGCCCCGATTGCGCGCGCCAGGTGTGGGAACGGTGTACTCGCGGTAGTAGCCGCGCTTCTGGGCCGGGAGCAAACGCTCGCGGTTGCCAAACACCGTGCCATCCTTTTCGTACGGAAACGGGCCGCCCTGCAGGATCAGGCGATAGGTTTCCGCACCCTGGCGTGGCAGTTCCGCCACCGACACCGTCATGGATGCGTCCACAGGTGTGGGGCCTCGCGCCCCGGCGCCGGTGGACCACAAAGCTAGCGCCAGCAAAAAGCCAGTGAGTACCAACTTGATGCCTGAGCTGCGCGCCATGAGTCGAACCTGTTATGACACCCGGGTTAACCCGGAAGATTCAAGCCCGAGAGTGTCGCAGATCGGGGCCCAAAAAGCAAGGGCCTGCTTATCCGATAAGCAGGCCCTCCGGGCGCCACATGATCACATCAGTGGGCGCACACTGATGGCTGATGCTCAGCGGATATTGGCATCCGCCACAGTCAAGGCCGTCATGTTGACGATGCGACGCACCGTGGTGCTGGCGGTCAGGATATTGACTGGCTTGGCCTCACCCAGCAAGACCGGGCCGATGGCGATGTTGCCGCCGGCTGCGGTCTTGAGCAGGTTGTAGGCGATGTTGGCCGCATCCAGATTGGGCATGACCAACAGGTTGGCCGAGCCGCTCAGGGTGCTGCTGGGCATCAGGGCCTGGCGGGCTGTCTCGTCCAGCGCGACGTCGCCGTGCATTTCCCCTTCCACTTCCAGCCAAGGCGCCTGCACGCGCAGCAGCTCCAGCGTCTGGCGCATCTTGACCGCGCTGGGCTGGTTGCTGCTGCCGAAGTTGGAGTGCGACAGCAGGGCGGCCTTGGGCCGCAGGCCGAAGCGCATCATCTCCTCGGCGGCCATGATGGTGATCTCGGCCAGCTGCTCGGCGGTGGGGTCGTAGTTGACGTGGGTGTCGACGACGAAGACCTGGCGGTCGGGCAGGATCAGGCCGTTCATGCAGGCGTAGGTGTTCACGCCCGGCCGCTTGCCGATGACCTGGTCCACATACTGCAGGTGCATGGCGTTGGTGCCCCAGGTGCCGCAGATCATGCCGTCCACATGGCCCTTGTGCAGCAGCATGGCGCCGATCAGCGTCAGGCGGCGGCGCATCTCGATCTTGGCGATCGGCACCGTCACGCCCTTGCGCTCGGTCATGCGGTGGTAGGTCTGCCAGAAGTCGCGGTAGCGCTCGTCGTGCTCGACGTTGACCACGTCGTAGTCCTGGCCTTCCTTGAGGCGCAGTCCGAACTTCTCGATCCGCTGCGCGATGATGGCCGGGCGGCCGATCAGCGTCGGGCGGGCGATGCCTTCGTCCACGACGATCTGGGCCGCGCGCAGCACGCGCTCTTCCTCGCCCTCGGCATAGGCCACACGCTTCTTGGCCGCGCGCCTGGCGGCCTGGAAGATGGGCTTCATGGTCGTACCCGAGGCGTAGACGAAGGTCTGCAGGCGCTCCTTGTAAGCCTCCATGTCCGTGATCGGGTTCTGCGCCACGCCGCTGTCCATGGCCGCCTGGGCCACGGCCGGCGCGATCTTGATCATCAGGCGCGGATCGAAGGGCTTGGGGATCAGGTAGTCCGGGCCGAAGCTCAGTTTCTCGCCGGCATAGGCCGCAGCCACCACTTCGCTCTGCTCGGCCTGGGCCAGTTCGGCCATGGCGCGCACGGCGGCGATCTCCATCTCATCGGTGATGGTGGAAGCGCGTGCATCCAGCGCACCGCGGAAGATGTAGGGGAAGCACAGGACGTTGTTGATCTGGTTCGGGTAGTCGGTGCGACCCGTGGCCATGATGATGTCGCTGCGCGCGGCGCGGGCCTCGGCCGGATCGATCTCCGGATTCGGGTTGGCCAGCGCGAACACGATGGGCCGGGGGGCCATCTTCTTGACCATGTCGGCCTTGAGCACGCCGCCGGCTGACAGGCCGAGGAAGATGTCGGCGTCTGCGATCACTTCACCCAGCTTGCGCGCATCCGTCTTCTGCGCGAACTGGCGCTTGTCGTCGTCCATGAGCTCGGTGCGGCCCTCGTAGACCACGCCCGCCAGGTCGGTGACCCAGATGTTCTTGCGCGGCAGGCCCATCTTGACCAGCAGGTTCAGGCAGGCCAAGGCCGCGGCGCCGGCGCCCGAGGTGACGAGCTTGGCGTCCTTGAGCTCCTTGCCAGCGACCTTCAGGCCGTTGATCAGGCCGGCGGCCACCACGATGGCGGTACCGTGCTGGTCATCGTGGAAGACCGGGATCTTCATGCGCTCGCGCAGCTTGCGTTCGACATAGAAGCAGTCCGGGGCCTTGATGTCTTCGAGGTTGATGCCGCCGAAGGTGGGCTCGAGTGCGGCAATGATGTCCACCAGCTTGTCCAGGTCCTTCTTCTCGTCGATCTCGATGTCGAAGACATCGATGCCGGCGAACTTCTTGAACAGCACGCCCTTGCCTTCCATGACCGGCTTTGACGCCAGCGGGCCGATGTCGCCCAGGCCCAGCACCGCGGTGCCGTTGGTGATCACGGCCACCAGGTTGCCGCGGCTGGTGTATTTGTAGGCAGCCGCGGGATCCTTGGCGATCTCCTCGCAGGGTGCCGCCACGCCCGGGGTGTAGGCCAGGGCCAGGTCATGCTGGTTGACCAGCTGCTTGGTGGCTGCGATGGCGATCTTGCCGGGGGTGGGGAACTCGTGGTATTCGAGGGCGGCGCGGCGGATCTGCTCGCGCTTGTCGCTGGACGACGGGGTGCTGGACATCGATCAACTCCTGCTGCAGGCCAGGTATCGGCTGGGGTCCGGGTCATGCGACGATCCGCAAGGTCCCCGTCCCAACGGCCTGCGTCTATGGGGAACCGGATTGTAGACCTCGAAACTGCGCATTCCGTGCGTGGAATCCGCGCAGGTATCGCATCGGTTTTTACTTATACGCAAAAGTCGAGGCCGTCGAACTCTCAGGCCTGCGCCGACTCCAGCACGACGACGGCCGGGCGCGCAGCGGCCGGCTGGCCCCAGCGCTGCCAGGCCTTCTCGTGGAAGAAGAAGGCCACGGCCTGGACCGTGGGTTCGAGCAAGCTCAGGGTGAGCGACATCAGCAGGTTGCCTGTGACGGCATAGGCCACCAGCGCAGCAACGGCGATGTGGACCACGTAATAGCTGGCGGTCTTTTTCAGGGTCGGCAGATGGGCGCGCGCGAACTTGGCCATGGATCACCTCTTGTTTAAAAACTATCAAATAGTAAATAATGATAGTTAAATCAACAAAAAGAGCCAATTGCCTTTGCCTAAGCACGGCATAGCCGCGCGGTCGCGGCGCGCGTTCAGCCGCGCATCAGGGCTTCGATCTCGTCCGCATGCACCGGCACATCGCGGGTGATCAGCTCGCAGCCGTCCTGCGTGACGAAGGCGTCGTCCTCGATGCGGATGCCGATGTTCCAGTACTCGCGCGGCACGTCTTCGGCCGGACGCACATAGAGGCCGGGCTCGATGGTCAGGCACATGCCCGGCCGCAGGATGCGGCTGGGCCGATCCTTGATGAGCTCGCCCGACAGCGGGTCCTTGCGCTCGCTGGTCTTGCCCAGCTCGCTGGGCTCCACATAGCTGCCGCAGTCGTGCACGTCCATGCCCAGCCAATGGCCGGTGCGGTGCATGTAGTAGCGGAAGTAGGCGCGGCTGGCGATCACGTCGTCCACGCTGCCGACCTTGTGCTTGTCGAGCAGGCCCAGGTCCAGCAGGCCCTGAGACAGGACCCTGACCGTGGCCTCGTGCGGTTCGACGAAGCGCGCGCCGGCACGCGTGGCATCCACCGCGGCATGCTGCGCGGCCAGCACCAGGTCGTAGAGCGCACGCTGGGGACCGGTGTAGCGACCGTTGGCCGGGAAGGTCCGCGTGATGTCGCTGGCATAGCCGTCGAGCTCGCAACCGGCGTCGATCAGCACCAGCTCACCGTCACGGATGGGGGCGTTGTCGGCGCGGTAATGCAGCACGCAGGCATTGGCGCCCGCGGCGACGATGGAACCGTAGGCCGGGTACTGCGAGCCGTGACGCCGGAACTCGTGCAGCAGCTCGGCGTCGAGGTGGTACTCGCGCACGTCCTGGCCCGCACGCAGCATGCGGGCTGACAGCTGCATGGCGCGTATGTGGGCGCCCGCGCTGATGCGCGAGGCGCGCCGCATCACGTCCTGCTCGAAAGCGTCCTTGACCAGGCGCATCTCATCCAGGATGGAACACAGATCGCGCTGGGACTCAGGGCAGAGTGCGCCAAAACGCACGCGGGCGCGCACAGCCTTGAGCCAGCCCTCGATGCGAGCCTCGAGGCCCGCATGCGTCGCAAACGGATACCAGACCGTAGCCTGGTTCTCGAGCAGCCTGGGCAGGCGCTGTTCCAGCTCGGTGACGGGAAAGGCCGCGTCGACCCCAAGCGTCGCAGGCGCCGCCTCGGGGCCCAGACGGATGCCGTCCCAGATCTCGCGTTCCAGATCCTTGGGCTGGCAAAAGAGCGTTGTGTGGCCGCTGCTCGTGATCACCAGCCAGGCATTGGGCTCGCCGAAGCCGCTGAGGTAATGGAAGTAACTGTCGAAGCGGAACAGGAACTCGCTGTCACGGTTGCGCAGATGCTCGGGCGCGGTGGGCACGATGGCCACGGCATCGGGGCCGAGCTGGGTGGCCAGGCGCGCACGGCGTTGCGCATAGAGGGCGGCGTGTTCGATGGTGCTCATGGGCGGGCAGTCTCGTTGAGTTGCGCTAGGCGTTCGGGCGTGCCCACATCGGTCCAGGGTCCGGTGTAGAGCTCGGCGCTGACGCCCTGATTGTCCATGGCCGCCCGCAGCATGGGGCCCAGAGGGGCTTTGACACCGCTGCTGTTGCCCGGTGGGATCCCGCACCAGGGCCGCGCGAAGAACTCGCGCCGGTACAGGCCGATGGTGCTGTAGGTGTACTTGCGTGCGGCCTGGTTCAGGGCCAGCTGGCGATCCGTGGCGGCCGGGTCTGGCGACAGCCCGAAGTCGCCCTCGGGGTGGTGCGGTGGATTGGGGACGAGCCAGAGATGGGCCAGCTTGTCGCTGCGCGCGAAACGCTGGGCGGCCTGGACCGAAAAGGGAAAGCCCGGCGCGTAGACATCACCGGCCACGACCCAGAAGATGTCGCCGAGCAGGGGCAGGGCGCGCACGATGCCGCCAGCGGTCTCGAGCGCGCCGCCGAAGTCCAGCCCTTCCCAGGAGTAGCGGACGCTCAAGGGCAGGCCTTCGCTGCTGCGCGGCTCGGGCCCGAAATGCGCTGGAATCTGCTCGCCCAGCCAGGCCGTGTTGATCACGAAGTCGCGGAAGCCGGCCGCGGCCAGCGCGTCCACATGCCATTGCAGCAAAGACCTGCCCCGCACGGCCAGCAGCGGCTTGGGTGTGGTGTCGGTCAGCGGCCGCATGCGCTCGCCGCGACCGGCGGCCAGCAGCATGACCGCGATGGAGGGTGTGTGGATGGATGGCACAGCCGCACTGTAGTGCAAGCGCCGGTATCAGGCCGCCGCCCCGAAGCCATAAGGCGACCCCGGTAAAATACCGGGTTTCCCCTGACACCCCCCACCGGAGCGGCCCTTACATGGCAAATACCCGACAGATGGCCAACGCGATCCGCGCGCTGGCGATGGACGCAGTACAACAAGCCAACTCCGGTCATCCGGGTGCGCCCATGGGCATGGCCGACATGGCCGTCGCACTCTGGAGCGACCATCTCCGCCACAACCCCGCCAATCCCCAGTGGGCCGACCGCGATCGCTTCGTGCTCTCCAACGGTCACGCGTCCATGCTGATCTACGCCCTGCTGCACCTCACGGGCTACAAGCTGCCGCTGCAGGAACTCAAGAACTTCCGTCAGCTGCACAGCAAGACGGCCGGCCACCCGGAAACCGGCATCACCCCCGGTGTGGAGACCACCACCGGTCCCCTGGGCCAGGGCGTGACCAATGCCGTGGGCTTTGCGCTGGCCGAGAAGCTGCTGGCAAAGGAGTTCAACCGCGACGGCCACGCCATCGTCGACCATCACACCTACGTCTTCCTGGGTGACGGTTGCATGATGGAAGGCATCAGCCACGAGGCCGCCTCCCTGGCCGGCGCCTGGAAGCTCAACAAGCTGATCGCCCTCTACGATGACAACGGCATCTCCATCGACGGCCAGGTCGCGCCCTGGTATGGCGACAACGCCGCGCTGCGTTTCGTGTCCTACGGCTGGAACGTGATCGGCCCGATCAACGGCCACGACACGGCCGCTGTCTCCGAAGCCATTGCGCGCGCCAAGCAGACCGAGGACAAGCCCACGCTGATCATCTGCAAGACCAGCATCGGCAAGGGCAGCCCCAACCGCGCCAACACGGCCAAGGCCCATGGCGAACCGCTGGGCGCGGAAGAAATCAAACTCACGCGCGAAGCCCTGGGCTGGACCCATGGCCCCTTCGAGATCCCGGCCGAGGTCTACGGCGACTGGGACGCCAAGGCCGCGGGTGAAAAGCGCGAAGCGGAGTGGAACCGCAAGTTCACAGCCTACGCTGCGGCCTACCCCGAACTCGCCGCCGAGTTCAAGCGCCGCATGGCGGGCGATCTGCCCAGGCAGTTCGCGCAGGTGGCAGTGGACGCCGCCGTCGCGGCCCACACCAAGGCCGAGACCGTGGCCACGCGCAAAGCCAGCCAGATCGCGCTGGAGGCCTTCACGACCGCCCTGCCTGAGCTGCTGGGTGGCTCGGCCGACCTGACCGGCTCCAACCTCACCAACACCAGCCACACACCTGCCTTGCGTTTCGACGCCGAGGGAAATGGCAACGGTGGTCGCCACATCAACTATGGTGTGCGCGAGTTCGGCATGGCGGCCGTGATGAACGGCGTGGCCCTGCACGGCGGCTACATCCCCTATGGCGGCACCTTCCTGACCTTCAGTGACTACTCGCGCAATGCCATCCGCATGGCGGCGCTGATGAAGCAGCGCGTGATCCACGTCTTCACGCACGACTCCATCGGCCTCGGCGAGGATGGCCCCACCCACCAGTCGGTGGAGCACGCGGCCAGCCTGCGCCTGATTCCCAACCTGGACGTCTGGCGCCCGGCCGACACCGCCGAGACCGCCGTGGCCTGGGCCGTGGCCCTGCAGAACAAGCGCAAGCCCACGGCTTTGCTGCTGAGCCGCCAGAACGTGCCCTACGCCACCAAGAAGGACCTGGGCGACATCAGCCGTGGTGCTTACGTACTGTCCGAGCCGGCCGACCTGGGCCTGAAGAAGAAGGCCCAGGCCGTGATCATCGCCACCGGCTCCGAAGTGCAGCTCGCGCTCAAGGCGCAGGAGCTGCTCGCCGCGCAGAAGATCGCCGTACGTGTGGTCTCCATGCCCAGCACCACCACCTTCGACCAGCAGAAGCCTGCCTACAAGCAGGCCGTGCTGCCCGCCGGCCTGCCGCGCGTCGCCGTCGAGATGGGCGTGACCGACGGTTGGTGGAAATACGGCTGCGCCGCCGTGGTCGGCCTCGACACCTATGGCGAGTCGGCCCCGGCGCCGGTGCTGTTCAAGCATTTCGGTTTCACGCCTGAAAACGTCGCGCAGACCGTCCAGGCCGTGCTGGCGAAGTAAGGTTTCATTTCAACTTCCAGAGAGAGCTTCATCATGACGATCAAGGTAGGCATCAACGGCTTCGGCCGCATCGGTCGCAACGTGCTGCGTTCCGCAGTCGCGAACTTCAAGGACATCGAGATCGTGGGCATCAACGATCTGCTCGAGCCCGACTATCTGGCCTACATGCTCAAGTACGACAGCGTGCACGGCCGCTTCAAGGGCGAGGTCTCGGTCGAAGGCGGCCAGCTGATCGTCAACGGCAAGAAGATCCGCCTCACGCAGGAGCGCGATCCGGCCAACCTGAAGTGGAACGAGATTGGCGCCGACGTGGTGATCGAGTCCACCGGCCTCTTCCTGGACAAGGACGGTGCGGGCAAGCACCTGGCCGCCGGCGCCAAGAAGGTCATCATCTCCGCCCCTTCCAAGGACGACACCCCCATGTTCGTCTACGGCGTGAACGACAAGACCTACGCGGGCCAGGCCATCATCTCCAACGCCTCCTGCACCACCAACTGCCTGGCCCCCGTGGCCAAGGTGCTCAACGACAAGTGGGGCATCAAGCGCGGCCTGATGACCACCGTGCACGCCGCCACCGCCACGCAGAAGACCGTGGACGGCCCGAGCAACAAGGACTGGCGCGGCGGTCGCGGCATCCTGGAAAACATCATTCCCTCCTCCACCGGCGCCGCCAAGGCCGTGGGCGTGGTGATCCCCGAACTCAACAAGAAGCTCACGGGCATGTCCTTCCGTGTGCCGACTTCGGACGTCTCCGTGGTTGACCTGACCGTCGAGCTGAACAAGGAAGCCGACTACAAGGAAATCTGCGCCGAGATGAAGGCCCAGAGCCAGGGCGCGCTCAAGGGCATCCTGGGCTATACGGAAGACAAGGTGGTGGCTACCGACTTCCGTGGCGAAGTCTGCACCTCGGTGTTCGACGCCGAGGCTGGCATCGCCCTGGACAAAACCTTCATCAAGGTCGTGGCCTGGTACGACAACGAGTGGGGCTACTCCAACAAGTGCCTGGAGATGGCGCGCGTGGTGGCCAAGTAAACTCACGCAGGCTTAAGAAAAAGGGCGGTGCACAGCACCGCCCTTTTTCTTTGTCGCAAGTGCACTTAGCTCAGGTGCTTGCCGATCAGCCCCGCGATCTCGAACATCGTGACCTGGGCTTTGCCGAAGACGGGCTTGAGCTTGGCATCGGCCTTGATGCTGCGCTTGTCCTTGGGGTCCTGCAGGCCCTGGGCCTTGATGTAGTCCCAGAGCTTCTTGACGACCTCGGTGCGCGCTACCGGCTCGCTGCCGATCACGGCGGCCAGTTCGGGGCTGGGGGTCAGGCCGGCCGCGGCCTTGCGCGGCTTCTTGGCAGCGGCGGTCTTGGTCGCGGCCTTCTTGGCCGGCGCCTTCTTCGCCGCTGTTTTGGCGGCCGAGGCGGCCCGGGCCGGCGGGCCTTTGCGCGGGAACTTGGAGGGCTCGAACTCGAAGCTCACCTTGCCTTCCTCGGCGTTCCAGGCCAGGAAGGCCTTGAAGGGGCGGCGTGTGCGCATGGAGACGAACTTGTCCAGCAGGTCGGTCTTGCCGGTGCTCAGCAGCTTGACCATCTGTTCGCGCTCGATGGGCTGTTGCAGGATGATCTGACCGCTCTTGAAGTCGCAGCTCGGTGTGGGCTGGGCGGCGGTGGGCACGGCCTTCTCGCAGAGGTAGTTCTTGCCGTGTTCGTAGACGGAGCCGCCGCACTTGGGACAGGCGCCCAGGGGCGTCCTGTCGGAGAAGTCGACCAGCTCGCCGGTCTCGGCCTCATCGTCCTTGCCGAAGTCGAACTCGAGCTTCCAGTTCTTCTCTTCCTCGCTGAACTTGAGGGCGATCTCGGCCGTGAAAGGCCAGCCGGCCTTGGAGCGAAAACCCTCCAGCGGGCCGATCTTCTTGTCGCGCAGGAATTGCTCCACCTCGGCCAGCTCGAAGGCGCGCCCGGCCGGGATCTTGGTGAAGGAGAAGCCGCAGCCTTCGCCGGCTCCCTGCTTGCCTGTACAGCTGTAGCGGCGGTAGTTCTCCTTCACGATGCCGCCGCAGTTGGGGCAGGGCGTGGTCAGCGTGGCGTAGTCACCAGGGATGGTGTCGCGGTCGTATTCCTTGGCCTTCTTGACGATGTGCTCGGTCATGGCCGCGATCTCGCGCATGAACTCTTCACGCGAGAGGCGGCCGTGCTCCATCTCCGATAGCTTGAACTCCCACTCACCCGTGAGCTCGGGCCGGGAGAGTTCCTCCACGCCCAGTCCGCGCAGCAGGGTCATGAGCTGGAAGGCCTTGGCCGTGGGGATGAGTTCGCGGCCCTCGCGCAGCATGTACTTCTCGCCCAGCAGGCCTTCGATGATGGCCGCGCGCGTGGCCGGCGTGCCCAGGCCTTTCTCGTGCATGGCCTCGCGCAATTCATCGTCCTCGATGAGCTTGCCCGCGCCTTCCATGGCCGACAGCAGGGTCGCTTCGCTGTAGCGGGCCGGCGGACGGGTCTTGAGGCCCTTGGGCTCGACGACGTTCGTCTTGACCTTCTCGCCGGCTGCGACCGGCACCAGCACCTTGCTGCTTCCTTCGCCCGGGGCCATCTCGTCCTCGGCTTCCTTGCCGTAGATGGCCAGCCAGCCCGGCTTGACCAGCACCTTGCCCTCGCTCTTGAAGTTGTGGCCGCCGGCGCTGGTGATGCGCGTGGTCACCTGGTACTCGGCACTGGGGAAGAAGACGGCCATGAAACGACGTGCCACCAGGTCGTAAAGCTTCTGTTCGGCCTCGGACAGGCCGCTGGGCGCCTGCAGCGTCGGGATGATGGCAAAGTGGTCGCTGACCTTGGTATTGTCGAAGATGCGCTTGCTGGGCTTGATGTAGCCTTTGTTGAGCGCGGTCAGCGCATGGGGGGCCAGGTGCTTCATGCCCGAATCCCCCAGCATCTCGAAAGTCTGCTTGGCCACGGCCAGGTAGTCTTCGGGCAGGTGGCGCGAGTCGGTCCGCGGGTAGGTCAGGGCCTTGTGGCGCTCGTACAGGCTTTGTGCGATGGACAGCGTGGTCTTGGCCGAGAAGCCGAATTTGCCGTTGGCCTCGCGCTGGAGGCTCGTCAGATCGAAAAGCATGGGCGAGGCCTGTGTGCTGGGCTTGCTCTCCTCGCTGACGGTTGCGGTCTGGCCGCGCACAGCGTCGGCGATGGTCTTTGCTTCCTTTTCGCTCCAGACTCGGTCGGCCTTCTTCTCGGCATCCTCCTCGTTCTTCTTCCACTTGGGATCGAACCATTTGCCCGCGTACTCGCCGGCCAGCGCGCCGAAGGTGGCGTGCACTTCCCAGTAATCGCGGCTGATGAACTTGCGGATCTGCTCCTCACGCTCCACGACCACGGCCAGCGTGGGCGTCTGCACGCGACCCACGGTGGTCAGGAAGAAGCCGCCGTCGCGCGAATTGAAGGCTGTCATGGCCCGCGTGCCATTGATGCCCACCAGCCAGTCCGCCTCGGAGCGGCTGCGCGCGGCGTCGGCCAGCGGCAGCATCTGCTTGTCGCTGCGCAGGTTCTCGAATCCGTCGCGGATGGCCTGCGGCGTCATGCTCTGCAGCCACAGACGCGAAACGGGCTTGCCCAGCGGCTTGCCGCCACCGGCGTACTGTTCGATCAGGCGGAAGATCAGCTCGCCCTCCCGGCCCGCGTCGCAGGCGTTGATCAGGCGGGCCACGTCCTTGCGCTTGGCCAGCTTGACCACGGCGTTGAGGCGCGTCTTGGTCTTGTCCACCGGCTTGAGGTCGAAGTGCGGCGGGATCACCGGCAGGTGGGTGAAGCTCCACTTGCCACGCTTGACGTCATACTGCTCGGGCGCCTGGATCTCGACCAGGTGGCCCACGGCGCTGCTGACGACATAGCTCTCGTTCTCGAAATACTCGTCGTGCTTCTCGAATTTGCCGGCCACAGGCGTGAGCGCTCGCACGATGTCCTGCGCCACCGAGGGCTTCTCGGCAATGACCAGGGTCTTGCCGGAAGCGGCGGTTTTGGCAGGAGCAGAGCTTTTGGTCAAACCAGCGGTTTTCATCTGACTACAATCCAGTTCTCACGCGCGCATGCGCGCGCACACGCGGGCGCGCACACGCGCGCGCCCATACGAGTTCACCTTACCAAATTTTTCAGCAGTGTCCAAGAATCCTGTTTCCGAGTCTGGCCGCCGTATCCAGACCCGTCGCTCCGGCGTGCACGGCAAGGGTGTGTTCGCTGTTCAGGATATCCCCAAGGGTGAGGTCATCATCGAATACGTGGGCGAGATCATCGACTGGGACGAGGCACTGCGCCGTCACCCGCACGATCCCAAGGACCCGAACCACACCTTCTACTTCCACATTGACGAGGACCATGTCATCGATGCCAAGGTGGGCGGCAACTCCTCGCGCTGGATCAACCATTCCTGCGATCCCAACTGCGAGGCCGACGAACAGGGCGGTCGCGTCTTCATCAAGTCGCTGCGCAAGATCAAGGCCGGTGAGGAACTGAACTACGACTACGGCCTGGTCATCGACGAGCCCTATACCAAGAAGCTGCTGGCCCAGTATCCCTGCTGGTGCGGCAGCGAGAACTGTCGCGGCACCTTGCTGGCGCCCAAGGACGACGAACCGAAAAAGTCCGCCAAGAAAAAGAAGAAGGCCAAAGCCGAAGTGAAGGCCAAGAGCGAGAAGAAAAAAGAGAAGAAGGCCGGCAAGAAGAGCAAGAAGTGATGCTGCGGTGGCCGGCTGAAGCGATCTGGGAAGCCGTGGCACCGGCCCTGCCCGGCTTCACGGTCGAGGTGCTGCCCGAGGTCGATTCGACCAATACCGAACTGATGCGCCGTGCGCGCGCCGGCCGGCTGGAGCCGGTGCTCCTTGTGGCTGAGGCGCAGACCGCGGGCCGTGGCCGCCTGGGCCGCGCCTGGCACGGCGGTGCGCCGGGCGATGTGCTGACTTTTTCCCTGGGCCTGCCGCTGCGCATGGCCGACTGGTCGGGCCTGTCGCTGGCCGTGGGTGTGAGCGTGGCGCAGAGCCTCCACCCAGATCTGAAGCTCAAGTGGCCCAACGATGTCTGGTGGCAGGATCGCAAGCTCGCTGGCATCCTGATCGAGACCACCCAGGTCGGCGACGAGCGCTACGCCGTGATCGGGGTCGGTATCAACATTGCGCCGCGTGACGCGGCGGGCTTGAACACACCGCCAGCCTGGCTGCAGGAGCTGGAGCCGGGCACAGACGCGCCCGCGGCTCTGCTGCGAGTGGCCCCGGCCCTGGTGCAGGCGGTGCAGCGCTTCGAGTCCCAGGGCTGGGCGCCGTTTCTGCCGGCCTACGCCGCGCGTGACGCGCTGGCGGGCCGTGAGGTGCAGCTCAGCGACGGCATCCACGGCCAGGCCCGGGGTGTGGACGCGCAGGGCGCACTGCTGGTGCATACTTCCAGCGGCCTGAAGAAAATCTCCAGCGCCGAAGTCAGCGTTCGCCCCACCTACTGAAGACCGCCCATGCTGCGCCTCGTCGTCCTGCTGCTGGTTCTGCTCAACGCGGCGTACTACGCCTGGTCGCAAGGCCTGCTGCGTGCCTATGGCTGGGCGCCGGCCGAGCAGAGCGAGCCCCAGCGGCTGGAGCAGCAGCTGCGGCCCCAGGCCATCCGCATCCTGCCGCCGGAGGAAGGTCGCAAGGCCGAGCAGGTGGCGCTGACCCCCCCCAAGCCACCGGAATGCCTGCAGGCCGGCCTTTTTGACGAAGAGCAGACCGAGACCTTGCGCAAGGCACTGGAAGCACTGCTGCCGCCCACGGCCTGGGCGCTGGAGACCAGCGTCGAGCCGGCGCGCTGGATCGTCTACATGGGCAAGTTCCCCAATACAGCGGCACGGGATCGCAAGAAAGCCGAGCTCGACACGATGAAGCTCAGGCTGCAGCCGCTGGAAAACAGCGAGTTGCAGCTGGGTTTGTCCCTGGGGCGTTTCGAGACCCAGGCCCAGGCCCAGGCCGAACTCAACGCGCTGCAAAAGCGCGGGGTGCGCACGGCACGCGTGGTGCAGGAGCGGGCCGAGCTGCGGCAGAGCCAGCTGCGCATCCCCGCGGCGGACGAGGCCATCAAGCCCAAGCTGGAAGAGCTCAAGCCGGCACTGGGCGACAAATCGCTGCGCAGCTGCAAATAGGGCCAGCTGCCTGCTTCACTCTTTGCGTGTCAGGTCGAAGCGTACCGTGAAGCGCGCGCCGGGCGAGGGCTGACCGGGTCGCGTGTCTTCCACGCTGATGTGGGCACGGTGCTGCTGGGCGATCTCCTGCGCGATGGGCAGGCCCAGACCTGAGCCGTCGACGTCGTTGCCCAGGGCCCGGTAGAAGGGCTGGAAGATCAGCTCACGCTCGGCCTGCGGGATGCCCGGCCCGGAGTCCTCGACCTGCAGCACGACGATCTTGCCGAAAGGATCGGCCAGCACGCGCGCGGTGATCACACCCGGGCGTTCCTGCGTCGAAGGTGTGTAGTTGATCGCGTTGTCGAGGAGATTGCGCACCAGTTCCTTGAGCAGGGTGGGGTTGCCCTCGATCGTCACGCCCGGCATGCCGGCCTGAGCGCCTTCGTAGCCCAGGTCGATGTGCTTGTCCAGGGCGCGTGGAACGCTGTCCTGCACCACCTCCATCGTGATGCGCGCCAGATCGCAGGGCTGGCGACTCATGGCGGTGGTCCCGGCCTCGGCGCGCGCCAGGGCCAGCAGCTGGTTGACGGTATGGGTCGCGCGGATGCTGGAGCGGCCGATCTGGCGCAGTGACTGTTTGAGTTCCTCGGTGCTGGTGCCTTCGCGCTGCGCCAGGTCGGCCTGCATGCGCAGGCCGGCCAGCGGTGTCTTGAGCTGGTGGGCGGCGTCGGCCAGAAAGCGTTTCTGTGTGCTGATCGAGTCCTTCAGGCGCAGCAGCAGGTCGTTCACCGAGGCCACCAGGGGGGCGACTTCCTGCGGCACGGTCTGGGTGTCCAGCGGGCTCAGGTCGTCCGGGCGGCGGGCCCGGATGCGTTCCTCCAGGCGGTTGAGCGGCTTGAGAGCCTGGACCAGGGCCAGCCAGACCAGCAGCACGGCCAGCGGCAGGGTCACGAACTGCGGCAGCATCACGCCCTTGATGATCTCGGCGGCCAGGATGGAGCGCTTGTCCAGGGTCTCGGCCACCTGGACCAGGGCCAGGCGTGCGCCCAGTGGCTCCAGCGGCACCCACATATAGGCCACGCGCAACTCCATGCCCTGGTACTTGTCGTCGCGCAGGCGTACCACGCCGGGCGCCACGATCTCTTCCTCCGAAGGCGGGGGGAATTCGCGCTCGCCAGCCAGGTACTCGCCACGCGCGCCGAGGACCTGGTAGTAGACGGTGTCGGTGTCGTCCGAACGAAGCAGCTGCCTTGCCGGCAGCGGCAGGGCGAAACGCACCTGCTGTTCTTCGACCGTGACCAGCTGGGCCAGGGCGTTCGCGTTGTACTCGAGCGTGCGGTCAAAGGGCTTGCCCGCGATGCTCTGCGCGACCAGCCAGGTCAGTACCAGGCTGATGGGCCACAGCAGCAGCAGCGGCGTGAGCATCCAGTCCAGGATCTCGCCGAAGAGCGAGCGCTGCTCGCGCTGGAAAAGTTTCATGGGCTTCGGCCTTGCGCGTGAACAGGAGGGATGCTGGCGCCAGACCCCGGACGCTCAGGCCTGGATCTTTTCGAGGCAGTAGCCCAGGCCCCGGACGGTGGCGATGCGGATCGGCCCTTTCTCGATCTTCTTGCGCAGACGGTGCACATAGACCTCGATGGCGTTATTGCTCACTTCCTCGCCCCATTCGCACAGGCGCTCGACCAGCTGGTCCTTGCTGACCAGGCGCCCGCTGCGCTGCAGCAGCACTTCGAGCAGGCCGAGTTCGCGCGCCGACAGTTCGACCATCTTGCCGTCGATGGTGGCTACACGGCCCGCCTGGTCGTAGGTCAGCGGACCGTGTTTGATGTGGCTGCTGGTGGCACCCATGCCACGGCGGACCAGGGCCCGCACCCGGGCCTCGAGCTCCTGCAGCGAAAAGGGCTTGGCCATGTAGTCGTCGGCACCGTAGTCCAGGCCTTTGACGCGCTCCTCCACGCTGTCGGCGGCGGTGAGGATGAGCACCGGCATGCTGGAGCCGCGTGCGCGCAGCTTCTTGAGCACCTCCAGGCCGTGCAGCTTGGGCAGGCCCAGATCCAGGATCAGCAGGTCGAATTCGCTGTTGGTCATCAGGGCCGCGTCGGCCTCGGTACCACTGGCCACGTGGTTGACGGCTGCGCCTGAACTGCGCAGGGTGCGCAGCAGGCCGTCGGCCAGCACCTGGTCATCTTCGGCGATCAGTATCCGCATGCGTGTCTCCTGGCCTGCCCGCAGTGTCTCGCTGGCTGGGCATGTTGTGCGCCGATTCTAGGCGCTCGCATAGGCTTCCAGCCCCAGTGCAATCACGGTGGCCACCTCGGCGCCCACGGCCTGCCGCAGCTCGGCTTCGGCCTGGGTGACAGCACGCTGGAAGCCCTGCAGCCAGGCGAGGCCCGCCGGTGTGAAGCGCACGAGCTTGGCACGGCCATCCCGGGCATCGGCCTCGCGCGTGACTAGGCCCCAGGCCTCGCACTGGTCGACCAGCTTGCCCATGGCCTGCTTGCTCATGCCGGCCGAGGCGGCAAGCTCCTGCAGGCGAGACCCTTGCAGCGTCAGGTGGCGGGTGATGTGCACGTGGGCGGCGCTGATCTGGCCCCGCGCGGCCAGATTGGACAGGGCCAGCGGTACCTCGGGATCGTGCGCCATGAGTTGCAACACGCGCTCGTCGAATCGGCGCATGGCATGACCCAGCAGGCGCCCCAGGTGGGTCTGGCGCCAGCCATCTTCAAGCGGGAAAGCGGCAACATCCATCATGGCAAATAGTAAACCAAAATGACTAATTTACGGCTTTACTGAAAAGTACAAGGCAGATAAATTACTGGTCAAGCATACAGCCTGTGGTTAAAAACACTGGATCACACATCAACCCCTCAAGGAGTCATCATGGACGTATCCGGCAAATCCATCAGCGTCGCCAACAGTGAGAAAGCCAAGGCCTTGCAGGCCGCGCTGGCCCAGATCGAGAAGCAGTTCGGCAAGGGCACCATCATGCGTCTCGGCGAAGGCGAGGCCATTGAGGACATCCAGGTGGTTTCCACCGGCTCCCTGGGCCTGGACATCGCCCTGGGCGTGGGCGGCCTGCCGCGTGGCCGGGTGGTCGAGATCTACGGCCCGGAATCCTCGGGCAAGACCACGCTGACCCTGCAGGTCATCGCCGAGATGCAGAAGATCGGCGGCACCTGTGCCTTTGTGGATGCCGAGCACGCGCTGGACGTGCAGTACGCGCAGAAGCTGGGCGTGAACCTGCCCGATCTGCTGATCTCCCAGCCCGATACCGGTGAGCAGGCGCTGGAGATCGTCGACAGCCTGGTGCGTTCGGGCGCGGTGGACCTGATCGTGGTGGACTCGGTGGCAGCGCTCACGCCCAAGGCCGAAATCGAGGGCGAGATGGGCGACAGCCTGCCCGGCCTGCAGGCCCGCCTGATGAGCCAGGCCCTGCGCAAGCTCACCGCCACCATCAAGAAGACCAACTGCATGGTCATCTTCATCAACCAGATCCGCATGAAGATCGGCGTGATGTTCGGCAGCCCCGAAACCACGACGGGCGGCAACGCGTTGAAGTTCTACGCCTCGGTGCGCATCGACATCCGCCGCACCGGCACGATCAAGAAGGGCGAGGAGGCCATCGGCAACGAGACCAAGGTCAAGATCGTCAAGAACAAGGTGGCGCCGCCCTTCAAGACGGCCGAGTTCGACATCCTGTTCGGCGAGGGCATCAGCCGCGAGGGCGAGATCATCGACATGGGCGTGAACGCCAAGATTGTCGAGAAGTCAGGTGCCTGGTACGCCTACAACGGCGAAAAGATCGGCCAGGGCCGCGACAACGCCCGTGAGTTCCTGCGGGAGAACCCCGAGCTGTCGCTGGAGATCGAGAACAAGGTGCGCGAGTCCCTGGGCATCCCGCAGCGCGGTGAGGTGGAAAAGGCCGCGGCAGAGGAGTAAGACACAGCGTGTCGGGCCCGCAGAAGCCAGCCGGCGCCAAGCCGGCTTTCCAAGTCAGCCTCAAGGGTAGGGCCTTGAGGCTGCTGGGCCAGCGTGAACACACCCGGCTCGAACTCGAGCGCAAGCTCGCACGTTACGAGGAAGAGCCGGGCACGCTGGCCCAGGCACTGGATGAATTGCAGGCCAAGGGCTATCTGGACGAGCAGCGCGCTGCTGAATCGCTGGTGCATCGCCGTGCCGGGCGGCTGGGTGCGGCACGGTTGCGGCAGGAGATGCAGGACAGGGGGCTGGCCCGGGAGTTGATCGAGCAGGCCCTGGCGGGTCTGAAAGACAGTGAATTGACGCGGGCGCGAGAGGTCTGGCGTCGCCGCTTTGAGGCCCTGCCGATCGACGCGCAGGAGCGAGCTAGGCAGACCCGCTTTCTGCTCACGCGGGGTTTTTCCGCAGAGGTCGTGCGCCGGGTAATGGGTAGTGATCCGGCCGATGAAGCGGCCTGATTACAGGCCCAGCATCAGCCGGAGGTTCTGGACTGCGGCGCCGCTGGCGCCCTTGCCCAGATTGTCGAAGCGCGCCACCAGCACAGCCTGGCCCAGGCTGTCGTTGCCGTAGACGCTGAGTTCCATGTTGTTGGTGCCGTTGAGCGCGGTGGGTTCCAGGCGCCCGCCCAGGGCAGGCGGCACCACGCTGACCCACTCGCTGCCGGCGTAATGCGCGCGCAGGGCGTCTTCCAGCTGCTGGCTGCGCGTCACCCCCTTCATGAGGTCGAATTGCAGGCCGATCTGGTCGATCATGCCGGCGTAGTAGTTGGCGACGGCGGGCACGAAGATCGGGCGGCGCGTCAGCCCCGTGTAGCGCTGGAATTCAGGCAGGTGCTTGTGGGTCAGGCCCAGGCCGTAGACCTCCAGAGGCGGCGCGGTCTTGCTGACTTCGTAGGCCTCGATCATCTGACGGCCACCACCTGAGTAGCCCGAGTAGCCGGACAGGACGATGGGGTAGTCGGTGGGCAGCAGGCCGGCGTCGACCAGCGGACGCAGCAGGGCGATGCCACCCGTGGGGTAGCAGCCGGGGTTGGCGACGCGGCGGGCCTGGGCCACCGCCTGAGCATGCTCGCGGGTCAGTTCGGGAAAACCGTAGACCCAGCCTGGTGCCACGCGATGGGCGGTTGAGGCGTCGATGATCTTGGGGCCGGGGCGGCCTGAGCTTCTTTCCAGTTCGTCGACCAGCGCCACGGTCTCCAGGGCTGCCTCGTCGTGCAGGCAGAGGATGACCAGGTCGACGCCAGCCAGCAGTTCACGCTTGGCGGCCGGATCCTTGCGGCGCTCGGCGGCGATGCTCACCAGTTCGACCTGTGGCATGGCCAGCAGGCGCTCGCGGATCTGCAGACCGGTGGTGCCGGCCTCGCCGTCGATGAAGATTTTCTTGGCGGACATGGGCTGATGCCTTGCTTGGACGAATTTATGAAACCGGCCCGGGGCGCACCGGTTTTGTGCAGAGCAACATGATACATTCCAAGGCTGTGCTAAATCCAGCACCAGCCAGGGGACGTACCGGTGCCCTGATCGGACAGAAATCCATTTCCTGAGAGAACCCTCATGAAGATTCACGAGTACCAAGGCAAGGAAATCTTGCGTCAGTTTGGTGTACCGGTGCCGCGCGGCATTCCGGCCTTCACCGTCCAGGAGGCCGTCGAGGCGGCACAGAAGCTCGGTGGCCCCGTGTGGGTTGTCAAGGCGCAGATCCATGCCGGTGGTCGTGGCAAGGGTGGTGGCGTGAAGGTGGCCAAGTCGATTGATGACGTCAAGGCCCGCGCCAGCGAGATCCTGGGCATGCAGCTCAAGACCCACCAGACCGGTCCTGAGGGTCAGAAGGTCCGCCGTCTTTACATCGAGGACGGTGCCGACATCCAGAAGGAGTACTACCTGTCCGTCGTGACCGACCGCGGCACGCAGAAGGTGGCCTTCATCGCTTCCAGCGAAGGCGGCATGGATATCGAGGAAGTGGCACACAGCACGCCCGAGAAGATCGTCAAGATCTTTGTCGACCCCGCCACGGGCCTGACCCAGGCGCAAGGCCAGGAGCTCGCCAAAGGCGTGGGCATGCCCGCTGACTCCGTGGCCCAGTTCATCGACGTCTGCCAGAAGCTCTATAAGTGCTATATGGAGACCGATGCCTCGCTGGTCGAGATCAACCCCCTGAACCGCGACAGCAAGGGCAACATCATCGCCCTGGACGCCAAGTTCAACTTCGACTCCAACGCTCTCTTCCGTCATCCCGAAATCGTCGCCCTGCGCGACCTGGACGAGGAAGACCCGGCCGAGATCGAGGCCTCCAAGTTCGACCTGGCCTACATCAGCCTGGACGGCAACATCGGCTGCCTGGTCAACGGCGCCGGTTTGGCCATGGCCACCATGGACACCATCAAGCTGTTCGGCGCCGAGCCGGCCAACTTCCTGGACGTGGGCGGCGGTGCCACCCCCGAGAAGGTGACCGAGGCCTTCAAGATCATGCTCAAGAACGACAAGGTCAAGGCCATCCTGGTCAACATCTTCGGCGGCATCATGAAGTGCGACACCATTGCCACCGGCGTGATCACGGCCTGCCGTGCGGTGAACCTGAGCGTGCCGCTGGTCGTGCGCATGAAGGGTACGAACGAAGAGCTGGGCAAGAAGATGCTGGCCGAGTCCGGCCTGCCCATCATCAGTGCCGACACCATGGCCGAAGCCGCCCAGAAGGTGGTCGCTGCCGTCAAGGCCGCCAAGTAAAGGAACCGTCATGTCGATCTACATCAACAAAGACACCAAAGTCATCACCCAGGGCATTACCGGCAAGACCGGCCAGTTCCACACGGAAAAGTGCCAGGAATACGCCAACGGCAAGAACTGCTTCGTGGCGGGTGTGAACCCCAAGAAGGCGGGCGAGTCCATCTTCAACATCCCGATCTACGCCTCCGTCAAGGAGGCCGCCAAGCAGACCGGTGCCACCGTCTCCGTGATCTACGTGCCGCCGGCCGGCGCGGCCGATGCCATCTGGGAAGCCGTCGAGGCCGACCTGGACCTGGCGATCTGCATCACCGAAGGCATCCCGGTGCGTGACATGCTGATGGTTCGCAACAAGATGAAGGCCAAGGAAGCCGCCGGCGGCAAGAAGACCCTGCTGCTGGGCCCGAACTGCCCTGGCCTGATCACGCCCGACGAGATCAAGATCGGCATCATGCCCGGTCACATCCACCGCAAGGGCCGCATCGGCGTGGTCTCGCGCTCCGGCACCCTGACCTATGAAGCCGTGGCGCAGCTGACCGAGATCGGTCTGGGCCAGTCCAGCGCCGTGGGCATTGGTGGCGACCCGATCAACGGCCTCAAGCACATCGACGTGATGAAGGCCTTCAACGACGATCCGGACACGGACGCCGTGATCATGATCGGTGAGATCGGCGGCCCGGACGAGGCGGAAGCCGCCCGCTGGTGCAAGGCCAACATGAAAAAGCCCGTCGTCGGCTTCATCGCCGGCGTGACGGCGCCCCCCGGCAAGCGCATGGGCCATGCCGGCGCGCTGATCTCCGGCGGTGCCGACACGGCCGACGCCAAGCTGGCGGTCATGGAAGAGTGCGGTTTCAAGATCACGCGCAACCCGTCCGAGATGGGCAAGCTGCTGAAGTCCCTGCTCTAATCCGGGAAACCGCAAATTCGCGCCTTATTGAGCGCGGTCAATAATTGCGGTTTTCCACAATATCAAGCCCGATAGCCCACTTGGACAATCGGGCTTGACTTTTTGGAGACCCCCGCCTCGTGCGGATAGATAAAGAAAGAATGCCGTGGAAGAATTCATGACCGCCCATTTCTGGGTTGCTGTCGGCCAGATCATCCTGATCGACATCCTGCTTGGCGGCGACAATGCCGTCGTCATCGCCTTGGCCTGCCGTTCCTTGCCACCCGAGCAGCGCAGGAAGGGCATCATCTGGGGCACGGCGGGCGCCATCATCCTGCGCGTCATCCTGATTGCTTTTGCGCTCGCCCTGCTGGCGGTGCCCTACCTCAAGCTGGTCGGCGCCATCCTTCTGATCTGGATCGGTGTCAAGCTGCTGGTCCCCGAGGACGAAGATGAGCACAGCAATATCCAGGCGAGCGACAAACTCTGGGGTGCGGTCAAGACCGTGATCGTGGCCGACTTGGTCATGAGCGTGGACAACGTGATCGCCATTGCCGGCGCGGCGCAAGGCGCGGGCGAAAGCGCGCAGCTGCCGCTGGTCATCTTCGGTCTGCTCGTCAGCATCCCGATCATCGTCTGGGGTAGCCAGCTCGTGCTCAAGCTCATGGACCGCTTCCCCATCATCATCACCCTGGGTGGCATGCTGCTGGGCTGGATTGCCGGCACCATGGCCCATACCGACCCCGCGGTCGTCGCCTATCTGCCGCAGGAGAAGGTCTGGAACTACGGCTTCGGTATTGCCGGCGCCCTGCTTGTGCTGGCCCTCGGCAAGCTGATGCAGAAGAAGCGGGCGGCTGCCGCGGCCTGAGCCGGCTCAGTGCACCACCACCGACCGCTCGCTCCCTGTGGGAGCGGGCGGTTTTCTTTTGCATAAAAACGACAAGGCCGCGTGCATTACTACCTTGCCGCTGAGGTTGCGCTCTGCTAAGGTCGGTAACTTGGATGGCCTGCGCCCGGGACGTGCTTGCACGGGTTTCCGTGTGCGTGCCGCAATTTCCGGCTTCGAACACAGGCAAGAATTGGCAAACTTACACCTCAGCAAGCGGCTTGGCCCGACGGTAGATCATTGAGCCATGACGACAGAAGCCGTGAATTACAGGTTTTGTGCGCAAACCGACTCGGGTTTGATGCGAGAAAACAACGAAGATGCCTACAGCTTCGACGAGGCTGCGGGAGTTGCTGTCCTGGCCGATGGCATGGGGGGCTACAACGCGGGTGAGGTGGCCAGCAGCATGGCCAGCAACATCATCAAGACCGAGATGACCCGCTGGCTCGCTGAAGCCGGGAGCGCGGCATCGGTTCAGGATATGCGGCGCGCGCTGGAGATCTGTGTCAGCAATGCCAACACTGCGGTGTTCCGCGCGGCGCATGACAACAGCCAGTATTCCGGGATGGGCACGACGCTCGTGGCCGGCGTGTTTCGTGGCAACGACCTGATCATGGGACATATCGGGGATTCGCGCTGCTATCGCCTGCGCAAGGGCGAGCTGGCCCAGATCACCCGGGACCACTCGCTGCTGCAGGAGCAGATCGATGCCGGCCTGCTGACGCCTGAACAGGCGGCCCTGTCCATGAACAAGAACCTGGTGACCCGGGCGCTGGGCGTGGATGACGCGGTCCTGCTGGAGGTGCATGAGCACGCGGTCGAGCCCGGTGACTGCTATCTGATGTGCTCGGACGGCCTGTCGGACATGGTGCGGGATGCGGACATCGCCAAGATCCTGCAGCTACCCCTGAATCCGGAGCAGAAGGTCAAGACCTTGGTGGATACGGCCAATTCCCACGGCGGGCGGGACAATATCACCGTGCTGCTGGTCCAGGTGGAGGCCGGACCAGAAAAGCGCGGCCTGATGGCCCGATTGCTGGGAAAATAGCCGGAATATATTTGACAAAAAGCAAAAGGAATAGGAGTCGGGCATGCCGAAAATGATCGTATCGATCGACGGTGTTGTCATCAAGGAAGTGCAGCTGACCAAGGAACGCACGACCCTGGGGAGGCGGCCATACAACGATGTGGTGATCGACAATCTCGCCGTCAGCGGTGAGCATGCGGCGCTGCAGATGAACGGCAGCGAAGTGGTGCTGGAGGATCTGAACAGCACCAATGGAACCTATGTCAACGGCAAGGCGATCAAGAAGCAGGCCTTGCAGAATGGCGACACGATCGAGGTCGGCAAGTACAAGATCAAGTTCGTCAACGAGGCGGAAGCGCCCGGTTTTGACAAGACCATGCTGTTCAAGCCAGGCGAGTCACCCGCAGGGCTGGCCTCCGTACCGGAGGCGGCGGCTCTCAACGCGTCCTTGCGCGTGCTCTCGGGCACGGCCTCTGGTCGGGAAGTGCCCCTGACCAAGGCGGTGACGACGGTGGGCAAACCGGGCGTGGCGGTGGCCTCGATCTCCCGGCGTGCGCAAGGCTATGTGGTGGCCCACGTGGAAGGCTCGGGGATTCCCCTGCTCAATGGCGCGCCGATCAGCAGCGAGCCGGTCGCGCTCAAGAGCGGTGACATGATCGAGCTGGCGGGAACCAGGATGCAGTTCATCCAGAACTGAGGGCTGGCAGCAGGCCTGCGGTTCGCGGGCAGACGAAGGAGTGGTCATGAAGGTGCGCGTGTTGGGCTGCTCGGGCGCCATCGCCAAGGAATGCCGCACCACGTCCTTTCTGCTGGATGCCGACATCCTAGTCGATGCAGGGACCGGCGTCGGCGACCTGACCTTGGACGAGATGCTGGCCATCGACCACGTCCTGTTGACCCACTCCCATCTGGACCACATCGCGGCCCTGCCCCTCATGCTGGACGCGATCGCGGCGCAGCGCACCCGGCCTGTGCAGGTGCATGCCCTGTCGGGGACGATTGCGGCGTTGCGGACCCATGTCTTCAACGACGTGATCTGGCCGGACTTCACCCGCCTGCCCTCGGTCACGGCGCCCTTTCTGCGCTTTGTGCCGATCGAGACCGGGCAAGTGCTGGCGCTGGGTGATCGACGCATCGAAGTGCTGCCGGCCGTGCATACCGTGCCGGCGGTCGGCTACGCGGTCATGACCGCTCAGGCCTGCTGGGTCTTCAGTGGCGATACCGGGCCCAATGCGGCCTTCTGGCAGCGCATCAACCAGCTGGACGTGAGCATGCTGGTGATCGAGACGGCGTTCAGCAGCCGTGAAAGCCAACTCGCCCAGACGAGCCAGCATCTTTCACCCGAGGTGCTGGCCGCGGAGCTTGACGGCATCGCGCCGGGCAGGAATTATCCGATCTACATCACACATACCAAACCCGCCGAGACCGATCTGATCATGTCCGAGATCCGGGCGCTGGACGTCTGCGGTCCGTCGGGAAGCCGTCGCCAGCACGACATACGCTGGTTGCGGGCAGGACAGGAGTTTGACCTATGAGTGCCGTCATGAAACCGCCGGGCGGGGGCGATCCCGGCTTCCGCGATTCCCAGCAGCCCACGAGCGACAAGCAGGATAAGACCTTCGAGGCCCTGTTCGTGCGCCAGCTCAAGCAGGTGGTGCTGCGCATCCACGAGACCGAACATGTCGAGCAGATCATGCTCGAAGTCAGCCCGGAGATCTGCAAGCTCTTCAATGCAGATCGTTTGACGCTTTATGCGGTGAGCGACGACGAGACTTCCATCGTCTCCAAGATCAAGACCGGCCTGACCAGCAGCCGCGAACTGAAGCTGCCCATCAGCCCGCAGAGCATCGCCGGCTACGTGGCATTCAGCCGCAAGCTGCTCAACCTGGCCGATGTCTATGACGTGGAGGCGCTCAAGCAGATTCATCCGCAGCTCGCTTTTCTCCAGGAAGTGGACAAGCGCTCGGGTTACCGTACCAAGCAGATGCTGGTTTCGCCCATCATCGAGGGCGGCAATCTGTACGGTGTGTTGCAGGTCATCAACAACAAGGCCGACCAGCCGTTTTCCGAGCTGGATGTCAAGGGCGTGGTCCAGCTCTGCAAGACGCTGGCCACCGCCATCCGTACTCGCATGCACAAGACCGATGAACCGCAGCGTATCCGCGCGACCAAGTACGACGGTCTGGTGGCCGACGGTCTGATCACCGGTACCGAGCTGCAGGACTGCGTGCAGGAAGCCCGCAACGAAGGGCGTCCCGTGGAGCATCTGCTGATGAGCCGCCATCAGCTGACGCCTTCGCAGATCGGGCCATCACTGGCCAAGTTCTTTGGTGTGCCCTACGAGCCTTTCAACCCCGGGCGTATCCGCTCGGAGATGCTGCATGGTTCGCTCAAGCGCGAGTTCACCGAAGGACAGGGCTGGATCCCGCTCGAAGAGTCGCCCGAGGGCCTGGTCATCATGTGCCTGGATCCGGAGGCGACGCGGGGTGCCCGTGTGGTGCCACAGGTGTTTCCACGCATCCACAAGTTTGCGTACAGGGTCACAACCCAGACCGAGTTCGAGCAGACGCTGGAACAGCTGTTCGGCGCCGTCGTGGACGGCACCTCCATCGACCAGATGCTCGCCGACATGGGCGGCCCCCTGGGCAGCGACGACGAGAACGACGACTCCCTGGAGTCTGCGGCGGCTGACAACGAACTGGTGAAGTTCGTCAACAAGGTCATCGTCGACGCCTACAACCAGAAGGCCTCCGATATCCACATTGAACCCCTGCCTGGCAAGCTCAAGACCGGCATCCGTTTCCGTGTCGATGGCACCCTGATGCCCTATATCGAGGTGCCGGCGCATTTCCGCCAGGCCATGGTCACCCGTCTCAAGATCATGTGTGATCTGGATATTTCTGAGCGCCGTAAGCCGCAGGACGGCAAGATCAAGTTCAAGAAGTACGGTCCGCTCGACATCGAGCTGCGGGTCGCGACGATTCCTTCGGCCGGTGGCGTCGAAGACGTGGTCATGCGCATCCTGGCCTCGGGTGAGCCGATCCCGCTCGAAAAGCTCGGTCTCACACCACACAATCGTGAGCGGCTGGAGAGCACGGTCAGCAAGCCCTACGGCCTCTTCTATGTTTGCGGTCCGACAGGCTCCGGCAAGACGACGACGCTGCACTCCATCCTGAAATTCCTCAACACGCCGGACACCAAGATCTGGACCGCTGAAGACCCGGTGGAAATCACGCAGCGCGGTTTGCGCCAGGTCCAGATCAACAAGAAGGCCGGCATCGACTTTGCGCTGATCATGCGCGCTTTCCTGCGTGCCGATCCCGACATCATCATGGTCGGCGAATCACGTGACAAGGAAACCGTGTCCATGGGCGTGGAGGCTTCGCTCACCGGTCACCTGGTGTTTTCCACCCTGCACACCAACTCCGCACCTGAGTCCATCACGCGCCTGCTGGACATGGGCATGGACCCGTTCAACTTCGCCGACGCCCTGCTGGGCATCCTGGCCCAGCGACTGGCCAAGAAGCTGTGCGACTGCAAGCAGCCTTACAACCCCAGTACCTCCGAGATCAACGCCTTTATCTCCGAATATGCCGAAGAACTGAAAAACACGAAGGCCTGGAAGGCAGATTTCAGTGGCGAAGCCCAGAAGCTCTACGAGGAATGGGTGGTCAACTACGGCGAGGACGGCAAGCTGCGTTTCTACAAGCCGGTGGGCTGCGAGAAATGCAACAACACTGGCTACAAAGGCCGTCTGGGTCTGCACGAACTGCTGATCGCCGATGACCGCATCAAGAAGCTGGTGCAGGAGCGCGCCCGTGTCGCCGAGATCTTTGCGGCTGCCGTGGAAAGCGGCATGCGGACCCTCAAGATGGACGGGATGGAGAAGATCATGCTAGGCATGACCGACCTCAAGCAGGTCCGGCAGGTCTGCATCAAGTAACAGAAAAGAGACGCATCTCAGGCACACCATAGTTGCCAGATGCTGCGCAGTGCGGTTTCGAAGTGCTGCGCAAAGCGTGGGGCGTCATAGATGGGGGAGGCGAGCACCTGCTGTCGCAAGCGTGAGCGCAAGGCGGCCAGGGCCGGCAGATCGCTGGCGTGTGCGCTGGCGCGGCGCACATAGCCCTGGGCATCGGCGGCGACCCATTCGGGCAGGCCGGCGTTCATGAGAAGACCGACCCCCTGGCGGGCCAGGAAGCGATCGCCCTGTAGCGTCAGCACCGGCACGCCCATCCACAGCGCCTCCACGGTGGTGGTGCCCCCGGGGAAGGGGAAGGGGTCCAGCGCAATGTCCACCTGATGATAGGCGGCGAGGTAGTCCGAGCGCGAGCTGTGGCCTTCAAACACCAGGCGCTGAGCGGATATGCCGTGCAAGGCAAAACGCTCGGCCGTGCGCTGGCGCACGGAAGCGTCAGCGAGCTGCCTGTACTTGAGCAGCAAGCGGCTGTTTGGCACGGCCTGCAACACCTGGGCCCAGAGCCGCACCACGGCATCGTTCATCTTGCTCAGGTTGTTGAAGCAGCCGAAAGTGACGTAGCCGCGCGCAAGCGCAGGCAGGACATTCACCTGTGCCTGGGAGTCGGGCGGCGTGAAGCACAGGCGCGTCTCGGGCAGGCGCCAGACCTGCTCGGTGAAGAAAGGCTCCTGCTCGGGGGGCAGCGTCCAGGGGTCGGCCAGGAAGTAGTCCATGGCCGCAACGCCGGTTGTGGCGAAGTAGCCCAGCCAGCTCACCTGCACCGGTGCGGGCTTCCAGGCAAACATGGCCAACCGGTTGCCGCTCGTGTGGCCGGCCAGATCGATCAGGATGTCGATGCGATCGTCGCGAATACGCCGCGCCAGCGCTTCGTCGCTCAGCCCCAGTGTCTTGAGCCAGCCTTGGCAGCACGCGCGCAGGCGCTGGCTGGTGGCGTCTTCTTCCAGGCGATGAGAATAGGCAAAGAACGCCAGGCGATCGCCAGCCCGGGTCGTGAGTTCGCTCAGCACCCCTTCGAGAAAGAAGCCGACCGGATGATGGCCCAGATCACCTGAGACCAGTCCTACACGCAGGGGCCGTGCGGGATCGGGTGGATTGGGCCAATCGGTGTAGGGCTTGGCCAGCCTGGCAGCCACCTCGCCAAAGCGGCGCGCATCGGCCAGCAGCTGCTCGCCAGACTGCTCCGCCAGATAGTTCTGGATGAACAACAGGTTGTTGTGCGCAAGCACATAGTCGGATTGAATCTCCAATGCGCGCTGCACATAAGTCAGTGCATTGGACACATCTCCCAGATCCTTGAGGACCACACCCATGCTCAGCTGGGCATCAGCATTGTCGGGTTGCAGCAGCAGCGCACGCTGATAATCTTCCTGCGCCTCTTGGAGGCGGCCGAGCATCGCGAGCGTGACGCCTCTGTGGATATAGCCGGCGGGGTTATCCGGCTGTAGCGCTATCGCCTGCTCAAAGCGCGTGAGCGCCTCATTGTCGCGCCCTAGATCACGCAGAGCCGCCGCAAGACTGATGTAGACATCGTAATGACTTTGCCCGAGCGCCAGACACCGTTGATAACAACTGATGGCATCTTCGGACTGTCCCAGACTCTGCAGTGACTCCCCCAGGTTGTAGTGCGCGACGGGAAGATCGGGATTGATTGCCAATGCCCTGCGATAGCAGTCTATGGCGGTGTCATGTCGCCCGGAGTCTCGAAAGGCCGTACCAAGATGGTTGAGAAGTTCTGCGTTATCGGGCTGCATCGACAAGCCACGACGGAAATACTCAATCGCATCCTCAGTGTGCTTCAGGCGCTGACATGCAAGTCCCCACAGACGTAAGGCATCAACCATGTCAGGCTGCAAGGAGAGTGCCCTCTGAACATTGTGGATCGCAAATTGCTCGAAGCCTGCTTCCAACCAGCAGGAAGCAACTCGACAATAGATCTCGGCAGAATCGGCATTGATCCTGGTGGCATTCGAAAACGACAGCTGCGCTTCGCGCTCATGTCCGAGCTTGCCGTGGATCAGCCCCAACGTGATATGGGCGTCGAGAAAGTCGGGTTTGAGGGTGATTGCCGTGCGCAGTGCGGTGACACTGTCTTGCAGATTGCCGAGCTGCAGATAGGCGTTGCCTAGGTTGTAGTGTGCTGTTGCCGAATCGGGCTTGAGCTCGATCGCCTTGCGATAGGAAGGAAGAGCTTCAAAGGCATCACCCCGGTCGAGCAGGATGTTGCCGCGATTGAAATGTGCCCGCGCCAGATCAGGCGCCAGCGCAATAGCCGCATCGTAACAATGCAGCGCCTCATCAAGACGACCCTCGCGCTCCATGCGCATGCCTTCTTCGAGCTTGCTCTCTGCGACGGTCTGGCTGCGCATGGACGAAGCATGGTCCCCGCCTGAAGCGGTGGGTACACGCCTGAAGAAGGAATCAAGCAGCCCCATGGTCTATTCCCGGTGTGAGCCGACCCTGTCTTGGCACCATAGTTGCCAGATGCTGCGCAGTGCGGTTTCGAAGTGCTGCGCAAAGCGTGGGGCGTCATAGATGGGGGAGGCGAGCACCTGCTGTCGCAAGCGTGAGCGCAAGGCGGCCAGGGCCGGCAGATCGCTGGCGTGTGCGCTGGCGCGGCGCACATAGCCCTGGGCATCGGCGGCGACCCATTCGGGCAGGCCGGCGTTCATGAGAAGACCGACCCCCTGGCGGGCCAGGAAGCGATCGCCCTGTAGCGTCAGCACCGGCACGCCCATCCACAGCGCCTCCACGGTGGTGGTGCCCCCGGGGAAGGGGAAGGGGTCCAGCGCAATGTCCACCTGATGATAGGCGGCGAGGTAGTCCGAGCGCGAGCTGTGGCCTTCAAACACCAGGCGCTGAGCGGATATGCCGTGCAAGGCAAAACGCTCGGCCGTGCGCTGGCGCACGGAAGCGTCAGCGAGCTGCCTGTACTTGAGCAGCAAGCGGCTGTTTGGCACGGCCTGCAACACCTGGGCCCAGAGCCGCACCACGGCATCGTTCATCTTGCTCAGGTTGTTGAAGCAGCCGAAAGTGACGTAGCCGCGCGCAAGCGCAGGCAGGACATTCACCTGTGCCTGGGAGTCGGGCGGCGTGAAGCACAGGCGCGTCTCGGGCAGGCGCCAGACCTGCTCGGTGAAGAAAGGCTCCTGCTCGGGGGGCAGCGTCCAGGGGTCGGCCAGGAAGTAGTCCATGGCCGCAACGCCGGTTGTGGCGAAGTAGCCCAGCCAGCTCACCTGCACCGGTGCGGGCTTCCAGGCAAACATGGCCAACCGGTTGCCGCTCGTGTGGCCGGCCAGATCGATCAGGATGTCGATGCGATCGTCGCGAATACGCCGCGCCAGCGCTTCGTCGCTCAGCCCCAGTGTCTTGAGCCAGCCTTGGCAGCACGCGCGCAGGCGCTGGCTGGTGGCGTCTTCTTCCAGGCGATGAGAATAGGCAAAGAACGCCAGGCGATCGCCAGCCCGGGTCGTGAGTTCGCTCAGCACCCCTTCGAGAAAGAAGCCGACCGGATGATGGCCCAGATCACCTGAGACCAGTCCTACACGCAGGGGCCGTGCGGGATCGGGTGGATTGGGCCAATCGGTGTAGGGCTTGGCCAGCCTGGCAGCCACCTCGCCAAAGCGGCGCGCATCGGCCAGCAGCTGCTCGCCAGACTGCTCCGCCAGATAGTTCTGGATGAACAACAGGTTGTTGTGGCACAGCAAGGACTCGGGGTCAATCTCAAGTCCCCGGATCATCATGTTCAGGGCTTCCTCAACTTGACCCAAGTCTTTGAGAACGCCGCCCAGATTGGCATAGGCGTCGACGTAACCAGGATCGTTGGCGATGGCCTGCCGATAACGAGCTGCCGCGTCCGTCGGACGATTGGTGCGTGCGTAGATCGAGCCTAGATTGTTGTGAGGGATGGCCAGACTGGAATCGAGCTCAAGTGCTTTCAGGTAATGGGACTCAGCCAAGGCAGGCTGCCCTTGATCCAGCAGGAGATTGCCTAGGTTGGAGTGGGCCGCAGCGGAGTCTGGGGCCATCGCCAGAGCTCGTTGCAGGGAAGTTGCCGCGGCATCCAGTTGCCCCATTCCATATAGCGTCGAGCCAAGATTCACTTCAGCCTCGACGCTATCCGGGAGGATAGTCAGTGCCTTGCGAAAACAGGCTACCGCTTCCTCCAGCTGATGCCTTTTCTTGAAAACCACGCCAAGGTGGTTGTAAGCGCGTGCGTTGTCAGGTTCCCGCGCGAGTACCTGGCGACATGATTGTTCAGCTGCTTCCAACTGATTCAACTCGATCAAGATTCCACTGAGGCTCAGGTGAGCTTCGGTGTGATCTGGCGCGATGCTCAGTACCTGCTGGTAGCTGGCAGCAGCGTCGCGGCGACGGCCCAGAGCGTTCAGCAGGATGCTTCGCTGGACGAGTGCCTGAACATGGGCAGGCATCAGGTCGACGGCCTGCTCGCAGGCGCGCAGCGCCTCTTCATGAACGCCCTGCAAAGTCAGCGCATTTGCCAGGTTGAGCCAAATGGAGCCATCCTCAGGGGATCCCGTGGCAGCCTGCCGAAAACAGCAGGCGGCCTCCTCGGCGTGATGCTGGTGCAAAAGGAGCACGCCCAAGTTGTTGTTGGCATAGACATGGTCGGGCTGAAGTGTCAGAGCCTGGCGGTAGAGTTCCTCCGCGGCATCTGGTCGACCCTGATCCTGGGCGGCCAGACCTTGCTGGAAGGCTGCTTCGGCTGATGCGGCGCACAAGGCAAGCCCCTCGCTCAGTGCCACTTGCGCTTCCATGAACTCAGGCCTCAGCCGGAGCGCCTCCTCGTACGCCGCGACCGCCGCTCGAGGATCGCCTAGGCGCAAATGGGCGTTGCCCATGTTGTAGTGAGCCCCCGCAGACTCGGGTTTGTGCTGCAGGGCGATTCGATACGCAGCCAGCGCAGCTGCTGCCTCGCCCCGATCGAGCAGGATATTCCCCTTGTTGAAATGCGCGCGGGCCAATCCCGGCTGCAACTGTATGGCACGCCCGTAGTGATCCAGCGCTTCGTCAAGATGCCCCTGCTGTTCAAGCGCCATGCCGGTTTGAAGCAACAGTTCTGCTTGCGCGCGGTCCGTCTCGTCCTCAGTCGACCGCCGTTCAGGCGCGGATTCTGTGGTAGCTGTGGCGCGTTCCCGAAGGGTCATCGAGGTCGTCCTTCAAACGAAAAAGGTCAAATGAGGCTGTTTCTATAATCGCATATCCCATAACAAACGGAGGCGTCATGTTTCTGGGCTGGCTCGACGCAACAGAATCCAAGAGGTTCGGCGTATCCTTGGCCAAGTTCTTCCTTGAGCGCATTCCCAAAGCCGCCAGCAAGTCCGACAAAGATTTCGCGCGGCGGGTGGACGAGGTCTTGGGCAAAATGGCATCTCAGATCACGGAGTTCAAGCAGCAGCAGAAGTTGAACGCCTACAAGAAGGCGCAGCTGGCCAACGAGTTCAAGTGGGCGCTGAAGGATGGCGGACTGCCGTCGGACTATGCGGATGAGATCACCAGTTGGGTGACGCGAAGGCTCGGTTAGCAGCACTGGGTGACAAAATTGGCCCGACAAATTTGTCGGGCGACGACGATAAGCATGGGTTGACCCGCTTAATTGCGGAACTTTTACGCAATCCGACGTGCTTCACGGCATTGTGGAGAGACTCCGAGGGTTGGCACAAAAAATGCTGATGTCCAACGCGATATCCCTTTCCCTGTCCACCGTAAGGAGTTTTTATGAAACGTGCTATTCAAAAGGGTTTTACCCTGATCGAACTGATGATCGTGGTTGCGATCATCGGTATTCTGGCTGCTGTGGCCCTGCCCGCTTATCAGGACTACATGGTCCGTGCCAAGATCTCTGAAGTGATCCTGGCGGGCTCCTCTGCCCGTACGGCGGTGTCCGAAGCTTTCGCGAACTTCGGTGTCATGAACAAGTCGGCTGCTTCGATGGGCGTTCTGCCCCAGTCTTCCAAGTACGTGGCGTCCGTCGATTATTCTGGCGTCGACGCAACGCGGGGTGACATCGTCGTGACCACCACCACGACCGCCCAGTCGGGTCTGCCGGCAGCTGCCGCACAAAAGACCATTGTCCTGCGCGGCAATGCCAGTACCGCCACGGGTCAAGTGGTCTGGACTTGCGGCGGCGGTACCAACCCGGTCGAAACCAAGTTCCGTCCCAGCTCCTGCAAGGACTTCTGATCGTCCAGCGGTCTTGTCGCAAGCCCCTTGGTCTCTGGCCAAGGGGCTTTTTCATTGGGCTTGTGGAATGACAACGCGTATACCCACCTGGTGGGCTCTTTCGTGCCTCGGCGTTCTGCTGGTCGCTGTGTACTGGCCGGGACTGGGCGGTAGCTTCTTTTTTGACGATGGGCCCAGCATCCTGCTGGCCCCAGGTGTGCAAATGAAGGAACTCAGCTGGGAAGCGCTGGTCCAGGCCTGGTCCAGCGGAGGCGCAGGTCCAACCGGGCGCCCGATTGCACAGCTGAGCTTTGCGCTCAACCACTACTTCAGCGGCTTCCATCCTTGGACTTACAAGCTGACCAACTTGCTCGTCCACATGCTGTGTGGCGCTCTGGTCTACGCGATCTTGCGGGAGTTCTTGAGAAAGCGGGAGGGGGAGAATCTGTCGGTGGCGCGCTGGCTGGCCCTCGCTGGTACCACGCTCTGGCTGCTGCACCCTCTGCAGCTGCTGCCCGTGCTGCATGTCGTGCAGCGGATGACCAGTCTTTCGGCCCTTTTCCTGCTGCTGGCGTTCTGGCTGCACATGGTGGCACGCCGCCACACCGGCAAGATGGCAATCGCATGGATGCTACTTGCCTGGGGCCTGGCCTGGCCCCTGTCCATCCTGAGCAAGGAGACCGGGCTCCTCCTGCCTTTGTTCGTGCTCATCTGGGAGTTGTTGCTGCGAAGAGATCAGGTCGGGCATCTGGATACTTTCGGGAAAGCGTATGTGGTCGCCGTCACCTCGGTCCTCGTGGGCGGTCTGATCTATCTGGGGCTGGGTGGCGCCTCGTGGTTGTGGGCTGGCTACGATTTACGTCCGTTTGACGCCACACAGCGCATGCTCACTGAAGCACGTGCGCTCTGGTTCTATGTTGGCCTGGCCCTTGTGCCGCGCGGTTCGGCCCTTGGCCTGTATCACGACGACTTTTCCATTTCTACAGGGTGGTTCGACCCGTGGACGACAGCGCCAGCGGTACTGGCCTGGGTTGGGGTGCTATGGCTGATCTGGCATCTGCGCCGGAATTCGCCGTTGGTGGCTTTCGGCCTGTCGTGGTTCTTGGTCGGTCACCTCCTGGAATCCACGCTCTTGCCGCTGGAGCTGGTGCATGAGCATCGTAATTACCTGCCCTTGCTGGGTTTGCTACTCGCCTTGATATCAATCCTGGTGCGTTGGGTCGAACGCGAGGTACTTCAGCCCCGTATGCTGGTTGGTATAGCGCTACTGGCCGTGCTTGTGTATGCGGTGACGACGGCCTTGCGTGCCTACCAGCATGGTGACGAGTTGCGCCGCACGCTGGCCGAAGTACAGCACCACCCGGATTCGGCACGTTCCCGTTACAACCTCGGCATGGTCCTGGCGAATCTGCCTGCTGCAGCTCAGCCCGGAACCATGGCCCATGAGATGGCAAACGAACACCTGCAACGAGCAAGCGCGCTGGATCCAAACTTCAAGATGGCCTTGCTGGAAATGCTGGGTCTGGCGTGCCGCTCCGGCCAGGGGGTTGACGAAGCGGCACTCGCTGAATTGACAACGCGTCTGCGGCACTCGCTGTTTGCCCCCGGCGACCGCAATGTCCTTTTCCATCTGAAAGAGACGGAAGTTACGGGCCCATATTGCCTACGGCGGGAGCAGGTGGAGAGTCTTTTCCGGGCAGCATTGGGCAATCCGAAGACGGGCGTGGCGGTTCAGGCGATGCTCTACTCCTGGCTGGCGGATTACCTTTGGTTGCGGGAGAAAGACTTGGCAGCCGCAAAGCAAGCACTGAGCGCTTCCCTGGCGTTGAACCCAAGGGAGCCCAGCAACCGTCTCAAATGGGCCCAATTGCTATGGCTGGGCAATGACCGTGAGGAGGCACGACAGCTCCTACTGGAATTGCGGTCTACCCGGTTGTCATCCGAGGAGCGCCAGACGCTTGCGCAATTACTGGCAGCAGGTAATATTGGCAAGCCGTGAAGACGCATTGTCCAACCCGCCCATGAGCTCATACGTCCAGCTGTCGGTCGTCATTCCTGCCAGGAACGAGGCGTCAAGCTTGCGTACTCTGTTGCCGCAATTGCTTGCGTTAGTGCCTGGTGCCGAGATCCTGGTCGTCGACGATGGATCGACCGATGATACCTCTGCGGTCTGCGCGGAGTTCGCGGTTCGCATCGTGAGGCATCCCTATTCCAAAGGCAATGGTGCGGCTGTCAAGACAGGCGCTCGGGCGGCCAGGGGGCGGACTCTGGTTCTCATGGATGCGGACGGTCAGCATCAGCCTCAGGACATCAGTCGTTTGCTGGCGCAGTTCGAACAGGGTTATGACATGGTCGTCGGCGCTCGCCAGCGAGGATCTCATGCTGGCGCCCATCGCGCCGTGGCCAACGATCTGTTCAGCCGCTTTGCCAGCTGGATGGTCATGCAGCCGATTGCGGATCTGACCTCCGGTTTTCGTGTGGTGGACGCAGAACGTTTTAGGCAGTTCCTCTATCTTCTGCCCAACGGTTTCTCATATCCGACAACCATCACCATGAGCTTTTTCCGGGCAGGCTACAGCGTCGCGTATGTGCCCATCCATGCCCCGCCGCGCAGCAGCGGTGTGAGCCATATCAATCCTGTGCGTGATGGTGTGCGATTTCTGCTGATTATCATCAAGGTGGGTACGCTCTTCTCGCCGCAAAAGCTGTTTCTTCCCATCAGCGGCGGATTTTTCGCCACCGGGCTAGCCTACTACCTCTACACCTATCTCACGACCGGGCGCTTTACGAATATGAGCGCCTTACTCTTTATATCGTCTATCCTGACCTTCCTCATCGGCATTGTCTCGGAACAGATATCGGCCTTGCATTACAAGAACATCGACACCCGCGATCGCGAGGACGATTAGTGTGAAGGTACTGATGACCAGCACCTCGTATCCGCAGGACGGCCAAGACTGGCGCGGGCGCTTCATCTACAACCTTACAGCCGCGCTGAGCCGCCTCCCTGGGCTGCAGCTTGACTTGTGGGCACCGCCGGGCGAGCTGCCGCCTGGTGTCAGCAGCGTGGCAACATCAGCGGATCGGAATTGGCTGCAGCTGCTCTCGCAACGTGGTGGCATCGCTCACCTGCTGCGCGGCAGCAAACCCGCCGCATTGTGGGCGGCGATGGGCCTGTTGTGCCGCCTGCATCGTGCGTACCGCCGCAGACCCACTACCGTGGTCCATGTGAACTGGCTACAGAACGCCTTGCCCTTGTGGGGAACGCGCACCCCGGCCGTGATCAGCGTGCTAGGGACGGATTTCGGCTTGCTGCGTCTGCCGGGCATGGCCACCCTGCTGCACCGGGTCTTACGGCAACGCCGGGCGGTGCTGGCGCCGAATGCCGAGTGGATGGTGCCAGAACTGCGACAACGTTTTGGCGATGTGGCCAGGGTCCAGGCGGTACCCTTCGGCATCGATCGAATCTGGTTCGACGTGGAGCGGCTGCAGCCACCGACAGGCCGACCGAAACGTTGGCTGGTTGTTGCGCGATTGACCCGGGAGAAGATCGGCGATCTTTTCGACTGGGGTTCGGGTCTGTTCAATGGAGCGCGCGAGCTCCATCTCTTTGGTCCGATGCAGGAGGCATTGACATTGCCTGACTGGGTCCATTACCACGGGCCGACGCATCCCGCTGCGCTGCTGCAGGACTGGATTCCGGAGGCGTGCGGTCTCATTACACTGAGCCGCCATGACGAAGGGCGACCTCAGGTGGTCCTGGAGATGATGGCTGCCGGCTTGCCAGTGATCGCTTCCGACCTCCCGGCCCACCGCGACATCATCGACAACCGCCGAACAGGCTTTCTGGCCGACTCCCCGCAGACCTTTGCTCTTGCACTTGCGCGTCTCGAGGAGCCGGAGGTCAATGCCACCGTTGGAGATGCCGCGCGTCTATGGGTCAGAGAAACCTGCGGCACCTGGGATGACTGCGCAGCCCGGTTCGCGGACCTATACGTGGACCTAAGCCGCAACAACTGAGCACACCGATGAAGAAGTGCTGCCAGCTTGGATCTCCATCTATGCATAAGCGTTATAGAGGAGGTCACCGATGACCGCCGCGCCGGAGCCGGAATCTGTTTGCGCCGTCATCATCGCATTTCATCCGGATTCGGGTTTTGTCCCGCGGTTGCGCAAACTCTACTCCCAGTTTCAGGCGATGGTCGTCGTGAACAACACGCCGCATTCGAAAGAGCAAGCATCGTTGGACCTCGGCACGGGAGGGGCAGAAAAATTCCGGCTGATCCAGAACGGGCGCAATCTAGGCGTTGGCGCCGCGCTCAATCAGGGCCTGGCGCAGGCACTGGCTTGGGGTTGCCGCTGGATTGTCACGCTTGATCAAGATAGTCGCTGCTACGCTGACATGGTTCAAACCTTGCTTCAAGTCAAGGCCCGCTGTGCGACGCAGCCGGTGGTTGTGGGGGGCAACTACTACGACCCACGCAACGGGACAACCCGCGTCCCGATGGGGGGTCCTGGGGAGTACTTGGAGCAGACGACGGTGATCACGTCCGCTTGTCTAGTCGACGCTGTCTTTGCCGAGCGTCTCGGGGGTTTCCGAGATGACTACTTCATTGACCAGCTCGATCACGAGTTCTGTCTGCGTGCACGCAAGCATGGTGCGCGTATCCTTATCAGCCGAAAACCAGTCATGGAACACAGCGTGGGCGAAGATGGCGGGACCTGGTTGCCGCTGTTCGGACGCCTGCCAAATCATGTGCCGGTCCGCAAGTACTACATCGCGCGTAACTCGATCGTGACGATCGCGCGGTACTGGCGCGTCGAGCCGGACTGGTGTGCACGCCGGCTGTTGCGCTTGCTGTTCGGGGCCGCGTTGATGCTTCTCTTTGAGGAGCGCAGACGCCAGAAACTAAAAGCATTTATGTTGGGCATTCGCGACGGCCTGGGTCATCGCATGGGTGCCTGCGAGTATGGTGGGTTGATCCAGAAATGATTGCCAAGGCACTCCGCATTCTGCGCGCCCGGGGTCTTGCGGGTTTCGCATATGCGATCAGAATTCGCCTGAAGAGTTTGGCGACGCGCCAAGCCGCGTCATTCAACGACAACAAGGCCTTGTTTGCCGGTAAGCAAGGCGTCGAGATAGGCGGACCCAGCCCCGCCTTCTCGTCGCGAGGCTTTTTCCCCGTATATCCCATCCTCGCGGGTCTGGATAACTGCACCTATGGTGATCGCACCGTCTGGGAGGGCGACATCATAGAGGGGCGAACCTACCAGTTTGATCGTACCAAGCCACCTGGCATGCAGCACATCGCCGAAGCCACGGACCTACAACGGTTCGTAGATGAGGCGTTTGATTTCGTCCTCGCCTCCCATGTGCTTGAGCACGTCGCGAATCCTATTCGCGCGTTGATTGAGTGGAAGCGCATCGTTCGAGAAGGGGGCCTGATCGTGCTCATACTCCCAGACCGGGCGCAAACATTCGACCACCAGCGACCGGTCACCACGCTGGAGCATCTCCTGACCGACTTTCAACTGAATACAGGGGAAGACGATCTGACACATCTGCCGGAGATCCTCGCCCTGCACGATCTAAGCCGCGATCCGGAGGCTGGCCATGCAGATGCGTTCCGGCAACGTAGCATGGATAACATGCGACATCGCTGCCTGCACCATCATGTCTTCGATCCGGCACTCGTCAGGAGCCTACTCTCCCATGTGGGGCTTGTAGTCCGGGAGATCGAAATTGTTCCGCCTTATCACATCCTCGCGATTGCACATAAGGCTTTGTAGTTCACACGTTCATCGACGGTCTCTGAGCCACTGGGCTGTTCTGGAAAGCCCCTCGACGAATGAAACCTTTGGTCGCCAATCCAGGTGCTCTGACGCTTTGGAGATATCCAGCACACTGACGGGGACATCAAACGCCCGTCCGGGAAGATAGGTCGTGCGTACGGGGGATCCGATCAAGTCTTCGATGGCACCGAGGATGTCATTTAGGCTAAGTCCGCTCCCACTGCCAATGTTAAAAATTCCTCTTCTTCCTTCATAAGTCAGGGCGCGTGTCAGTGCGGAGACCGCATCCCCAACATAGAGGTAGTCGCGGATAACAGAGCCATCGCCCCAGATCTCAATCGTCTCGTTGCGGAGTGCCTTGTCAAGAAACACGGCAACTGCACCTTGAGCGGTCGCAGGACGTTGTCGTTCACCATAGGGATTTGCCAGACGAAAGATGCAGTAATCGATGCCGTGAAGCAGATGGAAAAGATGCAGGTACTTTTCGATAGCCAGTTTGCCAATGCCGTAGGAGCAGATCGGCTCAGTAGGATGTGATTCCTTGATCGGCGGATTCTCCTGAGGGACGCCGTAGATCGTGCCTCCCGACGAACAGAAAACAAACTTGGCCACCTTGTGCCTCTTGGCGGCCTCAAGCAAATGCAGCGTGCTGACGACATTGCTCTCAATGTCGTACACCGGATTGTCATTTGACGATCTGGGAAGAGTAGTCGAAATAAGGTGATAGACGACATCACATCCGGATAGAGCCTTCGCTACCTGCTCGCGATCAACAAAATCGCCCTCAATCCATTCAATCTTTTCATCTAAGTTGAACGAACGGTAGCGAACCAGGTTGGGGCGATCAAAGACACGCACAGCGTGGCCGGCCGCCAATAGAGCGTCACATAAATGTGAACCGAGAAAACCGCCGCCACCCAATACGAGGCATCTCATTTTTGGTCCAGACTTTCCGTTAGCAACTCATCATAGATGAGTAGCAGTTCATCTGTGTAGTCGGAAATGCTCTTTGGCTGGATCGCATGGGCTGCCAGCCGCTTGAGAAGTGAAGGATCATCGGCAAGTCGTTCAATCGCAGCCCCTAGACCGGCGACATCCTCGCGCTCAAAGAGAAGCCCGTTCACCTCATGTTTGACTACCTCCGACATTCCTCCCAAATTGGTTGCGATGATCGGACAACCGGCAGCTTGAGCTGAGTACATGACCAGTGGGGTATTCTCATACCAGATCGAAGGTACAACAAGTACATCCAATTCCGAGAATATATGCCCGATCTGGTCGTTTGGGAAAGTCCCGCAGAAAGTGATTCGATCGTCGCCGGCCGCAAGTTTCAATAGGCGCTCCGAATAGCGTGGGTCCAGATCCATTCGCCCATAAATCTTCAAGTCCATGGGGCGTACATGCGATGAACTCCGGAATGCACTGATCAGCAAATGGGCGCCCTTGTGCTCGCTTAAGCCGCCAATAAAACCAATGCGTAGTCTTCCGTCAGAGGCAGGCTTGCGAACGACGGATGGTGTCGGACGGATACCAAAACGGCTATGAACAATCTTCTGAGGGTCCAGGCCATTCTCAATCAGAAGGTCCGCCATCAACTGACTCGGCACTACCACCCGACTGAGTTTGTTCATGCGCTCCTTCAAAAACATGGGACGTTTCGAGAGCGCGGTGACCTGCGGGGAGAACTTGGCACCCGACAACGCTCCGCCTTCAATCGCGCGCTTCATTCCTGCCACCAAAGAGTACGGGAGGTGGTTGAACATCCAGGCAACCGGCTTCGGCTGACTACGAGCTACCGCATGTTTGAGGCAGTTGACGCCATCCCGATCCGGTCCGCGGCAAGGTGAGTTGTCCGGCAACCTCAACTGGTAGTTAGGACATACGAGCCAATAGTCGGTAGGTGTCATCACCATTGGAATACCCAGCTCGTCACAGGCATCAATCACGGAGGCGGATAACAAGCCAAGATGGAAAAACTGGACTATGTCAGGCTTGAAGTTCAAGAGATGGCGAGTAAACCACTGGCGATATAAGCGGTTGTCGTACTCCAACTCGACAATATTTGATTGGTGGCCCATCGGAGAAAGATCGTGGTGAAACCGACGGACGGTGAGGCCCTCGTACTCATAGCTGTCAAAGCGCTGCTCATCTTTGAGGCCGGGTTTGGCAAAAAAACCAGTGCAGATCTCCACATCATGTCCGCGAGCCTGCAGCTCTTTTGCCGAATGAAAGGTGAGTATCTCGGTGCCGGCAGCATGCTCCGGCAGAAAGACATGTGTGGTCAGTAAAATTTTCACAAACGTACTCTTTCAGAGATTGATCACGAAAATAGAAAGCGAACAAAGTTCTCAAGCAGCTGGAGGAAGAGAGGCCTCGCGGCATATCACTTTGAGACGGAGAAATCTATCTGCGTAAATCCTTGGGCTGCATGGATCGCCAGACCGACTGAAGTGCAGGAGATGCTGTTGTTGTTGTCATCGGTAATACGTCCTCTCGAATTTGGTCTGAAAACGATAGATGTCGGCTTACGACGATAACGAACTGATTCCCGTTCACTTAGACAATCTACGGATAAAACTAAGCAGAGGTCGAAAGAGTGCCTTGATGCGCTGCGGAGTCAGCATAAGAGCCAAGAGATAGGTGATACGGATAAGCCGTCGGAAGCCGCGCGGATCACGCTGAAGTGCCCGCTGCAAGCGAGCTTGTGGTGAACTTTCCATGACCGTCATCTGGTCGAGGAGAAACTGCAGGTGTCGTTTGCTGTACTCGATTTGAGATACGTAGCTGCCGTCATTTGATAGTCCAACCGTCCGGGGCGACACATTCAAGTGGTGTAACCCGTCGGCGCAGCCGCCAGCGCTGTCCAAGACTTCGGCCATCTCCCGAAGGCCAAACGTAAAGGGAGAATCCAGGTCCCCCAAAATCTCACGCCAGTTGCCACATACCGCCGCTTGCGCACCAATAATCCCGCGTCTCCACATATCCCGGGCCTCGTCTAGCCGACCTGCCTGGAAAAGCAGTTGTCCACCCAGTCGACAAGCATTTACCGTCTTAGTCGCAAGAAGGGGGCTGTACACGAGCGGATCGCTCGTCGCGCACTCCGTGAAAGACTGAATGGCTTTATCCAGATCGCCGATCGCCTTCCAGAGTAAGCCCTCGACGTAAAGCAACGAGATCACCCATCGCTGGCATTGCGGGCGAGAGTCTTTCAAGGCTACGTAAGCGCGAATTTGGTCTGCCAGCCGACGAACGGCTGCAGGGTCAAGATCGCGCGATGAATCGAGCGTATGGTAGGCGAGGACGCACAAGGCGGCTCCGGCATCCGGTGACTGGAGTGGAGTGGTTGCAAGAACCCGCCGGGCCAGCTCGGCCCGCTGCAATGCATTGCGATTCCGCCAGCCGATGCTGATCATGCTCCGAAGTAGCCATGGGTTCTCATAGTCCCGAGCGAAGGCCGCGACATTGGGCGGGTCACCACTCCACCGCAGCGCTGTCTCGCGGTACGGCACTTCACGGAAATCAATCGGATCCTTCATGGCGACGGCCACGTACCACTCCGCGTCCGGTGGGGCCTCGCTTTGGGGGCTGAACTCAAGAAAGGAGCGCGGGTGGTTGGGCAGCTTCATGCCCCCCCCAGCTGTCTGCGCGTAGGCCGATTCAAAAAGGAAAGCGGAAGCGATTTCCTCCGTCAGTCGAGCCCAGTCATACACGTGCAAATGATAGGGATTTGGATCAACGCCTTCTTCGTTGACCCATAGATTCGGGACACTAGCAATGAATCGGCCGCCCGGTCTGAGGATGCGTTTTGCTTCAGCGATCAGCTGCTTTGGATTGGGTACGTGCTCCAGCGTTTCAAAGGATACAAAAAGATCTATTGAGTTGTCAGGCAGAAAGCCAAGGTTCTGCGCATCTGCCGTTTCGAAAAAAAGTCGCGGTTCGTCTTGGCAAAAATTCGCTCGCGCATAGGCAACAGAATCGGGATCGAGATCGGAACCGATCACCCGGCTGGCGGAGCATCCGAAAGCGAGCATGCGACTTCCATATCCTAGGCCACAGGCAGCATCAAGTACGGTGTCACCATCGCGCACATAGCCCGCTGCGAGGTGATACCGTGCCATATGCGCATCAGACCGGCGTCCGGTCTCCCGTGACATGTCCATATGCAGGTCACGTTGGCGCATAAGCGCATCTAGAGGAAACAGTGCCAGAGCGTCATCGGGTATCTTCTCTAGGAGAATGCCAATGACGCCATCCTCCGCTTCCAACGTATGGTACTGATTAATCTGGTAGTACAAGGGATGCTTGCGAAAGCCAGCGCGGAAAGCGATGGACTCCCACCAAGCACGTGGCTGAGCGGCGCGGGGAGGAATCCCATCGGCACTAACCTCTTTAGCCATACGAAGAAAAAGATTGCGTCTGCAAACACGCCGCATCTCTTTCATTGCCCTGTAGATCTCTTCAGCCGAGAGGTGCGCTGGGTAATGACTGCAGATTAGCGTGTCAAAACTTGCGTCAGGGTAGGGGAGTGCCTCGACAGGCGCCGTTTGAAAGCGACCTGGCATGAATCGGTTGCCATCGGCGACGGAACCTCCCGAAAGGTCGATCCCATAGGCATCGACACCCTTCGCGACAAGCAGCTTGACCACGGCGCCATCACCACAACCGATGTCCAGGATGCGTCCTGGCCCACAGGTACGAATCACCAATTGCACGAAGGACCCGTGGGATACAAGGGAAAAGTCTTGCATGTGCAAACTCGTGCTAAACGTTATTCTGGACTGTGACCTGATCAGTCCAGGGGACTGGCTTGGCCGCGTAAGTCACAAACTCCACCGAAAACATACTGTCGGGGGTCCATTTCAACGCGAAAGGATCCAATCTCGTCGCGCCAATGCAGAACCTGTTGTGATCCGAACTGCCGGTCTAGTTCGCGTGAAACGACAACCTGAACCTCGTAAGTCCCCGCACCGAGATTGCATTCGACAGTTAGTATGGCACCGGCTTTCTCGCCGGGCTGAAACCTTCTTTCCCAGAATATGGGACCCATCTGCTTGCCGGCCCATATGGCAATATCTTGATTAAAGGTTCCCCAGGAGTAGACCTTGAGGCCTTGTATCGTCCGGAGCACGACGGACAGATTGAGGTGATCAAGTGGTGTTTCAATCAGCGCCGACAGCTCGAACTTGATCTTTTCACCCGGAAAGAAGGTCGTGCGCGGTTGATGATCATCGTCCAGTATTCGCAAACCGAGGACTTTGGCGCCGCCCAATCCGTATCCAACGGAGTCAGTGTGCGCAGGTTGCGGCAAGGGAGGTACTGGCGCTCTAAGAGCCAGCTCGCGGGCCTCGCTTTCATGCAATGCCTTTCTGTATCGATACGTTGCTTCCCGCGTATCGCCCCAGAACAAGCAGCGGCCATTCTGTATCAGCAAGGCCCTGGTTGTCAGATTTCGGATCAATTCGTGGTCATGAGACACAATAAGCAAGGAAACTCCCTGCTTCTGTAGTTCTTGAATGCGCGCGTAACAGCGCTTCTGGAAAAGCGAATCGCCAACCGCAAGAGCCTCATCAATCACCAGTATGTCTGGATCAACATGCGCGGCCACAGCAAATGCCAGCCTTACAAACATCCCGCTTGAGTAGGTCCGTACCGGTTGGTCCATGAACTGACCGATATCGGCAAACGCGGCAATCTGATCAAAGCGAGAATCCATGGCCGCCCGTTCCAGGCCCTGAACCGCTCCTTGGAAATAGACATTCTCTCGGCCAGTGAATTCGGGATTGAACCCCGCCCCTAGTTCCAGCAAAGCGGAAATGCGCCCGTGAACTTCTAGCGTTCCAGACGTGGGCTTGAGAATGCCGCAGATCAGTTGCAGCAGCGTACTCTTTCCCGAGCCGTTCTGGCCGATGATTCCAACAGTTTCGCCTTTTCTTACGTCGAACGAGATATCCTGCAAAGCGACGAAGTTGCGGTGATACTGGCGCAGACCAAAGCTGAAAAACTGTTTGACTCGATCGCCGGAATGTCCGAACAAGCGATAAGTCTTGCCGAGCCCTTGTGCCAGGATGACAACCTCGTCAGAGTGCATCGGCAAACTCCTCGCGGCTATGCTGGAAGAAAAAACGGCCGGCCAGTGCCACCCCGAGCCCAATCGTCAAAGCCAAAATCCAGGAATCCCAGCCAATCGGGTGGCCGGTGACAGCATTGCGGATGGCTTCGACAGGAATGCTCAAGGGATTGTGAGCGTATAGGAACTGAAATGCCGGCGGTACGGCGCTTGCCGGATAGAAAACTGGAGAGAGATAAAGCAGCATTTGCACGAGGACGGGCACGATCTGGTTCATGTCCTTGATGAAAACGCCCCAAGCAGACAGGAACCAAGACATGCCGATTGCCAACATGACGACTGGAGCTATCAGAATCGGTAACAGCAAAAACTGAGGGCGCAGTTCGCCAAACCAGACGAGCGCAGCGGCAAGAATCAGAAGATTGAAGCAAGCGTGCACGAGTGCCGCGCCGAGCGGAACCAGCGGCAGGATTTCCACCGGAAAGACAATCTTCTTGACGAAGTTGGGGTAACCCCGTACCGAAGTCGGGGAGCGGGCGACGGTTTCGCCGAAAACATTGAAGGTGGTCAGTCCAACGTAGAGCAGCACCCAGAAGGGCATAGTGTCGGTCTGCTGGGGCCAGCGCGCCTGAAAGACGTGTCCGAAGATGAACGCAAAGATCGCCAGCATGATCAGCGGGCTGAAGAAGATCCATGCCACTCCGAACATGGCGCCGCGGTAGCGCAACAGAACGTCGCGTTTGATCAGCTGACCCAGAAGGTAGCGATGCCGCCAGATTTCGGCGAAGACCTGCAAAGGGTTCCATGCGATGGAGCGCATACGTGGTCTTACTTTACAGGCGTCAAGGCCCTAGTTTGTGCATCGCAGAGCATGTGCGCTAGAAAGCAATCGGGTATGGACATAACGCTTCTTGGCTTGACTTCCTCAGATTCCCGCATCAAGCCCGTGCAACTCATACGGGCGCGACAAAACTGCCTGATTTGCCACCATGCTTTTCCATCAGTCGCACATTGCTGATCGTCATTCCACGGTCGACTGCTTTGCACATGTCATAGATGGTCAGCAGGGCGACCTGGACCGCGGTGAGCGCTTCCATCTCGACACCGGTGGGACCAACGGTTTCCACCGTGGCTGTGCAGCTCACATGGGGGGGGTACACACCGGTGCCATGGTGCAGCGAGAACTCCAGGGCTACTCGGGTCAGGGCCAAAGGATGGCACAGCGGGATCAGGTCGCTGGTCTTCTTGGCGGCCTGGATCCCCGCGATGCGGGCAATGCCCAGTACATCGCCCTTTTTCGCAGTGCCGGATTCAATGAGGGCCAGGGTATCGGCCTGCATATCGATCTGCCCCGAGGCAATAGCAACGCGGTGAGTGCTGGCCTTGGCCCCGACATCCACCATATGGGCCTGGCCTTGGGCATCGAAATGGGTCAGAGAATTCATGGAAAATCCTAGCTTCACAAAATAGCTACATACTTCGTCCATCATACGGGCATGAGCCAAGCAAGCACATTCCACTGGAAAGGCCGGCTTCTGGCCAGTGGTGTCCACCTGGGGGGCAGCCTCCTGATCGCCGCTATTGCGGCGCTGCTGGTGTTCGGGCTCTGGTATCCCTATCCCTACAGGGACAGCTCAGGGGGCGGCGAGCTCTTTCTGATCGTCATCACGGTGGATGTCATTCTGGGGCCGTTAATCACCCTGACGGTCTTCAACCGCAGCAAACCACGAGCTGTGCTGGTACGTGATCTGGCAACTGTAGGTGCATTGCAACTCGCGGCCCTGATGTACGGCCTGTGGGTGGTTTCGGCTGCCCGTCCGGTACATCTGGTCTACGAGTTCGATCGTTTCAGTGTGGTCCACGCGGTCGAGGTGCCTGCGGAGTTGCTGGATCGGGTTTCAAAGGAGGTGCAGCCCATGCCGTGGTCGGGGCCTACAGTCCTGGCGGTGCGATCCTTCAAGAATGACGCAGAGAGAGTTGAAGCCACCATCATGGCTTTGCAAGGCCTGCCATTGGCGGCGCGGGCGGACCTCTGGGAGCCCTACTCAAAAGCAAGGGAACGGGTGCTGGCAGCCGCCAAACCCTTGGCAGAATTGCGGCAGCGGTTCCCGTTGCAGGCCACTTTGATCGATAAGGGTGTCGCCCAGACGCAGCGGCAAGAAGCTACCCTGCTTTACCTGCCCATGGTGGAGCGCAAGTCGTTCTGGACGGTGCTGCTAGATGCGCAGACTGCGGAGGTGCGCGGCTTTATTCCCCTGGATTCCTTTTGAAACACACTCGTTCACTGTTTCCCAAGATCTCCGCCTGGCTGTTGGTATTCGCCCAGGTCTTGGCGCCAGTTGAGGCGCAGTCGTCCCTGCCCGCCCTGGGCGACGGCGCCGAAATGAGCAGCAGTGCCGAGCGCCAGCTCGGCGATCGCATCGCGCGCGAGCTCTACCGATCCCCCGACTTCCTCGACGATGCCATCCTGGGCGACTACGTCCAGGGCATCTGGCAGCGCCTCATGGAGGCCGCCCGTACGCGCGGCGAGCTGTCATCCGAACTGGAGGAGCGTTACGCCTGGGAGGTGTTGCTGGGCCGGGACCGCAGCGTCAATGCCTTTGCCCTGCCCGGCGGCTACATGGGGGTGCATCTGGGCCTGATTGCCGTGGTCAGCAGCGAGGACGAGCTGGCGTCCGTGCTGGCGCACGAATTGAGCCATGTGACGCAACGCCATATTGCACGCATCATCAGCCGGCAGAGCAACCAGGCGCCCTGGCTGCTGGGGGCCATGATCCTTGGCGCCCTCGCGGCGGCCAGCAACCCGAGCGCGGCCGGCGCCATGATCGTGGGCGGACAGGCGGCCGCGGTCCAGGGGCAGCTCAATTTCTCGCGCGACATGGAACGCGAGGCTGATCGTGTGGGCTACAGCGTGATGACCCAGGCCGGCTTCGATCCGCGCGGTTTCGTGGGCATGTTCGAGAAGCTGCAGCAGGCCAACCGCTTCAACGACACGGGCGCCTTTCCGTATCTGCGCAGCCACCCGCTGACCACGGAGCGCATTGCCGACATGCAGGCTCGCCAGCAGCTGCTGCCGGCGACACCCGCCAGACCTTTGACCACGGTTCATGCCATGATGGCGGCCCGGGCGCGGATGCTGGCCAACCCCGAGGTGGACAGCCTGCGTCAGGCTTTGGCCCAGGTGGAAGCGCCGGCCTATGCCGGTCTGCCTGCGGCCCAGCAGGCTGGCGTGCTCTATGCCGCCGTCCTGGCCGCGCGCGGACTGCGTGAGTTCGAGGCGGCGCGGCGTTGGCACGAACGTCTGCAGGCCCGCGTCGCCCAGGACCCCGTCGCCGCCTACCAGGCCCGGCTGCTCGGGGCCGAGCTGGCCCTGACGACGGGGGACCCGCGGCGGGCGCGGGAACTGCTGGGCGCCTCGGCTTCCGGACCATCGGCCCAGCAGCCGCGGGCCTGGGTGCTGTTGCGGGCCAATGTCTGGACGCAGGGCGGTCAGGCGCGTGAGGCTGCCGAGCAGCTTCAGGTCTGGCTGGCTGGCCGGCCGCGCGATGCGCAGGCCTGGCAGCTGCTCTCAGCCGCCTATGCGGCGCAGGGCCGGACCCTGCAGGCCGTGCGTGCCGAGGCCGAAGCCCATGCGGCACGGCTGGACTATGCCGCGGCCCGTGACCGGCTCAAGGCAGCCCAGGAGCTGGCGCGGCAGGGCGGCGCAGTGGATCACATCGAGGCGTCCATCATCGACACCCGCAGCCGGCAGATCGAGTCACTGCTGCGGGAACAGGCGCTCGAGCGCTGAGTCGATCACCAGGCTGAAGATCGAGTACAGCAGCGAGCCCAGCAAGGCTGCCGTGAAATCGCGCACCTGAAAGCCGTCGAGCAGCGTGGCTGCCGCCCAGAACAGCAGGGCGTTGATCACGAAGAGAAACAGGCCCATCGTGACCAGCGTCACGGGCAGCGTGAGCAGGATGAGAATCGGACGCAGAAAGATGTTGAAGAGGCCGATCACCGCGGCGGCCAGCAGCGCGGCACCAAAACCCTGCAGCTCGACGCCGGTGTAGAGATAGGTGAGCGCGAGCAGTGCGGTGGCGCTCAGCAGCCATTTCGCCAGGAGTTTCATGGCGGCCGAGCATAGCACCGGGAGCCTGCCGGCCCCCGGTACGGACGCTCACGCGCTCAGGCGGCTGCCTGCGCAGACTGGGCGCGGGTCTTCCACCAGCCCGCTGCCAGCACGCCCACAATCGTGAGCACGTAGAGGGCCCAGCGCAGCGGGGCATTCGGGTCGAACACGGCGTCGAGCAGAGGTTCGTTGACGACCATCTTGGCTGCCGTGAAGGCCAGCACGGCAGCGCCCAGCTGGATGATCACCGGGAAGCGCTCGACCATCTTGAGCACGACCTTGCTGCCGAAGATCACAATGGGTACGCTGATCAGCAGGCCCAGAACCACCAGGTCCATGGAGCCCTGGGCCGCGCCGGCCACGCCCAGCACGTTGTCCACACCCATCAGGGCGTCGGCCACGATGATGGTCTTCATCGCGCCCCAGAAGGTGGTCGCGACCGGGCCGTCGTGGTCGTCGCCTTCCTGATCGGCCAGCAGCTTGTAGGCGATCCAGACCAGGCCCAGCCCACCCACCAGCATGAGCCCGGGGATCTTGAGCAGCCAGACCACGAACAGGGTCATCACCGAGCGCACGGCAATGGCACCCACCGTGCCCCAGATGATGGCCTTCTTCTGCAGCTGCGGTGGCAGGTTGCGGGCGGCCAGGGCGATGACAATGGCGTTGTCGCCAGCAAGTACGAGGTCGATCAGGATGATGGCCAGCAGGGCGGACCACCAGGCGGCAGAAAACAATTCCATGAAGTAACTCCGGTTGATGTCGTTCTCAGGCCGGCACAGGCAGGTCGTGCAGACACGGCAGCAGGCTGCAGGTGACGCTTCGACGGAGCCGGTACGGCGACTGTCGAAGGTCTTGCCCGGCAAGACGCGATGGCGTCTGCTGCCCAGCGAGCCGGAGGCCGCACGGGCCACGTATTGACGACAGGCTGATGGATGCGGCGGCGTGCTTGGCCGGCGCTTCCGGGAGCTACTCCCCTTCGGAGCTCAAATTAAACCATGCGGCCCATAGGCTCTCATGGCCTGGGGATTTCCCCCCGCGCGGTCTGGCGAACCGGCCGGCGGCTATGATCCTGCTCCCCATGGCAGGCATCCACATCACCGACATCGAAGCGGCCATCAACCACTGGCGCGAACGCGAGCCCTCGCCGGACGGCATCACCCTGGCGCGGCCCGTGCGGGCCCTGGCCGAGGTCTACGCCCTCATGGTCTATTTCCGCGAGCAGGAGGCTGACGAGCGCAGCATGCCGCGCGCCGCCTACGAGGCCTGGCTGGACTGGTACCAGACCACGCCGGACACGCCCTGCATCGCCATCTGCTCCACAAGCCAGGGCGACCCGGTCTGCAAGGGCTGCGGCCGGACCTTTGACGAAGTTCAGCACTGGCCGGAGCTCAGCCCGGCGGAAAAGCGCCAGACCTGGCGCCGCATCACCCTGCACGGCGACGCCTGGCGTTTCAACCGCTATGCGGAACGAGCCGCCGAACGCACGGTCGAGCCGGCTGCGGCCTGAACCTCACTTCCAGCGCAGCGGCTCCACGTCCACCTGCTGGCGGCTGTTGCCCAGCATCAGCACACCCTCCTGGACCGTCGCTTGCAGCTGCATGCTGCGCTCGGCCAGGGTGGCCAGGATCTGCGACGTTTCGCTGGGGATGCGCCAGACCTGCAGCTTGTCCAGGCGCGTGAGCTTGTTCTCGATGCCGCGCCACCAGACCTCGGCGGCGTGGGCGAAGGTATAGACCACCACCGCATCTGATTTGCTGCAGGCCTTGGCCAAGGGCTTGTCCTCGGGCTGGCCGACTTCGACCCACAGACGGGTCTGTCCTGTGTAGTCGCGCAGCCAGGCATCGGGCTCGTCCGGGTCGGACAGGCCGGCACCGAAGGCCAGGGTGCCGTCGCCGCCGAGTTCGGTCTGCAGGCGGTGCGCCTGCAGGGCCAGGGCGACGAGGCGGATCATCATGCGTTCGTCGGTTTCGCTCGGGTGGCGAGCCAGCGTCAGCGCATGGTCGGCGTAGTAGCCATGGTCGATGTCGGCGATCTGGAGGTTGGCCTTGAAGACCGTGGACTTGAGGGCCACGGGATCAGACCCGCTTGGCGAGCTCAGCTGCCTTGCCCGTGTAGCTGCCCGGCGTCATGGCCAGCAGTCGCTGCTTGTCGGCTTCGGGGATCTCCAGGCTGCGGATCAGCGCGTGCAGGTCGGCGGCCGTGACGGTCTGGCCGCGCGTGACTTCCTTGAGCTTTTCGTAGGCACCCTGCACACCATAGCGGCGCATCACCGTCTGGATGGGTTCGGCCAGCACTTCCCAGGAGGCATCGAGGTCGGCGGCCAGCGCGGTGCTGTTGAGCTCCAGCTTGTTCAGGCCCACACTGAGGGACTGATAGGCCAGCACGGCATAGCCCAAGGCCACGCCCATATTGCGCAGCACGGTGGAATCGGTCAGGTCGCGCTGCCAGCGGCTGATGGGCAGCTTCTCGCTGAGGTGGCGCAGCAGGGCATTGGCCAGCCCCAGATTGCCTTCGGCATTCTCGAAGTCGATCGGGTTGACCTTGTGCGGCATGGTCGAGGAGCCGATCTCGCCGGCCTTGAGCCGCTGCTTGAAATAGCCCAGGGAGACATAGCCCCAGACGTCGCGCGAGAAGTCGACCAGGATGGTGTTGGCACGCGCGATGGCATCGAACAGCTCGGCCATGTAGTCATGGGGCTCGATCTGGATGCTGTAGGGCTGGAAGCTCAGGCCCAGGCCCAGGGGCTCGGGCGTCTCCACGACCTTCTTGGCGAAGGCTTCCCAGTCGAAGTCGGGCCAGGCGGCCAGGTGGGCGTTGTAGTTGCCCACGGCGCCGTTCATCTTGCCCAGGATCTTCACGGCGGCAATGCGATCGCAGGCGGTCTGCAGACGCACCACGACGTTGGCGATCTCCTTGCCCACGGTGGTGGGGCTGGCGGTCTGGCCGTGGGTGCGGCTGAGCATGGGCACCTCGGCATAGGCCTGGGCCATGTCGCGCAACTTGACCAGCAGCTTGTCCAGTGCCGGCAGCACCACGGTATCGCGGGCGCTGCGCAGCTGCAACGCGTGGCTGGTGTTGTTGATGTCCTCGCTGGTGCAGGCGAAATGCACGAACTCGCTGGCCTTCTGCAGCTCGGGCCGTGCCTCGAACTTGGACTTGATCCAGTACTCGACCGCCTTGACGTCGTGGTTGGTGGTCTTCTCGATCTCCTTGATCGCGTTGCCGTCGGTCTCGGAGAAGTTCTTGACCAGATTGAGCAGATAGGTGCGCGCACCAGGCGACAGCGGCGGGAATTCCTTGAAGCCGGCATCGCTCAGGCTGATGAACCAGGCCACTTCGACCTGGACACGGCGGTGCATATAGCCCTGCTCGCTCATCAGCGGGCGCAGCGCAGCGAGCTTGGCGGCATAGCGCCCGTCCAGCGGGGACAGGGCCGAAATGGTGGAGAAGGTCATGCCCGGATTGTAGTTGGGCGGCCTGTCCGACAACCGGGGCGTTGCCGCGAGGACAGTGTCGCTAAAATCGGCCCCCCTGGACTTCCGGAAGACCCATGAAACTGATCGGTTCCCACACCAGTCCTTACGTGCGCAAGGTGCGCATCGTGATGGCCGAGAAGAAGCTGGATTACACCTTTGTGCTGGAGGATGTGTGGTCCGACCAGACCCGTATCGTCGATGCCAATCCCCTGGGCAAGATCCCCTGCCTGGTCATGGAGGGCGGCGAGGCCCTGTTCGATTCGCGCGTCATCGTCGAGTATCTGGACACCCTCTCGCCGGTGGGCAAGCTGATTCCGCCGGTGGGACGCGAGCGTGCCGAAGTCAAGACCTGGGAGGCCCTCGCCGACGGGCTGATGGATGCGGCCCTGCTGGCGCGCATGGAAGCTGTCTGGCACAAGCGCAGCGAAGAGCAGCGCTGCCAGGCCTGGATCGACCGCCAGCTCGGCAAGATCGAGGCCGGCCTGCAGGCCATGAGCCGCGGGCTCGGTGACAAGCCTTTCTGCGCCGGCAACCATTTCAGTCTGGCCGATGTGGCTGCGGGCTCGGCCCTGGGCTACCTGGACTTCCGTTTCCCGCAAGTCGCCTGGCGTGAGGCCCACCCCAATCTGGTGCGTCTGCAGGACAAGCTCATGCAGCGAGCCAGCTTTGCCGACACCGTTCCGCGCTGAGGCCGCCGCCTGTCATTTCCCGGCCTGCCGTACGGCTACACACCGGGTGTCAGGCAGCTGTCAAGCCGACCCCCCTAGAATCGTGAGGTAGCTGAAGGAATTGCCATGCTCTATCCCGAACTTTTCAAGCAACTGGAAGCCGTGCGCTGGGACATGGAGAAGGACATTCCCTGGGACCAGTTCGATGCCAGCAAGCTCAGCGACGAGCAGGCCCAGACCATCAAGATGAACGCCATCACCGAGTGGGCGGCGCTGCCGGCCACCGAGATGTTCCTGCGCGATAACAAGGACGACAGCGATTTCTCCGCCTTCATGTCGATCTGGTTCTTCGAGGAGCAGAAGCATTCGCTGGTGCTCATGGAGTACCTGCGTCGCTTCCGGCCGGAGCTGGTGCCGACCGAGCAGGAGCTGCACGAGGTGCGCTTCGAGTTCGAGCCGGCGCCTGCGCTGGAGACCCTGATGCTGCACTTCTGCGGCGAGATCCGCCTCAATCACTGGTATCGCCGCGCTGCCGAATGGCACACCGAACCTGTGATCAAGCACATCTACACCACGCTGAGCCAGGACGAGGCACGCCACGGTGGTGCCTACCTGCGCTACATGAAACGCGCCATCGGCCGTTTCGGCGCCGAGGCCAAGCTGGCCTTTGCCAAGGTGGGCGTGCTCATGGCCAGCGCGCGGCGTACGGCCCAGGCCCTGCACCCCACCAATCTGCACGTGAACAAGGCCCTGTTCCCGCGCGACACCATCCAGAGCCGCCTGCCCAACCCCGAGTGGCTCGAGCACTGGCTGGATCAGCAGATCCGCTTCGACGCCGTCTGGGAGACCAAGGTGGTCGAACGCATCCTGCACAACCTTTCGCTGCTGATGGACCGCAGCTTCAAGACCGTGCAGGAACTCAACCGCTTCCGCAAGGAACTCGGCGCGCCGGTGACGGCTGCGGCCTGAGTCGGCCTCACACCGTCGTCGCGGTCAGCGCCAGCATCCGCTGCAGATTGACCCGCACCTTGACCTCGCGGTGCGGCACGCTGGCCACGATGCGGTAGTCGCGCAGCGCCGTGTCACGGATCACCGGCTCGGCCACCGGCATGCCTTCACGGTTGATCAGCACTGCCACCTTGGGCGTGGTGGTGTTGGCGCCGCGCCGGATCACAGCCGCCACCTCATCCGTGTTGAGCTTGACGAAGGAGCCGGGGGAATAGATCCCCACGGCCTTGATCAGCGCGGCCCCGGCCTCGTCGACCTGGCGGTTCTCGTCGAAATAGCTGGCCTGCATGGCGGCGGCCGGTGCGGTGGGCACGCGCGAGGCGCGTGGCGCCAGCCGGGCGCCGAACATGTCGGCACGCTGGATCAGGCGTGCCATGCGCATGCCGGGCGAGCGCGGTGCCAGCGGACCGGGTGCCACGGTGTGGTGGTGCGTCACGGCCTCGAGCCAGTCCGTGTCCCGCACCCCCGCACGCTGCAGCAATTCGACCGAACGCAGGGCATGCTGGTCGATCTGCTGGCGCTGTTCGGGCGAGACCGGCGTGAGTTGTTGGGCCAGCTTGTCCTGCAGATCGGTCATGCCCAGGTTCATGGTGAGCGCCGCCAGGCACAGCAGCTGTTCCTGCTCGGTGGGCCAGGCCAGCACCTCGCGCGCGGCCAGGCCGCACATCACGCTCACCAGCATGGCGTGGGTGGCGCTGTACATGCGGATCTCACTGGCCGAGAGATGGAACAACGCGAACAGCGCGCCGTCGGGGTTGCTCATGGCGTGCTGGCGCAGCTGCTTCTGCAGCCGGATCAGGCGGGCCAGAAACATGGGGGCGCTGCTGTCGCGCAGGATGCTGTTGGCCTGCACCTGGTAATCCAGCCAGTCGGCAGGACCGACGGCCACATCGGCGTCGAAGCGGCTGGCGTCAAAGTCGACCCGGGAGATGTGGGCCCCGGCAATCTCCCCCAGCGTCGTGTCCTTGCGCACCATGTCGTGCAGCATGCCGACGTAGGCGCGGTGATGGGCTTCGGAGTCGGCGGCATCGATGTAGAGGGAGATGCCACGCCCCAGCAGACCCTGGAGTTCGGCGCGCGAGCTGATCACATAGCCCTTGGCGGCCAGCAGCGTGCCCTCGGCGTCCATCAGCGCAAAAGGCAGAGGGTCACCGATGCGGATCGAGTCGATGCTGACGGATACGAGCTTGGTCGTCATGGGCGGGGCCATTATGCCCCTGCGCACCGCCTGGCAGGGGGCGGGATTGGGGGGTAAAGCGCGGCCGTTTCCCGCGATTGCGGGTGGTCTGGTGCGCCGCCGCTGCTAGGATGCGGTCATGCCCGCTCCTGACCACCCGCCCCTGCCCGCTTTTCTGGACAAGCTCTGTTCGCGGGCCGATCTGCCTGCACGTCTGGCGGCCCTGCCCCGGCCCCTGGTCTTCACCAACGGCGTCTTCGACGTGATGCACCGCGGCCATGCCATCTACCTGGCCCAGGCACGCGAACTCGGCGCCAGCCTGCTGGTGGCGCTCAACAGCGATGCCTCGGCGCGCCGCCTGGGCAAGGGGCCGGACCGCCCGCTGAACAATGAACAGGACCGCGCAGCCCTGATGGCCGCCCTGGGCGCGGTGGACCTGGTCACCTGGTTCGACGAGGACACACCGCAAGCCCTGATTGCCGAGGTGCGGCCGGACATCCTGGTCAAGGGCGGCGACTACGACATGCGCAAGCTGCCCGAGACCGCCCTGGTCGAGTCCTGGGGCGGGCGGGCGCTGGCCCTGCCTTTTGTGGACGGCTATTCGACGACGGCGCTGGTGCGCAAGATCCGCGGCAGCGCCTGAGGGCCCTCGCCCGGTCTCAATCGGCGCCGAAGACGGCCGTCCAGAGAGCGAGCACGGCCGCGCGCTCTTTTGCGACGCGCGCGGGGTCGACCTGGGTCGGCGCCTCGTCCAGACGGGCCTTGTGCTGGATGCGTCGCAGTTCGCGGTAGGCGTCGCCTGCGGCTGCGCCCACGCCCGCCGGCAACAGGCCGGCCGCTTCGGCCGCGCGCAGCAGCGCGATATTGCCCGTATTGGCCACGAGTGCCGGGTGCTGGCCGGCCTGTGACAGCACCAGGTATTGCACGGCGAACTCGGCGTCGACCATGCCGCCAGGGCTGTGCTTGACGTCGAACTGATCGCCGGAGACGGGATGGGCCAGCCGGACCTTGTCGCGCATGGCCACGATCTCCTCGCGCAAGGCGAGCGGATCGCGCGGCGAGCGGATCACCGCCTCGCGCACGGCATCGAAGCGCAGGCGCAGGTCCTCGCTGCCCAGCACGAAGCGCGCGCGCGTCATGGCCTGGTGCTCCCAAGTCCAGGCGGTGTTGCTGCCGCGTCGCTCCTGGTAGTTAGCATAGGCCTCGAAGGTGGTGATCAGCAGTCCCGAATTGCCGTTGGGGCGCAGCGCGGTATCGATTTCGTAGAGGTCGCCCTCGCCTGTCTTGACCGTCAGCCAGTTGATCAGCTTGCGCACCAGTTGCGCGTAGACCTCGGGGGCGTCCTCGTGCTCGTCCTCGTAGACGAAGACGATGTCCAGGTCGCTGCCATAGCCCAGTTCCTTGCCGCCCAGCTTGCCGTAGCCGATGATGGCGAACTGTGGCGTCTCGCGATGCCGCTTGCGCAGCTGTTCCCAGCACCAGCGGGTGGTGACGCGCAGCACCGCATCGGCCAGGGCCGAGAGATCGTCGGCCACCTGCTCCACGGTCAGCACGGCTTCCGCGTCGCGTGCCAGGGTGCGGAAGACCTCGGCGTGGTGGGCGCGGCGCAGCAGATTGAGCAGGGCCTCCTCGTCGCCGTCGCCCGACGCCAGCAGAGCCTTGCGGCGGGTCTCGAGCTCAGCCTCGAAGACCACCGGGTCGAAGCGCTCGTCCATCATGCTGCGGCTGGCGAGCTCGTCGATCACGCCCGGGTGCTGCAGCAGGTAACGCGCGGGCCAGCGTGCCGCGCCCAGCAGGCGCAGCAGGCGTTCGTGCACGGCGGGGCGCTCCAGCAGCATGGCCAGGTAGCTCTCGCGCCGCAGCAGCGGTTCCATCCAGTCGATCAGGCGGCTGGCGGCTTCCTCGCTGGCGCGGTCCTCGCGCAGCCATTCGGCCGTGCGCGCCACTAGGCGGACCAGGCGCGCGCGCGACTCCTCGCGCAGGGCCTGCACGCGCGGATGGGTACGCAGGGCTTCGACGCGTTGACGGAACTGCGACGGCAGCTGAGCCAGCACCGCATCGAAATCCGGCATCGCGGCTGCGGTACCACCGTTCTTGCCGTTGCCGCAGCCCTTGCACTCCTTGTGGCCTGCGCCGCCGAGCAGGATGTCGAATTCCTGTGCCACGACTTCGCGGTGCGCGTCGAGCTGGGTCAGGAAGCGGCAGACGTCGGGGTAGCCCAGGCTGCGCGCGATCCAGTCCAGGTCCTCGTCGCGGGTGGGCAGCACATGGGTCTGCTGGTCATCCAGGTACTGAATGCGGTGCTCCACCCGGCGCAGGAACTCGTAGGCCTGGGCCAGCGCCTGGGCCGTGGGCTCGGGCATGAGCCCGGCCTTGACCAGGCGGGTCAGCGCGTCCAGGGTGGGGCGGGTGCGCAGCTCGGGGAACTGGCCGCCTCGCACCACCTGCAGCAGCTGCACCGTGAATTCGATCTCGCGGATGCCGCCGCGCGAAAGCTTGACGTCGTTGCTGCGCTCCGGGTGGCCGGCGCTGCGCTTGGCGGCATGGTCGCGGATCTGGCGGTGCAGCACGCGCAGTGAATCGAAGACGTTGTAGTCCAGATAGCGGCGGAATACGAAGGGCACGACCAAGCTGCGCAGCGCCATGACCGAGCCGTCCTGCAGCTGGGCCCGCGGCGCGACGATGCGGCTCTTGAGCCAGGCGAATCGCTCCCATTCGCGGCCTTGCACATGGAAGTACTCTTCCAGCGCACCCAGCGAGACGGCCGGGGGGCCGGAATTGCCATTGGGCCGCAGCGCCAGATCGACGCGGAAGACGAAACCGTGTTCGGTGGTGTCCCCCAGCAGGTTGTAGATGGCGCGTACGGCCTTGGCGAAGTACTCGTGGTTGGAGATGCGGTTGCGGCCTTCGGCATTGCCCGCGGTTTCGCCGTCCTGGTCGTAGACGTAGATCAGGTCGATGTCGCTGGACACATTGAGTTCGCGTGCGCCGAGCTTGCCCATGCCGACCACCCAGAACAGCGCGCGCTGTCCTTGCGCGGTGCGCGGCATGCCGTGGCCTTCATCCAGGCTGCGTGTGACTTCGGAGCAGGCGGTATCGAGGGCGAATTCGGCCAGTTCGGTCATCGTGGCGGTGACGTCCTGCAGGGAGGCCTGCCGTTCGACGTCGAGTACCACCAGCCGCTCCATCACGAGCTGGCGCAGCACGCGCAGCGCCGCGCCGCAGTCCAGGCCCGTACCACGCAGGTGCTCGTAAAGCTGCTGCATCGCCTGCACGTCCGGGCGGCCTGGTGCGAGCCGGGGCAGCAGGTCGGCGTGGCGGCGGCGCACGCGTTGTACAAAGCGGGAGTGGTCGGCACCGGCGGCGCCTGTCGCCGGTGCGCTGGCCAGACCCTGCAGCGGGCCCGACGCATCGTTGCGGGTCATAATTCCTGTCGCGTTATCGATCTGCCAAATGAATGTCCTGCCGCGCCGCCCGTCCCTGCCGCTCAAAGCGCTGACGCTCACGACGCGCGCCCTGCTGTGGCTGATCGTGCTGGCCTGGCTGGTGTTCGGCGGCGCCTGGGCGACGTTGCACCTGTTCATTGTGCCCCGAATCGACGAGCTGCGCCCGCTGCTGGAAACCCGGGCCAGCCAGGCGCTGGGCTTGCCCCTGCGCATCGGCGCCATCGTGGCGCACGACCATCGCCTGCTGCCCAGTTTCGAGCTCCAGGAGGTCCTGCTGTTCGACCGTGGAGGCGAGCCGGCCCTGTACCTGCCGCGCGTGCGGGCCACCGTGTCGCCGCGCTCGCTGTGGAATCTGGGTTTCGAGCAGCTGGCCATCGAGCGTCCCGAGCTGGACGTACGACGCAGCGCCGAGGGGCGGTTTTATGTGGCCGGCATCGAGATCGATCCCGGGCAGGGCGGCGATGGCCGCATGAGCAACTGGGTCTTTACCCAGACCGAGTGGCTGGTCACCGACGGGCGCGTGCGCTGGCATGACGAGCTGCGCAACGCGCCACCTGTGGAGTTGCAGCAGGTCGACCTGCGTTTGCACAACACCGGTCATCTGCATGAGTTGCGGCTCGATGCCATACCGCCCGAGGCGCTGGGCGACCGGCTGAGCCTGCGCGGCAGCTTTCGCGAGCCGCTGTTCTTCGCTGACGCCGGCGAGTGGCAGCGCTGGCAGGGCCAGTTCTATGCGGTGTTCGAGCGGGTGGACATCTCTGAACTGCGGCGGCATGTGCCTTTGCCCCCGCAGCTGCAGCTGGAAATGGCCGGCGGCAGCGGCGCGCTGCGGGCCTGGGTCGACGTGGACCAGGGGCGTGTCAGTGCTGTCACGGCCGATGTGGCGCTGACGCAGCTGGATCTGCGCCTGGGCCCGGAGTTGCCGGTGCTGGAGCTTGATCGCCTCGCGGCCCGTGTGGGATTGAAGGCGCTGGAGGGGGGCTACGAGCTCTCGACCCAGGGTCTGCGCTTCGACACCCGCGACGGCCTGCGCTGGCGTGGGGGCGATATGCGTCTGAGCCATGCCCAGCCCTCGGCGTCGGCCGACAGTGCGCGCGGCGAGTTGCGTGTCAGTGGGGTCGATCTGGCCGCGCTGGCGGCGCTGGGGCAGCGTTTGCCGCTGGGCCCGCGCCTGCACCGCGCCCTGCAGATCTACGCCCCCCAGGGCCAGGTCGAGCAGCTGCAGGCACGCTGGCAGGGTGCCTGGGAGGCCTCCCGGGTCTTCGATGCCCGTGGCCGGCTGAGCAAGCTGGACGTGGCCTCGCATCCGCAGCTGCAGCCGCTGGCAGAGGATGCGGCGCCGGCCGGCGAGATCGGATCGCCCGGCGTGCGTGGCCTGACCCTGGACTTCGACCTGAATCAGGATGGCGGGCGGGCCAGCGTGCAGGTCCAGCAGGGCCATCTGGAGCTGCCGGGTGTCTTCGAGCAGCCGCGCGTCGAACTGGACCAGCTGGCCGCCGAGTTGCAGTGGCGTCGCCAGGGTGGTCAGACCAGGCTGCAGATCAGCAACGCCCGCTTTGCCAATGCCCAGGCCCAGGGTGAATTCCAGCTCACCTGGCAGACGGGCACCGGCGCGCGTCGCCTGCCCGGCGAGCTGGATCTGCAGGGCAGCTTCAGCCGGGCCGAACTTGTGGCCCTGCACCGTTACCTGCCCCAGGCCATCCCGGCCGAGGTGCGCAGCTATCTGCGCGAGGCCCTGCCCCAGGGGCGGGCGAGTGGTGCGCGCTTCAAGGTCAAGGGCGATCTGCACGACTTTCCCTTTCACCAGTCCGGTCAGGGGGAGTTCCGCATCACCGCCCAGGTGCAGGACACGCGCTTCGTCTATGTACCCGCCAGCCTCCAGCCGGCGGGGCAGCCGGCCTGGCCGGCTCTGAACGAGTTGCGCGCCGATCTGCAGATCGACCGCAGCAGCCTGCAGCTGCGCAATATCGGCGCGCGCGTGGACGGTGTGCCGCAGCTGCGCATCGTCAAGGGCGAAGCCCGCATTCCCGACATGACGCAGGGCGCGCGCGTGCAGACCGATCTGCAGCTGGGCGGCCCGCTCGATGAGCTGCTGACCGGCCTGGTGCGCGCCTCGCCGCTCGACGTCATGATCGGCGGGGTCTTGCGACAGGCACGCGCCACGGGCAACGCCGAGGTCCAGCTGGGGCTGGATCTGCCCCTGCAGGATCTGGAACGCTCGGCTGTGCGCGGCCAGGTCAAGCTTGCCGGCAACGAGCTGTTGCTCGCGCCCCGGTTGCCGCGGCTCACCCGGGCGCGCGGCACCGTGTATTTCAGCGAGCAGGGTTTTGCGCTGGCCGGCGTGCAGGGACGCCTGCTGGGGGGAGACGTGCGTGCCGAGGGCGGCACCATCGCCCTGCCCGGCGCCGAAGCAGGGGGAGTGCCCCGCCTGCGGGTGCAGGGCACGCTCACGGCCCAGGGCCTGCGCCAGGAAAGCCAGCTCGGGTCGGCGGCCGCCCTGGCCCGGCGCATGAGCGGCAGCACGGGCTACACCGCGGAGTTCGGTCTGCGCCAGGGCGTGCCTGAATTCCAGTTCAACTCCAGCCTGCAGGGCCTGGCGCTCGATCTGCCTGCGCCCCTGTCCAAGCCGGCCGAGGCCGTGCTGCCCTTGCGCCTGCAGGCCGCGCTCATCGCTGCTGAAGGCGTCCGTGTCGAGGCGGCGACCCCGGCGCGGCGCCAGGATCTGCTGCGTTTTGATCTGGGGCGACTGGCCTCGGTGCGCTATGTGCGTGAGCATGGGGACGGTGCGGTGCGTGTGCTGCGTGGTGCCATCGGCGTGGGCCTCGCGGCCGGCGAGAGCGTGCCCTTGCCCGACGAGGGGGTGGTGGCCCAGGTACAGTTCGACGCCCTGGATCTGGATGCCTGGCGCCAGGCCATGGCCACACCGGCCGAGCCGGCCACCGGTGGCGTCGTGGTGCCTGTCGCCCTGCAGGACTATCTGCCGACCAGCGTGATCGTGCAGGGCCAGACCCTGCAGGTGGGCGGGCAGACCCTGCGCCAGTTCATCGCGGGCGGCACGCGCGAAGGGCGGGTCTGGCGTGCCAACCTCGACGCGCGCGAACTCAGCGGCTATGCCGAGTACCGTATGCCGGCACAGGCGGGCGCGGGCAGCGTCTATGCCCGCCTGGCGCGGCTGGTGCTGGGCCAGGAGAACGCACGCGGCATGGAGAACGTGCTCGACGAGCAGCCTGTCGGCATCCCGGCGCTGGACGTGGCCATCCAGCAGTTCGAGCTGCGTGGCAAGAACCTGGGACGCGTCGAGATCGAGGCGGTCAACCGCGGTCTGGCGCGGCGCGACGCCGGCGCGCGGGAGTGGCGGCTCAGCCGCCTGCACATCAAGATGCCCGAAGCCGAGTTCACGGCCAGCGGTAACTGGGCCGTCTACCAGGAGGCCGGCGAGCCGGCTGGTCGCCTGACCACGCCACGCGCGTCGGCAACGTCGCGTGGCGAACGCCGGCGTACCGTGATGAACTTCCAGCTCGATGTAGCCGATGCTGGTGGCCTGCTGAGCCGTCTGGGCATGCCCGATGTGGTGCGGGCCGGCAAGGGACGCATGGCCGGCCAGGTCAGCTGGGTGGGCTCACCGCTGGGACTGGACTATCCGACGCTGGGCGGCAGCTTCAACGTCAATATCGAGGAAGGCCAGTTCCTCAAGGCCGATCCGGGCCTGGCCAAGCTGCTCAGCGTGCTCAGCCTGCAATCCCTGCCGCGCCGGCTCACGCTGGATTTCCGCGACGTCTTCAGCCAGGGTTTTGCCTTCGACTTCGTGCGTGGCGACGTGCAGGTCGAACAAGGCCTGGCCCGGACCAACAACCTGCAGATGAAGGGCGTGAACGCCGCCGTGCTGATGAGCGGGCAGGCCGATCTGGCGCGCGAGACGCAGGACCTGCGCGTGGTCATCGTGCCCGAGATCAATGCCGGGACGGCCTCACTGGTAGCGACCTGGATCAACCCGGCGGTCGGTCTGGGCACCTTCCTGGCCCAGTACCTGCTGCGCCGGCCCGCCATGGCTGCGGCGACCCAGGAATTCCACATCACCGGCACCTGGGACGAGCCCCAGATGAACAAGGTCGAGGCCCCCCGGCCGACGGCTGAACCGCAGACGCAGTCGCCATGAAGCTTGCCCTCGTTCAGCTGGTCTCCACGGCGTCGGTCGAAGCCAACCTGGCGCGCACGCGGGCGCTGCTGGAGCAGGCCGCGCAGCAGGGGGTCGAGCTGGCCGTGCTGCCCGAGTACTTCTGCCTGCTGGGCCATGGCGATGAAGCCAAGCTGCGCATCCGCGAGACGCCGGGCCAGGGCCCGATCCAGGATTTTCTGTCGCGCACGGCGCGCGAGCTGGGTCTGTGGATCGTGGGTGGCACGCTGCCCATCGACGCCGGCGCCGCGGTGGACGAAGACCGGCGCGCCTACAACAGCACACGCGTCTATTCCCCCCAGGGCGATTGCGTCGCCCAGTACGACAAGATTCATCTGTTCCGCTACGACAACGGCCGCGAGTCCTATGACGAGGCGCGTACGTTGCGCCCCGGTCGTCAGCCCGTGGTCTTCGACCTCCTGGCGCGTGACGGCCAGACCTGGCGCGTGGGCCTGAGTGTCTGCTACGACCTGCGTTTCCCCGAGCTTTACCGTGCGCATGCGCAGGCCGGTGCCCAGCTGCTGCTGGTGCCCAGTGCCTTCACGCACACCACGGGCCAGGCGCACTGGGAGCCGCTGCTGCGCGCGCGCGCCATCGAGAACCTGGCTTACGTGGCGGCCGCGGCCCAGGGGGGGCGACATGAAAACGGGCGCCGCACCTGGGGCCACAGCATGGTGGTCGATCCCTGGGGCCGGGTGGTCGGCGTTCATCCGGAGGGCGAGGGCCTGGTGCTGGCCGAGCTCGATGCCGGTCTGCTGCGGCAGTGCCGCCAGCAGCTGCCGGCCCTGGAGCACCGGGTGCTGTGAGTACAGGCATGCTGGAACGTCTGGGCGAACGCTGGCGCCCCCAGCACTGGCGTCGGCGCTTGCTCTGGTCCGCCCTGACGGCCCTGGTGCTGGCGCTGCTGCTCACCCTGGTCTGGCTGGCCGGCCGCTACGAGGCCAGCCAGGTGCAAAGCCGGCTGGAGCGCGACGCGGCCGACGCCGTGGGCGACATCCGTTCACGCCTCACGCGCAACCTGCAAAGCCTGCAGGCCCTGCAGTTCGGCGAACCGGGGCCCGCCCGCTGGTCGCAGGAGGCGACAGCGCTCTTGCGCGAGCGGCGTGAGCTGGTGCGCATCGAGTGGCGCGATGACCACTTCAACGTCCTGAACCAGGCCGGCACGCCCTACCGGCCGCCGGTGTTCGATCGGCTCGGGCGCGACAGCGTGCAGTCCGAGGTGACGCAGGTCTGCAATGCCGCGCGACGCCTCAGCGGCCCGGCCTACTCGGGCAGCTACTTCGTCCCCATGACCGATGGCCTGGGGCTGGAAGTGATGGAGATGTGTCTGCCGCTGGCCAGTGCCGGGGTGGTCATGGGCTATCTGGTGGCGACCTACTCCCTGCAGGACCTGCTCGATGATCTCGGGCCCCAGCTCACGCGCAGCCAGGAAGTGTCCTTCACCGAGGGCGACGGCACGCGGCTGGCCATCCGCGGCAATTCGCGCCGCGGCGGCCGCGTGTTCTCGGCCCAGCATCTGCTGGACCTGCCGGGCACGACCCTGGTGTTGCGCATGGACAGCTGGCGCGGCGCGCCCGACCTCTTCCCCAATGTGCTCACGGCTCTGGTCACGGCCATGTCCATCGCCCTGGTGGCCATCCTGCTGCTGCTGGGCAAGGACATGCGCCGCCGCCTTAAGGCCGAGCGTGACCTGGCCGATGCGCTGGCCTTCCGCAAGGCCATGGAGGACTCGCTGGTCACGGGCCTGCGCGCGCGCGACCTGCAGGGGCGCATCACCTATGTGAATCCGGCCTTCTGCCAGATGGTGGGCTTCACGGCCGAGGAGCTGCTGGGCCAGGGCGTGCAGGCGCCCCCCTATTGGCCGCCTGAACTGGCCGACGAGTACCGCAAGCGCCAGGAGATCCGGCTCGCGGGCAATGTGCCGCCGCGCGAGGGCTACGAATCGGTCTTCATGCACAAGGACGGCACGCGCTTTCCGGTGCTGATCATCGAGGCGCCGCTGATCAATGCCCAGGGGGTGCAGACCGGCTGGATGAGCGCTTTCCTCGACATCCGCGAGCAGCGTCGGGTGGAGGAGCTTTCGCGCGCCAGCCAGGAGCGCCTGCAGGCCACGGCACGCCTGGCCATGGTGGGCGAGATGGCCTCGTTGCTGAGCCACGAGCTCAACCAGCCGCTGGCCGCCATCGCGAGCTACGCCACGGGTACGCAGAACCTTCTGGACCAGGGGGCGCACAGCCCGGCGGACATCCGCCTGGCCATGCACCGCATTGCGGAGCAGGCCGAGCGCGCCGGCAAGGTCATCAAGAGCGTGCACGACTTCGTGCGCCGGCGTGACCAGGCGCGCGAGGCGATTGCCCCGCGCCTGCTGCTCGACGCCATCCTGCCGCTGGTCAATCTGCAGGCGCGCAAGCTCGGCGTGCAGGTGCAGATCCGGCTCGCGCCGGACCTGCCGACGGTCCTCTGTGACCGCACCATGGTCGAACAGGTGCTGCTCAATCTGGCGCGTAACGGCATGCAGGCCATGGACCAGCCCGAGATCCGCCGACGCGTGCTCACGCTGGAGGTGCGGCGCTCACCGGCCGATGCCCGCTGGATCGAGTTCTCCGTGGCAGACATCGGCCCGGGCATCGCGCCCGAGGTCGCCGAGCAGCTCTTCACGCCCTTCTTCACCACCAAGGCCGAGGGCATGGGCCTGGGCCTGAGCCTGTGCCGTACCGTGATCGAGCAGCACGGCGGCAACCTGGTCTTCGAGTCGAGTCCGCCGCACGGCACAGTTTTCAGGTTCACGCTGCCAGCGGGCCCGGCGGCATGACATAACATCGCACCATGCAACCTGCGATTGATGCCTCTGTCTATATCGTCGATGACGACGCCAGCGTGCGCGAGGCCCTGGCCTGGCTGCTGCGTTCACGCCGCCTGGGCAGCCAGGCCTACGACAGCGCCGAGGCGTTTCTGGAGCAGCTGGAGGGCGCACGCCTGCCGGCGCGGCCTGCCTGCCTGCTGCTGGACGTGCGCATGCCCGGCATGAGCGGGCTTGCGCTGTTCGAGCGCCTGGTCGAGCGCGGCCTGCAGGAGGCGCTGCCCGTGATCTTTCTCACCGGCCACGCCGACGTGCCCACGGCGGTCAGCATGGTCAAGCGCGGTGCCTTTGATTTCTGCGAGAAGCCTTTCTCCGACAACGCCCTGGTCGATCGTGTGGAGCAGGCGCTGGCCCGTTCGGCCGAGGCAGTGCGGGCCCAGCAGGCACGCGAGCGCCTGCGCCAGCGCCTGGTCGAACTGACCGAGCGTGAGCGTGCGGTCATGCAGCTGGTGGTCGAGGGCCTGCCCAACAAGCGCATCGCCGACCAGCTCGATATCAGCGTGCGCACGGTGGAAGTACACCGCGCGCGCGTCTTCGACAAGATGGAAGTCAAGTCGGCGGTCGAGCTGGCCAACCTGCTGCGTGAAGTCTGATCCGGCGCCTAGCCGCGGTCATCCGAATCCGAGGGCCGCGTCGTCTGCTCGGACGTGCCCTCGTCCAGTTCGCCCTTGCGGCGACCCGAGAACATGGTCCACCACACGATGAGCACCAGCAGCAGCAGGGCCCCCAGGGCTTCGAGGAAAATCAACCACATGAACAGACTCCAACGACCACTTCTTGCCTACAGTCTTGTCATTGTAGGAACGCTGGCGGGTTGCGGCAGCGTACCTCCGTCAGAACCCGTACCTGCCACGGGTGGTTCCACGATTGCCATCGAGCAGGTGGATGCCGGATCCGGCCCGGGCTCCACCGCCGCTTTGCCGAGCGCACCTGCGAGCAGCACCGTACTGCAGCAGGCGCGCAGCCGCTGGACGCCGGTGGCCTGGGCCGAGCTGCCCGGCCTGGGCGACGATCCGCTGGGCGAAGCCTGGAGCGCCTGGCTGCGCAGTTGCGAACGCCCGGCTGCGCCGCTGGCGGCTCTGTGCGCCGATGTGCGCAGCCTCAGCCAGGGCAGCGACGAGCAGCGTCGCAACTGGATGTTGACGCGCCTGCAGCCCTATCGCGTCGAGACGCACCAGAGCGAGCCGGTCGGTCTCCTGACCGGCTACTACGAGCCCGTGGTGGAGGCCTCGCGCCTGCCCAATGCGCGCTTCAACGTGCCGCTCTATCGCCCGCCGGCCCTGCTGCACCAGCGCAAGCCCTGGTACAGCCGCCAGGAGATGGACACCCTGCCCGAGGCGCAGGCCGCGCTGCGCGGTCGTGAGATCGCCTGGCTGGCCGACCCGGTCGCGGCCCTCAATCTGCAGATCCAGGGTTCGGGCCGCCTGCTGATCACCGAACCTGACGGACGCCAGCGTATAGTGCGCGTCGGCTATGCCGGCACCAATGACCAGCCCTACCGCAGCGTGGGCGGCTGGCTGCAGCAGCGCCGCGAAGTGCGCGACGCGTCCTGGCCCTCGATCCGCCAGTGGGTGGCGCAGAACCCGGGCCGGGTGCAGGAGATGCTCTGGGCCAACCCGCGCGTAACCTTTTTCCAGGAGCAGCCCCTGCCCGAGAGCGAAAGCGCCGTGGGTCCGCGCGGTGCCCAAGGCGTGCCGCTGACCGCGGGCCGATCCATCGCCGTCGACCCCGGGAGCATTCCCTATGGGACGCCCGTGTGGCTGGCCTCGGCCGGCCCGCAGCTGCAGCTGCAACGTCTGGTGCTGGCCCAGGACACGGGCAGCGCCATCGTCGGTGCGGTGCGCGCCGACTACTTCGTGGGCACCGGCCCCGAGGCCTCGCAGATTGCCGGCCGCCTCAAGCAGCCACTGCGCTTGTGGGTGCTCTGGCCTCGTTGATTGGAGGCAGCAGGCTCAGCGCACGCTGACCCGCACCTGCACGCGCAGCGACTGGCTGCTACTGCGCGTGTCCCGCCCGCCGCCGCCCAGGCCGGCGGCATTCTGGCGCTGATCCTGCACGTCCTCGCTGTCGGCGATCGTGGTCCATTCGTCCAGCGGCAGCATCAAGGTGGTGGAGGTGCTGGCTTGCGGGCCCAGAGGCTGGCGACCCTGGGTCGCGACCAGTTCCAGGTAGACCGAGTCACCACCCTCCCAGACCGGTGTGGCCATGAAGCCCGTGCCGGCCTGGACCCAGACCGTGCCGGGCACGCTGCGGCGTATGCCGTTCTGCACGATGAACTGTCGCAGGCGCAGCGGTACGCTGCTGCCCAGGCTGATGGCGGTGGGCCGGCCGTTGAGGACCAGCACCTGCTGTTGGGCGCTACCACTGCGGATGCTTTCACGACGCCGGGCTTCGATGGCCACATCCACCTCGCTGCGCCCGGGCTGCACACGCGCGTTCACATCTGCCGCCACGCGCTCGCTGCTGTCGTTGCGGCCGTCGTCCTGGCGCACCTCAATCAGCAGATTGCGCAGGGGCAACTGGGCGGGCGTCACCACGGTCTGGGCCGACGGCAATGCCGGCAAGGTCAGCAGGAAGAGGATGCAGAGGCGGCGGTGTTTCATCGGGTGCTCCGGCGGGGGCGTTTCGGGGCGGGGGCAGGCGCCGGTCGCGGCGCCTGCAGATGGCCCAGGGGCAGGGTCGGGCTGGCCTTGACCTCACCCAGCGAAAAGCTGGTGTGCAGGTCTTTCACATTGGGCAGGTTGATCAGGCGCTGCAGCGCAAAGCTGGAAAAGCTGTCCAGGTCCTGCGCCACGACCTGCAGCTCGAAGGTGCCGGTGCCGCTGATGTAGTGGCAGGCCACGACCTCGGGCAGGGCGCGAACGGCTTCCTCCAACACACGCGTGGCGTCGCCCGTGTTGCGCTCGGCGTCCAGGCGCACAAAGGCCAGCACGCCCAGGCCGATCTTGTGGCGGTCGATCTCGGCGTGGTAGCCCTTGATGTAACCCGCCGTCTCCAGCGCACGCACACGGCGCCAGCAGGGTGCAGGCGAGAGGCCCACGCGCGAGGCCAGCTCGGCGTTGGTCAGGCGGGCATCGGACTGCAGTTCTTGCAGGATGGCGAGGTCGAATTTGTCAATCGTTTCCATTTCGACGATTCTCTAGCAATTTCCTTTCAAAAACCATGGTAAATCGGGCAAAGAAAGCAAAGACCTATCAGCGCATGCGGCCTACACTGCCCACGAGCCCTTCCTGATACAAAACAAGGCCACGAGCCTGGAGACAAGCCGCATGAACGCTCCCCTGCCCGCATCCATCCGCCAGGCGCTGGAAACCGTCACCCTGGACGACAAGTACAGCCTGGACCATGGTCGCGCCTTCATGAGCGGGGTGCAGGCCCTGGTCAAGCTGCCCATGCTGCAGCGCCTGCGCGACCAGATGGCGGGCAAAAACACGGCGGGTTTCATCAGCGGCTACCGCGGCTCGCCCCTGGGCAGCTATGACCAGGCCCTGTGGAACGCCAAGAAATACCTGCAGGCCCAGAACATCGTGTTCCAGCCCGGCGTCAATGAGGAGCTGGCCGCGACTGCCCTCTGGGGCACACAGCAGCTAGGTTTTGCACCGCCGGGCACGAATCGCTTCGATGGCGTCTTCGGTATCTGGTACGGCAAGGGCCCGGGTGTGGACCGGACCTCCGACGTCTTCAAGCACGCCAACAATGCCGGCACCACGCCCTGGGGTGGCGTCATCGCCGTGGCCGGCGACGACCATGTGGCCAAGAGCAGCACGGCAGCACACCAGAGCGACCACATCTTCAAGGCCTGCGGCCTGCCCGTGTTCTTCCCGGCCTCGGTGCAGGAGATCCTGGACCTGGGCTTGCATGCCTTTGCGATGAGCCGCTACGCCGGCGTCTGGGCCGGAATGAAGACCATCCAGGAGATCGTCGAATCCAGCGCCAGCGCGGTGATAGATCCCGAACGTGTGCAGATCCAGTTGCCGACCGATTTCGAGATGCCCCCGGGTGGCCTGCATATCCGCTGGCCCGATCACGCGCTGGAGCAGGAGGCGCGGCTCTTCCATCACAAGTGGTACGCCGCCCTGGCCTACGTCCGCGCCAACAAGCTCAACCACAACGTCATCGCCACAGCGCAGGATCGCTTCGGCATCATCGCCAGCGGCAAGGCGTACAACGACACGCGCCAGGCCCTGCTGGACCTGGGCCTGGACGACACCACCTGCCGCCGGCTCGGCATCCGCCTACACAAGGTCGCCGTGGTCTGGCCGCTGGAGGCGCAGGGCGCGCGCGACTTCGCCACCGGCCTGCAGGAGATCCTGGTCGTGGAAGAGAAGCGCCAGCTCATCGAGTACCAGCTCAAGGAGGAGCTCTACAACTGGCGTGACGATGTGCGCCCCAACATTCTGGGCAAGTTCAACGAAGGGGACCGTGCCGGCGGCGAGTGGTCGCAGGCCAACCCCTCGTCCAACGAACTGCTGCGCGCCAACGCCGACCTGAGCCCGGCCGCGATCGCGCGTGCCATCGCCGGCCGCCTGAAGAAGCTGGGCATAGCCCCCGCGGGCAGCGAAGTTGCCGCGCGCATCGACGCGCAGCTCGCCGTGCTCGACGCCAAGGAGCGGGCCATGCAGGCGCTGGTGCTGAACGGTCCGGCGGCCGAGCGCATGCCCTGGTTCTGCTCGGGCTGCCCGCACAACACCAGCACGCGCGTGCCCGAGGGCTCGCGCGCCATGGCCGGCATCGGCTGCCACTTCATGGCGACCTGGATGGACCGCAGCACCATCGGCTTTACGCAGATGGGTGGCGAGGGCGTGCCCTGGGTGGGCCAGCAGCCCTTCAGCAGCGAGCAGCATGTGTTTGCCAACCTCGGCGACGGTACCTACTTCCATAGCGGCATCCTGGCCGTGCGCCAGGCCATCGCGGCGGGCGTGAACATCACCTACAAGCTGCTCTACAACGACGCCGTGGCCATGACGGGGGGGCAGCCCGTGGGGGAGCGGCCCGAAGGCCACAGCGTGGTCCAGATCGCGCAGAGCATGCGCGCCGAAGGGGCACGGAAGATCAGCATCGTCACCGACGAACCGGAGAAATACGAAGGCGTGCAGGGTCTGCCAGCCGGTATCGCCATCGAGCACCGCGACGAACTGGATCGGATCCAGCGCGAATTCCGCGAGCTCAAGGGCTGTACGGTCATCATCTATGACCAGACCTGCGCCACCGAGAAACGCCGCCGCCGCAAGCGCGGCACCATGGTCACACCGGCCAGGCGTGTGGTGATCAACGAACTGGTCTGCGAGGGCTGCGGCGATTGCGGCGTTCAGAGCAACTGCCTCTCGGTCGAGCCCCTGGAGACCGAGTTCGGTCGCAAGCGCACCATCAACCAGAGCAGCTGCAACCAGGACTTCTCCTGCCTCAAGGGCTTCTGCCCGAGCTTCGTCACCGTTGAGGGCGGGCAGCTGAAGAAGAGGGCCAAGGGGCAGGCGACCTCGCCCTATGCGCTGGGCGAGCTGCCCGACCCCGCGCTGCCCTCGCTGGGCGCAGGGGGCGCCTACGGCATCGTGGTGGCCGGGGTGGGCGGCACAGGCGTGATCACCATCGGCCAGCTGCTGGGCATGGCGGCGCACATCGAGGGCAAGGGCATCGTCACGCAGGATGCGGCCGGCCTGGCGCAAAAGGGCGGGGCGACCTGGAGCCATGTGCTGATCGCTGCGTCGCAGGACGACATCAGCACCACGCGCGTGGGCATGGCGGCAGCTGACCTCATTCTGGGTTGCGACCCCATCGTGGCCGCCGGCAAGGAGACCGTGCTGCGCATGCGCGAAGGCCGCACCCGGGTGGCGCTGAATGGCCACAGCACCCCGACGGCGGCCTTCGTCAAGAACGCCGACTGGCAGAATCCGGCGCAGCGCTGCGCGGCCGAGATCGCCCGGGCCGTCGGAGCCGAGGGCCTGGGCGCCTTCGATGCCGATGCCGTGGCCACCCGTCTCATGGGTGACGCGATCTACGTCAACCCCATGATCCTGGGCTACGCCTGGCAGAAGGGCTGGATTCCGCTGGGCCGCGAGGCGCTGCAGCGCGCCATGGAACTCAACGGCGTGGCCGTCGAGGCCAATCTGGCCGCTTTCGCCTGGGGCCGTCAGGCGGCCCAGGACTGGGCGCGCGTGCAGGCCCTGCTTACGCCGGTGCAGGCCATCCAGATCCAGCCGCGCGAGACGGTGGACAGTCTGGTCGCGCGCCGCGTTGAATTCCTGACCGGCTACCAGAACGCGGCCTATGCTGAAAGCTACCGGGCCTTTGTGCAGCGCGTCCAGGCGGCCGAAGCGCCGCTGGGCAAGACGGCCCTGAGCGAGGCTGTGGCGCGTTACCTCTTCAAGCTCATGGCCTACAAGGACGAGTACGAGGTGGCGCGTCTGCACAGCGATCCGGCTTTCGGGCAGCGGATTGCCGCCATGTTCGAGGGTGATTACAAGCTCCACTACCATCTGGCGCCGCCCCTGCTGGCCAGGAAGAACGCCCGGGGCGAATTGCTCAAGCGCTCCTATGGGCCGGCCATGGGGGCGGCGTTCCGGCTGTTGGCCCGCCTGAAAGGCTTGCGGGGCACGATGGTCGACCCCTTTGGCCACACGGCCGAGCGCCGTGAGGAGCGCGCCCTGATCGCCGAATACCGGGCCTGCATCGAGGAACTGCTGGCCGGATTGAATGTGGCCAACCACGGTGCTGCCACCGAGATCGCTCGCCTGCCCGAGCAGATCCGGGGCTACGGGCATGTCAAGGCCCGGCATCTGGCAGCCGTGCGGGGGCTTTGGGCGGAAAAAATGGCAGGCTGGCGCCGGAAGGGTGGCTGATTCCACAGGGCGGTAGGGGGTCGCAAGGCCCCCGTACAATGAGCGGCTCACCTGCGCGGGAGCCCGGACGGGCCTGCGGCAGGATTCATCCAACCCAGAAAACCCGTGGAGTCGACCGTGTTTATTTCTTCCGCCTTTGCCCAGACCGCACCCGCCGCCGCACCCAGCATGCAGGATTCCCTGCTGAGCATGCTGCCCATCGTGCTGATGTTCGTGGTGCTGTACTTCATCATGATCCGTCCCCAGATGAAGAAGCAGAAGGAGCACCGCGCCATGGTCGAGGCCCTGGCCAAGGGTGACGAGGTGGTGACCGCCGGTGGCATCCTGGGCCGCGTCAGCTCGCTGGGCGACAACTTCATCAGCGTCGAACTGGCCTCGGGCGTCGAGGTGCAGCTGCAGCGCCAGGCGGTGGTGCAGGTGCTGCCCAAGGGCACGATGAAGTGAGTTTGCGGGTCGGGCGCTGAGCGTTCAGCGTTCAGCGCAGACATTCCCGACGCTCTCGCCCAACGCACAACGCACAAGCTTCATGAACCGTTATTCCCTGTGGAAATACGCGATCATCGTGATCGCCTTGCTGGTGGGTGCCGTCTATACGGCGCCCAACTTTTTTGGCGAAGCCCCTGCCGTGCAGGTGTCGCCAGCCAAGGCCGTGCTCAAGGTCGACGCCGGTACCCAGGTCCGGGTCGAGGCGGCGCTCAAGAAAGCCGGCATCGTGCCCGACACCATCAGCCTGGAGGCCGGCTCGCTGCGTGTGCGTTTTGACGACACCGACACCCAGCTCAAGGCCAAGGATGCCATCGAGCGCGTCCTGATCCGCGACCCCGCCGATCCCGAGTACATCGTCGCCCTCAACCTGCTCTCGCGCACGCCGGGCTGGCTGGCCGCGCTCCATGCGGCCCCCATGTACCTGGGCCTGGACCTGCGCGGCGGCGTGCACTTCATGTTGCAGGTCGACATGCAGGCGGCGCTGACCAAGAAAGCCGAGTCCCTGGCGGGTGACCTGCGCACCGTGCTGCGGGAGAAGAATGTGCGCCACGGGGGCATTGCGCGCAACGGTCAGACCATCGAGCTGCGCCTGCGCGATGCGGCCACCCTGGACGCCGCCCGCCGGGTGCTGCTGGACCAGTTTGCCGATCTGCAGGCGGTCGAGACCCAGGAAGGGACCGACACCCGGCTGACCCTGAGCCTCAAGCCCCAGTCCGTGCGTCTGGTGCAGGAGCAGGCACTCAAGCAGAACATCACCACCCTGCACAACCGGATCAACGAGCTGGGCGTCGCCGAGCCCGTGATCCAGCAGCAGGGCCTGGACCGCATCGTCGTGCAGCTGCCCGGCGTGCAGGACACGGCCAAGGCCAAGGACATCCTGGGCCGTACCGCCACGCTGGAGCTGCGCATGGTGGACGAGAGCGTCGAGGGCCGCAGCGCCGAGGCCGGTGCCGGTCCCGTGCCTTTCGGCGCCGAGCGTTACCTGGACCGCAACGGCCAGGCCGTGATCGTGAAGAAACAGGTCGTGCTGACCGGCGACAACCTCACCGATGCCCAGCCCGGTTTCGACAGCCAGACCCAGGAGCCCACGGTCAACCTGACGCTGGACGCCAAGGGCGCGCGCATCTTCAAGGATGTGACGCGCGAGAGCGTGGGCAAGCGCATGGCCATCATCCTGTTCGAAAAGGGCAAGGGCGAGGTGGTCACGGCCCCGGTGATCCGCAGTGAGATCGGCGGCGGCCGGGTGCAGATTTCCGGCCGCATGACGACCACCGAGGCCGCTGATACGGCGCTGCTGCTGCGCGCCGGTGCCCTGGCTGCGCCCATGGAGATCATCGAGGAGCGCACCATCGGCCCCAGCCTGGGCGCCGAGAACATTGCCAAGGGCTTTGCCAGCGTGACCTGGGGTTTTGTGGCCGTGGCGGTGTTCATGTGCATGTACTACATGCTGTTTGGCGTGTTCTCCAGCGTGGCCCTGGCGGTCAACCTGCTGCTGCTGGTGGCCGTGCTCTCCATGCTGCAGGCCACGCTCACGCTGCCGGGCATGGCGGCCATGGCCCTGGTCCTGGGCATGGCCATCGACGCCAACGTGCTGATCAACGAGCGCGTCCGCGAAGAGCTGCGCAACGGCGCCTCGCCGCAGGCGGCCATCCATACCGGGTATGACCGCGCCTGGGCGACGATTCTGGATTCCAACGTCACGACCCTGATTGCCGGTCTGGCGCTGCTGGCCTTCGGTTCCGGGCCGGTGCGCGGTTTTGCCGTGGTGCACTGTCTCGGGATTCTGACAAGCATGTTCTCGGCCGTGTTCTTCTCCCGCGGACTGGTCAATTTGTGGTACGGTAGCCGCAAAAAGCTCAAGACGGTGTCGATCGGTACCGTCTGGCGGCCTGACGGGCAGGCATCGGCCAAGGTGGATTGAGGAAGAATGCTCAATAACGAGGGAGTTTTTGGCTGCGGCTCACATGCGCTACGCGTAAATGTGACCCTGCGCCGAAAATTCCATTCTCAGGCAAGCTAAAAATGGAATTTTTCAAAATCCGGCGCGACATTCCGTTCATGCGGCATGCGCTGATCCTCAACGTCATCTCGACAGTCACTTTCCTGGCTGCGGTCTTCTTTCTGGTCACACGTGGTCTGCATCTGTCGGTGGAATTCACCGGCGGCACGCTGATTGAAGTGAGCTACGCCCAGCCGGCCGATCTGGAGGCGGTGCGTGGCAGCATCGCCAAGCTGGGCTACACCGATGTGCAGGTGCAGAACTTCGGCACCTCGCGCGACGTTCTGATCCGCATGCCGGCCGTCAAGGGTGTGAGCTCGGGCCAACAGAGCGAACAGGTGCTGACCGCCTTGCAGGCTCAGGACAGCAGTGCCACCTTGCGGCGCAGCGAGTTCGTGGGCCCCCAGGTGGGCGACGAACTGGCGCTCGACGGGCTCATGGCCCTAGCCTTCGTGGTCGGCGGCATCATGATCTACTTGGCGTTCCGCTTCGAGTGGAAGTTCGCCGTGGCGGCCATCGTCGCCAACCTGCACGACGTGATCATCATCCTGGGCTTCTTTGCCTTCTTCCAGTGGGAATTCTCGCTGCCGGTACTGGCTGCGGTGCTGGCCGTGCTGGGTTACTCGGTCAACGAGTCGGTGGTGATCTTCGACCGCATCCGCGAAAACTTCCGCCGCCTGCGCAAGCTGAATACGGTCGAGATCATCGACAACGCGATCACGTCCACGATCAGCCGTACCATCATCACGCACGGCTCGACCCAGATCATGGTGCTGTCCATGCTGCTGTTCGGCGGCCCCACGCTGCATTACTTCTCGCTGGCCCTGACCATCGGCATCTGCTTCGGCATCTATTCCTCGGTTTTCGTGGCGGCCGCCATTGCCATGTGGCTGGGTGTCAAGCGCGAAGATCTGGTCAAGCCGGGCTCTTCCGGCAAGCGTGACGTCGATCCCGGTGACCCCAATGCGGGAGCCGTGGTCTGAACTGAGGCAAGCATCCCATGGCCACCCCGCTCTCCTACATGCAGCGCATGCAGCTGGCCCAGAAGACGCGTGAGCGTTTTCTGGCGGACGCGCAGAAGATCCTGGTGGAGCTCGGCGGTCTGGTGCAGGATCGCCTGACCGCGCTGCTCAACGAGCGTGGCACCACGCGCGACATGCAGAACCGGCGCGATGCCTGGATGCTGTTCCAGAAGCAGCGCATGCCGTGGATCGACGGGACCATGAAGGTCTGGCAGGAGGCGCTCAAGTCTCCGGCCGGCAAGAAGTCCGAGAAGAAGAAAGATGAGCTTACTCTCGAGGGTGATGGCGGTCTGTCCCTGGTGGGGACTGACGCGGTCGAGAACAAGATCCTGGCCTCGCGCCTGGTGCTGGCTGTGGTCGAAAAAGTCGGCGCCGAGCTCGACGACCTGCGCGTGCGCATCAAGACCCTGGAAAACCGTGACGACCTTGAGGGCCACGATCTCCTGCGTCCCGAGGTGCTGATCCTGCTCATGATCGAGCAGTGGACCACCTGTGGCATGCCGCGCGAGTCCTGGCCCATGGTGTCGGAGGTGGTGCAGAAGCACCTGATCGACAGGCTCAAGCAGGCCTATGCCAGCGGCAACGAATTCCTGATCCAGCAGGGCATCATGCCCACCATCGATTTCAAGGACCGGGTCAAGCGTGGCGCGGTCGGTCGCCGGCCGCCACCGCCTCCGGGCGCTCCGCCCCAGGACCCGATGCCTGAAGACTCCCAGATCCAGGGCGATCCCGGTGGTGGTGGCTGGGCGTCGGGCCCGGCGCCCGCCTATGGTGCAGCCGGGGGTCACTCAGCCTATCCCCAGTCGTACCCGAGCCAGGCGTATGGCGCCGGCCAGGCTGTGGTGTCGGCCCCTGCCCCGCTGGGGGCTGGTCAGATGCCCATGGCCCGGGGCCCTGCGTCGACCGGGGCGCCCATGCCCCCCGGGCAGCCGGTCTATCCCGGGCAGGTGGCGCCGCCGACGGGCATGCCCGTCGGACGCGGCGGTGGCCAGCTGTTCGGTGGCCGTCTGGGCTGGGACGATGGCGCGGCCGGCTTACCCGCACGACCCGGACGCCTCCCTGCGGCGGGCGCCGCGGGCGGGACCGGCTCCATGCCGGCGGCCCTGGGTCAGACACCTGCCCAGATGCACCAGGCCATGGCCCAGGGCGCGCCGTCCCAGTTTGGCGGCACCCATGAGGAAACCCGGCTCCTGACCCAGACCACCCCGCTGGCGCGCACGCGTAGCCGGGCCCAGGGTATGTTCGGCCAGCTCAAGCGTCTGCTGGTCGGCGTGGGTGCAGGTGATTTCAGCGCCACCTCGGCCCAGCCGCCGTCGCCGGCCCTGGCGGCGGCCATCGCCGAACGTCCCCAATACGGCAGTGCCGGCGGCGGCACCGGCACGGTCTATGAAGACTACAGCCCAGCTGGCGTGGTCAAGGTGGCCGAGAAGCTGCGCGAAAAGACCGACGAGCTCAAGAAGAAAGCCGAGACCAAGAGCGAGAAGGCGATCATCGAGATGGTGGCCCTGATGTTCCAGGCCATCCTGGCCGAGGAACGCATCCCGACGACGATCCGGGTCTGGTTCGCCCGGCTGCAGATGCCGGTGCTGCGCGTGGCCCTGGCCGAGCCCGATTTCTTCGGCTCCATCAACCATCCGGCACGCCAGCTGATCGACCGCATGGGCTCCTGCGTGCTGGGCTTCGAGGCCAGCAGCATCTCCGGCAGTGCGCTCGAGGCCGAGATCAAGCGCATCGTGCAGGTCATCGAGCAGTACCCCGAGACCGGCAAGCGTGTCTTCCAGATCGTCTACGACGAGTTCCAGAAATTCCTGGCCAAGTTCCTCACCGGCAAGGAGAAGACGCAGAAGGTCGTGAGTGTGGCGCAGCAAGTCGAGCAGAAGGAAACGCTGACCATCCAGTACACGATCGAGATGCGCAATCTGCTCAAGGACATCCCGGTGCGCGACGAGATCCGCACCTTCCTCTTCAAGGTCTGGGCCGAGGTGCTGGCCGTGTCGGCTGTGCGCAAGGGACCCAAGGACGCCGAGACCGTGGCGCTCAAGAAGGCCGCCGCCGACCTGGTCTGGTCGGCCAGTGCCAAGCCCAACCGCAACGACCGCGCGCGTGTGATCCAGGACCTGCCGCAGCTGCTGCAGCGCCTGCGTGCCGGTATGGGCCTGCTGGGCATGTCGGCCACCGACCAGGACGCGCACATCAAGATCGTCAGCGATACCATGGCCGACGCCTTCATGTCCAAGACCCAGGCCATTCCGCAGGCCCAGATCGACGCCATGACGCAGCGCCTGGCCAACCTGGAGGATTTCGTCAGTGAGGACGGCCTGGGTGACCTGCCGCTAGACGCCGAGAGCATCGAAATGATGCTGGGCATCGACGCTTCGACCATCGAGGTGGTGACCAATGGCGGCTCCAAGCCCACGCCGGCCATGGTTGCCTGGGCCCAGGAGCTGCAACCCGGTGCCTGGTTCACGCTCGATCACAACGGCAAGGTCAAGCAGGTCCAGTTCGTCTGGCGCAGCGACCGCAAGCATCTCAATCTCTTCGCGTCCAGCGACGGCCAGAGCTATCTGATCCAGGCCGGGCGTCTGGCAGCCTATCTGCAGGCCGGCCTGCTGCTGCCGCAGGAAGAGGAGACGTTGACCGTGCGCGCCACGCGAGAGGCGCTGACCCGGCTGGAGGCCAACCCGGAACGTCTTGTCTCCTGACACAGAAAAGCCCCGCATGCGGGGCTTTTTCATGGGGGGTGGCGCGGCTCAGTGGGCCACGCGCTCGGCGTGGTCGTCGTACAGCTCGTCGAGGATGAGTGCGTCCGGCTCCTCGCCAAAGCTCCAGTAGACCATGAGGATGATGATCTTGAGATCGTCCAGGGCCATGGGCTCGCCGGGGATGGCCATGGCCCGATCCAGCACCACCTCGCGCATGGGCGGCGGCAGCACACCGGCCGACTCAAGGAAGCTGATGAAGCCCAGGCACTCGGCGCCAAGATGATTCTGTTCGGCCACCGAGTAGACACGCAGGCTGTCTGCGGACTGAACGCGGGGCAGGTCGGTGGCGGGGGCGGGTTCGGCGTCGAGCCAGAGCGTGCTCTGGGCCGCGAGATTCAGGCCATCGAGCCAGAGCAGGGCGTCACGGATCTCGTCGGCGTCGAAGCCGATGGCATTGAGCTTGCGTTCCAGCTGCGGCAGTTCGGGACAGGCATCTCCGCGCCAGTAGTTTTCGTACACGTACACAAGCACTTCGAACATGGCTTCAATATAGCGCAGAACGCGCCAGTCGCCAGCGTGAAATGGGTGGTGTTCCTGGCGCTGTTGCGCTGTGTGCACGTGGCGACCTGTGTCAGCCGCGGACCAGGCGCTGCAGCAGGCCGCCAGGCAGACGGGCGACCTGTCCTTCGAGTTCCAGCGCCATCAGGCGGGCCTGGAGCCGGGCGATGTCCAGGCCAGTGCGCGCCTGCAAGGCGTCGAGGCTGACCGGATCCAGACCCAGGGCCTGCAGCACCTCATCGGTCGCCTCGTACACGGGCGGGGATGGCGTCGCTGCGGGTGTCGTGCTGCCGACCCAGCCGGGCAGGTCTTCGAGCACGTCCTGCGCCGATTCGACCAGCTTGGCCCCCTGGCGTATCAGGGCGTGACAGCCGCGCGACTGCGTGGCGTGGATGGAGCCCGGGATGGCAAACACCTCCTTGCCCTGTTCGGCGGCCAGGCGTGCGGTGATCAGCGAGCCTGACTGCAGGGCCGCTTCGACGACCAGGGTGGCGTTCGAGAGCCCCGCGATCAGACGGTTGCGTCGCGGGAAGTTGGCCGCCAGCGGCGGCGTGCCCAGCGGATATTCGCTGACGATCAGCCCGCGCTCTCTGATGCGGTTGGCGAGCGCGTGATGGCTCTTGGGATAGACGCGGTCAGCTCCGGTGCCGACCACCGCCACCGTGGCCAGACGGTCGGCGTCGCGCGTGCCTGCCAGCGCGCCTTCATGGGCGGCACCGTCGATGCCCAGCGCCAGCCCGGAGACGATGGTCAGGCCCTGCTCGGCCAGGGCCATGGCGAACTGACGCGCATTGAGTGCGCCCTGGGGCGTGGGATTGCGGCTGCCGACGATGGCCAGGCTGCGGGCGCTGTCCAACGGCAGATCCAGCCGTCCGCTCAGGTGGAGCAGCAGAGGTGGGTCCTCAATGTTGAGCAGGGCCTGGGGGTAGGCCGGGTCGCCCAGTGCGACCACCGCGCGCGTTGCGGGTTCGGCCTGCAGCCAGGCCCAGGTGCTGTCCAGCAGCGCGGCCCAGCCTTCGGGGATCTGGAGCAGGGCCTCGGCCTGGGCCGGGGTCAGGACCGCCTGCAGGGCCGACGGCGTCTGGGTGTAGAGCGTCTCGGGTGGCCCGAAGGCGGCGAGCAGGCGGCGGGCGCTGGCGTCACCCAGACCGGGGGTCAGCGTCAGGCGCAGCCAGGCGCCCAGTTCTTCGCGCTCCATGGTCTGTGGTGCGCCGCAGGTGCGGGGACTTACTGCGGCGTGGCCAGCCGATCACCGACCCGGACCGAGTCCGTGATGTCCAGGATCAGGCCGTAGGACAGCTTGTCGTAGACGCGGAAGACCATGAGCAGGCCGTTGCGCTCGTTGGGCAGCTTGATCAGCGGCCGCGCCGGATCGGTCGTGTCCGTGAGTCGCTGGCCGTCCTTGAGGATGGCAAATACATGGCCGCTCTCGATGCCATCGCGGCGACCGCGGTTGAGCACGACGACCTGGTTCTGCGAGGCGTTGACCACGGAGCTGCTGCCGTAGATCGAGACGATGCGCCCGGTGACGTTGCCAGACGGTGCGCGCGGCACGAAGTTCAGGAACTCGCGCGCCGGCTCGGGCGCCATGCGGTCGCCCACGAGCATCTCGCTCTTGGCCGCGGTGATGTCGATGGTGGCGGGCACCAACGCCGTGTCGACCTTGCCACCCGCCGAGGCGATTTCGGTGCTGCCCTCGCCGCGCGAGAGCACGGCCTTGCCCAGAAACTCGGCCTCGTAGCCCAGAATTTCGCCGGTCTCGGGGTCCTTGAGCGGCTTGGCGTTGCGGAAGATGCGGTACTGCTTGAGCTTGGGCTGGTCGTCCAGCAGCGGTGCGTTCGCCGGGCCGCGGGCGTAGACCCGGTCACCGCGGCCGATGATCACGCGGTTCTCGCCGGCTGCGACGATGCGCGGGGCCAGCTGCAACTCACCTTCCTCGACGATCAGCGGCTCGGCCAGGAAGGCCTCGATATCGCGGGTGCGCAGCGCGGTCAAGGGTGTCTTGTACGCTTCGTAGCGGATGCCGGGCGACAGGCGCACGGTCTCGATGCCGGCATCACCATCACGGCTGCTGCCTGTGCCGGTCGTCGTCGTACCCACAGCCGCGGCTTCGCCACCGCCGGCACCCGGGGCGGTGCTGCTGAGCAGGGCGCGCCCGTCGCGCTTGATCAGGTAGAGGGCCTGGCCCGGGAAGATCAGGTGCGGATTGAGGATCTCCGCCATGTTCATACCCCAGAGCTCGGGCCAGCGCCATGGGCTCCTGAGGAACATCCTGGAGATGTCCCAGAGCGTGTCACCCGCCTTCACCACATAGCTGTCGGGCGCATCGGGCGCCAGCTCCGAGAGTGGAACCCCCGCCTGGGCCACCTTGTCGGCCGTGGAGCGCTGCTCCTGGGAGATGGGCAGATTGGGGAATTTCTGGCTCCAGACCGGCAGGCTCAGCAGGCCCAGGGCCGCGATCATGGAAACACGGGCGCTGATCCCCATCCTGCTTGTCGTCATGTAGTGCTGCTTCACGATGCCCCCGGCTGACTCCGGGCGCGGGCAGACCGCCCGCCTCACCCGGAAAACTTAACAAATTACGCGCGATTTTGCGCCCAAGCCCTTGATTGGGCAATGTTTTCTGAACTTTGTTGCAAACTGGCCGGCCAAAAGTGGCGAAAATAGCGACACCCGAGAGCTTTTTTATGGCACTGCTACCCATCCTCTGTTTTCCCGATCCGCGTCTGCATACCGTGGCCAAGCCCGTGCAGGCGGTGGACGCCCGCATCAAGCAGCTGATCGCCGACATGTTCGAGACCATGCACGATTCGCACGGCATCGGCCTGGCGGCGACGCAGGTCGATGTGCACGAGCGTCTGATCGTGATCGACGTCTCCGAAGGCCGAGACCAGCCCCTGGTGTTGATCAATCCCGAGATCATCTGGGCCAGTCCGGAAACGAAGATCAACGACGAGGGCTGCCTCTCCGTGCCCGGCATCTACGACGGTGTCGAACGGCATGAGCGTGTGCACGTGCGTGCGCTCGATGGCGAAGGCAAGGAACAGATGATCGAGGCCGAGGGCTTGCTGGCCATCTGCATCCAGCACGAGATGGACCACCTCATGGGCAAGGTCTTCGTCGAGTACCTCTCGCCGCTCAAGCGCAACCGCATCAAGACCAAGATGCTGAAGGCCCAACGCGAGGCGCAGCGTTGAGAGTCGTCTTCGCCGGCACGCCCGAGTTCGCCCGGGTGGCGCTGGAGAGGCTGCACGCCGCCGGTTTCACCATTCCCCTGGTCCTGACCCAGCCCGACCGGCCGGCCGGTCGTGGCATGAAGCTGCAGGCCTCGCCCGTCAAGCAGTTTGCGCAGGCGCACGGGATGTCTGTGGCGCAGCCGCAGAGCCTGCGCCTGGACGGCAAATACCCGGACGAGGCTGCCGCCGCACGCGCGGCGCTGCAGGCAGCGGCGCCCGACGTGATCGTCGTGGCCGCCTATGGTCTGATCCTGCCGCAGTGGGTGCTGGACCTGCCGCGCCTCGGTTGCCTCAACATCCATGCTTCGCTGTTGCCGCGCTGGCGCGGTGCGGCGCCCATCCATCGCGCCATCGAGGCCGGGGACGCCGAAACCGGTGTGACGCTCATGCAGATGGACGCAGGCCTGGACACGGGCGACACGCTGCTGGTCGAGCGCCTGCCTATTACCGAGAATGACACCACGGGCAGCCTGCACGACAAGCTGGCCCTGCTCGGCGGCCGTCTCATCGTCGAGGCGCTGGAGATCGCAGCCTGTGGCGGCCTCACGCGCACGCCGCAGCCCGCCGAGGGCGTCACGTACGCGCACAAGATCGAGAAAGCCGAGGCGCAGCTCGACTGGACGCAACCGGCGGAAACGATTGCGCGTCGCATCCGCGCCTTCCACCCCAATCCGGGTGCGGCCACGCTCTGGCAGGGCGAAGCGCTCAAGATCTGGCAGGCACGGGTCGACGGCGCGATGCATGGCAGCGGCCAGGCACCCGGTACGGTGCTGACGGCGCAGGCCGACGGTATCCGTGTGCAGTGTGGCCAGGGTGTGCTCTGCCTCACGGAGCTGCAGCGTGCTGGCGGCAAGCGCCTGTCGGCGGCCGACTTCCTGCGCGGCCAGGCATTGCCTGTGGGCACTGTGCTGGGAGCCTGAGCGATGGGCACTATGCGCCAGGTGCTCAAACACCCTGAATTCAGCCGGGGCATGCAAGACATGAGCTCGGTGGCGCCGGGCCTGGCGGCCTGGGGCATGATGACTGGGGTGGCCATGATCAAGTCGGGCATGAGCCTGGTCGAGGCGCTGGCCATGACGCTGCTGGTGTATGCCGGCAGCTCGCAGCTCGCGGCCATCCCCTTGATTGCGGCGGGCGCGCCGGTGCTGGTGATCTGGGCCACGGGCTTCTGCGTCAACCTGCGCTTCGTGGTCTTCAGCGCGCACATGCGGCCCTACCTCATGCACCTGCCGAGGCGCTGGCGACTGCTGGCGGGCTATGTCACCGCCGACATCAGTTACGTGATGTTCACCAAGCGCTTCCAACAGCCGCCACAGGCGGAAGCGGAGCGCCGGGCCCAGCTTGCCTATCTCATGGGCGGCTGTGCGGTCAACTGGACCAGCTGGCAGGCAGCCAGCCTGCTGGGCATCCTGCTGGCGCACTCGGTGCCCATGCACTGGGGCCTGGGTTTCGCGGGCATCCTGGCCCTGCTGGGCGTGGCGTGCTCGCTGGCCAGCAGCCAGCTGCGCCTTGTTTCGGCGGGTGTGGCCGGGGCGGCGGCCGTGGCGGTGTTCGCCCTGCCTTTCAAGCTCAACATCGTGGTCGCGATTGCCGCCGCCGTGGCCCTGTGCCTGCTGCTCGAGAAGACGCCGCCCTTTCGACAGGAGGCCGCGCGATGAATGACACCGACCTCTGGACCCTGGGGGTCATCGTGGGCCTGGCAGCGGTGACCGTGATCACGCGCTCCTTCTTCTTCATCTCCAGCCAGCCCTGGAGCCTGCCGCACTGGGCCCGGCGCGGCCTGCAGTACGCGCCCATCGCCGCGCTGGCGGCGGTGATCGTGCCCGAGATCGTGATGAGCCAGGGCCAGCTGCTGCAGACCTGGCAGGACGCACGTCTCTTCGCCGTGGCAGCCGGCGCGGCCTGGTATTTCTGGCAGCGCCGCAGCAGCTGGGCCATGCTGGGAACCATCGTGGTCGGCATGGCGGTCTACCTGCCGCTGCGCCTGGGGCTAGGCTGGTAGGGCGGGGCTGGCCCTCACCTAAAATCAGGGGCTGATGCATCCGCCCGGCTTGCCTGATGGATGTCCCGGTTCTCCAACTTCCAGTCCCATCATGAACTTCATCCGTTTCCAGACCCTGTGCGAGCAGGGCCAGGCCAAGAACCAGCGGGTCTTCATCCGCGCCGACCTCAACGTCCCGCAGGACGATGCCGGCAACATCACCGAAGACACCCGCATCCGCGCTTCCCTGCCCTGCATCCGCATGGCGCTCGATGCCGGCGCCGCCGTCATGGTGACCTCGCATCTGGGTCGCCCCACCGAGGGCGAGTTCAAACCCGAGGACAGCCTGGCGCCCGTGGCCAGGCGCATGGCCGAGTTGCTGGGCCGTGAGGTGCCGCTGGTCGCCAACTGGACCGAAGGCGTGCAGGTCGCGCCGGGCCAGCTCGTGATGCTGGAGAACGTGCGTCTGAACAAGGGCGAGAAGAAGAACAGCGAAGAGCTCAGCAGGAAGATGGCGGCGCTCTGCGACATCTTCGTGCACGATGCCTTCGGCACGGCGCACCGCGCCGAGGCTTCGACCTATGGCATCGCCCAGTACGCCAAGGTGGCCTGTGCGGGCCCGTTGCTGGCGGCGGAGATGGATGCCATCACCCAGGCGCTGCAGAACCCCAAGCGGCCGCTGGTCGCCATCGTCGGCGGCTCCAAGGTCTCCACCAAGCTGTCCATCCTCAAGACCCTGGCCTCGCGGGTAGACCAGCTCATCGTCGGCGGTGGCATCGCCAACACCTTCTTGCTGGCCGCGGGCAAGCGCATCGGCGATTCCCTGGCCGAGCCGGAGATGGTGCGCGAGGCGCAGCAGGTGATGGACATGATGAAGGAGCGTGGTGCCGAAGTGCCCCTGCCGGTGGATGTGGTGGTGGCCGACGAGCTCTCCTCGCTGGCCCGCGCCAACCTGGTGTCCGCTGACCAGGTCGGCCCGCATGACCGCATCCTGGACATCGGCCCCAAGAGCGCCGCCAAGCTGGCCGACATCGTGGCCCATGCCGGCACCATCGTCTGGAACGGCCCGGTGGGCGTGTTCGAGTACGACCAGTTCGCCGGTGGCACCAAGATGCTGGCGGCGGCGATTGCGCATTCCGACGCCTTTTCGATCGCCGGTGGTGGTGACACACTGGCAGCCATCGCCAAGTTCAACATCACGGACCAGGTGGGTTACATCTCGACGGGCGGCGGTGCCTTCCTCGAGGTGCTGGAGGGCAAGACTCTGCCGGCGTTCGAGATCCTGCAAAAGCGCGCGGCCTGAGGCTTGCGCCCGTCTCCCGGAAACGGCCCCGATGGGGCCGTTTTCATCTTGTCGCACCCGTGTAACCTGTTTCATGACAGAATAGAAACTAAGTTACAAGGAGAAGAGACATGACGCGTCGTGCGACCAAGATAGTGGTGACCCTCGGCCCCGCCTCCAGCGATCCGGCCCTGCTCGAACAGATGATCCGTGCCGGGGTCAACGTGGTGCGCCTGAACTTCAGCCACGGCAAAGCCCAGGACCACATCGACCGCGCGCGTCTGGTGCGCGAGGCCGCCGCCCGCGCCGGGCGCGAGGTGGCCATCATGGCCGACCTGCAGGGTCCGAAGATCCGTGTCGGCAAGTTCGCCGAGAACAAGGTACAGCTCAAGAACGGGCAGAAGTTCGTGCTCGACGCCGGCCGTACCGAACTCGGCGACGCCAATGCCGTGGGTCTGGACTACAAGGAGTTGCCGCAGGACGTGAAGGTCGGCGACGTGCTGCTGCTGGCCGATGGCCTCATCGTCATGGAGGTCGAGGGTGTCAAGGGCCAGGCCGTGCACTGCAAGGTGGTGCAGGGCGGCGAACTGTCCAACAACAAGGGCATCAACAAGAAAGGCGGCGGCCTGACCGCGCCGGCGCTGACCGCCAAGGACATGGAGGACATCAAGACCGCCATGAGCTTCCAGGCCGACTATGTGGCCGTGAGCTTCCCCCAGAACGCCACCGACATGGAGATGGCGCGCCAGCTCTGCAACGTCGCCGCGGCCGAGTACAACCACAAGCCGCACCTGATCGCCAAGATCGAACGCGCCGAGGCCATCCCCAAGCTCGAGGAGATCCTGCGTGCCAGCGACAGCATCATGGTGGCGCGCGGCGACCTGGCCATCGAGGTGGGGAATGCGGCGGTGCCGGCGCTGCAAAAGCGCATGATCAAGATGGCGCACGAGATGGACAAGACCGTGATCACGGCCACCCACATGATGGAGTCCATGGTCAACAACCCCATGCCCACGCGCGCCGAAGTCAGCGACGTGGCCAACGCGGTACTCGACGGTTCGGACGCGGTGATGACCTCGGCCGAGACCGCCGCGGGCAAGTTCCCGCTGGAGACCGTGGTCGAAATGGCCAGCATCTGCCTGGCCGCCGAGTCGGCCGAGGAGGTCAAGCTCGATGCCGACTTCAGCGGCAAGAGCTTCACGCGCATCGACCAGTCCATCGCCATGGGCGCGCTCTTTACCGCCTACCACCTGGGCGCAAAGGCCATCGTGGCGTTGACGGACTCCGGCTCCACCGCGCTGTGGATGAGCCGCCACCGCATCCACATCCCGATCTACGCGCTCACACCCAAGGTGGCCACGCAGCGCAAGATGACGCTGTATCGCAACGTCAGCCCCCTGCTCATGGACACCAGCGCCGACCGCGACACGGCGCTGGAACAGGCCGAGAAGCACCTCAAGGCGCGCGGCATCGTGCAGAGCGGCGACATCTACGTGATCACCTGCGGCGAGCCCATGGGGGCGCCTGGCGGCACGAACATGCTCAAGATCTGCCGCGTGGCCTGAGGCGGCGGGTTTGCGGGGACTTTCCCCGGGAAGATAAAATCGCGGGTTACCAACCCGTTACCAACTTTCCCAGGGGAATCCTCATGCCACTCGTCTCGATGCGCGAGCTGCTGGACCACGCTGCCGCCAACGGCTACGGCATTCCGGCCTTCAACGTCAACAACCTGGAGCAGGTCCAGGCCGTGATGGCCGCCGCCGACGAGGTCGGCGCGCCCGTCATCCTGCAGGCCAGCGCCGGCGCCCGCAAGTACGCCGGTGAGCCCTTCATCAAGCACCTGATCCAGGCGGCCGTCGAGGCTTATCCCCACATCCCCCTGGTGATGCACCAGGACCACGGCACCACGCCCAAGGTCTGTGAAGGCGCCATCGCCCTGGGCTTCGGCTCGGTCATGATGGACGGCTCGCTGCGCGAGGACGGCAAGACCCCGGCCGATTTCGACTACAACGTCAACGTCACGCGCACCGTCGTCGACATGGCCCACAAGGTCGGCGTTACGGTGGAGGGTGAACTCGGCTGCCTGGGCAACCTCGAGACCGGCGACGCCGGCGAGGAAGACGGCATTGGCGCCGAAGGCAAGCTGGACCACAGCCAGATGCTGACCGACCCCGAGGAGGCGGCCCAGTTCGTCAAGGCCACCCAGCTCGACGCCCTGGCCATCGCCATCGGCACCAGCCACGGCGCCTACAAGTTCAGCCGCCCGCCCACCGGCGACATCCTGGCCATCAGCCGCGTCAAAGAGATCCACAAGCGCATCCCCAACACCCACCTGGTGATGCACGGCTCCTCCTCCGTGCCGCAGGAGCTGCTGGCCATCATCAACCAGTACGGCGGCAAGATGAAGGAAACCTACGGCGTGCCCGTCAAGGAAATCCAGGAAGCCATCAAGCACGGCGTGCGCAAGATCAACATCGACACCGACATCCGCCTGGCGATGACGGGCGCGGTGCGCAAGTTCCTGGCCGAGAACCCGGACAAGTTCGACGCCCGCGAATGGCTCAAGCCCGCGCGTGAGGCCGCCAGGCTGGTCTGCAAGGCGCGCTACCTGGAGTTCGGCTGCGAAGGCCAGGGCGCCAAGGTCAAGGGCGCGACGCTGCAGGTCATGGCCCAGCGTTACGCCAAGGGCGAGCTGGCCCAGGTGGTGAACTGAGCCCCGATCGCGAACTTGCGATAATCACGGGCCCGGCGCCAAGCGCGCCGGGCTTTTTCTTTTTGGCCTTTTGTTTTCAGAGCCGCCCATGACGAACGCCCTGCACACCTCCAGCATCAGCTCCCTGCCCCTGCTCGCACGCGGCAAGGTGCGCGACAACTACGCCGTGGGCGAGGAACGCATCCTCATGGTGGCCTCGGACCGCATCAGCGCCTTTGACGTGATCATGGGCGAGCCCATCCCGGGCAAGGGCGAGCTGCTCACCAAGATGGCGCTGTTCTGGTTCGGCCAGCTTGGCCACATCTGCCCCAACCACCTCACGGGCGACAACCCCGAGAGCGTGGTCCAGCCTCATGAGGTGACCCAGGTGCGTGGCCGCGCCATGCTGGTCAAGCGCCTCAAGCCCATCCCCGTGGAAGCCGTGGTGCGCGGCTACCTGGCCGGCAGCGGCTGGGCCGAGTACCAGGCCAGCCAGTCGGTCTGTGGCGTCCAGCTGCCCGCGGGCCTGAAGAACGCCAGCAAGCTGCCCGAACCCATCTACACCCCAGCCGCCAAGGCCGAGGTCGGCGAGCACGACGAGAACATCACCTACGAGAAAACGGTGGAGATGATCGGCCCGGCGCTGGCTGCGCAGATCCGCGACATCTCCATCGCACTCTACAAGGCCGCGAGCGAGATCGCCCTGAAGAAGGGCATCATCATCGCCGACACCAAGTTCGAGTTCGGCCTCGACAAGCAAGGTCAGCTCGTGCTCATGGACGAGGTACTGACGCCGGATTCTTCGCGTTACTGGCCGGTCGAAGGCTATCGTGAAGGTGCTAACCCGCCCAGCTACGACAAGCAGTTCCTGCGTGACTGGCTCGAGACCGCCACGGTCAACGGCCAGCCCTGGGGCAAGAAGCCGCCGGCGCCCCAGTTGCCGCAAGAGGTGATCGACAAGACGGCGGCCAAGTACCGTGAGGCGCTGACCCGTCTGACGGCCTGAGCTCGTAAGCGGCAAAGAAAACGGCACCCTCGGGCGCCGTTCTGCATCGGTCGGACGTGTTCAGTTCAAGGCCATGCTGAGCTTGCGCCGGTAGGCCGAGACCAGTGCCGCCTGCTCGTCCTGTTGGACTGTCGTGGGGCCAGCCAGTTCGATGCCGCCGGCGCTCTTGCCGCTGGCGTCCGGTGCAGCGGCCTTGGGCTTGGGTGGTGTGAGCAGTTCCAGAATGGCGACGAAGGTCTTGCGCGGGGCTTCCTCGTCCCACTTCTTGTCGCGCATGATGATCTCGAGCAGCTCGTCGAGCGCGGCCACCCATTCATTCGCGGCCATCAACACGCGCGCCTTGGCAAAGCGGGCGGCGAAGTCGCGCTTGTTGGCGGCGATGGCCTCGTCGAACTTCTGCAGCGGCCACTGGCCCCGCGGGTCGTTGCCCACGAACTCCAGCGCGTTGAGCCACTGCTGCAGGGCCTCGAAGGGGAGCTGTACGGGGATGCGGGCCAGCGTGGGGGCCAGCTGCGCCGCGGCCTGATCGAGATCGCCGCTGCCGATGAGCAGCTTGATGTAGTCGTAGCGCAGCTCGTCGTTGGCCGGGTCGGCCTGCAGGGCCTGGGCCATGCGCTCCAGCGCACTGGCGATGTCGCCGGACGCCAGGTGGTCCTGCGCTTCCTCGGCATCGGCCTGGGCCTGCAGCTGCTCCTCGCCCGGCAGATGCTTGTCGAGGAACTCGCGCAGCTTGCCCTCGGGCAGCGCGCCCATGAAGCCATCGACCGGTTTGCCGCCCATCATGAGCACGCAGGTCGGGATGCTGCGGATGCCGAAGGCCGCGGCCAGCTCCTGCTGCTCATCGGAGTTGATCTTGGCCAGCACGAAACGGCCTTCGTAGGCGATCTCGAGCTTTTCGAGGATGGGGCCCAGCGACTTGCAGGGACCGCACCAGGGGGCCCAGAAATCCACCAGCACGGGCACGGACAGGGAGGCGTGGATGACTTCGGTTTCGAAGTTTTCAGTGGTGATGTCTATCATTTGGGCCGATCCGGGGCGGGAAAGTAAAATTCGGGGATGAAAACACTCATCGGTGTCGTCATGGGCTCCAGCTCCGACTGGGACACCATGCAACAGGCAGTCCAGATTCTCCACCACTTTGGCATCGGCCACGAGGCCAAAGTCGTCTCGGCGCACCGCATGCCCGATGACATGTTCGCCTACGCCGAAGCCGCGGCGGGCCGCGGCCTCAAGGCCATCATTGCCGGCGCGGGCGGCGCCGCCCACCTGCCGGGCATGCTGGCGGCCAAGACCACGGTGCCCGTTCTGGGGGTGCCCGTGGCCAGCAAGCACCTGCAGGGAGTCGACTCCTTGCACAGCATCGTGCAGATGCCCAAGGGCATCCCGGTCGCCACCTTCGCCATCGGCCAGGCCGGCGCGGCCAATGCCGCGCTGTTTGCGGTGGCCATGCTGGCCAACGAAGATCCGGCCCTGCGTACCAGGCTGGAAGCCTACCGCGCCGAGCAGACCGCCACGGCCCGTGGCATGAGCCTTCCCCCCGCCATATGAACGGCGGCCCCATCCTTCCCGGCACGCTCGTCAACGGCCAGCCGGCGACGCTGGGCGTCATGGGCGGCGGCCAGCTCGGGCGCATGTTCGTGCATGCGGCCCAGCGCATGGGCTATTTCACCGCCGTGCTCGACCCGGACCCGTCCAGCCCGGCCGGGTTGGTCAGCCACCACCATATTCAGACCGCCTACCTCGACGAGCAGGGCCTGGCCCAGCTGATGCAGCGCAGCGCCGCCATCACCACCGAGTTCGAGAACGTGCCCGCGCCGGCCCTGCTGACCCTGGGCGCGCATCGCCCGGTGGCGCCGGCCGCCCAGGCCGTGGCCATCGCCCAGGACCGCGCGCAGGAGAAGGCGCACTTCACGCGCTGCGGCGTGCCGGTGGCGCCGCACGCGGTCATCGAGACCGCGGAACAGCTTGCGGCCGTGCCCGACGCGCTGCTGCCCGGCATCCTCAAGACGGCGCGTCTGGGCTACGACGGCAAGGGCCAGATCCGCGTCAAGACGCGCGCCGAGCTCGTCGCCGCGTGGGACGAGCTCAAGCGTGTGCCCTGTGTGCTCGAGCAGATGCTGCCGCTGGCGGCCGAGTGTTCGGTCATCGTCGCGCGTGGCGCGGATGGCCAGATGGTCAACTTCCCCGTGCAGCGCAACCTGCACCGCGCGGGCATCCTGGCCGTGACCGAGGTCTATGCCGGCAACATCGCGCCCGCACTTGCCACCCAGGCCATCGAGGCCACGAAGTCCGTGGCCGCCGGCCTGGGCTACGTGGGCGTGCTCTGCGTCGAGTTCTTCGTGCTGCAGGACGGCTCGCTGGTGGTCAACGAGATGGCGCCGCGCCCGCACAACAGCGGGCACTACAGCATGGACGCCTGCGACCACTCGCAGTTCGACCTGCAGGTGCGCACTCTGGCCGGTCTGCCCCTGGTGCAGCCGCGCCTGCACAGCCCGAGCATCATGCTCAACCTGCTGGGTGACGTCTGGGTCGCGCATGGCGGCACACCGCCCTGGGACCGCGTGCTGGCCTTGCCCGGCACGCACCTGCACCTCTACGGCAAGCTCGATGCCAAGCCCGGCCGCAAGATGGGCCATCTCAACATCACGGGCGTTTCGGTCGACGAGGTGCGTTCGACGGCCCTGGCCGCGGCCAAGATCCTGGGCATCGAGCCCTTCTGACGGGAGTCGGCCCCGATGATCCTCGACGGGCGCGATCCGGCCTCCGTGCAGCGTGCCGCCGAGGCGCTGCGAGCGGGTGAGCTGCTGGGCCTGCCGACCGAAACGGTCTATGGTCTCGCGGCCGATGCCGACCAGGACACCGCCGTCGCGCAGATCTTCACCGCCAAGGGCCGGCCCAGCGATCATCCGCTCATCGTGCATGTGGCCGACGCCCAGGGCGTCGATCACTATGCGCAGGAGGTGCCGGATTTCGCGCGCGCGCTGCTGCAGCGTTTCTGGCCCGGTCCGCTGACCCTGATCCTGCCGCGCCGCCCCGGTGTGGCCGCGGCCGCAACCGGCGGCCAGGACTCGATCGGCCTGCGCTGTCCCTCCCACCCCGTGGCCCATGCCCTGCTGCTGGCCGCGCGCGAACGCGGTGTGCACGGCGTGGCGGCGCCCAGCGCCAACCAGTTCGGCCGCGTGAGCCCGACCACCGCCGCCCATGTGCAGGGTGAGTTCGGCGCGGACCTGCTGATCCTCGACGGCGGTGCCTGCGAGGTCGGCATCGAGTCGACCATCGTCGACTGCACGCGCGGTGCGCCCGTGCTGCTGCGCCCGGGCCGCATCACGCGCGAGCAGATCGAGTCCGTCGCCGGCCAGCGCCTGCGCGACAAGGACGAACTCGCCACGCCGGCCCCGCGTGCCTCGGGCACGCTGGAGGCGCACTACGCGCCCCGGGCCAAGGTGCGGCTCATGGACGGCCAGGCCCTGCAGACGGCTCTCGATGTGCTGGGCGCAGGGCTGGACAATGGTCAGGCCACCATTGCCATCTATGCCCGTCGTATCCTGCGCTTGCCCTCGAACCGGCTGCTCTACCGGCGCATGCCCGACGACGCCGCGGCAGCGGCGCAGCAGCTGTTCGCCGCCTTGCGTGACTTCGATGCCCAGGGCGTGCAACTGATCTGGGTCGAGCAGCCGCCCCCGGGTGCCGACTGGGAAGGCGTGCGCGATCGCCTGCAGCGCGCAGCCGCGAGCTAAGGTTTGCGCCCGTACCGCAGCTTCATCACCAGAATGGCCAGGGCCAGCAGCAGCGTGATGGCATTGGCGGCCACGATGGGCCAGGCGGCGATCAGGATGCCGTAGACCAGCCACAGCGCCACGCCGGTGGCGAAGGTGGCGTACATGCCCAGGGAGATGCCGCCGACATCGCGCGTGCGAAAGGTGTGCAGGGCCTGCGGCAGGAAGCTCAGCGTGGTCAGGCTGGCGGCGAGGTAGCCGATGATTTCGTTCATGGTGTGGACGGACTTCAGCGGGTCTTGCGCGAGACTTTCGCGCCGCCTTGCCGGGCTGTCCATTCGACCAGCGCCTCCAGGGCCGGTCGTACGGCGTTGGCGTTCGGGTGGTTGACCACGGCCACCAGCACATAGCGCCGGCCGTCGGGGCTGTGCACATAACCGGCGATGGCGGCGACATCGCGCAGGCTGCCGGTCTTGAGATGGGCGCTGCCCTCGGCACGCCAGCGGCTGGGGCGCAGGGTGCCGTCCAGTCCGCCGATGGGCAGCGAGCTCATGAGCTCGGGCATCAGCGGCGAGGTCCAGGCGTACTGCAGCAGGCGGGCCAGTGCGGCGGCGCTGATGCGGTCCTCACGCGACAGGCCCGCGCCATTGCTGATCAGCGGCTCCTCGCCGGCGCCGAAGCGCTCGCGCCACCAGGCGCGCAACAGCTCGCGCGAGGCAGCCACCGTGCCCTGGCCCTGCTGCTGCAGGCTCAGCGTCAGGAAGAGCTGCTGCGTCATCACGTTGTTGCTGTACTTGTTGATGTCGCGTACCAGCTCCGCCAGTGGCGGCGATTCCAGTGCGAAGGCCGGGCTCAGGCCTTCGGGCACCCGACCCTCGCGCACCCGGCCCTGCAGCTGGCCGCCGATGGCCCGCCACATGCCCTCGATGGCGCGCGGGCCGTAGCTCACCGGATCGGCCCAGGCCAGGGGCCAGACCTTCTCGCCGCAGGCAGCGGGATAGCGACCGGCGAAGCGCGGACGCAGCGGGTCGGAGAAATCGGCACGCAAGGCACCGCGGTAGTCGTTGCACTCGGTCTCGCGTAGCGGCACATGCGTGGGCCAGGCCACACCTGCCAGCGGGGGCTCGACGTGCACGTGCGCCGCGTTCGCGCCGCGGTCCGGCACGAAGGTCATGAGCACGGACTTGAAGTTCAACAGCAGGGCGTCGGGCGCGGCGTTATAGGGCCGCAGCGGCTCGCCATCGAACTCGCCCGGGTCGACGGCCGGCACCTCGAAGGCGCTGCGGTCGAGCACGATGTCGCCCGCGATGTTGCGGATGTCCAGGCCCTGCACGCGGCGCAGCAGCAGCCAGAGCCGCTCGGCCACCAGCTTGGGGTCGCCCTGGCCCTGGATGTAGACATTGCCATAGAGCGTGCCCTCGCGCGCCGTGCCCTCGATATAGACCGGCGTCTTCCAGGTCCAGGTGGGCCCCAGGGCCTCGAGCCCGGCCAGCGTGGTCACGAGCTTCATCACCGAGGCCGGATTCATGGGCGACCCCGCGCGATGGCTCAACAGGGCGCGACCCGGACTGCCCGCTTCCTCGACCACGATGCTCACGGCCTCGGCCGGCACGCGGGCTCGCGCCAGCGCCTGGGCCACCGCAGGGGGCAAGGCGTCACGGGCGGTGGCGGTCAGGCCGGACAGCAGGAGAACGAGGAGCAGGACAGGGCGCAGCGCAGGCATGCGGGCGAGTCTAACCCTGGCCACGGATAATGCGGGCATGCATTTCTTCAAGGGGCTGTCACCGCGCGCCATCGGCATCGCGGCTGCCGTCATCACCGTCGGCATCTGGACCGCTTTCATCGTCATCGCCCGTGCCTCGGCCCAGGGCTCGCTCACGCCTTATGACATCGCTTTCGCGCGCATCGTCGGCGCCAGCGTCGTGCTGTTGCCTCTGGGCTGGTGGCTGGTGCGGCGTGACCGCGCTGCAGGGCTGGCGACGGCCTCATCCTTCTTCGGCCTCTCGCCGCTGGGCCTCAGGGTCACGGCGCTCTGCGGCCTGTTCGGCGGCTTCGGCTACGCGCTGCTGGCCTACGCCGGTTTCTTCTACGCCCCGGCCGCGCACGCCTCGGTGCTCATGCCCGGCAGCCTGCCGCTGTGGACCACCCTGCTGGCCCTGCTGGTGCTGGGCACGCGCATCACGCCCGCGCGCATGATCGGTCTGGCCTGCATCGTCGGCGGCGATCTGCTCGTGGGGGGCGCGAGCCTGCTGCAGGCCTTCGACGGCGGCGAGGTCTGGAAGGGCGACCTGCTCTTCATGTGCGCGGCCTTCAGCTGGGCCAGCTACAGCGTGCTGGCGCGCCGCCATGGCCTTGATGCGGTTCGTGCGACCACGGCCATCACCGTGTTCGCGCTCTTCAGCTACCTGCCTTTCTATGCCCTGCTGCTGGGCCTGGGCGTGATCCAGAGCCATCTGGCGAGCGCACCCTGGTCCGAGCTGCTGTTCCAGTTTGCTTTCCAGGGCCTGGGCTCCGTGGTGATCTCGGGTATGACCTTCGTTCGCATGATCGAATACTTCGGCCCCGTGCGCTCGACCATGATCACGGCGCTCGTACCCGGACTCTCGGCGCTGGGGGCGGTGATCTTCCTCGGTGAACCGCTGTACTGGAACCTGCTGGCGGGTCTGGTGCTTGTGACCGTGGGCATCACCTTCGGTGTGAGGAAGACGGCATGAAGCTGCTGGCTTTCGATACAAGCACCGAGCTGATCTCCATCGCCGTCACGCGTCCGGTCGACGGTGAGGCGCGGGTCTGGCAGCACACGGGCGCGGGCGGTGCCCAGGCCTCGAGTGCGCTGATCCCGGCCATCGAGACCTTGATGGCCGAGGCCGACCTGGCGTTCGAGCAGCTCAATGCGATCGCTTTCGGTCGCGGCCCGGGTTCCTTCACCGGCCTACGCACGGCCTGCGCCGTCGCCCAGGGTCTGGGCTTCGGGGCAGGTGTGCCCTTGCTGCCCGTGGACACGCTGTTGGCCGTGGCCGAGGAGGCGCGCCTGCAGCAGGCACCGCAGGCCGCCAGCCTGCGCGTGTTGGCCCTGCTCGACGCCCGCATGGACGAGCTGTATGCCGCGCCCTATGAGTACGCCGATGGTCGCTGGCAAGCGCAGGGCGAGGTCCGCCTCTGCAAGCCCGAACAGATCGAGGCGCAGGACATCGAGGCATTGGCCGGCAACGTGTTTGCCGAATACGGCGAGCGCCTGCCGATGCCGGCCACGATGCCCTGCTGGCAGGCCCTGCCCACGGCAGCGGCCATGCTGCGTCTGGCGCCGGCCTTGTTGGCGGCGGGCAACGCCGTGACTGCGGAGCTGGCCCTGCCGCTCTACATCCGCGATAAAGTGGCCCTGACCACCGAAGAGCGTGCCGCCGCCAAGGCACTGACGTCCCGCCCATGAGCGCTGTCCTCAGACCCGTTGAAGCCCGCCTGGAGCCGCTCGAAGCAACACGGCTCGAACAGGTCCTGCAGGTCGAGCAGCGCGCCTACCCCCATCCCTGGACCCGTGGCAACTTCCTGGATGCACTGAAGTCTGGTTACCACGCGCGCGTGTTGCTCGCGGGCGAGGAGCTGCTGGGCTACTACGTGGCCATGCAGGGCGTGGACGAGGTCCACCTGCTCAACATCACGGTCTCGCCCGATTACCAGCGCCAGGGCTGGGGGCGCGTCATGCTGGACGCGCTGGCCCTCTGGGCGCGCAGCTTGGGTGCGCAATGGCTCTGGCTGGAGGTGCGTGTCAGCAACACGCGCGCCATTGCCATCTACGAGGCGCATGGCTACCGCCGCGTTGGCCTGCGCAAGAACTATTACCCGGCTGGTCAGGGCCAACGGGAGGACGCCGTGGTCATGAGCCTGCGTCTGTGAGAATCGGGGCATGGAACTCGATACGCGGCAGCGCGCCATGCTGGAAGAGATGGGAGTGAAGGTCTTTGGACCTTCACTCCCTACGGTCGCGTTGGATGATGCCCCCCCCGGCCCACCTCGAGGGGGGGAGGCCGCCTTCGCGGCGGCCGCTGTGGCCGTGGCGCGCCCGGCCACAGGTGTTACGGCACCTGTTCGGGTGGCCGCACCCGCAATGGCACGCGCTCCGGTAGGCGAGATCGCGGGCATGGACTGGGACGCGCTGGAGCAGGCGGTGGCCTCCTGCCAGGCCTGCGGGCTGTGCAGGAGCCGCAAGAACACGGTGTTCGGTGTGGGCAGCCGCCAGGCGCGCTGGCTCATCGTGGGAGAAGCGCCGGGCGAGAACGAGGATCTGCAGGGCGAGCCCTTTGTGGGCCAGGCCGGGGCGCTGCTGGACAACATGCTCAAGGCCCTGGGCCTGAGCCGTGCCGGCGAGGGCGCGCAGGCGGCCTACATCGCCAATGTGCTCAAGTGCCGGCCGCCAGGCAACCGCAACCCGCAGCCCGAAGAGGTGCTGCAGTGCGAGCCCTATCTGCGCCGTCAGGTGGCGCTGCTGCAGCCGCAGGTCATCTTGGCCTTGGGACGTTTTGCCGCGCAGTCCCTGCTGCAGCACAGCGTGCCGGATGTCGCGACGATGCCGCTGGGCCGCCTGCGCGGCCAGGTGCACCAGTACGAGGGCGTGCCGGTGGTTGTGAGCTACCACCCGGCCTATCTGCTGCGCACACCGCAGGACAAGGCCAAGGCCTGGGCCGACCTGTGTCTGGCGCGCGGGCTGATGCAGCGCGTACCCGCCTGAGCCCGTCACATCACATCGAGGGAGCCACCATGAAGATCTTTGCGCGCGCCTTGCTGATCCTGCTGGTTCTCGCCGTGCTGCTGGCGGCGGGCTGGACCTGGTTTTCACTGAGCTGGAGCTATGCCGAGGGCGAGCGCGCCGGCTATGTGCAGAAGCTGTCGAAGAAGGGCTGGCTGTGCAAGACCTGGGAGGGCGAGATCGCCATGGTCACCATGCCCGGTGCCATCCCCGAGAAATTCGAGTTCACCGTGCGCGACGAGCTCGTCGTGCAGCAGATCAACGCGCTGGCCGGCAAGCGCGTAGTGCTGCATTACCAGCAGCACAAGTTCATTCCCACCACCTGTTTCGGTGAAACCGAGTATTTCGTCAGTGGCATCCGCGAGGTGCGTGAGGCACCGCAGCCGGCCGGGCCACTGGCACCGCCCGTGCCGCAGCAGGGCCAGCTCAGCGAGCCGCGCTGACAAAGGGGTCGTGAGGGCAAAGGATGAGCAGTGACGGGACAGCGCGGCTTTTTCTGGCCCTGCTGCCCCCGGCCGCGGTGCGCGCGGCGCTGGCCGACCATGTCGCGGCCTGTCGCTGGCCTGCCGGGGCGACGGTCTATGCGCCGGCCGACTGGCATCTGACCCTGCACTTCATCGGTGCCGTGCCGCACGATCGGCTGCCGGCGCTGCGTGCGGGGCTGGCGCTGTCCCTGACACCCTTCACCCTGCATCTGGGGGAGCCCGCGGCCTGGCCGCATGGCCTGGCGGTGCTCCTACCCCGTAGCTTGCCGCCGGCCCTGCGGGCGCTGCACGATGCGCTCGGCTCGCGCCTGCGTGGGCTGGGTCTGCGCACCGATGCGCGGTCCTACCATCCGCACCTGACCCTGGCGCGCCGTGCCGCCCAGGCGCAATTCGGAGCCGCCCCGGCCTGTGACTGGCCTGTGCGCTCCTATGTGCTGATGGAATCCACGGGCCAACCCGAAGCCCGTTACCGTGTTCTGCAGGAGTACGGCGGCCCGGACTTTGTCGGAATTGGTTCCGCTTGAAGCACAATCCGACTTCACGACCGCACTTTGTTTTTTCTGCCATGACCACCCCGACCGCCGACGTTTCCGCGTCGATCAAACTCCACGACGAGCCTGGCCACCTGATCCGCCGCGCCCAGCAGATCGCGGTTTCGACCTTTCACGAGGTGCATGGCCGCCACGTCACGCCCATCCAGTACGCCATCCTGCGCACCCTGCAGGAGACCCCGGGCATCGACCAGGTCACGCTGGCCGAGAAGATTGCGCTCGATACCTCGACCACGGCCGACATCGCCGCACGGCTGGAGACCAAGGGTTGGATCCTGCGCGAGGTGCTGCCGCGCCGCCAGCGCAGTCTGAGCCTGACCCCCGAGGGCGAAGAGGTTCTGGCAGAGCTTTTGCCGGGTGTGAGCGATCACTACGATCAGATGATGAGCAGCCTGGAACCCGCTGAACAGCAGGAGTTCATGCGCCTGCTGCGCAAGTTCGTGCACCTGTACGACAGCCAGAATCCGCTGGAGATACGCAAGGGGCGGGCGGCCGCCAAGGACTAGCGGTTCGTCGGGACTAGGGTTTCTACGGATTTTCTGCCCTTGGTTCGGATGGTTTCATTCAGTACAATGAACGTCATTCAGTATGCGGAATGAATGGTCAGGGATCACGCCGCGAACTATTGTTCAACCCTCATGAGGAGCCAGCCCATGTTCCCGAAAAACACCTGGTACGTGGCCGCCACGTCCAACGAGATTGACGAGAAGCCCCTGGGGCGCACCATCTGCAACGAGCGCATCGTCTTCTACCGGGGCCTGGAGAACAAGGTGGCGGCCGTGCAGGACTTCTGCCCCCACCGCGGCGCGCCCCTGTCCCTGGGCTATGTCTGCGAGGGCAAGCTGGTCTGCGGCTATCACGGCCTGGAAATGGGCTGCGACGGCAAGACCGTCCACATGCCGGGCCAGCGCGTGCGCGGTTTTCCGGCCATCCAGGCCTATCCCGTGGTCGAGCGCTACGGCTTCATCTGGGTCTGGCCAGGCGATGCCGCCCAGGCCGACGAGAGCAAGATCCCGGTCCTGGCGTGGTACGACAACCCGGAGTGGGCCTACGGCGGCGGTCTGTACCACATCGCCTGCGATTACCGCCTGATGATCGACAACCTGATGGACCTCACGCACGAGACCTATGTGCACAGTACCTCCATCGGTCAGAAGGAGATCGACGAGACGCCCTGCAAGACCACGGTCAACGGCGACGAAGTCGTGACCAGCCGCTTCATGAACGGCATCGAGCCACCGCCCTTCTGGAAAGCCGCGCTGCGCGGCAACAACCTGCCGGATGACCAGCTGGTGGACCGCTGGCAGATCTGCCGCTTCACGCCGCCCAGCCACGTGATGATCGAGGTCGGCGTGGCGCTGCAGGGTCACGGCGGCTACGACGCACCCAACGACAAGAAGGCCTACAGTGTGGTGGTGGACTTCATCACCCCCGAGACCGAAACCTCCATCCACTACTTCTGGGGCATGGCGCGCAAGTTCAATCCGAAGGACAAGGCGCTGACCGCCACCATCCGCGAAGGCCAGGGCAAGATCTTTGCCGAGGATCTGGAGATGCTGGAGCGCCAGCAGAAGAACCTGTTGACCTGGCCGGACCGCCAGCTGCTCATGCTCAACATCGATGCCGGTGGTGTGCAGTCCCGCAAGATCATCGACCGCATCATCGCCGCCGAGCGCGCAGGCCAGCCTGCCGCACAACCCGCGACGGCACCGGTGGCCGCATGAGCACGGCGCCGACCCTGCAGGTGCGCGTGGCGCGCAAGGCCGCCGAGGCGCAGGACATCGTCACGCTCGAACTCGTGGCGGCGGATGGCTCCGCGCTGCCGGCCTTTTCGGCCGGCTCGCACATCGATGTGCAGATCCCGAACGGCTTCACGCGCCAGTACTCGCTGTGCAACGATCCCCAGGAAACGCACCGCTACCAGATTGGTGTGTTGCGCGACGCGGCCTCGCGCGGTGGCTCGGCCGCCGTGCATGATCTGTTGAAGGAGGGCGACGTGCTGACCATCAGCGCGCCGCGCAACCACTTCGGCCTGGCGCATGAGGCGAAGAAGCACCTGCTGCTGGCCGGCGGCATTGGCGTCACGCCCATCCTGTGCATGGCCGAGCGTCTGGCCAACACGGGCGGGGATTTCGCCATGCACTACGCCACGCGCGCGCCCGAACGCACGGCCTTCCGCCAGCGCATCGCGGCCTCGGCCTTCGCGGCGCGGGTGCAGTTCCATTACGACAACGGCGACGCGGCGCAGAAGCTGGACCTGCAGGCACTGCTGAGCCAGCCCGAGGCCGGGACCCACCTCTACGTCTGCGGCCCCAAGGGCTTCATGGACGCCGTGCTCAATACGGCGCGCGCCGCGGGCTGGCCCGAGGCGCAGATCCACTACGAATTCTTCGGCGCCGAAGTCGCAAAGTCCGACAGCGACGCGAGCTTCGAGATCAAGCTCGCAAGCTCGGGCCGCATCGTCATGGTGCCCAAGGACCAGACCGTGGTGCAGGCCCTGGCCGCAGCAGGCGTGGACATCATGATCTCCTGCGAGCAGGGCGTCTGCGGTACCTGTCTCACGCGCGTGCTCGAGGGCGTGCCCGACCACAAGGACAGCTACCTCACCCCCGAGGAGCAGGCCGCCAACGACCAGTTCACGCCCTGCTGCTCGCGCAGCAAGACGCCGCAGCTGGTGCTCGACCTCTGAGTCGGGAACGTCCAGCAGGGAAGGGCCGCAGATGCGGCCCTTCTTACAATAGCGGCCATGACCTTCCTCGAGATGCTGAGCGCGGCCGAGCGCCAAAACAACTCCATGCTCTGCGTGGGCCTGGACCCGGACCCGGCCCGGTTTCCCGGTGCACTCCAGGGCGATGCCTCGAAGATCTACGACTTCTGCGCCGCCATCGTCGAGGCCACGGCAGATCTTGTGATCGCCTGGAAGCCGCAGATCGCCTATTTCGCGTCGCACCGCGCCGAGGCGCAGCTCGAAAAGCTGGTCGCGCACATGCGTCAGGTCTCGCCTGGCGTGCCCGTGATCCTCGACGCCAAGCGCGGCGACATCGGCAGCACCGCCGAGCAGTATGCCCGTGAGGCCTTCGAGCGCTATGACGCGGACGCGGTGACGCTCTCGCCTTTCATGGGTTTCGATTCCATCGAGCCCTATCTGAAATATCAGGGCAAGGGCGCCTTTCTGCTCTGCCGCACCTCCAACCCCGGGGGTGACGATCTGCAGGCGCAGCGCCTGGCCGGTATCGCGGGCGAGCCCCTGCTCTACGAACATATCGCGCGCCAGGCGCAGGGACCGTGGAACCGCAACGGCCAGCTGGGCCTGGTGGTCGGCGCCACCTACCCTGCCGAGATCGAACGCGTGCGCGCCGTTGCGCCCACCCTGCCGCTGCTGATTCCCGGCGTGGGCGCCCAGGGCGGCGACGCCGTGGCCACCGTCAAGGCCGGCTGGCGACCGGGTGCGCCCATCATCGTCAACTCCTCGCGGGCCGTGCTCTATGCCTCGGCGGGCCCAGACTTTGCGGCCGCTGCCCGCCGCGTGGCCGAGCAGACGCGCGCTCAGCTCCAGGCTGCGCGGAGTTGAAACCAGACGTAGCGCGGGCTTGCGGCGCGCAACGAAGAAAGCACAATACCCCCAGTGCCGCCCGCGGTCGGGCGGGCCAGGAGATCCGTATGAAGAAACTGTCCAAGCTCATCCCGCTATGTCTTGTCAGCGGCGTCTTGCTCATGAGTGGCTGCTCCGTGGTGGCCGAAGCGCCGAATGGCGGCAGCATGGGACGCGACGGTGCACGCAGCGAGCGGCCGGATGACCGTCGCGCCGATCGCAAGGACGACAAGCGTGGCGACCGAGATGATGACCGCCGTGGCGGTCGTCGCGACGACGACCGGCGCGGGCGCGATGATGACCGACGCGGTGGCGGCAGCGTGCAGGTGCAGATCGGCGGCTACTTCGGTGAGCGTCAGCGTGCCGACGTCTATGGCTACTACGGCCAGCCACCGCGCGCACACTGCCCGCCAGGCCTGGCCAAGAAGGGCAACGGTTGCCAGCCGCCCGGACAGGCCAAGAAATGGAAGCTGGGCCAGCCCCTGCCGCGCGATATCAGCTATCGCCCTGTCGAGGCCGACATCCGCATCCGCCTGGGCACGCCGCCCGCGGGCCACGAATTCGTGCGCGTGGCGCAGGACATCCTGCTGATCGCCGTCGGTACCAGCATCGTCATCGACGCGATCGAAGACCTGCAGCGCTGAAGCCGCTGCTGCTCAGAGCAGTGGCTTGAGATAGCGCCCCGTGTGACTGGCCGGGTTTGCGGCCAGTTCCTCGGGCGTGCCCACGCCCACCACGGTGCCGCCACCGGCGCCGCCTTCCGGGCCCATGTCGATCAGCCAGTCCGCCGTCTTGATGACGTCCAGGTTGTGTTCGATGACTACGATGGTGTTGCCGGCGTCACGCAGCTGGTGCAACACCTTGAGCAGCAGGTCGATGTCGGCGAAATGCAGGCCTGTCGTCGGCTCGTCCAGGATGTAGAGCGTGCGCCCCGTGTCGCGCTTGGACAGCTCCAGCGCCAGCTTCACGCGCTGCGCCTCGCCGCCCGAGAGCGTGGTGGCGCTCTGGCCCAGCTTCACATAGCTCAGGCCCACGTCCAGCAGGGTCTGGAGCTTGCGCGCGATGGCCGGCACGGCCTTGAAGAATTCGTGCGCGGCTTCCACCGTCAAATCCAGCACCTGGGCGATGTTCCTGCCCTTGTACTGCACCTCCAGGGTCTCGCGGTTGTAGCGTGCGCCGTGGCAGACGTCGCAGGGCACGTAGACATCGGGCAGGAAGTGCATCTCCACCTTGACCATGCCGTCGCCCTGGCAGGCTTCGCAACGACCGCCGGCCACGTTGAAGGAAAAGCGCCCCGGGCCGTAGCCCCGCTCGCGCGCCATCGGCACCTCGGCCATGAGCTCGCGGATGGCGGTGAAGAGGCCGGTGTAGGTGGCGGGGTTGGAGCGTGGCGTACGGCCGATGGGTGACTGGTCCACGTTGATGACCTTGTCGAAATGCTCCAGGCCCTCTATGGACTGTACGGGCGCCGGCTCGTCGTGTGCGCGGTAGATGGCACGCGCCGCGGCGCGGTACAGGGTGTCGTTGACCAGGGTGGACTTGCCCGAGCCGGAGACGCCGGTCACACAGGTGAACAGGCCCACGGGCACATCGACGTCCACATTCTTGAGGTTGTTGCCCGTGGCGCCCAGGATCTGCAGGCGCTGGAAGGTCGCGCGCTCGTCCTGGGCCACGGCTTTCTTGAACGGCGCATCCGTCAGGTCGGCACGCAGCGGCAGCCAGGGCGTGCGGCGCCTGGGCACGGCAATCTGCAAGGTGCGCGCGAGGTACTGGCCGGTGAGTGAGTCCGGGTGAGCCTTGACGTCGTCGTACGTGCCCTGGGCCACGATGCGGCCGCCATGCACGCCGGCGCCCGGCCCCATGTCGATCAGGTGGTCGGCCGCGCGCATCATGTCCTCGTCGTGTTCCACCACGAGCACGCTGTTGCCGATGTCGCGCAGATGCTTGAGGGTGTCGATCAGGCAGTCGTTGTCGCGCTGGTGCAGACCGATGCTGGGCTCGTCCAGCACGTACATCACACCCGTCAGGCCGCTGCCGATCTGGCTGGCCAGGCGGATGCGCTGCGCCTCACCGCCCGACAGCGTCTCGGCGCTGCGGTCCAGGCTCAGGTAGTTCAGGCCCACGTCGTTGAGGAACTTCAGGCGCAGGCGGATCTCGCGCACCACCTTGTCGGCGATCTCGGCCTTGGCACCCTGCAGCTGCAGAGAACCAAAGTAGTCGTGGCATTCACGCAGCGTCAGGTGGCTGACCTCGTAGATCGCACGCGACTGCGTGCCCTCGCCGATCTTCACGAACCGCGCCTCGGGCCGCAGCCGCGTGCCGTGGCAGGCGGGGCAGGGCTGGGTGCCGCGCAGGCGCGCCAGGTCCTCCCGCACCAGGGCCGAATCCGTCTCGCGGTAGCGCCGCGTCATATTGGGGATGATGCCCTCGAAGGTGTGGGTCTTGCTGACCTTGCGGCCCTTGCTCGCGCCCGAGTCCATCACATAGCTGAACTTGATCTCCTCCTCGCCCGAGCCGTGCAAGATGACCTCCTGCACGGGCAGCGGCAGCTCTTCGAAGGGCGTTTCGATGTCGAACTTGTAATGTTTGGCCAGGCTCTCGAGCATGGCGAAGTAGTAGCCGTTGCGCCGGTCCCAGCCCTTGATGGCGCCGCCAGCCAGGCTCAGCGAGGGGAAGGCCACCACGCGCGCGGGGTCGAAGAACTCCTGCTGGCCGATGCCGTCACAGCTCGGGCAGGCGCCCTGCGGCGAGTTGAAGGAGAAGAGCCGCGGTTCGAGTTCGCTGATGGAGTAATGGCACAGCGGGCAGGCGTAACGCGCGTTGAACATGTGCTCGGTGCCGCTGCCGTGCTCCACTGCAATGGCACGGCCCTCGGCCAGGCGCAGCGCGGCCTCGAAGCTCTCGGCCAGGCGCTGGCGCAGCGCGGCCTGCTCGGTCGCGTCACCGCTGCGCACACGCAGGCGGTCGATCACCACGTCGATGTCATGCTTCTCGGTCTTCTTGAGCGTGGGCAGTTCGTTGAAGTCGCAGAGCTGGCCGTCGATGCGAAAGCGCACATAGCCCTGGGCCTGCATGGCCTCGAAGACCTCCGTGAACTCGCCCTTCTTCTGTCGTGCCAGCGGCGCCACGATCATCAGGCGTGTCTCGGCGGGCAGGGCCAGCACCGCGTCCACCATCTGGCTCACGGTCTGGGCTTGCAGGGGCAGGTTGTGGTCGGGGCAGTGCGGCGTGCCCGCGCGCGTGCAGCAGGCGCAGGTAGTCGTGGATCTCGGTCACCGTGCCCACGGTGGAGCGCGGGTTGTGGCTCGTGGCCTTCTGCTCGATGCTGATGGCGGGCGACAGGCCTTCGATCAGGTCCACGTCCGGCTTGTCCATCAGCTGCAGGAACTGGCGCGCGTAGGTCGACAGGCTTTCCACGTAGCGGCGCTGGCCCTCGGCGTAGAGGGTGTCGAAAGCCAGGCTGGACTTGCCCGAGCCGCTGAGGCCGGTGATCACCACCAGCTGGTTGCGCGGGATGTCCAGGTCCACATTCTTGAGGTTGTGGGTGCGCGCACCCCGGATGTGGATGGCCTGCTGCTGCAGGGCCTGGGCCAGGTAGCGACCCTGGCCCTCCTCGGCGAGGTGGGCGGTGTGGATGGGGCCGTCGGTGGGGGAGTTCAAGGTTGGGGCTGCTGCGGAAAACCCTCCATGATAGAGAAAGCCGGCCGCCCGGGCCGGGGGACCGGCTCGCCCCGCCGGATGAGGGACAATCACGCCCTCGGCCTCGCCCCGCGCGTCGGCCCCGTTCCTCCAGCAGCCTTCCGTGTCCACCACCACCGTTTCCGCCGCTTCTGCCGGGTCCGCGTACAGCATGACGCCGGCCGAACGGCGTTCCAGCGCCTCCCTGGCCTCCATCTTTGCCCTGCGCATGCTGGGGCTCTTCCTCGTGCTGCCGGTCTTCGCCCTCGAAGCCGCGCGCTACCCCGGCGGGCAGGACGCCGCCCTGGTCGGTCTGGCCATGGGCATCTACGGCCTGACCCAGGCCCTGCTGCAGATTCCCCTGGGCATGGCCTCGGACCGCTACGGCCGCAAGCGCATCATCATCCTCGGCCTGCTGGTCTTTGCCGCGGGCAGCTTCATGGCGGCCCCGGCGCAGAGCCTGACCTGGCTGATGGTCGGCCGCGCGCTGCAGGGCGCGGGCGCGGTCTCCGCCGCCGTCACGGCCCTGCTGGCCGACCAGACGCGCGACGAGGTCCGCACCAAGGCCATGGCCCTGGTCGGCGCCAGCATCGGCCTGATGTTCGCACTGTCACTTTTGCTGGCGCCCCTGCTGGTGGCCGAGATCCGGCTGGCGGGCCTGTTCGCTCTCACCGGGGTACTGGCCCTGATCGGCATTGCCGTGGTGCACTGGTGGGTGCCGGCCGAGCCGGCGCAGCACAAGGACCTGCCACGCGGCAAGCTCTCGGAGGTGCTGCGGCACCCCGGCCTGCTGCGCCTGGACGCCGGCGTCTTCATCCTGCACGCCGTGCAGCTGGCCATGTGGGTGGCTGTCCCGGCCCTGCTGGTGCAGGCGGGACTGGACAAGGACCACCACTGGTGGGTCTATCTGCCGGCGGTTCTGGCGTCCTTCGTGGTCATGGGCGGCACGCTGTTCCCGCTGGAAAAGCGCGGCCACCTGCGTGCCGTTTTCCTGGGCGCCATCGCCCTGATCGGTCTGGTCCAGCTCGGGCTCTACGTGGTGGCCGAGGTGCCGGGCCTCGCCTCGCTGGCCTTGCTGCTGTTCGCCTTCTTCTGCGGTTTCAACGTGCTTGAGGCCAGCCAGCCCAGCCTGGTCTCGCGCATCGCCCCGGCCCAGGCCCGCGGCGCGGCGCTGGGCGTCTACAACACACTGCAATCCCTGGGCTTCTTCGCCGGCGGCGCGGCCGGCGGCTGGCTGGTCCAGCACCACGGTGTACAGGCGCTTTTCATCGGCAGCGCGGCCGCCATCGCCCTGTGGCTGCTGCTGGCCTGGCCCATGACCGCGCCCGGGCGCAAGGCCCCATAATCACCTGAATTTCCGGAGGAACATCCCATGGCATCCGTCAACAAAGTCATCCTGGTCGGCAATTGCGGCCGTGATCCCGAAATCCGCTACCTGCCCTCGGGCCAGGCCGTGGCCAACGTCAGCGTGGCCACCTCCAGCCGCCGCAAGGACAAGAACTCGGGCGAGATGATCGAAGACACCCAGTGGCACCGTGTGACCTTCTATGACCGTCTGGCCGAGATCGCCGGCGAATACCTCAAGAAGGGCCGTCCGGTCTATGTGGAAGGTCGTCTGAAGTACGGCAAGTTCACCAACAAGGACGGTCACGAGCAGAACACCGTGGACATCATTGCCACCGAAATGCAGCTGCTCGGCGGCCGCGAAGGCATGGGCGGCCCGGACGAAGACGGCGGCGGCGCGCCGCGCCGCAGCGCCGCCCCGGCCCAGCGCCCGGCGGCCAGCGCCCCGCGCCAGGCCCCGGCCAAGGCTTCCAGCGGCTTCGACGACATGGACGACGACATTCCGTTCTAGAGGTCAGGCCATCCCGGCTTTCCGGACCCCGCCCACCGCAAGGTCGGCGGGGTTTTTCATGTTCGGGGCTTGTACTGGTGGGGGTATGTATATATACTACCGCCAGTATATGGAGCTGCCCATGAAATCTCTCCCCACCCTGGCGTTTGTCGTGAGTCTGGCCGTGCTGGCCGGTGCCCCTGTGCTGGTGCGTGCGCAGACTGGCGTGGCCGTGCCCACCGTCCAGATCGGCGCCCGCGCCGTGTCCAGCGGTTACGAAATCGACGGCGTGATCGAGCCGGTCAAGCAGAGCACCATCGCGGCCCAGGCCTCGGGCCGGGTGGTCAGGCTGCTGGTGAAGATGGGCGACCCCGTCAAGGCGGGCCAGCTGCTGGCCACCATCGACGACAGCGAGACCACCGTCGGCGTGCAGCGCAGTGCCGCCCAGCTGAGCCAGGCCGAGGCCGAGCTGCGCAACGCCAAGGCCCACTACGAGCGCACGCGTGAGCTGCGCGCCCAGGGCTTCGTGAGCCAGGCCGCGCTGGACATGGCCGAGACGCAGTACAAGGCCGCCCAGGCGGGCCAGGGCCAGGCCACGGCCGGGGCGCGCGCCTCGGCGCTGAGCCAGGGCTACACGCGCGTGACCGCGCCCTATGACGGCTGGGTGCTGCAGACCCATGTGGACGCGGGTGACCTGGCCGTGCCGGGCAAGCCCCTGCTCACGGTCTATGCGCCGCAGCCGCTGCGCGCCGTGGTGCAGATCCCGGCCTCGCAGGCCGAGAGTGCGCGTGCCGCGCAGGACGTGCAGGTGCAGCTGACCGAAGCCAACGGCGCCAGCATCTTGGTGCAGCCCGTCAAGCGCAGCACCATGCCCGCCGCCGACCCGGTCTCGCAGACCGTGGTCTGGCGTCTCGATCTCGCGCCGAGCGCCGCACAGAAACTGCTGCCCGGCCAACAGGTGCGCGTGCGCTTCGTCGGTGGCCAGGCCCAGCGCACCGTGGTGCCGACCCAGGCCGTGCTGCGCCGCGGCGAGTTGACGGCCGTCTATGTGGCCAGCGAGCGTGGCTTCGTGCTGCGCGCTGTGCGCCTGGGTGCTGACCACGGTGACCAGGGCGTGGAGATCGTGGCGGGGCTGGCCGCGGGTGAGCGCGTGGCGCTCGACCCCGTGCGCGCCGGTCTGGCCGGCGCCGTGGTTGCCGCCAACCGTTGAGGAGCGCCATGAACACGCACGAACGCATGGGCATCTCGGGCCGTATCGCCGCGGCCTTCCAGGCCAACGCGCTCACGCCGCTGCTGGCCCTGGTGGCGCTGCTGCTGGGTCTGTTCGCCGTGCTGGTGACGCCGCGCGAGGAAGAGCCGCAGATCAATGTCACCATGGCCAATGTGCTGATCCCCTTCCCCGGGGCCAGCAGCGCCGATGTGCAGAACATGGTGGCGCGACCGGCCGAGCAGGTGCTGAGCCAGATTGCCGGCATCGAACACACCTACTCCGTGGCCCGCCCCGGCCTGGCCGTGCTGACCGTGCAGTTCCAGGTGGGCGTGCCGCGCACCGAGGCCCTGGTGCGTCTGTACGACGTGCTCAATGCCAACCAGGACTGGCTGCCGCGTGACCTCGGCACCCTGGCGCCCATCGTCAAACCCAAGGGTATCGATGACGTGCCGGTGCTGGCCGTCACGCTCTGGAGCCAGGACGGCGCGCCGGCGCAGGAGCTCGAGCGTGTGGCGCACGAGCTGGAAACCGAACTCAAGCGCGTGCCGGGTACACGCGAGGTCGATACCCTCGGCGGCCCGGGCCGCGCGGTGCATGTCTCGCTGGACCCGACGCGCATGCGTGCCCGTGGTGTGGACGTGCTCACCCTGAAGCAGACCCTGGCAGCGGCCAACTTCGGCATGCCCGCGGGTGCCGTGCTCGACAGCAAGGCCAGGAACGGCGGCGTCACGCAGATGCTCAGCGTCGAAACCGGCGAGTTCCTGCGCTCGGCCGATGACGTGGGCAGCATCGTGGTCGGCGTCAGCAAGGGCGCGCCGGTCTATCTGCGTGAAGTGGCGCGCATCGACATGGGTGCGCAGCAGCCGCAGCGCTACGTCTGGTTTACGCCAGGCGCGGCCATGGCCCAGCCGGGTGACGCAGGTGTGCAGGCTGGCCAAGTCTACCCGGCGGTCACGCTGACCGTGACCAAGAAGCCGGGTGAAAACGCCGTGGACGTGGCACGCGCCGCAAGCGAGCGTGTGCAGGCCCTGCGCAACACCCTCATCCCGTCCAACATCGAAGCCACGGTCACGCGCAACTACGGTGAGACCGCGGCCGAGAAGGCCAACCAGCTGATCGCCAAGCTGGCCTTTGCCACCGGCTCGGTCATCCTGCTCGTGGGCCTGGCCCTGGGTCGGCGCGAGGCCGTGATCGTCGGCGCCGCCGTGATCCTTACGCTCACCGCCACGCTGTTTGCATCGTGGGCCTGGGGCTTCACGCTCAACCGCGTCTCGCTGTTCGCACTGATCTTCTCCATCGGCATCCTGGTCGATGACGCGATCGTGGTCGTCGAGAACATCCATCGCCACCAGCAACTCACGCCCGATGCACCGCTGCGCGAGATCATCCCGCGTGCCGTGGACGAGGTCGGTGGCCCCACCATCCTGGCCACGCTGACCGTCATCGCCGCCCTGCTGCCCATGGCTTTCGTCAGTGGCCTGATGGGCCCCTACATGAGCCCCATCCCCATCAACTCCAGCCTGGGCATGGCCATCTCGCTGGCCATCGCCTTCACGGTCACGCCCTGGCTGGCGCTCAAGCTCATGAAGCCCCATGGCGCCACGGTGCAAGCTGGCCACGGCGGCATGGGCGCGAAGCTGCAGAGCGCCTTCACCGGCCTGCTCACGCCATTCCTGCAGAGCGCACGCCGCCGCTGGTTGCTGCTGGCCGGCATCCTGGGGGCCTTGCTGCTCTCGGCCGGGCTCACGCTCGTGCCTTCAAGCTTCGTGGGCGTGGTGCTCAAGATGCTGCCCTTCGACAACAAGAGCGAGTTCCAGGTGCTGGTCGAGATGCCCGCGGGCACGCCGCTGGAAGACACGGCCGCCACGCTGCATGAGCTCGGCGCCTTCCTGGCCCAGCAGCCCGAGGTGCAGGACCTGCAGGGTTACGCCGGCACGGCCAGCCCCATCACCTTCAACGGCCTGGTGCGCCAGTACTATCTGCGCGCCGAGGCCGAACAGGGCGATCTGCAGGTCAACCTGGTGCACAAGAAGCAGCGCCAGGAGCAGAGCCACGCCATCGCCCAGCGTCTGCGTCCCGCGCTCGAAGACATCGCCCGCAGGCACGGCGCGCGCCTCAAGGTGGTGGAAGTGCCGCCGGGCCCGCCCGTGATGAGCCCGCTGGTCGCCGAGATCTACGGACCCGACGAAGCCGGCCGCCAGCAGCTGGCCGCACGCGTGACCCAGGCCTTCCGCGATACGCCGGACATCACCGCCATCGACAGCTCGCTCAAGGAAGACGCGCCGCGCGCCTGGCTGCGCGTGCGCCGCCAGCGCGCCGAATCGCTCGGCATCCCCGTGGCCGCGATCGCCCAGACCGTGCAGGGCGCGCTCTCGGGTGCAGACGCCGCCTGGCTGCACGACGCGCAGTCCAAATACCCGGTGCCCGTGCGCCTGCAGCTGCCGCGCGAACAGCAGATCGGCCTGGACGCGCTGCTGGCCCTGCCCATGCGTGCGGCCAACGGCCAGCTCGTGCCTCTGTCCGAACTCGTGCGCGTGGAGCGCGGCGTGATCGACAAGCCCCTGTTCACCAAGGACCTCGCGCCCGTGAGCTACGTCTACGGTGACATGGGCGGCCAGCTCGATTCGCCGCTCTACGGCCTCTTCGCCATCCGCCCCAGGCTGGAGGCCGCGGCCCTGGAAGGCACGGGCGAGCTCGGTGAATACTGGATCCGCCAGCCGCAGGAGACCCTGCGCCAGTACGCGCTCAAGTGGGACGGCGAGTGGCAGATCACCTACGAGACCTTCCGCGACATGGGCGCGGCCTATGGCGTCGGCCTGATCCTGATCTACCTGCTGGTGGTGGCACAGTTCCGCTCCTACAGCACGCCGCTGGTCATCATGGCGCCGATTCCGCTCACCCTCATCGGCGTCTTGCCGGGTCATGCCCTGCTGGGCGCGCAGTTCACCGCCACCAGCATGATCGGCATGATCGCGCTGGCCGGCATCATCGTGCGCAACTCCATTCTGCTGGTGGACTTCATCGAGCTGCAGGTGGCGCAGGGCATGAGGTTCCGCGACGCCGTGGTGCAGTCCGCCGCGGTGCGCGCCCAGCCCATCGCCCTCACCGGCCTGGCCGCCATGATCGGCGCCTTCTTCATCCTCGACGACCCGATCTTCAACGGTCTGGCCATCGCGCTGATCTTCGGCATCCTGGTTTCCACCCTGCTCACGCTGGTGGTCATCCCGGTGCTGTACTACGCCTTCTTCCGCAAGCGCCACGAAGCCGACGACGGCTCGCCGCTGCCCCCTGTTCCCGCAACCCCCTCTCACTAACCACCAGGAGTTTGAAATGACTGTTGAACGCTACATCCGCATCTTCGCCGGCTTCGTCGTGATGCTCTCGCTCGCCCTGGGCGTCGAAGGTAGCCCGATTTTTGTCAGCAAGTGGTTCCTCGCCCTGACCGCCTTTGCCGGTTTCAACCTCTTCCAGTCGGGCTTCACGGGCTTCTGCCCGCCGGCCTTTCTGATGAAGAAGCTGGGCGTGCCCGAAGGCGGCAGCGCCTGCTCCACCAAGTAAGCTAGTGGGCACGGGTCGCGCGCGTGAGTCCGCGCGGCCATCCCCCTGACCAGGAGAACACCATGAGCGAGCCCCGCCCGCGCGTCCTGCTGCGCCAGCAGCAGGATTTCCAGTTCGAGATCGATTTCGGCGAGGGCAAGCCCCGCCTGCTGGGCGACGAGGGCCCGCCGCTGGGCCAGGGTGCCGGCCCCACGCCCGTGCAGCTGCTGGCCGCGGCCGTGGGCAACTGCCTGTCGGATTCGCTGCTCTTCGCGCTGCGCAAGTTCAAGCAGGCACCCGAGCCCATCAGCTGCGAGGTCACGGCCGAGATCGGCCGCAATGCCGACAACCGCCTGCGCGTGCTGGGGCTGGACGTGGCCCTCAAGCTCGGCGTGCCCGCTGCGCAGCTGGAACACCTGGACCGCGTGCTGGTTCAGTTCGAATCCTTCTGTACCGTGGGCGCCAGCGTGGCCCAGGGCATTCCTCTGAAAGTTACCGTGCACGACAGCACGGGCGCGCAGTTCAAGTGAAGGAGGCGAGCATGGCCCCTGCCAGCAAGAAACTTCTGAAAACCAGCGCCGCGCCCGCCGAGTGCGACAACACCGTGCTGCAAGACGCCGGCGCCCGCACCGAAATCCTCAACCGCCTGCGCCGTGCCGAAGGGCAGCTGCGCGGCATCCAGCGCATGGTGGAAGAGGGTGAAGACTGCCTCAAGATCGGCCAGCAGTTCGCCGCCGTGCGCAAGGCGCTGGACAGCACCTACCTGCGCATGACGGTCTGCTTCATGGAGCAGGAGCTGGAACAGAAGCTCGCGCCCGACGACACCCAGAAGGCCGGCTTGGCCACCATGCTCAAGGACATGGAGACCTTGCTGGCGCGGATGGGGTGAAGCCTCATCGTGCAGTGAGAGCCCGCAGATTCTCCGCCGCCCGTTCCTTGTTCCAGTCCTCGACGGTGGCCACGGCTTCCAGCGTCTGCACATAGTCCGCCGCCAGGCCGTGTTCGCGTGCGCCGGCCACCACCAGGGTCTTGTACCAGTCGTAGGGCTTGGTGCCGTAGTCGATGTTGGTGCCCTGGTAGCTCAGGGCCTGGACGGGGCCGCTGGCGGTCTGCACCTCGAGCTCCACCTGCTTGTAGCCCCAGCCCAGGCCTTCGGCCGTGTCGAGCGCGGGCTTGTCGCTGAGGGCAATCTCGAACAGCACGCCGTAGACCGTGCTGCCTGCTGCGGTCACGATGTCGCATTTGCCTGAACCATCCTTGCTGACCTTGTGCCAGCGCAGCGCATGGTCGCGCAGCGCCGCGATGCCTACCGTGCGGGCCGAGGGCGCGCGGCCGAGCAGGCGGCGCGTGAGCATGTTGGAGCCGTAGGCGAAGTAGAGAAAGGTGTCGGTGCGCATCGTCATGAGGCAGGTTCAGGAAGCGGCGGCGATCACGCCACCGCCCAGGCAGACCTCGCCGTCGTAGAGCACGGCGGACTGGCCGGGGGTCACGGCCCACTGGGCCTCGGGAAACTGCAGGTCGAAGCTCGCGCCGGCGATGCCGCCCAGCGTACAGGGGGCATCGGCCTGGCGGTAGCGCGACTTGGCGGCCATCTGTCCGGGTGCGGGCGGTTCGCCGGCTACCCAGCTCGCGTCGAGCGCGTGCAAGGCATGGCTCTGCAGCAGCGGATGATCATGGCCCTGCACCACCCACAGCGTGTTCTTCTCCATGTCCTTGCGTGCGACGAACCAGGGCGCGTGCTCGCCGCCGCCCTTCTGTGCGCCCTTGGCCTTGATGCCGCCGATGCCCAAGCCCTGGCGCTGGCCCAGGGTGTAGAAGCTCAGGCCCACATGGTTGCCGATCACGCGGCCGTAGGCCTTGTCGCCCGCAGGCGGCGTGCCGTCGCGGATGGGCCCGGGCTCCTTCTGGATGTAGCGGTTGAGAAACTCGCGGAAGGGTCGCTCGCCGATGAAGCAGATGCCCGTGCTGTCCTTCTTCTTGGCATTGGGCAGGCCGATCTCGGCCGCGATGCGGCGCACCTCGGTCTTGTGCAACTCGCCCACGGGGAACAGCGTCTTGCTGAGCTGCGCCTGGTTGAGACGGTGCAGGAAATAGCTCTGGTCCTTGGACGGGTCCAGGCCCTTGAGCAGCTCGTGTTTGCCGGTTTGTTCGTTCAGGCGCACGCGCGCATAGTGACCCGTGGCAATCTTCTCCGCCCCCAGGCGCATGGCGTGGTCCAGAAAGGCCTTGAACTTGATCTCGGCGTTGCAGAGGATGTCGGGGTTGGGCGTGCGGCCGGCCTGGTACTCGCGCAGGAACTCGGCGAAGACGCGGTCCTTGTACTCTGCAGCGAAGTTGACGTGCTCGATCTCGATGCCGATCACGTCGGCCACGGCGGCGGCGTCCACGAAGTCGATGTTGGAGGAGCAGTACTCGCTGTCGTCGTCGTCTTCCCAGTTCTTCATGAAGATGCCGACCACGTCGTAGCCCTGCTGTTTGAGCAGGTGCGCGCTGACCGCGGAGTCCACGCCCCCGCTCAAACCCACCACGACCCGCTGCTTGCCTGACTTGCCCATAGGTGTGCGATTATCCCAGCCGGACAAGAGGCCGGCAGAAGACAGGTTATTGATGGAACTCGGACAGATCCGTTATTTCGTGCGTGTGGTCGAGCTCGGCAGCATGAGCCGCGCCGCGCTCGAGCTGGACATGGTGCAGTCGGCGCTGAGCCAGCAGATCAGCCGGCTCGAAAGCGAGCTCTCCACCCGGCTGCTGCAGCGCACCAGCAAGGGCGTGACACCGACCGAGGCCGGCCTGGCTTTCTTCCGCGAGGCCCAGCTGACCCTGCGCCACGCCGAGCAGGCCGCGCGCGCGGCCCAGCAGGCGCGGCTCTCGGGTTCGGTCAGCGTGGGCCTGGCGCCGACCACGGCGGCCGTGCTGGGCCTGCCCCTGCTGCGTGCCATGCGCGCGCGCTACCCCGATGTGCGCCTGCACCTGGTGGAAAGCATGTCGGGCCATGTGAGCACCATGCTCAACGCGCGCCAGCTCGACCTGGCCGTGCTCTTCAGCACCGACCCGGCGCGGCGCTGGAGCACCATGCCCCTGCTTGAGGAGCGGCTCTACTACATCCGCACGCGGCGCGACGTGAAGGGCGAGCCGCCGGCGCGGGTGCGCGCCGCCGCGCTCAAGGGCGTGCCGCTGATCATGCCCACGGGGGGGCACGGCCTGCGCAGCGCGCTGGACGCAGTGTTCAGCCGCGCGCGCATCCAGCCCACGGTGGTGTCGGAGATCGATTCGCTGTCCATGCTCATGGACGCGGTCGAGGCCGGCCTGGGCGGCTCGCTGCAGCCCTGGTCCGCCGTGAGCCGCTACCGCGATGCGACCGAGCGCTTTGCGCTCTCCGAACTCGCCGATCCGTTGGCACGCCGGCGCAATGTGCTGTGCAGTCTCTCGGACGACGAACTCTCGCCGGCGGCTTTGGCCACGCGCGTGGTGCTGGCCGACTGCGCGCGCGAGCTCGTGCGCTCGGGGCGCTGGGTGGGCGCGACGCTGATCGACGCGTGAGCGGGTATCACGGGAAGTGATGGCCCCATGTTGCGGGGCCTCTGCCGGCCCGGTGCGGGGCTCGCTAAGGTAGAGCCTGGATTGTTTGCATCAACCGGCGCCCTCTGCGTGCCGGACCCTAGCCCCTTTCTCCCATGATCGATGTCCTCGTCATCGGCGGCGGTAACGCCGCCCTGTGCGCAGCGCTGATGGCCCGCGAGGCCGGCGCCAGCGTGCTGCTGCTGGAGGCCGCACCGCGCGAGTGGCGCGGCGGCAATTCCAGCCACACACGCAATCTGCGCTGCATGCACGACGCGCCGCAGGACGTGCTGGTGGACGCCTACCCGGAAGAGGAGTTCTGGCAGGACCTGCTCAAGGTCACGGGTGGCCTGACCGACGAGAAGCTCGCGCGCATCGCCATCCGCGCCTCGAGCAACTGCCGCGACTGGATGCGGCGGCATGGCGTGCGCTTCCAGCCGCCGCTGTCGGGTGCGCTGCACGTGGCGCGCACCAATGCCTTCTTCATGGGGGGTGGCAAGGCCCTGGTCAATGCCTACTACCGCAGCGCCGAGCGCCTGGGCGTGCAGATCCGCTACGAGGCGCCGGTGGACCGGCTCGACATCGTCAAGGGTGAATTCAGGGCCGCGTACGTGAACGGCGAGCGCATCGAGGCGCGTGCCTGCGTGTTGGCCGCGGGGGGCTTCGAGTCCAACCGTGCGTGGCTGCGCGAGGCCTGGGGGCAGAACGAGCGCGGCGAATGGCCGGCGGACAACTTCCTGATCCGGGGCACGAAGTTCAACCAGGGCGTGTTGATCAAGCACATGCAGGAACAGGGTGCCGACATGATCGGCGACCCCACGCAATCGCATTGCGTGGCCATCGATGCGCGCGCGCCGCTCTACGACGGAGGCATCTGCACGCGCATCGACTGCGTCTCGCTGGGTGTGGTGGTGAACCAGCGGGGTGAGCGCTTCTACGACGAGGGCGAGGACTTCTGGCCCAAGCGCTACGCCATCTGGGGCCGGCTGGTGGCGCAGCAGCCGGGGCAGATCGGCTACTCCATCATCGACAGCAAGGCCATCGGCCGCTTCATGCCGCCGGTCTTTCCCGGCGTGCAGGCCGACAGCCTGCCCGAGCTCGCGCGCAAGCTCGGCCTGCCGGAGCAGACCTTCATGGCCACGCTCGATGCCTACAACGCGGCCTGTCGCGTCGGGACCTTCGATCACACGGCGCTCGACGACTGCCACACCGAAGGCCTGCACCCGGCCAAGACCCACTGGGCCCTGCCGCTCGATACCGGGCCCTACTACGGCTACGCCCTGCGCCCGGGCATCACCTTCACTTACCTGGGCCTTAAGGTCAACGCGCAGTCCGCCGTGCATTTCGGTGGCGTACCCAGCGCCAACCTCTATGTGGCGGGCGAGATGATGGCCGGCAATGTGCTGGGCCAGGGCTACACGGCCGGCGTGGGCATGTCCATCGGCACGGCCTTCGGCCGCATCGCCGGGACCGAAGCCGCGCGTGCCGCCCTGCAAGTGAAGAAGACGGAGCGTGAGCGTGCAGCAGCTTGAAAGTTTGACCCGCGAGGCGCGGGCCCTGGCCAACGGCGAGGCGGTGCCTGGCACGGCCGAGGCCGAAGTCGCGCGCCAGCTGCAGATCTGCAATGCCTGCCGCTATTGCGAGGGATTCTGTGCCGTCTTTCCCGCCATGACGCGCCGCCTGGCTTTTCCGCAGGCCGATGTGCACTACCTAGCCAATCTCTGCCACAACTGCGGCGCCTGCCTGCATGCCTGCCAGTACGCGCCGCCGCACGAGTTCGCGGTCAACGTGCCGCAGGCCATGGCCCGGGTGCGCCTGCAGACCTACACGGACTACGCCTGGCCGCCGGCGCTGGGGCGCCTGTACCAGCGTAACGGCCTCACGCTGGCGCTGGCCACGTCGGGCGCGCTGGCCTTCTTCATGCTGCTCACGCTCTGGCTGCGCGACACGCTGTGGCGCGTGCCACCGCAGACGGACTTCTACGGCATCTTCCCGCACAACCTGCTGGTGAGCCTGTTCGCGCCGATCTTCCTGTTCGCCGTGCTGGCCCTGGCCCTGGGCGTGCGCCGCTTCTGGCGGGAGGTGACGCCAGGGCAGGAGTACGAGGAACCGGCCGTGGCGGCGGTACGCACGGCCGCGGCGGCCGAGGCCACGCACGATGTGTTGCGCCTCAAGTACCTGGACGGCGGCCACGGTGAAGGCTGCCACAACGAGGACGACGCCTGGACGAAGCAGCGCCGCGTGATGCACCACCTGACCTTCTATGGCTTCCTGCTCTGCTTCGCGGCCACCAGCGTGGCCACGCTCTACCACTACCTCTTCGGCTGGGTCGCGCCCTACGACCTGCCCAGCCTGCCCAAGCTGCTGGGCGCCGTCGGCGGCGTGGCGCTGTGCGTCGGCACCGCGGGCCTGTGGCGCCTGCATCTGCGCCGTCACCCGCAGCACGGCGACGCTGCGCAAAAGCCCATGGATCGCGGTTTCATCGCCCTGCTCTTTTTCACGTCGCTCACCGGCCTGGGCCTTTGGGCTGCGCGCGGCACGGCGGTCATGCCGGCCTTGCTGGCCCTGCACCTCGGATTCGTGATGGCTTTCTTTCTGACCCTGCCCTACGGCAAGTTCGCGCACGGCATCTTCCGCAGCGCGGCCCTGATCAAGTGGGCCATCGAAAAACGCCTGCCGAGCCGGCTCAAGCTCGGTGACGACTGACCACACGCACGCAAGAAGAGGAGCACACCATGGTCGAGAACGGACGCCTGCAGATCGCGTCGATGAGGGATCGCTGCACGCCGGCCGAGTGGCAGGCGCGCGTGGATCTGGCGGCCTGCTACCGCCTGGTCGATCTCTACGGCATGTCGGACATGATGGCCAACCACATCTCCATGCGCGTGCCGGGCGAGGAGGGGGCTTTCCTGATCAATGCCTACGGCATGATGTACGAGGAGATCACGGCTTCGAGCCTGATCAAGATCGACGTCGAGGGCAACGTCCTCTCCAAGCCCGACTTCGGCGAGCTCAACTACGGCATCAACAAGGCCGGTTACGTGATCCACAGTGCGGTGCATGCCGCGCGCCACGAGGTGGATTGCGTGATCCACACCCACAGCTGGGCCTCGATGGCGGTGTCGGCGCTCGAATGCGGCCTGCTGCCCCTCACGCAGACGGCCATGCGCTTCCTCAAGATCGGCTACCACGATTACCAGGGCGTGGTGCTCGACGAGGCCGAGCAGGCTTCGCTGCTCCGGGACCTGGGCCAGGGCGAGGCGCTGATCCTGCGCAACCACGGCGCGCTGGTCGTGGGCCGCACGGTGGGCGAAGCCTTCAACTGGATGCACCGGCTGGAACTGTCCTGCCGCAGCCAGCTGGCCGCCATGGCCTGCAACTCGCCCTTTGTACAGGTGCCGCAGGCCGTGCTGGAGGAAACCTGGAACAACTACCAGCCGGGTACGCGCCGGCCCTATGGCCAGATGGAATGGCCCGCCCTGCTGCGCAAGCTGGACCGCCTGGCCCCGAGCTACAAGACCTGAGCCGGCGCGGATGCCCCGCGTACAGCTCTCTTTACCCAGCGGCCGCAGAGCCGCCCACCCGAGGAGACGACCATGAAGAGACATCTGTTCCTGCAACTGTGCGCCGCAAGCGCGCTCGTGGGCCTGGCCGGTACGGCCGCGGCCCAGGCCCAGCTGGCCTGGCCGGCGGCCAAACCCGTGCGCGTGGTCGTGGCCTTCACGGCCGGCGGCACCACCGACATCCTGGCGCGCCAGGTCACGCAGCAGCTCGGCGAGAAGCTCAAGCAGCAGTTCGTGATCGACAACAAGCCGGGCGCCGGTGGCAACCTCGGCACCGAGCTCGTGGTGCGTGCCGCACCCGACGGCTACACCCTGATCGTCAACTCGGTCGGCCCCATTGCGGTCAATCCCTCGCTCTACCGCGCGCTGCCCTACAACCCGCTGACGGATCTGGTGCCCATGGTACAGATCGCCGATGTGCCCAATGTGCTGGTGGTGCACCCTTCGGTGCCCGCGCGCAGCATGGAAGAGTTCCTGGTCTACGCCAAGGCCAACCCGGGCGTGCTCAACTACGGCTCCACCGGCATCGGCACCTCCTCGCATCTCTCCAGCTTCATGCTGGCCAAGCGCGCCGGCTTCGAGGCCACGCACATCGCCTACAAGGGTGCGGACGCGCTGCGCGACCTGCTGGCCGGTCGCATCCAGTTCATGTTCGCGACCATCCCCTCGGTCATGCCGCACATCACGGCGGGCAAGCTGCGGCCCATCGCAGTCAGCAGCCTGCAACGCTCGCGCTCCATGCCGGACGTGCCCACCGTGGCTTCGGCCGGCTTTCCGGGCTTCGAGGCCGGTTCCTGGTTCGGCTTCTTCGCGCCCAGGGGCACGCCGCAGGCCGTGATCGACCAGATCAACCGTGCGGTCAACGAGGTGATCAAGGTGCCGGCGGTCGAGCAGCAGATGATTGCCCAGGGCGCCGACCCGGTGGGCGGCACGCCCGAGCAGTTCGGCCAGTTCACGCAGCGCGAGTACGAGAAGTGGAAGCTGATCGTGCAGGAGTCAGGAGCGCGCGCCGAGTGAGTGAAGTTGCCGATCAGCCCTTGCGCCTGCTGCTCTCGCAGCAGGCCCTGGCGCGGCATGGCGCGGCCATTGCGCAGGTGCTGGGCGCGCGCGCGCACGAGCTCGTCACCATCGAGCAGGCCGTGGCTGGTGCGCGCGGCGACATCGACCTCGCCTTCATCTCACGCGACGTCACGGGCCTGTCAACCAAGCACGAGCTCGCGCCAGGGCTGCAGGCCTGTTATGAGGTACTGCGTCGCTCGCAGGGCCTCCGCTGGGTGCACATCCATTCGGCCGGGGCCGACCGCGACATCTATGTGGAGCTGCGCGCGCGCGGTGTGAGCGTGACCACCTCCTCGGGCGCGAACGCCGAGGTCGTGGCCCAGACCGCGCTGGCCGGCCTGCTGGCGCTGGCGCGGCGCTTTCCGCAGCTCATGGCCGCGCAGCGCGAGCACCGCTGGGCGCCGCTGATCGGCAGCGCGCTGCCGCGCGACCTGGGCGGCCAGACGGCGGTGCTCGTGGGCTGGGGGCCGATCGGCCAGCGCATCGGCGCCTTTCTGCGCCTGCTGGGTTTGCGCCTCGTCGTGGTGCGCACGCAGGCCATGCCGCCGCAGGACGGGATCGAGTTCTTGGGCTTTGGCGATCTGCCGGCCGTGCTGCCGCGCGCCGACTGGCTGCTGCTGGCCTGCCCGCTGACGCCGCAGACGCGCGGCCTGGTCGATGCGCGCGCGCTGGCCGCGCTTCCGCGCGGCGCGGGCCTGATCAATGTGGCGCGGGGCGAGGTGGTGGTGGAGGCCGATCTGATTGCTGCGCTGCGCGCCGGCCATCTTGGCGGCGCTTTCCTCGACGTCTACGAGCACGAGCCCCTGCCCGTAGCCTCGCCGCTCTGGGACCTGCACAACGTCATCGCCATGCCGCATTCGGCCGGGCATTCCGATGGCAACGCCGCACGCGTGGCCGCGATGTTCCTGGACAACCTGGGCCGCTGGTGCGCGGGCCAGGCCTTGCGCAACCTCGCGCGCTGATTCAGTCCGGTTGCAGGACCTGCACCGTCGGATCGGTGTAGACCAGATCCAGCGGATAGCGCTTGCCGGCCAGATGGTCGTCGAGGCAGCGCAGCAGCAGGGGGCTGCGATGCCGCGCGGCGCTGGCGCGGATCTCCTCGGGCGTCATCCACAGCGTGCGCACGATGCCGGTGTCGAGCTGGCGACCCGGCACGGGCTCGCCGAGCTCACCCGCGAAAGCGAAGCGCAGGTAGGTGATGTCCTCGACGGCGCCTCCGGCCCGCTCGCGCTGGAAGCGCGAGAGGTAGACGCCGACCAGGTGCGTCGGTGTGAAGCGGTGGGCGGTTTCCTCGAGTGCTTCGCGCGCGCAGCCGGCGGCGGGCGACTCGCCCGGGTCCAGGTGCCCGGCCGGGTTGTTGAGCTTGAGCCCTTCGGGTGTTTCTTCCTCGACCAGCAGGTAGCGGCCCTCGCGCTCGATGATGGCCGCCACGGTGACGCTGGGTTTCCAACGGGTATTCATAGGCCGGGATTATGGATTGGGCGGGAAATAGTTATAGAGCTTATGCCTGGGCGGCATGTAATTCTCGGGTAAGCTAGCCCGCGTGCGGGCGACCCCCTTGGGTTGGGCCTGCGTGACGATTCATAAAACTCCAGGAGATTTTTCCATGCAAGCAGGCACAGCCGCCCCGGCGCAACGCATCGGGGTGCCCCGGGAGACTTTCCCGGGCGAAAAGCGGGTCGCAACCGTCCCCGAAGTGGTCGAGAAGCTGATCAAGCTCGGTTTCAAGGTCGCCGTCGAATCCGGCGCCGGTGACGCCGCGAATTTCAGTGACGAGGCTTACCGCACCGTGGGCGCCGAGGTCATCAGCGGCGCTGCGGCGCTCTGGGCCGCGTCCGACATCGTGTTCAAGGTGCGTCCGCCGAGCCTCGACGAGGTCGCGCTGATGCGCGAAGGCAGCATCCTCATCGGCTTCATCTGGCCGGCGCAGAACGCCGAACTCATGCAGCGCCTGGCCGCCCGCAAGGTCACTGTGCTGGCCATGGATGCGCTGCCGCGTACCCTGAGCCGCGCGCAGAAGATGGACGCGCTGACCTCCATGGCCGGCGTCAGCGGCTACCGTGCCGTGATCGAGGCGGCCAATGCCTTCGGCCGCTACTTCAACGGCCAGATCACGGCCGCGGGCAAGGTGCCGCCGGCCAAGGTCTTCATCGCCGGTGCCGGCGTGGCTGGTCTCGCCGCCATCGGTACGGCCGCGGGTCTGGGCGCCATCGTGCGTGCCAACGACACGCGCGCCGAGGTGGCCGACCAGGTCGTCTCGCTGGGTGGCGAGTTCGTCAAGGTGAACTACGAAGAAGAGGGCTCGGGCGGCGGCGGCTACGCCAAGGTCATGAGCGAGGGCTTCCAGGCGGCGCAGCGCGAGATGTACGCGCAGCAGGCGCGTGAGGTGGACATCATCATCACCACCGCCCTGATCCCGGGCAAGCCGGCTCCGAAGCTGATCACGGCCGAGATGGTCAAGTCCATGAAGCCGGGCAGCGTGATCGTGGACATGGCCGCCGAGCAGGGCGGCAACTGCGAGCTGACCGAGCCGGGCCAGGCCGTGGTCAAGCATGGCGTGACCATCATCGGTTACACGGACCTGGCCTCGCGCCTGGCCAAGCAGTCGTCCACCCTGTACGCGACCAATCTGTTCCGCCTGAGCGAAGAGCTCTGCAAGGCCAAGGACGGCGTGGCCAACGTCAACATGGAAGACGATGCCATCCGCGGTCTGACGGTCATCAAGGACGGCGCCGTCACCTGGCCGGCTCCGCCGCTCAAGCCCGCTGCGGTGCCCGCACCCAAGCCGGCCGCCGCGCCGGTGGCCGAGAAGAAAGGCGGCCATGGTCATGGCAGCAGCGGCCCGTTGCCCGCCAAGACCCTGGCCATCATCTTTGCCGTGGCCGCACTGGCCTTCTGGTTCATTGGTGCCTACGCGCCTGCGGCCTTCCTGGGCCACTTCACGGTCTTCGTGCTGGCCTGCTTTATCGGCTACATGGTGGTCTGGAACGTCACGCCCGCGCTGCACACGCCGCTGATGAGTGTGACCAACGCCATCTCCAGCATCATCGCCATCGGCGCGCTGGTGCAGATCGCACCGCCCGAGGCCGGCACCGCCGGCCGGCCCGATGAGCTGATCCGCTGGCTGGCCTTTGCCGGCATCGTGCTCACGGCCATCAACATGTTCGGTGGCTTCGCCGTCACGCGCCGCATGCTCGCCATGTTCCGCAAGTAATCCAGAGACAAGAACAAGAAGGAAAGACGATCATGTCCCAAAGTCTCGCCACGGTGGCCTATCTCGGCGCCGCCATACTCTTCATCCTGAGCCTGGGTGGCCTGTCCAACCCGGAAACCTCGCGCCGCGGCAACCTGTTCGGCATCGTTGGCATGGCCCTGGCCGTGCTGGCCACCATCTTCGGCCCGCGCGTCGCACCCGCCGGCATCGCCTGGATCATCATCGCGCTGCTGATCGGTGGCGGCATCGGTCTCTACGCCGCCAAGGTCGTGAAGATGACCCAGATGCCCGAGCTGGTGGCGCTCATGCACAGCCTGGTGGGCCTCGCAGCCTGCCTGGTCGGCTTCGCCAGCTATGTCGACACCTCGATCCAGTACCAGGGCGCGGAAAAGATCATCCATGAGGTGGAGATCTACATCGGCATCCTGATCGGGGCGGTGACCTTCTCGGGTTCGCTGATCGCTTTCGGCAAGCTCAATGGCAAGATCGGCGGCAAGCCGCTGCTGCTGCCCGCACGCCACTGGCTCAACCTCGTGGCCCTGCTGGTCGTGATCTGGTTCGGCCGCGAGTTCATCCTGGCCAAGGATGTGGCCTCGGGCATGACCCCGCTGATCGTGATGACGGTCATCGCCCTGCTCTTCGGCGTGCACATGGTCATGGCCATCGGCGGCGCCGACATGCCGGTGGTGGTGTCCATGCTCAACAGCTACTCGGGCTGGGCCGCCGCGGCCACCGGCTTCATGCTGAGCAACGACCTGCTGATCGTCACGGGCGCACTCGTGGGCTCCTCGGGTGCCATCCTGTCCTACATCATGTGCAACGCGATGAACCGCAACTTCATCAGCGTGATCGCCGGGGGCTTCGGCTCCGGTGGTGGCGCCCCGGCCGCGTCTGGCGCTGCGGCCGAGCCGCAGGGTGAGGTGGTGCCGGTGACGGCTGCCGACACCGCCGAGCTGCTGCGCGAGGCCAAGAGCGTGATCATCGTCCCGGGTTACGGCATGGCCGTGGCCCAGGCCCAGCACACCGTCAACGAAATCACCAAGACCCTGCGTGAGAAGGGCGTGACGGTGCGCTTCGGCATCCACCCGGTGGCCGGCCGCATGCCCGGCCACATGAACGTGCTGCTGGCCGAGGCCAAGGTCCCCTACGACATCGTGCTCGAGATGGACGAGATCAACGAGGACTTCCCGGACACCGACGTGGCCATGGTCATTGGCGCCAACGACATCGTGAATCCGGCCGCGCAGGACGACCCGACCAGCCCCATCGCCGGCATGCCGGTGCTGGAAGTCTGGAAGGCCAAGACCTCCATCGTGATGAAGCGCTCGATGGCTTCGGGCTATGCCGGCGTGGACAACCCGCTGTTCTACAAGGACAACAACCGCATGCTCTTCGGCGACGCCAAGAAGATGCTGGACGAGGTGCTTGCAGCCCTGAAGGCCTGACGTTTTCCCGGGGGTGTCGGCCGATTCCGGCAAGGCATAATCCCGCCACAGGAAAAAAGCACGACCGTGCTGGAAATTCCAGCACGGTCTTTTTTTGTTCGGCTACAGTCAGCCCCGACAACACAGGAGACAAGACATGAGCGACCGCATCTGGCTCAAGAGCTACCCCGAAGGCGTGCCCGCCGATCTGCCGCCCTCGCCCTACACGTCCCTGGTGGCCTTGATGGAAGAGAGCTTCCGCAAGTACGCCGATCGCCCGGCCTACAGCTTCATGGGCAAGGAGCTCACCTTCGGCGAGACCGACCGCCTGAGCCGCGCCTTCGCCGCCTACCTGCAGGGCCTGGGCCTGGCCCAGGGCGACCGCGTGGCCATCATGATGCCCAACGTGCCGCAGTACCCGGTGGTCGTCGCTGCCATCCTGCGCGCCGGCTATGTGGTGGTCAACGTCAACCCGCTGTACACGGCGCGCGAGCTCGAGCACCAGCTCAAGGACTCGGGGTCGAAGGCCATCGTCATCATCGAGAACTTCGCCGCCACGCTGGAGAAGTGCATCGCCGCCACCCCGGTCAAGCACGTGGTGCTGTGCACCATGGGCGACCGCCTGGGTCTGCTCAAGGGCGCGCTGGTCAACTTCGTGGTGCGCAAAGTCAAGAAGCTGGTGCCGCCCTTCAGCCTGCCGGGTGCCGTGCGCTTCAACGACGCGGTGGCCCAGGGCGAGCGTGGCAGCCTGCGCCAGCCCGACATCAAGCCCGACGACGTGGCCGTGCTGCAGTACACCGGCGGCACCACGGGCGTCTCCAAGGGCGCCGTGCTCCTGCATCGCAACGTGATCGCCAACGTGCTGCAGTCCGAGATCTGGAACTCGCCCGTCATGAAGAAGGTGCCGGCCGGCCAGCAGCCCACGGGCGTGTGCGCGCTGCCCCTGTACCACATCTTCGCCTTCACGGTGGGCATGATGCTGTCCATGCGCACGGGGGGCAAGCTCATCCTGATTCCCAACCCGCGCGATCTGCCGGCCGTGCTCAAGGAGCTGTCCAAGCACACCTTCCACAGCTTCCCGGCGGTCAACACCCTGTTCAACGGTCTGGCCAACCACCCGGACTTCAATAAGGTGAACTGGGGCAACCTCAAGGTCTCCGTCGGCGGTGGCATGGCCGTGCAGGGTGCGGTGGCCGACAAGTGGCTCAAGCAGACGGGCTGCCCCATCTGCGAGGGTTATGGCCTGTCCGAGACCAGCCCCTCGGCGAGCTGCAACCCGGTGACCAACACCTCCTTCACCGGCACCATCGGCGTGCCGCTGCCTAGCACCTACATGAAGATCATCGACGACGAGGGTCGCGATGTGCCCCAGGGCCAGCCCGGCGAGATCGCCATCAAGGGCCCGCAGGTCATGGCCGGCTACTGGCAGCGCCCCGATGAGACCGCCAAGGTCATGACACCCGACGGCTGGTTCAAGTCCGGCGACATCGGCGTCATGGACGAGAAGGGCTTCTTCCGCATCGTCGACCGCAAGAAGGACATGGTGCTGGTCAGCGGCTTCAACGTCTACCCGAACGAGATCGAGGACGTGGTGGCCAAGCTGCCGGGTGTCCTCGAATGCGCCTGCGTGGGCGTGGCCGACGAGAAGACCGGCGAGGCCGTCAAGCTCGTGATCGTCAAGAAGGATCCGGCCCTGACCGAGGAGCAGGTGCGCGCCTACTGCAGGGAAAACCTGACCGGCTACAAGCAGCCCAAGGTGGTCGAATTCCGCACCGAGCTGCCCAAGACGCCGGTTGGCAAGATCCTGCGCCGGGAGTTGAGAGACAAGAAGTGATGCATAGCAGCACTTCTTGCGACGGAGGCTGAATTGCGCAGCAAAGTTAAGCGTCACGGCCGCAGTCACAGAATCGCGGCGGCGTACGCTAACTTTGCATGGCAGAGTTAAACGTAGCCGGCCGTAGCCACAAGAGCAGATGACGACGGCCATTCTCAGCGCCCTGGCCGAAGAACAGCAAGGGCTCATCGAACTTCTGCACCGGCCCCGGCGCGTCGAACGCGCCGGGCGTTCTTTCTGGCAGGGTGAACTGCATGGCCAGCCCGTGGTGCTGGCCCTCTCGCGCATCGGCAAGGTGGCCGCAGCGACCACGGCCACCATCCTCATCGAAGCCTTCGACGCGCAACGCCTGGTCTTCACCGGCGTGGCCGGCGGCATAGCCCCCGGCGTGCAGGTCGGCGACGTGGTGGTGGCGCAAGAGTTCGTGCAGCACGACATGGATGCCTCCCCGCTGTTCCCGCGCTACCAGGTGCCGCTCTACGGGCGCGAACGCTTCGACTGTGATGCCGTGTTGTCCAGCGCCCTGATCGCCGCCACGCGCAGCGGTCTGCAGCAGCTGGGCCTGCAGGCCGCTGTGCACCAGGGCCTGGTCGCCAGCGGTGACCGTTTCGTTTCGGCCGCTCAGGAGGCCCGAGACCTGCACGCCGCATTGAACGCCGCCGGTCACGCCCCTCTGGCCGTCGAGATGGAGGGCGCTGCCGTGGCCCAGGTCTGCCATGACTACGGCATCCCCTTCGCCGCGATGCGTACCATCTCCGACCGTGCCGACGACACGGCCCACCTGGATTTCCCGAAGTTCGTCCGTGAGGTTGCCAGCCGCTACGCGCTGGCCATCCTCGACGCCTTCATGTACGAACTGAAGTAGCGCGAGCCATCAGGAGTCACTTCTTCAGCCAGCCGCGGCGGCGGAAGTACCACATGGGTCCGACCGCGCTCGCGATCATGAGCACCAGCGCGAACGGGTAGCCCCACTTCTGCGAGAGCTCGGGCATGTACTGGAAGTTCATGCCGTAGATGCTCGCGATCAGCGTGGGCGGCAGCAGGGCCACACTAGCCACCGAGAAGATCTTGATGATCTTGTTCTGGTTGATGTTGATGAAGCCGACAGTGGCATCCATCAGGAAGTTGATCTTGTCGAAGAGGAAGGTCGTGTGCGAATCGAGCGAGTCGATGTCGCGCAGGATCTGGCGAGCCTCTTCGAACTGCTCGGGGTTGAGCATGCGGCTGCGCATCATGAAGCTGACCGCGCGGCGCGTGTCCATGGCGTTGCGGCGGATGCGGCCGTTCAGGTCTTCCTGGTGCGCAATGGCACCCAGCACCGCGCCGGCCAGTTCGTCGGTCACGTCGCCCGAGAGCACCTGCTTGCCGGCCTTTTCCAGCTCGTCGTAGACGCCCTCAAGCGTGTCGGCACAGTATTCGGCGTCGGCGTCGAAGAGCTTGAGCAGCACGTCCTTGGCGTCGGAGATCAGGCCCGGTGCGCGGCGCGCGCGCATGCGCAGCAGGCGGAATACGGGCACGTCCTCGTCGTGGATGGAAAACAGCACGCCCTTGCTCTTGAGCTGCTCGTTCATCTGGTTGAGGATGAAGGCCACGCGCACGGTGCGCGGCGCGTCCTCGTCGGCGATCAGGAAGTCGCTGCGGATGTGCAGCTCGCCGTTGTCCTCTTCATAGAAGCGCGCCGACTCCTCGATGTCCTCGTCCATCGCGTCCTCGGGGATGGACAGGCCGTAGTACTGCTTGACCCAGCGCTTTTCCTCCAGCGTGGGCGACTCGAGGTCGACCCAGATGGGCTGGAATCTGGAGAGCTCCTCCAGCGATACGATTTCTTCCTGGAACAGGCGGCCGTTGGCGAGCGTGAAGATGTTGAGCATGGCTCACTCCCTGGAACATGGGCATCGGGGCGGGGTGGTGGTTATCGCTTCCAACCCCCGATGCAGCAGCGGCCCGGTACGGGACCTGTGCAGGGAGTCGAAAGCTACCGACTGGGGTAGGCTTCCAATGGGTGCTCTCCGGCGTGTGTGGACAGGCCCAATTATGGCATTGCAGCATCAGCTGCCGTGCGTGCTTGCAGGGGGCTGGGGTGTGCGTGAGCCGGCCTGGCGGGGCGCTGTGCTTCACTGCGATCACCGCATTCTGCACCGGCTGCCACACACCTGGCAAGCCCCTGCGCGATCGGCGGATTGCAAATGCATGGATCAGCATAAAACTTGCGCGAGCGCAGGGAAAAGGCATTGCATTTCGTGCGACCCGGGCGCATCATGAACTCGTCCGCAGCAACGCAGTCCGCCGGCGCGTCGGGCTGGCTGGTGCGGCACCTGTGTCCATCCCGAGAGCAACTGGAGGCTACTCATGAACCTGACGATCAGCGGTCATCACCTCGAAGTCACCCCCGCCTTGCGCAGTTATGTCACGACCAAGCTTGATCGGATCACCCGGCACTTTGACCAGGTTGTCGATGTCAAGGTGCTCCTCACGGTAGAGAAGCAGAAGGAGAAGGAACGACGGCAACGCGCCGAATGCAATATCCACGTCAAGGGCAATGACCTGTTTGCCGAGAGCTCCCACGAGGATCTCTACGCAGCTGTGGATGAGCTGGTCGACAAGCTCGACCGGCAGGTGGTACGTCACAAGGATCGCCTGCAGGACCACCACCACGACGCCGCCAAGCGCCTGATGCAGTAGGGCGCGATCTCGCGGGTCTGTGTGGCCCGCATCGGCAACGAGGCCGCGGCTGACCCCGCGGCTTTTTTGTGGCCGGGCTCCGCGAAGGATGCCGGATGCGACGGGGACACCCACGGGGGGCATTTGTGTGCATAATCGGCCCTCTCGAACACCATGAATCGTCTTGCGTCCATCCTGCCGGCGGCACAGGTACTTGTGCACGTCGATGCCACGAGCAAAAAAAGGGCCTTCGAGGAAGTGGGCCTGCTGTTCGAGAACCTGCACGGTCTCAATCGCGCGCTCATCACCGACAGCCTGTTTGCGCGCGAGCGCCTGGGCTCCACCGGCCTGGGTCATGGCGTGGCGATTCCCCATGGGCGCATCAAGGGCCTGAAGGCGCCGATGGCCGCCGTGCTGCAGCTGGCCCAGCCCATTGGCTTCGATGCGCCGGATGAGCAGCCCGTCAGCCTGCTGATCTTCCTGCTGGTGCCCGAGGCGGCCACGCAGAAACACTTGGAAATCCTGTCCGAAATTGCCGAGCTGCTCAGCGACGCCGGCCTGCGCGCCAAGCTCAATGGCAGCGCCAGCGCCGAAGAGCTGCACGGCCTGATTGCCGCCTGGCGCTCGGCCCAGCCGGCCTGAACAGCAAGGGCGCGCCTTGAGACCCACCGTCGTCAGCGCCGAGGTCCTGTTCGAGGAGTTCCGTGCCAAGCTGAAGTGGGAGTGGGTGGCCGGTCTCGGCGCTTCCGAGCGGCGCTTCGATGAGGTGGCCGTGCGCGCCGCGCGCTCCGGCGCCGACCTCGTGGGCTACCTCAACTACATCCATCCCTACCGTGTGCAGGTGCTGGGCGAGCGCGAGGTCGCCTATCTCACCAATGCCACGGCCGAGGACTGCCAGCGCCGCGTCTCGCGCATCACCACGCTGGAGCCACCGGTGCTGGTGCTGGCCGACGGCCAGAAGGTGCCGCCGGCCTTGCAGGACATGTGCGAGAACGCCAACATTCCCATGTTCGCCTCGCCCGAGTCCTCGGCCTACGTCATCGACGTGCTGCGCAGCTACCTCTCGCGCCACTTCGCCGACCGGGCCTCCATGCACGGCGTGCTCATGGACATCCTGGGCCTGGGCGTGCTGATCACGGGCGAATCGGGGCTGGGCAAGAGCGAGCTGGGACTGGAACTCATTTCTCGCGGCCATGGTCTCGTGGCCGACGATGCCGTGGACCTCTACCGCGTCAACCAGGACACCATCGAGGGGCGCTGTCCCGAGCTGCTGCGCAATCTGCTGGAAGTGCGTGGCATCGGCCTGCTCGACATCCGGGCCATCTTCGGCGAGACCGCGGTGCGCCGCAAGATGCGGCTCAAGCTCATCGTGCACCTGGTGCGGCGCGAGACGCTGGAGCGCGACTACGAGCGCATCCCCTACGAGCCGCTGACGCAGGACGTGCTGGGCATCCCGGTGCGCAAGGCGGTGATCCAGGTGGTGGCAGGCCGCAACCTGGCCGTGCTGGTCGAGGCCGCGGTGCGCAACACCATCCTGCAGCTGCGCGGCATAGACACCTACCAGGAGTTCGTCGAACGCCACCGCAAGGCCATGGGCGAAGGCGGCTGACGCGGCCTGCGCCAAAAGCAAACCCGGGCGAGGCCCGGGTTTTTCATGGGTCAGACCGGCTCAGTGCTGGTTCTTGGCGCACTTGGCACACAGGCCGTAAAGCGACATCGAGTGTTCCTGCAACAGCCAGCCCTTGTTCTTGGCAATCGCCTTCTGGCGGTTCTCGATCTGGTCGTCGTAGAACTCCTCCACGGCACCACACTTGGTGCAGACGAAGTGGTCGTGGTGATGGCCCTCGTTCAGTTCGTAGATGGCCTTGCCGCCTTCGAAGTTGCTGCGCGTCAGGATGCCGGCCTGTTCGAACTGAGTGAGCACGCGGTAGACGGTGGCCAGACCCACGTCGGAGTGTTCGTTGAGCAACACCCGGAACACGTCTTCGGCGCTCATGTGGCGCTGCGTGCCCTTCTGGAAGATCTCCAGCACCTTCAGGCGGGGCAGCGTGGCCTTGAGGCCGGTGCTCTTGAGTTCGTCGATGGTGTTCGTGGGCATGCTTCCTCCAGGGGGGCTAGGGGCGGCCGCAGGCCCAGCCGCTACAATGGCCGATCATATCGCCAGTGCCAGTTTCATGCTTATTTTTCATCGTGTTTCCGCGCGCGCGGGCATGGTTTTGCTGCTCGCGGCGGCCCTGTCGGGGCTGACCGGTTGCGGCTGGCTTGAGCCCTACAAGGTGCCCATCGTGCAGGGCAATGTGGTCACACGCGAACAGGTGGCCGTGCTGCGGCCCGGCATGAGTCGTATCCAGGTGCGCGACATTCTGGGCACGCCGCTGCTGACCAGCGTCTTCCATGCCGACCGCTGGGACTATGTGTTCACGCTGCAGCAGCAAGGTCGCGAGCCGCAGGCGCGGCGCGTGACCGTCTATTTCAAGGGCGAGATGCTCGAGCGCTTCGAGGCCGACGAGCTGCCCAGCGAAACCGAGTTCGTCGCCACCCTGGGCCGTCCGCGCAAGGCCCGTACGCCCCTGCTGGAGGCTACGCCCGAGAAGCTGCAGGATTTCCCCGCGCCCAAGCCCGCGCCCGAACCGGCGCCTCTGCCGCCCCTGCCCGCGAGCTACCCGCCACTGGAACCGGCCAACCGCTGATAGACCTGCCATGAGCACACCCAACTCTCACGCCATCGCCATCGCTGGCGCCTCCGGCCGCATGGGCCGCATGCTGATCGAGGCCGTGCACGCCGCCGAAGACTGCCGCCTCGCAGGCGCCCTGGACATCGCGGCCAGCCCGGCCATCGGCAGCGACGCCACCGCCTTTCTGGGCCATGCCAGCGGCGTGGCCATCACCGCCGATCTGAGAGCCGGCCTGAAGAACGCCCGGACGCTGATCGACTTCACGCGTCCCGAGGGCACCATGGCCCACCTCAAGGTTTGTCGCGAGCTGGGCGTGAACCTGGTCATCGGTACCACGGGCTTCACCGAAGTGCAGAAGGCCGAGATCGACGCCGCGTCCAAGGACATCGCCATCATGCTGTCGCCGAACATGAGCGTGGGTGTCAACGTCACGCTCAAGCTGCTGGAGATGGCGGCCAAGGCGCTGGCCACCGGCTACGACATCGAGATCATCGAGGCCCACCACCGCCACAAGGTCGATGCGCCCTCGGGCACCGCGCTCAAGATGGGCGAGGTGATCGCCGGTGCCCTGGGCCGCGACCTCAAGGACTGCGCCGTCTACGAACGCTACGGCCATACGGGCGAGCGTGATCCTTCCACCATCGGCTTTGCCACCGTTCGTGGCGGTGACATCGTGGGCGACCACACCGTGCTCTTTGCCGGCACCGGCGAGCGCATCGAGATCACGCACAAGTCCGCCAGCCGTGTGACCTATGCCCAGGGCAGCCTGCGCGCCGTGCGCTACCTGGCCGGCCGCAAGAGTGGCCTGTACGACATGTTCGACGTGCTGGGCCTGAAGTAATCCGTCATCGTCATGCAAGAAAAATACAGCCACCTCGACGTCGAAAAAGCCGCGCACGCGCACTGGACGGCGCGCGACGCCTACCGTGTCACCGAGGACACCGGCAGGAAGAAGTTCTACGCCTGCTCCATGCTGCCCTATCCCAGCGGCAAGCTGCACATGGGCCATGTGCGCAACTACACCATCAACGACATGCTCACGCGCCAGTTGCGCATGGCCGGCTACAACGTGCTCATGCCCATGGGCTGGGATGCCTTCGGCCTGCCGGCCGAGAACGCAGCGTTGAAGAACGGCGTGCCGCCGGCCAAGTGGACCTACGAGAATATCGCCTACATGAAGGGCCAGATGCAGGCCATGGGCCTGGCCATCGACTGGAGCCGCGAGGTCGCCACCTGCGACCCGAGCTACTACAAGTGGAACCAGTGGCTTTTCCTCAAGATGCTGGAAAAGGGCATCGCCTATCGCAAGACCCAGGTCGTGAACTGGGACCCGGTGGACCAGACCGTGCTGGCCAACGAGCAGGTCATCGACGGCCGCGGCTGGCGCACGGGCGCGCTGGTCGAGAAGCGTGAGATCCCGGGCTACTACCTCAACATCACCGCCTATGCCGATGAGCTGCTGCAGCATGTGCAGATCGGCAACGAGCAGGCCACGCTGACCGGCTGGCCCGACAAGGTGCGGCTGATGCAGGAGAACTGGATCGGCAAGAGCGAAGGCGTGCGCTTTGCCTTCACGCACGACATCCGCGGCGCGGATGGCCAGCTGATCGGTGACGGCCGCATGTATGTCTTCACCACGCGTGCCGACACCATCATGGGTGTGACCTTCTGCGCGGTCGCGCCCGAGCACCCGCTGGCGACGCACGCCGCCCGGGGCAATGCCAAGCTCGCCGCCTTCATCGAGGAGTGCAAGAAGGGTGGCACCACCGAGGCTGAACTGGCGCTGAAAGAAAAGGAAGGCCAGCCCACCGGCCTGTACGTCACCCATCCGCTGACCGGCGACAAGGTCGAAGTCTGGGTCGGGAACTACGTGCTCATGAGCTATGGCGATGGCGCCGTCATGGGCGTGCCGGCGCACGACGAGCGCGACTTCGCGTTTGCCAAGAAATACGGTATTGCGATCAAACAGGTCGTGGCGCTCCAGGGCGAGACCTTTTCGACCGAGGCATGGGCCGAGTGGTACGCCGACAAGGCGCGTGGCGTCTGCGTGAACTCCGGCGTGCTCGACGGCCTGCCCTACAAGGCGGCGGTCGACAAGGTCGCGACCCTGCTCGCAACCCAGGGCCTGGGCGAGAAGAAGACCACCTTCCGTCTGCGCGACTGGGGCGTCAGCCGCCAGCGCTACTGGGGCACGCCGATTCCCATCATCCACTGCGAGTCCTGTGGCCCGGTGCCGGTGCCCGAGAAGGACCTGCCCGTGGTGCTGCCGCAGGACCTGGTGCCCGACGGTTCGGGCAACCCGCTGAACAAGTGCGAGGCCTTCCTCCAGGTGGCCTGTCCCTGCTGCGGCAAGCCCGCGCGGCGCGAGACCGACACCATGGACACCTTCGTGGACTCGTCCTGGTACTTCATGCGCTACTGCGACCCGAGCAATCCGGACCGTATGGTGGCGGACGGTGCCAATTACTGGATGCCGATGGACCAGTACATCGGCGGCATCGAGCACGCCATCCTGCACCTGCTCTACGCGCGTTTCTGGACCAAGGTCATGCGCGACCTGGGACTGGTGAAGGTGGACGAGCCTTTCACCAAGCTGCTCACGCAGGGCATGGTGCTCAACCACATCTACTCGCGTCGTACCGAGAAGGGCGGCAAGGAGTACTTCTGGCCGCACGACGTCGAGCACGTGCTCGACGCCGGCGGCAAGATCGTCGGCGCAAAGCTGAAGAACGCAGTTGGTGCGCTGCCCGCTGGCACGGCCATCGACTACGAGGGCGTGGGCACCATGTCCAAGTCCAAGAACAATGGCGTCGACCCGCAGGACCTGATCGAGAAGTACGGCGCCGACACCGCGCGCCTGTACACCATGTTCACCTCACCGCCCGAGGCCACGCTGGAGTGGAACGACGCGGCCGTCGAGGGCAGCTACCGCTTCCTGCGCCGGGTCTGGAACTTCGGCGTCAAGCTCGGCGCCATGGACCCGGCCGCGGCGCTGGCCAGCGTGGCGGGTGCCACGCAGCTGCAGGACGTGGCCTTCGGCAAGGAGGCCAAGGCCCTGCGCCTGGAGATCCACAGCGTGCTCAAGCAGGTGGACTACGACTACCAGCGCATGCAGTACAACACCGTGGTCTCCGGGGCCATGAAGCTGCTCAATGCGCTGGAAGACTTCAAGGCCACGGGTACCCCGGGCGCCGAGGTGGCGCTGATCGAGGGCTTCGGCATCCTGCTGCGCTGCCTCTACCCGGCCACGCCGCACATCACCCATGTGCTCTGGAGCGAACTCGGCTACGCCGGCGTGCTCGGTGATCTGCTCGACGCACCCTGGCCCAAGGTGGACCCCTCGGCCCTGCAGCAGGACGAGGTCGAGCTCATGCTGCAGATCAACGGCAAGCTGCGCGGCGCCATCCTGGTGCCCGCGGGTGCGGCCAAGGAGGCCATCGAGGCCATCGCCGTGGCCAGCGAGCCGGTGCGGTCCCAGGGCGGTGCGGTCAAGCGCGTCATCGTCGTGCCGGGCCGGCTGGTCAACGTGGTGCTCTGAGCCATGGCACGGCGTCTGTTGCTCTGGCTGTCCTGCGTCGCGTTGCTGGCGCTGGCCGGCTGCGGCTTCGGCCTGCGCCAGAACCCTGACTTTCCCTTTTCTTCCCTCTATTCCAACCTCCCGCCGCTGTCCCCTTTGGGCATCGAATTGAAGCGTGTGCTGCGATCGAGCCCGAACCTGATCTACATCGACGAGCCGGGTCGCCTGAACGAGGCCCAGGTGATCCTGGATGTCTATGGTGAGCAGCGAACCAAGACCGTGCTGGGCTTGAACGCCAAGGGGCAGGTGCGGGAGTTCCAGTTGCGTCTGAACCTGAAGTTCCGCCTGCGTACCCCTCTCGGCAAGGAGCTGATCCCCGAGACCGAGCTGGTCCAGCAGCGGACCCTGAGCTTCGACGAAGCCTTTGCTCTGGCGAAGGAGGGCGAGGAGGCCCTTCTGTACCGCAACATGCAGTCCGACATGGTTCAGCAAATTCTGCGCCGTCTCGCGGCGGTGAAGCAGCTCTGATGAGCTGATTCGACGGCACTGCCATGCAAATCGCCGCCACCCAGCTCGCCGCCCAGCTGCAGCGCGGCCTCAAAAGCCTTTACACCGTCCACGGGGACGAGCCGCTGCTGCAGCAGGAAGCGGCCGATGCCATCCGCGCGGCGGCGCGTGCCCAGGGCTACACCGAGCGCACCGTGCATACCGTGGCCGGCGCGCACTTCGACTGGAGCGAGGTGCTGGCCGCCGGCGGAAGCCTGAGCCTGTTTGCCGACAAACAGATCGTCGAAATCCGCATCCCCTCGGGCAAGCCGGGCAAGGACGGCAGCGTGGCGCTGCAGCAGCTCGCGGAAAGCGCCCGGGACAATGACAGCACGCTGACCCTCGTGTTGCTGCCGCGGCTGGACAAGGCGACGAAGACCGGCGCCTGGTTCGGCGCGCTGGAGAGCTATGGCGTGACCGTGCAGGTCGATCCCGTCGAGCGCCGTGCGTTGCCGCAGTGGATCGCCCAGCGTCTCGCGGCGCAGGGCCAGCGCGTCACCGAGGGCGAGGAGGGCCAGCGCACGCTGCAGTTCTTCGCCGACCGCGTCGAGGGCAATCTGCTGGCGGCGCACCAGGAGATCCAGAAGCTCGCGCTGCTCTACCCGCAGGGCGAGCTCGGATTCGAGCAGGTCGAGAGTGCGGTGCTCAACGTCGCACGCTACGACGTCTTCAAGCTGTCCGAGGCCGTGCTCGCCGGGCAGATGGCGCGCGTGCAGCGCATGCTCGACGGCCTCAAGGCCGAAGGCGAGGCCGAGGTGCTGGTGCACTATGCGCTGGCGGAGGACATCCGCGCGCTCAAGCGCGTCAAGGATGCCATGGCGGCCGGCCGGCCCCTGCCGATGGCCCTGCGCGAGCAGCGCGTCTGGGGCCTGAAGGAAAAGCTCTACGAGCGCGTGCTGCCCCTGCTGAGTCCGACCGACCTGGCCAACCTGCTGCAGGCCGCCCATCAGGTCGACGGCATCGTCAAGGGGCTCAAGGTGGCGGACTGGCCGGCCGATGGCTGGCAGGCCCTGCAGCGCCTGGCCCTGCAGCTTTGCGGGCTCTGTGCGCTGCCCGCCGCGAAAACCGCCGGCGTGAGAAAATGAGCGCCATGAATGCGCCCGATACCGCCGCCCGTCTTGCCGAGCTGACCCAGACCCTGGGCCGGCAGGCACGCGCGGCCGCGGCCGGCATGGCCAAGGCCAGCGCTGCGAAGAAGAACGATGCCCTGCGCCGCCTGGCCGCCCTGCTGCGTGCCAACACGGCGGCCCTGGCGCGAGAGAACGAGAAGGACCTGGCCCGCGCCCAGGCGGCCGGCCTGGCCGAGCCCATGGTGGACCGCCTCAAGCTCACGGCCAAGGTCATCGAGACCGTGGCGCAGGGCTGTGAGCAGCTCGCGGCCATGGGCGACATCATCGGCGAGATCATCGGCATGAAGCAGCAGCCCAGCGGCATCCGCGTGGGCCAGATGCGCGTGCCCATCGGCGTCTTCGGCATGATCTACGAGAGCCGGCCCAATGTGACCATCGAGGCGGCGAGTCTCTCCATCAAGAGCGGCAATGCCTGCATCCTGCGCGGAGGTTCGGAGGCCATCGATTCCAACAAGGCCCTGGCGGCCCTGGTGCGGCAGGCTCTGCTCGAGGCCGGCCTGCCGGCTGAGGCCGTGCAGCTGGTGCCGGTGACCGATCGCGAGGTCGTGGGCCAGCTCATCGCGATGCCCGAGTATGTGGACGTGATCATCCCGCGTGGCGGCAAGTCGCTGATCGAACGCATCAGCCGCGAGGCCAAGGTGCCGGTGATCAAGCACCTCGACGGCAACTGCCACACCTATGTCGACGATCCCTGCGACCTCGACATGGCCGTGAAGGTGGCCGACAACGCCAAGACCCAGAAGTACAGCCCCTGCAACGCCAGCGAAGGTCTGCTGGTCGCGCGTGGTGTGGCTGCCGACTTCCTGCCGCGCATCGGCGCCGTCTACGCCGCCAAGGGGGTGGAGATGCGCTGCTGCCCCGAGTCCTGGGCCATCCTCGAGGGCATCCCGGGCGCCAATCTCCGGGAAGCCACCGAGCAGGACTGGTACGAGGAATACCTCGCACCCATCATCAGCATCAAGGTGGTGGCGGGGCTGGACGAGGCGATCGCGCATATCAACAAGTACGGCAGCCATCACACCGACGCCATCCTAACGAACGACCATCGCCACGCCCAGGCCTTCCTGACCGAGGTGGATTCGGGCAGCGTGATGGTGAACGCGAGCACGCGCTTTGCTGACGGTTTCGAATACGGCCTGGGCGCCGAGATCGGCATCAGCACGGACAAGTTTCATGCGCGTGGCCCGGTCGGACTCGAGGGCCTGACCTCGCTCAAGTACATTGTGCTGGGCAACGGCGAGGTGCGCGGCTGAGCCTGCGCGCCGCAGCAGGCCGGGCTGGACCTTGAATTCGGCCGCATGAGCGCTACATCCTAGAATTGCTTCACCCATCCCTATAGCGAGGCGGCATGGTTCCCCATCTCATCACGGCCCTCACCGGCCCCATCAACGAGCTCGAACAGCGCATCCTCGACTCCATGCCCGCCATCGAGCGCTGGTTCCGCCTAGAGTGGATGGAGCACACCCCGCCCTTCTACAGCTCGGTGGACATCCGCAACGCCGGCTTCAAGCTGGCGCTGGTGGACACCAACCTCTACCCCGGTGGCTGGAACAACCTCACGCCCGAGATGCTGCCGCTGGCCGTGCAGGCCGCCATGGCCGCGATCGAGAAGATCTGCCCCGAAGCGCGCAACCTGCTGCTCATTCCCGAGAACCACACGCGCAACACCTTCTATCTGAGCAATGTGGCGCAGCTGCGGCGCATCTTCCACATGGCCGGTCTGAACGTGCGCATCGGCTCCATCAGCCCCGAGATCAAGAAGAACACCACCATCGAGCTGCCTGGCGGCGAGACCGTGACCCTGGAGCCCGTGATCCGCACCAAGGGCCGGCTGGGGCTCAAGGATTTCGACCCCTGCACCATCCTGCTCAACAACGACCTGTCGGCCGGCATTCCGGGCATCCTCGAGGACCTGCACGAGCAGTACCTGCTGCCGCCCTTGCACGCGGGCTGGTCGGTGCGCCGCAAGAGCAAGCATTTCCAGAGCTACGAGGAGGTCTCCAAGCGCTTCGGCAAGCTGCTCGGCATCGACCCCTGGCTGATCAATCCCATGTTCAACCAGTGCGGCGAGGTCAATTTCGCCGAGGGCTCGGGCATGGACTGTCTGACGAGCAACGTTGACGCGCTGCTGGGCAAGATCCGCCGCAAGTACAAGGAATACGGCATCAAGGAAAAGCCCTTCGTCGTCGTCAAGGCCGACAACGGCACCTACGGCATGGGCATCATGACCGTGCGTGACGCCAAGGAACTCGAGGACCTCAACCGCCGCACCCGCAACAAGATGAGCGTGATCAAGGACGGCCAGGAAGTCCACGAGGTCATCATCCAGGAAGGCGTGATCACCAACGAGCGCATGCACGACGCCGTGGCCGAGCCCGTGGTCTACATGATGGACCGCTATGTGGTCGGCGGCTTTTACCGCGTGCATGCCGAGCGCGGCGTGGACGAGAACCTCAATGCCCCGGGCGCGAGCTTCGTGCCCCTGGCGTTCGACCAGAGCACCCATCTGCCCCAGCCGGGCGCCAAGCCGGGCGCGAGCGCCCCCAACCGCTTCTACATGTACGGCGTGATCGGCCGCCTGGCCATGCTCTCCGCCAGCTACGAGCTCGAGGCCACTGACCCCGAGGCCGAGATTTACGCCTGAGCCGGGCGGGTTGCTGCGGCGCAACATTTTCACGCTGGACGGGCTTTCCAGCCCTGGGGAGGTTTGAGCCGCGGACCGGGAGGCGCACAATGGCGTCTCTGCGATCCGCGCCAGCTTCCGACGCCCTGTGTCCGCCTCCAAATCCTCGCTTGCCGCCCTGACCCTGGGCGCCATCGGCGTCGTCTACGGCGACATCGGCACCAGCGTGCTGTATGCCATCAAGGAGGTCTTTGGTTCGGGCCATGTCGAGTTCACGCCCGACAACGTCTACGGCATCCTCTCGCTGTTCTTCTGGACGCTGACGGTCATCGTCTCGCTCAAGTACGTGACGCTGATCCTGCGGGCCGACAACAATGGCGAAGGCGGTCTCGTGGCCATGCTGGCCCTGGCCTCGCAGTCGGTCAAGGACCAGCCCGCCCTGCGTCGTACCCTGCTGCTGATCGGCATCTTCGGGACCTGCCTGTTCTATGGTGACGGCGTCATCACCCCGGCCATCTCCGTGCTGTCGGCCGTCGAGGGGCTGGAGGTGGTCTCGCCGGCCTTCAAGAAGGCCGTGATTCCGCTGACCCTGGTCATCCTGTTCGCCCTGTTCTTCGTACAGAAGCGCGGCACGGCCGGCATCGGCAAGTTCTTCGGGCCCATCACCCTGGTCTGGTTCGCGTCCCTCAGTCTGCTGGGCCTGGCGCAGATTGCCACCCACCCGGCCATCCTCTGGGCGTTGAGCCCGCACCATGCCCTGGGTTTCATCTTCAGTTACCCGGGCACCACCTTCATCATCCTCGGCGCGCTGGTGCTGTGCGTGACCGGTGCCGAGGCGCTCTATGCCGATCTGGGCCACTTCGGCAAGAAGCCGATCCGCCTGGCCTGGTTCAGCGTCGTCATGCCCGCGCTGACGCTCAACTACTTCGGCCAGGGGGCGCTGCTGCTGCGCCAGCCCGAGGCGGTCAAGAATCCCTTCTACCTGATGGCGCCGGACTGGGCCCTGCTGCCCATGGTGGTGCTGGCCACCCTGGCCACGGTGATCGCCTCGCAGGCGCTCATCACCGGCGCCTTCAGCGTGACCAAGCAGGTCATCCAGCTCGGCTACCTGCCGCGCCTGCAGGTGCAGCACACCAGCGTCAAGGACACGGGGCAGATCTACATGCCCTTCGTCAACTGGGGTCTGTTCGTGGCCATCGTGCTGGCCGTGCTGCTGTTCCGCTCGTCCAGCAATCTGGCCGCGGCCTACGGCATCGCCGTCACGCTGGACATGCTGATCACCACCGTGCTGACCTTCTTCGTGATCCGCTACGGCTGGAAGTATCCGCTCTGGCTGTGCCTGGTCGCCACCGGTTTCTTCTTCCTGGTCGATCTGGCCTTCTTCGCCTCCAACCTGCTCAAGCTCTTCGACGGCGGCTGGTTCCCGTTGGCCATCGGTGGCGCCATCTTCATGCTCATGACCACCTGGAAGCAGGGGCGTGCCCAGCTCAACGCGGCGCTGCGCCAGGACGCACTGGACCTGCCGAGCTTCCTCGATGCGGTCTTCATCAGCCCGCCGGTGCGGGTCGAGGGCACGGCGGTCTTTCTGACCGCCGAACCCGGCAACGTGCCCAATGCCTTGTTGCACAACCTCAAGCACAACAAGGTGCTGCACCAGAACAACCTCTTCGTCACGGTGCGCAGCCACGAGGTGCCCTGGATCGGCCTGGACAAGCGGGTCGAGATCGAATCCCTGGGCCATGACTGCTGGCAGGTCATCGTGAACTACGGCTTCAAGAACGACCCTGACCTGCCCGAGGCCCTGCAGCAGGTGCGCAGCCAGGGCTGCGCGCTGGAGCACATGACGACGAGCTACTTCCTATCGCGCGACATCGTGATCCCCTCCATGGGCAAGGGCATGATGCCCTGGCGTGAGAAGCTGTTCGCGCAGATGCACCACAACGCGAGTGCGGCGGCCGAGTTCCTGAACCTGCCGAACAATGCGGTGGTGGAGCTGGGCTCGAAGATCGAGATCTGAGTTACTCGATCTGCTCTCGCCCTCGTGGCTGGGTTGGGCCGGGATGTGCTCCCGGCGGCGCAGTTCCTTTTCTTTGTCTCGCCAAAGAAAAGGAACCAAAAGAAAGGCGACCCTGGTGTCTGTGACCCCGGCTGCGCCGGGGCAACCTGCGATGCTCGCGTCAGGCGGGAGCCGCGCAAACTCGCTGCGCTCAAACATGCGCGTCTCTTGATCCGCCTGCCGCTGCGCTTCTCGGCACAGACACAAGGGCGAGGAAGACCGAACAGCCGGACCCCACAAGGACGCGCCATGGCGCGTCCTTGTTGTATTGGGTTTGGGTATTGGTCTTCGACTTCCCCCGCCGTAATGAGGAGGCGAGTAGCGCAGGGCTGAGCGGAGAAAGGGGCGCGCATGTTTGAGCCCGCAGGGCGAGTTTGCGCGCACCCCGCTCAGGCCGAGCAACGCAGCGTGCCCGCGCAGCGGGCCGACGAATCCGGCTCGCCTTTTCTTTGGGTACTTTCTTTTGGCGAAGCAAAAGAAAGTACCTCGCCCGCCGGGGCGAGACCCGGCAAGCCACGCGAGCAAACACAACGCAAAAAAGAAAAGCCCGCTCGAAAGCGGGTCTCGGTAAGAGAAGGACAAAGACGGATCAACGTCCCTTGCGCACTTCCCCCACCAGATAGTCCACCACCTGCAGCGAACGGTCCATGTTGCGCGTCAGGGTGGCATCGGTATAGAAGCGGCCAGCCACACCGAGGGCAGGCACGCCCTCGACCTTGTAGGCGGCGGTCAGCTGGCCGGCACGCGTGACCTTGGAGGCCACGCTGAAGGAGTTGAACTGCTCCAGGAACTTGGCCTTGTCCACGCCCTGCGCCGCGGCCCAGTCGGCGATCACCTCGGGTGCTTCCAGGCGCTTGCGCTCGACGTGGATGGCCTGGAAGACCTTGCCGTGCAGCTTGTCCACCAGCCCCATGGCTTCCAGCGTGTAGAACAGGCGCTGCTGACCCTGGAAGGCGCTGCTGAAGGCCACGGGCACGCGCTTGACCACCACATCCTTGGGGGCACGCTTGATCCAGGCTTCCAGCGCCGGCTCGAAGGCGTTGCAGTGCGGGCAGTTGTACCAGAAGAACTCGACCACCTCGATCTTGCCTGCAGGTGCCTCGACGGGCGCGGGCTTGTCCAGCGGCAGGTAGTCCTTGCCGGGCTCGAAGCGCTGCTGGGCCAGGGCGGGCAGGGCGGTGGCACCGGCGAGGGCCAGGGTGAATTCACGACGTTTCATCATCTGCATGAGCTCCATTGAAATGCCCGGATGGGACACCGGGGCGCTGCCAAAAGTTCAATCCAGGGCAATCGTCAGCGCGGTGCTGAGACCATGGCTGTCTCGTAGCCTGCGGCTTCGAGCTGGCTCTTGACCTTGTTGGCGTCATCCTTCTTGTCGTAGGGGCCGACACGCACGCGATAGAGCATGCGCCCGGCCTGCTCGCGCTCGCTGACCTTGGCCTCGACGCCGGTCAGCGAGAGCTTGGCGCGCTGGGTCTCGGCGTCTTCGGGCGTGCGGAAGGCGCCGACCTGGACGAAATAGACGTAGGGGTCGACACCCGCCTTGGCCTTGGCCAGATCGCCCAGCGGGTCGGCCGAAGGCTTGGCGTCGGCCTTGGGGGGCGCCTTCACGGCCGGGGCGGCGGGCTTGGCCGTACCCGTCGCGGGTGGCTTGGTGTCGGGGGCCGTGGCGGCGGGCGGGCGGCTCTTGTTGTAGAGCGGGGCGTTCGGGTCCCAGTCCTTGTTGCGCTTTTCCTCGGCCGCGTCCTGTTCGGGCGTGCGGTTCTGGCCCTTGTTGAGGAAGGGAACCGGAGTCTTGGTCACGTACAGGGCCACGATCAGCGCCACGGCCAGGCCGATGACGACGCCGATGATCAGGCCCAGGATGGTGCCGCCGCGTTGCTGTTTCATGGGTACTTCGCTTCCAGTCATTCGGTTGCGCACGCGTGGCGCGTGGCTCACATCTTCTCCGGTGCGCTCACGCCCAGCACCGCCAGACCATTCTGCAGCACCTGGGCGGTCGCGGCCACGAGGGCCAGGCGTGCCAGCTTGAGCTTCTCGTCCTCGACGAGGATGCGCTCGGCATCATAGTAGCTGTGATAGGCCGCGGCCAGCTCGCGCAGGTAGAAGGTCACGTCGTGCGGGGCAAAGTCCTGCGCCGCTGCCGTGAGCATTTCGGGGTACTTGGCCAGCTGCAGCATGAGGTTCAGCGCCGCCGGGCTGTCGAGCACCGAGAGGTCCACGTCCTTGAGTGCGCTGCGCTGCCCGCCCTCTTTCTCGCGCCAGGTGTTGATCACCGAGCAGATGCGTGCATGCGCGTACTGCACGTAGTAGACCGGGTTGTCGTTGTTCTTCTGCACGGCCAGGTCGACGTCGAAGGTGTACTCGGTATCGGGCTTGCGGCTCAACAGGAAGAAGCGCACCGCGTCCTTGCTGGTCCACTCGATCAGATCGCGCAGGGTCACGTAGCTGCCGGCGCGTTTCGAAATCTTCACCTCCTGGCCGCCGCGCACCACGCGCACCATGGTGTGCAGCACGTAGTCGGGAAAACCGGCGGGAATGCCCAGGCCCACGGCCTGCAGGCCGGCACGCACGCGCGCAATCGTGCCGTGGTGGTCGGTGCCCTGGATGTTCACGACCTTCTCAAAGCCGCGTTCGAACTTGGTGATGTGATAGGCCACGTCCGGCACGAAGTAGGTGTAGGTGCCATCGCCCTTGCGCATGACGCGGTCCTTGTCGTCGCCGTATTCGGTGGACTTGAGCCAGAGCGCGCCGTCATGCTCATAGGTCTTGCCGGCCTCGCGCAGCTTCTGCACGGCCGAGTCCACCTTGCCACTGGTATAGAGGCTGGACTCGAGGTAGTAGTTGTCGAACTTCACCGCGAAGGCCTGCAGGTCCAGGTCCTGCTCGTGGCGCAGATAGGCCACCGCGAAGAGGCGCATGCCGTCGAGGTCGTTGACGTCGCCGCTGGCCGTGTACTCGCGATCGTCGGACCTGACGGTCTTCTTCGCCATGAAGTCGGCCGCGATGTCGGCGATGTAGTCGCCGTTGTAGGCCGCCTCGGGCCATTCGGGGTCGCCGGGCTTGAAACCCCTGGCGCGCAGCTGCACGCTGGTGGCCAGGGTGTTGATCTGCACGCCAGCGTCGTTGTAATAGAACTCGCGGTAGACCTCCCAGCCCTGGGTGGCATAGAGGTTGCAGATGGCGTCGCCCAGCGCACCCTGACGGCCGTGGCCGACATGCAGCGGGCCGGTGGGGTTGGCCGAGACGAACTCGACCATCATGCGCTGGCCGCGGGGCGTGCGGTGCCCGTAGCGGGCGGCCTGGGTCAGGACCTCGCGCACGACCTGCTGCTTGGCGGCCGGCTTGAGGCGGATGTTGATGAAGCCGGGGCCGGCGATCTCCACCGCCTCGACCCAGGTCGAGAAGGCCGGGGTGGACAGCAGGGCGCTGCGCAGGCTCTCGGCCACCTGGCGCGGGGGCTGCTTGAGCGGTTTGGCCAGCTGCATGGCCGCGTTGGTGGCCAGGTCGCCGTGTTCGGCCAGTTTGGGGTTCTCGAAAGCCGCCTTGGCACCGGCGCCGGGCAGCAGCTGCTCCAGCACGATGCCGAGGGTCTGGAGCAGTTCGTTTTTGACAGACAACATGGGCCTGATTCTACTGACCGGGTCACAAGGCAACCCCGGCCCGTGGCGGGGCGGGGTAACCGTTTGTCAGCCGGATGGACGGGCGCGGCGTTGTGTGCTGGAATCCGCATGGCCATCTATGCCACATCAACCCCCCAAGAGGAGACACCATGAAGAAACTGCTACCCCTGTTTGTGCTGGGCTTGAGCCTGACGCTGGGCGCCGCCCAGGCTGACGAAAAGAAGGAGCCCACGGCGCAGCAGCAGCGCATGGCCCAGTGCAACAAGGAAGCCGGCGACAAGAAGGGCGAGGAGCGCAAGAAGCATATGAGCGAATGCCTCAAGGCCAAGCCCGCCGAGGCTACTTCCAAGATGACGCCGCAGCAGGAGCGCATGAAGAAGTGCAATGCCGAGGCCAGCGGCAAGACCGGCGACGAACGCAAGAAGTTCATGAGCCAGTGCCTGAGCAACAAGTAAGCGACTTGCGCCCACAAAAAAGCCCCGCAGTGCGGGGCTTTTTTCATGGCTGCCGTGATCAGCGCCGCGTCTTCCAGAAGCCCGGCTGGCCATAGTGGTGTTTGAGAAAGTCCACCCACAGGCGAACGCGCAGCGGTAGATGCTTGCGCTGGGGGAACACGGCGTAGATGCCGTTGGGGGGCGCAGCGAATTCCTCCAGCACGGCGACGAGCCGGCCCTCGGCGATCTCCTCTTCCACCTCCCAGGTGCTGCGCCATGCGATGCCATAGCCCGCCAGGCACCAGTTGTGCAGGACCTGGCCGTCGGAGCAGTCCATGGGGCCGTTGGGGCGGTAGTGGATGACCTCGGTGGCACCGTCCTTGGGCACGCTGAAGGCCCAGCCCCGGGTCTGTGAGGCGTCGCTGGAGAGCACCAGGCAGTCGAAGCGTGCCAGGTCTTGCGGGACCTCCGGCCGGCCGTGGCGTTTCAGGTACTCGGGCGTGGCCACGCACAGGCGGCGGTTGTCGGCCATGCGCACGCTCACCAGCGAAGAGTCGGGCATGTCGCCCACGCGCACCGCGCAGTCGTAGCCCTCGCCCGCGATGTCCACCACGCGGTCGCTGAGGTTGAGCGAGATGGTCACGTCCGCATGCAGTTCGCGAAAGCGCGGCACCAGCGGTGCCACATGACGGCGCCCGAAGCCGGCCGGCGCCGTGATGCGCAGGTGGCCGCTGGCCTTGACCCCGCCGGCCGAGACGCTGGCCTCGGCATTGGCGATGTCGGTCAGCAGGCGCTGACAATCTTCCAGAAAAGCGCTACCCTCATGCGTCAGGCTGATGCGGCGCGTGGTGCGTACCAGCAGCTTGACGCCCAGCCGTTCCTCCAGCGCATCCAGCCGCCGGCCCATGATGGCCGGTGCCACACCCTCGGCATGGGCCGCGGCGGTCAGGCTGCCACGCGTGGCCACGGAGACAAAGGATTCCATCTGCTTGAGCTTGTCCATGTGCAGATTATGAACTTGGGAGAAGGTAATTTCGCGCGAGCTCGCGCGATTCGTGAGCGTTTGGGATAATCCGAAATCAGAACCCCGTCCATGTCGCTGCTTCCGCCGCCCACGATCCCCGGCCCGCCCGCCACGCTTCCCAGTCTGGCCGAGGAGGCCGTCCAGGTCCGCGTCATGCAGGAGCTGTTCAAGCGCACGCGCGAGTCGGCGCTCGTGGGTTTTCTGCCGGTCGGCTTGATCGTCTGGTCGCATTGGGATGCGCAGCCGTACGCGCAACTCTTCCTCTGGGCCGGCCTGGCGTGCGCTGTGCTGGTACTGCGCATGGCGCTTCCCCACTTCTATCTGCGGTCCACGCAGGCCCGGCAAGCGACGCATCCGCGGCTCTGGTACGGGCTTGAATGGCTGGGCGCCTCCGCACTGGCGCTGGTCTGGGCGGGCAGCCTGACCATGGTGGGCAGTGGGCAGGTAGACCCGCTGTTTTACCTGCGCCTGATTTTCATCATCGCCCTGGCCTCGTTCATGCTCAGCGCCCTGGGCATCGTGCTGCGCCTGTATGCCGGCTTCCTGGCGCTGCTGGTGCTGGGCACGCTGTACCAGTTGCACACGAGCTACCCAGTCTTCATGCGTGAACTGCCGATCGTTGACCTGGCGCTCGCCGTTTACGCGCTGATGCTGATGGTGCGCAGCCGGGGCGAGCAGCGTCGCACCCGCGAATGGGTGCGCGCGCGTCTGACGCAGCGCCTTCTGCTCGACCAGCTCAACCAGACCATACAGCAGGAGCTGCAGGTGCACGAGGCCCTGCGCCGGAAGACGCTGGAGCTTGAGACCAGCAATCGTAAGCTGGGCGAGCTTGCCACCCGGGACGGGCTGACCGGCGCCTTGCGCCGCGGCCACGTCGAGGGTGAACTGCGGCGCATGGTCAAGGCGCAGCAGCGCCGGCCCACCGATTTCTCGGTGCAGCTGATCGACATCGACTTCTTCAAGCGCGTCAACGACGTGCATGGCCACGCGACCGGTGACGAAGTGCTGCGTCGCATCACCGCACAGGCCCGGCAGGAAGTGCGCGCCAGCGACCTGTTCGGCCGCTGGGGTGGGGAAGAGTTCATCGTGCTGTTGCCCGATACCCGATTGGAGCAGGCGATGGAAGCCGCCGAGCGCCTGCGCTTGTCCATCCAGCGGCTGACCTTCCGCGGCGAGGACGGCCAGGAGTTCGGTGTCACGGTGTCGATCGGCGTGGCGCAGCTGGAGCCCGATGAGAGCGCCGATGACCTCATCCAGCGTGTCGACAAGGCGCTGTACGCCGCCAAGCACCACGGGCGCAATCGGGTGGTGGCCCACGAGCCCGGGCAGAGCGAACTGGCCGGGCTGGCCTGAGCCCGTCCGCAGGTGCCAAGAGGTGTTAATCGTGGCCTAACGGACCCTTGTGCAATGACGAATTGCACCGGCGCTTTCGCGGGCGCATGATCGCGCCCTATGCAAACCCCCAACTTCGAGCAGCTGCGCGCCTGGATCGGCCGCAGCGAAAGCCGCCAGGACCAGCTCACCCCCACCCCTGTCGCGGCGCTCTCGGCCACGCTGGACCGCGATGATCCGGCGCCCGCGAGCGGTACCGAGCTGCCGCCGCTGTGGCACTGGATCTACTTCACCCCGCTGACGCGCCACAGCGAGATCGGCGAGGATGGCCACGCCAAGCGCGGCGGTTTCCTGCCGCCGGTGCCCCTGCCGCGCCGCATGTGGGCGGGTGGGCGGCTCGACTTCCTGCAGCCGCTGCGCGTGGGCGAGAACGTCACGCGCGTGTCAACGATCAAGGACGTGACGGTCAAGGAGGGACGCAGCGGCTCACTCGTTTTCGTCTGCGTGCGCCATGAGTTCTCCAACGCACAGGGCCTGGCTTTGGCCGAGGAGCACGACATCGTCTACCGCGACGCCCCGGCACCCGACGCGCCGCAGCCCGCACCGACGCCGGCGCCTCGCGACGAGCAGTTCCGCCGCGAGATCGTGCCCGACCCCGTGCTGCTCTTTCGCTATTCGGCGCTGACCTTCAACGGCCACCGCATCCACTACGACCGCAGCTACGTCACGGGCGTCGAGGGCTACCCCGGCCTCATCGTGCACGGCCCGCTGATCGCCACGCTGCTCATGGACCTGCTGCGCCGGAACCTGCCCGACGCGACGGTGAAGCGCTTCAGCTTCAAGGCCGTGCGGCCCACCTTCGACATCCATCCCTTCACGGTCTGCGGCAAGCGCGAGGGCCAAACCGTCACCCTCTGGGGCCGCGACCATGAGGGCTGGCTCACCATGCAGGCCACGGCTGAACTCGCCTGAAGACAAGAACAGAACACGATGCAAACCAACGACCAGTACCAGGACATCCGCGACGCCGTGCGCGACCTCTGCGCCCAGTTCCCGGACGAATACCACCGCAAGATCGACGAGCAGCGGGGCTACCCGGAAGAGTTCGTCGACGCCCTGACCAAGGCCGGCTGGATGGCTGCGCTGATACCGCAGGAGTACGGGGGTTCGGGCCTGTCCATGGCCGAGGCCTCGGTCATCATGGAGGAGATCAACCGTTCGGGCGGCAACTCCGGCGCCTGCCACGGCCAGATGTACGTGATGAACGCCATCGTGCGCAGCGGTTCGAAGGAGCAGAAGGAGAAGTTCCTGCCCCGGATCGCCACCGGCGAGCTCCGCATCCAGTCCATGGGTGTGACCGAACCCACCACGGGCAGCGACACCACCAAGCTCAAGACCACCGCCGTGCGCAAGGACGGCCGCTGGGTCATCAACGGCCAGAAGGTCTGGATCTCGCGCATCCAGCACAGCGACCTCATGATCCTGCTGGCGCGCACCACGCCGGCCGACCAGGTGAAGAAACGCTCCGAGGGCCTGTCCTGCTTCCTGGTCGACCTGCACCAGGCCGTGGGGAACGGCCTTACCGTGCGTCCCATCCTCAACATGGTCAACCACGAGACCAATGAACTCTTCTTCGACAACCTCGAGATCCCCGAGGACGCGCTGCTGGGTGAGGAGGGCAAGGGTTTCAAGACGCTGCTCGACGGCCTCAACGCCGAGCGCACGCTGATCGCGGCCGAGTGCATCGGTGACGGCTACTGGTTCATCGACCGTGCGCGCAAGTACGCTGGCGAGCGTGTGGTCTTCGGCCGTCCCATCGGGCAGAACCAGGGCGTGCAGTTTCCCATCGCGGAAGCGTTCATCGAACTCGAAGCCGCCAACCTCATGCGCTGGAAAGCCTGCGAGAAGATCGACGCGCACCAGAACGCCGGCGCGGAGGCGAACATGGCCAAGTACCTCGCGGCCAAGGCCAGCTGGGAAGCGGCCAACGTCTGCCTGCAGACCCACGGCGGTTTCGGCTTCGCCTGCGAATACGACATCGAGCGCAAGTTCCGCGAGACACGCCTCTACCAGGTGGCGCCGATCTCCACGAACATGATCTTTTCGTATGTGGCCGAGCACATCCTCGGTCTGCCCCGGAGTTTCTGATGAAGCCGCTTTCCGGCATCACGGTGGTGGCGCTCGAGCACGCGATCGCCGCCCCTTTCTGTTCCCGCCAGCTCGCCGACCAGGGCGCACGCGTCATCAAGGTCGAACGGCCCGAGGTGGGCGACTTCGCACGCGGCTACGACAGCCGCGTCAAGGGCCTGTCCTCGCATTTCACCTGGACCAACCGCTCCAAGGAAAGCCTGGCGCTGGACCTGAAGCACGCCAAGGCAGGCGAGATCATGGACAAGCTGCTCGCGCAGGCCGATGTGCTGGTGCAAAACCTCGCCCCTGGCGCGGCCGCCCGCATGGGGCTGTCCTTCGAGGCCCTGCACGCCAAGTACCCGAGGCTCATCGTCTGCGACATCTCGGGCTATGGCGACAGCGGCCCTTACCGCGACAAGAAGGCCTACGACCTGCTGATCCAGAGCGAGTCCGGCTTTCTCGCCGTCACGGGCACGCCCGAGGAGCCCTCCAAGGCCGGCTGCTCCATTGCCGACATCGCGGCCGGCATGTACGCCTACAGCAACATCCTCACCGCGCTGATCGAACGCGGCCGTACCGGCAAAGGCCGGCGCATCGACGTCTCCATGCTCGAGAGCATGGCCGAGTGGATGAGCTTCCCGATGTACTACGCGTTTGATGGCGCCAGCCCGCCGCCGCGTGCCGGCGCCTCGCACGCCACCATCTATCCCTATGGCCCCTTTCTCGCCGGCGACGGCAAGAGCGTGATGCTGGGCCTGCAGAACGAGCGTGAGTGGGCCGTGTTCTGCGACAAGGTGCTGCAGCAGCCCGCGCTGGCCAAGGACGCGCGTTTCGATGCCAATGCCAAACGTTCGGCCGCGCGTGCGGACGTGCGGGCGCTGATCGAGGAGGCCTTCGGCAAGCTCAGCGCGGCCGAGGTCATCGAGCGGCTGGAGGCCGCGGGCATTGCCAACGCCCAGGTCAACACCATGGCCGACCTCTGGTCGCACCCCCAGCTCGCGGCACGCAAGCGCTGGGTGCAGGTAGACACGCCCGCGGGCCTGGTGCCCGCACTGCTGCCGCCGGGCGCACCCGACGCGGCCGATGTGCGCATGGACCCCATCCCCGCCGTGGGCCAGCACAGCGTCGCCATCCTGCGCGAGCTGGGGCTGGACCCCGACGAGATCGAACAACTCAAGAAAGACAAGGCGATCTGACATGACCAAGCCCTCCACCCAGGTCCTCGCCGAATTCGCCGCCACGCTGAGTTTTGATGCCATTCCCGAGCCCGTCATCCGCCGCACCGAAGACCTGCTGCTCGACTGGTTCGGCTCCTGCCTCGCTGGCAAGAACGCGCGCGCCGTCGAGATCCTCGCGGCCTTCGTTGAAAGCATGGGGCCGCAGGACGGCCCGAGCGAGATCCTGATCCACCGGCGCACCAGCAGCCCCCTGCTGGCGGCCATGGCCAATGCCGCGGCTTCGCACGTGGCCGAGCAGGACGATGTGCACAACGGCTCGGTCTTCCACCCGGCCACCGTGGTCTTCCCGCCCGCGCTCGCGGTGGCGCAGGCCCTGGGGCGCAGCGGCCAGGAGCTGCTGACAGCCTGCGTGGCCGGCTACGAGGTCGGCATCCGCGTGGGCGAATTCCTCGGCCGTTCGCACTACAAGGTCTTCCACACCACTGGCACGGCCGGCACGCTGGCGGCCGCGGCTGCGGTGGGCCATCTGCTGCGGCTTATGCCCGAGCAGATGCTGCACGCCTTCGGCTCGGCCGGCACGCAGTCCGCGGGCCTCTGGGAATTCCTGCGTGACGCGGCGGACTCCAAGCAGCTGCACACCGCGCACGCTGCCGGCGCGGGCCTGACCGCGGCCTATCTGGCGCAGCAGGGCTTCACCGGCGCGCGTCGCATCCTCGAAGGCCCGCAGGGCCTGGCCGCGGGTATGTCCAGTGACGCGGATGAAAAGAAGCTCACCGACGGCCTGGGCACGCGCTGGGCCACGGCCGAGACCTCGTTCAAGTTCCATGCCTCCTGCCGGCACACCCATCCGGCGGCCGACGCGCTGCAGCAGGTGCTGCAGCAGCACGGACTCAAGGCGTCCGATGTGAAGCGCGTCACGGCCCTCGTGCACCAGGGCGCGATCGACGTGCTGGGCCCCGTGACCGATCCGCAGACCGTGCACCAGAGCAAGTTCAGCATGGGCACGGTGCTGGGCCTGGTGGCGGTGCTGGGCCGCGCCGGCCTCTCGGAGTTCGATGCCAGCTTCCGTGCTGTGGATGTGGCGGCCTTTCGCGACAAGGTCGTCATGGCGCTCGATCCCGAGGTGGACAGCGCCTACCCAGCACGCTGGATCGGCAAGGTACATGTGGAAACTACGGATGACCGCGTGCTGCACGGCCGCGTGGACGAGCCCAAGGGCGACCCGGGCAACACGCTCACGCGTCCCGAGCTCGAGGACAAGGCCCTGCGCCTGGCTCTCTACCACGGCGGTGCGAGCGAGGCCGAGATGCGCGCGGCCATGCAGCGACTGTGGGACATCGCCGGGCAAGCACAGGTGGGTCGTCTGCTGCCCTGAGGACGGCACATATCCCCAAAGTGTGTGGACCTTAGGGATGACCCGGCTTGTGGGTAAGGCCCGCGTGAACGACGATAGCGACAAAGAACGAAAACAGGGAGATTCCCTTCACACCCCCGCCACAAGAGGAAGACATTCCATGAACCTGAACCGCAGACTTTTCACCGCCGCCGCCGTGGCCTCCACCCTGGCCCTGGGCAGCAGCGCCGCCCTGGCCCAGGCCTACCCGGCCAAGCCCATCTCCCTGGTCGTGCCCTTCGCCGCCGGTGGTCCCACCGACATCGTCGCGCGCACCCTGGCCGCCACCATGGCCAAGACCCTGGGCCAGAGCGTGGTGGTCGAGAACAAGACCGGCGCGGGCGGCACCATCGCCGCCGGCTATGTGATGAAGGCTCCGGCCGACGGCTACACCTTCCTGATCCACCACAACGGCATGGCCACCGCCCCGGCGCTGTACCGCAAGCTGGCCTACAACCCCGTGACCGACTTCGAGCACGTGGGCAACGTCGTCGACGTGCCCATGACCCTGCTCGCACGCAAGGACATGGCCGCCAAGAACCTGGCCGAGCTCAACGCCTACGTCAAGGCCAACTCGTCCAAGATCAATCTGGCCAACGCCGGTCTGGGCGCCGTCTCGCACCTGTGCGGCACGCTGTACCAGCAGGCCTTGGGCGTGACGCTGACCACCGTGCCTTTCCAGGGCACGGGCCCGGCCCTCAACGCCCTGCTCGGCAGCCAGGTGGACATCCTCTGTGACCAGACCACCAACACCGTGCCCCACATCAAGGCCGGCACCGTCAAGCTCTACGGCGTGACGACCAAGCAGCGCATCAAGGCCCTGCCCGACGCGCCCACGCTGGACGAAGGCGGCATGAAGGACTTCGAGGTCATCGTCTGGCACGGTGTCTACGCGCCCAAGGGCACGCCTGCGCCCGTGCTGCAGAAATTCGGCGACGCGCTGCGCGAGGCCCTCAAGGACCCGGCCTTCATCCAGCGCATGGCCGATCTCGGCGGCGAGATCCCGCCTGCTGCCCGCCAGACCGCTGACGGTCAGCGTGCCTGGCTGACGGCCGAGGTCGACAAGTGGGGCAAGGCCATCCGCGCCGCTGGCCAGTTCGCTGACTGAGCGTCACCTGCACTTCTGCAAACGCCGGGCTTGCCCGGCGTTTTTCATGGGAGGCCGACATCGGGCCGGGCTGGCGCCTTGCTTGACAGCCCGCGGCGTTTTCGCCAGCATCGCTCATTTCCCCTCCAGACCGCACATGACCCAACTCGTCGTACGCCGCCTGCTCGTGGACATGGAAGCGCCGCTGGCGCGCCACTGGTGCGACGGCGACCCGTTCCGCAGCGCGCTGTTCAACGCCCTGTCCATGAGCTTTCCCGTCGGCGAGCAGTTCTTCATCGACTCGGTGCGCGATGGCTTCAAGGCCCTGCCGCCCGAGGACCAGGAGCGCTTTCGCGCCGAGGTCCAGGGCTTCGTCGGCCAGGAGGCCACCCACCGCCGTCTGCACGCGCTCTACAACCAGCATCTCGAGCACCAGGGGCTGGACAACCGCTGGGGTCCGCGCGCCGCGCAGCGCCTGCAGCAGCTGCAGGGCCTGGACCCGCGCCATGCGCTGGCCATCACCGCGGCCAACGAGCATTTCACGGCCATCTTTGCCGACTGGCTGCTGCACCATCCGCAGGTGCTGGGCGCACAGGATGCGCGCCTGGCCACGCTCTGGCTCTGGCACAGCGCCGAGGAGTCCGAGCACCGCTGCACGGCCTTCGACCTCTACCGCGCGCTCGGCGGCAACGAGTACTGGCGTCTCAAGTGGTTCCGCCGCGTCACCGTCTTCTTCCTCGGCGACCTGCTGCACCAGACCTGGCACAACCTGCGCCGCGACGGCACGCTCTGGCGCTGGCAGACCTGGAAGAGCGCCGCGTCCTTCCTGTTCGGCCGGCAGGGCCTGGTGCGCGGCACCTTTGGACCCTGGCGCGACTACCGGCGTGCGGACTTCCATCCCTCGCAGCACGACGCGCAGGCCGCGCAGCAATGGCTGCAGACGCACCGCGAGGCCTATCTGCCCGTGGGCGGCTGAGCGGCCGGGAACAGGATCAGCGCAAATGAGAAACGCCGGGCAAGCCCGGCGTTTCTCATGGGCTGGCTCTATCAGAGCGAAGACTGCAGCTCGCGCTCGGCCCGGTGCTCGGCGCGCACGAAGTTGGCCACGGCGATGGCCAGCGAAATGACGAGGGCGACCATGCCGATCAGCAGGGCCTTGAGGCTGGGCGCGGCCATGCCCAGCAGGGTGAAGAGCACGAAGGCGGCCAGCAGCGAAATCTTGAAGCGGAGCATGGTCTGTACAGGCGGTTGCCGGAAGAACAAGGCTGCAGATTCTCCCGGCGCGGCCGCGGCCGGGCAAGGCGCTTTCCGTATCAGGCGTAACCAGGCGTGTACGCCACGGCCTGCGGCTCAGCTCGCCGCGTGCGTGGCGGCGAACTTCTGCTCCATCTCGCGCCGCATGGTCCGGCGCAGCACGGCCGCCGCATGGCGGCGCTGCTCCTCGGGCGTGCCGGGCTGCCAGGGCGGCACGGGCGTGGGCTTGCCCACGTCGTCCACCGCGATCATGGTGAAGAAGCAGCTGTTGACGTGGCGCACCGCCTTGGTCCGGATGTCCTCGGCGATCACCTTGATGCCGATCTCCATCGACGAGGTGCCCGTGTGGTTGACCGAGGCCAGGAAGGTCACCAGCTCGCCCACCAGGATGGGCTGGCGGAACATCACCTGGTCCACGCTCAGCGTCACCACATAGCGTCCGGCATAGCGGCTGGCGCAGGCATAGGCCACCTGGTCGAGCAGTTTGAGGATGGTGCCCCCGTGCACCTTGCCGGAGAAGTTGGCGGTGTCGGGGGTCATGAGCACGGTCATGCTCAGTTGGTGCGAAGGCAGGTCCATGGGACTTCCAGGGTGGGCAAGGCCCGGATTCTCGCGCAGCCGGGCGTCAGGGGGTGCCGGCCTGGCGCGCATCCTCCACCAGCAGGTCCACGAGCTCGCGCGCATAGGCCGGCAGCGCGTCCAGGCTGCGCACCACGATCTGCATGGCGCGCTCGGCCCAGGGGTCGGCCAGCGGCACGATGGCGATGCCCATGGTCTGCGCATGCCGGTGCGCCGCCGAGCCCGGCAGGATGGCCACGCCCACCGAGGCCTCCACCATGCGGCAGGCCGCCTCGAAGTTGCTGACCTGGATGCGCTGCTGCATGGGCCGGTGCAGGCCCTCGCAGATCTGCTGCAGGAAGGCGCGGATCGCGCTGCTCTCGTGCAGCCCCACGTGGTCATAGTCCAGCGTGTCGGCAAAGGCGATGCTCGTGCTGCCGGCCAGCGCATGGCCGCGCGGTACGACCAGCACCAGGCGGTCGCGCCGGTAGGGCAGCACCTGCAGGTTCTCGGTGCGCACCAGGCCGGCCACGATGCCGATGTCGGTCTGCCCCTCGGAGACCGCGCGCACGATGTCGTGGCTCAGGCGTTCCTGCAGGTCCACGTTCACGTCCGGGTGGTCCAGCAGGTAGCGGCGCAGCACCGGCGGCAGGAATTCGCCCAGGGCCGTGGTGTTGGCATGCACGCGCAGGTGGCCGCGGATGCCGCGCGCGTACTCGCGCAGGTCGGCGCGCAGGTGCTCCAGCTGGCCCAGCGCCAGGCGGGCGTGGTGCACCAGGGCCTGGCCCGGTGGCGTCAGCGTCACGCCCTGGGAGCTGCGGTGCAGCAGCTGCACGCCCAGGCTCTCCTCCAGGTTCTTGATGCGGGTACTCGCGGCCGGGGCCGACATGTGCGCCGCCTCGGCGCCCTTGGTCAGGCTGTCGGCTTCGGCGATCCGCACCATCAGGCGCAGGTCGACCAGATCGAAGGGAATGGACATGGATGGCTGGGAGTAAGCGGCAGATGCTGCAGGAAAGCCGGTGGATCGTCCCGCCAGCCCGAAAACTCACCCGATGATACCCGTCGCCCTGGAAAATCGGATTTCATACTTTTTGTTTTCAATTTAGGCATTATTTTTGTATTAATGCTGGGGAAAGTATCAAATAAAGTTCAGGCATGGACAAAACCCGCGCCAGTGCCGCCTCTGCGCCCAAACAGCCGCCCCAGGCCGTGCTGTTTGACGCCTATGGCACGCTGTTCGACGTCTACAGCGTGGGCCTGGTGGCGGAGCAGCTGTTTCCCGGCCAGGGCCAGGCCCTGGGCCAGCTCTGGCGCGACAAGCAGATCGAATACACCCGCCTGGTCACCACCAGCAATGGCGGCGCGCACTACCAGCCCTTCTGGCAGCTCACCCAGGCCGGCCTGCGCTACGCCTGCAAGCGCCTCCAGCTCACGCTCACGCCCGAGGCCGAGCTCAAGCTCATGAACCAGTACCGGCACCTGAGCGCCTTTCCTGAGAACCGGGAGGTGCTGCAGGCGCTCAAGGCCCGCGGTGTCCGCACCGGCATCCTTTCCAACGGCGACCCCGAGATGCTGGGCATCGCCGTGCGCAGCGCGGGCCTGGACGGCCTGCTGGACCATGTGATCAGCGTGGACGCCGTGCGCAAGTACAAGACCCACCCCGAGGCCTATGCGCTCGGCGAGCAGGCGACGGGCCTGCGCGCCGCGCAGATCGCCTTCGTCAGCAGCAACAGCTGGGACGCCTTGGCCGCCACCTGGTACGGCTACCAGACCCTGTGGGTCAACCGCTACGCGCTGCCCTTCGAGGAGCTGGGTACCCAGCCCACGCGCACGGGCAGCACGCTCCAGGCCGTGCTGGATTTCTTTCCGGCCACCGCCTGAACCATTTTCAAAACTTGGAGGAGTAAGACCATGACCCAACGCACCAAGGCCCACCGGCTGCAAGTTGCTACCAACCTGTACCGCTTCATCGAAGACAAGGTGCTGCCCGGCACCGGCGTCAGCGCCGCCGACTTCTGGAAGGGCTTCGACGCCATCGCCCACGACCTGGGTCCCAAGAACGCCGCCCTGCTGCAAGAGCGTGACCGCCTGCAGGCCGAGATGGACGCCTGGCACAAGGCCAACCCCGGCCCCATCAAGAACATGAAGGCCTACCGTGCCTTCCTGGAAAAGACCGGCTACCTGGCCCCCGTGCCCGAGCAGGTCGAGTGCGACACCGCCAACGTGGACGCCGAACTCGCCGTGCAGGCCGGCCCGCAGCTCGTGGTGCCCATCCTCAATGCCCGCTACGCGCTCAACGCCGCCAACGCGCGCTGGGGCTCGCTCTATGACGCGCTCTACGGCACCGACGCCCTGCCCGAAGACGGCGGCGCCACCAAGGTCGGCCCGGACGGCAAGGGCTACAACCCCGTGCGCGGCGCCAAGGTCATCGAATACGCGCGCCACGTGCTGGACCGCGTGGCCACGCTGCGCAAGGGCTCGCACCTCGACTCCACGGGCTACGCCGTCGAAGGCGGCAAGCTCGTCGTCACGCTCAAGGACGGCAGCAAGGCCACGCTGGCCGATGGCAACAAGTTCATCGGTTACCAGGGCAGCGCCGCCGCACCCTCGGCCATCCTGATCCGCAACAACGGCATCCACATCGAGATCCAGATCGACCGCAGCACGCCCATCGGCCGCAGCGACGCCGCCGGCGTGAGCGACCTGCTGATCGAAGCCGCGCTCTCCACCATCCTGGACCTCGAAGACTCCGTGGCCGTGGTCGACGCCGACGACAAGGTGCTGGCCTATGACAACTGGCTGGGCATCCTCAAGGGCACGCTGACCGAGGAAGTGAGCAAGGGCGGCAAGACCTTCACGCGCCGCCTCAACGCCGACCGCGTCTACAAGGGTGCCAACGGCGAAGAGATCAAGCTGCACGGCCGCTCGCTGCTCTTCATCCGCAACGTCGGTCACCTGATGACCAACCCGGCCATCCTCTACGGCGACGGCAGCGAGATCCATGAAGGCATCATGGACGCCGTCATCACCTCGGCCATCGCGGTGCATGACTTGAAGGGCCTTACCGCCAACGGCATCCGCAACTCGCGCACCGGCTCCATCTACATCGTCAAGCCCAAGATGCACGGCCCGGCCGAAGTGGCCTTCGCTTCCGAGCTCTACGCCCGCGTCGAAAAGCTGCTGGGCCTGCCCGAGAACACCATCAAGCTCGGCATCATGGACGAGGAGCGCCGCACCAGCGTCAACCTCAAGGCCTGCATCGCCGCCGCCAAGAGCCGCGTGGCCTTCATCAACACCGGCTTCCTGGACCGCACCGGCGACGAGATGCACACCGCCATGTACGCCGGCCCCATGATCCGCAAGGCCGCCATGAAGGGCACCGAGTGGATCGCCGCCTACGAGCAGAGCAACGTGCTCGAAGGTCTGGCCTGCGGCCTGAAGGGCCGCGCCCAGATCGGCAAGGGCATGTGGGCCATGCCCGACCTCATGGCCGCCATGCTCAAGCAGAAGATCGTGCACCCGCAGGCCGGCGCCAACACCGCCTGGGTGCCCTCGCCCACCGCCGCCACCCTGCATGCCCTGCACTACCACCAGGTCAACGTGGCCGCCATCCAGGACGAGCTGGAAAAGCAGGCCACCGCGAAGAACTTCAAGGCGCTGGAAGAGAAGCTGCTCACCGGCCTGCTGACCGTGCCCGTGGCCGAGAAGCCCAACTGGAGCGCCGAGGAGATCACGCAGGAGATCGAGAACAACTGCCAGGGCATCCTGGGCTATGTGGTGCGCTGGATCGACCAGGGCGTGGGCTGCTCCAAGGTGCCCGACATCCACAACGTCGGCCTCATGGAAGACCGTGCCACGCTGCGCATCAGCAGCCAGCACATCGCCAACTGGCTGCTGCACGGCATCGTGACCGAGCAGCAGGTGCGTGCCGCTTTCGAGCGCATGGCCGCCGTGGTGGACCAGCAGAACGCCGGCGACCCGCTGTACAAGAAGATGGCCGGCAACTTCGAAACGTCCATGGCCTACAAGGCCGCCACCGACCTGGTCTTCAAGGGCCTGGAGCAGCCCAGCGGCTACACCGAGCCGCTGCTGCACGCCTGGCGCCTGAAGGTCAAGGCCGCGGCGTAAAGCACCAGGACCCGAGGAGACCAACGGCGCCTGCGGGCGCCGTTTTTCATGGGCATGTCCCTCGGCCTGCAGCCGTCACGCAAAGCCCGCACAATCCGCGCATGGCCGATCTGCAGCCCCTGATCGATTTCGTGCAACAGCACCCGCGCCTGCTCGTCATCACCGGCGCCGGCTGCAGCACCGCCGCCGGCATCCCCGACTACCGTGACGAGAACGGTGCCTGGAAACAGCGCGAGCCCATGCGCTTCCACGTCTTCACCGGCGACCCGGTGGCGCGCAAGCGCTACTGGGCCCGCAGCATGCTGGGCTGGCGCACCATGGCCCATGCCCAGCCCACGGCGGCACACCATGCGCTCGCGCAGCTGGAGCGTGCGGGGCGCATCAACCTGCTGGTGACGCAGAACGTCGACGGCCTGCACCAGGCCGCAGGCAGCACGGGCGTGGTGGATCTGCATGGCCGCATCGACACGGTCTGCTGCCTGGGCTGTGGCGCGCGCTCGCCGCGCCGCGCGCTGCAGGAAGAGTTGATGGCGCGCAACCCGGGCTGGCTGGCGCTGGACGCGCGCAGCCTGGCCGATGGCGATGCCGATCTGGAAGGGCGGGACTTCGCGGCGTTCGATGTGCCGGATTGCCCGGCTTGCGGGGGCACGCTCAAGCCGGATGTGGTGTTCTTCGGGGAAAGCGTGCCGCGGGATCGTGTGGCCGCAGTGCGCGAGGCGCTGGCCCAGGCCAATGCCGTACTCGTGGCCGGGTCCTCGTTGATGGTGTATTCGGGTTACCGCTTTGTCGAGGAAGCGGCTGCTGCGGGCAAGCCAGTAGTGGCGGTGAACCGAGGGCGGACGCGCGCGGATCCGGTGTTGACACTGAAGGTAGAAGAAGAAGTTGGAATAGGTCTCGAAGCGCTTGCAGGAACGCTTTTGAGTTCTGCTCTATTCATGAATGGCGATACCCGAAAGAACTTGATTTCCTCGCCTAATTAATTCACTACCATTTGCGGGAAATTCGGAATCGGCCATCCGTAATGTTTTCGCATTGCGTTATCAAATTTACGTACAACTTCATTTGCCAAACCCCAATCACACAAGATCTGTGGATGCATATAGACAGGCGGAATGGGAGTTTGCTCATTGAGGGAAAGAGCCACCAGCAGACTATTTGAGCCGATGTGATTTTTCTGACGAATTAACGCCTCGTGAGCGTCAAGTAATTCGAGACCGCGCACCCTGTCCTGCATCATAATTTGAGATGCCTCTATCAAAAGATGGTGTGATCGAGTGTGCAGTTCTGTGAACTGTTTACTCTCTTCGTGTGTATAGGCACGAGAAGGCAGATAGATGGGTATCCGATGTGCTGTCGAGTCGTGAAGCCTCCTCGAAAACCTGATCCAGCCGGGAGTAGAGAATTCCACGAAACGGAGTCTCTGCGTGAAGAAATCGA
>JAIESX010000002.1 GCA_019745555.1 Burkholderiaceae bacterium | reverse complement strand
GCACGTCGGGGCGGATGGCCTTGACCATGTCGGTGCCGATGTAGCCCGGGCTCACGGTGTTGACCGTCACGCCCTTGTTGGCCAGCTCCTGCGCCAGCGCCATGGTGAAGCCGTGCATGCCGGCCTTGGCGGCCGAGTAGTTGGTCTGGCCGGCCTGGCCCTTCTCGCCGTTGACCGAGCTGATGTTGATGATGCGGCCCCAGCCTTTTTCCACCATATCGCCCACGACCTGCTTGGTCACGTTGAACATGGAGTTGAGGTTGGTCTCGATCACCGCGTCCCAGTCCTCGCGCGTCATCTTGAGGAACATGCGGTCGCGGGTGATGCCGGCGTTGTTGACCAGCACGTCGATGGAGCCGTGCTCGGCCTTGGCCTTGCCGAAGGCTTCCACGGTGGAATCCCACAGGCCCACATTGCCGACCGAGGCGTAGAAGGTGTAGCCCTGGGCCTTCTGCTCGGCCAGCCACTTGGCGTAGTCGCGCGTGGGGCCGCAGCCCGCGATGACCTTGAAGCCTTCCTTGTGCAGGCGCTGGCAGATGGCGGTGCCGATGCCACCCATGCCACCCGTCACATACGCCACTTTCTGACTCATGATGTGCTCCTCGTTAAAACCCGATTCCAATCTACGCCCGGCGCCGCCAGCGGCCACCTAGGCAAAACCCGTGTGTGGCGTTGACACCCACGCCATCGACTTATCGTTCGATGGTCAGTGCAACTCCCATGCCACCGCCGATGCACAGGCTGGCAATGCCCTTCTTCGCATCACGGCGCTGCATTTCGTGCAGCAGGGTGACCAGGATGCGGCAGCCCGAGGCACCAATCGGGTGCCCGATGGCAATCGCCCCGCCGTTGACGTTGACCTTGCTGGTGTCCCAGCCCATCTCCTGGTTGACGGCGCAAGCCTGGGCGGCAAAGGCTTCGTTGATCTCCAGCAGGTCCAGGTCCGCGGCCTTCCAGCCGGCACGCGCCAGGGCCTTCTTCGAGGCCGGTACCGGGCCCATGCCCATGGTGGCCGGGTCCAGGCCGCTGGTGGCGTAGCTGGCGATGCGGCCCAGGGGTTTGAGGCCCAGCGCGGCGGCCTTCTTCGCCGTCATCACCATCACGGCGGCGGCGCCGTCGTTGATGCCCGAGGCATTGCCCGCGGTCACGCCGCCGGCCTTGTCGAAGGCGGGGCGCAGGCCGGCCAGGGCTTCGGCATTGGTCTTGCGGTTGATGAACTCGTCGGCGTCAAAAGCAATCGGGTCGCCCTTTTTCTGCGGCAGCAACACGGGCACGATCTCGGCCTTGAACTTGCCCGCGTCCTGCGCGGCGGCGGCCTTCTGCTGGCTGGCCAGGGCCAGCGCGTCCTGCATCTCGCGGGTGATGCCGTACTGCTTGGCGACGTTCTCGGCGGTGATACCCATGTGGTACTGGTTGTAGACGTCCCAAAGGCCGTCGACGATCATGGTGTCCACCATCTTCCAGTCGCCCATGCGCTGGCCGTCGCGCGAATTGGGCAAAACGTGGGGCGCGGCGCTCATGTTCTCCTGCCCGCCGGCGATGACGATCTCGCTGTCGCCCGTGGCCACAGCCTGGGCGGCCAGCATCACGGCCTTCAGGCCGGAGCCGCAGACGGCGTTGATGGTCAGCGCCGGGGTTTCCTTGGGCAAGCCGCTTTTGATCAGCGCCTGGCGTGCGGGGTTCTGGCCCGCACCGGCCGCCAGCACCTGGCCCAGGATGACTTCACCCACCAGATCAGGAGCGATCTTGCTGCGGGCCAGCAGCTCCTTGATGACGATAGACCCGAGTTCGGTGGCCGGGGTCTTGGCGAGAGCCCCCCCGAACTTGCCCACGGCGGTGCGGGCGGCGGCGACGATGACGATATCTTCCATGGCTTACTCCTGATCCTGTTTACTGGGCTTTCTGCTTGACGTAACGGCCGGGGGCGGCCTCGATGACCTTGTACTTGCTGCCCTTGCCGTACTTCTTGGGGGCGGCGATCTGCTGGCCAGCCTGGGCCTTGAGCCAGGCCGCCCAGTCGGGCCACCAGCTGCCGGCGTGTTCTTCGGCGCCTGCTAGCCAGGCATCGAGCGTCTTGGGCAACTTGCCGTCCTTGCGGATCCAGTGGCTGCGTTTTTTCTTCTCGGGAGGATTGATCACCCCCGCGATGTGGCCCGAGGCGCCCATGACAAAACGCTTCTTGCCTGGCAGTAGCTGGGTGCTGGCGTAGGCGCCGCCGATGGGCACGATGTGGTCTTCGCGCGAGCCGTAGATGTAGACGGGCACATCCACTTTGCGCAGGTCCACTTTCTGGCCGCAGACCGTGAGCTTGCCGGGCTTGGCGAGGTTGTTTTCCAGGTAGGTGTTGCGCAGGTACCAGGCATAGAACGGCCCGGGCAGATTGGTGCTGTCGCTGTTCCAGTAGAGCAGGTCGAAAGGCGGCGGCGTCTCGCCCTTGAGATAGTTGCCGACGACGTAGTTCCAGACCAGGTCGTTGGGCCGCAGGAAGCTGAAGGTGGAGGCCAGGTCGCGCCCGGCCATGAGGCCGCCCTGCCCCATCTGCCGCTCACGCAGCTTGACCATGGCTTCGTCGATGAAGACGTCGAGGATGCCGGTGTCGGAAAAGTCGAGGAAGGTAGTCAGCAGCGTGAGGCTGTGCACCGGCTTCTCACCGCGTGCGGCCAGCACGGCCAGCGCGGTGCCCAGGATGGTGCCGCCGACGCAGAAGCCCAGGGCGTTGATCTGCTCGGCCCCGCTGATCTCGCGCGTGACGGCGATGGCGCGGATGGCCGCATCCTCGATGTAGTCGTCCCAGGTCTTGTGGCCCAGGCTCTCGTCGGGGTTGCGCCAGCTCACGACAAAAGTGCGGTGGCCCTGGGCCACGGCGTAGCGGATCAGCGAGTTGTCGGGCTGCAGGTCCAGGATGTAGTACTTGTTGATGCAGGGCGGCACCAGCAGCAGGGGGCGCTCGTAGACCTGCTCGGTCAGCGGCTTGTACTCGATGAGCTGGAAGAGCTCGTTCTCGTAGACCACGGCGCCCTCGCTCGTGGCCACGTTCTGGCCGACTTCGAAGCGGCTCTCGTCCGTCATGCTCACATGGCCCTGGCCCAGGTCGTGCAGCAGGTTCTGCAGGCCCTTGGCGATGCTCTCACCCTTGGTCTCGATGGCTTTCTGCTGCGCCTCGGCGTTGAAGGCCAGGTAGTTGCTGGGGGCACTGGCCGCCACCCACTGCTCCACGGCGAAGCGGATGCGCGCGCGGGTCTTCTCATCGGCCTGCACGGCCTCGGCCAGCTGCATGAGGAAGCGCGCGTTGAGCAGGTAGGTCGAAGCCGCGAGCGAGGCGTAGGGGTTCTCGGCCCAGGCCGGGGCGGCGAAGCGGCGGTCGCTGCTGGCCGTGGGGCCGGCGCCTTGCATGAGGGCCGTCATGTCCTGCAGGTACTGCTGCTGCAGGGCCTGCAACTTGTCGGGCGGGACCGAGACCATGAGCTCGGGCAAGGCCGGCAGGCCGCTCATGGCCGCGGCGGGCGGGGTCTGATACGTCTGCCAAGCCTGCGTCCAGGCCTGCTGGAACTGCTGCGCCGCCTGGGCCCAAAATTCGGGGGTATGCTGTGTCACACCGGAACCTCGTGCTGGAGTTGGTCTCCAGTATCTCAGGCCTGACCCTGCGCCAGGCTGACATTCGTCAAATAACCCATGTTCCTGATACTGATAGCCATCGGCTGGATCTACGTCGCACTCATGATGGCGGTGGCCGAGGCCGCGAGCCCCGTGGGCAGCGTGCTGGGCGCCGTCATCACTTTTGTGTTCTACGGCGTGGGGCCCGTGGCCCTGCTGCTCTACATCCTGGGCACGCCCATGCGCAAAAAGCTGCGCAAGCAGCGCGAGGCCGAGGAGCTGGCCGCCTGGCAGGCGGCACAACAGGCTCAGCCCAGTGCGGCGCCCGCTTCAGACGCGCCAGATGCAGGCGGCCAGGCGGCCGCTAACGCGGTCGCGCCGGTGCGAAAAGAACCGTGACGTTTGTGTGACGGTGCACCAGGATGGTGTGCCGTCGTTGCCGTAGATCTGGTGGATGCCCAGGCGAGTGAGGCGCTGGCGTGCCAGGGCCTGCAGATCGGCCAGCCACTTGCCCGGTGTCGCCAGGGCGGTGAAGCAGAGCGCGGCCCGCGCGTCCTGCGCCTCGAAGGCCGCCTTGACCTCGTCTCCCACCTCGAAGGCCTGCGGGCCGATGCAGGGACCGAGCCAGACCATGAGCTCGCGTGCCGGCCGGCCCAGCGCTACGTGCAGGCTCTCGATCACGCCCACCCCACCCTGCCCGGCCAGGCCGCGCCAGCCCGCATGTGCAGCGGCCACGACACCGCCCTGCGCATCTGTGAACAGAAGCGGCAGGCAGTCGGCCACCATGATGGTGCAGGCCAGGCCGCGCTCGCGCGTGAGGCAGGCGTCGGCCTCGGTGCCGTGCAGCGTGTGCGCGTCCAGCGTGACGACGCCGTGGCCGTGAACCTGCTTGAGAAAGACCGGATGGGCGCCCAGCGCCTGGGCCAGCACGGCACGGTTGGCACCGACGGCCAGTGCATCGTCGCCCACATGGTCGCCGAGGTTGAGGCTGTCATAGGGTGCGGCCGAGCGGCCACCCGCGCGCGTGGTGCAGACCGCGTGCACCGTGGCGGGTGCGGGCCATTGCGGGGTGATCCAGTCGGGGTGCACGGGAGGTTCAGGGCTCGTTGTCGGGGCAGTTCGAAGGCTGGGCCTGCTGGAAGGCCGGGTGGCGCATGCAGGCGTCGAAGGCGGCCAGGGTCAGCGGCAGGCCCTCGAGGTTGGTCTCGAAGCGCCGGGCGTTGAAGATCTGGGGCACGAGGCAGCAGTCGGCCAGCGTGGGTGTGTCCCCCCAGCAGTAGAGCGACGGCGGCAGGCCCGCGGCCTGGCGCTGTGCGGCCAGCTGGACCAGCTGGCGCTCGAAGCCCTCCAGGCCCTCGCGCACCCAGTGGCGGTACCAGCTGTTCTTGGCATCCTCGCTGACCTTCATCTCGCGCACCAGGTACTTGAGCACACGCAGGTTGTTGAGCGGATGGATCTCGCAGGCGATGGACTGCGCCAGCGCACGCACGCGGGCGCGGCCCAGGGCATCGGCGGGCAGCAGGGGCGGCGCGGGATGGGTCTCGTCCAGGTACTCGATGATGGCCATGGACTGCGTGAGGCGCGTGCCGTCGTCTTCTTCGAGCAGGGGCACGAGGCGGTCGGGCGAGATGTCGGCATAGGCCGGCTGCTTCTGGTCGCCACGCGCCAGGTGCACGGACAGGTACTCGTAGTCCAGGCCCTTCAGTGCCAGCGCGATGCGCACGCGGAAGGAGGCAGAGGAGCGGAAGTAGTTGTAGAGCTTCATGCCGTGAGGATACCCCGACGCCACGGCCTGGGAGAGAATGCGGGCAGCATTCCAACAAGAGGAGCCCCCATGATTCTGGAAATCGCCGACATCCGCATCCACGCCGACCAGCAGACCGCCTTCGACGAAGCCATCCAGCGCGGCCTGGACAAGGTCATCAGCAAGGCCCGCGGCTACCGCGGCTTCAAGGTCAACAAGGGCGTGGAGCACCCGGACCGCTACGTGCTGATGATCTTCTGGGAGACCCTGGAAGACCACACGGTGCACTTCCGCCAGTCGCCGGCCTTCGCCGAGTGGCGCGCCATCGTCGGGCCCTTCTTTGCCAGCCCGCCCCAGGTGGAGCACTTCACGCTGCTGGCGAAGTCGGGCTGAGACTCAGTCCTTCGCCTCGTGGCCGGCCACGAGCTTGCCGAGCAGGCGCACGAACTGCTCGCGCTCGGTGGTGTTGAGCGGCTCGAGGATGCGGGTCTGCACCTTGGCCACGGCGCGCTTCATGCTCAGCGAGGTCTCGGCCCCCTCGGGCGTGACCCAGAGCAGCTTGCGGCGGCGATCGTCCGGATCGGATTCGCGCCGCACCCAGCCTTTGGCTTCGAGCCGGCCGATGACCGAGCCCGAGGTGGCCGGATCGAAGGCCACGCGTGCAGCCAGGGTGACCTGGTCCATCCCCGGTGCATCCATCAGCGCGTGCAGGATGGAAAACTGCACCGGCGTCATGTCGAAATCGGCCGTCTCCTCCATGAAGGCGGCAACGGAGAATTGGTGGGCCCGCCGGATCAGGTGACCGGGCGCGGCCTGGAAGTGAAAGCTCTTGCTCATGGCGTCAGGGTGTGGCACCGGAGTCTAGTGGCATCTCCCTTGGGGTAAACCCGGAGAGTCAGTCCCGCCATCGGTATGCACACTTATTAAATCGCGATCCACGCTGCGAGACAAGCCCCGGCCCCGGCCCGATCCCTCGAAAGTCCCATGAACGCCCCCCACCCCGCCCCGGCCGCGCGCCAGACGCTGTACAGCGAGATGTCGCCGCTCCACCTCACCCCGCTGTGGGAGGTCCTGCACGCGCTGGTGCCACCGCAACCGGCCTCACCCTGCGTGCCGGCGCTGTGGAAATACAAGGACGTGCGCCCCTTCCTGATGCGCGCCGGCGAACTGATCACGGCCGAGGAGGCGGTACGGCGCGTGCTGATCCTGGAGAACCCGGCGCTGCGCGGCCAGTCGGCCATCACGCAGTCACTCTATGCCGGGCTGCAGCTCATCCTGCCGGGCGAAGTGGCGCCGGCGCACCGTCATACGCAAAGCGCGCTGCGATTCATCGTCGAAGGCACCGGCGCCTACACCGCCGTGGACGGCGAGCGCACCACCATGCACCCGGGGGACTTCATCATCACGCCGAGCTGGACCTGGCACGACCATGGCAACGAAGTGGACGAAGCGGTGGTCTGGCTCGACGGCCTGGACATCCCCATGCTGCGCTTCTTCGACGCCGGTTTTGCCGAGAACAGCCCCGAGAAGTCGCAGCGCGTCACACGCCCCGAAGGCAGCAGCCAGGCCCGTTACGGCCACACCATGGCGCCGGTGCGCGGCGACGCGCCCTATGGCGCCACCTCGCCGATCTTCAGCTATCCCTATGCACGCAGCCGCGAAGCCCTGCACCAGCTCGAGCGCACCACGCCCCTGGACGCCTGGGACGGCTGGAAGCTGCGCTACGTGAACCCGATCACGGGCGGCGCACCCATGCCCACGATGCAGCCCTTTCTGCAGCGCCTGCCGGCAGGCTTCGACGGCCAGGCCTGGCGCCAGACCGACGGCGCGGTCTACAGCGTGGTCGAAGGTGCGGGGACTGCGTACATCGAGGGCCCCGGCGGCTCGCTACGATACGACTTTGAAGCCCGTGACCATTTCGTCGTGCCCTCGTGGCAAACGCTGCGCCTGCAGTCGACCAGCGGTTGTGTGCTCTTCAGTTTTACCGACCGCCCGGTGCAGCAGGCCCTGGGCATCCACCGCGAAGAAAGGCTCGCATGAATTTCGTCATCCCCGCACCGGCGCAAGTCTCGGTGCCCGTCGTCGGCAGCGCCGACCGTTTCCCCGTCGGCCGCATCTACTGCGTGGGTCGCAACTATGTGGCGCACGCCCAGGAGATGGGCTTCACCGGTCGCGAGCCGCCCTTCTTCTTCATCAAGCCGGCCGACAACTGCCTGGTGATCGAGCCGGGCCAGACCGGTACCCTGCACTACCCGAGCCTGACCAAGGACTTCCATCACGAGATCGAGCTCGTGGCCTGCATCGGCAAGGGCGGCAGGAACATCAAGGCGGCGGATGCCAAGAAGCACATCTGGGGCTATGCCGTGGGCCTGGACATGACGCGCCGCGACCTGCAGGGCGAGCAGAAGAAGCTGGGCCGCCCCTGGTGCATCGGCAAGACCTTCGATGAAGCCTGTCCCATCGGCGCCATCACGCCCGCGGCCCAGGCTGGCGACGTCGACAACGCTGAAATCTGGCTGCAGGTCAATGGCCAGGACCGTCAGCGCAGCGATGTCTCCAAGCTGATCTGGAACATCGGCGAGATCATCGAGCACCTCACGACCGCCTGGGAGCTCAAGCCCGGCGACCTGATCTACACCGGCACGCCCGAGGGCGTGGCGGCCGTGGTGCCCGGTGATGTGATGCACGGCGGTGTGGCCGGGCTCACAAGCATCCAGCTCAAGGTGGTCTGATCCAGCGAGTCATCTGACAAGTCCAGCAGCCGCACCCCTACAATCCCGGCCCATATGTTTCACAAGTTGTTGGGAAAGCTGGCCGGGCTCTGCGCCATCCTGGCCGGGGTGCTGCTGACCGGGATCACCCTGATGACCTGCCTCAGCGTGCTGGGGCGCAACACCACCGGCACCACCCTCGTCGGTGATTTCGAACTCACGGGCGTGGCAGCAGGCGCAGCCATCGCCCTCTTCCTGCCCTGGTGCCAGCACCGCCGCGGCAACATCATCGTGGACTTCTTCACCAGCCGCGCGAGCGCGCGCACCAACGCTGCGCTCGACCGTCTCGGCGCCTTGCTGCTGGCGGCCGCCATGGGCCTGCTGGCCTGGCGCACGGTGCTCGGCGGCCTGAGCGCCTGGAAGACACAGTCGGCCACGATGATGCTGGGCTTCCCGGAGTGGATCGTCTACTGCTTCATGGTGCCGCCGCTGGTGCTGACGGCGCTGATCGCGCTGTGGCAGGCGGTGGTGGGCTTCGAGACCGAGGGGCACGCATGAGTCCTCTGCTGCTGACGGTGATGATCTTCGGCATCATGCTGGTGCTGATGGCGGTACGCATCCCGATCGCGATTGCCATGTTCGTGGCGGGCTGCACGGGCTATCTGGCCCAGGCCGGCTGGCTGCCGCTGGCCAACTTTCTCAACACCCAGGCCTTTGCGCGCTTTGCGAGCTACGACCTCTCGGTGATCCCGCTGTTCATCCTCATGGGTCACTTCGCCACCCAGGGCGGCATCTCCAAGGCCCTCTTCGCCTTCGCCAGTGCGCTGATGGCCGGCGTGCGCGGCGGCCTGGCCATGGCCTCGGTCATGGCCAGCACGGCCTTCGGCGCCATCTGCGGTTCCTCCGTGGCCACGGCCGCCACCATCACCTCGGTGGCCCTGCCCGAGATGAAGCGCCATGGCTATTCGGGTCGCCTGGCCACGGGCACGCTGGCCGCTGGCGGCACGCTGGGCATTCTGGTGCCGCCCTCGGTGCCGCTGGTGATCTATGCCATCCTGACCGAGCAGAACATCGCCAAGCTCTTCGCCGCGGCCATGGTGCCCGGCATCATCGCCATGCTCGGCTATATGGCGGCCATCGCCCTCTACGTGCGCTTCGTACCCGGCCATGCGCCCGAGCACGACGAAGTGACCGAACGGGTGGACCGCCAGTCGCTGCTGGGCGTGCTGCCCATCGCGCTGATCTTCCTGCTGGTCTTCGGCGGCATCTATGGCGGCATCTTCACGCCCACCGAGGGCGCAGCCGTGGGCGCAGCGGCGACTTTCGTGGCCGCGCTGCTCAAGCGCGAACTCGGCTGGGCCAAGATCAAGCACTGCTTCCTGGCCACAGCCGAGAGCTCGGCCATGATCTTCATGATCTTCCTGGGCGCCGACCTCATGAACGCCGCCCTGGCCCTCACACAAGTGCCGGCGCAGCTGGCCAGCCTCGTGGGCGGCTGGGGCCTGCCGCCGCTGATGGTGGTCTCGGCCATCCTGCTGCTTTATGTGGTGCTAGGTGCGGTCATGGACGAGCTGTCCATGATCCTGCTGACCATCCCGATCTTCTTCCCCCTGGTCATGGGCCTGGACTTCGGCCTGCCCAAGGAGTCGGTGGCCATCTGGTTCGGCATCATGGTGCTCATGACCGTGGGCTTCGGCCTGCTCGCGCCGCCCGTGGGGCTCAACGTCTACGTGGTCAACGGCATGGCCAGGGACGTACCGATTGCCGAGAGCTACCGCGGCGTGCTGCCCTTCCTGGCCAGCGATGTGATCCGCACCCTGCTGCTGCTCTTCTTCCCGGCGATTTCACTCTGGCTTGTTCAGTACGTCGGTTAGCGACATAGCAGCCAGAACGAGCTGGCACGACAAGTTTGAGGGAAAGCCCCAGCCCGACCGGCACCGTTTTTCCGCTAAGGTGCCGGCACACCCAACGAGGAGACCCATCATGATCCAGCGCCGTACCCTGCTCACGACCACTGCCGCCGCTGCAGTCCTGGGCGTGCCCACCCTGGGCCTGGCCCAGCAGAGCGTCACGCTCAAGTTCCACACCTTCATGTCCCCCATGTCCCTGGTCTGGCTGACCATGCACAAGCCCTGGATGGACAAGGTCGAGAAGGAATCCAACGGCCGCATCAAGTTCGAGGCCTACCCGGCCATGCAGCTCGGCGGCACGCCGGTGCAGCTCTACGACCAGGCGCGCGACGGCGTGGTCGACGTGGTCTGGACCCTGCCGGGCAACACCGCAGGCCGCTTCCCGCGCATCGAAGTCTTCGAGCTGCCCTTCATGCTCAACAACGCCGAGGCCACGTCCAAGGCCTATTGGGAGTATGTGCAGACCGTGGCCGTGGACGAGTTCAAGGACACCCATCCCATCGCCTTGCACGTGCACGGCCCGGGCATGTTCCACTCCAAGGCCAAGCAGATCAAGAGCCCGGACGACCTCAAGGGCATGAAGGTGCGCGGCCCGACCCGACAGGTCACCAAGCTGCTGCAGGCCGTGGGCGCCACGCCCGTGGGCATGCCGCTGCCGCAGATCCCGGACGCACTGTCCAAGGGCACGATCGACGCCTGCGTGATCCCCTGGGAAGTGGTGCCCGCCGTCAAGGTGCACGAACTGACCAAGTTCCATACCGAGTTCCCCGCCGGCCACCCGGGCCTGTACACCACGACCTTCGTGATGACCATGAACAAGGCCAAGTACGAGTCGCTGGCGCCCGACCTCAAGAAGGTCATCGACAACAACTCGGGCATGGCCACCTCGGCCTGGCTGGGCAAGCAGCAGCAGGAAAGCGATGTGCCGGGTCGCAAGCCTTCGGTGGAGCGCGGCAACACCATCTACACGCTGAGCAATGCCGAGGCCCAGGAATTCGTCAAGCGCTCGGCCGCAGTGGACGATGAATGGGTGGCCGACATGAACAAGCGCGGCTTCGACGGCAAGAAGCTGCTCGACACCGCCAAGGCGCTGATTGCCAAGCACGGCAAGTAAGCCGGCGGCCCGCCTCACCCACCAGCGCCCTTAGGGGCGCTTTTTTATGGTGAGCTCAGTAGCGCCCGCCGCGGATGAAGCGGACGATGCCTGCAGCAACCTCGGCTTCCTGCTCGACAAATCCGTGGGGCGAGCGGCCTTCGCAGGCCTCGACGGCCGACAGGCCCGCGCGTCCGGGGCCACCGTCCACCTGCACGAGCTGTTTGCGGGCGCTCGAGGCGCGGGCGAGGATGCGTTCGTTCTCGGCGGCCGGCGAGCGCAGGCATTTGTCCTGCGCGTGGCCGATCACGAGCAGCGGGACGGTGATGGCTTCGAGCGGCAGGTCGAACACGCTCTGCGCCACCCAGGCTTTGCTGCCTCGGGGATTGCCGGCTGTGACCGGCGAGGTCAGCACCACGCCGTCGGGGGCCACGCTTCCTTGCAGGCGGCTGGCCGCATGGGCGGCCGAGATGGCACCACGGCTGGTGCCGATGACCCAGACCGGCAGGCCGCTGCGCTGGCGCAGATCGGCGATCACGCGGCCCAGATCCTGGACGTGCTCGGGGGCCGTGCGGAAACCGCCCAGGCCGTCCTCCCCTTCATGATCCGAGGGTGCATCGAGCAGGGCCGTGGCATAGCCCTGGGCCTGGAACAACTGCAGGGAACGCACGAGCGAATTGCCGGTCAGCGCACGGGGGCAGCCCTGCGCATCGAGCCGCAGATGGCCATTGCCGCCCACGAGCAGCAGCAGCACGGCCTGCGCTCCGGGGGGCGCGACATAGGCGTAGCTGCTGCGGGTGTCGCCATGCGTGGCCAGCGTCACGCGCTCGCCGCAACTGGCGGCCAGCACGGATGCGGGTACGCCCGCCAACGCGCAGATGGCAACGATGACGGCCAGGACGCGGTTCAGGGAGTGCATGGTGTCACCGCGGCACGGCCTCAGGGTTGCGGCCGCACCAGCCGCACGATCAACGCGGTCTTGCGTGCCACGTCACCGCGGGCCTCGCCCGTGCCCAGGTGCACGGCCCAGCCCTGCTGCACACCGAGCCGGTCCTGCGTGCCCAGGCTGCCGCGCGTGATGTTGTCATAGGCATAGGGGCTGCTTTGTGTGGTGTCGATGCGCGAGGTGCTGGTCCAGGTCCAGTCCTGCGGATCGCCGGGAAACAGCGCCCGCCCCTGCTCGCTGCCGGCCCAGCGGCGCAGCTCGGTCAGGCGCGGCAGGCGCCAGGCCACGCCCTCGGCCTTGAAGCGCGCCGTGGCCAGGGCTGCGGCCTCGCCATGCGTCATGAGCCGCGGCTCGCCGGTGCAGGTCTGGCCGTTCCACTGCATGCCTTCGACACAGCGTGGCCAGGCCAGCTTGCTGCGCGGATCGATCACATAGGCGCCATCGGCGCTTGGCGCCGGCGGGGCTGGTGCCGCGGTCTGTGCGCTGACCGTGCCCAGCGCTGCGAGCATGGCGCTCAGCAGGGTCGCACGCATGGCTCTCATGGCTCAGGCTTTGACCAGGGCCAGCACCTCGGCAAACGCCGGGTGCTCGGCGCTGCGCAGCCACTCGAAGGCCACCATCTCGGTGGTCACGAGCTCGGCGCCCGCGCCGGCCAGGCGGTCGAAGGCGGCATCGCGGTTGCGCTCGCTGCGGGAGCCACAGGCGTCGGTCACCACCCAGACCTCGAACTCGTCATCGAGCAGATCCAGCGCGGTCTGCAGCAGGCAGACATGGGCTTCACAACCCGCGATGACCAGGGTATTGCGCTCGGGTGCGGTCTGGGCGGGCTTCTGCAGGTGCTTGGGCAGGCTGCGCGCATTGCCCTGGGGTGCGCGCGCCGGCGGGCGCAGCAGCTCGGCCAGGCCATCGGCCACGGCGCTGAAGCTCATCTTGGCAAAGGTCTTGCCGCCCGCTTGCGTGATCAGACTCTGCAGCTCGGGCACGGTGGCGCCCAGGCTGGCCGGGTTTTCCTCGGTGACGAAAGTGGGCACCTTGAGCAGGCGCGCCATCTGGGCCAGGCGTTTGGCATTTCCCAGCACGGCCGGGCCTTCGTGGATGGCCGGCATAAGCCGGGCCTGGTAGTCGACCAGCAGCAGCTGGGAGTCGTCGAGTTCGAGCAGCATGGTGTTCTTCAGCAATGTCAGGCGATCTTCACGACCACGCGGCCACGCACCTGACCGGCCATGAGCTGCTGGGCCTTGGCCACGGCGGCTTCGAGCGGAACCTCCTCGACCATGCGTTCGAGCAGGGCCGGATCGAGGTCGCACGCCAGGCGGTCCCAGGCGCGCTGGCGTTTCGCGAGTGGCGCCATGACCGAATCGATGCCCGCCAGCGTGACACCGCGCAGGATGAAGGGCGCGACCGAGCCCGGCAAATCCATGCCCTGGGCCAGACCGCAGGCCGTGACCACACCGCCATAGCGTGTCTGTGCCAGGGCGTTGACCAGGGTGTGCGAACCGACGGCATCCACCACCGCGGCCCAGCGCTCCTTCTGCAGCGGCTTGCCGGGGTTGGCCAGCTCGGCGCGGTCGATCACGGCGCCGGCGCCCAGCGCTTTCAGGTAGTCAGCCTCGGCCGCCTTGCCCGTGGCCGCCGTCACCTTGTAGCCCAGCTTGCCCAGCAGGGCCACCGCCACACTGCCCACGCCGCCGGTGGCACCCGTGACCAGCACCTCGCCGTCGCCCGGCTTCACACCATGGTCCTCAAGTGCCAGCACGCTGAGCATGGCGGTGTAGCCGGCGGTGCCGATGGCCATGGCCTGTCTGGGCGCGAAGGCCGCTGGCAGCTTCACGAGCCAGTCCCCCTTCAGCCGGGCCTTCTCCGCCAGGCAGCCCCAGTGCGTCTCGCCCACGCCCCAGCCGTTGTGCACGAAGGCGTCCCCGGTCTTCCAGGCCGGGTGGCTGGATGCGAGCACCGTGCCCGCGCCGTCGATGCCTGCGACCATGGGCCAGCTGCGCACTACTGGACCCTTGTTGCACAGGGCCAGACCGTCCTTGTAGTTGAGGGTGGAGTACTGCACGGCCACGGTGACATCGCCGGCCGGCAGACGGGATTCGTCCAGATCCTGCAGCGAGACCTGGAATCCGTTGGCATTGTCCAACAGGAGCGCCTTGAACATGGGAGTATTTCCTGTTAAAAACTCATTCAAATCAACAGTTTGCGATGTCTTTCACGAAAAAACTTTAATTGACAACGCAAAATCGACCGACCTATCCTAACCGCATGAACGCCTGTCGTCCCATCTTTTTCCTGCTCCTGCTGGCCTGCGCCCAGGCCAGCGCGCAGGGTGACGACCTGGACCGGCTGTTGCAGGAGCGCGGGCTGACCGACGCGCCGCCGGGTCAAACCATGCGTGCCACCCCGGACCACAGCGCGGCCGGTGCGCCCGCGGACCGCATGTCGGAACTGGTGGTCGCCGCCATGGGTGCCATCGGTGTGCCCTATCGCATGGGCGGCAACAGCTATGACTCGGGCTTCGACTGCAGCGGCTTTGTGCGCGCGGTCTATGGCCAGAGCCTGGGCCTGACGCTGCCGCGGCAGGCGGCCCAGCAGGCCGCGGCCACCCATGTGATCGAGCGCAATCAGCTACGCCCGGGGGATCTGGTCTTCTTCAACACCCTGCGGCGTGCCTACAGCCACGTGGGCATCTATGTTGGCGACCACAAGTTCATCCACTCGCCGCGGCCCGGCGCGGCCGTGCGCATCGAGGACATGCGGGTGAACTACTGGAACCGTCGCTTCGACGGCGCGCGCCGCGTGACGGGTGATGTGCCGCTGCGCGCACCGCTCCAGGTGGCGGCCGACCCGGCCCTGCTGCTGCAGAACTACTGATACCGCTCGTTACCTTGGCTGCGGTCCGCAGCGGCTGCTAGTCCTGCCAGAATGGCGGCATGACGACACGACGCATGCCCTTCCGATCGCTCGCCACCCTCCTCCTCTGCTTTGCGCTGTCTTCCGGTGCTCAGGCCCAGTCCCTCGACGGCCCGAGCTACGCCAACGCCGAACCCCTGGGCACGGCCATGGAAAACTGGAGCTACCCGTATCCGGTGCAGATGCTGCAGTTCGAGCTCGAGGGCCGTCCCGTGCGCATGGCCTATATGGACGTCAAGCCGCAGAACCCCAACGGCCAGACCCTGCTGCTGATGCATGGCAAGAACTTCGGCAGCGACTACTGGGCGAACACGCTCAAGGCCATGTCGACCTACGGCTACCGCGTGATCGCGCCGGATCAGATCGGCTTCGGCAAGTCCTCCAAGCCGGAGATGCGCTACAGCTTCGCGATGCTGGCCGAAAACACCACGCGTCTGCTGGAGCACCTCAAGATCGGCCGCGTCACGGTGATCGGCAACAGCATGGGCGGCATGCTGGCGGTGCACTTTGCTCGCAAGTATCCGGAGCGCGTGGCCGCCCTGGTGCTGGAGAACCCGCTGGGCCTGGAAGACTACACCGTCATCCCCGCGCAGCAGACGACCGACCTCGTGCGTCTGGAGATGGCCCAGACCCCGGCCAGCTACCGCAACTTTGTCAGGAGCTATTTCCCGGCCTGGAAGCCCGAGTACGAGCGCTTCGTCGAACAGTTCGCGCGCGTGCAGCTCAGCGGCGACTACCCGCGCTTTGCGCAGGTCTCGGCGCTGACCTACCAGATGATCTACGAGGGACCGATCCTCAACGAGCTGCCGCGCCTGACCGTGCCCACGCTGCTCGTCATCGGCCAGAGCGACCGCACGGTCTTCGGCCGCCGCTTCGCGCCGCCCGATGTGGTGCGCCCCATGGGCAACTTCCCCGTGCTCGGACGTACGGCCCAGATGAACATCCGGGGCGCCGTACTCAAGGAATTCAACGGCGTGGGCCATGTCCCGCACCTGGAACAACCCGAGCGCTTCCATGCTGTCGTCATGGACTTCATCTACGGCAAAAAATAAACCCCGCGGGCTCGCGCCAGCGGGGTTGCACATGAGCCCTTGCCTTCAGGGGCTGGTGCTGGCCGGCGTCGCCGGCTTGGCGTTACTCCCCCCGGGACGCCCCACTTTCTCCTGGATCCAGCCGTCCGCGGGCTTGAACACTTTCTCGTTCACCACCTCGAAGCCTTTGCCCGCGCCCTTGTTGGCGGCGGAGACGCCCTTGTCGGCGCCCTCGCTCACGGTTTCGCCCACCTTCTTGACCGTACGGCTGGCCTTGTCGATGAAGCGCTCTTCCTCGGCCTGGACCAGGCTTACGGACAGCCCCGCCGCCAGGGCACACAACACAGCGATTTTCTTCATGGTTTCAGACTCCTGCAGAAATCCGGTGGACAGCGCCACCGCAGGGGCCTGAATCTAGCACCCTTGTGCCATCCTCGGCCGGCTCAGGGTTCCTCGGGGGTGTTACCAGGTGCAAGATCGATCTCCACCGCCTGCCCGCGCTCCAGCAAGGTGGCCGCGCCGGCCGTCGAGCTGCGCGTGACCTGCAGGCCGCTGGCCAGGAAGACCGGGGCGGCGCCCTGGGTGCGCACGGCCGGCACCTCGGCCGAGGAGGTCCCGGCATGCGGGTTGCGGGCCGGCACGATGCGATTGCTCTCGGTCGTATCCGTCAGCCCGGCATTGAGTTCGGCCCGGCCATTGACCTTGATGACGCCGTCTCCAGCATTGCTGACCTGGCCGAAATTGCCGCTGACCGTCCCAGTGGGCGCATCGAGGTTCAGGTTGCTGGCCGTGCCCGACAGGCTGACACCCCCTTCTGCCCGCACGGTAGCCGTCTGCGCCTGCAGTGCCAGCTGCACGCTGCCGCCGGACTCCACCGCCGCCACGGGCGCGCTCACGCTGCCGACTACCGAGGCCGCTGCCAGGGTGACGCTCTGCGTGGCCACCACATCCACCTGGGCGCTGCCCTGGGCCGCCACGACCACGGCCGCACCGGCGATGCTGCCACTGATGTTCTGTGCCGCCACCGAGGCATTGCCACTGGCACTGATCGTGGCCGCCACGTTGCCGCTGCTCTGCAGCACGACGCTGCCCAGGCTGATGGTGCTGCCCGTGACGTCGCCGCCGGCGTTCAGCGTGTTGCTGGCCATGGCGTCGAGTGCGCGCAGGGTATGGGCGCTGAGAGCCACCGTACCCAGTGCATCGATCTGATAGCTCTGCACCCAGAGCGTGTCGCTGAGCGAGTAGCGGTTGGCCTGCACCTCGAAGTGCCTGAGCGGATCACCCTGTGTGCCGCCGCTATGCATGCTGACGTTGCCGCGGCTGCTGCCGCTGCCGGCGACCAGCCTCAGATCACGGGCCACGCCAGCGCTGTTCTGTACATCACCGTTGAGGCGGATGTCGCTGCCCGTGGTGGCCAGGCGCGTGTCGCCCAGCAGCCGCACGTCGGCATCGACGATGATCCCCGCCGACCCGTCGACGGTGAGCTGCCCTGAAATGCCCGAACCCGCAGCCGTGGCGGCAAGATTCAGCCCCTGAAGCGTCACCGCGCCGAACTGTAGCATCTGCCGGCGCTCCACCTGCACCTGCTCGGCATAACTGCCGTCGGCCACGGCTACCGTAGCACCGCTGTCAGCGCGCGCGATGGCGGCCGCGATGGACATGGCCTGGCTGCCGCCGGCCTGCAGGTTGCCCACGCCGACCTCGTAGCGCTGCGTCAGGCCCGTGCCGCTCCAGCCCTGGATGGTGCTGGACGTGAGGCCCGGCAGGTTGACGGCCCAGTCATAGGCTTTCTGCCGCGTGGCCTGCAGCCAGGTGTACTGGCTGCTGCCGGGGCTGGCATTGTTGCGCACCGCGTAGCCGAAGCCGGCGATCTCGAGGCTGCCGAAATCATGCAGGGTCGATTCGTCCTGCAGATAGATGGGGTTCAGTTCGTTGAACTGGTTGCTGCCTTCGATGTGGATGTTGTTCGTCTGCTGGTTGTAGCTGCGGTTGGCCTGGTAGAGCGCGACGCCACCCCAGTCGTTGTTGCGCGTGGTCGTGTGGCGCACGGTGACGTTAGCCGTATCGGTGAGCTGCAGGCCTGCGCCCGCGCTGCCGCCCGTACCACCGGAAACCGGCGCGCCGTCGAGCGTCACGTGATCGATCAGCGCGCCATCCACGCCGTTGAGATCCAGCTCGGCCTTGCCAGCACCGCGGCTCGTGACGTTCATGATGCTGAAGTTGCGCAGGCGTGCGTCCGCATTGCCCGAGGGTGAGACCTTGATGCCGTAGGCCGACGCATAGAAGGCGGACGGGCCGTAGAAGGTGAAGTCGCGCAGGGTGACGTTGTCGGCTGTGACGAGCATGCCGTAGCCTGAGGTGATGACGCGCGCATCGAGGGTCGTCGTCGACTCGCCCGCACCGGCCAGGGTCAGCGGCTTGTTGACGTTGAGTGTCGAGTTCTGCGTGTAGCTGCCGGAGGCCACGTGCACCGTTCCGCCACTGACCACAGCGTTGATACCGCCCTGCACGGTGTTGATCGGTGTCAGCACACTGCCCTGGTTGCCGGCGGTACCGGTGCCGGCCACCTGCACGTGCGTGCGGTTGGCGCTGGTGTAGCCCTGATCCTGCACGCTCCAGCCGCTGTTGGCCGTGCTCAGATCCAGCAGGGCCTGCTGCCAGGTCAGGCTGGGGGCGGCGGCGATGGGCGGACTGTTACTCAGGATGTTGCCGCTGCCGTCCAGGTGGCCGTTGAGGTGCAGGTTCACACCCCATTCATTGCCCTCCGCGCCCTGGGTGTTGCCGGCAATGGAGATGCCGCTGCCATCGGTGTATTGCACCGAGATGCCGCTCTTGGTGTTCTCGATGCGGTTGTCCGTGATGCTGCCCGTGCTGTTGCGGCCGTGGACCAGGATGCCGGTGCGCAGGTCGTGGAGGTTGTTGTTGCGTATCGTGAAGCTGCTGACGCCATCGGCCACCGCGATGCCACGGCTGATGTTGGCACGGGGCGTCGCGTAATAGTCTACGTAGGGCTGATTCACTGGCCCGGCGATCTCCAGGTTCTCCACGGTCACGTGATGGGCCCGGATGCTGATGCCGTTGACTTCGGCCAGATCGGACACGAGCAAACGTGCGCCCGCCTCGCCCTGCAGCGTGAGGTTGGCCTTGTCCAGCACGATGGGTTGCGTGTGCTCGCCGGCCATGAGGGCAAGCGTTGCGCCGTCGCCTGCGCTGCCGGTGCGCGCGATCTTCACGGCGTCGGCCACGCGTGCGTTCGGGCTGACCTCGATGCGCCTGGAGTTGCCGCTGAGCACGGGCGCATCGATTGCGGTTCGCAGTTCCACCGTACCGCCGTCGACCACGATGGCGCTGCTGGCCTGCTGCACGCCTTCGAGGTTGATGGTGCCGGTCAGCAGGCCGGCCGCATCGCCCGTGCTCAAGAGCAGTTGCCCCCCTGCGAGGCTGGCAACGCTGGTGTTGTGCACCAGGGCGCCGGTCGCCCCGGCGGGCAGGGCAAACTCAAAAAGCCCGCCGTTGAGGCTGACCGTGGCACGGTCGCTGCCGGCCAGCGCGATGCGCCCGCCCGTGGCCATGACCTGCCCCTCGTTGATCACCGAGGGCGCAACCAGGGCCACGAGACCGGCGTTCTGCGCCGTGATCTGCCCCTGGTTGCGCACGGTTCCTGTGGCTCCGCTGATGACGACGAAACCGGGGTTGACCTCATCCACAAAGCGGCTCGGGTCCACCGTGCCCGTGGTGGCGATCAGCGCGCCCACGTTGACGTTCGCCCCGTTGCCGAACAGCACACCGTTGGGGTTCATCAGCAGCACCATGCCATTGGCCTGCAGGCTGCCGTAGATCTGCGAAAGCCCTCCTGCTTCCGAGACACGGTTCAACACGGCAGCATTTGCGCCAGGCTGCACGAACGCCACCGCCTTGCCCGCTGCGATATTGAAGGACTGCCAGTCGATGATGGCGCGGTTGCCAGTCTGGGTCAGCGTCAGATGATCAGCGATCTGTGCGCTGCTCACACTGCCTGCAACCAGGTTGCCACCCATGGGCAGGCCGGGGGTCGAAGGATTGATGGGTTGCGCGCCCACCGGGGCACCGAAGCACAGGGCCAGGGCCCAAGGCAGGGCCTTGGGAAGCCTGGGATCGCGCTGTGCACGCAAACGCCGGGGTTGCGGGAACCGTTGCCGACTTTTCATGATGCTGCCCCTTTCCACGGAGACTGCTAGAAGGAAATGATCAGCGAGCCCAGCAGGCGCGCCGACTTGCCGTCGCCCGACTGACTGGCTGGCGTTCTGGTCATGGGCCAGGCTGCTTCAAGCTGTACGGTGGCCGAGCCGACCAGATGCAGGCGGGTGCCCAGGCCCGCCGAAGCCAGGCTCTGGTGCCAGGGGGTGCCGGCCGACTGGGTGCCGAAACGCCCGACCTCCCCCACGTCATAGAAACCGAAGAGCTGCCAGGCACGCAGCCAGTAGCCATCGCTCGCGCCATGGTGGCGCGGCTCGATGCGCAGGGCCCAGCCCCGGTCGCCCACCAGCTCGGCCGCGTCGTAGGCCCGGCCGTAGCGCCGGCCGCCCAGCGCGAACTGCTCGGACGAGAGCAAGGGCCGCTCCGGTGTCCACTGCCCGGCCAGGCCCAGACCCAGGGACCAGCGGCCACCGAGCGGTTGCTGGCGCGTGTATTCCATCGTCACCTTGCTGAACTGCCCGTCGGCGCCGACCCGGCTCTTGAGCTGATCGTCTTCCTGCGTGCCACCCAGACCCTTGCTGTAGTCCAGGTCCAGGGTGTTCTGCCCGCCCAGCGCATCGAGCACGCGCCAGCCCAGGCCGGCACGCAAGGCGCGGATGTGGTCTTCGCTGACCCGCGCACCGAGGATGTCACTGCGTATGTCCGCATGGTCGTAGGCGATTCGCACCGAGACGCTCTGGTTGCGGGTACGCAGCCAGGGATAGGCGAGGCCCAGGGTCCAGGCGTCCGAATAGCCGCGCACGTCGAAAGCCCGCAGCGTATCCCCGGGCCGGGTGCGGGCCCGAGAAGCCGAGGCGTTGAGCTGAACGCCCTCGATACCGATGGTCTGGGTGTAGGAGAGCTGGACATAGCCCATCTCGCTGTTGCCCGTGCCAGCCCCGATGAGGCGCCACTGGTCGTTGATGCCAAGCAGCTGGTTGACCGTCAGACCCGCCGTGCTCTGGCCGGGCCCCAGGTAGCGACTGCCGTAGTTGTCGTAGCTGTAGAAGCCTTCGACATCCCGCACGCTGGCGATCAGGGTCAGGTCGGCCGCCCCCAAGGTCTGCGAGGGCGAGAGCACGCTGCGCAGACGCAGACCCGGAAAATCGTTGGCGATCAGCAGATAGCGCTCGAGCACCTCGGCCGAGAGCGGGCGCGTGGCCTGGATCTGCGCCCCGATCTCCTGCAGCCGTTCGCGCAGGCGGGGATCACCCTCGACCCGCACCCGGGCCACATAACCCTCGATGGCCCGCAGGGTCAGCGCGCCACCGGCCACCGACTGCGGCGGCACGATGACCAGCGACAGGAAATAGCCATCGTTGCGATAGCGCGTCGTCAGCGCTTGGGCCAGGGCGTAGATCTCGGCGCCACCGATCTCGCGCCCGACATAGGCAGACGTCAGGGTCTGCAATTGCTCGGCACTGTAGACCGTGCTGCCTTCGACGCGCACGGCCGACAAAGTCACACGCAAGGCCCGGATGACGTCCGGGACCGGCTCCTGCCCGGCCCCCTTGATCTCGGGCAGCCGCGTCGCGCCTGGCGGACTGAGAGGCGCCTCGATACGGTCCCTCACACGGCCTGGGTCCGTGCTCGCGGGAGGAACGACGGTCTGCGCGCGGGCGCTCTGTCCCAGCAAGAGCAAGGCGAGCAGGATTCCAAGCTTGCGTTCCATCTTCCCCCCTCAGGTCAGATCGACTGGGGCGACCGACACCCCATATGTAACTTGATGTAACGCAGTGTAATGATTTGTTACAGAAATACAAGAGACAGGGGCACACCCAGCATCGCGGCCCGGAAAGCAGAACGGGCACCCGAAGGTGCCCGTTCCGTGGAGAAGGACCGGCGAACCGGGCGCCAGCCGGCGCTCAGATCACTGCTCCAGCGCCGCCGCCCGGCTGAGCGCCCTCTGACCGGCATCCGGATTGCCTTGGGCAATCCGGGCCTGCCCGATCACCCGCCAATTCAGGGCCTGCAGCTGCCGTTGCGCGCCCGCGAAACTGTTGGACTTCTGGGCCAGCGAGATGGCCTGGGCGTACTGCCCCTGCGCCAGACGAAGCTGGGCCAGCTCATGCCACAGGCGTGCATTGCGCGGCTCGATGCGCAGGGCGCGCTCCAGGGTCGCGCTGGCCGCATCCGGGCGACCGGCGTCAGCATCGGTCTGCGCACGATCGAGCAAGGCCATCACGGCGCGGTTACCGGACGCTGGCGGCAGGGGGGGAGGCTCGGGGGTCGCAGGGAGCTCGGCCCCCGGCTGCGCCTCACCGCCCGGCACCGGACTGGTCTGCACCTGCGTCTCGGGCCGCGGGGTGCTCATGGATGGAGGGGTTGCCTGGGGGGACGTCGCCTCTGCGACCGGGGCAGGCGTCGAGGTGGTGCCGACGCTGGCACAACCGGCCAGCAGCAAGAACGCGCTCGCCAGGCCATAGACAAAGTATCGTTTCATCAGTCGAACAACCTTCGGAACCAGCTGCGCTGGGAGGATGAATCTTTCGCGGCCGCCCCGTCGCCGCTGCCTGGCAGGGCATCCTGCACCCCCGGCTGCGGCAAGGCGGACGGATCGCAGGGCACCACACCGGCAGGCGCCGACCCCTTGATGAAGGGCAGGAGCGGGGAACTCAGGCATGCTTCCTCCGCACTCATGCCCGCGGGGGGCGCCACGGCAGCCAGTTCGATGTCTTCGGGCATGAGCGGCTGCAGGGGCTCAGGATGCAGGTCTTTCATCATCTCGCCCCAGACGGTCAGGGCGCCATTGCTGCCCGTCAGCCCGGTCGAGGTGTTGTCATCACGACCCACCCAGACCACCGCGACGTGATCGCCGGTGTAGCCCGCGAACCAGCTGTCGCGCAAGTCGTCCGTCGTCCCCGTCTTGCCGGCCACCTGGATGTCGGCCGGCACCCAGTTGCTCAGGCCCTGCGCCGTCCCCTCCTTCACCGCGCCCTGCAACGCCGTCGTCAGCAGATAGACCGGCGCCGCCGCAGCGACCGCCTCCACGGTCAGTGGATAGCGCTGCAAGGGCTGGCCGTCGGCGGTGACGATGTCGCGGATGGCACGCAGCGGTGTGCGGAAACCGCCATCGGCAAAGGTCTGGTACATCTGGGTGACCTCGAGGACCGACAGCTCATACGCGCCCAGCAACGAGGAAGGAAAGGCCGCCGGACGCTGTTCGATGCCGAAACGCGGCAGCTTGTCCAGGATGCGGTCGACGCCCAGCTCGATGCCCAGACGAGCCGTCGAGACATTCAGCGAGCGAGCCAGTGCCGAGCGCAGCGGCACCTGGCCATTGAACTTGTTGTCGTAGTTCTTCGGCTTCCAGTCCGGGGAGCCCCGCTCACGCCAGACCAGTTCGCTGTCGTCCAGCGGTGTGACCAGGGTGTACTTCGCCGGATTCTCCAGCGCCGTGAGGTACACGATGGGCTTGGCCAGCGAGCCGATCTGGCGCTTGGCATCAAGGGCACGGTTGTAGCCCGCGTAGCGGGCCTGGCGCCCACCGACCATGGCCTGCACCTCGCCGTTCTGGGTGCTGCTGACCACCACGGCCCCCTCCAGGCTGTTGAGCGGCAGCTTGCGGGTCTTTTCGATCTGGGCCAGCCGCTGGGAGAGCGCCTGTTCCGCCGAGCGCTGGATGCGCGGGTCCAGCGTCGTGAAGATCCGCAGGCCTTCGCTGCGCAGATCCTCCTCGCGGTAATCCCGCTGCAGCTGGCGATGCACGTACTGCAGGAAGGCGGGATAAGGCGAGGTGCCGGTCGGCGCGCGCGGCACCACCCCGAGCGGCTTCTGCCGGGCGCGCACGAACTCCTCCTGGGTGATGGCATCGAGCCTGACCATCTCCTGCAGCACGATGTTGCGCCGCTGCAGCGCCTGCTCCGGCTTGCGGCGTGGATCGTAGATGGCCGGCCCCTTGATCATGCCCACCAGGGTGGCGATCTCGTGCAGTTCCAGCCGGTCCAGGGGACGGTCGAAATAGAAGTAGCTGGCCAGGCCCACGCCGTGAATGGCACGGTTGGCATCCTGCCCCAGATAGATCTCGTTGAGATAGGTCTCGAGGATCTCGTCCTTGCTGTAGTGCAGCTCCAGCAGCATGGCCATCAGGACCTCGTTGGCCTTGCGCGTGAGGGTGCGCTCGGAGGTCAGGAAGAAGTTCTTCACCAGCTGCTGGGTCAGCGTACTGCCGCCCTCGATGCGCTGGCCGCTCAGGGTCTTGTACAGCGCCCGCGCGATGCCACGCGGATCGATGCCCCAGTGGGTGTAGAACTTGCGGTCCTCGATGGCGATCAGCGCGTCGATCAGGGTCTGGGGAACCTGCGACAGGCGCAGCAGATCACGATCTTCGTTGTGGCCCGGGTAGATGCCGCCGATCTGAGGTGGCTCCAGGCGCAGCAAGGGAAGGTCCCTGTCCTTACCGCCCCGCTCCTGGATCAGCGCCACCACACCATCGGCAAACTCGACGCGCAGGCGCTGCATGGGCTGCAGGCCGTCCCAGAACGCGAACTCGCGGCTCGTGAATTCCACCCCCGCCAGGGTGTAACGGTAGGTCGCCTCCTGGTCGGGCCGCGGGTTCTCCCGGTAGCCGACGGAGCGCAGTTCCTCGACCAGCTGCGCCGGCGTGAGCTTCAGCCCCGGATAGACCTCCAGCGCACGGCCATAGACGCGCGCCGGCACGGCGAACTTGCGTCCGTCGAAGGCCTCGCGGATGGTGACATCAAGGTAGTAGAGATAGCCGCTCAGGCCCAGCGCAGACAGCAGGACGAGGACACGGAACACCCGGTGGCGCAAAACCGGCAGGACCCGGGTCTTGAGGAACGGAACAAAGGAGGAACGCAACCAGCTCCAGAGCGGGCGGAGAAAGTTCATGGCAATCGTGGCGGGTGCTGGACGTTTCATTGTAGAGGCCGGGCCCGGCTCCCCTGTACCGAGCCGTTACAGGTGATCGGCCAGATGACGAGGCCAGCCCTGAAAGACAAAGGCCTCACCCAAGGGTGAGGCCTTTGCGATGGATCGCTCTTGCGTTTACTTGCGCGCTGGCGGCACGTCGGTGCAGGAACCGTGCGCCACTTCCGCGGCCATGCCGATGCTTTCGCCCAGCGTGGGATGCGGATGGATGGTCTTGCCGATGTCCACGGCATCAGCCCCCATCTCGATGGCCAGCGCGATCTCGCCGATCATGTCGCCCGCGTGCGTGCCCACGATGCCGCCGCCGACAATACGGTGCGTCTCCTCGTCGAACAGCAGTTTGGTGAAACCTTCGTCGCGCGTGTTGGCAATCGCGCGGCCCGAGGCGCTCCAGGGGAAGAGGCCCTTCTTGACCTTGACGCCCTGCGCCCTGGCCTGGTCTTCGGTCAGGCCCACCCAGGCCACTTCGGGATCCGTGTAGGCCACGCTGGGGATCACGCGGGCGTTGAAGGCGGCCGAGGCCAGCTCCTTGTTGCCCTGCAGCTCCCCGGCAATGACTTCCGCCGCCACGTGCGCCTCATGCACAGCCTTGTGCGCCAGCATGGGCTGGCCCACGATGTCGCCGATGGCGAAGATGTGCGGCACATTGGTGCGCATCTGGATGTCGACGTTGATGAAGCCGCGGTCCGTCACCGCCACGCCTGCCTTGTCGGCGGCGATCTTCTTGCCGTTGGGTGTGCGGCCCACGGCCTGCAGCACGAGGTCGTAGGTGCCTTCGCTCTTGGTACCGTCCAGGCCCTCGAACTGCACCTTGATGCCCGCGGGCGTGGCCTGCGCGCCCACCGTCTTGGTCTTCAACATGATGTTGTCGAAGCGCGGCTTGTTCATCTTTTCCCAGACCTTGACCAGGTCGCGGTCCGCGCCCTGCATCAGGCCGTCGAGCATTTCCACCACGTCGAGGCGGGCGCCCAGCGTGCTGTAGACCGTGCCCATTTCCAGGCCGATGATGCCGCCGCCGATGATGAGCATCTTCTTGGGCGTCTGGCCCAGGGCCAATGCACCCGTGGAGTCCACGATGCGCGGATCGTCGGGCAGGAAAGGCAGGCGCACGGCCTGCGAGCCGACGGCGATGATGGCCTTCCTGAAGGCCACGACCTGCTTCTTGCCCGTCTTGTCCTGAGCCGCGCCCGTGGTCTCCTCCACCTCGAGGTGGTTGGGCCCGACGAAGGCACCGTAGCCACGCACGACGGTGACCTTGCGCATCTTGGCCATGGCAGCCAGGCCGCCCGTGAGCTTGCCGATCACCTTCTCCTTGTGACCGCGCAGCTTGTCGATGTTCACGACAGGCTTGCCGAAGTCCACACCCAGGTCGGCCAGATGGCTGGCCTCATCCATCACGGCCGCCACATGCAGCAGGGCCTTGGACGGGATGCAGCCCACGTTCAGACAGACGCCACCCAGCGTGGCGTAGCGCTCGACCAGCACGACCTTGAGGCCGAGGTCGGCCGCGCGGAAGGCCGCCGAGTAGCCGCCCGGGCCGCCGCCGAGCACGAGCACGTCGCAGTCAAGATCGGCGCTGCCGCCGAAACTGGCCGCGACCGGGGCGGGGGCGGCAGCTTGCGGAGCTGCAGGCGCAGCGGCAGGTGCAGCAGGCGCGGGAGCCGGAGCGGCGGCTACGGACGATTCGAGCAGCAGCACCACCGAACCTTCTTTCACCTTGTCACCGAGCTTGACCTTGAGTTCCTTGACCACCCCGCCTTGGCTGGACGGGATTTCCATGGAGGCCTTGTCGGACTCCACGGTGATCAGGCTTTGCTCGGGCTTGATGGTGTCACCCACCTTGACCAGCACCTCGATGACCGCCACCGAGTCGAAGTCGCCGATATCCGGAACCTTGATTTCTACGAGAGCCATGTTGTTCGTCTCCCGTGGATCAGAGCATGACCCGGCGGAAATCGCCGAGCACCTGGGCCAGATAGGCGTTGAAACGCGCACCGGCAGCACCATCGATCACACGGTGATCGTAGGACAGCGAGAGCGGCAGGGTCAGGCGCGGCTGGAAGGCCTGGCCGTCCCAGACCGGCTTCATGGCACTGCGCGACAGACCCAGGATCGCCACCTCGGGCGCATTGATCAGCGGCGTGAAGTAGGTCGTGCCGATGCCGCCCAGCGAGGAGATCGAGAAGGTGCCCCCCTGCATGTCGGCCGCGCTGAGCTTGCCATCGCGCGCCTTCTTGGACAGCTCCGCCATTTCCTGCGAAATCTCGACCAGACCCTTCTGGTCGGCGTTCTTGAGCACGGGCACGACCAGCCCGTTGGGCGTGTCGGCCGCAAAGCCGATGTTCCAGTAGTTCTTCAGCACCAGCTGATCGCCGTCCAGGCTGGCGTTGAACTCGGGGAACTTCTTGAGCGCGGCCACCGCAGCCTTGATCACGAAGGCCAGCATGGTGAACTTGACACCCGCCTTCTCGTGCTCCTTGTTGAGCTGCACGCGCAGCGCTTCGAGGTCGGTGATATCGGCGTCCTCGTAGCTGTTGACATGGGGGATCATCACCCAGTTGCGGTGCAGGTTGGCGCCGCTGATCTTCTTGATGCGCGACAGCTCCTTGCGCTCGATCGGGCCGAACTTGGCGAAGTCCACCTTGGGCCAGGGCAGCAGGCCCAGCGCCGCGCCGTCACCGCCACCGGAAGCAACGGCGCCCATGGCCTGGGTGCGGGCACTACCAGCCATCACGGCCTTGGTGAAGTTCTTGACGTCGGCCTCCACGATGCGGCCCTTGGGGCCCGAGCCCTTGACCTCCTCAAGCGGCACACCGAGTTCGCGCGCGAATTTGCGCACCGAGGGGCTGGCATGGGGCAGCTGGCCCTTGGGGGCCGTGGGGTCGTGGGCCGGCACGGCAGCAGCAGGCGCGGCGACGACGGGCGCCGGCGCAGCGGCTACCGGGGCGGGGGCGGGTGCGGCCACAGGTGCGGGAGTCGCGACAGGCGACGGCGCTGCAGCAGCCGGTGCGGCAGCAGCTGCCGGCGCATCAGCCGATTCGAGCAGCGCGACGAGCGATCCCATCGCCACCTTGTCACCGAGCTTGACCTTGAGTTCCTTGACCACGCCGGCGTGGCTGGAGGGGATCTCCATCGAAGCCTTGTCGGACTCGACGGTGATCAGCGACTGCTCGGCCTTGACCGTGTCGCCGGGCTTGACCAGCAGTTCGATGACGGCGACGGAGTCGAAGTCGCCGATATCGGGCACCTTGATTTCTACGAGAGCCATGTTTGTTCTTCCTTGTTCCTGGAAGCGGGACTTTGTGGGGACGACATCACATCGCTACGCGATATGAGTCCTCGCCGCAAGGTCAACCCGCTTTATGCATAAAGCGGGTTGACCTTGTCCGTTTTGATCTTGTACTTGGCGATGGCCTCGGCCACCTTCTCCATGGGCACCGCACCCTCTTCGGCCAGGGCCTTGAGCGCGGCGACCACGATGTAGTGGCGGTTGACCTCGAAGTGCTCGCGCAGCTTGCTGCGGAAGTCGCTGCGGCCGAAGCCGTCGGTCCCCAGCACCTTGTAGGTGCGCCCCTTCGGGATGAAGGGACGGATCTGGTCGCTGAAGTTCTTGATGTAGTCGGTGGACGCGATCACCGGGCCGGCATGCGGCTCGAGCTGCTGCGTGACGAAAGGCACGCGCTGCTTCTCGGTCGGGTGCAGCAGGTTCCAGCGTTCGCAGTCCTGGCCTTCGCGCGCCAGCTCGTTGAAGCTCGGGCAGCTCCAGACATTGGCAGCCACGCCCCAGTCCTTCTCGAGCAGCTCCTTGGCGAACATGGACTCGCGCAGGATGGAGCCCGAGCCCAGCAGGTTGACCTGCGGCGCCTTCTTGGCAGCCTTGGCCTCCTGCAGCAGGTACATGCCCTTGATGATCTGCTCTTCGGTGCCGGCCTTGAGACCGGGCATGGGGTAGTTCTCGTTGAGCAGGGTGATGTAGAAGAAGACGTTGTCCTGCTTCTCGACCATGCGCTTGAGACCGTGGTGCAGGATGATGGCCACCTCGTGCGCGAAGGTGGGGTCATAGCTCACGCAGTTGGGAATGGTGGAAGCCAGCACCTGGCTGTGACCGTCCTCGTGCTGCAGGCCCTCGCCGTTGAGCGTGGTGCGCCCGGAGGTACCGCCCAGCAGGAAGCCGCGCGCCTGCATGTCGCCGGCCGCCCAGGCCAGGTCGCCCACGCGCTGCAGACCGAACATCGAATAGTAGATGTAGAAGGGGATCATGATGCGGTTGCTCGTCGAGTACGAGGTTGCCGCAGCGATCCAGCTGCTGATGCCGCCCGCTTCGTTGATGCCTTCCTGCAGGATCTGGCCGGCCTTGTCTTCCTTGTAGTAGCTGACCTGCTCCTTGTCGACCGGGGTGTACTTCTGACCTTCCGGGTTGTAGATGCCGATCTGGCGGAACAGGCCTTCCATGCCGAAGGTACGCGCCTCGTCCACCAGGATGGGCACCACACGCGGGCCCAGGGCCTGGTCACGCAGCAGCTGCGTGAGGAAACGCACATAGGCCTGGGTGGTGGAGATCTCGCGGCCCTCGGCCGTGGGTTCCAGCACCGCCTTGAAGGTTTCCAGCGCGGGCACCGTGAAGCTTTCACTGGCGCGCTCGCGGCGCTTGGGCAGGTAGCCGCCCAGGGCCTTGCGGCGCTCGTGCAGGTACTTCATCTCCGGCGTGTCGTCGGCCGGCTTGTAAAACGGGATCTTCGGGAGCTCGCTGTCAGGGATCGGGATGTTGAAGCGGTCGCGCATGTAGCGGATGTCGTCGTCGCCGAGCTTCTTGGTCTGGTGCGCCGTGTTCTTGCCCTCACCGGCCTTGCCCATGCCCCAGCCCTTGACGGTCTTGACCAGCAGCACGGTCGGGCCACCCTGGGAATTGTGGGCGCGGTGGAAGGCCGCATAAACCTTCTGTGCATCGTGGCCGCCGCGACGCAGGTTCCAGATGTCGGCATCGCTCATCTTGGCCACCATCTCGGCGGTGCGCGGATCGCGGCCGAAGAAGTTCTTGCGCACGAAGGCACCGTCGTTGGCCTTGAAAGCCTGGTAGTCGCCGTCCAGCGTGTCCATCATGAGCTTGCGCAGGGCGCCGTCCTTGTCGCGGGCCAGCAGGCCATCCCACTCCTTGCCCCAGATCAGCTTGATGACGTTCCAGCCGGCGCCACGGAATTCGCCTTCGAGCTCCTGGATGATCTTGCCGTTGCCGCGCACCGGGCCGTCCAGGCGCTGCAGGTTGCAGTTGACGACAAAGACCAGGTTGTCGAGCTTCTCGCGCGCGGCCAGACCGATGGCGCCCAGGCTTTCGGGTTCGTCCATCTCGCCGTCACCGCAGAAGACCCAGACTTTGCGCGCGCTCGTGTCGGCAATGCCGCGGGCGTGCAGGTACTTGAGGAAGCGCGCCTGGTAGATGGCCATGATGGGGCCCAGGCCCATGGACACCGTGGGGAACTGCCAGAAACCCGGCATGAGCTTGGGGTGCGGATAGCTGGGCAGGCCCTTGCCGTCGACTTCCTGGCGGAAGTTCAGCATCTGTTCCTCCGTGATGCGACCTTCGAGGAAGGCGCGGGCGTAGATGCCGGGCGAGGAATGCCCCTGAATATAGAGCAGGTCGCCTCCGTGGGTACCGCCCTCGTCCGTGTTGTCGGCATGCCAGAAATGGTTGAAGCCCGCCGCAAACATGTGCGCCAGCGACTGGAAGGAGCTGATGTGGCCGCCGAGGTCACCGCCGTCAAACGGATCCAGGCGGTTGGCCTTGACCACCATCGCCATGGCGTTCCAGCGCATGTAGGCGCGCAGGCGGCCTTCCAGATCCAGATTACCGGGGCTGCGCTCTTCCTGCTCAGGCTCGATGGTGTTGACGTATCCCGTGGTCGCCGAGAAGGGCATGTCGATGCTGTGTTCGCGCGCATGCTCCAGCAGTTGTTCCAGCAGGAAGTGGGCGCGTTCCGGGCCCTCCTGCGCAATCACGGCCTCCAGGGCGTGCTTCCATTCCAGGGTTTCCTGGCTGTCGAGATCTTCGGCATTGAGTCCAGACAGATTCTGGGGTAGGGCTGACATGCGTGCTCCTCGGTTTCAGGCTGATGGCCAATTTAAAACGATACGAGAGTTTCTCATAATTTCCACGAAATTTTGATATGTGCTTTCTCATTTCATTATGTGAATTTTATGAAACCTCATCGAAGCAGGCCGGAATACACTCGCACCAGACATGCTCCAAGCCCTGACCCGTCTGCTGCCCCGCCTGCGCGAACTCCCCGCTGCCCAGCGCCTGCGCTCCTGGTGGCGCCAGCAATCGCCGCACCGCCAGGACCGTTATGCGATGCTGGCGCCGCTGGTCGCCGTGCTGCTCTTCTTCGCCGCCATCGTGGCCGCCTTCGGCTATCTGCGCCTGGAAGAGATGGAGCGCGAGCAGGAAGCCGTACGACGCGATGTGGAATACGCCCAGCAGCGCGTGCGCCTGCGCCTGCTGGAGCGCCAGGAGGAACTGGTGCGGCTGGCGCAGCAGGTTTCGAACCAGGAACTCGACACGGAGCAATTCCGCAACCGCGCCACTGTGCTGCTCAACCAGTACCCCGAACTGCAAGGCCTGAGCTGGGTGGATGAAAGGCTGCGCCTGCGCGCCAGCCAGGGCAACGCGACGCTGGCACAAGGCCTGGCCCAGGGCGCCGCGCGCAACGGCGTGCGGCCGACCCAGCCGACCGAGACGGAGAATGCCTACGCGCTGGCGCGCGAACTGCGCCAGCCTATCTACGTGCAGCGTGCCGCATCGCCGGACGGCACGGCCCTGCTGGAGCTGCATCTGCCCCTGCACACGCGGACGAGCTTTGCAGGCGTGGTGTTGGCCGAGTATTCGCTCGATACGCTCTACCGCTATGGCGTGCCCGCCGAGGTTTCGGCGCGGTATGCGGTGTCGCTGCGCGATTCGCGCGGCGAGGTCCTGGCCGGCAGCAGCGCACCCAAGCGCACCCGCACCGGGCCCTGGATGGGCTGGGCCACCCATGCCAACGAATACGAGGTGCCTGTCTCCCCGGTGGGCAATGGCCTGATGCTCCACGCCCAGGCCTACCGTGCCTCGCTGGGCGTGATCGGCAGCGGCCTGTTCTGGCTGGTGGGCACGCTGAGCGTGATGACGGCCTGGATGCTGATCGCCAACTGGCGCCACACGCGGCGACGCATGCAGGCCCAGCAGGCCCTGGTGCTGGAGACCAACTTCCGGCGTGCCATGGAGAACTCCATGCCGACGGGCATGCGCGCGCTGGATCTGCAGGGGCGCATCACCTACGTCAACACGGCTTTCTGTCAGATGACGGGATGGAGCGAACGCGAGCTGGTCGGTCTCACGGCCCCCTTCCCCTACTGGCCCGAGGAAGACCGCGAGATGCTGGCCGCGCGACTGGAGGACGAGCTCAGCGGCCGTGTCACGCCCGGCGGTTTCCAGGTGCGGGTCAAGCGCAAGGACGGCACGCTGTTCGATGCGCGCATCTACGTCTCGCCGCTGATCGACGCTCGCGGCCTGCAGACGGGATGGATGACGTCGATGACCGACATCACCGAGCCCAACCGCGTGCGCGAGCAGCTCTACGCATCCTATGAGCGCTTCACCACGGTGCTGGAGGCGCTGGATGCCTCGGTGTCGGTGGCCCCGCTAGGCAGCGACGAGCTGCTGTTTGCCAACAAGATGTACCGGCTCTGGTTCAGCGACCAGAGCCATGGCCACGCCCTGCTCTCCAGCCAGGCCGGCGCACCGCCCCAGGTGAACACCGAAGACAGCCACGATCCGGTGGACGGGCTGGTGGGCATGCCCACCAGCAGCCTGCCCGATGCCGAGGCCGAGAATGCCGAACTCTGTATCGAGGAACTGGGCAAATGGCTGGAGGTGCGCACACGTTACCTGACCTGGGTGGACGGCCGCCTGGCCCAGATGGTGATTGCCACCGACATCACGCCGCGCCGCCTGGCCGAAGCCCAGGCCGCAGCCCAGGCCGAGCGTGCCCAGACCGCCAGCCGCCTGATCACCATGGGCGAGATGGCGTCGAGCGTGGCACACGAACTCAACCAGCCCCTGACCGCCATCAACAACTACTGCAACGGCATGGTCTCGCGCATCAAATCCAGACAGATCTCGGAAGAGGACCTGCTGGGCGCGCTGGAGAAGACGGCCAAACAGGCGCAGCGCGCCGGCCAGATCATCCAGCGCATCCGCGCCTTCGTGAAGCGCAGCGAGCCCAACCGCACCTCCTCGGAGGTGTCGGTCATGGTGAGCGAGGCCGTGGAGCTGGCCGAGATCGAGCTGCGCCGCTACAACGTCCGACTCATCCACCAGATGGCCGACGTGCCGCCGCTGATGGTGGATCCCATCCTGATCGAGCAGGTGCTGGTCAACCTGCTGAAGAACGCGGCGGAATCCATCGTGCAGGCACAGCGCCCGCCCCAGCAGCGCCGCGTCGAGCTTCAGGTGCTGCCCGCCAGGGTGGAAGGCCGTTCCGTGGTCGAGTTCACCGTGACCGACACCGGCCGCGGCATCCCACCCGAGGTGATGGAACGGCTCTACGAGGCATTCCACACCACCAAGGCCGAGGGCATGGGCATCGGCCTGTCGCTGTGCCGCTCCATCGTCGAGTCGCACCAGGGCCGGATGAAGGCCGAGAACCTCTACAATGGCTCCGAAGTGACCGGCTGCCGCTTCTCCTTCTGGCTTCCCGTCGACGGCGGGCCTGCCGCGACAGCGGCGGCGGCTTCCGCAGAAAAGATGTCAGGTTGAACATGAGTCTGATCCCCAAAAAAGGCACGGTGTATGTCGTCGATGACGACGAGGCCGTGCGAGATTCCCTGCAATGGCTGCTCGAGGGCAAGGACTACCGGGTCCGCTGCTTCGACTCCGCCGAATCCTTCCTGAGCCGCTATGACCCGCGCGAGGTCGCCTGTCTGATCGTCGACATTCGCATGGAGGGCATGACAGGCCTGGAGCTGCAGAATCGCCTGATCGAGAGCCACTCGCCCCTGCCCGTGGTCTTCATCACCGGCCACGGCGACGTGCCCATGGCCGTGGACACCATGAAAAAGGGAGCCATGGACTTCATCCAGAAGCCCTTCAAGGAAGACCAGCTGGTCGACCTGGTCGAGCGCATGCTCGAGCGTGCCCGTGAGACCTTCAGCGTGCACCAGCAGGCCGCCAGCCGCGAGGCCCTGCTGTCCAAGCTCACGCTGCGCGAGAGCCAGGTGCTGGAGCGCATCGTCGCCGGCCGCCTGAACAAGCAGATCGCCGACGACCTGGGCATCAGCATCAAGACGGTGGAAGCGCACCGTGCCAACATCATGGAAAAGCTCAACGCCAACACCGTGGCCGACCTGCTCAAGATCGCCCTGGGTCAGGCAGCCGCGGCCAAGGCTTGAGCCTGCCACCCCCGAATCGACGCCCGCCCTTGCGGGCGTTTTTACTTGAACGAAGACGAACCGAGATATGACTGCACAACTGATTGACGGCAACGCCCTCTCCAAGCAACTGCGTGGCGACGTCGCAAAACGCGCTGCGGCCCTCAAGGCCCGGGGCATCACCCCGGGTCTGGCCGTGGTGCTGGTGGGTGACAACCCGGCCTCCCAGGTCTATGTGCGCAACAAGGTCAAGGCCTGCGAGGACAGCGGCCTGCATTCGGTGCTCGAGAAGTACGAGGCCTCGATGACCGAGGCCCAGCTGCTGGCGCGCATCGAGGCGCTCAACAACGATCCATCCATCCACGGCATCCTGGTGCAGCTGCCCCTGCCGGCCCACATCGACGCGCACAAGGTAATCGAGTCCATATCGCCGGCCAAGGACGTGGATGGCTTCCACGTGGCCAGCGCCGGCGCGCTGATGGTCGGCCAACCCGGCTTCTGGCCCTGCACGCCCTACGGCTGCATGAAGATGCTCGAGAGCATCGGCTACGAGCTCAAGGGCAAGCATGCCGTGGTCATCGGCCGCTCCAACATCGTGGGCAAACCCATGGCACTGATGCTGCTGCAGCAGAACGCCACGGTGACGATCTGCCACAGCGCTACCCGGGACCTCAAGGCCATGACCCTGCAGGCCGATGTGATCGTGGCCGCCGTGGGCAAGCGCAATGTGCTGACCGCCGACATGGTCCAACCCGGTGCCGTGGTCATCGACGTGGGCATGAACCGCAACGACGAAGGCAAGCTCTGCGGTGACGTGGATTTCGAGGGCGTGAAGCAGGTCGCCGGCTGGATCACCCCCGTGCCCGGCGGCGTGGGGCCCATGACCATCACCATGCTGCTGGTCAACACCCTGGAAGCCGCCGAGCGCGCCGCGGGCTGATCGGGATCATCGGCACAAGCTATGGGGACAGCGCTTGAATCGGCGCCCGAAGGCCGCACAATCACGACCATGAACAATCCCCTGCTCGACTTTGCCGACCTTCCGGCCTTTGACCGCATCCGCCCTGAACATGTGGCACCGGCTATCGATACGCTTTTGCAGACCTCGGAAGCCGCGCTGGAACGCGTGACCGCGACGGACTTCCCCGCCGACTGGATCCCCATCTCCCGCGAGCTCGACGTGGCGACCGAGCGGCTGGGCCGTGCCTGGGGCGCAGTCAGCCACCTCAACAGCGTGGCCGACACCCCTGAATTGCGCGCCGCCTACAACGAAGCCCTGCCGCGCGTGACCGAGTTCTGGACCCGTCTGGGTGCCGATGAGCGCCTCTACGCCAAGTACAAGGCCATCCCCCCCGCCACGCTCAACGCCGAACAGCGCCAGGCTCACAGCAATGCCCTGCGCAACTTCGTGCTCGGCGGTGCCGAGCTCACCGGCGCGGCCAAGGAGCGTTACGCCGCCATCCAGGAGCGCCAGGCCGAGCTGAGCCAGAAGTTCAGCGAGCACACCCTGGACGCCACCGATGCCTGGGCCTACTACGCCAGCACCGAGGAACTCGAGGGTGTCCCGGCTGACGTGCAGCAGGCCACGCGAGCTGCTGCCGAGGCCGAGGGCAAGACCGGTCACAAGCTCACGCTCAAGATGCCCTGCTACCTGCCGGTCATGCAGTTCGCCAGAAGCAGCGAGTTGCGTCACAAGCTGTACCGCGCCTATGTCACGCGCGCCTCCGACCAGGCCGAGGGGGATGGCCGGAAATTCGACAACAGTGCCCTCATTCGTGAAATCCTGGCGTTGCGCCAAGAAGAGGCGCAGTTGCTGGGCTACCGCAACTTCGGCGAGGTCTCGGTCGCGCCCAAGATGGCTGACTCGCCCGAACAGGTGATGCGCTTCCTGCGCGACCTGGCCGCCAAGGCCCGTCCCTACGCCGAGCGTGACGTGGCCGACCTGCGGGCCTTTGCCAGCGACGAGCTGGGCCTCACCGACCCGCAGCCCTGGGACTGGCCCTACATTTCCGAGAAGCTCAAGGAGGCGCGCTATGCCTTCAGCGAGCAGGAGCTCAAGGAATACTTCACCGCACCGCGCGTGATCGCTGGTCTCTTCAAGATCGTCGAGACCCTGTTTGAAGTGGCCATCCGCCGCGACACGGCCCCGGTCTGGCACCCGGCAGTGGAGTTCTACCGCATCGAGCGCAATGGGCAACTGGTCGGCCAGTTCTACCTGGACCAGCCGGCCCGCGCCGGCAAGCGTGGCGGCGCCTGGATGGACGACGTGCGCGCACGCTGGCTGCGTCCCGACAACGGCCAGCTTCAGACACCCGTGGCCCACATGGTGTGCAACTTTGCCGAGGGTGTGGGCGGCAAGCCGCCGCTGCTGACCCACGACGACGTCATCACCCTCTTCCACGAGTTCGGCCACGGCCTGCACCACCTGCTGACCCAGGTCAACGAACGCGACGTCTCGGGCATCAGCGGAGTGGAGTGGGACGCCGTGGAGCTGCCCAGCCAGTTCATGGAAAACTTCTGCTGGGAATGGGACGTGCTCAGGCACATGACGGCCCACGTCGAGACCGGCGAGCCGCTGCCGCGCGCGCTCTACGACAAGATGATCGCCGCCAGGAACTTCCAGAGCGGCATGCAGACCCTGCGCCAGATCGAATTTTCCCTCTACGACATGCTGCTGCACACCGAGCACGACCCGGCGCAGGACTTCCTGCCCCTGCTGGACCGGGTGCGCGACGAGGTGGCTGTGCTGCGTCCGCCGGCCTGGAGCCGCACGCCGCACACCTTCAGCCACATCTTCGCCGGCGGCTATGCGGCCGGCTACTACAGCTACAAATGGGCCGAGGTGCTCAGCGCGGACGCTTACGCGGCTTTCGAGGAAACCGCGGGTAACAAGGGCTTGCCGAACGTGGAAACCGGGCGAAAATACCGGCAGGCCATCCTGGAGGCCGGCGGCAGCCGCCCGGCCCTCGAGTCCTTCAAGGCGTTTCGCGGGCGTGAACCCAGCCTGGACGCCCTGTTGCGACACCAGGGCATGGCCCATCCATAGAGCAAAGCGTAGGGAATTCTCGGCACCATGAAGAACGCACACCGTCCGCACCGCACGGCCCAGCTGGCCGTGGCCGCCATCCTGGCCCTGCTGCCGGCCCTCGCGCCGGCACAGGCCATCTACCGTATCGTCGGACCGGACGGGCGGGTGACGTTCTCGGACAAACCGCCGGCGGCCAGCGAGAAGGCCACGGCGTTGAGCCCCAGTGGGCGATCAGCCGAAAGCCTCACGAGCGGCGAATTGCCGTTCGAACTCCGCCAGGTAATGAGCCGCTATCCTGTCACGCTCTACACTGGTGACGATTGCGCCCCCTGTGTTGCAGGCAGGAATCTACTGGCGACGCGGGGGGTTCCCTACACCGAAAAAACGGTCAAAACGCCAATGGACGTGCAAGCGTTGCAGGAGATCAGTGGGGGCTCGACCGTCCCAGTTTTGACCATCGGTGGCCAGCGTTTAAAGGGCTTCCTCAACGCGGAGTGGAACCAGTATCTGGATGCCGCTGGCTACTCCAGCGCCTTGCGCCTTCCCTCCAGCTATCGCAACCCTCCCGCCAGTCCGCTGGTGCCACTCCCTCAAGCCCCCGTGGCCACGCCAGTACCAGCTACTCAGCCGTCGCCAGCACCCGAATCTGTACTACCGCCTCCCCCACCCAATCCGTCTGGCATCGTTTTTTAGTTCACGCTGCAAAACGGGGGCAGACCGGTGGAACCCTTCTCTGGACTGATATCAGAAACCTAGCGTCCGCACCCCGCTGGCCGTTCCCAGCAGGCAGACCTGGGCGCGCTGATGCGCGAACACGCCTACCGTCACCACGCCCGGCCACTGGTTGACCTCCGACTCGAATGCCAGCGGGTCAGGTATCTGCAGGCCGGTCACGTCCAGGATGTGCTGCCCGTTGTCGGTCACCAGCGGCTGGCCGTCCTTGAGCCGTACCCTGGCCTGGCCTCCCAGGCTGGCGAACTGGCGCACCAGGCGCTGCGTAGCCATGGGGATCACCTCCACGGGCAAGGGGTAGCGGCCCAGCACCTCGACACGCTTGGACTCGTCGGCAATACAGACGAAACGGCGCGCCTGGGCCGCCACGATCTTTTCGCGCGTCAGCGCGGCACCGCCGCCCTTGATCATGCAGCCGCGGCCGTCGATCTCGTCGGCGCCGTCGATATAGACCGCTAGTTCGCCGACCTCGTTGGCATCGAAGACCCGGATTCCCAGGGACTGCAGGCGCTGGGTGCTGGCTTCGGAGCTGGACACGGCGCCCGGAATGCGGTCTTTCATCGTCGCCAGCGCGTCGATGAACTTGTTGACTGTGGACCCCGTTCCCACACCGACGATCTCGCCGGGGATCACGTATTGCAGGGCGGCCTGGCCGACCAGGGTCTTGAGTTCGTCTTGGCTGAGCATGGGAGAGGTGGTTAAGTTTGATCTGGGAAAATGACCGGACAGCTGCGAATTATCCAATGTCTCTCATCCCCTACCCCCTCTCCCGCGCCGTGCTCTTCCGCATGGACCCCGAAGCCGCGCACGACTTCACCATCGACCTGCTGGCGCGCACCCAGAACACGCCGCTCGCCTGTGCCTATGGCCAGACCCGCGTCGATGACCCCGTCACCGTCGCCGGCCTGCGCTTTCCCAACCGCGTGGGCATGGCTGCCGGCCTGGACAAGAACGCGCGCTGCATCGACGGCCTGGGCGCCATGGGCTTCGGCTTCGTCGAGGTCGGTACCGTCACGCCCCTGCCCCAGCCGGGCAACCCCAGGCCACGTATGTTCCGGCTGCCGGCCGCGAACGCGCTGATCAACCGCATGGGCTTCAACAACGAAGGCCTGGAGACTTTCCTTGCCAATGTGCAGCGCGCCCGCTTCCGCCGCGACGGCAGGCCCCTGCTGCTGGGTCTGAACATCGGCAAGAACGCGGCCACGCCCATCGAGCGCGCGACCGACGACTACCTCATCGGACTGGCCGGGGTTTACCCGCACGCCGACTACGTCACGGTCAACATCTCCAGCCCCAACACCAAGAATCTGCGGGCGCTACAGAGCGACGAGGCACTCGACGCCCTGCTCGGCGCCATCGCCGGCAAGCGCGAGGCCCTGGCGCAAGAGCACGGCAAGCGTGTGCCGGTGTTCGTGAAGATCGCACCCGATCTGGACGAGGCGCAGATCCAGGTCATCGCTGCGACCTTGCAGCGCCACGGTATGGACGGCGTGATCGCCACCAACACCACGCTGAGCCGCGAAGCGGTGCAGGGCCTGCCGCATGCGGAGGAGACTGGCGGACTTTCAGGCACACCGGTGCTGGAGGCGAGCAACCGCGTGATCCGCCAGCTGCGTGCTGCGCTGGGGCGGGACTTTCCCATCATCGGCGTCGGCGGCATCCTGAGCGCGCAGGACGCCGTGAGCAAGATCGACGCCGGCGCGGATCTGGTGCAGATCTACACCGGCCTGATCTACCAGGGGCCGTCCCTGGTCCACGCGGCGGCCCTCGCCATCAAGAACCGCGGTCGCTGAGATTTGCTACTGATCCGATAGCAGATCGGCAACATGCTCGCCGATCGCCAGGCTGCTGGTCAGGCCCGGCGACTCGATGCCGAAGAGGTTGACAAGCCCCGGCACACCATGTTCGGCCGGCCCCTGGATCAGGAAATCGCGTGCCGCCTCACCCGGCCCGCTGATCTTGGGCCGGATCCCGGCGTAGCCCGGCTGCAGCGCCCCCTCGGGCAGGCCCGGCCAGTACTTGCGTACCTCGGCATAGAAGGCCAGGCCGCGCGCCGGATCCACCACCAGATCGTCCGGCGTCTCGACCCACTGCACGTCCGGCCCGAACTTGGCCTGGCCACCCAGGTCGATGGTCAGGTGCACGCCCAGGCCCGCTGCCTCGGGCACGGGGTAGATCAGGCGATTGAACGGCGAACGGCCTGCGAGGGTGAAATAGTTGCCCTTGGCGTAGTACTCGCCGGGGATGTGGGCGGGGTCTAGCCCCTCGAAGTGACGCGCCAGCGTCGGCGCATGCACGCCGGCCGCATTGACGACCGTGCGTGCGCGCAGCTGCGTGCCGTCGCGGGCACAGAGTTCAATGCCCTGCGCGGTGACGCATGCCGATGCCAGCGGGGAATTGAAGGCCAGCATACCGCCGGCATGCTCCAGATCGCCTTGCAATGCCAGCATCAGACCATGGCTGTCGACGATGCCCGTGCTCGGCGAATGGACAGCGGCCACGCACTCGAGCGCAGGCTCCAGCGCGCGCGCCTCATCACGTGTGAGCAGGACCAGATCATCCACGCCATTGGCCGCAGCCTTGGCGATGATGCCCTGAAGCTGGACCACCTGCGCCTGCGAGGTCGCCACGATGAGCTTGCCGCAGCGCCGGTGCCCGATGCCGCGTTCAGTGCAGTAGGCGTAGAGCAGCTGCTTGCCGCGCACGCAGAGCTGCGCCTTGAGCGAGCCCTGCGGGTAGTAGATGCCGGCGTGGATGACCTCGCTGTTGCGCGCGCTGGTCTGGGTGCCTATGGCCTCGGTGGCCTCCAGCACCAGTACCTCGCGCCCGCTCAGGGCCAAGGCACGCGCCACCGCCAGCCCGACGACGCCCGCGCCCACCACCACCGTATCCACCTGCTCCACTGCCCCGCTCCTCATGCCGGAAAAGCCTTGAGCATAAGCGAGCAGGCGCCGGGGTCAGCCCTCCTCGCCGCCCAGCGCCTTGTAGAGCTGGGCCGCAGTCGACCACTGCGTGCGCCGCAACTGGATCAGGCCCTGGCGCACGGCGAAAAGCTGGCGCTGGGCGTCCAGCACTTCGAGGAAGCTGCCCACACCCTGACGGTAGCGCGCCTCGGCGATGTCGGCGGCGCGCTGTTGCGAGCGTTCCTGCGCTTCCACGGCCTTGAGCTGCTCGGCCAGCTGCCCGCGTGCCACCAGCAGGTCCGCCACCTCACGGAAGGCCTGCTGCACCGTGCGCTCGTACTCGGCCACCGCGATGTCCTTGCGCACCGTGGCCAGGTCCAGGTTGGCGCTGCGCCGGCCGTAGTCGAAGATGGGCAGGGTGATGCTGGGCGTGAAGCTCCAGGCCTCGGAGCCGTCCTTGAACAGGCCATCAAGCTCGCGGCTCGCGGTGCCGGCGGAAGCCGTGAGTGCGATGCGCGGGAAGAAGGCCGCGCGCGCCGCGCCGATGTTGGCGTTGGCGGCCAGCAGGCGCTGCTCTGCCGCGAGCACATCGGGGCGGCGCACCAGCACCTGCGCTGGCAGATCGGCCTGCTGTTCCAGCGTGATGCCCTGCTCGGCCAGGGCCTTGCCCGCCGGCAGCTCCTTGGGTTCGACGCCCACGAGGGCCCGCAGATAGTTGCGCGCCGCCGACTGCTGGCGCTGCAGGGCCGCAAGCTCGGCGCGTGCACCCTCGTAGGCCGCATCGGCCTGCAGGAAGTCCAGGTCTCCCGCCAGGCCGGCCTGGCGGCGGCGATCGACCAGCTCGCGCGTCTGGGCGCGGCTCTCGAGCGTGGCCTGGGCCAGCACATAGCGTTCCTGCGCCTCGGCCAGGGCCAGGTAGGCATCGGCCACGCTGGCGATCAGCGAGAGACGGAAGCTGCGTTCAGCCTGTTCGGTGGCCAGATAGCTGGCCTTGGCCGATTCGCTGAGACTGGCTACGCGCCCCCAGAAGTCCAGCTCGAAGGCCGGCAGGCCGACGTTGAGGTCGGCGCGCTGGCTCACGATGGACGTACCGGTGGCCGAGAGATCGGCCGGCGTGCGGCTGCGCGCCAGCGAGCCCCCGACGTTGACCGTAGGCAGGCGGTCGGCGCGCTGGATGCCATAGAGCGCCTGCGCCTCGGCCACCCGGGCCGTGGCGATGCGCAGATCGCGGTTGTGTTCCAGCGACAGCTTGATCAGGGCACGCAGGCGCTCGTCCGGGAAAAAGCTGGCCCAGTCCACGGGCTTGCTCGCAGCGGCTGTGGCCGGCGCATCGGCCGGCCAGGCCTCGGGGACGGGCAACACCGGACGCTGGTACTCCGGTGTCATGGAACAGCCGGCCAGCACCAGCGCGGCCGCGAAAGCGGTGAGGTAATGCATCGTTTTAGCCATGGTGGCCTCCCTCGCCAGCATTCGTCGCGTGCCCGCGGCTGTGGCCGGGGAACAGGCGGCTAACGACCAGATAGAAAACGGGTACCAGGAAGATGGCCAGCACCGTCGCGGCAATCATCCCGCCCATCACGCCGGTGCCGATGGCGTGGCGGCTCTGCGCGCCCGCACCGCTGGAGATGGCCAGCGGCAGCACGCCCACGATGAAGGCGATCGAGGTCATCAGGATGGGCCGCAGGCGCAGGCGACAGGCCTCCAGGATGGCGTCCTTGAGCGCCATGCCCTGGTCCTGCAGGGTGCGTGCGAACTCGATGATCAGGATGGCGTTCTTGGAGGACAGACCGATGGTCGCGATCAGGCCCACCTTGAAGTAGACGTCATTGGGCAGGCCGCGCAGATAGACCGCCAGCAGCGCGCCAAACACGCCGAGCGGCACCACCAGCATGACCGAGAACGGGATGGTCCAGCTCTCGTAAAGGGCCGCCAGGCAAAGGAACACCACGATCAGCGACACGGCAAAGAGCAGCGGCGCCTGCGAGCCCGAAAGGCTTTCCTCGAAAGACGTCCCCGACCAGGCGTAGCCGATGCCCGTGGGCAACTGGCCGGCCACCTCACCCATGGCCTGCATGGCCTCGCCCGTACTGCGACCGGGCGACGGGTTGCCCGAGAGCTTGACCGAAGGCACGCCGTTGTAGCGGTCCAGGCGGGGCGCGCCCACCATCCACAGCGGCTTGACCAGTTCGGACAGGCTGACCATGGTGCCCTGGCGGTTGCGCACCTGCACACGCAGCATGGCCTCGGGGCTGCTGCGCACGGACGGATCGGCCTGCATCTGCACGCGCAGGATGCGGCCCTGGCGCTCGAAGTCGTTGATGTAGGCCACGCCGAACAGGGTCTGCAGGGTCTCGTTGAGCGTGGCCATGTCCACGCCCAGGGTCTGGGCCTTCTCGCGGTCGACCTGTAGCAGCAGCTGAGGACCCGGCGCCATGCCCTCCATGCGCACGCCGGCCAGGGCCGGATTGGCGCCGGCCAGCTGCACGGCCAGGGCCTGGGCCTCGGCCAGCTTGTCGCGGCCCAGGCCGCCGCGGTCCTGCAGGCGGAAGTCGAAGCCACCGACGGCCGCCAGCTCGGGGATGGGTGGCGGATTGACGCTGAAGATGAAGGCCTGTTTGAGGCCGAACAGCGCCATGTTGGCACGCTGCACCACCGCCGTGGCACTGCTCTCCTTGGCCTTGCGCTCGTCCCAGTTCTTCAGACGCGTGAAGATCAGGCCGGCGTTCTGGCCGCGGCCGAAGAAGGAGAAGCCGACCACGCCCACGGTGTGCTCCACCTCGGGCTGCGCCAGGAAGAACTCCTCGGCCTGACGGATCACCTCCACCGTGCGCTCCTGGGTCGCGCCCGGCGGCAACATCACCATGCTGATGAAGTAGCCCTGGTCCTCCTCCGGCAGGAAGCTGCCCGGCAGCTTGGCGAACATCCAGACCGTGGCCGCGATGATGGCACCGTAGACGATGAGCCAACGGCCCGGGCGGCCCAGCATGCCGGTCACCTTGCGGATATAGCCGCGTGTGGCCGCGGCGAAGCCGCGGTTGAACCAGCCGAAGAAACCGGTCGTGGGCAGCACGCCCGCCTCGCCCTGCTTGTGGGGTTTGAGCAGCGTGGCACACAGGGCCGGCGTCAGCGTCAGGGCCATCAGGGCCGAGAACAGCATGGTCAGCACCAGGGTGACGGCGAACTGGCGGTAGATCGCACCCACCGAACCCGAGAAGAAGGCCATGGGGATGAACACCGCCGACAGCACCACGGTGATGCCGATGATGGCGCCCACGATCTGGTCCATGGCCTTGGCCGTGGCATCTCGTGGCGAGAGATGTTCCTCGCTCATGATGCGCTCGACGTTCTCTACCACCACGATGGCGTCATCCACCACGATACCGATGGCCAGCACCATGGCGAACAACGTGAGCACGTTGATCGAGTAGCCGAGCACGTACAAGCCCAGCGCCGCACCGATCAGGGAGATCGGCACCACGATGGTCGGGATCAGGGTGGCACGGAAGTTCTCGAGGAAGAGGTACATCACGATGAAGACCAGCAGCACCGCCTCGAACAGGGTCTTGACCACTTCGCTGATCGAGATGTCGATGAAGGGCGTGGTGTCGTAGGGCACGTCCCAGGCGATGCCCTGCGGGAAGTAGCGCGAGAGCTCCTCCATGCGCGCGCGCACGGCCTTGGCCGTGTCCAGGGCATTGGCGCCCGGCGAAACCTTGACGCCCACAGCCGCGGTAGGCTGGCTGTCCAGGCGCGCGAAGATGGAGTAGTCCTGCGCCCCGAGTTCGACGCGCGCCACGTCGCGCACGCGCACCAGCGAGCCGTCGCCCTGGGCGCGTACCACCACATTGCCGAACTCCTCCGGCGTGGCCAGGCGACCGCGCGTGATCACCGTGGCGGCGTATTCCATGCCCGTGGGCGCAGGCGGCTGGTTCAGCTCACCCACGGCCAGCAGCACGTTCTGCGCCCGCACGGCGGCGATGACTTCGCCGGGCGTCAGGCGGTAGGCCGCGAGCTTGTCGGGATCCACCCACAGACGCATGGCGTACTCGGAGCCGAAGAGCTGGGCCTCGCCCACGCCGGGAACGCGACGCAGTTCATCGATCACGCTGGCCGCCGTGTAGCTGGCCAGATCCACGGACTTGAGGCTCTTGTCCGGCGAATACAGCGTGATGAACATCAGGAAGTTGCGCCGCGTCTTGGTCACGGTCACGCCCAGGCGCCTGACCTCGTCGGGCAGGCGCGCCTCCACGCGCTTGATGCGGTTCTGCGTCTCGACCGAGGCGATCTCGATGTTCGTGCCGGTACGGAAGGTCAGGTTGATCGTGCCCGTGCTCTGCTCGGAGGTCGAGTCCATGTAGAGCAGGTTCTCGATGCCGTTCATCTCCTGCTCGATCAGGGCCACCACGGTGTCCTCGATCACCTTGGCGGAGGCGCCCGGGTAGGTCACGTTGACGGCCAGCGCCGGCGGCGCGACCTCGGGGTACTGGGCCACGGGCAGCTGCCGCAGGGCCAGTGCGCCGGCCAGCAGGATGACCAGTGCGATCACCCAGGCGAAGACCGGACGGTCTACAAAGAATTTGGCCATGATGTTTTACTTCCCCTGGGTGGCAGGTGCAGCAGCCGGCGTCGGCGTCCAGGGCACAGGCTTGACCACGCTGCCCGGATAGGCCTTCATGTGCCCTTCCACCATGACCTGCTCGCCGCCCTGCAGGCCGCTAAGGATGGTCCAGCGTGTGCCACTCATGCCACCGAGCTTGACCGGCCGCGGCACGAGCTTGTTGCCCTCGCCCACGACCATCACCGAGGCCCCGGCCGGCGACAGCTGGACGGCGCGCTGCGGCAGCGTGATGAGCTGGTCCGCCTTGGCCTGCGGGTAACGCACGCGCACGAACATGCCGGGCAGCAGCTCCTTCTTCGGATTCGGGAACTCGGCGCGCAGCGAGACAGCGCCCGTGTTCGGGTCCACCGAGAGGTCCGAGAAGAGCAGCTTGCCCTGCAGAGGATAGACGCTGTCGTTCTCCAGCACCAGCTCCATGCGCCGGGTGTCCGCCTTCTTCCAGCGGCCGCTGGCGATGGCCTCACGCAGGGCCAGCAGTTCCACGCTGCTCTGGGTGAAGTTCACGTAGATGGGATCGATCTGCTCGATGGTCGCCAGCTGCGTGGCCTCGCCGCGCCCCACCAAGGCGCCCTCGGTGACGAGCGAGCGTCCGATGCGGCCGGAGATCGGCGCCGGTACGGTGGTGTTCTCCAGGTCCAGTTCGGCGCGGGCCAGCGCGGCCTCGGCCTGACGCAGGCGGGCCTCGGCGGCATCCAGCTCCTGCTGGCTCACGGCCTTCATCTCGACCAGCGGCCGGTAACGGTTGACCACCGCCTGCGCTGCAGCCAGCTCGGCCTTGGCCGCCGCGTGGCTGGTACGGTAGGTGCGTGCGTCGATCCGGTACAGCGGCATACCCGCCTTGACGTCCGAGCCTTCCTCGAACAGGCGTTGCTCGACGATGCCCTCGACCCGCGCGCGGACCTGGGCCGTACGCCAGGCCTGCAAGCGGCCCGGCAGCTCCTTGGTCAGCAAGGCTTCGCCCGGCTGTGCCACGACCACGGCCACCTCGGTGGGCGGCGGCGCACCGCCGGGAGCGGCGCCACCTTTGGGCGCTTCTGATTTGCCGCAGCCGCTGAGCAGCAGGGCGAGGACGGCCGCCAGGGCCGTGACACGATAGTGGACAGCTTTCATTTGTTTTTCCCCTTCAACCTTCAAGACTTGCGTGCACCCGCCGGTGCGTATGCCTGCAGAAAACAATCGACGATCCTGACCGTGCGTCCGCTCCGCTGTGCACATTCCACGGGCATGCCCAGCAGGCGCAGATCGCGCTGGGTGCCGGTCAGCAGGCTGATCAGCATGTCGGCGGCGAACTCCGGGTCGTCCTGGCGGAGTTCACCGCGTGCCATGGCTTCACGCAACAAACGCGCCAGCTCCGTGCCGGCCAATTGCCAGGTCTCGTACACCGCGCGGGCCAGTTCGGGAAAACGCGGCGATTCAGCCACCAGCATGCGGTGCAGGGCCAGGCCCTGCTCGCTCATGGCCTGGCCCTGGAAGGACTCGGCAAAACGCAGCAGGTCTTCACGCAGCGAGCCGGAGCGCGCGCCCAGGTCCACCAGCAGCACATGGACCAGGCCGGTCAGGGCCTCGCGGAACAGGCTCTCCTTGCTGCCATAGTGGTGATACAGGGTCTGCTTGACCACGCCGGCGCGGCGCGCGATATCGTCCACGCAGGCGTCGTAGCCCTTTTCGCAAAAAGTGTCCAGGGCCGCCTCAAGGATGCGGGCACGGGTGTCGGCGGTCATATGGGCAAGGGATGGCGGAGAGCCGGGCGGTCGGATGCACCGGTCAGGTCAGGACTGGCGATCATACTAGACTCATGAGTCTAGTGCATGACAGGAACCGTCAAGTTGCGCAAACGGCGGCCGGACGCCCCGGGCCGCGCATGACCAAGGAGTACATGATGAACTTTCCTCGTCCCGACCGCCGGCGCCTGCTGCGACTGGGCCTGGCCTCGGCCGTGGCCGGGCCGGTCTGGCTCACACCGGCCCGGTCCCGGCCCGCGCGCGCCCTGCACCCGACGCCTGCCCAGAGCGAGGGCCCCTTCTATCCGGTCCAGCGCCCCCAGGACCAGGACGGTGATCTGCTGCGCAACGGAACCGTCGACTACCGCCATGGCACCCCGGCCTGGCTCGACGGCGTCATCACCGACACGGCCGGCACCCCGGTGCGCGGCGCCCAGATCGAGATCTGGCAATGTGACCACCAGGGGCATTACCACCACCCGGGTGATGGCGGCCGGGCCGACCCCGCCTTCCAGGGCTATGGTCGCGTCCTCGTGGACAGCGAGGGGCGCTACCGCTTCCGCACGCTGCGCCCCGCCCCCTACAGCGGCCGCACACCCCATATCCATGTCAAGGTCAGTCTCGGCACGCGCGAACTGCTGACCACCCAGCTCTATGTGGCCGGCGATCCGGGCAATGCCCGGGACTTTCTCTGGCGCCAGCTCCGCTCCGACGCCGACCGCGCAGCCCTGACCGTGCCCTTCCTGTCCGGCGCCCAGGGGCTGCAGGCACGCTTCCCCATCGTGCTCGCGCTCTCATAGCCCTGCGAGCACGGCGCCACACCCGATCTGACATGATCGGGCGCATGGATTCCGTCTCTCAACTGGCGCTGGGCGCCGCCGTGGGCGTGGCCGTCATGGGCCGGCGCACCTCCGTCGCCAAGGCCGCCGGCTGGGGCGCCGTTCTGGGCACCCTGCCCGACCTCGATGTCTTCATCGACCATGGCGACCCCATGCTCAACATGGTCCGGCACCGGGCCGAGAGCCATGCCCTCTTCTGGCTCACGCTGTGCGCGCCGCTGTTCGCCGCCGGCATTGCACGTCTGCATGGCGAATGGCCGCTGTGGCGCCGCTGGTGGCTGGCCGCCTGGTTGATCCTGATCACCCACACGCTGCTGGACACGCTGACCATCTACGGCACCCAGCTGGCCCTGCCCTTCAGCAACCATCCCTATGGCCTGGGCAGCGTCTTCGTCATCGACCCGCTGTACACCCTGCCTCTGCTGCTGGGCCTGCTGCTTGCTCTGGCCTGCCGGCAGCGCCCTGGCTTCGCGTTGCGGGCCAATACTGCGGGTCTGGCGCTGAGCACGGTCTATCTGCTCTGGGGCATGGCCGTGCAGCAGCATGTACGCGGCATTGCCCAGGCCTCGCTGGACCGCCAGGGCCTGCGCGCCGATGCCCTGCTGGTCACGCCCACCGCCTTCAACAGCGTGCTCTGGCGCGTGGTGGCCACCACACCGACGCACTACCACGAGGGCTTCTATTCGCTGCTGGACGCGCAAGCCGAGCCGCTCTGGGAGACCCACGCGCGCGGCGCCGAACTCATACAGGCCTACGCCGGTCATCCGGGCTACGAACGACTGAACCGCTTCGCCAAGGGCCTGGTCGCCCTGCAGGCCGTGGACGGCCGCGCCCACCTCAGCGACCTGCGCATGGGACAGACGCCGACCTACTCCTTCACCTTCGACATCGGTCCGGCGGCCGGCCCCGCGGCCGCTCCGGAGCCCGCCCAGGCACGCGGGCGGCGGCCCGAGCTGGCGCGCGCGCTGCCCTGGCTCTGGGCCCGCCTGCGCGGCGAACCGCTGCCACCGCCGCGCTGAAGACCAGCAAAGCAAAAGCCCGCAGTCGTTGGACTGCGGGCTTTCTTGTTGGTGGGCGATACATGGATCGAACATGTGACCCCTGCAGTGTGAATGCAGTGCTCTACCGCTGAGCTAATCGCCCTGAATCCGTGCGCAAGACGTTTGCGTCTTCAGGAAAACCAGAATTATGCCACAAGTCTCGGGCGGGCCTCAGGCTGCCGCGCGCCAGACGGTCTTGCCGCCACTGGCCTTGTCGAGCTGGCTCAGCAGGTCCTCGTGCGCGGCCAGTTCCTGCTCCGACGCCGTGATCACGGGCAGCACGAAAGCGCTGAGGTCGACCCGCTCGAAGCTGCCGCCGGCCGCGCTGGTCTCCACCGCGTCGATCAGCAGCGCGTCCTGTCCGCGCGTGAGGTTGATGTAGACGTCGGCCAGCAGTTCGGCGTCGAGCAGCGCACCGTGCAGCGTGCGGCCCGAGTTGTCCACGCCCAGGCGGTCGCACAAGGCATCGAGGGAGTTGCGCTTACCCGGGTACATCTCCTTGGCCATGGCCAGGGTGTCCGTGATGCCTGCGACGAAGTCGGCGAAGCGCGGCTTGCCGATCAGCTCGAGCTCCTTGTTGAGAAAACCGACATCGAAGGCCGCGTTGTGGATGATGATCTCGGCGCCCTGCAGGTAGGCCAGGATCTCTTCGGCCAACTCCGCGAACCTGGGCTTGTCGCGCAGGAACTCGTTGCTGATGCCGTGCACGCGCAGCGCGTCCTCGTGGCTGTCGCGCCCGGGGTTGAAATAGAAATGCAGGTTATTGCCGGTCAGCTTGCGGTTGAGCAGCTCCACGCAACCCAGTTCGATGATGCGGTCGCCGTTCTCGGCGGACAGGCCTGTGGTTTCGGTATCGAGGACGATCTGACGCATACGTCAATCATAGCCGCCACAAACCAACAAAGAAGCAGCCCTCCGCGCCCCCTCTCGGGGCCAGGCGCCGCGCGCAACCGGTTGAACACCCGGTAAGCACGGCAAGACCGCCTAGCGCGGCTCTCGCGGAGTCAGTGGTTTTCCTTGGCGTGGTTGATGGAGTACTTGGGAATCTCCACCACCAGATCCTGCTGCGCCAGGATGGCCTGGCAGCTCAGGCGCGACTGCGGCTCCAGGCCCCAGGCGCGGTCCAGCAGGTCTTCCTCGTTCTCGTCCGCTTCGTTGAGCGAGTCATAGCCCTGGCGCACGATGACGTGGCAGGTCGTGCAGGCGCAACTCATGTCGCAGGCGTGTTCGATGTTGATGTGGTTATCGAGCAGGGCCTCACAGATCGAGGTGCCGGCGGGCGCACTGATCTGGGCGCCTTGCGGGCAGTATTCGGGATGGGGCAGGATCTTGATGACGGGCATGCTGCTTCTTTCCGTACGGGCTCAGACGGCCTCGATGTTCTTGCCGGCCAGGGCCTGGCGGATACCGCGGTTCATGCGCAAGGCGGCGAAGGCCTCGGTCCCCCTGGCCAGGGCCTCGGTGGCGGCGTCGATCGCCGCCGCGTCCTCCTGGGTGCGGATGCTGTCGAGCGCGGCCATCAGCGCATCAATGGCGGTGCGCTCAGCGGCCGAGAGCAGGTCACCATCGGCGGCCAAGGCGGTGCGCGTGGCCATGAGCATGCGCTCGGCCTCGACGCGGGCCTCGACGAGCGCCCTCGCCTTCATGTCGGCCTGCGCGGTCGAGAAGCTTTCCTGCAGCATCCGGGCGATCTGGTCGTCTCCCAGGCCATAGGAGGGCTTGACGGCAATGCTGGCCTCGACACCGCTGGTCTGCTCGCGAGCGGAGACTTGGAGCAGGCCGTCGGCATCGATGGTGAAGGTCACGCGGATGCGGGCGGCACCGGCCGCCATCGGCGGGATGCCGCGCAATTCAAATCTCGCGAGGCTGCGGCAATCCGCCACCAGGTCCCGCTCGCCTTGCACCACATGCAGGGCCAGGGCGGTCTGACCGTCCTTGTAGGTGGTGAAGTCCTGCGCCATCGCGGTCGGGATGGTCTGGTTGCGCGGCACGATGCGCTCCACCAGGCCACCCATGGTCTCGATGCCCAGCGAGAGCGGGATCACGTCCAGCAGCAGCAGATCGCCGGCCGGGTTGTTGCCTGCGAGCTGGTTGGCCTGGATGGCAGCGCCGAGCGCCACAACCTCGTCCGGGTTCAGATTCGTCAGCGGCTCGCGGCCGAAGAACTCGCCAGCCGCACGCCGGACCACGGGCATGCGGGTGGAGCCCCCGACCATGACCACGCCCTGCACCTCGTCTGCCCCCAGTCGCGCGTCACGCAAGACCTTGCGCACGGCGGTCATGGTGCGCGCCGTCAGCGCAGCCGTGCAGGCCTCGAACTGGTCGCGGTTGAGCGACAGGTCTGCAGCGCCGCTGGAAAGCTCGATCTCGGCCGTGACGATCTCCTCGTCCGACAGGGCCTCCTTGGCCGTGCGTGCCTCGGCCAGAATGCGGGCCTGGTCCTCGGGCGTGTCCGCTGTGAGGCCGGTCTCGGCCAGCATCCACTCGGCCAGGGCACGGTCGTAGTCATCGCCCCCCAGAGCCGAGTCGCCACCGGTGGCGATGACCTCGAACACACCCCGCGAAAGGCGCAGGACGGAGATGTCGAAAGTGCCGCCGCCCAGGTCATAGACCGCGTAGACACCTTCGCTGGCGTTGTCCAGGCCGTAGGCGATGGCTGCGGCCGTGGGCTCGTTGATCAGGCGCAGCACGTTGAGACCGGCAAGCTGGGCCGCGTCCTTGGTGGCCTGGCGCTGAGCATCGTCGAAATAGGCCGGCACCGTGATCACGGCACCATAGAGGTCGGCGTTGAAACTGTCCTCGGCGCGGTAGCGCAGCGTCGCCAGGATCTCGGCACTGACTTCCACCGGCGTCTTCTCGCCTGCAATGGTCCGCACGCGCACCATGCCCGGACCGTCGACCAGCGCGTAAGGCAGCTTGCCCGCATCGGCAATATCGGACAGGCCACGGCCCATGAGGCGTTTGACCGAGACGATGGTGTTGCCCGGATCGTGGATCTGCTGCGCCAGCGCCTCGGCGCCGATCTGGCGGCCGTTGCCCTGCAGATAGCGCACCACAGACGGCAGCAAGACGTGGCCCTGTGCATCGGGCAGGCATTCGGCCACACCGTGGCGCACGGCGGCCACCAGCGAATGCGTGGTGCCCAGGTCGATGCCCACCGCGATGCGCCGCTGGTGCGGATCGGGGGCCTGGCCGGGTTCGGAAATCTGCAGCAATGCCATCGTTGTTCTGTTCTGTACCGGGAGGGAGGCCGTTATTGTCACCCGGCCCGGCTCTCCATCTTCTCGTAGTGCTTGTCGATGTCCTGCGCAAAACGCTCGATGAACATCAGGGCCCGTACCTGGGCCACGGCAGCAGCGTAGTCCCGCGCCCCGTCGATCAGCTGCTCGCAGCGCTGGAGCAAGGCCTGGCGACTGCGGCCGACTTCGGCACCCAGGGCATCGAGGGCTTCGACATCCTGCGCCTCTTCGAGCGCCTCGCGCCATTCCATCTGCTGCATCAGGAACTCAGCCGGCATGGCCGTGTTGTTCTCCGCGTTCACCGGTACACCGTGCAGCTCACAAAGATAGGCCGCGCGTCGCAGCGGATCCTTGAGGCGCTGGTAGGCCTCGTTGATGCGCACCGACCACTGCATGGCCACACGCTGGGCCGCTGCGCCCTGGGCGGCGAACTTGTCCGGATGGGCCTCACGCTGCAGGTCCTTCCAGCGCGCATCGATGGCGGCACGGTCCTGCGCGTACCGCCGCGGCAGGCCGAACAGCTCGAAATCGTCGGACTGCAGGTTCACACGCGGAACGATTCACCACACCCGCAACGATCGCGCTCGTTCGGGTTGTTGAACTTGAAGCCCTCGTTCAGACCTTCGCGCACGAAATCCAGCTCGGTCCCGTCGATGTAGGACAGGCTCTTGGGGTCGACCAGCACCTTGACGCCGTGCCCCTCGAAGACGATGTCCTCAGGAGCGATTTCGTCCACGTACTCCAGCTTGTAGGCCAGGCCCGAGCAGCCGGTGGTCTTCACCCCCAGACGCACCCCCACGCCCTTGCCGCGCTTGGCGAGGTAGCGGGTCACATGCCGGGCGGCGGCTTCAGTCAGGGAAACGGCCATCTCAGTTCAGGTGCTTCTTGCGGTAGTCGTCCACGGCGGCCTTGATGGCGTCTTCGGCCAGGATGGAGCAGTGGATCTTGACCGGCGGCAGGGCCAGCTCTTCGGCGATCTGGCTGTTCTTCAATGCGGCGGCCTCGTCCAGGGTCTTGCCCTTGACCCATTCGGTCACGAGCGAACTCGAGGCGATGGCCGAACCGCAGCCATAGGTCTTGAAGCGCGCGTCCTCGATGACGCCGGTGGCCGGGTTCACCTTGATCTGCAGCTTCATCACGTCGCCGCAGGCGGGCGCGCCCACCATGCCGGTGCCGACCGTGTCGTCGCCCTTGTCAAAGGAGCCGACGTTGCGCGGGTTTTCGTAGTGGTCGATGACTTTTTCGCTGTATGCCATGATTTTTCTCCTTCGGGCTCAGTGAGCCGCCCATTGAATCGTGCTGAGGTCCACACCGTCCTGGAACATTTCCCAGAGCGGGCTGAGCTCACGCAGCTTGGCTACGTTGTGCTTGATGGTGGTGATCGCGTAGTCGATCTCTTCCTCGGTCGTGAAACGGCCGATGGTCATGCGCAGGCTGCTGTGGGCCAGCTCGTCGCTGCGGCCCAGGGCGCGCAGCACATAGCTGGGCTCCAGGCTGGCCGAGGTGCAGGCCGAGCCGGACGACACCGCCAGGCCCTTGATGCCCATGATCAGCGACTCACCCTCGACAAAGTTGAAGCTCATGTTGAGGTTGTGCGGCACGCGCTTTTCCAGGTGGCCGTTCACGTAGACCTGTTCCACATCCTTGAGGCCGTCGAGCAGGCGCTGCTGCAGCTTGCGGGCCTTGGCCAGATCCTGTGCCATCTCCACTTTGGCGATGCGGAAGGCCTCGCCCATGCCCACGCACTGGTGGGTGGGCAGCGTGCCCGAGCGCATGCCGCGCTCGTGGCCGCCGCCGTGCATCTGTGCCTCCAGGCGCACGCGCGGCTTGCGGCGTACATAGAGCGCACCGATGCCCTTGGGCCCGTAGGTCTTGTGGGACGCCAGGCTCATCAGGTCGACCGGCAGGGTGTTGAGGTCGATCTCGACCTTGCCCGTGGCCTGGGCCGCGTCCACGTGGAAGATGATCCCCTTCTCGCGGCAAAGCTTGCCAATGGCCGGGATGTCCTGGATCACGCCGATCTCGTTGTTGACGTACATCACGCTGATCAGGATGGTGTCGGGGCGGATCGCGGCCTTGAGCGCCTCGAAATCCAGCAGGCCGTCTTCCTGCACATCCAGATAGCTCACCTCGAAGCCCTGACGCTCGAGCTCGCGCATGGTGTCGAGCACGGCCTTGTGCTCGGTCTTCACCGTGATCAGGTGCTTGCCCTTGCCCTTGTAGAAGTGGGCCGCGCCCTTGAGCGCGAGGTTGTTGGATTCGGTGGCGCCGGAGGTCCAGACGATCTCACGCGGGTCGGCACCGATCAGGGCTGCCACGTGACCACGCGCGGTCTCCACGGCCTCCTCGGCCTCCCAGCCCCAGGCGTGGCTGCGTGAAGCCGGGTTGCCGAAGTGCTCGCGCAACCAGGGGATCATGGCGTCCACCACGCGCGGGTCGCAAGGCGTGGTGGCGCCGTAGTCCATATAGATCGGGAAGTGGGGCGTCATGTCCATGGGAAAAAACAGAGAAACGTCGAAAGAATCAGGACTTGGAAAAGGCGTTGCCCAGGGCGAACACCGAGTTGGGCGCATTCACGCGCACCGGCTTGACCACGGGCGCCGCCGAGATGGCGCGCTTGACGGCCGGCTTGTCCTCGATGGTGATGCCCTTGGCCAGCTGGTCGTCGACCAGCTTCTGCAGCGTGACCGAGTCCAGGAACTCGACCATGCGGGTGTTCAGGGTAGCCCAGAGCTCGTGCGTCATGCAGCGGCCGCCCTCGCCCAGGCAGTTTTCCTTGCCACCGCACTGGGTGGCATCGATGGGCTCATCCACCGACAGGATGATGTCGGCCACCGTGATGTCGGCCGCCTTGCGCGCCAGGGTATAGCCGCCACCCGGTCCGCGGGTGGATTCGACGAGCTCATGGCGGCGCAGCTTGCCGAAAAGCTGCTCCAGATAGGACAGGGAAATCTGCTGCCGCTGGCTGATGGCGGCCAGGGTCACAGGACCATTGTTCTGGCGCAGGGCCAGATCGATCATGGCGGTGACCGCAAAGCGGCCTTTGGTCGTGAGGCGCATGGCAAGCTCCTTTTCCGAGTAACGGACTCAAGTTTACCAAAAAACCCAGCGGCTCGCTCGGGATCACCGGGAATTCATGCAAGTCCTTGTCAGCAAAGGATTTTCAGGCTGCCCGGTCGGGCACGGCGGCACCGAAGGCGCGTGACTTGAGCAGGCCGAGCTGGTCCCGGATGCGAGCCGCCTGCTCGAATTCCAGGTTGCGGGCGTGTTCCAGCATCTGCTTTTCCAGCCGCTTGATCTCACGTGCCACGTCCTTCTCGCTCATGTCCTCGACCTGGGCGCGGGCCATGGCCTCCTGCTCCAGGCGCTCGGCCTCGCGGCCAGCCTTCTCGCTGTAGACGCCATCGATCAGGTCGCGCACCTGCTTGACGATGGCGCGCGGCGTGATGCCGTGGGCCTGGTTGTGCGCCGTCTGCTTGCTGCGGCGACGCTCGGTCTCGCCGATGGCGCGCGCCATGGAGTCCGTCACCCGGTCGGCATACAGGATGGCCTTGCCGTTCAGATTCCGCGCGGCCCGGCCCACGGTCTGGATCAGCGAGCGCTCGGAACGCAGGAAGCCCTCCTTGTCCGCGTCCAGGATGGCCACCAGGGAGACCTCGGGAATGTCCAGGCCCTCGCGCAGCAGGTTGATGCCCACCAGCACGTCGAAAGCCCCCAGGCGCAGGTCGCGGATGATCTCGACCCGCTCCACCGTGTCCACGTCGCTGTGCAGGTAGCGCACCTTGACGCCGTTATCCGTCAGGTAATCCGTCAGCTGCTCGGCCATGCGCTTGGTCAGCACGGTGATCAGCACGCGCTCCTGCTTCTCCACGCGCAGGCGGATCTCCTGCAGCACGTCGTCCACCTGGTGGGTGGCCGGACGCACCTCGAACTCGGGGTCCACCAGACCGGTCGGTCGCACCACCTGCTCCACCACGGCGCCGGCGTGCGCCTTCTCCCAGTCGCCCGGCGTGGCCGAGACGAAGACCGCCTGGCGCATCTTGGTCTCGAACTCCTCGAACTTCAGCGGCCGGTTGTCCAGCGCACTCGGCAGGCGGAAACCGTACTCCACCAGCGTGGTCTTGCGCGCGCGGTCGCCGTTGTACATGCCCCCGAGCTGTCCGATCAGCACATGGCTTTCGTCCAGGAACATCAGCGCATCGCGCGGCAGGTAGTCGGTCAGCGTGGGCGGCGGGTCGCCCGGGGCGGCGCCACTGAGGTGACGGGTGTAGTTCTCGATGCCCTTGCAGTGCCCCACCTCGGACAGCATCTCCAGGTCGAAGCGCGTGCGCTGCTCCAGGCGCTGGGCTTCCACCAGCTTGCCCATGGCGACCAGTTCCTTGAGCCGTTCGGCCAGCTCGACCTTGATGGTCTCCACGGCCTTGAGCACCTGCTCGCGCGGTGTCACGTAATGGCTGCTCGGGTAGACCGTGAAGCGCGCGATCTTCTGCTTGATGCGGCCGGTCAGCGGGTCGAACAGCTGCAGGGTCTCGATCTCCTCGTCGAAGAGCTCAATGCGCAGGGCCAATTCGGAATGCTCGGCCGGGAAGACGTCGATGGTGTCGCCACGCACGCGGAAGGTGCCGCGCGAGAACTCCATGTCGTTGCGCTGGTACTGCATGCGCACCAGCTGGGCGATGACGTCGCGCTGGCCCAGCTTGTCACCGGCGCGCAGCGTCAGGATCATCTGGTGGTAGTCCTCGGGCTTGCCGATACCGTAGATGGCCGACACCGTGGCCACGATGACCACATCGCGCCGCTCCAGCAAGCTCTTGGTGCACGACAGGCGCATCTGCTCGATGTGCTCGTTGATCGCGCTGTCCTTTTCGATGAAGAGGTCACGCTGCGGCACATAGGCCTCGGGCTGGTAGTAGTCGTAATAGCTGACGAAGTATTCCACGGCGTTCTTCGGGAAGAACTCGCGGAACTCGCTGTAGAGCTGCGCCGCCAGCGTCTTGTTGGGCGCGAAGACGATGGCCGGCCGCCCGAGCCGGGCGATCACGTTGGCCATGGTGTAGGTCTTGCCCGAGCCCGTCACGCCCAGCAGGGTCTGGAAGACCTCGCCGTTTTCCACCCCCTCCACCAGCTGATCGATAGCCAGAGGCTGGTCGCCGGCCGGCGGATAGGGCTGGTAGAGCTCAAAGGGCGAACCGGGAAAAGTCACGAACTGGCCGGTCGGCGTTTCATCCGCAGGTTTGTCCACCACGGGGGCCACTGATGCGTTGGTCATGGAAAGCTGATCCGTCGGACCGGTAAAATTGCGGGCAACCAATAAGAATACGCCATTCCGCTGGCTGGTGTCAGCGGTCTGCGAGCTCCTCCCCCAACTGACTTTTCCAAGGAATCGACATGTCCCTGTTCTCCGCCGTCGAGATGGCACCGCGCGACCCCATCCTGGGTCTGAACGAGCAGTTCAACGCCGACACCAACCCCAGCAAGGTCAACCTCGGCGTGGGCGTCTATTTCGACGACAACGGCAAGCTGCCCCTGCTGCAATGCGTGCAGGCCGCCGAAAAAGCCATGATGGACAAGCCCACCGCGCGCGGCTACCTGCCCATCGACGGTATCGCCGCCTATGACGCCGCCGTCAAGAGCCTGGTCTTCGGCGCCGACAGCGAACCCGTCAAGAGCGGCCGCGTGGCCACCGTGCAGGGCATCGGCGGCACCGGCGGCCTCAAGATCGGTGCCGACTTCCTCAAGAAGCTCAACCCCAAGGCCAAGGTGCTGATCTCCGACCCGAGCTGGGAGAACCACCGCGCGCTCTTCACCAACGCCGGCTTCGAGGTCGGCACCTACCGTTATTACGATGCCGCCAAGCGTGGTGTGGATTTCTCCGGCATGCTGGCCGACATCCAGGCCGCACCGGCCGGCACCATCGTGCTGCTGCACGCCTGCTGCCACAACCCCACGGGCTACGACATCAGCGCCGCCCAGTGGGACCAGGTCATCGCCGCCATCAAGAGCAAGAACCTCGTGGCCTTCCTGGACATGGCCTACCAGGGTTTCGGCAACGGTATCGCCGAGGACGGTGCCGTGATCGGCAAGTTCGTCGCCGCCGGCCTGACCTTCTTCGTCTCCACCAGCTTCTCCAAGAGCTTCAGCCTCTATGGCGAGCGCGTGGGCGCCCTGTCCGTGCTGTGCGAGAGCAAGGAAGAAGCCGACCGCGTGCTCTCCCAGCTCAAGATCGTCATCCGCACCAACTACAGCAACCCGCCCACCCATGGGGGCGCCGTGGTGGCGGCCGTGCTCAATAACCCCGAGCTGCGCGCCCTGTGGGAGAAGGAGCTGGGCGAGATGCGCGTGCGCATCAAGGCCATGCGCCAGAAGCTGGTCGACGGTCTCAAGGCTGCGGGCGTGAAGCAGGACATGAGCTTCATCACCCAGCAGATCGGCATGTTCAGCTATTCAGGCCTAACGAAGGACCAGATGGTGCGTCTGCGCAGCGAGTTCGGCGTCTATGGCACCGACACCGGCCGCATGTGCGTGGCCGCGCTCAACAGCAAGAACATCGACTACGTCTGCCAGGCCATCGCCAAGGTCATGTAAGCCGTCGACCTCGATGCCGCCAAGAAGCCGCCTGCGGGCGGCTTCTTTTTTGAGGCCATCGGGCTAGAGCACCACCAGGCTGATGATCAGAAAATAGGTGAGCAGGCTCAGCAGGTCCTGCACGATGGTCGCGAGCGGGCCGCTGCCATAGGCCGGATCGCTGCCCAGGCGGCCCAGCAGCCAGGGCAGCAGCAGGCCGATGGTGGTCGCGATGGCGCCCGCCGCCAACAGGGAGGCGGCGACGGCCAGCGCCAGCTCGAAATTGCCGAATACCCACCAGACGGCCGGCAGGGTCAGTCCCCCCAGCACCAGGCCGATGAGCAGGCCGGTGCGCAGTTCTCCCGCCACCAGGGAAGACAGCCGGGCGTGGCTGAGCGACATGCCGCGCACAGCCACCGCTTCGGTCTGGGTCCCGATGGCATCGGCCAGATAGACCAGCCCGGGCACGAAGAAGACGATGGCCGGGTGCAGGGCCAGCGCCGACTCGAAGCGGGCCACGATGAAGGTCGCCACCGTGCTGCCCAGCAGGCCGAGCAGCAGCCAGGGCAGCCGGTGGCGCAGGCGGCGCAGCGGCGGCGCCTCCATGGCCTCCCGCGCGCGCTGGGTCTCGCGTGTGATGCCGGCCAGGAGGTGCAGGTCCTCCACATGCTCACGCCGCAGGATGCGCAGCAGCGCCTCGGAGGGTACGACGCCGAGCAGGCGTTCGTTCGCATCGATCACAGGGATGGCGGCGAGCGCATGGTGCAGGGCCAGCGACGCCACCCGCTCCTGGTCCGTGCCCGGATGAACGCGCGGAAAGTCGCTGTCGATCAGCGCGGCCATAAGAGTGTGGCGCGGCACCGCCAGCAGACGCGCCAGCGGGACCACGCCGCACAGCCGCTCGCGCTCGTCCAGCACACAGACGATGTCCACGCTGTCATGGGGCTGGCCCAGCACCTTCTCGAGCACGGCCGCCACCGGCTCTTCCAGCCGCGCCCGAGGCACGCGGGCCACGAATTGTTCGCCAGCCGTCTCTGCACGCTGGCGCAAGCCGTGATGGACGGCGGCGGAAGGATCCTCGGTGGCTCGTACGGATTGCGGCATCGTGACGACTCCCGGCTGGGGCGGTGGCGCAGGATGGCAGCGGCTCAGGGGCCGCCCAGCACGTCCCGGATCTGGGGCAGGGCGAACTCCGCCGCGCGCTCGCCCTCGGCGATGGTCGAGGCCGCGAGGTGGTAGTCCATGGGGGCCACCTCGTTGAGGCGCGGCCGGATCAGCACGTCCGCAGGCTCGCCGGCCAGACGACTCTGGGTGATGCGCATCTGCATGATGTTGAGGCTGGTGGTGAGCACGTCCAGCATGGACGGCATGGGTCGACCGTTGTCCTTGCCATTGCGGGCCGGCCGCAGGCGCGCCACGATGGCCTGCAGCAGGCCGGCCGAGCCCTCGGTCGCGTCGGCCTCCTCGGCAGCACTCGCGCGACCGGCCACGCGGTTGTGCCGCAGCATGATGTCCCAGTTGAGGTCGACGGCAATCACGATGTCGGCGCCCATGGCGCGACACAGCGAGACTGGCACCGGGTTGACCAGGCCCCCGTCCACCAGCAGCCGCCCCTCGTGCTGCGCCGGCGTGAACAGGCCCGGCAGGGCGATGGAGGCGCGCACCGCATCGATCACCGGCCCGTCGCGCAGCCAGATTTCGCGGCCGCTGTAGAGCTCGGTGGCGACGCAGGCGTAGGGCTTGCCCAGGCCCTCGATGCCGCGGTCCTCGTAGCGGTTGCGGAAGAAGTCGAGCAGCTTGCCGCCTTCGATCAGACCGCCTCCCATCTTGAGGTCCATGAGCCCGAGCACGGACTTCCAGGTCAAGGTGCGGACCCAGGGCTCGAAGCGGTCGAGCTCGCCCGCAGCATAGACCGCGCCCACGAGGGCGCCGATGGAGGTGCCGCAGACGATATCAGGCACGATGCCCGCTCGCTCCAGCGCACGAATGGCACCGATGTGCGACCAGCCACGGGCCGAGCCGCTGCCCAGGGCCAGGCCGATGCGCGGGCGCGAAGAAGAAGGCAAGGGTTTCGAGTCAGTCATCACGACGTCAAAGATACCACCGGCCACGGTATACAGTCGCGCCATGCCCGATCTGCTCACCCTGCTCTACGCCGAACCCGTGATCACCTTCGCCTATGTGGTCTTCGGCCTCGTGGGCTTCGGCTCCACCCTGGTCAGCGCCCCGCTGCTGGCCCACCTCCTGCCGGTTTCCACCGTCGTGCCCACGCTGGCCCTGACCGACATGGCAGCCTCCTGGTCCAACGGCTGGCGCCTGAGCGAGCATGTGGCGCGGCGCGAGCTCTGGCGTCTCGTGCCCTGGCTTTGCGCGGGCAGCGCGCTGGGCGCCTGGCTGCTGTTTACCCTGCCTGTGCGACTGCTCATGCCTTTGCTGGGCGCTTTTGTCGTGCTCTACGCCCTGCGCGGCCTGCGGCAGCCCGCCGCAGCGCCACGCGGGGAACTGGATGCGCGCTGGGCCTGGTGGTATGGCAGCACGGGCGGGGTCTTCAGCGCCCTCTTCGGGGCCGGCGGCTGGGTCTATTCCATCTACCTGCTGCGCCGCCTGGATGATGTGCAGCAGATCCGCGCCACGCAGACCGCGGTGCTGATGTTCAGCTCGGTGATCCGAGTCGCGCTCTTCCTGCTGGCCGGCCGCCTGCTCGATCCCGAACTGCTCTGGCTGGTGCTGTGCCTGTTGCCGGCCGTAGCGCTGGGCCTGTGGATCGGCCACCATGTCAGCCTGCGCCTGAACCGTCAGCGTTTCCTGCAGCTGCTGCACGGCGTGCTGCTGCTTACGGGCAGCAGCCTGCTGCTGCGTTCGCTGCTGTGATCACTTCGGAGCGGTCTGTCCGCCCAGCAGCGCTTCCTTGAGCTGCCAGTCGGCCGGATCGGCGCCGATCCAGATGCGCAGCAGCGCGCTGTAGAACTCCGGCTCGGGGAAAGGGTCGCCCACGGGCACGTCCCGGATGCTGATCACCGTGCCCTTGCCCGGCACCCAGTCCATGTTGATCACCTCGCCCACCTTCATCCTGCGCGCCTCGTAGAACACCTGGCTCATGCGCATCACGCTGCCCACGATGCGTGTGTATTCCTCGTTGGGGGTGTTGGACTTGATGCCCTTGATGAAGAGGCGCCCGAGCTCCTCGGAGCCGATCTCGCGCACAAAGGTCAGGGTCAGCCGCTTGGGGCCGGGCGCGGCCTGCACCTCGGCCGTACTGGCGGCCTTGCGGCTCAGGTACAGGCCGGCCGTGTAGACCTTGAACACAGCCTTGAAGCGGGTGCCCGCGCCATTGAGCTGCAGGCGGCTGCCCGCCAGCTCGATGCTTTCCTCGTATTTCACGCCCTGGACTTCCCGGGCCGGAACCTGCAGGGACAGCAGGCCCAGACCGCACAACAGCAGCGTTTTCAGAACTCGACGCATAGGCTCCTCATCTTGATGTCAGAGTGAAGAGCCTATGCTGGCCGGCTTACAGAAGCTTACGCTGGGTGCTGTGCACGGCGACTTCTAGGACCACACCACCGAGCGCATGGAAATCGAGGCGCCCTGAAATTTCTCGTTGAAGAAACTCGGTGCTTCACCGGGCTGCACAGCCCCTGCCGCATGCAGCAGGGGCAGGAAGTGATCATGCGTGGGATGGGCCAGACGGGCCAGCTCACCGAGCTGCAGGAAGTCGGCCAGCGCATCGAGCCGGCCCTCGGCGATGTGCCCGCCCATGCGCTGATCGAACTCCAGCGCCCAGTCATAGGCCTGGTCGTTGCCGACGCCGCGACGCATGGTGCGCAGGTTGTGCACGATGTTGCCGCTGCCCACGATGAGTACGCCGCGCTCGCGCAGCGCGCGCAGCTGCCGTCCCAGCGCCTGGTGCTCGGCCGGCGGCCGGCTGTAGTCCAGGCTCAGCTGCAGCACGGGGATGTCCGCCGCCGGAAACATGGGCTTGAGCACCGACCAGGCGCCGTGGTCCAGGCCCCACGCGTGGTCGTCCAGGCCCAGCGGCTGCCCCTGGGTCGGGTCCTGGAGTTCGCTGCTCAGCGTCCGGGCCACGGCGGGCGCGCCCGGAGCCGGGTACTGCTGGTCAAACAGGGCCTGCGGGAAGCCGCCAAAGTCGTGGATGGTCGGCGGCTTCTCCATGGCCGTGAGCCACCAGCCGCGTGTGATCCAGTGCGCCGAGATGCACAGGATGAGCTGAGGCCGGGGCCAGCGCGCGCCCGGGCCCTCGCCGAAGGCCAGACCCAGGGCCTCCCACTCAGGACGGAACGCGTTGGGTTCGATCACGTTCATCGGGCTGCCATGGCCGATGAAGAGCACCGGCATGCGCGGGCTGGGCTGCAGACCCTGAAGGGAGGAGAGGCTCGATGCCCCGGCGATGCTGTTCATGGTGGCTCCGGCGTAGGCGGATCGTTCGGCGAGTGACGTTGCGGACCGGCCCCGCACTTCTACGGATGCACAAACCGGACGCAGCTGTTATATTGCACTGCAGCATACCCAAAAAAGGGAGCCCCCATGCTCTACCAGCTCTACGAAGCCCAGCGCTCCCTGATGGAGCCCTTTGCCGATCTGGCCCAGGCCACGGCCAAGGCCTTCAACAACCCGCTCTCGCCCCTGGCCCATCTGCCGCATGCCCAGCGCATGGCGGCCGGCTACGCCCTGCTGCACCGGCTGGGCAAGGACTACGAGAAACCCGAGTTCGGCATCCGCACCGTGGATGTGGATGGCGTCCAGGTCGCCATCCACGAGCGCGTCGAAGTCGACAAGCCCTTCTGCGAGCTGCGCCGCTTCAAGCGCTTCTCCGACGACCCGGCCACGCTGGCCCGGCTAAAGACCCAGCCCGTGGTGCTCATCGTAGCCCCGCTCTCGGGCCACTACGCCACGCTGCTGCGCGACACGGTGCGCACCATGCTCAAGGACCACAAGGTCTACATCACCGACTGGAAGAACGCGCGCATGGTGCCGCTGTCCGAGGGCGAATTCCATCTGGACGACTATGTCAACTACGTGCAGGAGTTCATCCGCCACCTGCAGCAGGAATACGGCAATTGCCATGTCATGAGCGTGTGCCAGCCCACGGTGCCCGTGCTGGCCGCCATCTCGCTGATGGCCAGCCGGGGCGAGACCACACCCCTGTCCACGATCATGATGGGTGGCCCCATTGACGCCCGCAAATCACCCACGGCCGTCAACAACCTGGCCATGACCAAGAGCCACAGCTGGTTCGAGCACAACGTGATCTACCGCGTGCCCAGCAACTATCCCGGCGCGGGTCGCAAGGTCTACCCGGGCTTTCTGCAGCACGCAGGCTTCGTGGCCATGAACCCCGAGCACCATGCTCAGAGCCACTACGACTACTTCGAACACCTGATCAAGGGCGACGACGCCAGCGCCGAGGCGCACCGCCAGTTCTACGACGAGTACAACGCGGTGCTCGACATGGATGCAGACTACTATCTGGAGACCATCCGAACCGTGTTCCAGGACTACAGTCTGGTACACGGCACCTGGGACGTGAAAAACGCCCAGGGGGAGCTTGAGCGCGTACGACCGCAGGATATCCGGACCACGGCCCTGCTCTCGGTCGAAGGCGAACTTGACGACATCTCGGGTTCGGGCCAGACACGCGCCGTGCACGATCTCTGCTCCGGCGTGCCGGCCAGCCGACAGCGGCACTACGAGGCCGAGGGGGCCGGCCATTATGGCATCTTCTCGGGCCGGCGCTGGCGCGAGCGGGTCTATCCCGAGGTGCGCGCCTTCATCCTTGACCACAACACTCCGGTCAAGGCCGGCAGTCGCAAGAACGCCCGCTCCACGGTCTGACGACACAGGATAATCGGGCCGCCATGCCCGCGACCGCCACCCAGATTCTCGACGCCCTGCCCCAGACCCAGTGCACACGCTGTGGCTACCCGGACTGCGCGGCCTATGCGCAGGCGATTGCGGATGGCAAGGCTGCCATCAACCAGTGCCCGCCGGGCGGCGCCGAAGGCGTGGCCCGCCTGGCCGCCCTGACGGGACAGCCCGTGCAAGCACTCAACCCCGAGTTCGGCAGCGAAGGCCCGATGACGGTGGCCGTGATCGACGAGGACTGGTGCATAGGCTGCACGCTCTGCCTCAAGGTCTGCCCCACCGACGCCATCCTGGGCGCCAACAAGCGCATGCACACAGTGATCGAGAGTTACTGCACGGGCTGCGAACTCTGCATCCCGGTCTGTCCGGTGGACTGCATCCGCATGGAGAACGTCAGCGGCGAACGCACGGGCTGGGCCGCCTGGTCGTCGCAGCAGGCTGACACGGCGCGCCAGCGCTACGACTTCCATGTGCTGCGCCTGCAGCGCGACGAAGCCGAGAATGCGCTGCGGCTCGAAGCCAAGGCGCAGGCCAAGCTGGCCGATCTGCCGGCCCACAGCCAGCACACCGACCCGGCCGTGCTGGACCGGAAACGTGCCGTGATCGAAGCCGCACTGGCCCGTGCCCGCGCGCGCCGCGCAGGCAGTACCTGAGCCCCGGCTTCAGGACGCGACCAGATTCTTGTAGACGCCACAGCCCACGTACAGGTCATCGACCCTCAGCACGTAGGACATCTTGGTCTGCACGGCACCCGTGGCCGGGTTGGTAATGTCGTACTCCACCCAGCCCGGCTCGCGCTCGGCCTGGGCCACGATGGCCTCGAGCAGGCCCTGGCCGTCGATGCCCGGGATGTCCTGCACGCGCGTGCCCACCTTGGCCGGGTTACCGCCGAAGGCCCTGTAATGGCCCGCCCGGTCGAGCGCGAAGATGTACATGTCGCGGTCGTGGAAGCCCTGGGCCGGGTTGGTCAGGTCGCGCACAAAGCCTTCGCGCGTGGTCTGCTGGCGGAACTGCACGGCCTTCTGCACCAGGGCCAGCGCCTCGTCGGCCGTGCCCTGCTGCAGGCGGAAGGCCGCCACGGCCTCGGCCAGCGTGGAGGCGCGATGCTCCAGCTTCACGGCCTGCTCCACCGCATGCTCCACCATGGCGGCATTGCGCTGGGTGATCTCGTCGAGCTGGCGGATCGCCGAGGTGATCTCGCTGAGCGCCGTGCTCTGCTCGGCGCTGGACACCGAAATGCTGGACATGCTTTCGGCCACGCCGCGGATGCCTGAGACGATCTCGCCGATGTTGCTGCCCGCAGCCCGGATCTGCTGCACGCTGGCTGTGACCTGGCTGGACGAGGTGTTGATGAGCTGGCGGATCTCTTTCGCCGACTCGGCACTGCGCTGGGCCAGCGTGCGCACCTCGGCCGCGACCACGGCAAAGCCCCGTCCGGCCTCACCGGCACGCGCCGCCTCTACCGCGGCGTTGAGCGCGAGGATGTTGGTCTGGAAAGCCAGACCGTCGATCACGCCGATGATCTCGTTCATGCGCTGCGCGCTTCCCAGACTGGCCTCCACGGTGCGCACGGCCTCGGCCATGGCCTGGGCGCCGCGGTCGGCCACGTCGCGCACCTGGGCGGCGCGGCTGTTGGCCTGCTGGGTCGTGCCCGCATTGCCCTGCACGGTGCTGGAGAGTTCCTGCACGCTGGCCGAGGTCTGCTCCAGATTGGCGGCCTGCTGTTCGGTGCGGTCCGAAAGCTCGCGGTTGCCCGCCGCCAGGCTCTGGCCCGCGTGAGCGACCAGTGCCGAGTTGCTTCGGATGCTCGCCACCATGGACGAGAGGCTACCCACCATGACCTTCAGGGCCTGCGCCATGGCGGCAACCTCGTCACTGCCCTGCAGTTGCAGGGTTTCGCGCAGATTGCCCTGCGCGGTCTGCTCCATCACATGCATCACCCGCCGCAGATCGGCGATGAAGCTGACGTAGAAGGCCAGCACCAGATAGGCCAGCACAGCCAACACCGCCAGACCCGCGGCCAGCCCCCAGTAATGGCCAATGAGCAGGGCCAGCAGCACCACCGCCAGCAGCACCAGCAGCTTGCCGGCCAGCGGCAGGCGACGCATCAGCCAGATGCCGGGGCTGAGCGGGCGTTGAATGGGTCCCATGACGTATCGATCCGGTCGTCGCACCGGGACATGACCGGCGCGCAGTTTCTAAGAGTCGCGCCAGTATAGGGACAGGCCTGATGGGTACCTTACGGGGTTTGCACCTATCAAGAAAGTCCGGCGATCACCTCGGGGGGGGCCTGCACGAGTTCGATGAGCACGCCTTCCCCCGAAACCGGGAATTCTTCACAGGATTTGGGGTGCAGAAAGCAGATGTCATGGCCCGCGGCACCCTTGCGGATGCCACCGGGCGCAAAACGCACGCCCTGCGCCGTGAGCCATTCCACGGCCCTGGGCAGGTCGTCGATCCACAGGCCCACATGGTTGAGCGGCGTGGTGTGCACGGCCGGCTTCTTCTCGGGGTCCAGCGGCTGCATCAGGTCGACCTCGACCGTGTGCACGCCCTGCCCCATGGCGCAGATGTCCTCGTCCACGTTCTCGCGCTCGCTGCGGAAAGTGCCCGTGAGCTGCAGGCCCAGCATCTCGACCCAGAGCTTCTGCAGCCGGGTCTTGTCGGGACCACCGATGGCGATCTGCTGGATACCCAGCACCTTGAAGGGTCGTGTACTCATGCCTCGAACTCGACAATGGGTTGATCGACGCTCAGGCTTTCGCCCTTGCCCGCCAGCACCTTGGCCACCACGCCATCGGCCGCGGCAAACAGCACGTTCTCCATCTTCATGGCCTCGATCACCGCCACGCGCTCGCCGGCCTGCACCTTCTGGCCCGGCTGCACGGCCACGTCGACCAGCAGGCCGGGCATGGGCGAAAGCACGTAGCGGCTCAGGTCTGGCGGAGCCTTGTAGGGCATCAGCCGGTGCAGCTCGGCCATGCGCGGCGAGATCACCAGGGCATCGATCTTGGTGCCGTTGTGCTGCAGCCGCAGGGCCAGGGGGTTCTTGGGCGTGCCGCGCTCCGCTTGCGCGGTGAAGGGCTGACCGTTGACCGTGCCGGCGATGATCACGTCGTTGAGGCGCGAGTTGCTGACGATCTCATAGGTCTGGGCGCCGACGCGCACGCGGGCCTTGCCGGTCTCGCCCACGAACTCGTCGACGTGCACGGGCGTGTGGCTGTGCTGGCCGTCCGCGGCGAGCGTGATGACCACATAGTCCTTGCCCACGTCCACCGCGTAACCCGGCAGCTGGCCGGTGATGGTGGTCGTGCGTTCGCGCGACTTGCGTCGCACGAAGGCTGCAAGCGCCACGAGGAAACTCGGGTCCTCGTGCGGGACATCTTCCGACGAAAAACCCTTGCCGTAGTACTGGGCGATGAAGCCCGTATTGAACTTGCCGGCCACGAACTCCGGGTGCGCCAGCAGCGCGGCCTGGAAGGGAATGTTGGAGCTGATGCCGCGGATCACGAAACCGTTGAGCGCCTCACGCATCTTGGCGATCGCCTCGTTGCGATCCTTGCCATGCACGATGAGCTTGGCGATCATCGAGTCGTAGTACATGGGGATCTCGCCGCCTTCCTGCACGCCGGTGTCCACGCGCACCCCCATGAGCGGCTGGGTCTGCCCCTGCCACATGCTCTGCTGCGGCGGGATGAAACGCACCAGGCGCCCCGTGGACGGCAGGAAGTTGCGGAACGGGTCTTCCGCATTGATGCGGCATTCGATAGCCCAGCCCTTGCGCTGCACCTCGGCCTGCGTCAGCGGCAGCTTCTCGCCGGCCGCGACACGGATCATGAGCTCCACCAGGTCCAGACCCGTGATGCACTCGGTCACGGGGTGTTCCACCTGCAGGCGGGTGTTCATCTCGAGGAAATAGAAGTCCTGGTCCTTGCCGACCACGAACTCCACCGTGCCGGCGCTCTGGTACTTCACGGCCTTGGCCAGGGCCACCGCCTGCTCGCCCATGGCCTTGCGCGTGGCCTCGCTGATGAAGGGGCTCGGCGCCTCCTCGATCACCTTCTGGTGGCGGCGCTGGATCGAGCACTCGCGCTCGTTCAGGTAGATCACATTGCCATGAGCATCGCCCAGCACCTGGATCTCGATGTGGCGCGGCTCCTGGACGAACTTCTCCATGAAGACGCGGTCATCGCCGAAGCTGTTGCGCGCCTCGTTGCGGCAGGATGTGAAGCCCTCGAAGCATTCCTTGTCGTTGTAGGCCACGCGCAGGCCTTTGCCGCCGCCACCGGCCGAGGCCTTGATCATCACGGGGTAGCCGATCTTCTGCGCGATTCTCACCGCCTCCTCGGGTGTGAGGATGGGCTCGTTGTGGCCGGGAATCGTGCTGACCTTGGCTTCCGTGGCCAGCTTCTTGGACGCGATCTTGTCGCCCATGGCCGCGATGGAATAGTGCTTCGGACCGATGAAGACCAGGCCCTCCTCTTCCACGCGCCTGGCGAAGTCCTCGTTCTCGGACAGGAAGCCGTAGCCGGGGTGGATGGCCTGGGCCCCGGTCTGCTTGGCGGCGGCGATGATCTTGTCCGCCACCAGATAGGACTCGCGGCTGGGCGCAGGGCCCAACAACACGGACTCATCCGCCAGCATCACATGGCGGGCATCGCGGTCAGCTTCGGAATAGACAGCCACCGTGGCGATGCCCATCTTTTTCGCCGTCGCAATGACGCGGCAGGCGATCTCGCCGCGGTTGGCAATCAGGATCTTCTTGAACATGCTCTTATCTCCTCGGGCACTCAGAGCGGGATGTTCCCGTGCTTGCGCCACGGGTTGTCCAACTTCTTGTCTTTCAGCATCACCAGCGAACGGCAGATGCGCTTGCGGGTCTCGTGCGGCAGGATCACATCGTCGATATAACCCCGTGCGCCGGCCACAAAGGGGTTGGCAAAACGGGACTTGTACTCGGCCTCCTTGGCCGCCAGTTTGGCCGGATCACCCTTGTCCTCGCGGAAGATGATCTCCACCGCGCCCTTGGCGCCCATGACCGCGATCTCGGCGTTGGGCCAGGCGAAGTTCACGTCGCCACGCAGGTGCTTGGAGGCCATCACGTCGTAGGCGCCGCCGTAGGCCTTGCGGGTGATCACCGTGATCTTGGGCACCGTGCACTCGGCGTAGGCGTAGAGCAGCTTGGCACCGTGCTTGATGATGCCCCCGTACTCCTGGGAAGTGCCAGGCATGAAGCCAGGCACGTCCACGAAGGTGATGACCGGGATGTTGAAGGCATCGCAGAAACGCACGAAGCGCGCCGCCTTGATGCTGCTCTTGATATCCAGACAGCCGGCCAGCACCAGGGGCTGGTTGGCCACGATGCCCACAGTCTGGCCGTCCATGCGCGCGAAGCCGATGAGGATGTTCTTGGCGTACTCGGGCTGGATCTCGAAAAAGTCGCCGTCGTCCACCGTCTTGACGATCAGCTCCTTCATGTCATAGGGCTTGTTCGGGTTGTCCGGCACCAGCGTGTCCAGGCCCAGCTCCATGCGGTCGATCGGGTCGCCGCTCTTGCGCACCGGGGCCTTCTCGCGGTTGTTGAGCGGCAGGTAGTTGTAGAGACGGCGCAGCATGAGCAGCGCCTCCACATCGTTCTCGAAGGCCAGGTCGGCCACGCCGCTCTTGGTCGTGTGGGTCAGCGCACCGCCCAGCTCCTCGGCCGTGACCTCCTCGTGCGTCACCGTCTTCACCACATCGGGGCCGGTCACGAACATGTAGGACGAATCCTTGACCATGAAGATGAAGTCGGTAATGGCCGGGCTGTAGACGGCACCACCCGCGCTCGGTCCCATGATCATGCTGATCTGCGGAATCACACCCGAGGCGCTGACATTGCGCTGGAAGACCTCAGCATAGCCGCCGAGCGAGGCCACGCCCTCCTGGATGCGCGCGCCGCCCGAGTCGTTGAGACCGATCACCGGTGCGCCGACCTTCATGGCCTGGTCCATGATCTTGCAGATCTTCTCGGCATGGGCCTCCGACAACGCTCCCCCGAAGACCGTGAAGTCCTGGCTGTAGACGAAGACCAGGCGGCCGTTGATCATGCCGTAGCCCGTGACCACGCCATCACCCGGAATCTTGTTGTCCTGCATGCCGAAGTCCACGCAGCGGTGCTCGACGAACATGTCCCATTCCTCGAAAGTGCCCTCGTCGAGCAGCACCTCCAGGCGCTCGCGCGCGGTGAGCTTGCCCTTGGCGTGTTGCGCGGCGATGCGCTTCTCGCCGCCGCCCAGGCGGGCTGCGGCGCGCTTCTTTTCCAGTTGCTCCAGGATGTCGTGCATGGTTCGTCCTCTGTGGTCTTGACTTGTCAGTTCTTGTGTTCGTAGGCCTGCAGCAACTGCCGCGCGGCGGTGGAGGCGGCCAGACGGCCGGCAATGACGTCGGCACCGAGCTGCGGCAGCAGCTGGCGCACCTGGGGATGGGCGCGGAAGGCCTGCTTCAGCCCCGAGTCGATGCGCTCCCACATCCAGGCCTGGGCCTGCTGTTCGCGGCGCTTCGCCAGCCTGCCGCAGTCGGTCTGCAGCGAGCGGAATCGCGTAACGGCCGCCCAGAAGACATCCACACCCTGGCCCAGCAGGGCGCTGAGCTGGATCACCTGTGGATGCCAGATCTTTTCATCGTGGTGGGCATGCTCCGGGTTGCCGTGCTGGCCCAGCAGACGCAGCGACGAGGTGATCTGGGCTTGCGCGCGCGTGGCGGCGGCAGCATCCAGGTCGGCCTTGTTGATCACCACCAGGTCGGCCAGTTCCATCACGCCCTTCTTGATGGCCTGCAGGTCGTCGCCCGCATTGGGCAGCTGCATCAGCACGAACATGTCGGTCATGCTCGCCACCGCGGTTTCGCTCTGGCCCACACCGACGGTCTCGACGATCACCACGTCATAGCCTGCGGCCTCACAGACCAGCATGGCCTCGCGCGTCTTCTCGGCCACGCCGCCCAGCGTGCCGCTGCTCGGGCTGGGGCGGATATAGGCTTTTTCATGGACGGAGAGCTTCTCCATCCGCGTCTTGTCGCCCAGGATGGAGCCGCCGGACACACTGGACGAGGGATCGACCGCCAGCACGGCCACGCGATGGCCGTGCTCGATCAGGTACAGCCCCAGGGCCTCGATGAAGGTGGACTTGCCCACGCCGGGCACGCCGCTGATGCCCAGGCGAAAGGCGTGGCCCGTGTACGGCAACAGGGCCGTGAGCAGCTCGTCGCCCTGGGCGCGGTGGTCGGCCCGCGTGGACTCCAGCAAGGTGATGGCCTTGGCCATGGCACGGCGCTGCCGGGCCGGTGTGCCCTGCAGGATGTCATCCAGATGCGGGATGCCCGTCACGTCAGGCCTTCTGCGCCTTCTTGATCTGCTCCAGCACATCCTTGGCGCTGGCCGGGATCGGCGTGCCCGGGCCGTAGATGCCCTTGACGCCGGCCTCGTAGAGGAAGTCGTAGTCCTGCCGCGGAATCACGCCACCGACGAAGACGATGATGTCGTCCGCGCCCTGCTTCTTCAGCTCCGCGATGATGGCCGGCACCAGGGTCTTGTGGCCCGCGGCCAGGGTGGAGACACCCACGGCGTGCACGTCGTTCTCGATGGCCTGGCGCGCGCATTCCTCGGGCGTCTGGAACAGCGGGCCCATGTCCACATCAAAGCCCAGATCGGCGTAGGCCGTGGCCACCACCTTGGCGCCACGGTCGTGGCCGTCCTGGCCGAGCTTGGAGATCATCACGCGCGGACGGCGACCATGCGCCTCGGCGAACTGGGCGATCTCGGCCTTCAGTTTGTCCCAGCCTTCGGCGGAGTCATAGGCAGCTGCGTACACACCGGTCACCTTCTGCGTATCGGCGCGATGGCGCCCGTAAACCTTTTCCAGCGCATCGCTGACCTCACCCACCGTCGCGCGCAGGCGGATGGCCCGGATGCTCAGGTCCAGCAGGTTACCACTGCCCGACTCGGCGGCGGCAGTCAGCGCGTCGAGCGCCGCCTGCACGGCCTGGCTGTCGCGTTTGGCCTTGATGGTCTTGAGGCGTGCGATCTGGCCCTCACGCACCTTGACGTTGTCCACCTCCAGAATCTCGATCGGGTCTTCCTTGGCCAGTTTGTACTTGTTGACGCCGACGATCACATCCTTGCCGCTGTCGATGCGCGCCTGCTTCTCGGCCGCTGCGGCCTCGATCTTGAGCTTGGCCCAGCCGCTGTCCACGGCCTTGGTCATGCCGCCCATGGCGTCGACCTCCTCGATGATCTTCCAGGCGGTATCCGCCATGTCCTGGGTCAGCTTCTCCATCATGTAGCTGCCGGCCCAGGGATCGATCACGTTGGTGATATGGGTCTCTTCCTGGATGATGAGCTGGGTGTTGCGCGCGATGCGGGCGGAAAACTCGGTAGGCAGTGCGATGGCCTCGTCGAAGCTGTTGGTGTGCAGGCTCTGTGTGCCACCGAAGACCGCGGCCATGGCCTCGATGGTGGTGCGCACGATGTTGTTGTACGGGTCCTGCTCGGTCAGGCTCCAGCCGCTGGTCTGGCTGTGCGTGCGCAGCATCAGGCTCTTGGGGTTCTTCGCGTTGAAGCCCTTCATGATGCGGCACCAGAGCAGGCGCGCCGCGCGCATCTTGGCGATCTCCAGATAGAAGTTCATGCCCACGGCCCAGAAGAAGCTCAGGCGGCCCGCGAAGTCGTCCACGTCCATGCCCTTGGCCAGGGCCGTCTTCACATACTCCTTGCCATCGGCCAGGGTGAAAGCCAGTTCCAGCGCCTGGTTGGCCCCGGCCTCCTGCATGTGGTAACCCGATATCGAGATCGAGTTGAACTTCGGCATGTTCTTGCTCGTGTACTCGATGATGTCGCCGATGATCTTCATCGAGGGCTCGGGCGGGTAGATATAGGTGTTGCGGACCATGAACTCCTTGAGGATGTCGTTCTGGATGGTTCCGCTCAATTTGTCTTGCGACACGCCCTGCTCTTCCGCCGCCACCACATAACCCGCCAGCACCGGCAGCACGGCGCCGTTCATGGTCATGGACACCGAAACCTTGTCGAGCGGGATCTCGTTGAAGAGGATCTTCATGTCCTCCACCGAGTCGATGGCCACGCCAGCCTTGCCCACGTCACCGGTCACGCGCGGATGGTCGCTGTCGTAGCCGCGGTGCGTGGCCAGGTCGAAGGCCACGCTCACGCCCTGCCCGCCGGCGGCCAGCGCCTTGCGATAGAAGGCGTTGGACTCCTCGGCCGTGGAGAAACCCGCGTACTGGCGGATGGTCCAGGGGCGCACGGCGTACATGGTGGCCTGCGGGCCGCGCAGATAGGGCTCGAAACCCGGCAGGGTGTCAGCATGCGGCAGGCCCTGCAGATCGGCCGCGGTATAGAGCGGCTTGACCGTGATGCCGTCGGGCGTGCGCCAGTTCAGGGCATCGACCTGGCCACCGGGAGCGGATTTGGCGGCGGCTTTGTGCCAGGCTTCAAGGCTGGCAGGCTGGAATTCGGGCTGTTTCTGGCTCATGGCAAAGCGGCGGCCGGCGCCTGGGCGCCAGCGGGATTGAATGTGGCGCGGAGTTTACATCATTCATAATTATTGATGCAAAATTTCTTTTCCCCTACAATCCCGCCCATGTCTGCCGTCTCCCTGTCCCCGCGCGCCCTCTATGAAGAGGTGGCCGAGCTCCTGCGCCAGCGCATCTTCCGGCGCGAGCTCGAACCCGGCAGCTGGATCGACGAGCTCAAGATCGCCGAGGACTACGGCATCAGCCGCACCCCGCTGCGCGAAGCGCTCAAGGTACTGGCCGCCGAGGGCCTGGTCACGATGAAAGTGCGTCGCGGCGCTTATGTGACCGAGGTCGACGAAAAGGACATGGGCGACATCTACCACCTGCTGGGTCTGCTCGAAAGCGATGCGGCCGGTGAGGTGGCTGCCCGCGCCACGGCCGAGGAGCTGCAGGAGCTGCAGGCCATCCACGACGAGCTCGAAGGCGCCACGGCCCAGCGCGAGCGCTTCTTCGAGGTCAATGAGCGTTTCCACATGCGCCTGCTGGAGGTCGCCGACAACCGCTGGCGCAAGCAGATGGTGGCCGACCTGCGCAAGGTGATGAAGCTCAACCGGCATCATTCGCTCTTCAAGTCCGGCCGCATTGCCGAATCGCTGGCCGAGCACCGCGCCATCATGGCTGCGCTGCAGGCCCGGGACAACAAGGCCGCCACCCGCGCAATGCTCGACCACTTCCACAACGGGCTCGAGGCCGCGACCTGAGACTGGACGCTGCCCGGGGCGCTGGCCGGACCTTGCGAATTACTCTATCCTGAGCGCCATGGCCAAGGCGGCAAGCAATACCAAAGATGGTGCGCTCCAGCAGACCCTGCTGGAGTACCAGGCCATTCTGGAGAATGCCTCGGTCGGCATCCTCTTCACGCGCGACCGCCAGGTCGTGCACTGCAACCCGCGCTTCAGCGAGATCTACGGCTGGAGCCCCGCGGAGCTCGTGGGCCAGCCCGGTGCCATCTTCTACTTCAGTACCGAGGATTACGAAGCCATGGGGCGGCGGGCAGCGCCCGTGCTCGCCGCCGGCCAGTTGCTGGACACCGAGACGTCCATGCGCCGCAAGGACGGCAGCGCCGTGCTCTGCCGCGTACGTGCCAAGGCCATCAATCCGGCCGACACCAGCGCGGGCACGATCTGGATCGTCGAGGACGTGACCGCGCAGCGGGCAGAACAGGCCCGGCTGGCCGAGCTGCTGCAGCGCCAGCAGGCCATCCTCGAAAACGCCTCGGTCGGCATCCTGTTCACGCGCAACGGGCAGATCGTGCACTGCAACCCGCGCATGGAAGCCATCTACGGCTGGGCGCCGGGCACCATGGTCGGCCAGTCTGCGCGGGCCTTCTTCGACGGTGAAGCTGACTACCAGGCCTTTGGCGCCGCGGTAGGACCGCGGCTGGCCCGCGGCGAACTCGTGGACATCGAGTGGCGGCACCGCCGCCGCCATGACGGAGTGCTGATCTGGAGCCGGCACCTGGCCAAGGCCCTGCCCAATTTCGACGGCAGCCAGGGCGCCATCTGGATCAGCGAGGACATCAGCGCCCAGAAGGACGCCCAGGAAGCATTGGCCGTGGCCCACCACGAGCTGGAACGCCGCGTGCAGGAGCGCACCGAGGAGCTGGCCCGCATCAACCGCCAGCTGCAGCACGAGGTGGCCGAACGCCGCTCGGCCGAGCAGCATCTGCGCGCGAGCGAGGCACGCTTTCGCGACCTGACGGAGATGACTTCGGACTGGTTCTGGGAGACCGACACCGAGATGCGTTTCACCGAAGTCTCGGGCGGTGGCCTGATGGCACCCACCCCCGCCGGCCAGCCGGACAGCCCGTTGGGCAAGTGCCGCTGGGAGCTGCCGGTGTCAGGTGTCACGCCCGAGCAATGGGACGAACACCGCCGCCAGCTCCAGGCTCGGCTGCCCTTCCGGGACTTCACGTATCAGCTTCGCGCGCGCAACGGTGAAATGCGCTGGTGCTCGGTCAGCGGCAAGCCCGTGTTCGAGGACGGCGTCTTCACCGGCTACCGCGGCACGGGCTCGGACATCACCGAACGAAAGCTCACCGCGCAGCGCATCGAGTTCCTGGCCTACCACGACCCGCTCACGGGCCTGCCCAACCGCGTGCTGCTCGAAGACCGGCTGGAACAGGCCATCGCCCAGGCCGAACGCAGCCACCACGGCCTGGCCCTGGTCTTCATGGACCTGGACAACTTCAAGAAGATCAACGACTCGCTGGGCCATGCCACGGGCGACGCCCTGCTCAAGGAGGTCGCCGCACGCCTCAAGCGTTGCGTGCGCGACACCGACACCATCAGCCGCCAGGGCGGTGACGAGTTCGTGCTCGTGCTTGGCGGTCTGCACGGTGCCGAAGGCAGCCTGCCGGTGCTGACCAAGATCATGGAAACCCTGCAGGAGCCCTTTGTCTGCGAGGGCAACGAGCTCTCCACCTCGGCCTCCATGGGCGTGGCGCTCTACCCGCAGGACGGGAACTGCTTCGACATCCTGCGCAAGAAGGCGGACATGGCCATGTATCGCGCCAAGGAGGCCGGCCGCAACACCTACCGCTTCTTCGACGAGGCCATGGACGAGGAGGCCGTCGAACACCTGCTCATGCGCAGCGGCCTGCGCCGCGCCATCGAGCGTGGCGAGTTCGTGCTGCACTACCAGCCGCAGGTCGACATCGCCAGCGGTCGCGTGGTCGGCGTCGAGGCCCTGCTGCGCTGGGAGCACCCGGAATTCGGCCTGGTCCAGCCGGGTCGCTTCATCCCCGTGGCCGAGGAAAGCGGACTGATCGTGCCCATCGGCGCCTGGGTCATCGAAGAGGCCTGCCGCCAGGCCATGGTCTGGCGCCGCGCGGGCCTGCCGGACCTGGTGATGGCCGTCAACCTCTCGGCAGCACAGTTCCGCCGCAGCGGCATCGAGGACACCGTCGCCCAGGCCCTGCAGCGCAGCGGCCTGGTGCCGGCCCTGCTGGAGCTGGAGCTCACCGAATCCATCCTGCTGCAGGACGTCGAACAGGTGCTCGCGACGGTGCAGCGCCTCAAGCAGCTGGGCGTGCAGCTGGCCATCGACGACTTCGGCACAGGCTACTCCAGCCTGTCCTATCTGAAGCGTTTCGACATCGACAAGCTCAAGATCGACCAGAGCTTCATCCGCGACCTGGCCAGCGACCCGGACGACGCGGCCATCGTGCGCGCCATCATCCAGATGGCCCACAGCCTGGGCCTGCGGGCCATCGCCGAAGGCGTGGAGACCGCGGAACTGCTGCAGCAGTTGCGCGGCTTCGGCTGCGACGAAGCCCAGGGTTACCTGTACGCGCGGCCCATGCCGGCCGCAGAGACCGAACGCTATCTGGCACAGCGGACCGTGGCCCAGACCTGAAACCTGGGCCCGCACGCCCCCCGGCGAGCTCAGGCAGCGACCGGCTCGCGCGCGTCGTCACGGCCATGGGCCAGGGCCATGACCTCGCGCGGGTCCCGCGCCTTGAGGCGGTGGTCGCTCCAGACCTGGCGCCAGCGCCGCGCCCCCGGCAGGCCGTGGCGCAGGCCCAGCATGTGACGCGCCACGCCATACCAGGACTGGCCTTCCTCGGCCATCACGCGCAGCATGTAGTCCACCATCTGCGCTTCCACATCCTCGCGCGTCAGCATCGAGGGCTCGGCGCCGAAGTAGCGTTCATCCCAGGACGCCAGCCACCAGGGGTTGTGATAGGCCTCGCGGCCGATCATGGCGCCGTCGAGCAGGCGCAGCTCGCGGTCCAGCTGCTCGTCGCTCTGGAGGCCGCCGTTGATGACGATGGTGAGCTGCGGAAAGTCGTGCTTGAGCCGGTGCACCAGCTCGTAGCGCAGCGGCGGGATCTCGCGGTTCTCTTTGGGACTGAGCCCCTGCAGCCAGGCATTGCGCGCGTGGACAATGAAGGTGGTGCAGCCGGCCTCGGCCACCGTGCCGACGAAGTCGCGCACGAACTCGTAGCGCTCCACGCGGTCGATGCCGATGCGGTGCTTGACCGTGACCGGAATGGACACGGCGTCGCGCATGGCCTTGACCCCGTCGGCCACCAGTTGCGGCTCGGCCATCAGGCAGGCGCCGAAAGCCCCGCGCTGCACACGCTCGCTGGGGCAGCCACAGTTGAGGTTGATCTCGTCATAGCCCCACTGCTCACCGAGCCGGGCACAGGCCGCCAGGTCGGCGGGCTCGCTGCCGCCGAGCTGCAGGGCCACCGGGTGCTCCTGGGCGTTGAAACGCAGATGCCGCGCCACGTCGCCATGGAGCAACGCACCGGTGGTGATCATCTCGGTGTACAGGCGGGCGTGGCGGCTCAGCAAGCGGTGGAAGTAGCGGCAGTGCCGGTCGGTCCAGTCGATCATGGGCGCGACCGACAGGCGCCAGCCGGCAGCAATGGACAGAGGCAAGGGCATGCCCTGATTATCCCCGGCCGCCGGCTAAAATCTTTGGTTTTCCTCATCCTGCAACCCCACCGTCGCCGCCTGCCCATGAGCACCACCGCCACCCTGACCGATTTCGAGCGCGAGATTGCCCAGTTCATCGTCACCACGCTGAACCTGGAGGTCACCCCCGACCAGATCTCGCCGACGGACCCGCTGTATGGCGAGGGCCTGGGCCTGGACTCGATCGACGTGCTGGAGATCGCGCTGGCGGTCTCCAAGCAGTACGGCTTCCAGATGCGCTCGGACGATCCCGACAACGTCACCATCTTCAGCTCCCTGCGCAATCTGGCTGCCCACATCGCCTCGCACCGGGTCTGAGCGCGCCGCCCGCCTGGCCATGAAGACCGGACTCTGGTTCAAGCTGGCTCTGGCCGCCCTGCTGGTGCTGGGCTACCCGCTGGGCATGCACTGGCTGCTCACCGCCTCGTCCTGGTCCCATGCAGCCCTGGCCTGGTTCAGCCTCGCGCAGAACGTGGGTATGCAGCTGCTGCTGGCGCTCTTCTTCGGCCTCACCCTGCGTCCCGGCCATGAGCCCCTGATCGCGCGTTTCGCGCGCCGCATCCACGGCGCCGACTACAGCCCGCGCATCGCGCGCTACGCACGCCAGGCCACCTGGGCCTGGACGCTCTTTTTCGTGGCCATGGTGCTGATTCCCATCGCGCTCTTTGCCTGGACCTCGGTCGAGGTGTTCTCCTTCTTCGTCAACGTGATCTCGCTGCCGCTGCTGGGCCTCATGTTCTTGGCCGAGTACGCGGCGCGACGCTGGTGCCTGCGCGGCATCGCACATGTGCCGCTGGCGCGCAGCTTCACCCTCTACCGCGACGAGCGCCGTGCGGCCGACGCCGTCGCTCCGCCCAAGCCCTGACCATGCCCGCCCTGTTCTCGCATCGCTCGCCCCAGGCCGTGATGGCCTGGACCAAGGGCCGCGCCATCACCGCGCAGGACGTCCTGGCTGCCGCGCGCCACATGGCCGCACGCCTGCCCGAGGGCTGTCCGGTGCTCAACCTCTGCAGCAAGCGCCACCATTTCGCCGTAGTGCTGGCCGCCGCGCTGCTGCGCGGCGTGCCCCTGCTGCTGCCCTCGACCCGCACGCCCGAGATGCTGCAGCGCCTGGGCAAGCAGCACCCCGGCCTGCAGGCCGTGGTCGATGCGCCGGGCGACAGCGGCGGCCTGCCGCAAATCATCTACGAGCGCGGCCCCGTCGCCGCGCCCGGTGACGCCTTCGAGGTGCCCGACATCCCGTCGAAGCAGGTCGCGGCCTACGTCTTCACCTCGGGCTCCACCGGCGACCCCGTGCCCCATGTCAAGCACTGGGGCCTGCTGGTCGAGAACGCCCAGGGCGCGGGCCGGCGCGTGCGCGAGTGGCTGGGCACGGACGCGCCCTTCACCGTCACGGGTACCGTGCCGGCCCAGCACATGTACGGCTTCGAGTCCACGGTGCTGCTGCCCCTGCTCAACGAGGGCATCATCGACGCCAGCCACCCCTTCTATCCGGCCGACATCGTGCAGGCGCTCGAGGCCACGCCCGGGCCGCGCCTGCTGGTCAGCACGCCTTTCCATCTGCGCACCCTGATCGAGTCGGGCCTGGCCGTGCCACCGCTGGCCCTGCTGCTCAGCGCGACCGCGCCGCTGGCGCCCCAGCTCGCGCGCCAGGCCGAGGAGCGCCTCGGTGCGCCGCTGCTGGAGATCTATGGCAGCACCGAGACCGGCCAGATCGCCACGCGCCGCGGCTCGGCCGGCGAGCTCTGGCAGACCCTCAATGGCGTGCAGGTCCAGGCCCTGCCCACACCCGCGGGCGAGGAACTGCGCTTTGCCGCCAGCGGCGGCCATGTGGAGGGCGTGGTGCCGCTGTCCGACGTGCTGGAGCTGCAGTCGCCCACGCGCTTTGCGTTGCTGGGCCGGCATACCGACATGGTCAACATCGCCGGCAAACGCACCTCGCTGGCCTATCTGAACCACCAGCTCAACAGCATCCCCGGCGTACTCGACGGCGCGCTCTACTGGCCGCAGGACGCGGCCCACGACGCGCAGGCCCGCATCCAGCGCCCGATCGCCTTTGTCGTCGCCCCGGGCCTGGACGAAACCGCGCTGCAGCATGCGCTGCGCGAGCGCATCGACCCGGCCTTCCTGCCGCGCCCCATCCATTTCGTCGCCGCCCTGCCGCGCAATGCCACGGGCAAGCTGCCGCAGCAGGCCCTGGCCGAACTCGCGCGCCAGCTGCAGCACCCGGTCAATCCCGCCACCTCCGTGCGGCCGCGCTGGAAGCCCACGCCCCTGGTCAGCGGCTCGCTGGGCCTGCACGCCGTGGCGGCCGCCGGCCTCTTCACGCCGGCCTGGCCCTGGAGCGTGGGGGCCCTGGTCGCCAACCACGCCGTGATTGCCAGCACCGGCCTGTGGCCGCGCAGCACCTGGCTGGGGCCCAATCTGCTGCATCTGCCGCGCCATCGGCCCGAGGTGGCCATCACCATCGACGACGGCCCCGATCCCGAGGTCACGCCGGCCGTGCTGGACCTGCTGGAGCAGCACGGCGCCGTGGCGACCTTCTTCTGCCTGGGCGCACACGTGCAGCAGCACCCGGCGCTGGCGCGCGAGATCGTACGCCGCGGGCACGCCATCGGCAACCACAGCCAGCACCACAGCCACCGCTTCTCGCTCATGGGGCCCGGCGCCCTGCGGCGCGAGATCGGCACCGCGCAGGACAGCATCGCCCAGGTCACGGGTGTGAAGCCAGCCTTCTTCCGCGCACCCGCCGGGCTGCGCAACATCTTCCTCGACCCCGTGCTGCACGCGCTGGACCTGCGCCTGGCCAGCTGGACGCGCCGCGGCTTCGACACCCGAACGGGCGACGCCGCCCTGGTGCTGCGCCGCCTCACGCGCCATCTTGCCGCGGGCGACATCCTGCTGCTGCACGACCACCACGCCGCACGCACGCCGCAAGGCCGGCCCGTGCTGCTGGACGTGCTGCCGCCGTTGCTCGCCACACTGCGCGAACGCGGGCTTCAGACCGTGCGGCTCAGCCCGGAACGGGTCTGAGCCGAGACGCCCCCACCTACAATGCGCCACTCTGGTGCCTGCCCCTCCATGTCCAAAGTCCCGCTGCCCCCCGCCCTGCTTGAACAAGCCACCGCGCCCTACCGCCCGCTGGGCAAGTTCGCCTGGCATTTCGCGCGCGGCAAGCTCGGCGGCGACCCGGCCTTTGCCGGACTGCTGCAACGCGGCCTGATTCCGGCGCGCGCGCGCGTGCTCGACATCGGCTGCGGCCAGGGCCTGCTGGCCGCCCTGCTGGGCAGCCTCACGGGCGACTCACCGGCCGAACGCGTCTGGCCCTCGGGCTGGGCCCCGCCGCCCACCGGCGTGCAGGTGCACGGCATCGAGCTCATGCCGCGTGACGTCGAACGCGCGCAACAGGCCCTGGGCCATCTCGGCGAGCGCGCCCGCTTCACGCTGGGCGATATGTGCACGACGCCGTTCACCCCGGCCGACGCCGTGGTCATCCTCGACGTGCTGCATTACGTGAACGAGACAGCCCAGGAAGATGTGCTGCGCCGCGTGCGCGACGCGCTGGCGCCTGGCGGCGTGCTGCTGCTGCGCGTGGGCGACGCCGCGGCCGGCCTGCCCTTCAAGATCAGCAACTGGGTCGACGCGGTGGTCTTCTTCGCGCGCGGCCACGGGATCTCGCGCCTCTACTGCCGCCCCCTTGCTGCATGGCAGGCGCTGCTGCAGGGCCTGGGTTTTGCCGTGGACACCATCCCCATGCATGCCGGCACGCCGTTCGCCAACATCCTGCTGGTCGCCCGCAAGCCGGCCTGAGCCCATGCACACGCTGCCGCTGCCCATCGAACACGATCACCCGGCCTATGCCGGCCACTTCCCGGGCCGGCCTATCCTGCCGGGGGTGGTGCTGCTCGACCGCGCACAGCGTGCACTCGAGGCCGCGTGTCAATGCCACATCACCGGTCTGGCCCAGGCCAAGTTCCTCAGCCCGGTGACGCCGGGCGAAGCGCTGGAACTGGACTATGAGGCCGGTGCTGCCGGCCTGCGTTTCGAGATCCGCTGCGGCACGCGCCGCGTCGCCAGCGGGCGCTACAGCCTCGCCACGCCATGAACAGTACGCCGCAGGAGCCGACCGCCGGCAGCACACCCGCCTGGCTGCAGCGCAAGGAGCGCGGCAGCCAGTTGCTGCTGCGCCTCATGACCTGGCTTTCGCTCACGCTGGGCCGGCGCCTCACACGGCCCATCGTCTACGGCATCGCGCTCTACTTCCTGCTGGCCGTCCCGGCGGCGCGTCGCGCCTCGCGCGACTACCTGCGCCGCGCGCTCGGCCGCCCCGCACGCTGGGGCGATCTGTACCGCCACATCCTGGCCTTCGCCAGCACCATCCACGACCGCGTCTACCTGCTCAACGACCGGCACGAGCTCTTCGATCTGCGCATCCACGGCCAGGACATCTTCCAGGGCCCGGATGCACCGCAGGGCGGCTTCCTGATCTTCGGCGCCCACCTGGGCAGCTTCGAGGTGCTGCGTGCCATCGCGCGGCGCGACAGCCGGCAGCGGGTCTGCGCCGCCATGTACCCGGAGAACGCCCGCCTGCTCAACAGCATGCTGGCCCGGGTCAACGCCGAGGTGGTGCTCGACATCATCCCGCTGGGCCGCATCGACTCCATCTTCCAGCTCAACGAGCGCATCGAGGCCGGCGCCATGGTGGCCCTGCTGGCCGACCGCGCCGTGGGGCCGGATACCCACCTGGCCGTGCCCCTGTTCGGCGAGCCGGCCCCCTTCCCGCTTGGCCCCTTTCGTCTGGCCGCCATCCTGCGCCGACCGGTCTGCTTCATGACGGGCCTGTACCGCGGCGGCAACCGTTACGACATCCATTTCGAACGTCTGGCCGATTTCAGCGCCGTGCCCGCAGGCCAGCGCGATGTCGCCCTGCGCGCGGCCATCGAACGCTACGCCGCGCTGATCGAGCAGCACGCCCGCGCTGCGCCCTGCAACTGGTTCAACTTCTACGACTTCTGGAAGGGAGATGCCCGTGCGTCCCACTGAAGCTCCCCTGCGACGCGCGCTGCTGCTCGCGCCGCTGCTCACCGCCCTGCCGGCCGCGCAAGCCGCCGACTGGCAACTGGCCGACCTGATGCAGCAGCTGGCCCAGGTCAAGAACGCCCAGGCCCGCTTCGTCGAGCGCAAGTACATCGCCCTGCTGGACAAACCGGTCGAGTCCGCGGGCGAACTCTCCTTCACCGCGCCCGACCGCATGGAGATGCGCACCCTGCGCCCCAAGAAGCAATCGCTGCTGCTCGACGGCAACCGCCTGACCATGGCGCAGGATGGACGCACGCGCACCGTGAGCCTGCAGTCCTACCCCGAGGTGGCGGCCTTTGTCGAAGGCATACGCGGCACCCTGGCCGGCGACCGCCAGGCGCTGGAACGCGTCTACCAGGTGCACCTGATCGGCAGCGCTGCGCGCTGGCAGCTGCTGCTGGTGCCGCGCGAGGCGGCCATAAGCCGCATCATCAGCCGCATCCGCATCGGCGGCAGCCAGGGTGAAGTGCTCAGTGTGGCCTACGACCACGCCGACGGTGACCGCTCCGAGATGCAGATCACGCCGCTGCGACCCTGACATGCATTTCCTGCGTCGTCATCTGCCCATCCTGCTCTGGCTCGCCGTACTCGCGGGCTTTGGCGCCGTGATCCTGCGCACGCCCGTGGTCACCGACCTCTCGGCCTTCATGCCCAGCGCGCCCAGCGAACGCCAGCAGATGCTGGTGGACCAGTTCAAGGAAGGCATCATCGCCCGCCTGGTCATCGTGGGCATCGAGGGCGGTGACGCCGCCGAGCGTGCCCGCCTTTCGCGCGCGCTGGCCGACACCTTGCGCCCGCAGCCCGAGTTCATCGGCGTGCAGAACGGCAGCGCCGAGGAACAGGCGCGTGACCGCCACTACTTCTTCGAGAACCGCTACCTGCTCAGCCCCGCCGTCACGCCCGAGCGCTACAGCGAAGCCGGCCTGCGCGATGCGATCGGTGCCACGCTGGCGGACATCTCGGGCAGCGCCGGCATGCTGATCAAGCAGCTGCTGCCGCGCGATCCCACGGGCGAGATCCGCGAACTGCTCGCCGCCTTCGAAGGCGGCGAGCAGCCGCCCAGCACCGAGGGGGTCTGGTCCACGCGCGACGGCAGCCGTGCCCTGTTGCTGCTGCAGACCCGCGCCGAGGGCTCGGACCTCGAGGCACAGGCACAGGCGCTGGCCGCGGTGCGCCAGGCCTTCGAGGCCATCCCGCAGCGCCAGGCCGAGACCCGCCTGCTCATGACGGGCACGGGTGTGTTCTCGGTGCAGTCGCGCGGCCTGATCCAGAGCGAGGTGCGGCGCCTGGCCATCGCCAGCCTGGTGCTGGTCGTGGGCCTGCTCTGGCTGGTCTACCGCTCCTGGCGCCTGCTCGGCCTCAACCTGCTGCCCATGCTCACGGGCACGCTGGCGGGCATCACGGCCGTGAGCCTGGTCTATGGCGAGGTGCACGGCATCACCCTGGGCTTCGGCACCACCATGATCGGCGAGGCCGTGGACTACGCCATCTACCTCTTCGTGCAACGCCCCGGCCCCGCGGCCCGGCGCGCGTTCTGGCGCACGCTCTGGCTCGGCCTGCTGACCTCGGTCGCGGGCTTCCTGGCCCTGCTGGGCTCGGGCTTTCCGGGCCTGGTGCAGCTGGGCCTGTACTCCACAGCCGGCCTGCTGGCCGCCGTGCTGGTCACGCGCTACGTGCTGCCGCCGCTGATGCCCGCGCAGCTGCCCGCTATCGACCTGCCGCGCACCGGTGCCTTGCTGCAGCGCGCCGTGCAGCTGGCACCGCGCCTGCGCGGCCTGCTGCTGCTTTTCGTAGCCACCATGCTGGCCGTGGTGGCCCTGCACGCCGAGCGCATCTGGAACCGCAGCATCTCGGCGCTCAACCCCGTGCCGCGCGCCGCACAGCAGCTCGACGAAGAACTGCGCCGCGACCTCGGCGCCTCCGAGCTGCGCTACCTGGCCGTGCTCACCGCCCCCGATGCCGAGCAGGGCCTGCAGCAGTCCGAGCGCGCCAGCCGCGTGCTGCAGGCGCTGAGCCGCGAAGGGCTGCTTGCCGGCTACAGCGCGCCCAGCCAGGTCCTGCCCAGCCGCGCCAGCCAGCAGGCTCGCCAAGCGGCCCTGCCCGAGGCCGCCGAGCTGCAACGCCGCCTGGCCGCCGCCCTGGCCGGCCAGCCGCTCAAACCCGAACGCCTGCAGGGCTTTGTGGCCGACGCCGAGCGCAACCGCACCCGCCCCCTGCTGACGCGCGCCGACCTCGACGGCACGGCCGCCGCCCTGCTCTACGACACCCTGCTGGTGCAGCGCGAACGCGACGTGCTTGTGCTGCTGCCGCTGCGCCCCGTGCTGCGCGAGGGCGAAGCCACGCTGGACCTGGACCGCATCGACGCCGCACTGCACGCCGAGGGCCTGGCCCAGGCCACGGTGATCGACCTGCTGGCCGAGACCAACGCCCTGTTCGACAGCTACCTGCACGAGGCCCTGGTCTACTCGGGCCTGGGCTGCCTGGCCATCCTGGCCCTGCTGCTCTTCATGCTGCGCTCGCTCGTGCGCGCCCTGCGCGTGGCCCTGCCCCTGGTCTGCGCCGTGCTTGGCGTCACGGGGGCTCTGCTGCTGGCCGGCACCGCGCTGACCATCCTGCACCTCGTGGGCCTGCTGCTGGTCGTCGCCATCGGCTCCAACTACGCGCTCTTCTTCGACAGCAGCAACGCCGCGGCCAGCCCGCTGGAACAGCGCCAGACCCTGATCTCTCTCGTCACGGCCAACCTGACCATCGTCGGCAGCTTCGGCATGCTGGCGCTGTCCAGCGTCCCGGTGCTCACCATCCTGGGCGTCACCGTGGGTCTGGGCACCATGCTGGCCTTGCTGTTCTCGGCCGTGCTGGCCAGCCCTTCGACCCAGACCGCCCCGGTAAAATCGCCGTCCTGAGCCGGGTGTCCTCGCCCGCTGCCTCCCTCCCCTTCATGCCCGCCCTCCATCTTGCCGCCTACACCATGACCAGCGCCCTGGGCGCCGGTCTGGCCCCCACCCTGCAGGCCCTGCGCGATCAGCGCAGCGGCGTGCGCGCCCGACGCTGGGAAACCGTGGATCTGGACACCTGCATCGGCGAAGTACCCGAGGTCGACACGCTGACCCTGCGCCCCGATCTCGCCGCCTACGACTGCCGCAACAACCGGCTGGCCCAGCTCGGGCTGGAACAGGACGGTTTCGTCGCCGCCGTGCGGGCCGCCATGGCACGGCATGGCGCGCAGCGCATCGGCGTCTTCCTGGGCACCAGCACCTCGGGCATCCTGAGTTCGGAGCTGGCCTACCGCCAGCGCGATCCGGCCACGGGTGACTTCACGCAGCCGCTGGACTACCGGCGCACGCACAACAGCTACTCGGTGGCCGATTTCGTGCGCAGCTATTTCGGGCTGCAGGGACCGGCCTTCGTGGTCTCCACCGCCTGCTCCTCCAGCGCCAAGGTCTTCGGCAATGCCCAGCGCATGATGGACAGCGGCCTGATCGACGCGGCCATCGTCGGCGGCGTCGACAGCCTGTGCCTGACCACGCTCTACGGCTTCAACTCCCTGCAGCTGGTCTCGCGCCAGCCCTGCCGCCCCTACGACGCGCAGCGCGACGGCATCTCCATCGGCGAGGCCGCGGCCTTTGTGCTGGTCGAACGCGCGGACCGCGTGGTGGCGGGTGACATCTTGATGAGCGGCATCGGTGAATCGAGCGACGCACACCACATGTCCAGCCCGCACCCCGAGGGCCTGGGCGCGCGCCTGGCCATGCAGCAGGCGCTGGACATGGCCGGCCTCCAGCCCGCACAGATCGACTACATCAATCTGCACGGCACAGCCACGCCCAGCAATGACGCGGCCGAGGACCAGGGTGTGACCGGCCTCTTCGGCACCGAGACCCCCTGCAGTTCGACCAAGGGCCACACCGGCCACACCCTGGGCGCGGCTGGCGGTATCGAGGCCGTCATCTGTGCCCTCGCGCTGAAGTACAACCTCGCCCCCGGCGGCTGCGGCACCGAGGAACTCGACCCGCGGCTCAAGGCACGCTACCTGCTGCGTAACCTCGAGCAACCCCTGCAACACGTGCTGAGCAATTCCTTCGGTTTCGGTGGCAGCAACTGCAGCATGGTGCTCAGCAAGGCGGGGGGTGCAGCATGACCCTGACCGTCCATCTGCAGGGCATCGGCGTCTACGGCCCCGGCCTCACGGGCTGGGCCCAGACGGCCGAGGTGCTGGCCGGGCGCAGCGCTTACGCGAGTGCGCCCATCCAGCTGCCCGCGCCCGAAGCCCTGCCCGCGGCGGAGCGCCGCCGTGCCGGCACCACCATCAAGCTGGCCTTTGCCGTGGGCTTCGAAGCCATACGTCAGGCCGGTGCCGATGCGTCCACCCTGCGCTCGGTCTTCACGTCCAGCGGGGGCGACTGCGACAACTGCCACGCCATCCTCGAGACCCTGGCTTCGGCCGACCGTGCGGTCTCGCCCACGCGCTTCCACAACTCGGTGCACAACGCGCCCTCGGGCTACTGGAGCATCGCCACGGCCTGCCGCGCCACCACGACCAGCCTCTGCGCCTACGACGGCTCGTTCGCCGCCGGTCTGCTCGAGGCTGCCACCCAGGTGCGCAGCGCGCAGGAGCCCTGCCTGCTGCTGACCTATGACACGCCCTACCCCGGCCCGCTGGGCGCCTCGCGCCGCATCAGCCAGCCCTTCGGCCTGGCCCTGCTGCTGGCGCCCACCCCGACACCCGGCACGCTGGCCACGCTCGATCTGGCACTGAGCCAGCAAGCGCCAAAGGGCATGGACGATGCCGCGCTCGACGCGTTGCGCCTGGGTGCGCCGGCCGCGCGCAGCCTGCCGCTGCTGCAGGGTATCGCCCGGGGCGCACGCGGAGACGTGGCGCTGGAATACCTTGAGGGGATGTCGCTCGATGTCAGCATCCGGCCCGCTGCCTGACCAGGCCTGGATCGCCGCACGCATCCCGCATGCGGGCAGCATGTGCCTGCTCGAGCGCGTGCTGGCCTGGGACGCGGCGCACATCCATTGCCTGGCCACCAGCCACACCGGAGCCGGCCACCCGCTGGCCCACGCCGGCACGCTGGGCATGGCCAACGGCATCGAGTACGCGGCCCAGGCCATGGCCGTTCACGGCGCCCTGCTTGCGGGCAGCGAGACCGCGCCGGCCGCCGGTTTCCTGACCAGCGTGCGCGACGTGCAGTGGGAAGGCACGCGTCTGGACGAACTCGGCCCCGAGCTGCAGGTGCATGCCGAACGCCTCTCGGGCGATGCGCACACCATCCTCTACGGCTTTCGCCTCGAAGCGGCGGGCCGCACGGTACTGAGCGGGCGCGCCAGCGTCATGCTCAGCGTCTGAATCCTCTTCCGGAACCACGATGAAACACGCACTCGTCACCGGCGGCAGCGGCGCCATCGGCGCGGCCATCTGCCGCCGACTTGCGGCCGACGGCCTGCACGTCATCATCCACGCCAACCGCAATGCGGCTGCAGCCGAAGCGCTGCGCGAGGAGATCGTCGCCGGCGGCGGCTCGGCCTCCACCGTGGTCTTCGACGTGGCCGACGAGGCCGCCACGCGGGCCGCACTCGAAGCCCTGGTGGCGCAGCAGCCTGTCCAGGTGCTGGTCAACAACGCCGGCATCCACGACGATGCCGTCTTCCCCGGCATGACGAGCGCGCAATGGCACCGGGTGATCGATGTGTCGCTGCACGGCTTCTTCCACGTCACGCAGCCGCTCACCATGCCCATGATCCGCACACGCTGGGGCCGCATCATCACCATCACCTCGATTGCCGGCATCACGGGCAACCGCGGCCAGAGCAATTACGCGGCGGCCAAGAGCGGACTGCACGCGGCCAGCAAGACGCTGGCGCTGGAGCTGGCCAGCCGTGGCATCACGGTCAACGCCATCGCGCCGGGCATCATCGCCTCGGAGATGAGCCAGGAGGCCTTCGGCGCCGAGGACATCGCGCGCCTGGTGCCCATGAAGCGTGCCGGCCGGCCCGAGGAAGTGGCGGCTCTCGTCGGCTTTCTCGCCTCGGACCAGTCGGCCTACATCACCGGCCAGGTGATCTCGGTCAACGGCGGCATGATCTGAAGCTCAGACCGGAAGAAAGCGACTTCCGAACCAGCGCCGATAGCCCGCCAACGCCAGCACGGCACCGGCGCCACCGAGCAGCAGGCCGCCGAGCACATCGATGAACACATGCTGCTTGGTCGCCATCGTCGAGTAGACGATGAGCGCGCACCAAAGCCAGTTGGCGGCCTGCCAGCCGCGCCCCGCACCGACGGCGCGCAATTGCGCCTGCAGCCAGAAGGCCGAGTAGAAGGCGATGGCCACGTGCAGCGAGGGACAGGCATTGCCCGCGGTGTCCACCCCCTCGAGCATGGCCAGACCGGTGCCCGCAGGCCGTTCAAAAGGCGGCACGACCGTGGGCCAGAAGTAGAAGCACAGCAGACCGGCGAGGCAGGTCAGCCCCACGGCCAGACCGTAATAGGCCAGGGAACGCAAGGCCGGCATGAAGGCCGGCGGCAAGCAGGTATAGAACCAGAGCGAGAGATAGGGGATCCAGGCCCAGCCCTGCATGGGCGTCAGTTCGTCGAGCCAGGTCAGCGGCATGACGAAGACCTCGGCGTGCGGATAGCGCAGCAGGAGGAAATAGCCCTGGAAGAAGCCCCAGATGAAGACCGCGGACCCCACTGCCTTGAGCCACCACAGACGCCAGAGCAATTGGTTGAGCGTGCGTGCCGGCGTCGGGGAAACAGTGGTCATGGTCAATAATCGGTCCCTGTGATGAGATCGTACCAGCGATGATGGAGCGGCCCCTCGTACGCCTGCTCTGGCGTGGCTACGAAATGTTAGCCATGGTCGTCGGCCTGGGCCTGCTGGCCCTGGGCTGCTTGCACAGCATTCCGCTCTTCGCCCTGCTCTATCTGGTGCTGCCGCGGCGCTGGCACCGGCCGGTCTCGCGCCGCCTCATCCACTGGGGCTTCCGGCTCTACCTGGCGGCGCTGCGCATCTTGTGCCAGGTACGCCTCGATTTGCGCGAACTCGAGCCGCTGCGGCATGAGCGGGCACCGCTGATCGTCATCGCCAACCACCCTTCGCTGCTCGACGCCGTGCTGCTGCTCAGCATGCTGCCCAACGCCAGCTGCGTGCTCAAGGCCGCCCTGCTGCACAACCCGCTGTTCGGTGTCGGCGCGCGCATGGCCGGCTATGTGAGCAACGAGGATCCGCGCCAGATGATCCGGGACTCCACGCACACGCTGCAGGACGGCGCGCAGTTCATCCTCTTTCCCGAGGGCACGCGCACCACGGACTTCCCGCTCAACCCGCTGAGCAGCGCCTGCATCCTGCTGTCCAAACAGAGCCGGGTGCCGCTGCAGGCCGTGATCCTTGAATTCTCCACCCCCTACCTCGGCAAGCACTGGGGGCTGCTGCGTCCGCCCACGTTGCCCCTGACCATCCGAGCGCGCCTGGGCCGGCGCTTCGAGCCGCCGGAATACACCGCAACCGCACTGGCCGGGCTGGAAGCCTATTTCCGGCAGGAACTGAAGGACCGCGTGTCAGGCCGCGGCTGAGTCGCGCGTGGCAGACAGTGCCTCGTCGAGCACGGCGCGCGGCGTGTTGATCACGAGGATCTCCACCTGTGCGGCCTCCACGCCCGCCACCGTGAGCTGGGCCGACGCCACCGCGGCCGTCTCGGACATGGGGCGTGTGCGCAAGTCCACCTGGACGACCTCGCCCGGCAGCACGGGCCGCTTGAAGCTGCACTTGCGGATGCCGGCCAGCAGGCCCACGTACTCGCCCTCGAGCCGGCGTGCCACGGGCGAGCCCGCACGCATGCCGGCCCCGGCCACCTGGGCCACCAGCTCGACCAGCATCACGCCGGGCACCAGCGGCAGGCCGGGGAAATGGCCGCGCAGCACGGCACTGTCGGCCGGCCAGCAGGCCCGGGCCTGGAAGTGGTCGTGGTCCCACACGGTGAGTGACTGCACTAGCTGCATCTCGCCGCGATGCGGCAGCAGGGCATAGATGCCGGCGGCGTCGAGTTCGATCGGGTAGACCAGGGCCTCGCTCATGCCGCCTGCCTGCGCCGGTTCATTCGTAGCGCCGCGCGATCAGCGAGACGTTGCTGCCGCCGAAGGCAAAGGAGTTGGACATCACGGCACGCAGGGTCTGCCCGTGGCGCGCCTCGCGCGGCACGTAGTCCAGGGTGCAACGCGGGTCCGGCTGGTGCAGGTAAGCGGTCGGCGGGATGCTGCCGCTGCGCAGGGCCAGCAGGCTGAAGGCGAACTCCGTGGCACCGGCCGCGCCGATCAGGTGGCCGTGCAGGGCCTTGGTGGAACTCACGGGCAGGCGCCGGGCATGGTCACCGAAGACCTGGGCCAAGGTCTCGCTCTCGATCACGTCACCGGCCTCGGTGGCCGTGCCATGGGCATTCACGTAGTCGATGGCCTCGGGCGCCAGGCCCGCGTCGTCGAGCGCTATGCGGATGGCACGGTACTGCCCCGCGCTCGACGGCAGGGTCAGGTGCTCGGCGTCGCTGCTGCTGCCGTAGCCGCAGAGCTCACCGTAGATGTTGGCGCCACGGCGCAGGGCGGACGCCGCCGTTTCCAGCACCAGGGCGGCCGCACCTTCGGCCAGTACAAAGCCGCTGCGGTCCTGGTCGAAAGGACGGCAGCTCGCGGCGGGGTCGTCGGGATGGGGCTTGGCCATGACGCGCAGCGCATTCCAGGCCATGAAGACGCCGGGCACGTTCATGGCCTCGGCCCCCACGACCACGATGGCATCGGCATAGCCGTGGCGGATGGTGCGGCAGGCCTCGCCCAGGGCCATGGCCGAGGAGGAACAGGCCACGCTGTAGGTATGCGTCGGGCCGCGGAACTGGTTCGCCATGGAAATGGCCGCCGTGGCCGCATTGGGCATGAGACGCGGCACCGACAGTGGATGCATCACGGTCGGGTTGCGTCCGGCCTGCAGGCTCTCGTGCAGGCGCTTGTAGAGCGCCTCGCCGGTGGTCGCCCCGCCCAGGCCGATACCGGCATAGACCCCGATACGGTCGCGGTCCAGATCCCAGGCCTCGGCCCGGGCATCGGCCAGGGCCTCGCGGCTGGCGAGCAAGGCGAGCTGCGTGGCGCGGTCCAGGCCCTGTTCGTTGCGGTCCAGCTGTTGCGCGAAAGCGGGGTCGACATCGGCCGAGAGGGCGTTCGGCAGCCATTGCGTGATCTCGGCCGCCGCGGGGCGTACCGCGCCTTCGGCGCGTAGCAGGCGTTCGAAGCTGGCCTGGCGCGTCAGGCCCAGAGGCGTCAGCAGGCCGATGCCCGTGACGACGACGCGCTGCAGCGTGTGCGTCATGCCGGAGGAAGCGGTCAGGCTCAGGCCGCCTTGCCCTGCAATGAGGCGGGCTCGGGCAGCTGGCCGTTGTGGGCGGCGCGGATCGTTGCCTCGATGTCGGCCACCATGTCGTTGAAGCTCATGCTGCTGTAGCGCGCGGGATCGTGTACCTGGAAGCCGTAGAGGTCTTCCACCTCGAAGAGCATTTCCACCACGCCCAGCGAGTCCAGCCCGAGATCCTTGACCATGAGATCGGCACGATCGAACGTGGCCGGATCGACATTGAATTGCTGGACCACGAAGTCCTGGATGATCTGACGCAGCATGCTGGCTCTTACCCTCTGGCCTCCCCTGGCCTGCCGGCGGCTGCCGATGGATGGGCAGGCGCGCGGATGTGCCGGGAATTGTGTTTATAGGACGCCGCAGCGCAGGAAGGTCCTGAAACTGCGAACAAGAGAGGGATTTTATCCAAAATCCCCCCGCAAACCATGGGGAGTAAGCCCGAGTCTTCAGTCCGGCCGGCCGGACAGGCGCCGGGCCAGGAGCAGCGGCAGGCGCAGCAGGAAACCACACATGAGGCGGGTGTGCATCCAGGTCAGCAAGGCGTTGTCGCGCAGGTAGTTGAAGTGCGAGACCCCGCCCTCGCCGGCCTGCAGGTACCTGACCGGCGCGTCGAGATTGACCGGCCAGACACCACGCCAGCACAGCCGCACCGCGGCCTCGATGTCGAAGTCGAAGCGTCGCATCCAGCGCTGACCGCGCATGATCTCCACCAGCGGGGCGACGGGGTAGACGCGAAAACCGTAGAGCGAGTCCCCGATGCCCATCCACAGGGTCTCGAGATTGGCCCAGGCATTGGAGACCTTGCGCCCCTGCACGCGCAGGGCCGGCGCGCTGGCGTCGAAGACCGGCTTGCCCAGGATCATGTACCGAGGCTGCGCCTGTGAAGCCTGCATGAAGGCCGGGATCAGGTACGCCGGGTGCTGGCCGTCCGAGTCCATGGTCAGGGCATGGGTGTAGCCGGCGGCCTGGGCGGCCTGCAGGCCGTGCAGCACGGCCGCACCCTTGCCCTGGTTGTGTTCGAGCACGAAGACCCGCAGCTGAGGCTGCTCCTGCGCCAGGGCCTGCAGCTGCGCACCGGTACCATCGGTGCTGCCGTCCACCACCACCCAGACCGGAGCCCAGTGCTGCAGGGCCTCACGTACAGTCTCCAGCACCTTGGCGCCGGCGTTGTAGGTGGGGATCAGGACCAGATGGGTGGTCGAAGGCTCGGGGCCGCGTGCATCAGACATGGGCGGGGATTATGGCAAAGCGTCCCGCGCCCCGCGCGCATCAAACTGCAGGCGTGACACACCAGGGTGCCGCGTCGTGGGCCAGGCCCATCCACAGCGCCCAGGCCGAGCTCGCCGCCAGCGCCAGGCCCGCCAGGCGCACGCCCCAGGCCCCCTGCCCGCCCAGGCGCAACCAGAGCCAGGGACCGGCGAGCATGGACACCGCCGTGCCCGCGGCAAACAGGGCCATGACCGCCGCTCCTTCGATCGCCTGCCCGGTCATCGCCGCCACCAGCAGGGCCGAGTACAGCAGGCCACAGGGCAGGAGGGCCCAGAGCACCCCCATCACCAGCGGCGCGCCCCGCCCGCGGCCCGCGGCCAGGGCGCGCGCGCCCTGCCAGAGACGGCGGGCGGCGCTTTCGAGCCAGACCGGCTGCTGGGCGCGCCACAGCAGCAGCAGGCCCAGCAGCATGGCGGCGACATGAAACAGGGTCCAGACCGGGCGCAGCGCCGCCGACTGGATGGTGAGCCAGCCCAGGCCCTGGATGGAGGCTGCGGCCAGACCGCCCAGCGCCGCGTAACCGATCACGCGGCCGAGCTGGAAAGTCCACAGCGCTTCGTTGCGGCGCTCACCGGCCGCCTGACCGATGCCGGCACAGGCGGCACCGCACATCGCGATGCAGTGGGGGCCGCCCACCAGCCCCATGAGCAGGGCCGTCAGGGCCAGAGAGGTTTGCATGACCGCAGTGTAGACCGCGCTTCGCGGGCGCAGGCCCGGATCAGATGATCTTGGAGAAACGCGCGCGGTTGCGGTCGGCCTGCAGGTAGCGGTCGAAGACCATGGCCACGGCGCGCACGAAGAACCAGCCCGTGGGCGTGACCTGGATGCCCGCAGCGTCCAGGCTCACCAGGCCCTGCTCCTCCAGTTCGTGCAGGGTCTCGATCTCGGCCGCGAAGTAGGAGCGAAAGTCGATCAGATAGGCCAGGTTGATGGATTCGTAGAGCACCTCGCCCTGACACATCAGCGCCATGATGACGGCGCGGCGTACCAGGTCGTCGCGCGACAGCGCCAGCCCGCGCACCACGGCAAAGCGGCCATGGTCGATGGCGTCGTAGTACTCCTCCAGGGTCTTGGCATTCTGGCTGTAGGTGGCACCGATGCGACCGATGGAGGACACGCCCAGGCCGATCAGGTCACAGTCCGGTTGCGTGCTGTAGCCCTGGAAGTTGCGGTGCAGACGGCCTTGACGCTGGGCCACGGCCAGGGCGTCGTTGGGCAGGGCGAAGTGGTCCATGCCCACATAGACGTAACCCGCGCCCATGAAACGCGCCATGGCATCAGCCAGCATGCTGAGCTTGGCCGCAGCGCCGGGCAGCTCGGCCGTGGCGATGCGACGCTGGGGCTTGAAGCGTTCGGGCAGATGCGCATAGGCATAGAGCGCGATGCGGTCGGGCCGCAGCTCGTTGACCTGTTGCAGGGTGCGCGCGAAGGATTCGGGCGTCTGCTGCGGCAGGCCGTAGATCAGGTCCACATTGACCGACTCGAAGCCGCGCTCGCGCGCGGCCTGCACCAGGGCAAAGACCTGCTCGGCCGGTTGCACACGGTGCACGGCCTTCTGCACGGCCGGGTCGAAGTCCTGCACGCCGAAGCTCAGGCGGTTGAAGCCGAGCTCGGCCAGCGTGTCCAGACGCGAGGCATCGATGGTGCGTGGATCGACCTCGATCGAGTATTCGCCACCGGGCGCCAGCGTGAAGCTGCGCTTGAGCATGCCCATGAGCTCGCGCAGTTCGGCGTCGCTGAGAAACGTGGGGGTGCCGCCCCCCAGGTGCAGCTGGCTCACGACCTGACCGGTACCGAGCTGGGCCGTGTGCAGATCGACCTCGCGGGCCAGATAGCGCAGGTACTCGGCCGCGCGGTCGTGGTGCTTGGTGATGATCTTGTTACACGCGCAGTAGTAGCACAGCGACTCGCAGAAGGGCACGTGCACATAGATCGACAGGGGCAGCACCATGGCAGCGGCGCCCGAGCGGCGCTGCTGCAGGGCGCGGACGTAGTCGTCGGGGCCGAAGGCCTCGACGAAGCGATCGGCCGTGGGGTAGGAGGTGTAGCGCGGCCCGGCCACGTCATGGCGACGCAGCAGTTCGGGAGTCAGGGGCGCGGCAGTCTGGGCATTCATGGAGTCGTCCTCGGATGTTGCCACTGTGCCGGACGAGGGAATTATTGTCTTGATGTGGGTCAAAAGCTGCTAAGGTTATGACCTGTTCGCAGGGGGACCTCCATGACCGATGTCAAAATGCAGCGTATGAACCCGCATACGATCAAAGTCGCCTGTTCCAATTGCAATCTGCGTGAGCTCTGCATGCCGCTGGGTCTGAGCACCGAAGAGATTGATCGTCTCGACAACGTGGTCGCGAACCGTCGCAAGATCAAGCGCGGCACCGCCCTGTTTCGCAACGGCGAGAAGTTCACCTCGCTCTACGCCATCCGCACCGGCTTCTTCAAGACCTGCGTGGCCTCGGAAGACGGGCGTGACCAGGTCACCGGCTTCCAGATGGCGGGCGAGATCATCGGCCTGGACGGCATCGTCAACGACCACCACAGCTGTGACGCCGTGGCGCTGGAAGATGCCGAGGTCTGTGTCATGCCCTTCGACCGCATCGAAGAGCTCTCGCGCGAGATCAACGGCCTGCAGCGCCATGTGCACAAGATCATGAGTCGCGAGATCGTGCGCGAGCACGGCGTGATGCTGCTGCTCGGCAGCATGCGCGCCGAGGAGCGCCTGGCCGCCTTCCTGCTGAACCTGGTGCAGCGCCTGCATGCGCGCGGCTTCTCGCAATCCGAACTGATCCTGCGCATGACGCGCGAGGAGATCGGCAGCTACCTCGGCCTCAAACTGGAAACGGTGAGCCGGACCTTCTCCAAGTTCATGGAAGACGGCATCATCGAGGTCAAGCAGCGCCACGTGCGCATCCTCGACACCGAGGCACTGGCTCGCCTGGTGAACCACCAGACCGAGTGCCACTGAGGGCGGGCGCAGCCGCTGCGCCCCTGCCCTGTACGCTCAGCCGCAACCGTCCTGCTTGGGACAGCCGTCGGGCCGCTCCTGTGCCGGCAGCGGGCACTGGTTGAGCTCGAAGGGCGACATGGCCAGCAAGGTGGTCAGGGCGCTGGAAAGCATGGTCACCCCCCAGAAGACAAAGAAAGCCAGGGTGTAGATCCCCTGTCGCGACAGCTCCAGCGGCTGGCCGAACCAGTGCAGATCCTGCGGATCGACCATGGCAAACACCAGCATCTCCAGCAGGCCGGCCACCAGAAAGGCTGGCCAGGCGATCCACATCAGCTTCTGCAGTTTCATAGACCTTGCTCCTGCGCAGCATCCATTCAGGGCTTGGCCGCGGGGGTGCCCGCCGCCGGGGGTACGCCGGTCTGGGCATGGTTGCGCGCCTGCATGGCCGGTGCCACGCTGGATGGATCGGCCTGCGGCGCCCTGTAGAGATCCTGGCCCTGGCGGTACTGGTCCGGGGTGATCACAGGATCGGGCGTGCGGATCGCGAGCCAGAGCGTGATGAAGCCGGCGACGACCACGATGGCCGGCCCGGCGATGATCAGCCAGACATGGCCATAGCGCCACCAGGCTTGAGCGCTTGTCGGATGTTGCAACTGGGTCATGGCAGCCTTTCTCAGCGGGGCACCAGGAAGACCGACTTCTCGTGGACCGAGGCGGCACCTTCCTGGGCAGTGATCTCGAAATGGATGGGATGGGTGCCGGGGCCCGCCGCCTCATAGGGCAGCTGCAGGCGCACGGCGACCCAGCGCGACTCCGTGGGGCCGACCGTCGCCAGATCCTCGGAGGCCACGGTGAGGCCCGGCAGACCGGTGACCGTGATGCGGTAGCTCTGCTCGGACTCGGTGGCGTTCATGATCTGCAGGCGGTAGACGTTCTCGATCATGCCGCCGGCCACGATGCGCGCAAGCACGCCGCGGTCGCGCACGACGTCGACCTTGAAGGGCGTGCGCAGCACCAGGCTGGCCAGCATGGCCACGCAGACGGTGCCCAGGATGGCGCTGTAGATCAGCACGCGCGGACGCAGAACCCGGCGCCAGGTCTGGGCCCGGCTCCAGCCACCCTGCTGCGCATTCTGCGTGGTGTACTTGATGAGACCGCGCGGGTAGTTCATCTTGTCCATCACGTCGTCACAGACATCGATGCAGGCCGCACAGCTGATGCACTCGTACTGCAGACCTTTGCGGATGTCGATCCCTGTGGGGCAGACCTGCACGCACAGCGTGCAGTCGATGCAGGAGCCCAGGCCCAGCGCTGCCGGATCGGCCTTGCGCGAACGCGCACCGCGCGGCTCGCCGCGCTGCTCGTCGTAGGAGACGATCAGGGTGTCGCGGTCGAACATGGCACTCTGGAAACGCGCGTAGGGGCACATGTACTTGCAGACCTGCTCGCGCATGAAGCCGGCGTTGCCATAGGTGGCAAAGCCGTAGAACACGACCCAGAAGATCTCCCAGGACGTCATGCGCAGTTCCAGCACTTCCCGCCCCAGCTCGGTGATGGGCGTGAAGTAGCCGACGAAGGTGAAACCGGTCCACAGCGACAGCAGGATCCAGGCGCCATGCTTGCCGGCCTTGCGCAGCACCCGGTTCGCGTTCCAGGGACCGGCGTCAAGGCGCATGCGCGCGGAGCGGTCACCCTCGATCCTGCGCTCGATCCACAGGAAGATCTCGGTATAGACCGTCTGCGGGCAGGCATAGCCGCACCACTGGCGCCCGGCCACAGCCGTGAACAGGAAGAGCAACAGGGCCGAGATGACCAGCAGGCCCGTGAGGTAGATGAAGTCCTGCGGGTACAGGACCAGGCCGAAGATGTAGAAGCGCCGCGCGCCCAGGTCGAAGAGCACGGCCTGGCGCTGGCCCCACTCCAGCCAGGGCAAGCCGTAAAACACGAGCTGGGTGAGCCAGACGAAGACCCAGCGCCAGCGGGCGAACAGGCCGCTGACGCTGCGCGGGTAGATCTTCTGGTGCGCCTGGTAGAGCGAGACCATCTCCGCGTCATCGGCCACGGCGGCCGGGACAATGGGAATGGTCTTGCGTTGATCGATATCGCTCAATTCAACTCCTGGCCCGGCGGCCCCTCATCACGCCCTTACTTCGCTGCCACCTTGGCGCCGCCGGAGCGGCTCCAGACATAGGCCGTGAGCACATGGATCTGGGCGGCACTGAGCTTGCCCTCCTGCGCCGGCATCTGGTTGACCTTGCCGTTGTTGACGATGGCGACGATGGCGTTCTCGCCGTAGCCGTGCAGCCACACGTCATCGGTCAGGTTGGGGGCACCCAGGGCCACATTGCCCTTGCCGTCCATGCCATGGCAGGCCGCACAGGCCCCGAACTTGGCCTTGCCCAGCGAGGCGCGCAGCGAGTCGTGCGGGCTGCCCGACAGACTCAGCACGTAATGCGCGACGTTCTTCACGTCGTCGGGTGTGCCGACCGCGGCAGCCATGGGCGGCATATTGCCCATGCGACCCTTGAGCAGGGTCTCGTGGATCTGTTCGGGCGCGCCGCCCCAGAGCCAGTCACCGTCGGCCAGGTTGGGGAAGCCCTTGCTGCCGCGTGCGTCCGAGCCGTGGCACTGCGCACAGTTGTTCATGAACAGGCGCTCACCGATGGCCATGGCCTGCGGATCGCGCGCCATGTCCTGCGCGCTCATGGCGGTGAACTTGGCATACAGCGGCGCCACCTCCTTTTCGCCCTTGGCCATCTCGGCCTCGTACTGGCCGAGCTGGCTCCAGCCCAGCTTGCCGGGACTGCTGCCCAGGCCCGGGTACATGAAGAGATAGAGCAGGCTGAAGACCACGGTGATGACGAAGAGCCAGACCCACCAGCGCGGCAGGGGGTTGTTCATCTCGCGCAGGTCGCCGTCCCAGACGTGGCCGGTGGTGTTGTCATTGGCGGTCATGGCCTTGGCCTTGCCGCTGAACCACAGCAGCAGCAGGCAGGCAATGATGCCGATGATGGTCGACGCCGCGACGAAGACCGACCAGAAGTTGCTTGTGAAATCGCTCATGTTTCTTCCTTGGGATCAGTCCTGTTCGAAGGGCAGCCGCGCGGCCTGCTCGAAGTCAGCCCGGTTGCGGCCCGACCAGGCCCACCAGACAATGCCGATGAAGCAGACGAGGCCGGCGACGGTGACGATGGAGCGCAGGGTGTTGACATCCATGGTGTGGTCTCCGTCTTACTTGAGGGCCGTGCCCAGGCCTTGCAGGTAGGCGATCAGGGCTTCCATCTCGGTCTTGCCCTTGACCTCCTCGCTGGCCTTGGCGATCTGTTCGTCGGTATAAGGGACGCCCACCGCGCGCAGGGCCTTCATGTGGCGCGGCAGCGAGGCGTGGTCGACCAGGTCCGTCGCCAGCCAGGGATAGGCCGGCATATTGGATTCGGGCACGAGGTCGCGCGGATTGATCAGGTGCAGGCGATGCCATTCATCACTGTAGCGGCCGCCCACACGCGCCAGGTCGGGACCGGTGCGCTTGCTGCCCCACTGGAAGGGGTGGTCGTAGACCGACTCGCCCGCCACCGAGTAGTGACCGTAGCGCAGGGTCTCGGCGCGGAAGGGACGGATCATCTGCGAATGGCAGTTGTAGCAGCCTTCGCGCAGGTAGACGTCGCGGCCGGCCAGCTGCAGCGCCGTATAGGGCTGCACGCCCTTGATCGGCTCGGTGGTGGACTTCTGGAAGAACAGCGGCACGATCTCGACCAGGCCGCCGACCAGAAGCACCAGCAGGATGAGCACGATCATCAGGAAGTTGTTGGTCTCGATCTTCTCGTGCGAGAGGCCGCTGGAAGTTTTGTTGTTAGCCATGATGGAGTCCTCTTCAGGCATGGGCCGCAGCGGCGGGAATGTTGACGTTGGTCGCGCGTCCGGCCATGGCGGTCTTGTAGACGTTCCACAGCATGATGAGCATGCCACCCAGGTAGAGCACGCCGCCGAGCAGACGCAGCACGTAGAAGGGATAGGTGGCCTTGACCGACTCGACGAAGGTGTAGGTCAGCGTGCCATCGGGGTTGATCGCGCGCCACATCAGGCCCTGCATCACGCCGGCGATCCACATGGCCGCGATGTAGATCACGATGCCGATGGTGGCCGTCCAGAAGTGGACCTCGATGGCCTTGACGCTGTACATCTGCTTCTGGCCGAACAGACGCGGGATCAGGTAGTACATGGAGCCCATGGTCACCAGGCCGACCCAGCCCAGGGCGCCCGAATGCACGTGGCCCACGGTCCAGTCGGTGTAGTGCGAGAGCGCGTTGACCGTCTTGATCGACATCATCGGCCCCTCGAAGGTGCTCATGCCGTAGAAGGACAGCGAGACGATGAGGAAGCGCAGGATGGGGTCGTCACGCAGCTTGTGCCAGGCACCGCTGAGCGTCATGATGCCGTTGATCATGCCGCCCCAGCTCGGCGCCAGCAGGATGAGCGAGAACAGCATGCCAACCGACTGGGTCCAGTCCGGCAGCGCCGTGTAGTGCAGGTGGTGCGGGCCGGCCCACATATAGGTGAAGATCAGGGCCCAGAAGTGCACGATGGACAGGCGGTAGCTGTACACCGGGCGCTCGGCCTGCTTGGGAATGAAGTAGTACATCATCCCGAGGAAACCCGCGGTCAGGAAGAAGCCCACGGCGTTGTGGCCGTACCACCACTGCACCATGGCGTCCTGTACGCCGGCGTAGGCGGAATAGGACTTCATCAGGCCGGCCGGGACGGCCGCGCTGTTGACCAGGTGCAGCAGGGCCACGGCGATGATGAAGGCGCCGAAGAACCAGTTGGCCACGTAGATGTGCCGGACCTTGCGTGTGCCGATGGTGCCGAAGAAGACAACGGCAAACGCCACCCAGACCAGGGTGATCAGGATGTCGATCGGCCACTCGAGCTCGGCGTACTCCTTGCCCTGGGTGTAGCCCAGCGGCAGCGAGATGGCCGCCAGCACGATGACCGCCTGCCAGCCCCAGAAGGTGAAGGCGGCGAGCTTGTCACTGAACAGCCGCACGTGGCAGGTACGCTGTACCACGTAATAGGCGGCGGCAAACAGGCCGCAACCGCCGAAGGCGAAGATCACCGCATTGGTATGCAATGGTCGCAGGCGTCCGTAACTGAGCCAGGAAATGCCGAAGTTCAGCTCGGGCCAGGTCAGCTGGGCAGCGATGATCACGCCGACCAGCATGCCCACCACACCCCAGACCACCGTCATGATGGCGAACTGGCGTACAACGGTGTCGTTGTACTCGGTCGCCTGCTGGTTTGAAAATGCCATGTGCACCTCTCTCTTTATTAACCCTGTGGAGTGTCCGTCTTTCACGACCGACACCATTTGACGCAAATCAACCGCTCTCACGAATCCCGCAGGATGCGTTCGCCCTCGGACTCGAGGTCCTCGAACTGTCCGCGCTCGATGGCCCACCACAACCCTGCGAGGATGAAGAAGACCAGCGCCACCGACAGCGGGATCAGCAGATACAGGATGTCCATCAGATACTCTCCTTGCCGCGCCAGCCCGGAGCCAGGCGCAATGCATTGACGACGACAAGCAGCGAACTGGCCGCCATACCCAGGCCAGCCAGCCAGGCCGGCATCCAGCCCACCACCGCCAGCGGCACACAGACCGCGTTGTAGGCAGCAGCCCAGCCCAGGTTCTGGCGCACGATGCGCAGGGTGCGCCGCGACAGGCGGATGGCCGTCTCCACCTGGGCCAGCTGTTCACCCAGCACCACGAAATCGGCGCGCGACTGCGCCAGCGGCACGGCCCGCCCGAAGGCGAAGGAGGCCTGGGCTCCGGCCAACGCCGGTCCGTCGTTCAGCCCGTCGCCCACGACCACGGCCTGGCGGCCAGCCTGCCGCGCCTGCTGCAGCTCCTCCAGCTTGTCCTGGGGCGTGCAGCCCCCGCGTGCCTGGGCAATACCCAGTTGTTGCGCCACGCGCGCCACCGCCTCGGGTGTATCGCCAGAGAGGATGCGCACCTCGATGCCCTGGGCCTGCAGGGCCGACACGGTGGCCTGGGCGTCGGGCCGCAGATCCTCGCCGAATTCGAAGGTCGCGAGCCAGCCCTGTGCGTCACAGAGCACGGCATGCGGGCCCGCCAACGACTGCGCCGGCACACCACAGTGCGCGGCCGAGCCCAGGCGCAAGGTCTGCCAGGCCTCGCCCGCCGCAGACCGCACCTGACCCGAGAGACCGACACCTGCCTGTTCCTGCACCTGCGCGCTCAGCCATGGCGCCACGGCGCCTGCGTCAGCCGTGGCCTGCACCGCACGCGAGACCGGATGCAGTGAATGCCGCGCCAGGGCGGCTGCCTGGGCCAGTACCTCGTCCCGGCTGGCGCCCGCGCGCAGGCGCAGCCCCTGCAGTACGAGGGCGTCACGGGTCAGCGTGCCCGTCTTGTCGAAAATCACGAGGTCGGTATGAGCCAGCATCTCCAAGGCGCCGAGCCGGCGCACCAGCACGCCCTGGCGCGCGAGGGTGCCGGCGGCGGCCAGCATGGCTGCGGGCGTGGCCAGCGAAAGTGCGCACGGGCAGGTAACGATGAGCACGGCCACGGCGACCATGAGCGCATGGCCCGGGTCCTGCGGCCACCACCAGGCGGCAGCACCGGCAGCGGCCAGCAGCACGCCGACGAGAAAGGGCCGGGCCAGCCGGTCTACCAGTAGGGCCAGCTGCGGCCGGCTCTGGGCGGCTTCTTCCATCAGCGCCACGATCTGGGCATAGCGCGTGTCCTCACCCGTGCGTTCCACACGCACCAGCACTGCGGCGCTGAGGTTGTGGCTGCCGGCAATCACCGCCGCACCGGGGCCACGCAGCAGCGGGCGCGACTCGCCCGTGAGCAGGGCCTCGTCGGCATGGGTCTGGCCTTCGATCACCGTGCCGTCGGCCGGGAAGGACTCGCCGGGCAGCACACGCAGCACATCACCCGGGCGCAGCCGGTGCACGGCCACGCGCTCGAACTCGCCATCGGCACGCTGGCGCAGTACGCTGTCGGGCAGGCGGTTCATCAGCGCGTCCAGCGCGCCGGCGGTACGCTCGCGCAGGCGCTGCTCCAGCCAGCGACCCGTGAGCAGGAAGAAGACGAACATGGTCAGCGAGTCGAAGTACACCTCGCGGCCGAAAATGCCCTGCGGCTCGAACGTGCCGGCGGTGCTGACCACAAAGGTGATGGCCATGCCCAGCGCCACCGGCAGGTCCATGCTGATGCGTCGCTGCAGGATGTCGCGCCAGGCCGCAGCAAAGAAAGACGTGCAGGAGAAGAAGAGCACGGGCAGCGTGATCACCCAGGAGGCCCAGCGCAGCAGCTGCTCCATCTCCATCGTGAGGTCGCCCGGCTCGGCCACATAGGCCGGCCACGCGTACATCATGACCTGCATCATGCAAAAGCCCGCGACCAGCCAGCGCCACAGGGCCTTGCGCGTCTCCTTGCGGCGGCGCTCGCCAGCCAGGGCATCCTGTGCCGGCACGGCGCGGTAACCGGCGCGGCGCACGGCCTGCATCCATTCCGAGGGGCGCACGGCCCCGGCATCCCAGAGCACGCGGGCGCGCCGGCTGCCGGCGCTGACACTGGCGCTTTGCACCCCGGGCACACGCCGCAGCGCATCCTCGACGTTAAGCGCACAGGCTGCGCAGTGCATGCCCTCGATCAGCAGGTGCGACTCCCAGGCGCCCTGGGTCTCGCTGGCGCCCGCCCGCGGCCGGCTGAAGCCGGACCACAGCTGCGGATCGTCCAGCAACCCCTCGCCCACGGCGCCATCTGGCGGAGTGGCAGCCGCGGGCGCGGCTGCGGACGACGCTGCAAGGCTGGCAGAACTCATGGTCATGAAGGCTAACGGGTACAACCCGCCTCCTACTTGATATGGATCAAGACCATAGCAGAACCATGTGACCTAAGCTAGGGGCACCGCAACAACGCACTTAGGAGCCAGCATGTACAAGCGCATCCTCGTCGCCACCGACGGCAGCACCCTCTCCAAGAAGGCCGTGAGCAGTGCCGTCGCCCTGGCCCAGCTCAGCGGCGCCGAACTCGTCGCGCTCAAGGTGGTGCCACGCTATCCGCAAAGCTATTTCGAAGGCGGCCTGGCGCTGCCGCTGAGCGATATCAACAAGATCGAAAAACAGTGGGCCGCCCACGGCCAGGCCGTGGTGGATGCCGTGGCCAAGGCCGCCAAGGCCAAGGGGCTGACCGCCAAGGCCGTGATCGTCAAGTCGGACCTCGTGAGCGACGCCATCATCGGTACCGCGAAGAAGAACAAGTGCGACCTCATCGTCATGGCCTCGCACGGCCGCAAGGGCATCAAGCGCCTGCTGCTGGGCAGCGAGACCCAGCAGGTGCTGACGCACTCGCACATCCCGGTGCTGGTGCTGCGCTGAGCGCCTGCCCGCGGCCTGCCGGAGTCCGCGCAAGCTGGTAAATTCCCCCGGGTAACACGCCACGGGACACCATGAAACTTGCGCGCTTCCTCCCCCCCCTCCTCGCCCTGCTGCCGATCGCGGTCCAGGCCCAGCCGGTTTCGCTGCGCTCGGTCGACAGCAGCGAGCTGGGCATCGAGGTCATGCAGCTGCGCTACGAAGCCGGCAGCGGCAGCACGGCCTTTGAGCACGAAGGCAACAAGGTCGGGCTGACCTTCCGCTTCACCCAGGCCCTGCGTGACGACTGGTACTGGGGCGGCGACGCCCGGCAGTCGCATGGCAACATCAACTACAGCAGCGCCAGCCGCGGGGAGAAAGGTGGCAACGCCGACGTCCTGACCGAGGTGCGGATCACCGGCGGCAAGGACTACCCTCTGGGCTCGCAGCTGCTGGCCCCCTATTTCGGTCTCGGATTCCGCAAGCTCAGCACGGACCTGAAGGGCCTGACGAGCACTGGCGACGAAGGCTACCGCCGCCGCAGCCAGTACGTCTATCTGCCCCTGGGCCTGACACATCGTGCCCAGCTGGGTCCCGAGGCCCGGCTTTCGACCAGCGTCGAATACGACCTGCTGCTTGACGGCCGCCAGCAGTCCTTCCTGTCCGACACCGACGCGACCTCCAACGATCCGGTCAACAGCCAGCGCAACGGCCATGGCCTGCGCCTGAGCAGCAGTTTCGAGACCTACCACTGGTCCATCGGCTTCTTCGTGCACTACTGGCGCGTCGGCGCCTCGGACGAGGCCCGCCAGTCGCTGGGTGGCGTCCCGGGCACACTGATCGTGGAGCCGCGCAACAGCACGCGCGAGGCCGGCGTACAGTTCCGGCTGCGCTTCCACTGACTGGCCCGGCTGACAGCCGCGCTGGCAACACCGCGGGGCCGGTGTCTCCATCCGGCGACAACCTCGGCTCGAGCGGTCAGTTGACGCCAGGGCTGGTTTAGGATGGCGCCCGGCTTGAACAACATCAGAATGCCAGGGGAGGGAACTCATGTCCTGCAGGACAGCACTTTGCACACTCATGCTAGCCGGTCTCCCGGCCCTCGCCCAAGCCCAAGGCATGCCACTGAAAACCACCACGAGCATCGAGATTGGCGGCCAGCTCTCACAGTACAGCTACGAGGAAGAGGTCAACAACAGCTTCTTCATGTCGCTCAAGGGCAGCAAGATCGGTCTGCTCGGCAGCTATACGCGAGCCCTGGAGGGAGGGGTGTACTGGAGTGTGGACGGGCGCTTCGCCGCTGGCAACAACCACTACAAGAGCGCGTCAACGGGCGAGGCCAGCCACAACCCGGACCACTACACCGACGCGCGCCTCACTGCGGGACGCGATATCGAACTCGGCTCACAAGTGCTGTCCCTCTACTCCGGACTGGGCACCCGCTACCTCAAGAGCGATCTGCGCGGCTACTCCACCACCGGCGCGGTGGGCTACCGGCGCTCCAGCCACTACCTGTATCTGCCCCTGGGCGTGACACACCGCTTCCGACTCAGCGACCAGGCACGCTGGGCCACCACACTGGAATACGACCACCTGATCGAAGGCACGCAGAAGTCCTATCTGACCGACGTCGCCGGCTACACCAGCGACCTGAAAAACCAGCAGAACAAGGGCCACGGCCTGCGCCTGAACCTGGCCTACGAAACCGCGACCTGGTCGGTGGGCATGTTCTATCAGGCCTGGAACATCGACGATTCGGAAATGGGGACCTACACCTCGACCACCACCGTCTACACGGGCTATGAGCCCAGGAACACCACCCGCGAAGTCGGGGTGCAGGTCCGGTACCGATTCCACTGACAGCGGATCGCTGACAAAAAACGCCGGCAGTGCCGGCGTTTTTTCTGTACAGATCCAGACGGTCAGCTGAACAGCGTCTTGTACTGGTCGCGCAGCAGGTTCTTCTGCACCTTGCCCATGGTGTTGCGCGGCAGGTCGTCGACCACATAGCACTTCTTGGGGATCTTGAAGTTGGCCAGCCTGGACTTCAGGGTGGCGACGATCTGCTCGGGCTCCAGCGCGGCGCCGGGCTTGCGCACCACCACGGCCACGCCGACCTCGCCGAAGTCCGGGTGCGGCACGCCCACCAGTGCACTCTCGGCGACGCCCGGCAGCTCGTTGATATAGCCCTCGATCTCGGCCGGGTAGACGTTGTAGCCGCCGCTGATGATCAGATCCTTGCTGCGTCCGACGATGGTCACATAACCGCGCTCATCGTATTTGCCCACGTCGCCGGTCTTGAAGTAGCCGTCGGCCGTGAATTCCTCCTTCGTCTTCTCGGGCATGCGCCAATAGCCTTTGAAGACATTGGGGCCCTTGACCTGGATGCCGCCGATCTCGCCCGTGGGCAGGATCTGGCCATCGTCCCCGGCCACGCGCAGGCTCACGCCGGGCAGCGGGAAGCCCACGGTGCCGCCACGACGCTCGCCATCCTTGGGGTCGTAGGGATTGGAGGTCAGCATGATGGTCTCGCTCATGCCGTAGCGCTCGAGGATGGTGTGGCCCGTGCGCTGCTGCCAGGCCTGGAAGGTCTCGAGCAGCAGCGGTGCGGAGCCGGCGATGAATAGGCGCATGTTGCGCACGGCCTCGCGCGTGAGCGTAGGCTCGGCCAGCATGCGCACATAGAGCGTGGGCACGCCCATGAAGACCGTGGCTTCGGGCAGCTTCTCGATGACCTTCTTCGGGTCGAACTTGGCCATCCAGATGATCTTGCTGCCGTTGAGCAGCGCGCCATGCAGGGCCACGAAGAGGCCGTGCACGTGGAAGATGGGCAGCGCGTGGATCAGCACGTCACCGTTCTTCCAGCCCCAGTAGCTCTGCAGCACGCGCGCATTGCTCAGCAGGTTGCCGTGCGTGAGCATAGCCCCCTTGCTGCGCCCCGTGGTGCCGCTGGTGTAGAGGATGGCGGCCAGATCATCCGCCCGGCGCGGCACCGGCGTGTGTCGATCGGAGCAATGCGCGGCGCGCTCCAGCAGCGTGCCCGTGCGGTTGTCATCGAGCGTGAAGACATGTTGGGTGCCGGCCTTGAAGGCCAGCTGGCTGACCCAGCCGAAGTTCTTGGGGCTGCAGACCACGACGGCCGGCTCGGCGTTGCCGATGAAGTACTCGATCTCTGCGCTCTGGTAGGCGGTGTTGAGCGGCAGGAAGACATAGCCCGCGCGCAGTGTGGCCAGATAGAGCATCACGGCCTCGACCGACTTCTCCACCTGTACGGCCACGCGCGAGCCCTCGGGCAGCGCGAGCGACTTGAGCAGGTTGGCCATCATGGCCGTGGCGCGCTCGAAGTCGCGCCAGCTGTAGTTCAGACCGTTGTCGGTCTCGATGGCGATGGCCTCGAGGTCGGACGGAAAGGCCGCGCGCAGGGCGCTGAAAAGATTGTCGTTGGCTTGTGACATGGCGAATCGGAAAGGTCAGGACGGAGAAAGCGAAAATTCGGCTGGCCGCTTGGCCAGGAAGGAAGCGATGCCCTCACGGTGTTCGGCGCTGTCGGCATAGGCATAGGCGCCGGCCAGCAAGGCCGCGGGGACTTCAGTCCCCAGGGGCTGCAGCGCCCGCAGGGTCTGTTTGTTGAGGCGTGCCGCCTGCGGCGCGAGGCGGCTGATGCGTTGCACGCTCTGCCCGACTTCGGTCGCCAGCGCTGCCTCGGACACGACGCGCTGCAGAAAGCCGCGCACCTGCATCTGCGGCGCAGTCAGCACCGCGGCTTCGAGCAGCATCTCGCGGGCCGAGGCCGCACCGGCCTCGCGCAGCACCAGCGCCGCTTCGCGCGGCGCCATGGGGAAACCCAGACGCCCGATCGGGGCGCCAAAACGGGCCGAGTCGGCGGCGATGCGGATGTCGCAGCAGCAGGCGATCTCCACACCCGCACCCATGCAGTTGCCTTCGATCTGGGCCAGCACGGGCACGTCGCAGTCCAGCACGGCCTGCAGGCCACCCCAGACCTCGTCCTCGTGAAAGGCGCGTAGCTCAGGCTCGCTGAAACGGAAACTCTCGTATTCGGAAATGTCACCGCCGGCGCAGAAATGACCGCCCTCCCCACGCAGCACAACGCAGCGCAGGGAGGTGTCGGTCTGCAAGGCGGTGAAGACAGCGCGCAGCTCACGCCACATCGCACGCGACATGGCGTTGAACTTGCCCGGATGGCTCAGCGTAACGAGCGCCAGGGGGCCCTGACGCTCGCTCAGGATCTTGCCGCTCATACCGGGTCTGCGCGCCTCATGCTTGCCGGGCCGCTCAGTCGAGCTTGGCGCCCGAGAGCTTGACCACCTGGGTCCAGCGCTTGACTTCGGCACTGACGAACTGGCCGAACTGCTGCGGGTTCATGTCGCTGAACTCGGCGCCCTGGTTGGCCCAGACGGCCTTGGCCTCGGGCGTGGCGCCGGCCTTGCGGATCTCGGCCACGGCAGCGGCAGCGGCGTCGGCCGGCGTGCCCTTGGGCGCCCAGATGCCGTACCAGGTCTGCACCGTGTACTCGGGCAGACCCAGCTCGGCCGCACAGGGCACATCCGGGAAAGCCGGATTGCGCTTGGTGCCGGCGACCATCAGTGCCTTGATACGGCCACCCTTGATGTGGCCGGCCGAGGAGCCGAGGCCGTCGAACATCATGTCCACATTGCCGGCGATCAGATCCTGCAGGGCCGGACCGGCACCACGGTAGGGGATGTGGGTGATGAAGGTCTTGGTCTGCTGCTTGAAGAGCTCGCCCGCGAGGTGGTGCGAGGTCCCGCTGCCGGCCGAGCCGTAATTGAGCTTGCCAGGGTTGCGGCGCAGCATCTCGAGGAAAGACTTGAAATCGCCTTCGGTGACCTTCCTGGGATTGACCACCAGCACCTGCGGCACCGTGGCCACCAGGACCAGGGGCACGAAATCCTTTTCGATGTCGTAGTCCAGCCTGGGGTACATCGAGGGCGCAATGGTGTGGTGCACGGCGCCCATGAACAGGGTGTAGCCGTCGGGCTGGGCCTTGGCCGCCAGGCTGGCGCCCAGGGTACCGCCGGCACCGCCGCGGTTGTCGATGATCAGCTGCTTGCCGGTGAGCTTGGAGAAGGACGCCGACAGCGGACGGGCGAAGGCATCGGTGCCACCTCCGGCCGGGAAGGGCACGATCAGGGTAACGGGCTTGGTCGGCCAGCCGGACTGGGCCTGGCCCAGCAACGGGCTGGCGGCCAGGCCGGCAGCGGCATAGCGCAGCACGCTGCGTCGGCTCAGGCCAGCGTTCTTGTCTTGGTTCATCTTTGTCTCCTTGTGTTGATGGTCATGTGAAAGACTGCGGCACTCAGAACTGCAGTTCCTCGATGGCGCCCGCAACGGCTATTTTGCCGTCAGCGAGCTGGGCCCGGTTCCGATCCAGACGCTTGAGATCGTACAGGTAGTTCACCATGAGCCCGTAGGACTGCCGCAGGCCCTTGGGCGAAGGGTCGCCCATCCAGTTCAGGCGCTCGACGCGTGCGCCGTTGCCCAGATGGAAACGCGCCACCGGGTCCACGGGCTTGCCCTCGCTGAGCTCACGCCCCAGGTACTGGGCGGCGCATTGCAGCAGCCAGCGCCGCAGGGGTGAACGTGTATCCAGCGCCTCCACATGGTCCAGGGCCTGCAGCAGGTGGGCCGCGGTCGGCGGTTCAAAGCCGGCCGCCCGGCCCAGTTCCGCCCGCTCCTTCTCGGGTGTGAGTTCGAGCATGCGGGTCGCGTTCTGCGCCAGCCATTTGCGCAGCCCGGGGATGGGCGAAAGGGTCGAGAAATGCTTCAGACGCGGAAACTCGGCGCTCAGCGTCTCGACCACGCGCTTGATCAGCGAATCGCCAAAGCTCACGCCGCGCAGGCCGTTCTGCGTGTTGCTGATGGAATAGAAGATGGCCCAGGTGGCCTTGTCCAGGTCGGCCGCGGCGGCCTGCTCGTCGAGCAGCGGCGTGATGCTCTCGGCCATGTGCTCGATCAGTGCCACCTCGACAAAGATCAGCGGCTCGTCGGGCAGACGCGGGTGAAAGAAACCGTAGCAACGGCGGTCCGAATCGAGCCGGTTCTTCACGTCGTCCCAGCTGCGGATGTCATGCACGGCCTCGTACTTGATGAGCTTTTCCACCAGCGAGGCCGGCGAGTCCCAGCTGATGCGGCGCAGCTCCAGAAACCCCACATCGAACCAGGTGGAGAACATGTATTCCATCTCCACATCCAGGGCCTGCAGACGCTTGTCCTGCTTCAAATAGGGCTGCATCTCGGCACGCACGTCGACCAGGAAGCGGATGCCCTCGGGCAGCACGCTGAAACGCTGCAACAGGCGCCGGCGCGGCGACACGGTGGACCGGCGGTACTGCACCTCGGCTGCGGCCTCGTCCGGCGTGCCCACGGCAGCGGCGAACTTGGCCTGGGCCTTCTTCACCTTTTCGGGATCGGCCGTGAACATCTCGCTCATGAGCAGCCACATGTCGCGCCGGCGCCCGACCGTGGCCCGCATGTAGCGATCGATCAGCACCTGGGCGCGACGCCCGCCCTCGACCTCGCTGATCTGCGGGTCGATGATGGCCTTGAGCTCGTCCAGCGTGCGCCGCAGCATGCGCGGCGACATGGCCTCGGCCTTGTGGCGCAGGCTGGCCGCCAGCCGCTCGCGCGTGGGCCGTTCATCCAGCGCCGCTTCGGACGGCAAGGCCACGCCGGCACGCAGGGCCGCCCCCCCACCCGCTCCCGGCGACACCAGGCCCTGGCGCGCCACCGGCAGCAGACGCGTGACCTGACGACTGATCCAACTCGTAGCGTTCATGCCAACCTCCGGCTTTGTTGACGGGCCAACTCACGCAGCGCCTCGCGCTGACGCGTCAGATGGGTGCGCATGGCGGCCTCGGCGCCTTCGGCGTCGCGCGCCTTGAGGGCGGCGAAGACCGCCATGTGCTCGCTCAGGCTCTGCTCCAGCCGCCCGGGGGCATGCAGCTGCTGCAGACGCGCGAGCTTGAGGATCTTGCGCAGATCGCCGATGACCTGGGCCAGCCAGCGGTTGTCGGCCAGGGTGATGATGGCCTCGTGGATGGCGTAATTCGTGTCGTAGTAGTCGACGATGCGCTTGTGGCGCGCCGCCTTCTGCAGCCTGTCGTGCAGCACCTCCAGCGCGGCCAGATCAGCATCACTGGCGCGCAGCGCGGCCTCGTGGGCACAGCGCCCTTCGAGCAGGGCGATCACAGGAAAGATCTCGTCGAGGTCGCGCTCGGTCACCTCGTTGACGAAGCAGCCGCGGCGCGGCTCATGCCGCACCAGGCCTTCGGCCGTGAGCACCTTGAGCGCCTCGCGCAGCGGCGTGCGCGAGATGGCCAGGCGTTCGCACAGCGCCACCTCGTCCACGAAGCTGCCGGGCGCCAGCGCGCCACTGAAGATCTCCTGCCGCAACGTGTCGGCGACCTGTTCGTGCAACGAGTTGTGGACGACACGCATGGTGCGGACCCCGTCAGGTGGAAGGGGGTTGAGACCGAGGGATTCGGCCCGACCCTGGACGTAATTTTCCGTAATTATGGGTAATTACAGAATACGTACAAACCCGAAGCCTTAGCTGCCCGGAACACCGAACCGGGCTCAGCCCTGCTGCGGCTGCCGTCCTGCCCAGACCCAGAGGCCGACACCCGCCGCGATCATGGGCAGGCACAGCCACTGTCCCATGCTGAGGTTGAGCGCCAGCAGCCCCAGAAAGTCATCAGGCTCGCGGAAGTACTCCGCGATGAAGCGCAGCAGTCCGTAGCCGGCCAGGAACGCCGCCCCCACCTGCCCGCGCGCACGCGGCTTGCGGGCATACAGCCAGAGCAGCACGAACAGCAGCAGGCCTTCCAGCAGGAACTGGTAGATCTGCGAGGGATGGCGCGGCGCGTCGCCCGCACCGCGGAACACCATGGCCCAGGGCAACGAGAGATCGGCCACGCGCCCCCAGAGTTCACCATTGATGAAATTGCCCACCCGCCCGGCCGCCAGGCCGGTGGGAACGCAGGGCGCCACAAAATCAGCCACGGCCAGCCAGTGCTTGCGCCGCATGTGCGCGAACCAGAACATGGCCGCGATCACGCCCAGCATGCCTCCATGAAAGCTCATACCACCCTGCCAGAGGGCGAAGATCTCCAGCGGATGGCTCAGATAGTAGGCCGGCTTGTAAAACAGGCAGTAACCCAGGCGTCCACCGATGACCACGCCGATGACGCCGTAGAACAGCACGTCCTCGACATCGCGCCGGCTCCAGGCGGCGTCGCCACGGGCCGAGGCATAGGGCTCGTGACGCAGGCGGCGCAGGCCCAGCCAGAAGAAAAGACCGAAGGCGACGAGATAGGTGATGCCGTACCAGTGGATGGCGAGCGGGCCCAGGCGCAGGGCGACCGGGTCGATGGCGGGGTGGATCAGCATGGGCGCGATTGTGCCAGCGAGCGCACAAGCTCCACGAAGCGCGCGAGCACGGGGTTCTCGTCGCCGCGCCGCCAGACCAGACGCGTCTCGCAGCGCGGCACGGCCGCGCCGCGCGGCAGCTCGCGGTAGACCACTCCCTGGCGCTCGAAGCGCATCACGCTGCGTGGCACCCAGGCCAGGCCCAGGCCCGCGGCCACGAGGTTCACGATGGTCTGCATCTGGATCGCCTCCTGCACCACCCGCGGCGGCTGGCCGTGCGCATGGTAGAGCGCGTACAGCGCATCGTGGATGGAGGGCAGGATACGGCGCGGGAACTGCACCAGGGGCTGCTCCAGCACCCGGCCCAGACTGAGACGCGAGCTCGTGGCCAGGGCATGGCCGGCCGGCAGCGCCAGCACCAGGGGCTCTTCGGCCACACAGAGCGAGTCGAAAGCGGCCGGCGCGAAACCCGGGGTATGCAGCAGCACGCCGGCGTCGATCTCGCCGCGGGCCAGCGCCTCCTGCTGCACGTCGCCCGTGGCCTCGATCAGCTCCAGCGCAACCTGCGGCATGTGCTCGCGCAGGCCGCGCACCCAGCCCGGCAACTGCTCGAAGCCCACGGTGGAGACAAAGGCCAGGCGCAGGCGCCCGGCTTGGCCTGCGGCGGCCGCATGGGCGATCTCCGGCAGGCGACGCGCGCGCGCCAGCAGCTCGCGCACCTCGGGCAGCAGGGCCAGTCCCGCGGGCGTCAGGGCCACATGGCGGCGGCTGCGCTCGAACAGGCGCAGGCCCAGCGTGGTCTCCAACTGGGCGATGGCCTGGGTCAGCGGCGGCTGGGTCATGTGCAGCCGGGCCGCCGCGCGCCCGAAATGCAGTTCCTCGGCCAGGGTCAGGAACTGGCGCCAGACCCGCAGATCGATGGAGGGGTTTCTCATATGCATAGCATATCAATAAGCCATCAAAAAAAGATTGGAGACTATCAATAGCAGGGCGCATACTCCGGGCTCCGCATCCTTTACCGGACACCCCAACATGAACCAGAAAGTCATCAAGCTGCGCAGCGCCAACATCACCGAAGGCAAGTCCCGCGCCCCCAACCGCTCCATGTATTACGGCATGGGCTACCAGGAAGGCGATTTCGGCAAGCCCATGGTTGGCGTGGCCAACGGCCACAGCACCATCACCCCCTGCAACTCGGGCCTGCAGAAGCTGGCCGACGCCGCCGTGGCCGGCATCGAGGAAGCCGGCGGCAACGCCCAGATCTTCGGCACGCCCACCATCAGCGACGGCATGGCCATGGGCACCGAGGGCATGAAGTACTCTCTCGTGAGCCGCGAAGTCATCAGCGATTGCATCGAGACCTGCGTGCAGGGCCAATGGATGGACGGCGTGCTGGTCGTGGGCGGTTGCGATAAGAACATGCCCGGCGGCCTGATGGGCATGCTGCGCGCCAACGTGCCCGCCATCTACGTCTATGGCGGCACCATCCTGCCCGGCCACTACAAAGGCCAGGACCTCAACATCGTGAGCGTGTTCGAGGCCGTGGGCCAGAACGCGGCCGGCAAGCTCAGCGACGAGGACCTCAAGCAGATCGAACAGCGCGCCATCCCGGGTACCGGCTCCTGCGGCGGCATGTACACGGCCAACACCATGTCCAGCGCCTTCGAGGCCCTGGGCATCAGCCTGCCCTACTCCTCCACCATGGCCAACCCGCACGACGAGAAGATGAACTCGGCCAAGGAATCCGCCAAGGTGCTGCTGGAAGCCATCAGGAAGGACCTCAAGCCGCGCGACATCGTCACGCGCAAGAGCATCGAGAACGCCGTGGCCGTGATCATGGCCACCGGGGGCTCCACCAACGCCGTGCTGCACTTCCTGGCCATCGCCCACGCCGCCGGCGTCGAGTGGACCATCGACGACTTCGAGCGCGTGCGCAGGAAGACGCCCGTGCTCTGCGACCTCAAGCCCAGCGGCAAGTACCTGGCCGTGGACCTGCACAAGGCCGGTGGCATCCCGCAGGTCATGAAGATTTTGCTCAAGGCCGGCCTGCTGCACGGCGACTGCATCACCATCACGGGCAAGACCGTGGCCGAGGTGCTCAAGGACGTGCCGGACGAGCCGCGCGCCGACCAGGATGTGATCCGCCCCATCAGCAACCCCATGTACAAGGAGGGCCACCTGGCCATCCTCAAGGGCAACCTCTCGCCCGAGGGCGCCGTGGCCAAGATCACCGGCCTGAAGAATCCGGTCATCACCGGCCCGGCCCGCGTGTTCGACGACGAGCAGTCGGCCCTGCAAGCCATCCTGGACGGCAAGATCAAGGCCGGCGATGTGATGGTGCTGCGCTACCTCGGCCCCAAGGGCGGTCCGGGCATGCCCGAGATGCTGGCGCCCACGGGCGCGCTCATCGGTGCGGGCCTGGGCGAGAGCGTGGGTCTGATCACGGACGGTCGCTTCTCCGGCGGCACCTGGGGCATGGTGGTGGGCCACGTGGCGCCCGAGGCTGCCGCGGGCGGCACCATCGCTTTCGTGAACGAGGGTGACTCCATCACCATCGACGCGCACCAGCTCAAGCTCGAACTCAATGTGCCCGAGGCAGAACTGGCCAAGCGCAAGCAGGGCTGGACGCCGCCCAAGCCGCGCTACACGCGCGGCGTGCAGGCCAAGTTCGCCTTCAACGCCTGCTCGGCCAGCAAGGGAGCGGTGCTCGACAACTACTGAGCACGAACGCGCCTCCAGCAAAAAGCCCCGGCATGCCGGGGCTTTTTTTTGCCGGGCTTGTCGCTTCAGCGTCGCTTCTTCTTGAGCCCCATGGCGTCACGCTGCTTGTTGATGCGGTCCAGCCGGCGCTGGTCCTCGCGCTCCATGGCCTTGCGCCGCGTGTAGCCGCTGGCATCCGCCCAGGTCCACCAGGCCATCGCCAGGGCAAAGGGTGCCAGCACGATCCACCAGCTCCAGCCCATGACCGGATCGATGTCCAGATATTTCATCAGCAGCAGAACGATGCCCAGTCCCAGAAAATACATTCGGCGTCCTTGGTCTTTACGCTGCGGGTACCCCCGGGGGTCAACCGCAACCTTTACAATCACGTTGCTTGATTATCTACTTAACCCTAGACCTGAGGAAATCAATGAAGCGCGTCCTGTTTGCCCTGTTTGCCGCTGCCGTCATCAGCACCCCCGCCATGGCCGATCAGGCCCTGGCAACGTCCAAGAACTGTATGGCCTGCCATGCCGTGGACAAGAAGCTGGTCGGCCCGTCCTTCAAGGACATCGCCAAGAAGTACGACAAGTCCGCCGCCGACATGCTGGCCACCAAGATCATCAAGGGTGGCTCTGGCGCCTGGGGCCCGGTTCCCATGCCGGCCAACCCGCAGGTCAGCGACGCCGACGCCAAGAAGCTCGTCGCCTGGATCCTGGCGCAGAAGTAATCCGCTTCCGGCCCTGCGAAAAAGCCCGCTGATGCGCGCTTTTTTATTTTCTGGAACCGCCGGTCTGCCGCAGCAGATAGGTACCGGGTTCTGCCGGCACATCACATCGGCTACGCCGATATGAGTGCCGTCGAATCCAGCCGTGGCGCCCCACGGGCGCCTCCCGCGCTCACGCGCGGCCTGGATCAGTTGTTCTGCGACAACTGATCCAGGATGGCTGGATTCTCCAGGGTCGACGTGTCCTGGGTGATGGCTTCGCCCTTGGCGATGGAGCGCAGCAGGCGGCGCATGATCTTGCCCGAGCGGGTCTTGGGCAGGTTGTCGCCGAAACGGATGTCCTTGGGCTTGGCGATCGGGCCGATCTCCTTGGCCACCCAGTCGCGCAGTTCCTTGGCGATCGCCTTGGCTTCGTCGCCCGTCGGGCGCGGACGCTTGAGCACCACGAAGGCGCAGATGGCCTCGCCGGTCAGGTCGTCCGGGCGACCCACCACGGCGGCTTCGGCCACGAGGTCGGTCTTGGCCACCAGGGCCGATTCGATCTCCATCGTGCCCATGCGGTGACCGCTGACGTTGAGCACATCGTCGATGCGGCCGGTGATGCGGAAGTAGCCACGATCCGCGCTGCGCACGGCGCCGTCGCCGGCCAGATAGTAGCCCTTGAGTTCCTCGGGGAAGTAGCTCTTCTTGAAGCGCTCCGGATCACCCCAGATGGTACGGATCATCGAGGGCCAGGGCTTCTTGACGACCAGGATGCCGCCCGCGCCGTTGGGCACGTCATGACCGGCCTCGTCGACGATGGCGGCCGTGATGCCCGGCAGCGGCAGCGTGCAGGAGCCCGGCACCAGGGGTGTGGCGCCCGGCAGCGGCGTGATCATATGGCCGCCGGTCTCGGTCTGCCAGAAGGTGTCCACGATGGGGCAGCGCTCGCCACCCACGTGCTTGTGGTACCACATCCAGGCCTCGGGGTTGATGGGCTCGCCCACGGAGCCGAGCAGGCGCAGGCTGCTGAGATCGGAGCGGGCCGGATGCACCTTCTCGTCGCCTTCGGCGGCCTTGATCAGCGAGCGGATGGCGGTGGGGGCCGTGTAGAAGATCGTGCACTTGTGCTTCTCGATCATCTGCCAGAAACGGCCGGCGTTCGGGTAGGTGGGCACGCCCTCGAAGACGATCTGCGTCGCGCCGGCGGCCAGCGGACCATAAGCCACATAGGTGTGACCGGTGATCCAGCCGATGTCGGCAGTGCACCAGAAGATGTCGCTGGGCTGGATGTCGAAGGTCCACTCCATGGTCAGCTTGGCCCAGAGCAGGTAGCCGCCCGTGGCATGCTGCACGCCCTTGGGCTTGCCCGTGGAGCCCGAGGTGTAGAGGATGAACAGCGGGTGCTCGGCGCCGACGATCGCGGGCTTGCACTCGGTGCTCTGCCCGGCCAGCGCCTCGGCGAAGGTCTTGTCGCGGCCCGCCACCATATTGCAGGCCGTCGCCGTGCGCTGGTAGACCAGCACACTCTTGATGGTGTCGCAGCCACCCATGGCCAGGGCCTCGTCGACGATGGCCTTCAGCGGCAGTTCCTTGCCACCGCGCATCTGGTAGTTGGCCGTGATCACGGCCACCGCACCGGCGTCGATGATGCGCTCGTGCAGCGACTTGGCCGAGAAACCGCCGAACACCACGGAGTGGGTGGCGCCGATGCGTGCGCAGGCCTGCATGGCCACGACGCCCTCGATGGTCATGGGCATGTAGACCAGGACACGGTCGCCCTGCTTGATGCCCTGGGCCTTGAGCGCATTGGCGAACTGGCTGACCTTGGCCAGCAGCTCCTTGTAGCTGACTTTGGTGACGGCGCCATCGTCGGCTTCGAAGATGATGGCCGTCTTGTTCTCGACCGGCGTGCCCATGTGCTTGTCCAGGCAGTTGGCCGAGGCATTGAGTTCGCCGTCCTCGAACCACTTGTAGAAGGGCTTGTTCGACTGGTTCAGCGTCTTGGTGAAGGGCTTGGCCCAGACCAGGTTCTCGCGCGCCAGGCGGGCCCAGGTCCCTTCGAAATCCTTATCGAAGGTCTCGCACATGGCCTGGTACTGCGCCATGCCCGAAACGCGGGCAGCCTTGACAACGGCAGCGGCCGGGGGGAAGACACGGTTCTCGACCAGGACAGATTCGATGGCGGACGAAGACGAACTCATGGCTTGTTTCCTCATGTGGTTTTAGGATCGCCCCGCACTGTCGGGGCTGGCGCTTACAAGTCACTGACTGGGGCCTGACGGCAGCCCAGCCGGCAATGTACCGAATACGGATGCCCGGTGAAATGCGGCCTAGAATCCGCCATCTAGATAGAAACCCGACCCCTCCTCATGTCGTCCCCCGCACCATCCAAAACCTCCCCCCTGCGCCCCCTGCCTGCCTTCATCTTCGCCAGCCGATGGCTGCAGCTACCGCTGTATCTGGGCCTGATCGCGGCCCAGGGCGTGTACGTCTTCCATTTCTGGGTCGAGCTGGTGCATCTGCTCGAGGCCGCCTTCGGCAGCCAGACCGCCCTGCAGGCCCTGGTCACCAGCATCGGCTACAAGGAAACGGCGAATATCACGAGCCTGAACGAGACCATCATCATGCTGGTCGTGCTGGCCCTGATCGACGTGGTCATGATCTCCAACCTGCTGATCATGGTCATCGTCGGCGGCTACGAGACCTTCGTGAGCCGCATGCACCTCGAAGGCCATCCGGACCAGCCCGAATGGCTGAGCCACGTCAACGCCTCGGTGCTCAAGGTCAAGCTGGCCACGGCCATCATCGGCATCTCCTCGATCCACCTGCTCAAGACCTTCATCAACGCGGCCAACTACGACATCAAGGTGCTGATGTGGCAGACCATCATCCACATCGTCTTCCTGCTCAGCGCCATCGCCATCGCCTACACCGACAAGCTGCTCAACAGCAGCCATGACGTGGCGGGTACCGGGCACTGAGGCCCGACTGAACGGCCCCACATGACCCTGCTCCTCTTCATCGCCGGCCTGGTGGCACTCATTGTCGGCGCCGAGTTGCTGGTGCGAGGGGCCTCCAGGCTGGCTCTGTCCTTCGGCCTGTCACCTCTGGTGGTGGGCCTGACCGTCGTGGCTTTCGGCACCAGCGCCCCGGAAATGGCGGTGTCCGCGGGCGCAGTGCTGGGTGGCAAGACGGATCTGGCGATCGGCAACGTGGTGGGCAGCAACATCTTCAACGTGCTGTTCATCCTGGGCCTGTCGGCTCTGATCACCCCCCTTCTGGTCAATATCCAGCTGATCCGCCAGGAGGTGCCCATCATGATCGGCGCCTCGCTGCTGCTGCTGGTCCTCACGCTCGACGGTCGACTCGGCTGGTTTGATGCCGCCATGCTGATGGCGCTGATGCTGGCCTATACCGGCTTCCTGGTCGTCCAGTCGCGCAACGAGAGTGCCAGCGCCAATGAGGAATACGCGGCCGAGGTGCGCCCCGCCGCGCCCGGCAGCTGGGACGCGAAACTGCCCGTGCAGCTGCTCCTCATCGTCGTCGGTCTGGCGCTGCTGGTCCTGGGCGCAGACTGGCTGGTCAGCGCCTCCGTCACCTTTGCCAAGTCCCTGGGCGTCAGCGATCTGGTCATCGGCCTGACCATCGTGGCAGCCGGCACCTCCATGCCCGAGGTCGCCACCTCGGTGATGGCGGCCGTCAAGGGGGAGCGCGACATTGCGGTCGGCAATGTGGTGGGCAGCTGCCTGTTCAACATCCTGGGCTGCCTGGGCCTGGCCGGTCTGCTCGCTGGCGACGCGGGACTGATGGTTCCGGCTGCCGTGCAGCACTTCGACATGTGGGTCATGCTCGCCGTGGCCCTGGCCTGCCTGCCGGTCTTCATGACCGGACGCGAGATCGCGCGCTGGGAAGGCGGCGTGTTCATGCTGTACTACGCCGCCTACGTGGCCTACCTGATCCTGGCCGCGCAGCAGCATGACGCTCTGCAGGCCTACTCGGCAGCGATGCTGGGGTTCGTCCTGCCGCTCACCGTGGTGACGCTGGTCGTGGTGCTGCTGCGGCGTCAGGCCGCGGGCAGCACCCGATCATGACGGGCCGCCTCGCCCCGTCACTATTCCCTCCAGGCCGGCGGGCCAAGGCCGGTCGTCTCTCGACTGCCTAGAATCGCCCCAGCTTTTCAGGACGACGTCACCCTTGCTCTATCTCATCATCTTTCTTCCCCTGCTGGCGGGCACAGTGCTCACCGGCTGGTCGGGCACCCGCCCCGCGGCGCAACAGAGCAGCCAGACCGCCTGGCTCGCTGCAGCAGTCACCGCCACCAGTTTCGCTCTGCTGTTGATGCATCTGCCCGCCGTCATGGGTGGCGAGGTACTGCAGACCTTCATCCCCTGGGTGCCCGAGATCGGGCTCAACCTCGGCCTGCGCCTGGACGGCCTGGCCCTGATGTTCGCCTTGCTGATCACGGGCATCGGCCTGCTGATCATTCTCTACGCCCACTTCTACCTCGGCGTGGACGATCCGGTGGGCAAGTTCTACAGCACGCTCATGCTGTTCATGGCCGCCATGCTGGGCATCGTGCTGTCGGACAACCTGCTGCTGCTCGTGGTGTTCTGGGAGCTCACAAGCATTTCTTCCTTCCTCCTCGTCGGTTACTGGAAGCACCGCGCCGATGCCCGTGCCGGCGCGCGCATGGCGCTGGCCATCACTGGCGGTGGTGGCCTGGCCATGCTGGGCGGCTTCGTGTTGCTGGGCCAGATCGCCGGCACCTACGAACTGAGCCAGATGCTGGACCAGGGCCCGCGCATCCAGGCCGACCCCCGCTACCCGGCGGCCCTGCTGCTGATCCTGCTGGGCTGCTTCACCAAGAGTGCCCAGTTCCCCTTCCACTTCTGGCTGCCGCAGGCCATGGCCGCACCCACGCCGGTCTCGGCCTACCTGCACTCGGCTACCATGGTCAAGGCCGGCATCTTCCTGCTGATGCGCCTGACGCCGGTGATCGGCGGCAGCGAGCTGTTCACGGCCATCGTCAGCACAGCGGGCCTGGCCACCGTGGTCTTCGCTGCTTTCATTGCGATCTTCAAACATGACCTCAAGGGCCTGCTGGCCTACTCCACCGTGAGCCACCTGGGCCTGATCACCTTCCTGATCGGCCTGGGCTCGCCGCTGGCCGCCGTGGCGGCAGTCTTTCACATCCTCAACCACGCGAGCTTCAAGGCCGCGCTCTTCATGAGCGCCGGCATCATCGACCACGAAACTGGCACGCGCGACCAGCGTCGTCTCGGCGGCCTGTGGCACACCATGCCCTGGACGGCCACACTGGCCATGACCGCGGCCGCCGCCATGGCCGGCGTGCCGCTGTTCAACGGTTTCCTGTCCAAGGAGATGTTTCTCACCGAGGCGGTGCAATTCGCCCAGGCCGGCGGCTGGCGCTGGCTCGTGCCCGCGCTGGCCACGCTGGCTGCGCTGTGCAGCGTGGCCTACTCGGCACGCCTGGTGCACGACGTCTTCCTCAACGGCCCCTCGCGTGACCTGCCGCCCGAAGCCCATCCGCACGACCCGCCGCTGGGCATGCGCCTGCCCGTGATGCTGCTGGCAGGGATCTGCGTGCTCGTGGGCGTCCTGCCTGCGCTCACCCTCGGCCCGCTGGTGCAGGTCGCCGCCACCGCCATGCTGGGCCACACGCCGCCCGAGTACCAGCTGGCCATCTGGCACGGTTTCAACCTGCCGCTGCTGCTCAGTGCTGTGGCCCTGGCCGCCGGTGCCGGTCTCTACTTCTTGCTGGCCCGCGGCCACCGCCTGCATCGTCTCAGTTCGGAGAACTGGTTCGGCCTGCTGACCGGCCTGAACCTCTTCACCCGCGGCATGGACCGCCTCTTCGGCGGCGCCGGCCGCGTCACCGCCCTGCTGGAAAACGCTTCGCTGCAGCGCTATATCGCCTGGATGGTCATCGCCACGCTGGTCGTGGCCGTGGCTCCGCTGCTGGCGGCGGGCCTGCCCGGTACCGGGACACGTACGCTGCTGCCGGTCTCCTTACCCGCGATCGTGCTCTGGTCTCTGCTGCTGCTGGCCTGCGCCTGGCTGGCGCTGCGCCACCACCAGCGCTACGAGTCGGTAGTGGTCACCGGCGTGGTCGGCCTGGTCACGGCACTGACCTTCGTCTCGTTCTCGGCCCCCGACCTGGCCCTGACCCAGCTCACCGTCGAGGTGGTCTCCACCGTGCTGCTGCTCATGGGCCTGGCCCTGCTGCCGCGCCAGAGCCCGCGCGAATCCAGCCGTGCACGCCGCCTGCGCGACGCCGTGCTTGCGCTGGGCGGAGGCGGCGGCATGGCCTGGCTGGCCTGGGTCATGCTTACGCGCGATCACGACTCGATCTCCTGGTACTTCCTCAACCACTCCGCCATCGCCGGTGGTGGCACCAATGCGGTCAACGTCATCCTGGTCGATTTCCGCGGCTACGACACCTTCGGCGAGATCACCGTGCTGGGCATCGCCGCGATCGGCGTGCTGGCGCTGATGGACGGCATGCGTACGCGCCGCCCGGCCCATGACGCCAGCGGCCAGCCCTGGACCTTTGCCGCCCAGCCGCTGATGTTGCGCGTGGCCGCGCGTGTGGTGCTGCCGCTGGCCCTGGTCGTGACGCTCTACATCTTCATGCGCGGGCACAACCTGCCCGGTGGCGGCTTCATCGCCGGCCTGGTCACCGCCGTGGCGCTGGTGCTGCAGTACATGGCACTGGGCCAGACGCGCGCCGAAGCGCTGCTGCGCGCCGGCGGTGGCCGGCGCTTCGTACGCTGGATCGGCATCGGTCTGGGAATCGCCGGGCTGACGGGTCTGGGCGCCTTTGCCCTGGGCCAACCCTTCCTGACCAGCGCACACGGGCACCCCTACGTGCCGGTGCTGGGCGAGCTGCCCCTGGCCACGGCGGCCTTGTTCGACCTCGGCGTCTACGTCACCGTGGTCGGCGCCACCCTGCTGACCCTGTCCACCCTGGGTGCCGTCACACGTGAAAGCGGCACATCCCCCGCCCAACCCGTTGGAGACAAGACATGAGCCTCGAATTCCTGGTCGCCACCGGCATCGGTGCCGTGACGGCCACCGGCATCTACCTGATCCTGCGCGGCCGTACCTGGCCCGTCGTGATCGGCCTGAGCCTGCTGGGTTATGCCGTCAACGTCTTCATCTTCGCCATGGGCCGCCTCTGGCTGGATGCCGCCCCCATCCTCGGCGCCGCCTCGCAGGTAGCCGACCCGCTGCCGCAGGCCCTGGTGCTCACCGCCATCGTGATCGGCTTCGCCACCACCGGCTTCGTGATCGAACTGGCGCTGCGCAGCCGCCATGAGGCCGGCACCGACCACGTCGACGGCCATGAGCCCGGCGGACCGCACGAACGGAGCAGCCAGGCATGACCGGATTGCTCGACGCCCTCTTCGCCACGCACCTGCCGGTGCTGCCGGTGCTGCTGGCCCTGTTCACGGCCGTCGCCCTGCTGCTGCTCGGTGACGGCGGCGGTCAGGCCAGCCACGGCGGCGCGCAGCTGCGCCGTGCCCGCGCGCTGAGCCTGGGCAGTGCCATCTTCGGTGCCCTGCTGGCCTGGCGTCTCATGACCGAGGCCGCAGGCGGCGCCCTCACGGTCTATCCGCTGGGCAACTGGCCGGCCCCCTTTGGCATCGTGCTGGTGGTGGACCGCCTGAGCGCCATGATGCTGGCCCTGACCTGGACCATCGCCGTGCCCGTGCTCTGGTACGCCAGCGGCGGCTGGGACGCCCACGGCCGCTACTTCCACGCGGTCTTCCACTTCCAGCTTATGGGCCTGTCGGGCGCCTTCGTCACGGGCGACCTGTTCAACCTTTTCGTCTTCTTCGAGGTGCTGCTGATCGCCTCCTACGTGCTGCTGGTGCACGGGCAGGGACGCGAGCGTTTCCGGGCCGGCACACACTACGTGGTGCTCAATCTGGTGGCTTCTGCGCTGTTCCTGATCGGCCTGGCCGTGGTCTACGCCCTGACCGGCACCCTCAACATGGCCGATCTGGCGCTGCGCGTGGCCCTGCTCGACGCCGAGCAGGCCGTGCTGCTGAAGATCGGCGCGCTGGTGCTGCTGGTGGTCTTCGGCCTCAAGGCGGCCATCGTGCCGCTCTACCTCTGGCTGCCCGGCACCTACGCCGCCGCCAGCGCACCGGTCGCTGCGCTGTTCGCTATCATGACCAAGGTCGGCGTATACAGCATCATCCGCGTGCACGGCGTGATGCTGGGGCCGGATGCCGGACACGCCGCGCTCACAGCCCAGCCCTGGCTGCTACCCCTGGCCCTGAGCACTATCGCTCTGGCCGTGCTCGGCGCACTGGCGGCCCACAGCCTGGCGCGTCTGGCCGCCTACCTCACGGTGGCTTCGGTCGGAACCATCCTCGCGGGCGTGGGCCTGTTCACCCCCGAGGCCATGTCCGCCGCGCTGTACTACATGGTGCACAGCACGCTGGTCATGGCCGCGCTCTTCCTCCTGGTGGAACTCGTGGCCTCGCAACGGGGAGAGGTGCAGGACCGCCTGCAGCCGGCCAACCCCGTGGCCCAGCCGGTGCTGCTGGGCCTGATGACCCTGCTGGCCGCCGCCTCGGTGGCCGGGCTGCCCCCGCTGCCCGGCTTCCTCGGCAAACTCATGATTCTCGAGAGTGCCGCGCTGACGCCTGCGCACGCTTGGGTCTGGAGTGTGGTGCTGCTGGCTGGCTTCCTGACGCTGGTGGGGTTGGCCCGCGCCGGCACCCTGCTGTTCTGGAACGTGGTGCCCAGCGCGCACGCGCCAGCTGATGCCGGTAGCAGCTGGCGCCTGACCTCGGCCACACTGGGATTGCTCGGGCTGAGCCTGATGCTGGCCGCCTTTGCCTCGCCCATGAAACGCTACACGGATGCCGCCGCCGCCCAGCTGGTCGACCGCCAGGCCTACGCCAACGCCGTGCTCGGCGCCCAGGGCGGCCCCACGGCCAAGACCACCCGCCCCTATCAGGGTGGCGCCGGCGAAGTGCGCCTGCCCGGAGACAAGTGATGAAGAAGACCTGGTTGAGCCACCCCTGGCTGTCAGCCCTGCTGGCGCTGTCCTGGCTGCTGCTGACGCATTCGCTCGCCCCCGTACACCTGCTGTCGGCTGCGCTGATCGGTTTGATCGTGCCACGCCTGCTGCATGAGGCCCTGCCCCCGGCCCCACGCATCCGTGCCATACCTGCGCTGCGGCTGATGGGCGTCGTGCTGTGGGACATCGTATTGTCGAACATCACCGTCGCCCGCCTGGTGCTGGGCCGCATGGACCGCCCGCAGCCGGCCTGGGTGCCCGTCCCGCTCGATCTGCAGCACCCCACGGCCATCGCTCTCTTCGCCAGCATCATCACCACGACGCCGGGCACGGTCTCGTGCACGGTGGACGAGCAAGGCCGCCGGATCTGGGTCCATGCCCTGGACTGCAGCGACCCGACCCAGGCCGCCGCCGACATGAAGGCACGCTACGAGGCCCCGTTGCGCGATATCTTCGAAGCCGGACCCCGAGGAGAAACCGCATGAGCATCCTGCCCCTGGCCCTGGACATCGCCACCGGTGCCGTGGCACTGGCCATCGTGCTGTGCGCCTGGCGCCTGCTGCGCGGCCCGCACGCGACCGACCGCATCCTGGCCGTTGACACCCTCTACATCAACGCCGTGGCACTGGTCGTGCTGCTGGGCATCCGCCTGGGCACGCCGCTGCTGTTCGAGGCCGCCCTCATCATCGCCATGCTCGGCTTCGCCTCCACCGTGGGCCTGGCACGCTACCTGACACGCGGCGACGTGGTCGAGTGAGGAGCCCAACATGAACGACCTGCATCCTTTCGTTGAATGGCTGGCTGCGGCACTGCTGCTGGTGGCGGCCGTCTTCTCGCTGGTCGGCGCCATCGGCCTGGTGCGCCTGCCCGACTTCTTCATGCGCCTGCATGCCCCCACCAAGGCCTCCACGCTGGGCGTGGGCGGCGTGCTGCTGGCCAGCATGGTGGTGGCGCTGGGCCAGGGCCGCATCGGCTTTGCCGAGCTACTCATCACTCTGTTCGTCTTCGTCACGGCACCGGTCTCAGCCAATCTGATGGCCCAGGCCGCGCTGCACCTGCGCGTGCCCAGCCGCGCCGCGCCGCCAACCGACGCCGTGCCTGAACGGCATGCGGACTGATCTGTCGGCAAACTGATCCATCGGCCCCCGTCAGCCGGGTGTAACGCAGCCTGTCAAAATAGCGGGCTGCGGCCGCCGGCCGCATGCCCCGTTCGTCCCCGCATCCGGGCGCAGCCCTTCGAGACCGAGTGAACACCATGACCACGATCATCAAGCAAGCCGACCTGATCGAATCGATCGCCGCCGCCCTGCAGTACATCAGCTACTACCACCCCGCCGACTACATCGCGCATCTGGCCCGCGCCTACACTCGCGAGCAGAGCCCGGCGGCCAAGGACGCCATTGCGCAGATCCTGACCAACAGCAAGATGAGCGCCATGGGCCACCGCCCGATCTGCCAGGACACCGGCATCGTCAACGTCTTTCTCAAGGTCGGCATGAACGTGCGCTGGGAAGGTTTCACGGGCAGCCTGGAAGATGCGGTGAACGAAGGGGTGCGCCGCGGCTACAACCATCCGGACAACACGCTGCGCGCCAGCGTGCTGGCCGACCCGCAGTTCGCACGCAAGAACACCAAGGACAACACGCCCGCGGTCATCTTCACGGAGATCGTGGCCGGCGACAAGGTGGAAGTCACCGTGGCGGCCAAAGGCGGCGGCTCCGAGAACAAGTCCAAGATGGTCATGATGAACCCCAGCGACAACCTCGTCGACTGGGTGCTCAAGACCGTGCCGACCATGGGCGCGGGCTGGTGCCCGCCCGGCATGCTGGGCATCGGTATCGGCGGCACTGCCGAGAAGGCCGTCCTGATGGCCAAGGAAAGCCTGATGGACGACATCGATATGTACGAGCTCCAGCAGAAGGCGGCCAAGGGCGAGAAGCTCACCCAGGTCGAGGAGCTGCGCCTGGAGCTCTACGAGAAGGTCAACGCACTGGGCATCGGTGCCCAGGGTCTGGGCGGCCTGACCACCGTGCTGGACGTGAAGATCAAGATGTACCCCACGCACGCGGCCAGCAAACCCGTGGCCATGATCCCCAACTGCGCGGCCACGCGCCATGCGCACTTTGTCATGGACGGCTCCGGACCGGTCTACCTGGACGCCCCGAGCCTGGACCTCTGGCCCGATGTCAACTGGACGCCCGACACCCAGAAGAGTAAGCGCGTCGACCTCAACACCCTGACCAAGGAAGAAGTGGCTAGCTGGAAGCCCGGCGACACCCTGCTGCTCAACGGCAAGATGCTCACCGGCCGCGACGCCGCGCACAAGCGCATTGCCGACATGCTGGCCAAGGGTGAAAAATTGCCTGTGGACTTCACCAACCGCGTGATCTACTACGTGGGCCCGGTCGACCCGGTCAAGGGCGAGGCCGTGGGCCCCGCCGGCCCGACCACCGCCACGCGTATGGACAAGTTCACCGAGACCATGCTGGGCCAGACCGGTCTGATCGCGATGATCGGCAAGGCCGAGCGTGGCCCCGAGGCTGTCGAAGTGATCCGCAAGTACAAGAGCGCCTACCTCATGGCCGTCGGTGGTGCCGCCTACCTGGTCAGCAAGGCCATCAAGACCGCCAAGGTCGTGGGCTTCGAGGATCTGGGCATGGAAGCCATCTACGAGTTCGACGTGGTCGACATGCCCGTCACCGTGGCTGTGGACGCTGGCGGCACCAGCGCCCACGTGACCGGCCCGGCCGAGTGGAGCAAGCGCATCGCCAGCGGCGAGTTCAAGGGCATCGCGCTCGCCACTGCCTGAGCCGCGTGACGACACGACCGGTCGGCGTCTTCGATAGCGGCATCGGCGGCCTCAGCGTCCTGCAGGCGCTGTCCGCGGAGCTGCCCCACCAGGACTTCGTCTACCTGGCCGACAGCGGCCACGCGCCTTACGGGGAGCGCGATGCCGCCCACGTGATTGCCCGTTCGCGCGCGATCACGCGACACCTGCGTGAGGCCCACGACATCCAGGTCCTGGTCGTGGCCTGCAACACGGCCACGGCTGCGGCCATCCACCTGCTGCGCGAAGAGCACCCGGACCTGCCCATCGTCGGGCTCGAGCCTGCGCTCAAGCCGGCCGCTCAGGCCAGCCGGACACACCGTGTGGGCGTGCTGGCCACGCGCGGCACGCTGCAAAGCGCCAAGTTCAAGGCGCTGCACCAGTCCCTGGCCGACACAGCGGATTTCGTTTTGCGGGCCTGCGATGGTCTGGCCGACGCGATTGAGCATCAGGATCTGCCACGCATCCAGGCCCTGGCCCGGGAGCATGTCGCGGCCCTGGGCCGCTGTGGATTGGCGCCCGGCGAGATCGACACCGTGGTGCTGGGCTGCACCCATTACCCCTTGATCCTGCCCACGCTGCGGGAACTGCTCGGACCGGACGTGAGGCTGGTGGAAAGCGGAGCACCAGTGGCCCGGCAGACCCGCCGTGTGCTGCCCCAGGTCGCTGCCAGTGGCCAACCCAGGCTGCTCGCTTACACCACGGGCGAGACCGGCGAACTGCAGGCCGCCGTGCGGCATTGGCTGCAGCCGCCAGTCGACGTCGCAGCACTCAAGATCTGAAGGTGCGGTAAGCGCCTTATTTGCGGCGGCCGGCCCGGTATTCCCAGGGCGGGATGGGCTGCTTGTCGCGCCAGAGGCCGACGCGCCGCAGCTTGGCGTCCGCCTGGGCCTCGGCATAGGCCTGACGCTCGGTTTCCGGCAAGGACTGCGCGCGCGAGCGGTCGTACCAGACCGCGCCGAGTTGCAGTTGCTCCATGCTGATATCACGTCCCTCGACCCGCACCCGACCGACGCGTGGACTGCCGCTGCCGACGCCCTCCACCGTCACATAACGCTGGAAGGCCAGCTCGCGCAGCGAATCGAGCGAGCGCTGGCCATAGGCCTGGAATTTCTCCGGCGCATCGACGCCGGCCAGCCGCACCGTGTGCTGGACCTTGCGCTCGTCGCGGATGCGCAGTGTGTCGCCGCTGACGACAGACACCACCTGCCCCTGCAGGGTCCAGGCCTGCACCGCCGGTCCAATGCACAGGGCCGGAACAAGCACGAGGAGGGAGAGGAAAGATCTCATGGAGACCGAGGATGTGTGGATGGTCGGGGCGATACGATTCGAACGTACGACCCTCTGCTCCCAAAGCAGATGCGCTACCAGGCTGCGCTACGCCCCGACTGGACGCGTATTCTACCGGGCGGCCTGCGCGCTTCGGCCCATGCGCTAAAGTTTGTGCATGCGCGCACGTCACTTCCCCCTGCCCTGGCTGGAGCCCGGTGAAGACTTCCCGCCGGTCGAGCAGGCTTGGGGGTCGGGCTCGGATGCACCGGGACTGCTGGCAGCCGGTGGCAGCCTGGATGTGGACACCCTGTGCCGTGCCTACGCCCACGGTATCTTCCCCTGGTTCAGTCCGGGCCAGCCCATCCTCTGGTGGAGCACCGACCCGCGCATGGTGCTGAAGGTGTCCGACTTCCGTCTGCACCGCTCCCTGCGCAAGACCCTGCAGAAATTCGTCCACACCCCGGGCTGCGAGATCCGCTTCGACACGGCTTTTGAGGACGTCATCCGCGCCTGCGCCGGCAGTCCGCGACCGGGACAGGACGGCACCTGGATCGTCCCGGCCATGGTGCAGGCCTATATCACCCTGCACCGCGCCGGTCATGCGCACAGCGTGGAGACCTGGGTAGATGGCCAACTGGTAGGCGGCCTGTACTGCGTTTCGCTGGGGCGCGCTGTGTATGGCGAATCGATGTTCGCGCGCGCCAGCGATGCGTCCAAGATCGCGCTGGCTGCACTGGTGGCCTTCTGCCGCTCGCACGAAATCTCCCTGATCGACTGCCAGCAGAACACACCTCACTTGGCGACGCTCGGGGCACACGAGATCCCTCGTGTGGATTTTCTGCGCCACATCGACGCGGCACGCCAGCTGTCGCCCCCGCGCTGGCAGTTCCAGCCCCTATACTGGCAGCAACTGCTGACGCCCTCCACGGAATCGACGTGACGCACCTCAAGGATCTGCCCCTCCAGAGCCTGCAGTTCTATGCCACGGCCCCTTACCCGTGCAGCTACCTGGGCGGGCGCCTGGCGCGTTCTCAGGTGGCCACGCCCAGCCACCTGATCAACAACTCCACCTATTCCGGACTCGTCGCCCAGGGCTTTCGTCGCAGCGGCATGTTCACCTACCGCCCGCACTGCGACGGCTGCCAGGCCTGCGTGCCGCTGCGCGTGCGCGTGCCGGACTTCCAGCCCAGCCGCAGCCAGCGCCGGGCCTGGAAGGCTCACCAGCACCTGCAAGCCCGGGTCTCGCGCCTGTGCTTCGTGCCCGAGCACTACCAGCTGTACCTGCGTTACCAGAACGGCCGCCATGCCGGCGGCGGCATGGACCAGGACAGCATCGACCAGTACACCCAGTTCCTGCTCCAGAGCCGCGTCAATTCGCGCCTGGTCGAGTTCCGCGAACCCCTGCCGGACGGCAACCCCGGCGCGCTGCGTATGGTCTCGGTGCTGGACGTGCTCGATGACGGCCTGTCGGCCGTCTACACCTTCTACGATCCCGACCTGCAGGCCAGCTACGGCACCTACAGCGTGCTCTGGCAGATCGAGCAGGCGCGCCAGCTGGGCCTGTCCCACGTCTATCTGGGCTACTGGATCCAGGACAGCCCCAAGATGAACTACAAGGCACGCTACGCACCTCATGAGCTGCTGCTGCAGGGACGCTGGCAACCCGCCGTCCCGCATGGCACCGCGATGCCGAGCCCCAAAGACTGATTTCACGAGATAAAATCGGGCACGTTATGGAGGAGTGCCCCGATGAAGAAGAAAGACCCGGATGCCGTCGCCACGCCGACCGTGCAGGTGATCGAACGCATGTTCACCCTCATGGACGTGCTGGCCACGCGTGAAGATGCCATTTCGCTCAAGGAAATCAGCGAAAAAACCGGGTTGCACCCTTCCACCGCCCACCGCATCCTCAACGACCTGGCCAGCGGGCGTTTCGTCGACCGCCCCCAGCCCGGCACCTACCGCCTGGGCATGCGCCTGCTGGAACTGGGCAATCTGGTGAAGGCCCGCCTGAACGTGCGCGATGCGGCCATTGCGCCCATGCGCGAACTGCACCGCCAGATCCAGCAGCCGGTGAACCTGAGCATGCGCCAGGGCGACGAGATCGTCTACATCGAGCGCGCCTACAGCGAACGCTCGGGCATGCAGGTGGTGCGCGCCATCGGTGGCCGCGCGCCGCTGCACCTGACCTCGGTAGGCAAGCTCTTCCTGGCCGACGATGACCCGCAGCGCGTGCGCGCCTATGCCACGCGCACCGGTCTGGCCGGCCATACGAAGAACAGCATCACCCAGCTGCCGGTGCTGGAACGGGAACTCTCCAAGGTGCGCCAGTACGGTGTGGCCCACGACGACGAGGAGCTGGAACTGGGCGTGCACTGCATGGCCGCGGGCATCCACGACGACCAGGGCAAGCTCGTGGCGGGTCTGTCCATCTCGGCACCGACCGGCCGGCTGGACAAGGACTGGCTGCCCAAGCTGCAGTCCATCGCCAGCGAGATTTCACGCATGCTGGGCTATCAGGCTGGCGGCGCCGAGAAACGCTGAGGGGCGCCGCAGCGCCCCTCGCAATCAAACCTGCCGCGCCGCGCGTCACAGTACGCGCGTGGCCTGCGGTTCCGTACGGTTGTCGGTCACAGGCACGATCTGCTGTCGCGCGGGAATCGATTCGACCCAGCGCCGCACACGCTCGGCATCGCCCAGGCGGCTGAGCTTGCCCGCGGAATCCAGAAACACCATGATCACATTGCGCCCGGCTACTTTGGCCTGCATGACCAGGCACTGGCCCGCTTCGGAGATGTAACCCGTCTTCTGCAGGCCGATCTCCCAGCTCGGATTGAGCACCAGACGGTTGGTGTTGCTGAACATCAACTTGCGACGCCCATCGGCCACCTGGTGGGCGCGCGAGGTGGAGTAGTCGCGCAACAGTTCGTCTTCCGAGGCCACATCGACCAGCACCGCCAGATCGCGGGCACTGGACTTGTTCTTGCTGGACAGACCCGTGGGCTCGACGAAGCGTGTGTCCTGCATGCCCAGCAGCTGGGCTTTGGCATTCATCATCTCGACAAAGACATCCAGCCCGCCGGGATAGGTGCGGCCCAAGGCATGCGCCGCCCGGTTCTCGCTGGACATCAGCGCCAGGTGCAGCAGTTCGCCGCGGGTTAGCGTCGCGCCGACGCGCAGGCGCGAGGTACTGCCTTTCTCGGTGTCCACATCGTCACGGGTGATGGTGATGGACTCATCCAGCGGCAGTTCGGCCTCGCTGATCAGCAGGGCCGTCATGAGCTTGGTCAGCGAGGCGATGGGCAGCACGGCCTCTTCGTTCTTGCTGAACAGCACTTCCTGGGTTTCCTGGTCGACCACGTAGGCAACGCTGGAGCGCAGGGAGAGAGGATCACGTGTGCCATGCAGGCCAGCGCGCATGGCGTCGGAAGGACGGGCCGGACGTACAACACGCGCACTGCGCTTGGCCGCCGCCTTGCGCTTGGCCTCGGTCGTACTTTTCTTGGCAGAAGCGTGCTTGCTAGCCCCCTGGGACTGCGCTGTGGCCGCCATGGGTGCCGCCACCAGCATCGCCAGCACGACGGAACCCACCCAGAAAAAATGACGCAATTGTTTCACCCGCACACCCTTGCACCGCAAAAAACAGGTGCCAGGGGAACATGGCACCACCATGGGCGAGGTTATACAGAAAATGTCATGCAGGATCAAGCACTTGGCGTCGTTTTCTCAACACATTCTTACAAGTTACGAATTGTGCTTACCCTTGCGCAGCCACACGGTCAGCTTTGCTGTGCAGTTTGTTGAGCGCGCTCAGATAGGCCTTGGCAGACGCCACGACGATGTCGGGGTCCGCCCCCACGCCATTAACCACCCGGCCACTGTTCTGCAGGCGCACCGTGACCTCGCCCTGGCTCTCGGTGGAGCCGCTGATGGCATTGACCGAATACAGCACCATCTCCGCGCCGCTCTTGATGTGCGACTCGATGGCCTTGAGTGAGGCGTCGACCGGGCCATTGCCGTCGGACTCGCCATGCACCTCCTTGCCATCCACCGTGAACACGATGGCTGCATGCGGCTTCTCGCCCGTCTCGCTGTGTTGCGCCAGGGAGACAAAGCCGTATTGCTCCTTCTCGCTCGTGACGCTCTCGTCGCTCACCAAGGCGAGGATATCCTCGTCGAAGATCTCGCTCTTGCGGTCCGCCAGCTCCTTGAACCGCGCAAAGGCGGTGTTGAGCTCGGTCTCGCTCTCCAGCGCGACGCCCAGGTCCTGCAGGCGCTGCTTGAAGGCGTTGCGGCCAGACAGCTTGCCCAGCACGATCTTGTTGGCGCTCCAGCCCACATCCTCGGCGCGCATGATCTCGTAGGTGTCGCGCGCCTTGAGCACGCCGTCCTGGTGGATGCCGGATGCATGGGCGAAGGCGTTGGCGCCGACCACGGCCTTGTTGGGTTGCACCACGAAGCCGGTGGTCTGGCTCACCATGCGGCTGGCAGGCACGATCTGAGAGGTGTCGATGCCGACGTCCAGACTGAAATAGTCACGACGCGTGCGTACGGCCATGACGATCTCCTCCAGGCTGCAGTTGCCGGCGCGCTCACCCAGGCCGTTGATCGTGCACTCGACCTGACGGGCACCGCCGATCTTGACGCCAGCGAGCGAGTTGGCCACCGCCATCCCCAGGTCGTTGTGGCAATGCACGGACCAGACCGCCTTGTCGGAATTGGGCACGCGCTCGCGCAGGGTCTTGATGAAGTTGCCGTAGAGCTCGGGAATGGCGTAGCCCACGGTATCTGGGATGTTGATGGTGGTCGCGCCTTCCTTGATGACGGCTTCGACGACGCGACACAGGAAATCCATCTCGGAACGGTAGCCGTCCTCGGCACTGAACTCCACGTCGGCCACCTGGTTGCGCGCAAAGCGCACCGCCAGCTTGGCCTGCTCCAGCACCTGCTCGGGCGTCATGCGCAGCTTCTTCTCCATGTGCAGCGGAGAGGTGGCGATGAAGGTGTGGATGCGGGCCCGGTTGGCCCCCTTGAGCGCCTCAGCGGCCCGCGAGATGTCACGGTCATTGGCACGCGAGAGCGAGCAGATGGTGGAATCCTTGATCGCGTTGGCAATGGCCTGCACGGCCTCGAAATCGCCGTTCGAGCTGGCGGCGAAACCGGCCTCGATCACGTCGACTTTCAGGCGCTCGAGCTGGCGGGCGATGCGCAGCTTCTCATCCTTGGTCATGGACGCGCCAGGCGACTGCTCGCCGTCGCGCAAGGTGGTGTCGAAAATGATCAGTTTGTCAGCCATTTTTTGCTCCTGTTCGCTGGGCGCCCGCAGTTCGAAAACGACAACCTAAAACAAAAGGCCCGCTGCGGGTGCATACGGGCCTTGGTTGGGAATGCGCGCGCGCTACCGGATCCGCCCGTGTTGGCAGGTAAGCAGTAGGGCTAGCGCAAGGAATTTCATGGCCTTCAATGTAGCACAAAAGTACGGGCGCGTGATAGCGATACGCTATGTCGACATTCAGTGGTGCAGGCCCCGCTCGTCCGGCTCGTCCGTCGAAGTGCTGATCACGCTCACGGGTTGGCCCTTGAGCTTGCGCCAGGCGTAGACGCCATAGCCGCTCAGGCCATAGATCACGAAGACGCCGAAGAGCACGGTGGCCGGGTCGATGGTGACCACGGCAATGCCCAGGACGATGAGGATGACCACGGCAAAGGGCACACTCTTCTTCATGCTCAGGTCCTTGAAGCTGTAGAAGGGTACGTTGCTGACCATGGTCAGGCCGGCATAGAGCGCCAGCGCGAACATGGGCCAGGCCACCACGGCCGGATCCACGCCCCACTCCGTCATGATCCAGATGAAGCCGGTGACCAGTGCCGCCGCCGCCGGCGAAGGCAGGCCCTGGAAGTAGCGCTTGTCGACCACACCGGTGTTGACGTTGAAGCGCGCCAGCCGCAGCGCCGCGCAGGCGCAGTAGACAAAGGCGGCCACCCAGCCCCAGCGCCCCAGCCCCCGCAAGGCCCACTCATAGGCGACCAGAGCGGGCGCGGCACCGAAGGAAACCATGTCGGCCAGGGAGTCCATCTGCTCGCCGAAGGCACTCTGGGTATTGGTCATCCGAGCCACCCGGCCATCCAGGCTGTCGAGCACCATGGCGCTGAAGATACCGATAGCCGCCAGGTCGTAGCGGCCATTCATGGCCATGACGATGGCGTAGAAGCCACCAAACAGCCCGCCCAGTGTGAAGAGATTGGGCAGGATGTAGATGCCCTTGCGGCGCTTGCGCACCACCACACCGGCCTCTTCGGCCCCATGCTGCTGCGGCGCATCATCCATGGTTCACCCCACTCGACTGTTTCATCCCGGGAATCCGATTCTTGTGTGTCATGCCGGCAAGTGTAAGCCAGCCCCTTGCTCCCCATAAAACAAGGCCACCGAAGTGGCCTTGTTTCACCGAAGGGGAATTCGGGTCAGTTGCGGGTCTGGTCCACCAGCTTGTTCTTGGCGATCCAGGGCATCATGGCACGCAGCTGGGCACCGACTTTCTCGATGCTGTGATCAGCGGTGTTGCGACGACGCGCCGTCATGCTGGGGTAGCCGGTACGGCCCTCCAGAATGAACATCTTGGCGTAGTCGCCATTCTGGATGCGCTTGAGCGCATTGCGCATGGCGGCACGCGACTGCTCGTTGATCACCTCGGGGCCGGTCACGTACTCGCCATACTCCGCGTTGTTGGAGATCGAGTAGTTCATGTTGGCGATGCCGCCTTCGTAGATCAGGTCCACGATGAGCTTGAGTTCGTGCAGGCACTCGAAGTAGGCCATCTCGGGCGCGTAGCCGGCTTCGACGAGGGTCTCGTAGCCCATCTTGATCAGTTCGACGGCGCCACCGCACAGCACGGCCTGTTCGCCGAACAGGTCGGTCTCGGTCTCTTCCTTGAAGTTGGTCTCGATGATGCCGGCCTTGCCGCCACCATTGGCCATGGCGTAGGACAGGGCCAGGTCACGGGCCTTGCCGCTCTTGTCCTGGTGCACGGCCACCAGGTGCGGCACGCCGCCACCCTGGGTGTAGGTGTTGCGCACGGTGTGGCCGGGGGCCTTGGGCGCCACCATCCACACGTCCAGATCGGCGCGCGGCACGACCTGGTTGTAGTGCACGTTGAAGCCGTGGGCGAAGGCCAGCGACGCGCCCTTCTTGATATGGGGCTCGACGTTGTTCTTGTAGACCTCGGCGATCTGCTCGTCGGGCAGCAGGATCATGACCACGTCGGCGGCCTTGACCGCGTCGTTGACTTCCATCACGGTCAGGCCGGCCTTGCCGACCTTGTCCCACGAGGCGCCGCCCTTGCGCAGGCCGACCACGACCTTGACGCCGCTGTCATTCAGGTTCTGGGCATGGGCATGACCCTGGCTACCGTAGCCGATGATGGCCACGGTCTTGCCCTTGATCAGGCTCAGGTCACAGTCCTTGTCGTAGAAAACTTTCACGTTCTTTCTCCTAGGTAAAACTTGATCTTCAGACGCGCAGGATGCGCTCGCCGCGGCCGATGCCGCTGCTGCCGGTACGCACCGTCTCGAGGATGGCGCCGCGATCGATGGCTTCGAGGAAGGCATCGTTCTTGGACTGGTCGCCCGTCATTTCGATGGTGTAGCTCTTGTCGGTAACGTCGATGATACGTCCGCGGAAGATGTCGGCCATGCGCTTCATCTCCTCGCGTTCCTTGCCCACCGCACGCACCTTGACCATCATGAGCTCGCGCTCGATGTAGGCGCCCTCGGTGAGATCCACCACCTTGACCACCTCGATGAGGCGGTTCAGGTGCTTGGTGATCTGCTCGATCACGTCATCCGAACCGGTGGTCTGGATGGTCATGCGCGAGAGGCTCGCATCCTCGGTCGGCGCGACGGTCAGGGACTCGATGTTGTAACCACGGGCCGAAAACAGGCCCACGACGCGGGAGAGAGCACCGGGCTCGTTCTCCAGCAGCACTGCAATGATGTGTTTCATATGTGATTCCTCTTTTTGCTGCCCTCCCCCGGTCGCGGTAACGACCGGGCTTGGCAGGCAATAGATTCGTCTTCAGTTGAGATGACACGGCCCTGGGGGCCACGCCGGCTTACAGGTCTTCGGCCCCCAGCAGCATCTCGGTGATGCCCTTGCCAGCCTGCACCATCGGGAACACGTTCTCGGTGGGGTCGGTGCGGAAGTCCATGAAGACCGTACGATCCTTGAGCTTGCGCGCCTCGCGCAGCGCCGGCTCCACGTCCTGCGGCTTCTCGATCAGCATGCCGACGTGGCCGTAGGCCTCGGCAAGCTTCACGAAATCAGGCAGCGCGTCCATGTAGCTGTGGCTGTAGCGGCCGGAGTACTCGATCTGCTGCCACTGGCGCACCATGCCAAGGTAGCGGTTGTTGAGCGACAGCACCTTGATCGGCGTGTTGTACTGCAGGCAGGTGGACAGCTCCTGGATGCACATCTGCACCGAGCCTTCGCCCGTCACGCAATAGACCTCGCTCTCGGGCTTGGCCAGCTTGATGCCCATGGCATAGGGAATGCCCACACCCATGGTGCCCAGACCGCCGGAGTTGATCCAGCGACGCGGCTCGTCGAACTTGTAGTACTGGGCGGCCCACATCTGGTGCTGGCCGACGTCGGACGTGATGTAGGTGTCAACGTCACGCGTCATGTTCCACAGGGTCTCGATCACGAACTGCGGCTTGATGACTTCGGTGTTGCTGCGGTCGTAGTTGAGGCAGTCACGCTTGCGCCAGCCATTGATGGCCTCCCACCAGCCGCCCAGGGCATGGGTATCGGGCCGCAGCGGACTTTCCTTGATCATGGCGATCATCTCGGTCAGCACATCCTTGACGTCACCCACGATCGGGATGTCGACCTTGACGCGCTTGGAGATGCTCGAAGGATCAATGTCGATATGGATGATCTTGCGCTCGTTCTGGGCAAAGTGCTTGGGGTTGCCGATGACGCGGTCGTCGAAGCGCGCGCCCACGGCCAGCAGCACATCGCAGTTCTGCATGGCGTTGTTGGCCTCGATCGTGCCGTGCATGCCCAGCATGCCCAGGAACTTGGGGTCGGTCGCCGGATAGGCGCCCAGCCCCATCAGGGTGTTGGTCACCGGGTACCCCAGCATGTCCACCAGGGTGCGCAGCTCGGCCGTCGCATTGCCCAGCAGCACGCCGCCGCCGGTGTAGATGTACGGACGCTTGGCCGTCAGCAGCAGCTGCAGGGCCTTGCGGATCTGGCCCGCATGGCCCTTGCGCACCGGGTTGTAGGAGCGCATCTCCACCGTCTCGGGGTAGCCGCTGTAGGGCACCTTCTTGAAGGACACATCCTTGGGGATGTCCACCACCACCGGGCCGGGGCGACCGCTGCGGGCGATGTGGAAGGCCTTCTTGAGGGTCTCGGCCAGGTCCTTGGCGTCCTTGACCAGAAAGTTGTGCTTGACGATGGGGCGCGTGATCCCCACGGTATCGCACTCCTGGAATGCATCCAGGCCGATGGCCGCCGTCGGCACCTGACCCGTGATGATCACCATCGGGATGCTGTCCATATAGGCCGTAGCAATGCCTGTCACGGCATTGGTCACGCCCGGACCGGAGGTCACCAGGGCCACGCCCACATCGCCCGTGGCACGTGCGTAGCCGTCGGCCGCGTGTACGGCAGCCTGCTCGTGGCGCACCAGGATGTGCTGGATGGTGTCCTGCTTGTAGAACGCGTCGTAAATGTGGAGCACGGCCCCGCCGGGGTAGCCCCAGACGTATTTGACGTCCTCGGCCTGCAGGGCCTTGACGAGGATCTCTGCACCGCGCAGCTCCTCGGAGCCGGCCGCGGACGCAGCAGCTGCCGAAGTGATTTCAGCCTTGGAAATTTCCATGATCAACCTTTGTGAATTTCTCTGACGAAAAACCTTGGGTGCCCCTTCGCAAACGCTTGTGGCATCGCGTCGGGACTTGAGGTCAGGGACATGGGCGCCATGGATAGCCGCGCCGGACCGTGACCCGTTTGCTTTTTGATATGCATATTCATTATCGCACTGCAACATGCGGATTTGCCGGGCAAACGGTGAAAAAATCGATGCCCGGCTGCCATAATCCCGCGAAAAGCCGTGACCCCGCGGCCCGACACGAGACATACAGCGCGCCCGCAGCCCCCTCCCTTGGCCACCGAACAAGAACTGTCCGATTTCCTCAAAAGTGTGGAAAAGCGCGCTTTCAAGCGCTCGGTCTACCATGTCCGCAATGACGAGGCGGCCCTGGACATCGTGCAGGACAGCATGATGAAGCTGGTCGAGCACTACAGCCACAAGCCCATCGAAGAGCTGCCCATGCTCTTCCAGCGCATCCTCTCCAACACCACCCTGGACTGGTTTCGACGGCAGAAGACCCGGCACGCCCTGTTCTCCAACATCGGTGATCTCGAGGCGGCGGCCGATGACAGCGGCTTCGATCTGCTGGAAAATTTGGATAACACGGGCGCATCGGCCCAGGTCGAAAGCGCCGAAAGCTCGACCCAGCGGGCCCAGATCCTGCGGGAAATCGAGCTCGAGATCCAGGAGCTGCCTGCCCGTCAACGGGAAGCCTTTCTGATGCGTTATTGGGAGGAATTGGACGTGGCGGAGACTGCCGCGGCCATGGGGTGTTCGGAGGGCAGCGTCAAAACGCACTGTTCGCGAGCCGTCCAGGCTTTGAACAAGGCGCTGCGGGCCAAGGGAATACAACTATGATGAAACCGATGTCCATAGATAGCAAGCAAGGTGCCGTGGATCGCATGGGCCGTCGCATGGCGGCCCGCTTGGACGCGTCCACCGAGGAGCTGCCCCACGATATCAGTGAGCGTTTGCGGGTAGCCCGGCTTCAGGCCCTCGACCGCTACCGCACCGTCGCGCCGGCCGTCGCGACGGTGAGTACGACAGCTGGCGGCACCCTGCTGGCCGGCGGAGACGAGGAGCGCGGTTTCTGGCCCCGTCTGGCCTCATTGCTTCCCCTGCTGGCCTTGCTGGCCGGGCTGGTGGCGCTGCAAATGCAGAGCGATGACAGCCTGACGGAAGAACTGGCTGCCATCGATGCCGCCATCCTGGCCGACGACCTGCCGCCTCAGGCCTATGCAGACCCTGGCTTTGCCCAGTTCCTCAAGAGCCGCCTTCAGGCCAAAAAGGACTGATCCATGACGTCACAGTACCTGTCCTGGGCCACCGTCCTGCTGCTGACTCTGGCGGTGCCCGCCTGGAGTGCGCCCTCAGAGGGCACGGCAGGCCAGACGGTCACAACCCGCACCGTGCAGCGCTACGACAGCACTCGCCAGGCACCCACCTGGGTTGCGGCCGCCCCCGCCGCTCGCCCGACCTGGCGTGAACTGAGCCCGGCCCAGCAGCAGGCCCTGAGCCCGCTGGCCACGCACTGGGATCGCCTGAGCGAAGAGCGCAAGCGCAAGTGGCTGGTGATCTCGAAGGACTTCTCCTCGCGGTCGCCGGCAGAACAGGTCAAGCTGCATCGCCGCATGGCTGAATGGGTGACCCTGAGCCAGCAGCAACGCATCCAGGCACGCCAGAACTTCTCGGAAATCAAGAAACTCAGCCCCGAGCAGAAGGCCTCCGAGTGGGAGGCATATCAGGCCCTGAGTGCGGAGGAAAGACGCAAACTCGCCACCCAGGCCCCGCCCCACCCCATCGGTCTGGCCGTTGGCAAGCCGGGTGCGCAGCCCAGGCTGACCTCCGTGCCCGGGCGGGCCTCGCCCGCGAGAGCCCGTCTGGCGGACAGCGGCACGACCCTGCCGCAGCGCGGCCAGCCCATACAGGAAGATCGGCCCTACAGAGAGGACGCCGGGCGGGCGCCCCTGGATGATGAGCCAGCTGAGTAAAATCGGCGCGTGAGTTCTGCTGCCACCGCCTCGACATCACTGTCGGCCCTCCCCCTCTCCCAGCCCCCTACCCCCGGCCTCTGGCGCCGCATGGCCTGCTGGCTCTATGAGGGCATGCTGCTGTTCGGGGTGGTCTTCCTCGCCGGCTACCTCTTCAGTGCCCTGTCCCAGACGCGCCACGCCCTCGACAACCGGACCCTGCAGCAGGCCTTTCTGTTCATCGTGCTCGGCATCTACTTCACCTGGTTCTGGGCCAAGGGACAGACCCTGGCCATGAAAACCTGGCATATCCGCATCGTAGACCGTCAGGGTGGCCCGATCAGCCAATGGCGGGCCCTGCTGCGCTACCTCTTGAGCTGGCTCTGGTTCCTGCCGCCGCTGGCCGCCTACAGCCTGGGCCTGCCCGTGCTCGAGGTGCTGGTGCTGCTGTTCGGCTGGATTGCGGTCTGGGCACTGCTGAGCCGCTTCCATCCGCAGGGCCAGTTCTGGCACGATGCCCTGGCGGGCACGCGCCTGGTCGACGCGCGCACCCGGGCCTCCTGAGACTGTCACCCCGACGGGGAAGCCCTCTGCCATGTCCGAAAGACCCACCCCGCATCCCGTCAACCCCCAGAAAGGCCGTATCGGCCTGAACCGCATCCTGCACGCGCTGGGCTATTCGATCGAAGGCCTGCGAGCCGGCTGGCATGAGACCGCTTTCCGCCAGGAAGTCGCGGCCGCCTGCGTGCTGCTGCCCCTGTCCTTCTGGATCGGTCAGAGCTGGGTGGAAACCGCGCTGCTGGCCGGCTCGGTGCTGCTGGTCATGATCGTCGAGTTGCTCAATACCGGCATCGAGACCGCCATCGACCGCATCGGCCCGGAGTGGCACGATCTCTCCAAACGCGCCAAGGACATGGGCAGTGCCGCCGTGCTGCTGAGCCTGCTGCTGTGTGGCGGCATCTGGGCCGCTGCCCTGTACCACCGTTTCCTCGCATGACCCCGAATTTCTCGCTCTGTGTCTATTGCGGCTCGCGTCCCGGAGGGGATCCGCAACACATCGCCACCGCCCGCAGCGTCGGCCTGTGGATCGGCCGTCACGGCGGCCAACTCGTCTATGGCGGCGGCAGGGCCGGCCTGATGGGCGAAGTGGCCCGGGCCACGCTGGAAGCGGGTGGCCGGGTGGTTGGCATCATCCCCAAGGCGCTGGTGGAGAAGGAATGGGCCATGCGCGACTGCAGCGAATTGCATATCGTGGACACCATGCACGATCGCAAGCGCATGATGGCCGAACACGCCGACGCCTTCGTGGCCCTGCCTGGAGGCATCGGCACTTTCGAGGAGCTGTTCGAGGTCTGGACCTGGCGCCAGCTGGGCTACCACGACAAGCCGGTCGGCATCCTCAATGCCGGCGGCTATTACGACGGTCTGCTGGCCTTCCTGACCACGGCCGTCGTGCAACAGTTCATGAGCGACTGGCAGATGGAGCTGATCCAGGTGGGGAACGAGCCTGCGTCCCTGCTGAGCAACCTGGTGCAGGCGGCCGGCCTGGCGCCGGCCCCTCGCCTTGAAGGGATCTAGATCGCGGACTCGTCCTGCTCGCCGGTGCGGATACGCACCACGCGTTCGACGGCGGTGATGAAGATCTTGCCGTCCCCGATCTTGCCGGTACGGGCGGCCTTGACGATGGCGTCGACGCAGCGATCCACGTCCGAGGTCTTCACCGTCACCTCAACCTTGACCTTGGGCAGAAAGTCCACCACATACTCGGCCCCGCGGTAGAGCTCGGTGTGGCCCTTCTGGCGGCCGAAACCCTTGACCTCGGTCACGGTCAGACCGGTCACGCCGCACTCGGCCAGGGCCTCGCGCACTTCCTCGAGCTTGAAGGGCTTGATGATGGCGGTGATCTGTTTCATGGGTGGTCTTTCTGTCATAGGTAAAAGAACCCGGCCCCTCAGGCACGGAACTTGTTGGTTATAGGATAACGCCAATCCTTGCCGAAGCTGCGGTGGGTCACGCGTATGCCCACCGGCGCTTGGCGACGCTTGTACTCGTTGAGCTTGATCAGGCGCGTGACCTTCTCCACATCGGCCCGGGCGTAGCCCTGGGCGACGATGTCCTCAATGCCCTGGTCGTTCTCCATATAGCGCTCGACGATGGCGTCCAGCACCTCGTACTCCGGCAGGCTATCCTGGTCCTTCTGGTCGGGCCGCAGCTCGGCACTGGGCGGGCGCGTGATGATGCGCTCGGGGATGGGATTGATGCCACGCCCGTGCGGATCGTGCGCATTGCGCCAGCGCGCGAGCCGGAACACGGTGGTCTTGGCCAGGTCCTTGATCACGGCGAAACCGCCCGCCATGTCCCCATAGAGAGTGCAGTAGCCCGTCGCCATCTCGGACTTGTTGCCCGTCGTCAGCACAATGCGCCCGCTCTTGTTGGACAAGGCCATGAGCAGGGTGCCACGGATGCGCGCCTGGATGTTCTCTTCGGTCGCGTCCTCGGGCAGACCCTTGAACTCCTGCGCAAGCGAGGCCCGGAAAGCCTCGAACTCGGGGACGATAGAGATCTCGTCGTACTGCACACCCAGACGCTGCGCCATGTCGCGCGCATCAATCCAGCTGATGTCGGCCGTATAAGGCGAAGGCATCATGACCGCCCGCACCCGCCCCGGCCCCAGCGCATCGACCGCGATCGCCAGCACTAGGGCCGAATCGATGCCACCCGACAGACCGATGATGGCGCCGGGAAAGCCGTTTTTGCCCAGGTAGTCGCGCACCCCCAGCACCAGAGCGTCCCAGAGATCAGCGTCCGCGCTGCGTTCGGGCTCGACGGCGCCCTGCAGGCGCAGACCCGCAACCTCGCACTCGGCCTGGACGTCAAACAGGTCCTCGACGAAGCTGGGCGCACGCGCCGCCAGTGCGCCATCGGCCTGCAAGGCGAAGGAGTGCCCCTCGAAGACCACCTCATCCTGCCCTCCCACCAGATGGGCATACACCAGGGGCAGACCGCAATCCAGCACACGCAGGCGCATCATGGCCTCGCGCTCGCTGCCCTTGCCGACGTGAAACGGCGAGGCATTAATCACGGCCAGCAGTTCGGCTCCGGCCGCGCGTGCCTCTCGCGCCGGCGCCTCGTACCAGGCGTCTTCGCAGATCAGCAGACCGACCTTGACGCGGGCATCCGCAGGACCCGCTTCAAACACACAGACATCGTTGCCCGGCACGAAGTAGCGACGCTCGTCAAACACCTGGTAATTGGGCAGTTCCCGCTTGGCGTAGGTCGCCAGCACGCGCCCCTCGCAGAGCACGGTGGCCGCATTGATGCGGTTGGGCGCGGAAACCGAGCGGCTGCGCGTGCCGCCAGCCCGGACAGCCGCCGGATGCCCGACCACCACGGTCATGTCCTTTAACCCGGCCAGCTCGTGGGCCACTGTTTTCACGGCATCATCGCAGGCGGCGATGAAGGCAGGCCGGAAGAACAGGTCTTCGGCGGCGTAGCCGCAGATCGAGAGTTCAGGCGTCAACAGCAGGCGGGCGCCAGCCGCATGGGCCTGGCGGGCTGCGGTGATGATTTTTTGCGCATTGCCTGCCAGGTCGCCGACGACGAAATTGAGCTGGGCAACACAGATACGCAGGGTCATGGACGAAACGAAGAGTCTGGAAGGCGGCGCGAGCCAGGGCGATTATGTCATCCAGGTGCACGACTCGCCGCTGCAAATCGACGCTGCCGACTGGAACGCGCTGCTGGCCCTGCAGTCCCACCCTACGCCCTTCATGCGGCACGAGTACCTGGCCGCCCTGCACCGCAGCGGTAGCGCCGTGCCCGAAACCGGCTGGACGCCACGGTTTCTGACACTGCGTGACCGCGCGGGACAGCTGCAGGCAGCCTGTCCGCTTTACGTCAAGAGTCACTCCCGCGGCGAGTATGTGTTCGACTGGTCCTGGGCCGATGCACACCACCGGCACGGCTACGCCTACTACCCCAAAGGTGTGGTGGCCGTGCCCTTCACTCCGGCGCCAGGCAGCCGGCTGCTGGCCCGCAACGATGCGGCACGCCAGGCCTTGATCCGGACCTTGCTGGACACATGCCGCACGAGTGGCCTCTCCTCACTGCATCTGCTCTTTGGCAGCAAAGAGGATCTTGATGCCTGCGCCGAGGCTGGCCTCATGCCACGCCACACCGTTCAATTTCACTGGGACAACCGTCGCCCCCGGCCTTACGCGGACTTTGATGACTTCCTTGCCGCCCTGAACCAGGACAAGCGCAAGAAGATCCGCCAGGAGCGGCGCAAGGTCCGGGAAGCCGGCGTCACGCTGCGCCCGTTACTCGGCCGCGAGATCCAGGCGTCAGACTGGGACTTCTTCTACCACTGCTACGAACGTACCTACCTGGAACACGGCAACCCACCCTATCTGAGCCGGGCCTTTTTCAGCGACATCGCCCGGGAGCAGGCGCAGCACTGGCTGCTGTTTCTGGCCGAGCGCCAGGGACGCCCCATCGCCAGCAGCCTGATTGCGCTGGGCACCGACGCCGGCGATCGCGTCGCCTGGGGACGTTATTGGGGGGCACTTGAGCGCGTCGACTGCCTGCATTTCGAGGCCTGCTACTACGCCCCTCTCGAATGGTGCATAGCCCACGGCTACCAGCGCTTTGAAGGCGGCGCACAGGGCGAACACAAACTGGCCCGGGCCTTGCTGCCGGTACGCACGACCAGCGCCCACTGGCTGGCGCAACCGGACTTTGCTGACGCGGTGCAGCGATTTCTATACCGGGAGAGTGAGGGGCTCGCCAGCTATGTGGAAGAGCTGGACCGCCACTCCCCCCTGCGCCAGACCGACTGAACCTTCAGAAGGTTTCCCAATCGCCGTCGTCAGCCTTGGCGGCTGTCAGCTTCGGTGGTGTGACCGGTGCCGCAGCAGCAGGGCGCGCGGGCACGCTGGCTACCGGGGCCGAAGGACGGGCCGCCGCAGGCGCCGCCGGCTTGGCGGCCGGACGCGGCGCCTGGACCATGGCAGAACGCGCAGGCGCCGCCACGGCACTGTCAAGACCGGACACCTTGAAGACGGCCACGGTATTGACCAGCTCCTGGGCCTGGCTCTTGAGGCTGCTGGCCGCGGCAGCCATTTCCTCCACCAGCGCGGCGTTCTGTTGTGTGGCCTGGTCCATCTGCGTGACAGCCTCGCCGATCTGGGACACCCCGGAGCTCTGCTCGCTGCTGGCGGCACTGATCTCGCCCATGATGTCGGTCACGCGCCGGATGCTGGCCACCACCTCGTTCATCGTGGCACCCGCGCGGTCGACCAGGGCCGTGCCCTGCTCGACGCGGCCCACGCTGTCGCTGATCAGCGCCTTGATCTCCTTGGCCGCCTCGGCCGAGCGGCTGGCCAGGGTGCGCACCTCGCCGGCCACCACGGCAAAGCCGCGACCCTGTTCACCCGCACGCGCGGCCTCGACGGCGGCGTTGAGCGCCAGGATATTGGTCTGGAAGGCGATGCCGTCGATCACGCTGATGATGTCGGCGATCTTGCGGCTCGAATCATTGATGCCCTTCATGGTGTCCACCACCTGGGCCACCACCTCGCCGCCCTGCACAGCCACGGTGCTGGCGCTCTGCGCCAGCTGGTTGGCCTGGCGCGCGTTGTCGGCGTTCTGCCGCACGGTGGACGAGAGCTCTTCCATCGAGGCCGCCGTCTCCTGCAAGGCGCTGGCCTGGCTCTCGGTGCGTGCGCTCAGGTCATGATTGCCCTGGGCGATCTCGGCACTGGAGGTCGACACCGCATCGCTGCCCTGACGCACCCGGCTCACGATCTGGGCCAGATTGTGCTGCATGGCAGCAAGCGACTGCAGAAGCTGCGCCACCTCGTCGCTGCCGCGCGCGGGAATGTCGGTGGTCAGATCACCCTCGGCAATATGACGGGTGGACGCCGCGGCCTGCTGCACCGGCCGGACGATGGAGCGCGTGACCAGGAAGGCCAGCACCATGCCCAGCAGGACGGCCAGGGCCGCGCCGATGGACTGGACCCACTGGCTGCGGACTGCAGTGGCATTGGCCTTGTCCTGTGTGTCGGCCAGCATCTGGCGGGCATGGACGGCCACCTGGTCCACAGCCTTCAGATAGATTTCTGCGAGAGGGCGCAATTCACTGTCCACGACGCCGGCAATGTCCTCGCCAGCCTGCTGCCGCTTGATCAGCGCCGCACGTGCATCCACATAGGTCTTGCGGTTCCTGGCGACCGCCGCCAGCAACTCCTTGCCCTCGGCGTCGACGATCAGGGACTCCAGCTCCTTCTGGTCCTCGCTGATGGCCCTGGATGTGGCAGCCATGTCCTTGGTCAGGGCATCGATGTAGGCCGTATCGCGGGTCTTGAGAGCCGCCGAGGCCCGCACCCAGTTGATCGAGATCTGCGAAGCCCAACGCTGCGCCAGCAGACTGCGCTGCATCTCGAGCGTAGCGATCTGCTGGCTGGTGTCCTTGAGCGTGCCCAGACGCCAGACGCCCAGCACGGATACCGTGGTGGTGATCAGGAGCACCAGCATGAAAGCCAGCGCCAGACGGGTACCGATGCGCAAGCGCAACCAGAAACTCATACTTGTCTCCTCTTGCCTTCCAAACTCCCTGCACCCTCTGCGGGGCCTTTAGAGTCCAGGGTCCGCCTGCTGGCGGATCCCGGTCATCAACGCGTCGCCGCGTCCAGCATGCCCGTCTCGGCATTGCTCATCAGGGCTTCCATGTTCATGACGATCAGCATGCGTTCGCCGACATTGGCCAGGCCGGTGATGAAACGGGTGTCCATGGCGGTCTCGAACTGGGGCGCGGGCTTGATCATGTCGGCACCCAGGGTGACCACATCGGAGACCGAGTCCACCACCGCACCGATCACGGTACCGCGCACATTGAGGATGATGACCACGGTGAAGTCGTCATATTCGACCTTCTCGAGCTGCAGCTTCATACGCAGGTCGATGATGGGCACGATGACACCACGCAGATTGACCACCCCCTTGATGAAGGACGGCGCGTTGACCATGCGGGTCGGCTCTTCGTACGAGCGGATTTCCTGCACGCGCAGGATGTCGATGGCGTACTCCTCCTTGCCCAGGCGCAGGGTGAGGTACTGGCCGGAGTCGCCCGCCGCAGCCGTGGCGGTGCGGGTTTCGCTGGGGGTCTGCATCATGTTGGCTCCTTGCCGGCGTCACGCACCAGCTGTCTGCGACCCATCATACACAGGGACCTGCGACAAGGGTAGCGCGAACAGGGCCGTGAAAACCCCCTTGATTCCGGGCGCCAGTAAGCAAAAACGCCGGCAGGCCAGGTGGGCCATGCCGGCGTGCGCCGCCAGGGGAACAAATCAGCTGCGCGACTGCTTGGCGTAGTTGGCGATGCCATCCATGATTTCCTTCCTGGCCGCATCGGGGCCTTCCCAGCCCTGCACCTTGACCCACTTGCCCTTCTCCAGGTCCTTGTAATGCTCGAAGAAATGCTCGATGGTCTTGAGGCGCATGGGATTCAGGTCCTCGGGCTTCTGCCACTGGGTGTAGAGCGAAAGGATCTTGTCGATCGGTACGGCCAGCACCTTGCCGTCCTCACCGGCCTCGTCCGTCATCTTGAGGATGCCGATCGGGCGGCAAGGAACGACCACGCCGGGAATCAGCGGCACCGGGGTGATGACCAGCACGTCGACCGGGTCGCCGTCGCCCGAGATGGTCTTGGGGACATAACCGTAGTTCGTGGGGTAGTGCATCGCCGTGCTCATGAAGCGATCGACGAAGATCGCGCCGGTTTCCTTGTCCACCTCGTACTTGATGGGATCGGCGTTCATCGGGATCTCGATGATCACGTTGAAGGCATCAGGGGCGTTCTTGCCGGGGGTGACGTTGTCGAGAGACATCAGCTTCCTTTGTTGCGAATAGTCAAAAAGTGATCGGGATTAACCCTGATTTTACTTGCTGGCCCCTGACGACCCCTTGCCCGGTCACGTTTTCAGGCTAGAGTCTGCGCGTTGGCCAATCGTCCCTGTGCGACACGTGAAGGTCGGACGCGGCGAGGAAGCAACGCATCGGTGGCCCCGCCCCTGCGTTGCCACCTCTACGCGATACAACAACACAGGAGATTGATATGACAGGCAATGCAGCGCTGATTCTGGCGCTCGTGTGCGGGCTGATCGCCGTGGTCTACGGCATCTGGGCCCGCAGCTGGATCCTCTCGAAAGACGCGGGCAACGCCCGCATGCAGGAAATCGCGGCGGCCATCCAGACCGGTGCCGCGGCCTACCTCGCCCGCCAGTACAAGACCATCGCCATCGTCGGCATCGTGCTGGCCGTGCTGATCGGCGTCTTCCTCGACATGCAGACGGCCGTCGGCTTCGTGGTCGGCGCGGTGCTTTCGGGCGCCTGCGGTTTCATCGGCATGAACATCTCGGTACGCGCCAACGTGCGCACGGCACAGGCCGCGACACAGGGCATCGGCCCGGCGCTGGACGTGGCCTTCCGCGGCGGCGCGATCACGGGCATGCTGGTGGTCGGCCTGGGGCTGCTGGGCGTGACGGCCTTCTACTGGTTCCTGGTCGGCAACGGCAACCTGAACCCCAACGCCAATCTGGCCAAGCTGCTCAACCCGCTGATCGGCTTCGCCTTCGGCTCCTCGCTGATCTCCATCTTCGCCCGCCTGGGCGGCGGCATCTTCACCAAGGGCGCTGATGTGGGCGCCGATCTGGTGGGCAAGGTGGAAGCGGGGATTCCCGAGGACGATCCGCGCAACCCGGCCGTGATCGCCGACAACGTGGGGGACAACGTGGGTGACTGCGCGGGGATGGCCGCCGACCTGTTCGAGACCTACGCCGTGACGCTGATCGCCACCATGGTGCTGGGCGCCCTGCTCGTCACCGGCGCCGGCACGGCCGCCGTGATCTACCCGCTGGCCCTGGGGGCGGTGTCCATCATTGCCTCCATCATCGGCTGCTTCTTCGTCAAGGCGACGCCTGGTATGAAGAACGTGATGCCCGCCCTCTACAAGGGCCTGGCCGTCTCGGGCGTGCTCTCGCTGGTCGCCTTCTTCTTCGTGACGATGTGGCTGATGCCGGACAACGCCATCAGCGCCAGCGGCAGCCAGATGCGCCTCTTCGGCGCCTGCGCCGTTGGCCTGGTGCTGACCGCGGCCCTGGTCTGGATCACCGAGTACTACACCGGCACGCAGTACAAGCCGGTGCAGCACATCGCCCAGGCTTCGACCACCGGTCATGGCACCAACATCATCGCCGGCTTGGGCGTGTCCATGCGCTCCACCGCCTGGCCCGTGATCTTCGTCTGCATCGCGATCTGGGTGTCCTACCAGCTGGCAGGCCTCTACGGCGTGGCCGTCGCTGCCACCTCCATGCTGAGCATGGCCGGCATCGTGGTGGCCCTGGACGCCTACGGCCCCATCACCGACAACGCCGGTGGCATTGCCGAGATGGCCGAACTGCCCTCCAGCGTGCGCGACATCACCGACCCGCTGGACGCCGTGGGCAACACGACCAAAGCCGTGACCAAGGGCTATGCCATCGGCTCGGCCGGCCTGGCCTCGCTGGTGCTGTTTGCCGACTACACGCACAAGCTCGACACCCTGGGCCAGTCCATCCGCTTCGACCTGAGCGACCCCATGGTGATCATCGGCCTGATCATCGGCGGCCTGATCCCCTACCTCTTCGGAGCCATGGCCATGGAGGCCGTGGGCCGCGCCGCCGGCTCGGTGGTGGTGGAAGTGCGCCGCCAGTTCCGCGACATCAAGGGCATCATGGACGGCACGGGCAAGCCCGAGTACGACACCGCCGTGGACATGCTGACCACGGCGGCCATCAAGGAAATGATGATCCCCTCGCTGCTGCCGGTGGTGGTGCCGGTGCTGGTCGGCCTGCTGCTGGGCCCGGCCGCGCTGGGCGGCCTGCTCATGGGCACCATCGTCACGGGGCTGTTCGTGGCCATCTCCATGTGCACGGGCGGCGGCGCCTGGGACAATGCGAAGAAGTACATCGAGGACGGCCACCATGGCGGCAAGGGCAGCGAGGCCCACAAGGCTGCGGTCACGGGCGATACCGTGGGCGATCCCTACAAGGACACCGCGGGCCCGGCCATCAACCCGCTGATCAAGATCATCAACATTGTCGCCCTGCTGATCGTGCCGCTCGTGGTGCGCTTCCATAGCTGATCCCCCACGCATCGCAGCAAGCCCGCCTACCAGCGGGCTTTTTTATGTCCCCGGCTACGGGGCATGCGGCCTTCAATCCACTATCGATGCACCATTTATGTGCATTTTGTTTCTTTTTACGACATTTTTGTCTATTTGCAAGCTCGATCCCTATAATGATTCCGTCGATGGTGGAGAGAACCCGGGTCACAACGGGCAGTTGATTGATTGACCTATCCCTCAGGGAGTGCTCGTCCATGTTTGAGATGTTCCGTTCCTCGCGCAGCGCCTCCGGCCGCAACACGCAAACCGACGCCCCGTCAACCACGGGCTCGTCCATCCAGTCGCAGAACCCCATCAACTACCGCGACCTCGTGCGCATGGTCCTGCGCGACACGCTGCGGCTCAACGGCATCCCGATCGACTGGGTAGGCTGCGAGGTGATCTCGCGACCGCACACCGGCCAGGTCCCGGCCTTCCAGATCAACCTCATCGTCCACACTTGGCACGAGGGCCTGCTGCGCTACGCGCCCCTGCTGAAACAACAGATCCTGCAGGGCCTGCAGCATTTCGATCCGGCCAACAACCACAGCAACCATGTCATGGCCTGGGTGTTCGCGCCCAATTGCGGCTTTCCTCATACGCGCATGCCCGGACCGGCATACTGGCGGGTCTCGTCCAGCGCGGGCAAGTTCGACCTGCCGCCGTCGCCCCACGACCAGTTGCGCGACGAGCAGGATCACATTCCCACGGTCCCCTCTCCCCTGCGCTAGAACGGTCGGCCACGCAGTCCGGCAGGACGCCCCCGAACGGGGGCGTTTGTGCATGCGCTACCATGCGGCAGTCAGCCCCGCACGGATACCCGCTTGAAGATACTTGTCGTTGATGATCACGCTCTGATTCGCGAAGGACTGCGTCAGGTGCTGCGCGGGCTGGAGGAGGATGTCGAGGTGTTCGAGGCCGGCTCCTGCGCCCGGGCCTTCGATTACGCCGCGCAGAACCCGATCTGGACCTCGTCCTGCTGGACTACCACCTGCCCGACATGAGCGGTCTGGAGGCCCTGGACATCTTCGCGCGCCAGCACCCGGCCCTGCCCATCATCGTGATCTCCGGCTCGGTCAATCCGCGCATCATGCAGCAGGTCATGAACAAGGGCGCCGCGGCCTTTCTCACCAAGTCCGGCATGAGCGACGAGCTGCTGTCGGTGACGCGGCTGGTACTGGCCGGCGGCGTGCACATGCCCGCACTGGCGCCACTTTCATCCGAGGGGGGCCCTGCCGACGCCACGCCGCTGCTCACACCGCGCCAGGAGGAAGTGCTGCAGCTGCTGCTCGACGGCTACACCAACAAGGAGATCGGGCGCATGCTCTTCCTTTCCGAGGAAACGGTGAAGAACCATGTGAGCAGCATCCTGCGCTGCTTTGGCGTCACCACACGCACCCAGGCCGTACTGGTCGCCCGCCGCCATGGTTATGCCGGCGCGGGACGCGCGCAGCCCCTGACACCAGGCGACCTCGGCGCCGCCTGAGCGCCGCTCAGCTCGGCGCGGGTTGCGGCCGCGCCAGACGACGGATCAGGGTACGCAGCTTGGCTGGCCGCACCGGCTTGTGCAGCAAGGGCAGGCCCGCATCGCGACAGGCCTGGATCAGTTCCGGGTCGGTGTCCCCGCTCATCAGACAGGCCGGCAAGGGGCGCTCGAGCTGCGTGCGCAGGGTCTGCAGGGTCTGCATGCCGCTTTCGCCCGCACGCAGGCGGAAATCGCTGAGCACCAGATCCGGCACGAAGCCGCCGTCCACCACCGTCAGCGCGCCCTGCAGCCCCTCGACCACGGCCACCACGCAGCCCCAGGAGTCCAGCAGGCCGCGCAAGGCCTGGGCCGACTGCCGGTCGTCCTCGATGACCAGGATGCGCAGGCCTCGCACATCAACAAGCTGCTGCGGCTGCTCCGCCGCCATCAAGGCCTGCAGGTCACCCGCGGGAGCCAGCGGCAGCTCGAGACGGAACCGGGTGCCATGCCCTGGCACGGAGCAGAGCTTGAGCTCGTGCCCGAGCAGCCGCGCAGTGCGGTCGACAATGTTGAGCCCCAGACCCAGGCCTTTGCTGCGGTCGCGCTCGGGATTGCCGATCTGGTAGAACTCGCGAAAGATGTCCTGCTGGTGCTCGGCCGGAATGCCCACGCCGGTGTCCCAGACTTCAAGCCAAAGATGGCTGCCGCCGCGGCTGCGCCTGCAGCCGACGAGCACGCCACCGTGCCCGGTGTAGCGCAGGGCGTTGCTCACCAGATTGAGCAGGATGCGGTGCAGCAGCGTAGGATCGCTCTGCACCCACAGCGCACTGTCGCGCACCCGCAGGCGCAGCCCCTTGTCGGTCGCCACCGGCATCAACGCACCGCGCAACTGCTCGAACAGCGGTGCCAGCGGCACCGGCTGCAACTGCACGCGCACCGCATCGGCGTCGAGGCGCGAGATGTCCAGCAGTGCGTCCAGCAGATCCTGCATGGCGCGCACCGAAGCTTCCAGGTTGGCGATCAGATGCCGCGTCTCACGGTCATGTGGCAGCTGGGCCAGACGGGCCACGAACATGCCCAGGGCGTGGATAGGCTGGCGCAGGTCGTGACTGGCCGCGGCGAGAAAGCGCGACTTGGCCCGCGTGGCGGTCTCGGCCTCCTCCTTCTTGCTGCGCAGCTCGGCCGTAGCCAGCACGACGCGCCGCTCCAGCTCGTCGCGCCCTTGCTGCAGATGCTCGGCCATCTGGTTCAGGCCTTGCTGCAGATCACGCAGGGGATCGTCGGGTCGGACCTCGCCACGCACGCCGAGCTCGCCGGCACCGATGCGCTCGATCATGCGCGAGACGCGCAGGATGGGTCGTATCACGCCACGGCCGATGCGCACCGCCAGCACGCTGCCGAACAACAACCCGCCGAGCGTGACGGCCAGGCCGATGGCCAGCATGTCCTGGCTGCGCGACACCACACCGGCGCGCGACACCTCCATCACCACATGCCCCAGAGGGGGCACATCCGCAACGTCTGCACGGCCCCGCCCTTCGAACAGATCGTCGAGCTGCAGCTGGGAAGGACTCACGGGCTGAATCAGCAGGTCGTGGCCGGTCCTAGCGTCGACCCAGTGCTGCTCCTGCGTACCCAGGGCCGGCAAGACCACCTGCCCGGTCCAGCCCGCCACGGCCAGGGTCTGGCCCTGGGCGTCGAGGATGAGCACCGATCGCACATCCGACTCCCGCAAGGCACCGGCTGCGATCGACTGCAGACTGCTGGTGTTGGCCGAGAAAAGACCGTACTCGCTGGCGCTGGCCAGCTGGCGTACCAGCGAACGGGCGCGCTGCTGATGTGCCTCATCCAGATCGGCATAACGCCCTGACAGAAAGACCGAAGACAGCAGCACGGCCACCAGGGTCACGGGCAGCAGGGCCGCCAGCAGCATGCGCGCGCGGATGTCGAGGAATCTCATGGGCCACGCTCCAGTCGGCGCAGACGCTCCGCCAGAGTCGCGGCATCCAGCCGCAGGCCCAGCGAGCGCGCCACGTGCTCGTTGACGCTGACGTCGAACTGCAGAGGAAACTGCGGCGGACCCAGGGGCTGGCCCTGCAAGGCACCGCGTGCCAGAGCACCTGCCTGTTGTCCGATCTGGCGCGGCGTCGAATACACCGCCATCAGGGCACCGGCGCGTACATAGGCCGGTGAAAACGCCAGCATGGGGATCTGGGCGCGGATGGACGTCAGCAGAATGTTCTGGATGCTGTTGCTGTTGTAGATCTGCGGATCGGCCAGTGCCAGCAGCACGTCAGACTCGTCGAGGATCTTGCGCAGACCGGTGTAGACAGGTTCGTCGGGGCGCACAGGTACGCCCACCACCCGCAGGCCGCGGGCCTGGGCGGCGGCTTCGAGCGCGGCTTCGCCGAGCACCGAGTCCGGCCCCCAGAGGACGCCCACGCGGCGCACCTGTGGCAGGGCCAGCCGGATCAGATCGAGCTGCCGGCCCGGCGGCTGGTTCAGGTACAGCGCGGAAAACGAAGCGCCAGCGCGCCGCCCGGTCTCGCGTAGCACCCGCTCGAAACTGGCGCGTGGCAGCAAGGTGCACAGTGCAGGCGCCGTCAGGGCCCGGCGCGCCAGCTGGCTGCAGGCCTCGGTGCCCAGCGCCACGTACAGACGCGGGCCCGGGCCGCTGTAGGCTGGCAACTCCGTCAGCTGTAGCTGCACGACCTCACGGCGTGCGAGCTCGGCGACCACCGCGTCCGCCGCCTCCTGGTAGGCCGGGCTGCGTTCGCTGCTGACCACCAGCACCTCATTGGCCCGCGCTCCCATAGCCAGGGCAGCCAGCAGGACGAAGAGAGACAGTGGCGACACGCGCATGCGACTCAGTGCTCCACCTTGAGCTGAACGAAGGCTCGCTGGGGATAGCGAAATTCGGGCCTGAAGTCCGGGTAGGGAGAGCCGAGGTTCTGACCGACGAGCGCCAGCTCGGCCGGCCGGCCGGCCACCCGCAAGGCCTTGGCCAGACGCAGGTCCGTGCGCCGGACCGCGGGCATGGCGGCATCCCAGCCCGGGTAACGTCCGGCGTCCGCCTCGGAATAGGTCAGACCGAATTCCAGCCCCGCAGGCAGCTGTTGCATCCACATCAATCCCTGTGTGCCGTAGTGGCCGACCTGGAAAGTCGCGTTGTAGAACTGGGTGCTGTCGACACGGGCATAGGCATAGACAAGCTGCCCGCCGGCCCAGGGCTTCCAGCGCAGCTGGAACTCGTGCCCGTGGATGCGGAAGTCCTCGTCGTTCACGAAATCGAAGGCCTTGTTATCGCGGCCACTGCCTGGCAGGTCATAGGACTCGCGTCCCACCAGACCCGTCACATGCTCGTCAAACAGGCGCAGATCGAAGCTCAGGCGATGCTCGGGCAGCTCGGCCAGGTAGCCCAGTTCGCGCGCCAGCACCTTTTCCGAGCGCATGCCACCTCGTGCCACGTCGGTGGAATCAGCCAGCACGCCCCCGATGAAGTAGCGGACGTTGGCGTATTTCTCGTAGTTGCTCGGGGGACGGAAAGCGCGGCTCATGCCGCCGCGCAGGGTATGACCTTCGGCCACCCGCCAGTTGAGCATCACACGCGGCGACATGTGACTGCCGGATTGGCTGCTGTCCTCCATCAGGGCGCCGGCGTTCAGCAACAGGTCCGGATGCAGACGCCACTCGACGTTGGTGAACAGGCGGGCAAAGTCGTTGTTGAAGCGTGCATCGGTGTTGTAAAGCGGCCGGGAGACGACCGATTCCCGTCGCAGCTCGCCACCCCAGACCAGGCGCAGCGCCGGGTTGAGACGCACCGTGTGCTGCAGCATCAGGTTGGAGTTGCTCGACTGCCCGCTGAAATCCACCAGAAGACTGGGCGCCGGGGTGTAGACGAAGGCGTCGCGGATGTGCTCGACCGTGTGTGAGGCCTGAAAGGCCAGATCCTGGTCGGCATCGAGGCTGCGGCGCCAGTCCAGTTGTACAAAGCTGGTGTCGATACGGCGCGTCCGCACATTGTTCTCGTCATCCCCCGCGAATCCCACGCCAGCGTCGATCAGGCTCTGTCCGGTACGCAGTTCCACCACATCCTGCGGGCCCGCACGCAGATCCGCGCGTAGATTGACTCGCTGCACACGGCTGGACCCGCTGGCACCGGTCAGGCCGCTATCGTTGCGACCATCGGCACTCAGGCGAAAACGCGCCCGCTCGTCACCCCAGCCCAGACGCAGCATCTGGTCCTCGATGCCATTGCCCCCGCGCGCCACATGGGCCAGCACCCCCTGGGTGTCCGCCAGGTCGCGGGTGACGATGTTGATGCTGCCCAGAAAGGCGCGTGCGCCATAGGCCGCCGAATTGGAGCCACGGTAGACCTCGATGCGTTCGATATCTTCCAGCGCCACGGTCTGCAAACCCGGACCGGTGCTGCCCTGCAGATAGGTGGAGTAGACCGAACGCCCGTCCACCATGACCTGGATGTGGTTGGAGTAGTCGCTGAGCGTGGTGTGGTAACTGCCCTGGGGTGTGTTGCTCTCGAAGGAATTGGTGACACGGAACCCGGGGACCAGACGCAGCAAATCGGCCACATCGCGCGCGCCGCTCATGCGGATCATCTGGCGGTCGATGAGGGTCACCGCGCCGGGTGTCTCATCCAGGCGCTGCGGCAGCCGCGACACCGACAGGACCACCGGGACCTCGTCGAGGTAGTCTTTCTCGCTCACGGCGGGGGTCTGGGCGCTGGCCACGGCGCCCAGACCGCAGAATACGGCCAGGACAGTCGATTGAATTCGGGGTTTCATGAACAGGTTCCGGGGGCTGGGTCGTTTTTCTGGTCCCTGACCTGATTCTGCCTTGCCCGGCACAGCCGATTCCTCAGGGAGGACCACCATCCCCGCCCTTGTCGCGCGGTTTGGACACCCCGGGGCATCAGGGGCTTGCCGGCTGAGCCACAATAAGGGTATGTCAGAACGCGTCATCCCCCTCGTTGACCAGCGCATTCCCACGCTGCAGGCACCGGCGGCCGCCTTCGACCCGGCCACCCGCATCGCGGCCACGGGTCTGATCGCCGATCGCCTGGGCCGGCCGCTGCGCGACCTGCGCATCAGCGTGACCGACCGCTGCAACTTCCGCTGCAGCTACTGCATGCCCAAGGAGATCTTCGACAAGGACTACGCCTACCTGCCGCACAGCGCGCTGCTGAGCTTCGAGGAGATCACCCGCGTGGCCCGGCTCTTTGCCGCCCACGGCGTGCGCAAGATCCGCCTGACCGGCGGCGAGCCGCTGCTGCGCAAGAACATCGAGATCCTGATCGAGCAGCTGGCCGCGCTGCGCACCGTGGATGGCGAGCCGCTGGACCTCACCCTGACGACCAACGGCTCCCTGCTGGCCCGCAAGGCCCGCGCGCTCAAGGACGCCGGCCTGCAGCGCGTGACCGTGAGCCTGGACGGCCTGGACGATGCCGTGTTCCGGCGCATGAACGACGTGGACTTCCCCGTGCAGGACGTGCTCGAAGGCATCGCCGCCGCGCGCGAGGCCGGACTGGGGCCGGTCAAGATCAATATGGTGGTCAAACGCGGCACCAACGAGCACGAGATCCTGCCCATGGCGCGCCACTTCCGCGGCACAGGCATGGTCCTGCGCTTCATCGAATACATGGACGTGGGTGCCACCAACGGCTGGCGCATGGACGAGGTGCTGCCTTCGGCCGACGTGGTCAAAAAGATCCACGCCGAGCTGCCCCTGGTGCAGCTCGAACCCAGTGCGCCGGGCGAAACGGCCGAGCGCTGGGGCTACGCGGGCCCCGACGGCCGGCACGACCCGGCCCTCGGGGAAATCGGCGTGATCAGCAGCGTCACGCATGCCTTCTGCGGCGACTGCAACCGCGCCCGTCTCTCCACCGAAGGCCGGCTCTACCTCTGCCTCTTCGCGACCCAGGGCCACGATCTGCGTACGTTGATTCGCGGTGGTGCCAGCGATGCCGACATCGAGTCGGCCATCGGCCACATCTGGGGCGCGCGCGACGACCGCTATTCGGAACTGCGCAGCCTGCAGCCGCCCGAACTCGGTCAGCCGCCGCAGCGTCGCGTTGAAATGAGCTACATCGGCGGTTGAACATGATCCCAGCACAAGACATCACCGGCCTCATCCTCGCCGGCGGCCGCGGCAGCCGCATGGGCGGTGTGGACAAGGGTCTGCAGAACTTCAACGGCATGCCCCTGGCCCTGCACACGCTCATGCGCCTGCAGCTGCAGGTGGGCTCGGTCATGATCAACGCCAACCGCAACCTGTCGGCCTACGAGTCCTTCGGGGTCGAAGTCTGGCCAGATGTGCTGGCCGACTACGCCGGCCCGCTGGCCGGCTTCCTCACCGGGCTGGAGCGCTGCGAGACGCCTTATCTGGTCACCGTGCCCTGCGACACCCCACGCTTCCCGTTGGACCTCGTGGCGCGCCTCGGCGCGGCCCTGGAGCGCGAAGGCGCCGAGATCGCCATGGCCGCCGGCCCCGAGCGCGACGAACAGGGCCAGCTCAAGGTGCGTACCCAGCCTGTGTTCTGTTTGCTCAAGGTGGATCTGCTCGAGAGCCTGACCCGGTTCACGCAAGGCGGTGGCCGCAAGATCGACGGCTGGACGGCGCAGCACTCCACCGTAGTCGTGCCCTTCGACCAGGCCGGCGACGACCCGCTGGCCTTTGCCAACGCCAACACCCTGGCCGAACTCAAGCAACTCGAAAACTCCTGAGGGCATGAAAAGCATCGAGCAGATCGCCGCCGAGCTGCAGGGCTATGACCCGCAGGCATTGAGCGCCCAGGCGGTCAACGACTTCCTCGCACGCCTGGTCGAGCCCGTGCGCGAGACCGAGGACCTGCCGCTCTTCCAGGCCCTGGACCGCGTGCTGGCCCAGGATGTGATTTCCCCGGTCAGCGTGCCACCCCACGACAACTCGGCCATGGATGGCTACGCCTTCGCCGGCGCCCAGCTGCGCGCGGACGCACCGCTCACGCTCCAGCCCGTGGGCACGGCCTTGGCCGGCAAGGCCTGGGCTGGCCAGGTGGGTCCCAGCCAGTGCGTGCGTATCATGACGGGCGCGATCATGCCCACCGGTCTGGACACCGTGGTGCCGCAGGAATTCGTACAGCAAAGCGGCGAGCAGATCACCATACCCGCGGGCCTGCTGCAGCCCGGCGACAACCGCCGCCTCAAGGGCGAGGACGTCATGCAGGGGCAGCCGGCGCTACGCGCCGGCACACGCCTGTCGCCGGCGGCGCTGGGCCTGGCGGCCAGCCTGGGCATCCCCACGGTGCAGGTGTGGCGCCGCCTCAAGGTGGCCTATTTCTCCACCGGCGACGAGATCCTGAGTCTGGGCGAGGCACCGCGCGAAGGAGCGGTCTACGACAGCAACCGCTACACCGTCTTCGGCCTGCTCACGCGGCTGGGCATCGAGGTGCTGGACTATGGCGTCGTCGGTGATGAGCCCCAGAAGCTCGAGGCCACCTTCCGCCGCGCCGCCGCCGAGGCCGACGCCATCATCACCAGCGGCGGTGTCAGCGTGGGCGAGGCCGACCACACCAAGACCATGATGAAGCAGCTCGGCGATGTGGCCTTCTGGCGCATCGCCATGCGCCCGGGCCGGCCCATGGCGGTCGGGCGCATCAACAGCGGCACCCATCCCTGCGTGCTCTTCGGCCTGCCCGGCAACCCGGTGGCCGTGATGGTGACCTTCCTCGCCTTCGTGCGCCCCGCCCTGCTGAAGATGATGGGCTGCCAGGCCGCGCCCGTGCCGCTGCTGCGCGCGCGCAGCCTGGAGCCCATGCGCAAGAAGCCGGGGCGGACCGAGTACCAGCGCGGACGGGTCAGCACGGCGCCCGACGGCACGCTGGAGGTCCGCACCACCGGCAACCAGGGCTCCGGCGTGCTGAGCTCCATGGTCCAGGGCAATGGCCTGATCGTGCTGCATCACCACCAGGGCAACGTCGCCGTCGGCGACGAGGTGGATGTGATGATGTTCGACGGCGTGATCTGATCAGCCACGCGCCCGGGCCAGGCGCCGCGCCATCCGCCGGATCCCCTCGAACCACAGCAGGCAGAGCCCTGCCGCCAGCAGCGCCACGCCCAGCAAGTCCGGCCCCAGCGGCGTCATGCGCAGCACGGCCGCCAGCGGCGGCAGGTAGAGCGCCAGGGCCAGCAGCCCCAGCGTGAAGGCCGTCACCACCCAGAGCATGCGGTTGCGCACGCGCAAGGCGGCCCACAGGCCGCGGGCGCCGGCCCGGTTGGACAGGATCAGCGCCAGATTGCCCAGCACCAGGGTGCTGAAAGCCAGCGATCGCGCCTGCACTTCGTCCAGCTGCTGAGTCCCCCAGAGATAAGTGCCCAGCACCGCCGCCAGCACCCCCAGGCCCTGGAGCACGGCCTGCACCAGCGTGCTGCCGGCAAACAGCGGAGTGGCCGGGTCGCGCGGCGGCTGGCGCATCACATCCTCGTCAGCCGGCTCGCTCTCGAACACCATGGCACAGGCCGGATCGATGGCCAGCTCCAGCAGGGCGATGTGCATGGGGAAGAGCACGATGGGCCAGCCCAGCAGCAGCGGCAGCAGGGCCATGCCGGCGATCGGCACGTGCACCGCCATGATGTAGCTCATGGACTTGCGCAGATTGGCGAAGATACGCCGCCCCTGGCGCACGGCGCGCACGATGGAGGCAAAGTTGTCGTCGACCAGCACGATGGCTGCCGCCTCACGCGCCACATCGGTACCGCGCCCCCCATGGCCACGCCCACATGGGCCGCCTTGAGTGCCGGGGCGTCGTTGACACCATCGCCCGTCATGGCCACCACCGCCCCCCCGGCCTGCAGGGCCTGCACGATGCGCAGCTTCTGGGTGGGCGCGATGCGCGCGCAGATGCTCGTCGTCTGCAGACGCTGCTGCAGCTCAACGTCCGACAGGCGCTCCATCTCATCGCCGAGCAGGACCGTGCCCTCCGTCAGGCCGGCCTGGCGTGCGATGGCGCGCGCGGTGACGGGATAGTCGCCCGTGATCATCACCACGCGGATGCCAGCCTCGCGGCATTCCCGCACGGCCTGGGGAATCTCCTCGCGCAAAGGGTCGGCCAGGCCCAGCAGGCCGACGAACGCGAAATCGAAGTCGTGCTCACCTGCCGGCCAGGGCGGCCCTGGATGCCGCGCCCGCGCCACGCCCAGCACGCGCAGGCCCCGTGCAGCCATCGCATCCGCGGCGGCGGCCACCGTCGCCTGACGTTTCGGATCGAGTTGGCAGAGGTCGACGATGGCTTCCGGTGAGCCCTTGGCGGCCACCACGTGCTCACCGGGCGCATCGCCCCGCCAGACATGGGCCATGGCCCGCAGCTCCGGCGTGAGCGCGTATTCCTGCACCAGCGCCCAGTCCCGGTGCAGATGCTCGGTCTGTGCCAGGAACTGCTGGCCCAGGGCGTGAAAAGCCTGCTCCATCGGGTCGTAAGGATCGGTGCGGCTGGCCAGGATGGCGTACTCGAGGAGCGCATGGAAATCCTCCGGCAGCTCGCCGTGTGAAGGCACATCCAGCGCCAGTTCGGCGTCACCGGCGTAGAGGCTGGCCACACGCATGCGGTTCTGAGTCAGCGTACCCGTCTTGTCCACACACAGAACCGAGGTCGCACCCAGGGTTTCGATCGCGGCGATGCGTCGCGTCAGAACCTGCTCGCGTGACAGGCGCCAGGCGCCCAGGGCCGGCAGCACGGTCAACACCACCGTGAACTCCTCCGGCATCATCGCGATCGCCAGCGCAATGCCGGCCAGCAGGGCCTGCAACCAGTCACCGCGCAACAGGCCCTGCAGCAGCACGAGCGTCAGACACAACAGCAGGCCCAGCCAGGCCAGTCGGTGCACCAGATTGCGCGTCTGTCGCCGCAGCGGCGACTCCTCGGCCCGCACCGTCTGCAACGCCCGGCCGATCTGCCCCATCTGGCTGCGCGGCCCGGTGGCGCTCACGCGCGCGAGACCCTGCCCCTGCACCACCAGCGTGCCGGCGTGCAGCGCCGACACCCCGTCTGCGCTCTTGCTGACCGGCAACGACTCGCCCGTGAGCAGCGATTCGTCCACCTGAAGCTCGCCCGCCGAGAGCAGCTCGGCATCGGCCGCGATGCGGTCACCCTCGGCCAGCAGGATGAGGTCGCCACGCACCAGTTCGCGACCGGCCACGGTCAGCGCCTGGCCGTCGCGGATCACGCGCGCCCGTGGGCTGGACAGGTCGCGCAGGGCCTGGATGGCACGCTCGGTCTTGCCCTCCTGGTACAGCGTCAGCCCGATCACCACGCAGACCATCAGGCCCAGGCTCAGGCTCTCCTGTAACTCGCCCAGGAGCAGATACAGACCGGCCGCGGCGAGCAGCAGGGCAAACATGGGATCGCGCACGGTCTCGCGCAGGATGTGCAACCAGCTGCGGCCCCCGTCGCCCGGCAGGGCATTGGGGCCATCCTGGGCCAGTCGCCTTGCCGCTTCAGCAGCGCTCAGGCCCGGATCATCGGTAGCTTGCAGGCTCATGTCGACGATTGTGCGACATGGCACGGGGTGGTTCACACCCCTTTTCTCAAGTACAAACCGTTTCGGCGCTTACTTGGCGATCAGCCCGGCGTCGTGCGCGCCCGCCTCGCTGACCGCGCGTTTGTCGGCCCCGGGCGCGTGCCGGCGGGCCAGCAGGGTGTACATGGTCGGCACAACGAAGATGGTCAGCAGCGTGCCCAGCGTCATGCCACCGACGATGACCCAGCCGATCTGCACGCGGCTCTCGGCACCCGCACCGGTGGCCAGCGCCAGCGGCACGGCGCCCAGCACCATGGCACCGGTGGTCATGAGGATGGGACGCAGGCGCTGGCCGGCCGCCTTGACCACGGCTTCCATGGTCTCCATGCCCTGCTCGCGCATCTGGTTGGCGAACTCGACGATCAGGATGCCGTGCTTGGTGATCAGCCCCACGAGCGTGATCAGACCGATCTGCGAATACACGTTGAGCGAGCCGCCCGTAACCTTGAGCGCCAGCAGCGCGCCGATCATGGACAGCGGCACCGAGAGCATGATCACGAAGGGGTCGACAAAGCTCTCGAACTGCGCCGCCAGCACCAGGAAGATGAAGAGCAGCGCGAGGATGAAGACGATGGTCAGCGAGCCCTGGGAGTTGCGGAACTCACGCGAGGTGCCGTTGAGATCGGTGGTGTAACCGGGCTTGAGCACGCGCTTGGCCACCCCGTCCAGGAAGTCCAGTGCCTGGCCCAGCGAATAGTCCGGTGCCAGATTGGCCGTGATGGTCACGGCGCGGCGCTGGCTGAAGTGGTTCAGCTCGCGCGGGGCCACGGATTCCTTGACGGTGACCAGCGAAGCCAGCGGAATCATGGCGTCGTTGCGGCCACGCACGAAGATGCGCTCGATGTCGTCGGGCGTGTCACGCCCCGCCGACTGGGTCTGCACGATCACGTCGTACTGATCGCCCTCGCGCTTGTAACGTGTCACGAGCCTGCCCCCCAGCATGGTCTCGATGGCACGCGCCACCGTGTCCACGCCCACACCCAGGTCGGCCGCCTTCTCGCGGTTGACGTCGATCTTGAGCTCGGGCTTGTTCAGGCGCAGGTCCACGTCGGCCCCCTGGATGCCCGGATTCTTGGCGATCTCGTCGAGAAACTGACGCGTGACCTGGTTCAGGTCCTCGTAGCTTTCGGAGGTCAGGATCACGAAGTTCACCGGCCGCTCGCGGAAGCCCTGGCCCAGCGAGGGCGGCGTGATCGGGAACGCCGACACGCCGGGCAGCATGCTGATGCGCGGCTGCATCTCGCGCGCCATCTCCAGCGTGGTGCGCTTGCGCTCGTCCCAGTCCACGGCCCGCATGGACACGCTGGCCTGGCTCACCGTGGGGTTGCCCGCCACGACAAAGATGCGATCGAACTCTGGGAAGTCCTTGCCGATGGTCTCGATGGCGCTGGCGTAGCGGTCGGTGTAGTCCAGCGTGGAACCGTCCGGCGCATTGACCACATTGAGCACCACACCGCGGTCTTCCAGCGGTGCCAGCTCGCTCTTCATGCCCGGCAGGATGAGCGCGATCGCCGCGATCACCACACCCATGCCCAGCAGCACCACCCAGCGCATCGCCAGCACACGGCGCAGCAGGTTCTCGTAACCCGTGCTCAGCGCGGTGAGCCAGCGTTCCATGGTGCGGTCGAAGACACCCGGCTTGGGGTTGTGCCGCAGCAGCTTGGAGCACATCATGGGCGAGAGCGTGAGTGCGATGAAACCCGAGACCACCACCGCGCCCGCCAGCGCCAGCGCGAACTCCACGAACAGGCGGCCCGTACGCCCTGGCGTGAAGGCCAGCGGCGCGTACACGGCAGCCAGCGTGAGCGTCATGGCCACCACGGCAAAGCCGACCTCGCGCGCGCCCTTGATGGCCGCGCTGAAAGGGTCCAGCCCCTCCTCGATGTGGCGGTAGATGTTCTCCAGCACCACGATGGCGTCGTCCACCACCAGGCCAATGGCCAGCACCAGGGCCAGCAAGGTCAGCGTGTTGATCGAGAAACCGGCCAGTGCCATGAGCGCGAAGGCCCCCACCAGGCTCACGGGGATGGTGACGATGGGAATGATGGAAGCACGCAGGGTGCGCAGGAAGACGAAGATCACCAGCGCCACCAGCACCACGGCCTCGACGATGGTCTGGAACACGTTCTTGATCGAGCGGTCGATGAAGACCGAGTTGTCGTTGGCCACGGTGATGCTCACGCCCGCAGGCAGGTCAGCCTGCAGCTTGGGCAGCATGGCGCGCACGCCGGCGCTCAGTTCCAGCGGGTTGGCCGTGGCCTGGCGGATCACGCCGGTGGCAATCGCCGGGCGGCCATTGAGGCGCACCGAGGTACGCTCTTCGGCCGCTCCCTCCTCGATGCGCGCCACGTCGCGCAGCTTGACGGGAAAGCCGTTGACCGTGCGGATCACGATCTCGCCAAACTGCTGGGGCGTGCGCAGGTCGGTGTTGGACGAGACCGAGAACTCGCGCTGCCGGCTCTCGATGCGCCCGGCCGGCACCTCCAGATTGCTGCGACGCAAGGCGTCCTCGGCATCCTGGGTGGTCAGCTTGTAGGCCGCGAGGCGGTCCGGGTCCAGCCAGACGCGCATGGCGTACTTGCGTTCGCCGAAGATGCGCACATCGGCAGCACCGGTCACCGTCTGCAAGCGCGGCTTGACCAGGCGGTTGATCATCTCGTTGAGCTGCAGCGCGTTGTGCGTGTCGCTGGAGAAAGCCAGCCAGATCACGGGGAAGGCGTCCGCCTCGACCTTGGCGATCACCGGTTCGTCGATGGTCTGCGGAAGCCTGTTGCGCACCCGCGAAGTGCGGTCACGCACCTCGGCTGCGGCAGCGTCCGCATCCTTTTCAAGGCGGAAACGCACCGTGATCTGGGCCTGCTCGGCACGCGAGATCGAGGTGATCACGTCCACCGCATCGATGCCGGCAATCGAGTCTTCCAGCGGCTTGGCGATCTGCGACTCCACCACCTCGGCCGAGGCGCCGGCGTAGCGCACGGTCACCGTCACCACGGGCTCGTCGATCTTGGGGTACTCGCGCACTGGCAATTGCAGGAAGCTGACCGCTCCGATCAGCAGCACGAGCAGCGAAAGCACAGTCGCAAAGACCGGGCGGCGGATCGAGATCTCAGGCAGTTGCATGTGGCCTCCGGATCAGCCGGCCGCGGGACGGTTGAGTTCCAGCACTTTGACCGGGCTGCCATCGCGTTGCAGACGCTGCTGGCCGGCCGTGACCACGGTGTCACCTTCCTGCAGGCCCTCGACGATCTCGACCTGGCCCGGGCGGCGAATGCCCACCTTGACCTCGACCCGGCGCGAAACCAGGGTGTCGTTGTCCGGCCCCGGCACGAGCTTGATGACGAACTGGCGGCCGCCCTGCGGCACGATGGCTTCCTCGGGCACGACACGGGCGCGCTCGCGTACGCCGAACAGCGTGTTGACGCGCGCGAACATGCCCGGACGCAGCAGCAGCTGGCGATTGGGGATGCTGGCGCGCACACCGATGGAGCGGCCATTGGCATCGATGAGCGGGTCGACCGCCTGTACCCGCGCCTCGAAGCTGCGACCGGGCAGCGCGTCGAGCTCCACCGAGACGCGCTGCCCGGCCTTCACCTGGGTCTGGTAGCGCTCGGGCAGGCGGTAGTCCACGTAGACCGTGTCGATGTCCTCGAGGTTGACGATGTCGGTGCCGTCCTTGAGGTAGTCGCCCACGTTGACATTGCGGATGCCGGCAATACCGTCAAACGGCGCGATGATCCGGAGCCGGTCGGCCGTAGCCTTTGCCAGTGCGAGCTTGGCCTGCGCCACTTCCAGATTGGCCGCACTCTCGTCCAGCGAGCGCTGGCTCACGAAGTTCTGCGCCAGCAGCTCCTCGTTGCGCTTGTGGTTGGCCTGCGCGATCGAGAGTTCGGCCTGGCTCTGCTTGATCTGGGCCTGCTGCAGCTGGTCATCGAACTGCACCAGCAGCTGCCCCTGGCGCACGCGCTCGCCATCCCTGAAGTTGAGCCGCACCACGCGACCGCTGACCTCGGGGCGCAGCATCACGCTCTGGCGCGAGCGCAGGCTGCCCACGGACTGGGCATCATCGGTGAGCTTCATCACCTTGACCCGCACCGCTTCGACCGTGACAGGACGCGAAGGATCTGCGCCATTGCCGCGCGCGGCCGAACCGGCCGGTGCCGGCGCATTCGCCGTACTGCGATTCTGGAACCACCAGGCGGCGCCCGAGGCCGTCGCGATGCCGACGGCGGCGATCACCGGATAAAGAATTTTGGAAGCCATGGATAACAAACAGGCAGCGGACACCGGTGGTGTCCTGGGGGAGCTGAACTCCGCCGACTGTAGCAGCCTGTCGCCCGCTCCGCATGCGGGTAGCTACGCAGGCTCTGCTCCCCAAACCCTGGCTTTGCAGAACTTTACAGAACCTGCTCCACGCCGCGATTGGCCAGGGCATCGGCGCGCTCGTTGCCCGGGTCGCCATCGTGCCCCTTGACCCAACGCCACTCGATGCGGTGACCCGCGCCGGTGACCAGTGCATCCAGGCGCTGCCACAGGTCCACGTTCTTGACCGGCTGCTTCGCAGCGGTCTTCCAGCCCCGGGCCTTCCAGCCCGCGAGCCATTCATTGATGCCCTTGAGCACGTACTGGCTGTCGGCATGCAGGATGACGTGACAGGGTCGCTTGAGGGCTTCGAGCGCCTGGATCACGGCCATCATCTCCATGCGGTTGTTGGTGGTCTCGCGCTCCCCCCCGAACAGCTCCTTCTCCACGCCGCCGGACTTCAGCAGCACGCCCCAGCCGCCGGGGCCCGGGTTGCCCTTGCAGGCCCCGTCGGTATAGATCTCAACCGTGTTCACTCGTGTCGTTCCTGTTTCATGGACAGGGGATTGTCGCTGCTGCCACGCCGCGCCAGCGGCACCGTAGCCGCCGCCTTGCTGCCGGCCTTGCGCCAGGCCGGCTCGAGCAGACGCACGCCATGCACACGCTTGACCGCCACCAGCACGTAGGCCGCGCCGAAGAACGACCACCAGCGCGCGCCGGCCCGGTCCATCCAGCGCCAGCGCTGCAGCCACTTGTCGCTGGCCAGCAGCGGGCGATAACAACCGTAGCCGCCGGTCTCGACCTCGAAGTCCAGCAGGCGCAGCCAGTCACGCAGACGGCGTGAACCAATGAAGTCCAATCCTTGCGGCAGCAGCGGCTTGCCTACGTCGAAGCGCCGGCACAGGTGCTCGCAGCCCTGGCGTAATCCCCACAGGCTGGCGGGGTTGAAGCCGCTGACCACCACCCGCCCGCCGGGCACGAGCACACGCGCGACCTCGCGCAGCACCGCATGCGGATCGACATGGCTGTCCAGTGCATGCGGCAACACCACCAGATCCAGACTCGACTCGGGAAAGGGCAGCGCCGCGTAATCCGCCTGCAAGGCGGCGCGCGAGCTGTGCACGCCCTCGGCCGTGGCAAGCCAGCGATGTGGCATGCGGTTGGCGGCGAGCGCATCGAGCGCGGGAAGGCCCAGCTGCAGGGCGTGGTAGCCGAAGATGTCGACGACCGCGAGATCGAGTTTCTGTTGCTCCCACGCCAACAGATAAGCCCCCGCGGGACTCTCGAACCAGTCCTGCAAACCTATAATTCCGGCATTCATGACCCTGCTTCCACTGCCCGCCTTCGACGACAACTACATCTGGATGCTGCATGACGGCCACCAGGCTCTCGTCGTCGACCCCGGTGATGCACAACCGGTGCTGCAGGCGCTGCAGGCCCAACACCTGCAACTCCAGGCGATTCTAGTCACACACCACCATGCTGATCATGTGGGCGGCGTCGCCGAGTTGCGCGCCGCGACGGGCGCCACGGTGCACGGCCCGGCCGGCGAGGAGATGCCCGAACCGCTGCAGCGCTACAGCGAGGGCGATGCGCTGGATCTGCTGGGACTGCGCTTCGAGGTGCTCGATGTACCGGGCCACACGGCCGGCCACATCGCCTGGTACTGTCCGGACGTCGACGGTGCGCCCGTGCTCTTCTGCGGCGACACGCTCTTCTCCGGCGGTTGCGGCCGTCTCTTCGAAGGTACGCCCGCGCAGATGCTGGCCTCGCTCGACAAGCTCGCGGCCCTGCCCGGCAGCACCCGCGTGTGCTGCGCCCATGAATACACGCTGAGCAATCTGCGCTTTGCCCGTGCCGTCGAGCCTGGCAACATGGCGCTGCGGCAGTATGCGCAGCACTGCGAAAGCCTGCGCGCCCGGCAGCAACCCACCCTGCCCTCGACCCTCGCCGTCGAGCGCGACATCAACCCCTTCCTGCGCACCCGCCAGCCTGCCGTCGTGCAGGCCGTGCACCCCCGGGCGCAGGCCCATGACGAGGCCGGCATCTTTGCCGCCCTGCGACTCTGGAAAAACGACTTCCGATGAAACTGTTTCGCACTGCCGGCCTTGCGGCCCTCCTGTTACTGCTGGCTGGCTGCGCCAGCCTGGCCCCCGGTCCCAGCGCTTCCTCTGACACTCCCTCTTCCACCTCCCCGGCCCGCGACGACGCGGCGCCTGCCGCGTCCGGCTTCAGCCTGCATCGCCCCGTCTATCCCCAGGGTGAACTCACCCCGATCACAGCACTCGAACCCGCGCAGCGCAAGGTCATCGCCCTCACGCCGCCGGCCGATCTCTGGGAACGCATCCGCAGCGGTTTCGCGATGCCCGATCTCGACAGCCCCCTGGTGCCGGGCCGCGAGCAGTGGTATGCGGCGCGTCCCCAGGATCTGGAGAACATGGCGGAGCGTTCGCGCATGTACCTCTTCCATATCGTCGAGGAGATCGAGCGTCGCGGCCTGCCGACCGAACTGGCCCTGCTGCCCTTCATCGAGAGTGCCTACAACCCACAGGCCTACTCGCATGCGCGCGCTGCCGGCATGTGGCAGTTCATCCCCAGCACAGGCAAGCTCTACCAGCTCAAACAGAACGCCTTTCGCGACGACCGGCGTGACGTGCTGGCCTCCACGCGCGCTGCGCTCGACTATCTGGAGCGCCTCTACGGCATGTTCGGCGACTGGCACCTGGCCCTGGCCTCCTACAACTGGGGCGAAGGCAGCGTGGGCCGCGCCATCGCCAAGAACAGGCGACTCAACAAGGGCACAGGCTACCTGGACCTGAGCATGCCCATGGAGACGCGCTATTACATTCCCAAGCTGCAGGCCATGAAGAACATCGTGGCCGACCCTGGCAAGTTCAACGTCAGGCTGCCGGTCATCGATAACCACCCCTATTTCGACACCGTCACCATCACCCGCGACATCGACGTGGCCCTGGCCGCCAAGCTGGCCGAGGTGCGGCTGGAGGACTTCAAGGCACTCAACCCTTCGCTGCACCGCCCGGTCATCCTGGCTGCAGGCACGCCGCAGATCCTGCTGCCCTGGGACAACGCCGAGATCTTCCAGCGCAACCTCGACGCCTATGCGGGTGACCGGCTGTCGAGCTGGACGGTCTGGATCGCCCCGACCACCATGAAGCCCGAGGAGGCTGCGCGGCGCGTGAAGATGAGCGAGGCCGACCTGCGCTATGTCAACCGCATCCCGCCGCGCATGCTGATCCGCGCCGGCTCCACCCTGCTGGTGCCGCGTCCGGCCAGCCAGGAGCGCGACGTGACCGAACGCATCGCCGACAACGGTCAGCTGCACCTGGCGCGTGAACATGTGCCGCGCAAGGCCGGCGCACCGCGACGCACTGTGCTCAAGGTGGGCCGCAAGGGCGACACCGTCGCCAATATCGCGCAGCGCTACCGCCTGCCCGTCAGTTCGGTGGCACGCTGGAACAAGGTCAGCGAGAAGGCCGTCTTCAAAGCTGGCGACAAGGTCATCGTCTTCCTTTGAGGCCGTGCCGACTGGCAGCGCTCAGAGCTTCTCGGTCTCGCCCGCGCGCGGCTGCCACTTCATGAGGCGCCGCTCGATACGCCCGACCAGGCCGTCGAGCAGCAGCGCAAAGGCCGTCAGCACCACGATGCCCGCGAAGACGGTGTTCACGTCGAAGGTTCCCTCGGCCTGCAGGATCAGGTAGCCCACGCCGCGCGCCGAGCCCAGGTACTCGCCCACCACCGCCCCGACAAAGGCCAGCCCCACCGAGGTATGCAGGCTGGAAAAGACCCAGGCCGTGGCGCTGGGCAGGTAGACGGTGCGCAGCAACTGCCTTTGATTGGCGCCCAGCATGCGCGCATTCGCCAGCACCACCGGGCTGACCTCGCGCACACCCTGGTAGACGTTGAAGAAGACGATGAAGAAGACCAGCGTGACCGCCAGCGCCACCTTGCTCCAGATCCCGAGGCCGAACCACATGGCAAAAATCGGCGCGAGGATCACGCGCGGCATGGCATTCGCCGCCTTGATGTAGGGGTCGAGGATGGCGCTGGCCATGGGCGAGAGCGCCAGCCAGAGCCCGCAGACCAGACCCAGCACGGTGCCGATGCCGAAGGCCAGGAAAGTCTCCAGCAAGGTGGTCCCGAGATGGCGGTAGATATCGGCATTGCCGCTCAGCCCGTCGGGAAACAGGGCATTGGGCGCCACGGCCCAGGGCAGGAACCAGGACCAGATGCGCCCGGCCACCTGCACGGGATCGCCCAGGAAGAAGGCCAGCTTGGCATCGCGCGAGGCCAGCTGCCACAGACCCAGAAAGGCCAGCAGCACGCCGAGCTGCCACCAGCGCAGATTGCCGGCCCGTGGCCTGATCAGCTGCCAGAGCGTCATGCCGCCCTCCTCAGCTGCTGCTGGTAGCCCTTGAGCACCTCCTCGCGCAGCACATCCCAGATCTGACGATGCAGCTCGACGAAACGCGGTGTGTTGCGTACTTCGGCCACATTGCGGGGGCGCGGCAGGTCGATGCCGAATTCACCGATGGGGCGCGTGGCCGGACCGGCCGAGAGCACGACCACACGGTCACTCATGGCAATGGCCTCATCGAGATCATGCGTGATGAAGAGCACAGCCTTTTTCTTCGCGCTCCAGAGATCCAGCACCTCGTTTTCCATCAGCTGGCGCGTCTGCACATCCAGCGCACTGAAGGGCTCGTCCATGAGGATGATGTCCGGGTCCAGCGCCAGGGTCTGGGCCAGGGCCGTGCGCTTGCGCATGCCGCCCGAGAGCTGGTGCGGGTAGCGGTCGCCAAAGCCGGCCAGGCCCACGCGCGCCAGCCAATCCTCGGCCTGGGCCCGCGCCTCGGCCTCGGGCACACCGCGGTATTGCAGGCCCAGCAGCACATTGTCCAGCGCACTGCGCCAGGGCAGCAGGGCTTCGGCCTGGAACATGTAGCCGGCGCGCCGGTTCAGCCCATGCAAGGGCTCACCGAAGACGCGCACCTCGCCCGCACTCGGCGCCAGCAGACCCGCGCCCACATTGAGCAGCGTCGATTTACCGCAGCCCGTGGGGCCCACCACCGAGACGAACTCGCCGGCGGCCACGCGCAGCGTGGTATCGGCCACCGCCGTGTAGGACGTCCCACCCTGCGATGAGGGGAAGATGCAGGTGATGCCCAGCAGCTCGAGGGCGTGCGCCACGGGGTCCGTCATGGCGTGGGCTCAGGGCCGCACCGGGACGGCCAGCGACTTGCGCAAGGTCATGGTGCGACCGAAACGGCGCTGGAACTCGGCGTTCGCGCTGGCGTAGTCGTCACGCACCACCACCCGGGTGGTGCCGAAGAACTCGTCGCGGTGGTAGCGGATGGTGCCGATGTAGACCGCCTGGTCTCCGGGCTTCACGTCGACGCGGAACAGACCCTGCAATGGCGCCACACCATCGTCCGTGCGCGCGTTCGGGGACACGACCTTGATCTCCGCCCGCATCACCACCCAGGTCTTGAGGATGTAGAAGGGCCGGGCCGGGTGGTTGACGAAGAAATGCTCACCGAAGGTCGCGTTGATGCGCTGTTTCATATCGCCCAGGGCCGGGCGATCGATCTCGCGCAGGTCCTCGCCCACGATCACCATGGCCAGGCGCTCGTACTCGGCGTAACGCGGGCTCAGCTTCTGCTCGCCGGGCTTGAGCGGAGGATCGAGCTCGATCCGTCCGACCAGCACAACCTCCCCCGAGGGCAGATCGGCCAGTTTCTCAACAGGCTGGATGCGGCTGGTCGGCACGCAAGCCGTCAGCAAGAGGGCGGCAATGCCCACCCAGATCAGGCGGCACATCGGCGCCAGACGATGTTGCACCCGGATCATCATTTCTTCCTCAGCTCGGCCATGCGGGTGCGGATGCGGGCCTCCCACTGTGTGCCCTTGACCCAGTCCTCCTTTTCGAGACGCTGCAGGAGCTCCAGCTCGGAAGGCTTGTTCGTGCGCTCGATCGCGAACTTGCCGCCCTCGAAGAAGCCGGTCTTGACCTTGGCGTAGCGGTAGGAACCGAGGAAGTAGATGCCGGGCTTCTGGATACGCACGGCGGTCTCGTTGCGGCCATAGGCCGGGAAACGGTAGACGTTGTTGCCCGCGAAGAAGCCCGAGCCATCGAGCTGGGACAGCTGGTAGGACCCCGGAGGCAGATAGGGCTGGCTCAGCAGCTGACCGTCCTTGGCCACGTTCATGTGCCAGTAGCCTTCCTCGCCCTGCGGCTTGAGACTGGCGCCGTCGATCTTGGTCGGCGCCTCGCTCATGTCTACATAGGCGAAGACCAGGGAATTGGTCGGGTCGTTGATGTCGCGTTCAGGGCCGATCGAGCTGCTGCCACAGGCAGCGAGCAGGGCGACGAGGATCAGCAGCCCGCCGCGGTAAAGAGTATGGATCATGGTGTCTCCCGGTTTCGATACGTTCTTGGAAATGCCTGAGCGCCCTGGCCTGCCGCCAGCGGCGACACACGGCGACTCGACGGCCCTCAGGCCTTGAAACGCGCCTTGGCCCGGGCCGCGAACTGGTTGGTCCAGGTCTTGCCCAGGTCAATCCGGTCGGCCTTGAGCGTGCTGTCGAAGCTGGCCAGGGCACGCAAGGCCGTCTTCCCACCCTCTTCGGGGAACATGCCGTCGATGGCCAGCGCCTCGCGCACCTTGTCGAAGGACGCCAGGTAGAGGCCACGGTCGCCCAGCAGGTAGGACTCGGGCACGGTCTTGATGATGTCGCTCGGGCCGGCGGTCTGGAGCCATTTGAGCGCGTGCACCATGGCATGGGTCAGGGCCTGGGCCGTGGCCGGGTTCTTCTGCACGAAGTCCAGCGGCGCGTAGAGACAGCCCGCAGGCATGGGGCCGCCGAAGACCTCGCGCGTGCCCTTGAGCGTGCGGGTGTCGAAGACCACGCGCACATCGCCCTTCTGCTCCAGCATGGTCATGACCGGGTCGATGTTGCAGATGGCGTCGATCTGCCCCGAGCGCAGGGCTGTGAGCGCCCCCGCCGAGGTGCCCACGCCGATGAAGCTCACATCACTGGCCTTGAGGCCGGCCCGGGCCAGCACGAGGTTGGCCATCATGTTGGTCGACGAACCCGGCGCCGTGACGCCGATCTTCTTGCCCTTGAGATCGGCCACCGTCTTGTAGTGCGGCAGGGTCTTGTTCGAGATCCCCAGCGCGATCTGGGGCGCGCGCCCCTGCAGCACGAAGGCCTGGAACATCTGGCCCTTGTTCTGCAAATTGATGGTGTGCTCGTAGGCCCCGCTGACCACGTCAGCCGAGCCGCCTACCACGGCCTGCAGCGCACGCGCACCGCCGGCGAAGTCGCTGATCTCGACGTCCAGGCCTTCGGCCTTGAAGTAGCCGAGCTGCTCGGCGATGGTCAGCGGCAGATAGTAGAAGGAGGCCTTGCCACCGACAGCGATGGCCACCTTGCTCTTTTCAGGCCTGGGGTCGGCCGCCAGGGCTGGTGCACCCAGGCTGGCCACGGCCAGTGTGGCGCCGGCCGTGAAGAGCCGTCGGCTGATGCGATGGTCGGACATGTTGTTGTACTCCCCGGTATGACATTTCCTGATCCTCAAGGCTACCCGGGCGGCGGCACCTGTGCATCAGGAAACCTCCCGACCGGGTTTCCCCTAAAGCCGTCGGCACGCCGCGCCGCAGCTCAGTGGTAGCCGAGGAAAAAGATGGCGATATTGGTCAGCAGGCCCAGGGCCCAGATCACGGAGCGTGCCGTGCTCATGCCCGAGACGTAGGCCATGATGTAGATCAGGCGCAGGAAGACGAAGAGGAAGGCCAGCATGTCCAGCCGCAGCTGGTGGGCGCCCATCAGGTGCGCAACGATGACCGCGCCGATGAAGAAAGGCAGCGCCTCGAAGCTGTTCTGCTGCGCAGCGTTCGCCCGCGCGCGCCAGTCGGTCTGGCGGGCCAGCCAGGCACGCGGATTGTCGTTGTCATAGCCCCCCTCCTTGCGCGGCTTGCCCATCATGCCGGACTTGGCCAGGATGGCGCAGGCCATGGGCAGCAGCGCGGCGATGAAGACACACCAGTAGGCCAGAGTGAAGCGGGCAAACGTCATGATGGGGGATGAAAAGGAAGGAAGGGAAAGGTGTCGCGGGGCTGGAAAACTGCGCCGGATTATCCTTCAGCGCCGGTCCACCAGGGCGTGGGCGATCGTGCCCAGGTCCACGTACTCGAGCTCACTGCCGATGGGCACGCCGCGCGCCAGCCGGGTGAAGGCCACACCGCGCGCCTTGAGGCCTTCGGCGATCACGTGTGCCGTGGTCTCCCCTTCGGCGGTGAAGTTGGTCGCCAGGATGACCTCGCGCACCGTGCCGTCACTGGCCCGCTCCAGCAGGCCCTTGATGCCGATGTCACGCGGGCCGATCCCGTCGAGCGGGCTGAGCTTGCCCATGAGCACGTAGTACAGGCCCTTGTAGGCCCCCGTGCGCTCCAGCGCCATCTGGTCCGCCGGCGTCTCGACCACACAGAGCTTGCTCGCATCGCGCGCCGGGTCCTGGCAGGTCCCGCAGACCTCGGCCTCGCTGAAGGTGTGGCAGCGCGTGCAATGGCGCACGCTGGTCGCCGCCTCCTGCAAGGCCCGTGACAACAGCTGCGCTCCCTCGCGGTCGTGCTGCAGCAGATGAAAAGCCATGCGCGACGCCGACTTCACGCCCACGCCCGGCAGCCGGCGCAGGGCCTGGATCAGCGCATCGAGGGTATGAGCGTCGGACATGAGGGTGCGAGCAATGTCTCGGGCGTAGCGAGCGGGCGTCAGGCGAGGCGCGGGTGGCGGGAAACCGGAATGGACTTGAGGTCCATGAGGATTTCCCGACGGGCCCCGCAACGACGCATCACGCCCGCGCAGTAGCCCTTAGAAGGGGAACTTCATCCCACCCGGCAGTCCCGGCATGCCCGCTGTCAGTTTTCCCATCTTCTCCTGGCTGGTCTCCTCTGCCTTGCGCACGGCGGCGTTGAAGGCGGCGGCCACCAGGTCTTCCAGCATGTCCCTGTCCTCACCCAGCAGGCTGGGATCGATGGTCACGCGCTTGACGTCGTGCTTGCAGGTCATGACCACCTTGACCAGGCCTGCGCCTGACTCACCCGTGACCTCGATGAAGGCGAGCTCTTCCTGCGCCTTCTTGAGGTTGTCCTGCATGGCCTGGGCCTGCTTCATCAGGCCGGCGAGTTGTCCTTTGTTGAACATGGGAGTTCCTTCTATTTCGGTTGGGTGTTCGATGAACCGTTGGGTTCGATGGGCTTGATGCTGCCGGGCACGATTTTCGCGCCAAAGTCCCGCATCATGGCCTGCACGAAGGGGTCTTCGTGGATCAGCTTCTCCGCCGCGAGCTGCTTTTCTTCGGCGATGGCAGCATTGCGCTTGGCCGGACTGTCGCTCACGCGACCGATCTCCACGGCCAGCGTCACGCCATGGCCCGCGGCCTGCAGGGCGGCCTGCAGACGCTCACGGCTGGAGGCGGAGTTGAGCGACTCGCGCTCCACGCGCAGCAGCCACTGGTCGGCGTCGCGCGCCACCAGCTGCGACTGCAGGGCGAGTTCGCGCGCCAGCGCCGTGATAGCTTCGCTGGCAATCAGGCCACGTACGACCTGATGCCAGTAGCCGCCCTCTTCCGTCGGCACCAGGGGCGTACCCTGGACCGCACCGGGCGCAGGTGCATCGGCACGCGATTCGGCCGCCACGCGCACGGGCACGGCCACCACCTGCGCGGTGGGCATGGCCGTCACGGGCCTGGCGGGCTGCACAGGATGTTCTTCATCCACCACGGACAGCACCTGGCCCGGCGGCGTGACGCCAGCAGGACGGGCTACGGGCGCCGCTGCGGAGGCAGAGATAGGACGAGCGGCAGCAGGTGGTGCGGGCACGGAGGGCGGTGTGGGCCGTGTCGCAGGGACCACGGGCTGCGCAGCTGCCATCACGGGCTGGGGACGCGATGGGACGGCCTCAGGCGATTTCAGTGTTTTTTTTTCCGACGAACCGCCCGAGGGCATGGCGCCGGGCTTGAAGGCCAGCAGGCGCAACAGCACCATGGTCAGGGCTGCGTACTCGTCGGGTGCCAGGCCCAGCTCGCCGCGGCCATGCAGACACAGGCTGTAGAGCAGCTGGGTCTCGTCGGCCGGCAGCAGCGCGGCCAGGCGCGCGGTCTCCGCGGCCTCGGGATCGGAGGCGTCGGCACTGTCCGGCACGGCCTGCAGCACGGCCATGCGCTGCAGCACCACGGTCATCTCTTCGAGTGTGGAAGCCGCGCTCAGGCCGTTGACGCGCAGGGCCTCGGAGGTTTCCACCACGGTCTTGCCGTCGCCGCGCGCCAGCGCATCGATCAGCGTATAGACATGGGAGCGGTCCACGCTGCCCAGCATCTGGCGCACCGTGGCCTCTTCGAGGTTGCCGGAACCGAAGGCGATGGCCTGATCGGTCAGCGAGAGCGCGTCGCGCATCGATCCGCGTGCGGCGCGCGCCAGCAGGCGCAGCGCCCCCGGCTCGGCCGGCACATTCTCGGCGGCCAGCACCCGGGTGAGATGCTCCAGCACGGTCTCGGGCGCCATGGGCCGCAGGTTGAACTGCAGGCAGCGCGAGAGCACGGTCACGGGCACCTTCTGCGGGTCGGTCGTGGCCAGCACGAACTTGAGGTACTCGGGCGGCTCCTCCAGCGTCTTGAGCATGGCATTGAAGGCCGTGTTCGAGAGCATGTGGACTTCGTCGATCATGAAGACCTTGAAGCGGCCCTGCACCGGCTTGTAGACCGCCTGCTCCAGCAGGGACTGGACCTCGTCCACACCGCGGTTGGAGGCCGCGTCCAGCTCGGTGTAGTCCACGAAACGGCCCGAGTCGATGTCGGTGCAGGCCTGGCAGACGCCACAAGGCTGGTCGGTGATGCCGCCCTGTCCGTCCGGGCCCACGCAGTTGAGCGACTTGGCTAGGATGCGCGACACCGTGGTCTTGCCCACGCCGCGCGTGCCGGTGAACAGATAGGCATGGTGCAGGCGCTGCGTCTGCAGCGCGTTGCCCAGGGCCCGCACCACGTGCTCCTGGCCCACCATTTCGGTGAAGCTTTTCGGCCGGTATTTGCGCGCGAGCACGAGATAGGACATGCGCCGGATTCTACGGTGTGGATCGCCGCAATTTTCCGGACCGGCGGGCTTTAAGTTCCGACCCCAGCCCTTACAATACAAAGCGACGGGCCTCCCTGCATGGTGAAGCGGCCAACCGGGTCAGGTGGGGAACCAAGCAGCCCTAACTGTGGAGTCAGTGCCAGGATCCAGGTCCGTCACCTTATTCAGCAAGCCGCTGGCACGCGCCAGCGGCTTTTTTCATGCCTGCAAACGACGCAAGACACCCTCGCCTGCCCGCTTGCCGCTGGCAAAACAGGCCGTGAGCAGGTAGCCGCCGGTCGGCGCCTCCCAATCCAGCATCTCGCCCGCGCAGAAAACCCCGGGCAGGGCCTCGCACATCAGGTCGTCGTTCAGCACTTCAAAAAGTACCCCGCCCGCGCTGCTGATGGCTTCGTCGATCGGACGCGCAGCGAGGAGGTGCAAAGGCAGGGCCTTGATGGCACGCGCGAGCATCTCGCTGTCATGCACGCCCTCCTTGCCCAGCACCTCGTGCAGCACCGCACTCTTGATGCCGTCCAGCCCGAGCCGGCTCTTGAGGTGGCTGGAGAGCGAACGTGAACCCCGCGGGTGCAGCACCTCGGCACGCACACGCTCGGCCGTCCAGTCCGGCAGCAGGTCCACGTGCAGTGTGGCGTGGCCGGTGCGGATGATCTCCTCGCGCAGCAGGGCGGACGCCGCATAGATCAGACTGCCCTCCACCCCGGTGGCGGTGGCCACGAACTCCCCCTTGCGCTCGAAGCGGCGCCCCTGGCTGTCGGTGAAGGAGATTGCCACGGTCTTGAAGGGATGGCCCGCATGGCGGCTGGCGAAGAACTCGCTCCAGCCCGCGCGCGCCGACACCGCCTGCACGGGCAGCGCCTGTCCCTCAGGCGGCAGCGGGCGCTGCATGGCGACGTCGAAACCGCAGTTGGCCGGCAGCAGCGGAGCCACAGCCACACCGCGCCCGGCCAGCAGAGGCACCCAGGCGCCGTTCGATCCCAGGCGCGCCCAGCTGCCGCCGCCCAGGGCCAGCACCACGGCGTCGGCCTGCGCCTGGACCTCCCCCTGCGGTGTGTCGAAACGCAGCGTGCGGCCGTCCTCGGCCCAACCGGTCCAGCGATGCCGCATGTGGAAGACCACCCCGCTTCCGCCATGTTCCGGATGGCGCAGGCGCTGCAGCCAGGCGCGCAGCAGGGGCGCGGCCTTCATGTCCTGGGGGAAGACCCGGCCCGAGGTTCCGACAAAGGTGGCAATGCCCAGGGCCTGGGCCCAGGCTCGCAGCTCGTGCGCGCCGAAGTCACGCAGCAGGCCCTCGATCTGTGCACGCCGCGCGCCGTAGCGCTCGGCAAAACGGTCCGCACCTTCAGCGTGCGTGAGGTTGAGCCCGCCCTTGCCCGCGAGCAGGAACTTGCGCCCCACCGAGGGCATGGCGTCAAAGAGATCCACGGCCACGCCGGCCTCGACCAGCACCTCGGCCGCCATCAGACCGGCGGGTCCGCCGCCGATCACGGCGACTTTCTTGTTCTGCAATGTCGTCATTCGCTCTCTACTTGATTTCTTCCAGCCGTCCGAGCGCGCTCAGGAAAGCCGCACGCACGGTGTCGCCAGGGCTGGCGGCCTGCACGGCTGCACGGTAGCCGCGCAGCTGGGCCAGCAGTTCCTCGTGTTCCTGCGGCCGCGCGGCCGATTTGTAATCCAGCGCCCACCAGCAGCCATCGCGCCGGCGCACCAGGCGGTCGATGCGGCGCACGCTGCCCTGCACCACCACAGGCACCTCATTGGCCTGCCACTCCACCTCGGCGCCATGCCAGGCCCAGGCACCTTCGCCGTGCAGGATGCGCCGCGCCAGGGCTGCGGCCTGCTGTGCCTGCGCGGCGTCCAGGCCGAACTCGGCGGCGGCACGCTGCACCTGGGCCGCGCTCCAGTCGGGTGCGTCCAGCGCGGCCCATTCGAGCAGGCGGTGCATGGCCTGGCCGATGCGCGCCTCGGGCGTGTCCTCCTCTGGTGCCATGACCGCACCGCGTGGCGCCTCGAAGCGCACCTCGGGCAGCACAGGCAGAACGATGGTCGCGTCGTCCACGACCGCGCTCACCGCCGCCGGCAAGCCGTCCAGGGACAGCGGCGCGCATGAAGGCCACAATCGCTGCCACCAGCTGCGCCCGCTGTCCGCATGCGGCTGCACCGAGGACAACACCAGCCGCTGCCGGGCCCGCGTGAGGGCCACATAGAGCGCGTTGAGCTCCTCGCGCTGGCGCTCGCCCTGCTCTTTCTCCAGCGCGGGACGCACGCTGGGCGGCACGCGGCTTTCGCTGGCAAGAAAGATGAAGGACAGCGGCGCCTCGGCCTCGCCGGGCCAGTCCAGCAACACACCCATGGTCTGCGCGCGCTGGGGCGGCGCGTCGGTGTCGAGCAGCAGCACCAGCTCGGCCTCCAGGCCTTTGGCGCCATGCACGGTGAGCAGTTGCACAGCATCCGCCCCCGCAACCTGCGGTGCGGGCACGCCGCCGGCACGCAATGCCCGCACCAGACCGTAAGGCGTGGCATAACGGCCGCCGTCGAGCTGCAGGGCTGCGGACAGCAACGCCTGCAGCCTGGCACGCACGCCGGCACGCAGCGTGGGCGGCGCAGCGGTCACGAAACGAGCCAGCACGTCGCCGTCCTCGTAGATCGCATCCAGCGCATCGTGCGGCGGGAGCTCGCTGACCCATTGCTGCCAGCGGCGCAGGCGCGCGCCCACGCCCTGCAGGGCCGGCGGCCCGCCTTCCTGCTGCAACAGGTCGAACCAGGGGATCTTCTGGTCACGCTGTCGCAGCGCGATCTCGACCAGGGCCTCGTCGGACAGGCCGAACAGCGGCGACTTGAGCACGCGCGCCAGCGAGAGATCGTGCGCGGGCGACACCAGTACGTCGATGAGGGCAACCAGGTCCTGCACCTCGGGGGCTTCGCCCAACTCGGTCTTCTCCGGCTGCAGGGCCGCAATGCCGAGCGCGCGCAGCTCGACCTCCATGGCCGTCAGGCGGTCGCGCTTGCGCGCCAGCACCATGACCTCACGCGGGTGCAAGCCGGCCGCGATCTGGCTGGCGATCCAGCGTGCAGCCTGGCGACATTCGAGTTCGCGCAGCGTGTCCTCGGGCGTGTGGCGCGGCTGGGTCAGGCTGTCCCGCCACACGGTCGCAGCCTCCTTCTTCTCCTTCTCCGGTCGCGGGATAGCCGGCAGCGCCAGTACGGCACCGGCCTCCTGCGACTCCGTGCTGTGCGTGCGAAAGCCCGCGTACTCGCCCTCGGCCTGCGCCGCTTCGAGTGCGGTGTTGACCAGGGTCAGCACCTCGGTCGCGTTGCGTCGTGTATGGTCACAGCTCAGCTGCTCACCGCCCAGCTCGCGCACAAAGCCCTTGGCCGCCTCGAAGACCTGGGGCTCGGCGCGGCGAAAGCGGTAGATGCTCTGTTTGGGATCGCCGACGATGAAGAGCCGAGGCGCCGTCGCCCCGCCCCCGCTGCCACCATAACCGGCCAGCCAGGCATGCAGGGCCTGCCACTGCAAGGGGTTGGTGTCCTGGAACTCGTCGATCAGCAGGTGACGCGTGCGCGCATCCAGCCGTTCCTGCACCCAGCCACTGAGCGCAGAGTCCGAGAGCAGGTGCAGCGCGGCACGCTCGACATCGCTCATGTCCACCCAGCCGCGCTCGCGCTTGAGCGCGGCGTACTCGTCGATGAGCAGGCGCGAGAGCCGGGTCATGCGCTGCTGGTAGAGCCAGGCCTCGTGCTGCCGCTGGGCCGCACAGAGTCGCTGCAACTCCATCTCGGCTTCCTGGGCCGCGTCGAATTTCTGCAGATTCTTCGTCAGGCGGTCTTCGTCCTTGACAAAAAAAGCGGATCGCAACAAATCCAGGGCTGGCGCCTCTTCCCCCTGATCGAGCAAAGCATAGGCGTCGATGATGTCTGCAGCCGCAGACTGCGGGGTCTTGTTTTTCTCCTGCCCCAGGATCTTGGCGCGGGCCAGCCAGCGTTCGCGCACCCGGGTTTGCGCCAGCCATTGCACCGGCGCGTCCAGCCCGGCAAACTCGGTATGGAGTTCGGCCGCCGTCGGCACCGAGCGCTCGACCACCGCCAGTGCGTCGGCCAGCATGAACTCCACGCGCCGCTGCAGGGCGGCTTCGAGCGCCTTCTCGGTCTGGCTGCGGCCGTGCGTGGCGATCACGGCTTCGTAGTCGGCGCGCCACTCGGGCTCGTGCAGCAGACGGGCCTGGAACGGTCGCCAGAGCTGGGCGATGGCCGGCGCATCCTGCTCCAGCAGCTCATAGGTGGCCGGAAATCCCAGCGTCTCCAGCACCGAGATCGGTGCATTGCGCAGCAGGGCCGCAAACCAGCTGTGGAAGGTGCGGATCTGCACCGTCCTTCCCTGCAGCAGCAGGCTGCGATGCAGCTGGCGCAGCGGCTCGATCAGCGCGGGTACACGCGTGGCATCGACACCGCGGATGAGCAGCTCCTTGCGCAGACGCTCTTCGTCCGCTTGCGCGAAGTCCTCCAGCCACTCCATGAGGCGCTGGCGCATCTCGCCCGCGGCCTTCTTGGTGAAGGTGATGGCCAGAATTTCCTGCGGCGCCGCGCCTTCGAGCAGGGCGCGCAGGATGCGCGAGACCAGCATCCAGGTCTTGCCCGCACCGGCACAGGCCTCCACGACCACGTGACGCTGCGGATCGCAGGCGATGCGGTAGAAATCCTCGCGCGCCACCGGCGCGCCATTGCGTTCGTAGGCCGGCGTCATGGCGTCGGCTCCTCGGCCCAGAAATCCTTGCGGCACAGGCCGCGCGCGGCGCAGGTTTCGCAGACCGCGCCTTCCCCAAGCGCCGGCAGGGCCGCACCGCCGGCAATGCGCCCGAGCTCGTCGAGCAGCCCTTCGATCAGCGCGTCGCGCACCGTCACCACGTCCTCCTGCTCGACGGTGCGCGAGCCGTCACGCTCGCCCACGTTGACATAGGCCGCACGCAGGCGGTCGTCGGGCTGCAGGGCGGCATAGAAAGCCAGCTGCGTGTCCTCCAGCGGCTCGCGGATGCGATCGCGCGTCTTCTGCAGGGCCTCGGTCTTGTAGTCGATGAGCAGCTTCAGCCCGTCGCTGCCGCGGTCGATCCGGTCCATGCGGCCGAACAGGATGAGCGTGCCCAGTGGCTGCTCGGCGTCGCACTCGCTGTCGGCATGGCGCCAGCCACCGGCCTCATGCTGGTCCAGCCAGTCGAGGTAGCCCTCGCGCAGGCGCGGCCAGGCGGCCCGAAAGGGCAGGAACTCGTCCTCGGCCAGACGCTGAGCCTGCGCCTCGTCGGTCGCGGCGGTGTCGAGCCAGGCGCGACGTTGCACGCGGTCCGCGCCGGGCTGGTCCAGCTTCGCATGGAAGCGCTGCAGCACGGCATGGAGCCAGAGCCCGACATCGCGCTTGTCGAGTTCACCCTCGATTTCCTCGGCCTCCCTGAGACCGAGCTGGCGCACGGCGTGGTAGCGATAGGGACAGTGCCGCAGGTCCTGGTAGGCACTGGCCGAGATCCGCTTCAGGGCCAGGGCGGGCGCCACGGGGGCCGGTCGCGTCACCGGCGTGGGCACGAGCGTGCGCATGGCCAGCGGATCGGGAGCGCGCTGTGCCGACGCAGCGCTGCGCGCCAGCTGTACCAGCGGGCTGGGCAGCAGAGGCTCACCGCCCTCGTCACTGCAACGCCAGAGCACGTCCACGGCGGGTCGGGCCAGGGCGTCAGCCCAGGCCGCGCGCAGGGCGGCTTCGAGGGACTCGCGCGCCGGCAGGCCCAGGGCCGCGCGCTGCGCCGCCGTCCACAGACCCGCCGGCTCGGGGGACACCGGCAGGCGCACTTCGTCGCAGCCGGGCAGCACCACCGCCGCAAAATCGCGGCCCAGCATCTGCGCCAGCGGCAGCAGCACGGCCTGCTCCTGGACCGGGTAGACGGGCTTGAAGCTTGACGCCTCCAAGACCTGGTCCACCCAGCGCGTGAAGTCCGCCAGGTGCAAGCGACGGCGCGCCCACAGGGCATCGCTCGGCAGGGCCGCGGTCTCGCTGAGCCGCAGCGCCGCCAGCACATCGGCGCCGGCCACATCCTCCTGCAGCAGCGCCCACTGACCCGTGGTCTGCAGCAACTCACGCAGCACGACAAGCCATTGGGCCAGGGTTCGCATGCCCTGCAGCGGCGAGCGCCAGGCCTCGATGCGCTGGAGCAGCTCGGGCACGGCCGAGGGCGGGCGCAGCGTCAGCGTGTCCGGCACATGGCGCCAGGCGCGCTGGGGCCGATGTCGCAGGCCGGCCTCGAGCTCGCGCAAGGCCTGTGCGTCGCAGGCCGGCACATGCTTGAGCCAGTCCAGCACGGCGTCACTGCTGGCGTTCCAGGCCGCGGCACGCAGGGCCACCATGACCTGAGCACCGGCGCGGCTGGTCGAAAGCTTCCAGCCCGTCTCGTCGCGCATCTGCACACCGTGGCTGGCGAGCATGGCGCGCACACGCCGCGTGAGCGCGCGGTCGGTCACGGCCACGGCCACCGGCGAGCGCCCGGCCTCGAGATGGCGCAGCACGCAGGCCGCGGCGCGCAGCGCCTCGTCCGGGACATCGGTGGCCTCGTGGAAGACGAGGGACGGTGTGGCCGCACCGATGACCGGCGTCTCGAGCACGCAGAGCCGCTCGCCCCAGACCGCCTGCAGGCCGGCGGGCAGCGGATCGGGTTGCAGACCGGGCACGATGACAAGGCAGTCGACGGTGGCGATCAGCTGTGATGAAAAAAGAATATCGCTGGAATAGGAAGAATGCGCCAGCCAGGCCACGGCGACCTGCGCCACCTGGGCCTCGAGTGCGAGCACGCCGGCCTCCAGCCCCGCGAGCGCGGCCAGCCGGGCACGCTGCCCCCAGGCGGCCCGCTCGGGTGGCGGCACCGACGCCGCCAGCGGCGCGAGCTCACGTGCCGAATCCAGCAGCAGGGGCGTGGCCAGCTCGGCACGCTCACGCAGGCCGGCCTGCTCCAGCAGGGCTCTGGCCGTGAGCGCGTCGAGCGCGACATCGCCGCTGTAATCGGTGGGCCCGGGGCTGTGCTGGCCCAGGCTGCGGCACCAGTTCTGCGTGGTCTCGAAGCGCGGCGCGAAGCCTGCGGGATGCAGCCGGGCCCAGCTGCGCGCGGCCTGCGGCATGAGCTGCGCATAGGGCAGCAGGACCACCGTGCGGGCCGGATGGGCCCCGCGCGCCTGCATGTGAGCAGCGATGCCAGGAAGCCACTGTTGCCAACGTTGATCCATGGTTTCTGTCACAATGCCGCAACTGTAGCCGCAACGCCTAGATACAAAGGAGCCCACGATGGCCAGCGACCTCATCAAGCATGTTTCTGACGCCTCCTTCGAGAACGACGTCCTCAAATCCGATCAGCCCGTGCTGGTCGACTACTGGGCTGAGTGGTGCGGTCCGTGCAAGATGATCGCTCCCGTGCTCGACGAAGTGGCCGGCACCTACCAGGGCAAGCTGCAGGTGGCCAAGATGAACGTGGACGAGAACCGCGACATCCCCGCCAAGTTCGGCATCCGCGGCATCCCCACGCTCATGCTGTTCAAGGGCGGCCAGCTCGCCGCCACCAAGGTCGGCGCCATGAGCAAGGCCCAGCTGACCGCCTTTATCGACCAGCAGCTGGCGGCCTGAGTCCCGCCTCCCCTGCCAGCCACGGCCGCCAGACCCCTTGTGGGCGGCGGCCGTTTTTCCTGTCATAATCATTTCCGAACGCCGGGCTCCTGTCGGAGCCGGCTCAAGTTCCCGGCAGGCCGGCCCCGCGTCGACCTGCCCTCACACCTCCCCCCGTCTGACCGAATCCCCTGTTGGGACTCCATCCATGCACTTAAACGAACTCAAGGCCCTGCACGTCTCCGAATTGCTGCTGCAGGCTGAAGCGCTCGAGATTGAAAACACCGGCCGCATGCGCAAGCAGGAGCTGATGTTCGCCATCATCAAGAAGCGCGCCAAGGCCGGTGAACAGGTTTTCGCTGACGGCGTCCTGGAAATCCTGCCCGACGGCTTCGGTTTCCTGCGCAGCCCCGATTCGAGCTACACGGCGAGCACGGACGACATCTACATCTCCCCCAGCCAGGTGCGCCGCTTCAACCTGCATACCGGCGACATGATCGAAGGCGAGGTGCGCACGCCCAAGGATGGCGAGCGTTACTTCGCGCTCAACAAGCTGGAGAAGGTCAACGGCGGCTCGCCCGAGACCAACAAGCACAAGGTCATGTTCGAGAACCTGACCCCGCTGTTCCCCAAGGTCCAGATGAAGCTGGAGCAGGACGGTCTCAAGAGCGACGAGAACATCACCGGCCGCATCATCGACATCATCGCTCCCATCGGCAAGGGCCAGCGCGCCCTGCTGGTCGCCCCGCCCAAGAGCGGCAAGACCGTGATGATGCAGCACATCGCCCACGCGATCTCGGCCAACTACCCCGACAGCCACATGATGGTGCTGCTGGTGGACGAGCGTCCGGAGGAAGTGACCGAGATGCAGCGCACCGTCAAGGGCGAGGTCATCGCCTCCACCTTCGACGAGCCCGCCGCGCGCCACGTACACGTGGCCGAGATGGTGATCGAGCGCGCCAAGCGCCTGGTCGAACTCAAGAAGGATGTGGTCATTCTGCTGGACTCCATCACCCGTCTGGCCCGCGCCTACAACAACGTCGTGCCCTCCTCCGGCAAGGTGCTGACCGGCGGCGTGGACGCCAACGCCCTGCAGCGCCCCAAGCGCTTCCTGGGGGCGGCACGTAATGTGGAAGAACGCGGCAGCCTGACCATCATCGCCACTGCCCTGGTCGACACCGGCAGCCGCATGGACGAGGTGATCTTCGAGGAATTCAAGGGCACGGGCAACTGCGAGATCCACCTGGACCGCCGCCTATACGAGAAGCGCGTGTTCCCGTCCATCCAGCTCAACCGCAGCGGCACCCGCCGCGAGGAGCTGCTGCTGCAGCCCGAGATCCTGCAGAAGACCCGCATCCTGCGACAGTTCCTCTACAACATGGACGAGATCGAGTCCATGGAGATGGTGCTCAAGCAGATGCGCGCCACGAAGAACAACAACGAGTTCTTCGACATGATGCGCCGCGGTGGCTAAGCCAGACGCAAGTCATTGATTTTTCTGTATAATCCCGCGTTTTCGGCGGAAAGTAGTCTGGAATAGGCCGGGCCGGCTCCCGCAGATGAGGAAGAGATCATGAAAGAAGGCATCCACCCCAACTACCGCGACGTGTGCTTCCAGGACATGTCCAACGGCTTCAAGTTCGTCACCCGTTCCTGCGCCAGCGCCAAGGAAATGATCAAGATGGAAGACGGCCGCGAACTGCCGTGGATCAAGCTGGACACCACCAGCGAGTCGCACCCCTTCTACACTGGCACCCAGAAGTCGGTGGACAACATGGGCGGTCGCGTCGAGAAGTTCCGCAACCGCTTCGGCAAGAACGCAGTCGCCAAGTAATCGGCACCGTCGTCCAGCCCAGGGCAGCCCGGTTTTCCGCGCTGCCCTTTTCATTTCCGGAACCACCACCGTCTCTGGCATCATCGCCGCCGTGAACCAGCCCAGTCCCGCCATCGTTCCCCAGGGCGCCGTACGCCGCCTGCCGCATCTCGCGCTCTGGCTCTTCGCCCTGGCCTATGTGCTGCCCGGCTTCATCGGTCGCACGCCTTGGCGCAGCGCCGACATCACGGCCTATGGCTATATGGCCGAACTGGCCGCAGGTCGCACCCCCTGGCTGGCCCCGACCCTGGGCGGCATGCCGCCCGACGTCGACGGCCTGCTGCCCTACTGGCTCGGCGCCTGGGCCCTGCAACTGGCACCGTCCTGGGTCTATCCGGGCTTTGCGGCCCGTCTGCCCTTCATCGCCCTGCTGGGCCTGGCCCTGATGGCGGTCTGGTACGGCATCTACTACCTGGCGCGCAGCCCGCTGGCGCAGCCCGTGGCCTTTGCCTTTGGTGGCGAGGCCCAGCCCAAGGACTATGCCCGCACCATGGCCGACGGCGGGCTGCTGGCCTTCATCGCCAGCCTGGGCCTGGCCCAGCTCTCGCACGAGACCACCCCGGCCGTGGCCCAGCTCTGCTTCGTCGCGCTGAGCTTCTACGCCTTTGCGGCCCTGCCCTACCGGCGCTGGACGCCCGCGCTATCAGCGCTCATCGGACTGAGCGGCCTCACGCTCTCGGGCGGCCCGTCACTGGCCCTGCTGCTCGCGCTCGGCGGCATCCTGGCCCATGTGCTGGACCGTACGCAGGCACAGGAAGAGCCCCGCCGGCACCGTCAGGGCCTGTGGCGGCTGATCGCGCTCACCGTCTTCATCGCCCTGCTCGCCACGGTGCTCGACCTCTGGCGCTGGCGCCTGGGTCTGCCCGCCAGCGCCAGCTCCTGGCAGAGCCTGGCGCGCCTGCTGCTGTGGTTCACCTGGCCGCTGTGGCCCCTGGTGCTGTGGACGCTGTGGCGCTGGCACCGCCAGCTCTTCGACCTGCGGCCCAGCCGGCATCTCTCGCTGCCGCTGTGGTACGCGCTGATCACCGTGAGCGCCACGGTGCTCACCCCGGCCAGCGACCGCGCCCTGCTGCTGGCCCTGCCGGCCCTGGCCGCGCTCGCGGCCTTCGCCCTGCCGACCATGAACCGCAGCGTCTCGGCCATCATCGACTGGTTCACCCTGCTCTTCTTCACAGGCTGCGCCGTCGTGATCTGGGTGGTCTGGGTCGCCATGCTCACCGGCACACCGCCCCAGCCCGCGGCCAACGTCGCCAAACTGCTGCCCGGCTTCGAGCCGCGCTTCATCATCCTGCCCTTCGTCTTCGCGACGATCGCCACGCTGGCCTGGGGCTGGCTCGTGAAGTGGCGCATCGGCCGGCACCGCGCGGCCCTCTGGAAAAGCATGGTGCTGCCCGCAGGCGGCGCGGCCCTGTGCTGGCTGCTGCTGACCACGCTGTGGATGCCGGCGGTCAACCACGCGCGCAGCTACGCGCCACTGGTCGAACGCGTGGTCGAGGTCGTCCAGCCCTCGGACTGCCTGGCCTGGTTCGGCCTCTCACGTGGCCAGCTCGCGGGCCTGCAGATGCACAGCCCGCTGCGACTGGAACCGCTGAGCGACAGCGCCCGCTGCGACTGGGCCGTGATCGACCGCGACATCCTGGACCAGACGCCCGAGATCATGAGCGCCAGCCTCTGGGAGCGTGTGGCGGGCCTGGATCACCCGCGCCCGGGTGACGAGGGCCTGGTGCTGCTGCGCCGCCTGTCCGACGCCGCCGCTCCCGCCGCGCGCTGAATCGTGGCCGAGTTCCGCACGATCACGCGCCACGCCGGCACCGTGCTGGCCGGCCAGCTGGCCACCATGGCCTATGGCGTGACCGACACCATCGTCGCCGGCCGTTATGCCGAAGCCTCACTGGCAGCCCTCTCGGTCGGCTCCGCGCTCTACATGAGCGTCTACGTGGCCCTGATGGGTGTGCTGCAGGCGCTGCTGCCCGCCTGGTCCGAGCTGCATGGCGCACGCCAGCCCGAGCGCCTGGGCCACGCCTTCCGCCAGTCGCTCTACCTCTGGGCCGGCCTCGTGACTGTGGGCATGGCCATCCTGCTCAGCCCCGACCCGCTGCTGGCCTGGGCCGATGTGCCCGAGTCCCTGCGCGGTGAGGTACGCGCCTATCTGGGCGTGCTGGCCCTGGCCCTGCCCGCGGCCCTGGCCTTCCGCCTCTACAGCACGCTCAACCAGAGCCTGGGCCATCCCCAGCTCGTCACCTGGCTGCAGCTGGGCTCGCTCGCCATCAAGGTGCCACTCTCGATCTGGTTCACCTTCGGCGGCTGGGGCCTGCCCGCCCTCGGTGCCCCCGGCTGCGCCTGGGCCACGCTGCTCGTGCACCTGGGCATGCTCATGCTCGCGTTGTGGCTGCTGCGCACCCGTCCGCTCTACACGCCCTATGCGCTCTGGCGATGGCCGGGACGGCCGGACGGCAAGGTGCTCGGCCCGCTGCTGCGTCTGGGCGTGCCCAGCGGCCTGAGCATCCTGGTCGAGGTCACCTCCTTCACCCTCATGGCGCTGTTCATCGCACGCCAGGGCACCACGGCCGCAGCCGCGCACCAGATCGCCGCCAACCTGGCCGCCGTGCTCTACATGGTGCCGCTGGCCATCGGCATCGCCAGCAGCGCGCGCACCAGCTACTGGCTGGGCGCGGGGCAGCCGGCGCGCGCGCGCCACGCCGTGGGCGTGGGCTTCGGTCTGGTGGCCGGCAGCGCCGTGCTGCTGGCCCTGACCCTGGTGCTGGTACGCGCACCCCTGGCTGGTGTCTACGCCAGCAGCGCGGAGGTCGTGGCCCAGGCCGTGCCTCTGCTGCTCTGGGTCGCGCTCTATCACCTGTTCGACGGCCTGCAGGCCCTGGGCGTCTTCGTGCTGCGCTGCTGGCGCATCACGCTGGCCCCCTTCGTGATCTATGGTGTGCTGCTCTGGGGCCTGGGACTGTACGGCGGCTACCTGCTGGCCTACCGCGGCATCGGCCCCTGGCCCGCGCTGCAGACGCCCTCGGCCTTCTGGATGGCCGGCGCGGCCGCGATGGCGCTCGCCGCCCTGACGTTCTGGGGGATGATCTGGCAGGTGCTGAAGCGGGAAGCGCGGCCCTGAGCCTCAGGCCGCTGCGGCCAGGACGGCCGGCTGCGAGACGCGCCGCACGCGGCTGGCCGGAAAGACGATGGCAAAGCGCGAACCCTTGCCCGGCGTGCTCTCCACCTTGAGCTCCGCACCGTGGCGCTGCACCACATGCTTGACAATGGCCAGGCCCAGGCCCGTGCCCCCGGTGTCACGCGAACGGCTGCGGTCCACGCGGTAGAAACGCTCGGTCAGGCGCGGGATGTGCTCCGGGGCGATGCCCGGTCCGCTGTCCTGCACCCAGAATTCGGCACGGCCGTCGGCATGCAGCAGCCAGCCGCAACGCACCGTGCCGCCGGCCGGCGTGTAGCGCACGGCATTGCTCACGAGATTGGACAGCGCGCTGTGCAGCTCACCCGGTGTGCCCCCCAGCTCGCAGGGAGGCGCCGGCTCGAAATCCAGCACCTGGCCCGGACCGGTCATGGGCGGGTTGAGCACGGCCGAGAGCGCTTGCGCTTCCTGTTGCAGCTGGCCCATGAGACCGGCCACCGGTATCCATTCACCCGCCCCAGGCAAAGGGCTGCCCTCCAGACGCGAGAGCGTGAGCAGGTCGCTGACCAGAGACTGCATGCGTCCAGCCTGCTGGGCCATGAGGTCCAGATAGCGCGCACGCTCGCTGGCCTCCAGCGGCAGGGTCTGCAGGGTCTCGACAAAGCCCGAGAGCACGGTCAGCGGCGTACGGATCTCGTGCGAGACATTGGCCACGAAGTCGCGCCGCATGGCCTCGGCCTGCTCGAACATGGTGATGTCGCGCGACAGCAGCAGGCGCCGGCCCTGGCCGTAGTCGTGCAGCTGCACCGAGATGCGCACCGGGTGCGAGCTGCTGTGCGCACGCCCCGGCATGGTCACACTGCCGTGGTAGTCGCCCGCGGCGACATAGGCCGTGAAGGCCGGGTCGCGCACCAGGTTCACGAGGTGCTGCAGCTGGTCGCGCGCCGGATCGAGGCCCAGATGGCTGGATGCGGTCTGGTTGAACCATTCGATGCGTCCACTTGCATCCAGCAGCACCACCCCGTTGGGCGAGGCCTGCAGCGCCGCCAGAAAATCCTGCAGGCGGCGGTCACTCTCACGCGTGGCCTGCTCGCGCACACGCGCCGCACGCCGCACACGCTCGGCCACCGCACCCCACAGCCCCAGGCGCAGCGGCGCCTCGGACAGCTCGTCGCCACGCAGCCACTGCAGCACGCGCAGGCCACGCGTGAAATCCCACAGCACCCAGACCGTGCCGGCGGCCAGCATGCCGGCCAGGCCACCGCGGATCTCCAGCGACTGCGGCGCCAGCCAGACGCCCAGCACGCCACCCAAGCCCTGCAGCAGAAGAAAGGACAGGATGCGCAGCAGCATGGGAAGACGCCGGGACCGGGACGGTTCAGCCGCGCGCCGGTGCGGCGGGGCTCAGGGCCTGGGCCGAGAGCCGGTAGCCCGCACCGCGCACGGTTTCCACCATGGGTGCGGCCTCGCCCAGGGCCTCGCGCAGGCGCTTGATGTGCACGTCCACCGTGCGTTCCTCGATGAAGACGTGGTCGCCCCAGACCTTGTCGAGCAGCTGGCCGCGGCTGTGCACGCGTTCGGCATGGCTCATGAGGTACTGCAGCAGCTTGAACTCGGTGGGGCCGAGCTTGAGCGACTGCTCGGCGTAAGTGACGCGGTGCGTGGCGGTGTCGAGCCTGAGCTGGCCGATCTCCAGCGTGACCGAGGTCTGCTCGGGGGCGCGACGGCGCAGCACGGCGCGGATGCGCGCCAGCATCTCCTTGGTGGAGAAGGGCTTGGCCATGTAGTCGTCGGCTCCGGCATCGAGGCCGGCCACGCGGTCGGCTTCGTCGCCACGCGCCGTCAGCATGATGATGGGCACCGCCTTGGTCCGCGGGTCGCTGCGCCAGCGCCGCGCCAGGGTCAGGCCGCTGGCGCCGGGCAGCATCCAGTCCAGCAGCACCAGATCCGGCAGCATGGCGTCGATCTCGCGCTGGGCGCTGTCACCGTCCATAGCCAGCGTGGGCCGGAAACCGTTGTGGCGCAGGTTGACGGCGATCAGCTCGGCGATCGCCGGCTCGTCCTCGACCACCAGAACCGCGGGCTGCTTCATTTGAGGACCGCTTCGATTTCTTCGATCGAAGCGTGACGGATGTCGGCACCCTTGACGATGTAGATGATGAGCTCGGCGATGTTCTTGGCGTGGTCGCCGACGCGCTCGATCGCCTTGGCCAGGAAGAGCAGGTCCAGGCTGCTGGAGATGGTGCGCGGGTCTTCCATCATGTAGGTGATGAGCACGCGCACGAAGCTGTCGAACTCCTTGTCGATCAGGTCGTCCTCGCGCAGGATGGCCACGGCGGTCACCACGTCCAGGCGGGCGAAGGCATCGAGCGCCTTGCGCAGCTGGCCGGCCGCCAGGTCGGCTGCGGTGCGCAGCTCGGACGCCGGCAGGTTGCGCGGGGCACCGCTCTGGATGATCGAGAGCACCATGCGCGCCATCTTCTCGGCCTCGTCACCCGCGCGCTCGAGGTTGGCCACGGCCTTGGCCACGGCCATGAGCAGGCGCAGGTCGCGCGCGGTGGGCTGGCGCCGGCCGATGATGGAGGCGATCTCGTGGTCCAGCTCCACGTCCATGGCGTTGACGCGCGTTTCCAGCTCGATGACCTGGCGCGCCGCCTCGGCGTTGAACTGGCCCAGGGCCTGCACGGCCTGCTGGACCTGGGTCTCGACCAGGCCGCCCATTTCCATGACGCGGCTGGAGACGGAACTCAGTTCGGTGTCGAACTGGGTGGAAAGGTGTTTATCCGGCATGTCGTCACTCCTTAGCCAAAGCGGCCCGTGATGTAGTGGTTACGTCCGCTGCGCTTAACTTCGCTGCGCGAAGTTATCCTGCACCATTGCATAACAGCTCGGTTCATCCGAACCTCCCAGTGATGTAATCTTCCGTCTCTTTGCGCGTGGGCTTGAAGAACATCTGTTCCGTGGAGCCGAACTCCACCAGGTCGCCCAGGTACATATAGGCCGTGTAGTCGCTGCAGCGCGCGGCCTGCTGCATGTTGTGCGTGACGATGACCACCGTGTAATCGGTCTTGAGCTCGGTGATCAGCTCCTCGATCTTGGCGGTGGAGATCGGGTCCAGCGCCGAGCAGGGCTCGTCGAGCAGGATGACCTCGGGCTTGATCGCGATGCCGCGCGCAATGCACAGGCGCTGCTGCTGGCCGCCCGAGAGGCTGGAGCCGCTTTGCTTGAGCTTGTCCTTGACCTCGTTCCACAGCGCCGCCTTGCGCAGCGCCCACTCGACACGCTCCTCCATGTCGGTCGTGCTGAGGCTTTCGAAGAGCTTGATGCCGAAGGCGATGTTGTCGTAGATCGACATCGGGAAGGGTGTGGGCTTCTGGAACACCATGCCCACTTTGGCGCGCAGCAGGGCCACGTCCTGCTTGCTGGTCAGCAGGTTCTCGCCGTCGAGCAGCACCTGCCCTTCGGCGCGCTGATCCGCGTACAGCTCGTACATGCGGTTGAACACGCGCAGCAGCGTGGACTTGCCGCAACCCGAGGGGCCGATGAAGGCCGTGACCTTGTTCTCGGGAATGTCCAGGTTGATGCCCTTGAGCGCGTGGAACTTGCCGTAGTAGAAGTTCAGGTCGCGCACCGAGATCTTCGGGGCGGGCATCTCGGCCGGGTTGGAAATGGGGTCCATGGGTTGCCTTGCTTGGGAATAGTCGCTGGTGTACATGGGAACGTCAGTGCTTGCGACGCGTCAGCACGCGCGCCAGGATGTTGAGGCCGAGCACCGCCACGGTGATCAGCAGCACACCGGCCCAGGCCAGCTGCTGCCAGTTCTCGTAGGGACTCATGGCAAACTTGAAGATGGTCACGGGCAGGCTGGCCATCGGATTCGAAAGGTCAGAGGTCCAGAACTGGTTGCTGAGCGCTGTGAACAGCAGCGGTGCGGTCTCGCCGGCAATGCGGGCCACGGCGAGCAGCACCCCGGTCACCACACCGGCCAGGGCCGCGCGCAGGGTGATCATGGTGACGACCTTCCACTTGGGCGTGCCCAGCGCATAGGCCGCCTCGCGCATGGCCGAGGGCACGAGCTGCAGCATGTTCTCGGTGGTACGGATCACGACGGGAATCACGATCAGCGCCAGCGCGATCACGCCAGCCCAGCCCGAGAAGGACTTGAAGCGCGCCACGATCACGGCGTAAACGAAAAGACCGATCACGATCGAGGGCGCCGACAGCAGGATGTCGTTGACAAAACGCGTCACCTCGGCCAGCAGCCCCTTGGGGTTGTACTCGGCCAGGTAGATGCCGGCCAGGATGCCAATGGGCGTACCCACCAGGGTGGCCAGCATGACCATGAGGAAGGAGCCGTAGATCGCGTTGGCAATGCCGCCCACCTCGTTGGGTGGCGGGGTCATCTGCGTGAACGTTGCCCAGGCCAGGCCGCCGATCCCCAGGCGCAGCGTCTCCCAGAGGATCCAGAACAGCCAGAACAGACCGAAGGCCATGGCCGCGAGGGAGAGCGCAAGCGCGATGAAGTTGACGCGCTTGCGCTTCGCAAAAGCCGCGCGGCGAACGTCGTCGAGTGCACTCATGACTTGGCTCCTTCGTTCTTCTTGAGCTGCAGGAGCAGCAGCTTGGACAGCGACAGCACCACGAAGGTGATGAAGAACAGCACCAGGCCCAGGTAGATCAGCGAAGCCTGGTGCAGGCCTGCGGAGGCCTCGGCAAACTCGTTGGCCAGCGCCGAGGTGATGCTGTTGGCGGCCTCGAACAGACTCAACGAATCGAGCTGGTTCATGTTGCCGATCACGAAGGTCACGGCCATGGTCTCACCCAAGGCACGGCCCAGACCCAGCATGATGCCGCCGACCACGCCGGTCTTGGTGTAGGGCAGCACCACCTTGGAGACCACCTCCCAGGTGGTGGAACCCAGGCCATAGGCCGACTCCTTGAGCAGTGGGGGCGTGACCTCGAACACATCGCGCATCACCGCGGCGATGAAGGGGATGATCATGATGGCCAGGATGATGCCGGCCGAGAGGATACCGATGCCCACCGGGGGCCCGGAGACGAGTGCGCCGAGATACGGCACACCGGTCAGCAATTTCTGCAGCGGCTGCTGCACATAGGTCGCGAGGATGGGGCCGAAGACCAGCAGGCCCCACATGCCGTAGACGATGGACGGCACCGCCGCCAGCAGTTCGATGGCCGTGCCCAGCGGGCGCCTGAGCCAGGCCGGGCACATTTCCGTGAGAAAGAGCGCGATGCCGAAACTCACGGGCACCGCGATCAGCAAGGCGATGAAGGAGGTGGCCAGGGTGCCGTAGATCATCACCAGGCCACCGAAATTCTCCTGCACCGGGTCCCAGACCGCATTCGTCAGGAAACCCAGGCCGAAGCGCTCGATGGCCGGCCAGGCGCCGACCAGGAGCGAGATCAGGATGCTGGCCAGCAGCGCCAGAGTCACCCAGGCCGCGCCCTGGGCCAGCCAGCCGAAGACGACGTCGAACCAGGCGCCGGAGCGGGGGCGTTGCGCGGGTGGGGAGGAACTCATGGTGTGCTGTTGTGGCATCAGATTACTTGTAGGCGATGGGCTTGCCCGAGGCGTCCTTGATCTCGGCCCAGGACTTCTCGATGGCGGCCTTCACGCTGGCGGGCATGGGCACGTAGTCCAGGTCGTCGGCCATCTTGTCGCCGTTGGCGTAGGCCCAGGCGAAGAACTTGAGAGAACCGGCGGCGCTGGCGGGCTTGTCCTGCACCTTGTGCATCAGGATGAAGGTGGCGCCGGAGATCGGCCAGGCGTCCTTGCCCGACTGCTCGGTCAGGATCTGGTAGAAGCTCTTGAGCCAGTCGGCACCGGCAGCGGCGGCCTTGAAGGCCGTGTCGCTGGGCGGCACGAAGTTGCCGTCCTTGTTGCGTATCAGCGCGTAGGTCATCTTGTTCTGCTTCACATAGGCGTACTCGACGTAGCCGATGGAGTTGGGCAGGCGGCCGACGAAAGCGGCCACACCCTCGTTGCCCTTGCCGCCGGCGCCCGTGGGCCAGTTCACGGCGGTGCCATCACCGACCTTGTCCTTCCACTCGGGGCTGACCTTGCTCAGGTAGTTGGTGAACAGAAAGGTGGTGCCCGAGCCGTCGGCACGGCGCACCGGGGCGATGGTGGCGTCGGGCAGCTTCACGCCGGGGTTGAGCGCGGTGATGGCCGGGTCGGTCCACTTGGTGATCTTGCCCAGGTAGATGTCGGCGATCAGCGGGCCGGTCAGCTTGAGCTGGCCCGGGGCGACACCCTGGATGTTGACCACCGGCACCACGCCACCGATCACGGTGGGGAACTGCACTTGGCCCTTCTTGGCCAGGTCCTCGTCCTTCAGGGGCATGTCGGAAGCGCCGAAGTCCACGGTCTTGGCGTCGATCTGGCGGATGCCGGCGCCCGAACCCACGGACTGGTAATTGACCTTGTTGCCCGTGGCCTTGGCGTATTCGGAAGCCCACTTGGCATACAGCGGGGCCGGGAAGGTTGCACCGGCACCGGTCACGTTCTGGGCGTTGGCCGTACCTGCCAGCAGCAGGGTGGCGCTGGCCGCAAGGCCCAGCATCGTCGAAAACTTCAAGCTAGCTTTCATGGAATGACTCCTGGTTGATTGACGGGAAAGCCAGCCAAATTTACGAAGCTTTTGTGACAGGGACGTGACATATCCCCTACACCGCGAGTGTAGCGCGCCGCGCACTTTTCAAATCACCGTCACGCGTCTGTCACATGCCAAAGATAGCCTTCGGGTTCCTCTTTCCCACTCAGGAGCCCATGATGAACAAGACCGCCCTCACCCGCCGCCTCATCCTTGCCACTGCCGTGGCCTGGGGCCTGGCCGGCTGCGCCAGCATGAACCAGCCCGCCAACCTGGCCGACACCCTGGCCCGCGACCCGCAGCTCAGCACCCTGAACAGCCTGGTCCAGAAGGCCGGCCTGCAGGACACGCTGAAGTCCGGCACCTACACCGTCTTCGCGCCCAGCAACGAGGCCTTCAAGGCCGTGCCCGCCAAGACCCTGGAAGAGCTGGCCGCCAACCCGGCCCGCCTCAAGGACGTGATCAGCTACCACGTGGTAGCCGGCAAGGTCATGGCCGCCGACGTCAAGAACGGCCCGGCCAAGACCGTGCAGGGCGCCAATGTGGGCCTGGCCCGCGCCGGTGCCTTCGTCACCGTGGAAGACGCCATGGTGACCCGCGCCGACGTGGCCGCTACCAACGGCGTGGTGCACGTGGTCGACCGCGTGCTGATGCCGCCCGTGCGTCGCTGAAACCGCTGCGCCGCCCCCTGGCCGGCGCGCCCCCTCCGTGCAGGCCCACCCCCCGGTGGGCCTGCGCCTTTGAGACCTCCATGTTCCGTGCCCCCACCGTGACGCAAGCACCCTACCCCGTCCCCACCCGTCGCCAGCTCCTGCTCGCCGCCGCCAGCCTGCCCCTGCTGGGTGCCGCGCAGGCCCAGCCGCTGCGCAACGCAACGGCAACACGCCCCGCCGACATCGTGCAGATCGTCGACAGCGCCTCCGACCAGCTCGACGTCTCGCGCGACTTCCTCATCGGCTCGCGCGCCGCCTGGCAGGAATTCAATGCCCGCGGCGGCTGGCGCGGCCGCACCGTGCAGCACACCGTGATCGAGGTGGATGGCAGCACCGCCAGCCTGAGACTGGCCGTGGAAACCGTGCGCGCCCTGCCCGGCTGCCTGGCCCTGTGCGGCACCGCGGGGGACCGCACCGCCGCCCAGCTGGTGGAGCTGCTGCGTCTGGACCCGCTGGAGATCGCCCACGTGGCGCCCTGGCTGCACCAGGACCTGGCCCCGGTCGCCGAGCAGCGTACCTTCCCCATCTTCGCCTCGCGCCAGGAGCAGATCGCCCACGCCCTGCGCTCGCTCTCGGTCATCGGCGTGCCCGAGCTCGGCGTGGTCTATGCCTCGGCCCAGGAGCAGCGCCTCTACGACAACGAGGTCCAGCGCATCGTGCGCACCCTGCAGCTGCAGCTGCGCCTGCAGACCTACGCCCCCGCCAACAGCCTGCAGGAGCTGGGCCGCAGGCTCACGCCCCAGACGCCGCCCATCCTGCTCTTCGTCGGCGGCACGCCCGAACTGGCGCAGTTCACCCAGGGCCTGGACCGGCAGGACCGCCAGCGCTACGTCATCGGCCTGGCCGACGTGAACCTGCAGACGCTCAACCAGCTCGGCGCCGCGCGCAACACCCCCGTCATGGCCACCCAGGTCGTGCCCATGGTCACCGCCGGCCTGCCCATCGTTCGCGCCTACCGCGAGACACTGGCACGCCTGTTCGACGAACCACCCACGCCGCAGAGCCTGGCCGGCTACATCGCCGCGCGCTACGCGCAGGACGTGCTGCAGACCCTGGAACCCACGGCCACCCGCGCCCAGGTGCTGCAGGCCTTCCGCCAGCGCAGCCAGCTGGACCTGGCGGGCTTTCGCATCAGCTTCCAGGCCCAGCGCCGCAGCAGCGCCTACGTCACGCAGAGCATGCTGACCGCGGACGGCCGCATTCTTGGATAAGCCCGGTGCTATGCTGCCGCGAGTCTGACGAACACCCCGCATGAAGAACGGAACCGACCTCGCCGCCATCGACCTGGGCTCCAACAGCTTCCGGCTCGAAATCGCCCAGCTCGATCACGGCCTGCTCAAGCGCCGCGAGTACCTCAAGGAAACCGTGCGCCAGGGCAACGGCCTGGACGAGGACCGCAACCTCACGCGCGAGGCCATGCAGCGCGGCTGGGACTGCCTGGGCCGTTTTGCCGAGCGCCTGGCCGGTTTCAAGAAATTCCAGGTGCGCGCCGTCGCCACCCAGACCCTGCGCGAGGCACGCAACCGCGAAGAGTTCCTGGGCCGCGCACAGCAGATCCTGGGCTTTCCCATCGAGGTCATCTCCGGCCGCGAGGAAGCGCGCCTGATCTACCAGGGCGTGTCCCACCTGCTGCCGCAGAGCGACGAGCGCCGCCTGGTGGTGGACATCGGCGGACGCTCCACCGAACTCATCCTGGGCCAGGGCTACCGCCCGCGCTTCATGGATTCCTACCGCGTAGGCAGTGTGGCCTGGTCCATGCGTTACTTCCCCGAAGGCATCTTCAGCACCGCCGCCTTCGACACCGCCGAGATCGCGGCCCAGGCCGTGCTCGAGGAAGCCCTCAACAGCTGCCGCCCGCAGGACTGGGACACGGCCTACGGCTCCTCGGGCACCGTGGGCGCCGTGGGCGACGTGCTGCAGGTCGCGGGCTGGCCGGCCGGCCTGATCACCCGCGAAGGCCTGGACTGGCTGCTCGACCGCCTGCTCAAGGCCGGCAGCGCCGAGCGCCTGCGCCTCGAGGGCATGAAGGACGACCGCCGGGCCGTGATCGGCGGCGGCGTCAGCGTGTTGCGTGCGGTTTTCTCCCTGCTGGAGATCGAGGAGATGCATGTGTCGCAGGGTGCGCTGCGCCATGGCGCCCTCTTCGACCTGCTGGACCGCGAACACGAGCAGAGCGACCCGCGCAGCACCAGCGTGCAGCGCCTGGCGCGCAACTTCGGCGTGGACCCGGCCCAGGCCCGGCGCGTGAGCCAGGTCGCCGAGACCCTGCTGCAGCAACTGGCGCACGGCCACAACCTGCCCGAGCTGGAGCGCCACCTGCGCAAGCTCGGCTGGGCCGCGCAGCTGCATGAGATCGGCAGCGCCATCTCGCACAGCGACTACCACAAGCACGGCGCCTACATCCTGGACAACGCCGACGCCGCCGGCTTCACCATGAACGAACTCCACCGCCTGGGCCAGCTCGTGCTGGGCCACCGCGGCAAGCTGCGCAAGCTCGATCTCGAGCTCGACGACGCGGCCTTCACCCTGCAGCTGCTGGCCCTGCGCCTGGCCGTCGTGCTCTGCCATGCCCGACGCGACCCCGACCTGCAGGGCCTGCAGATGGCGTGGGACGGCGGCACCGAAGTCCAGCTGCGCCACCCCGCCACCTGGGGCGCGAGCTACCCGCAGTCGGCCTGGCTGCTGCAGGAAGAAGTACAGGCCTGGCAGAAGACGGCCTGGGTGCTGCGCGTGAGCAGCGTGGGCTGAGCCGGCTTGGCTTAAATAAGCCAGCCGACTTTGCGGAGCGTCTGCACCAGACCCTCCGCGAACTGGCGATAACCCTGGGCATTGGCATGCACGGTGTCGGCCCGCAGCTCGGGCCGTGACAGCACATCGGCCCAGCCCTCGGCGTGCAGCGGCAGCTTGAGCTCCTCGGCCAGTTCGGCATAGAGCGGATGGTCCTTGAGGCTGCCCGTGCCCGCCGCCAGCAGCGACACCTGGGGCACCGCCACCAGCAGCACCTGCGCCCCACCGGCCTGCGCCGTGCGGCTGAGCTCGCGGATCGTGGCCTTGGCCGTGCCAGCGCTCATCTGCCGCAGGAAATCATTGCCGCCGATGCTCACGATCACCAGCCGCGGCTGATGCTCCTGCAGCAGCCCCGGCAAGCGCGCCAGCGCCTGGGCCGTGGTGTCGCCCGAAACCCCGCCGTTGACCACCTGCCAGCCCGTGAGCGACTGCAGCACGGTGGGATAGGCCGTGTCCGGCGTGGCGCCCACGCCCGAGGTCAGGGAATCGCCGAGAGCCAGCACGGTGCTGCCCGCGGGCAGCGCCTGAGCCTGGGGCGCCCTTTTGCCGCAGGCAGCCAGCAAGGTGCTGACAGCCAGGGCAGCGAGCAGATGACGGCGGGACAAGAAAGAGCGCAGAGGAGAAGAAGTCATGGAGAAAGTCATGATGAATAAGGCAACGCTGCAATCTGGTAAGGGCGCATGTCGCTATGACTCAGCTGCACACCACGGGCGGGGAAACGCCGGCACACGGTCAGCGCCGCCGGGTCCCTGAGACCACCCAGGCCAGCGCCCCAGCCAGCAGCAAGGCGGCCAGGGCCGCAAGGGCGTAGCCCAGCACACTCTGCTGATGGTAATTGACCAGACCATCGAAGTAGTGGCCTTGTTCGTTGTAAGGCAGGCCGGCGCGCTGCCAGGCCACCACGGCCAGGACACAGCCCAGGACCCCACACAAAGCCGACAGACCCCTACAGATCATGAACAGCGCAGACCGCCTCATGCCGCCTGGCCCCCCAGCCAACAGCGCTGCGTCACCAGAACGTCCCTAGGTCTCATACGAGGTCAGCATGACATCGGCCGCCTGCTCCCTGAGCGGGATGAGCGCCTGGTAGGCCTCGGACCTGAACCACCCGTCGGCCGCAGCAAGGTTGGGGAAACGTATGACCACGATGTCTGCATGCGGGTTGACGCCGGCCAGGGCCGCCCGCTGCCGGCCCCGAAACACCAGCTCGGCACCCCAGGGCTGCAAGGTGCCGGGCACCTGGTCCCGGTACGCGACCCATTTCAGGGGGTCTTTAACGGTGATCTGTCCAACGACGTAGGCGTGAGTCATGACGGGGATTTCCGGAATGCTATTAATAAAACGAGGTCGCGGTTCACAGAGAGCGGAAGCTGTGCTGCTATGCGTCCATCCTGCTATGCCATGCTGACGCCCGAGTTCAGTAGGCCGCCCGCCGGCGTCTGAAGTGAGCACTTTATGGGTTATGGCGTTGCAACGATTTGTTAGGCCGCCGGAATCTGGACTAGCAGACTTTCGATGTGCTCGGCGGTTCGTTCCGCCAACTTTGCAGTGGCAAGCGCCTGCTCCATTCCCACTTCGTCTATGACAGTCGCACCGAACAGACTATTGGACTGTGACTCCAGTTCGGCGACCAGCGCCGACGCTTTGGCAATGACCCTCTTCCATGTGGCTTCTTCATCACTCCCCGAATGCGCGCGGGACAAAGCCTCCCTATACCGTCCAAGCTGTAACTCCAGCTTTAGATGAGTATTTAAAAGAGTCAGCTGGAGTTGTCCAATCTTCTGCGCACCTTCGATTTTTTTGAACGTCTCTCGGCACGAATTCCGAGATAAAGCGCCCAAAGTGAGATTACTGCAGCCAACAAGGATAGCCAGTCGGAGGTTTCCATGCATTCAAGCACCGTGGTTTGGTCAAAAGTCTAATGCTGGAGATGAGTGGGATCCGTAAGTGATCATCTCGATTAATTCGCTAGATTGTGTCTCCGTCATCTCGCCTTCTTGTCGGGTAAATTCTTGCATGCAAAGCACATCCACGAATCCCCCCAGTCCTGGAGCCGCACAAGCTTTCCTGACATGTCGTAGCAGTGTTGACAAAACGGGCCCTCTTTGCTGTTTCCCTCCATTAGCCAGTACGAGGCACCATCAAAAGTGAGTTGCCCTTTAGTTCGTAAAGCTTCCTCAAGACTCTTAACCTTCTCACGCAGCCCGAAGTTCTCTTCCTGTAGCGCGATTGCCCCCTCTCGGAGAGCCATGATTTGTTCTTGTGCTTCGACAGTAGCGCCCTTCTTTAGCAATTCGACGATGTCTTTGTAGGACGGTAACGCCATCAGATGCACCTCCTCAATCTAATTTGATGTGGACCGCAAAAGTGCGGAATAACATGGACGGATATTCATCCTGTCGCCTCCCTTGCTGCAAGCTAAGTGCCTGTTTTGATTGAAGAATTCGGCTCACTATAGCGCACAGCCACACACATAACAAACCGGCAAAGCCAGCCGTGTATCGGCACCCGGACGCTGCGACAGCCACTGCGTACCAGCCTGCGCTGTCGTTCAAACCCGCCGCAGCAAAGCCTGCCCCGCCCTCACCTCCGCGCCGGTCGTCAGCCCTTCCACGATCTCCACGCCCTTCGGCGCCAACACAACGATGGTCGAGCCGTGTTCGAACCAGCCCATCTCCTGCCCGCGCTTGAGCGGCGCATCACAGGCGATCACCTGCTCGCCCCGGTAGTCGTGGTGCAGGTTCAGGCCCAGGAAGTGCAGGCGCACGCTGGCCACGAGGATGGCGCCCACGGGCACCAGAGTCAGCGCCTGGCCTGAGGGCAGAACCGCCTCGATCACGGCGCGGTCATTGCGGCAATAGAGGCTGGGCACGCGCTTGAGCGCGATGGGATTGACGTTCCACATATCGCCCTGGATGTGCGTGACACGGCGCACCGTGCAGTCGGTGGGCGCGTGGAAGCGGTGGTACATGCTGGCGCGCAGGCGCAGGGTCACATAAGTGCCACCCTCGTGCTGCGCCGCCAGCTCCGCACTGCCCAGCAGCTGGGTGAGGCTGTAGGGCATGCCCTTGATCTGCAGCAGCTCGTCGCCTTCGATGCGGCCGTGGCCGCCAACGATGCCGTCGCTGGGGCTGCAGATGACTTGCGGTTCGGCGTCGAAAGGCCGCGCGCCGTCTTTGAGCTCGCGCACGAAGCAGTCGTGCAGGCTGTCGAATGTCTGCTTCTTCGCCTCACTCAGATCCAGCCCGCCGAAGAACTTGAAGAGTGCAATGGACACATCTCGTACCAGTGGCTGGCGCACCTTACTGAAGCGGCCCATGAAACGCGTGAGCGCCACGCGCGGCAGGCGGTTGGTGAGCACGAAGTTCAGGGCTTCCTGCTGGAGCATTCGGTCGAGGAATCTTCTGTTGGTCATATTGTTTTCACAAGGCTGTCAAATCATCTGAATACAAAGAGTCATCGTCATTTCACACACGACCATGACCTACGAACTTGCCTGGATTGCCGGCGCCGCCGGTGCCACCCTGCCCTGGCTCAAACGCCGGCTCGAACTCTCGCGGGCCAAACACCCCTCGCTGGCCGGGCACTCGCGCATGGCCAAGCGCCTGGCGCGCTGGATCCCGGGTTATGCCTACGACGAGGCCACCTTCTTCGCCTGCGACGGCGCGCCCGAGGTCGTGGTGCAGCAGCGCCGCGCGGGCTTTTTTGCGCTGGCTGGCAGGCTGCAGGCCGCGTCGCCCCAGTCGATCGCGCTGACCAAGGAGATGCGTGAAGGCATCCCGGACCTGCGTTTCACCGGCGCCTACCGCGTGCCCTACCAGTTCAGCCCTTACCTGCGCCAGCACCTGGCCGTAGGCGGCTTTGTGCAGAGCAGCGAGGGCGTGACGGTCACGGACCTGGACGGCAAGCGCTACATCGACCTCACCGGCTCCTACGGCGTCAACGTCTTCGGCGTGGACTTCTACAAATCCTGCATCGCGGCAGGGGCGCGCATCGCGCAGGACCTGGGCCCCGTGCTCGGCGCCTACCACCCCTGCGTGGCCGACAACGTGCGCCGTTTGCAGCAGATCAGCGGCCTGGACGCCGTGTCCTTCCACATGAGCGGCACCGAGGCCGTGATGCAGGCCGTGCGCCTGGCGCGTTACCACACGGGCAAGCGCCACCTGGTGCGCTTCTGCGGCGCCTACCATGGCTGGTGGGAAGACGTGCAGCCCGGCCCGGGCAACCCCCTGCCCCCGCGCGAGACCTACACCCTGCGCGACATGCACGAGGCATCGCTGAAGGTGCTGCGCACGCGCAAGGACATCGCCTGTGTGCTCATCAACCCGCTGCAAGCCCTGCATCCCAACAAGAACGCGCCAGGGGACTCCACCCTGCTCGACAGCAGCCGCAGCGCAGGCTACGAACGCGCGGCCTACACGCGCTGGCTGCAGCAGCTGCGCGAGGTCTGTACCGAGCGCGGCATCGTGCTGATCTTCGACGAGGTGTTTCTGGGCTTCCGCCTGGCGGCCAGGGGCGCGCAGGAGTACTTTGGCGTGCAGGCCGATCTGGTGACCTACGGCAAGACCCTGGGCGGCGGCCTGCCCGTGGGCGTGGTCTGTGGCAAGAATGAACTGATGCAGCGCTTCCGCGAGGACAGGCCAGCCGACATCTGCTTCGCACGCGGCACCTTCAACGCCCACCCTTATGTGATGGGCGCGATGAACGAGTTCCTGCGCCGGCTGGACACGCCCGAGGTGCAGGCGATCTACCGCGACCTGGACGCCACCTGGGACGCACGGCGCGAGCGCTTCAATGCGCGCATGCTGGCCGAGGGCCTGCCGCTGCAGGCGGCCAATATGAGCAGCGTCTGGACCCTGGGCTACACCCGCCCCTCGCGCTACAACTGGATGCTGCAGTACTACCTGCGCGATCATGGCCTGGCCCTGAGCTGGGTGGGCACGGGCCGCTTCATCTTCAGCCTGAATTTCACTGAACGCGATTTCGAGGACATGCTGGAGCGTTGTGTGCAGGCCGGCCTGCAGATGCAGCGTGACGGCTGGTGGTGGCAGGCCCCGGGCCTGACGAACAAAGCCATCAAGCGCGGGCTGCTGCGGGAGATGCTGGGGCAGATCTTCAAGCGCTGAGCTGCCCCGCTGATCCAACGCGGCCCCGGAGACATCCGGGGCCTTTTCATTCAACCCTGCTGGCGGGCCAGCTCGGCCTCGTGCTCGGCGCGCTCGGCCTGCAGGTATTCGGGCTTGGCGATCAGTTCACCCTGCAGCAGGTACCAGGGCGACTTCCAGTAGAGCATGATGTCGTGGAAGGGGTCGGTGATGATCTTGGTGGCCCAGACGATGCCGGTGTAGAGGCTCTGCGTCAGCGCCAGCTGCAGCACGCGGAAGGCCAGGCCACCCGCGCCCAGCCAGAGCCAGAGCCAGCCCACGTTGAGCACGTAGCCGCTGGGCTGGGTGTGCGCCTCCAGCAGACCAAAGAAATCGGGCTGCAGCCACAGTACCACGGGCAGGCCAGCCCAGACGGCCATGAGCACCACCTTGCGCTGCAGGTTGTAGCCCACCTTGATCTCTTCCTTGTACTCGTGCGTGGCCTGGTTGACCTCGTCGTAGCCCTTGGGCTCGAAGAAGAAGTGGCCCGACTGGCGCGAGACCATGGAGATCAGCCAGGCGATGAGCGCGGCCACCGGCGGCTCGATGAAGAGGAAGGCATAGGCCACGAGGAAGGCGATGGCGCTGATGAGGTGCAGGGACTGGTTGATGCGGCTGTGATGGTAGTAGCGGTGGTCGTCCCAGCGCTGGACCTTGAGGGCTTGCAGAAATGAGCTCACGAAGACTCCTGTGTGTGTCATGTGGCGGCACGACGGTGCGCCTGCGGGGATGGTCGGCCCGTCCCATGAAAGAACGATGACAGCGCAAGGCCTGTCACCGAAACTTCACGGGCTGTTGCGGCTGCCACGCCACGTTGTCATCGTTCTGAGATAAACAGCGATCAGCATGCAGTCATGAAGCCCGACACCACCGACCTGCTGGTCGAAAACCTGCCCGCCGCGCAAACCCATCTGCGCATCGCCGTCGTCACCGAGACCTACCCGCCCGAGATCAACGGCGTGGCGCTCACACTGCAACGCGTGGTACTGGGCCTGCGCGAGCGCGGGCACGATGTGCAGCTGGTGCGCCCGCGCCAGGGCGGTGACGTCCGGCCGGACAGCAAGGACGGCGACGTGCTGCTGCGCGGCATGGCGATTCCGCGCTACCCGCACCTGCAGCTGGGCCTGCCCTCGCGCCGCCAGCTGCAGCCGCTGTGGACGCTGCAGCGGCCCGATCTGGTGCACATTGCCACCGAGGGGCCATTGGGCTGGTCGGCGCTGCGCGTGGCGCGCAAGCTGCGCATCCCCGTCACCTCGGATTTCCGCACCAACTTCCACGCCTACAGCAGCCATTACGGCATGGGCTGGCTCAGCAAGCCCATCATGGCCTACCTGCGCCGCTTCCATAACCAGACGCTGACCACCATGGTGCCCACGCGCGGCCTGGCCGATCGCCTGGCCGCCGCGGGCTTCGAACGCCTGCAGGTGGTGGCGCGCGGCGTGGACACCACGCTGTTCGACCCGGCCCTGCGCAGCGAGGAACTGCGCGCGCGCTGGGGTGTGCAGCCCGACACGCCCGTGCTGCTCTGCGTGGGCCGCCTGGCCAAGGAGAAGAACCTGCCCCTGCTGATCCGCGCCTATGCCCAGGCGCGGCTGCTGCGCCCGGACCTCAAGCTCGTGCTCGTGGGCGACGGCCCCCAGCGCGCCGAGCTGCAGGCCCTGGCCCCCGACGCCCTGTACACCGGCGCGCTGGACCGCGTGGCGCTGGCCCAGCACTACGCCAGCGCCGACATCTTCGGCTTCCCCAGCCAGACCGAGACCTTCGGCAACGTGGTGCTCGAGGCCATGGCCAGCGGCCTGGCCGTGTTGGCCTATGACTACGCCGCCGCTTCGGAGAACATCACGCACGGGGTCAACGGCCTGCTGGTAGCCATGGACGATGAAGAGTCCTTCGTGCGCCAGCTGGCCGAGCTGGTGCAGAGCGACGGCCTGCGTGCGCGCCTGCGCGCCGAGGCACGCGCGTCGGCACGCCTGAACGATTGGGGCGGCATCGTGGCGCAGATCGAGAGCGTGATGAAGCTGGCGATCTCCGGCCACCACTCCGGCGACGGCCAGCGACGCTCAATCGCGGCGCAGCAGATGGCCTGAGAGCGTCTGCAGGCCCCGCGGCCGGCGCCGGCGCATGAGCGTCCACGCACTGAAGCAGGCGAGCACGGCACCGGCCAGCACCATGATGAGCGTCACCGGCACCTGAAGCGCCAGCAGGGTTGCGTAGAGGCCCAGGCTCAGCAGCACGCTGAGGTTCTCGTTGAAGCCCTGTACGGCGATGGACTGGCCTGAACTCAACAGGCGGTGGCCGCGGTGCTGCAGCAGTGCATTCATGGGCACGAGCAGCATGCCGCCCAGGCCACCGATCAGCAGCAGCACCGGCACGGCGGCGCGCCAGTCGTGGATCAGTGGGGCGCTGGCCATGAGCGCGCCCATGAGCAGGCCCAGCACGAGCACGGCCGTGGCGTGGCGCAGGCGCAGGCGGCGCGCCACCAGCATGGCACCCACCACCACACCCAGGGCCACCACGCCCTGCAGCCAGGCGGCCTGGTCCAGGCCCAGGGCCAGTTGCTGCGCGGCCCAGAGCAGCACCGCGAACTGCAGCAGCGCACCCACACCCCAGAACACCGTGGTCACGGCCAGCGACAGGCCGCCGCTGCGGTCGCGCCACAGCCGTGTGTTGGCCTGCAGGAAATCGGCGAGCAGCCGTGCCGGCGCATGGCTGCGCCGGGCATGACGCACGCCGCTGGGCACGATGCCGAGATGGCAGAACGCCGCCAGGCCATAGAGCCCGAGCACGCAGGCCAGCGAGACGTTGAGCGCCGGGCTGGACGCACCGGGCAGCGGCAGCCAGGCCGCAGCGACCTGCAGCCACAGCGGCGAGACCAGCAGGCCGCCGAGTGCCGTGCCCAGCAGCACCGAAAGCACCACGGCCGATTCGGCCCAGCCGTTGGCCGCCACCAGGGCCGCGGGCGGCACGCTCTCGGTCAGCAGACCGTACTTGGCCGGCGCATAGGCCGAGGCGCCCAGGCCCACGACGGCAAAGGCGGCCAGCGGGTGCAGGCCGCAAAGCAGTGCCAGCGCCCCAAAGAGTTTGAGCGCGTTCATGGCCATCATGAGGCGGCGCTTGCACACCGCGTCGGCCAGCGCACCGATGCCGGGTGCGAGCAGCACATAGGACAGGGTGAAGCTGAACTTGAGCAGCGGCGCCCACCACAGCGGCGCACCGAGCAGCTGCAGATGGGCGATGGTGACGATGAGCAGCGCGTGGTCGGCCAGGGCCGAGAGGAACTGCGCCGCCATGAACCAGCCGAAGCCGGCCGGCAGACGACGGGCGCCCGCCCTCAAGCCGCCTCGGCCAGGGCCTGCTGGGCAGCCGAGCTCACGACACGTTCGCCGGCCAGGTCGTTGCGCCGGCCGATGCCCTGGTAGGCAAGCCCCAGGGCCTGGAGCTGCTGCGGGTCGTAGAGGTTGCGGCCGTCGATGATCAGCGGGCGGCGCAGGCTCTCGCGGATCAGCGCGAAGTCCGGGTTGTGGAACTGCTTCCACTCGGTGACCACGATCAGCGCGTCGGCGCCGTCGAGTGCGGCCATGGCGTCCCCCACGAGCTGCAGGCGCGCCAGGCCCTGTGGGATGTCGGCCAGATCGTCGGCCAGCGCGGCACGCGCGGTCTCCAGCGCCACCGGGTCGTGCGCCACCACCTCGGCGCCGCGCAGGATGAGCTGGCGGATCAGGTGGCGGCTGGGCGCCTCGCGCATGTCGTCGGTCTGCGGCTTGAAGGCCAGGCCCCAGAGTGCGAAGCGGCGGCCGCGCAGGTCGGCGCCGAAGTGCTGCATGACGCGGCGTGCCAGCACCTGGCGCTGGGCCTGGTTGACGCGCTCCGTGGCCTCGACGAGCTGCATCTGGCTGCCGTGCTGCTGCGCGGTCTGCATGAGCGCGCGCGTGTCCTTGGGGAAGCAGCTGCCGCCGTAGCCCGTGCCTGCGTAGAGGAAGCTCGGGCCGATGCGGCTGTCGCTGCCGATGCCACGGCGGATCGCGTCCACGTCGGCGCCCACGAGGTCGGCCAGGTTGGCCATCTCGTTCATGAAGGAGATGCGCGTGGCCAGCATGGCATTGGCCGCGTACTTGGTCAGCTCGGCGCTGCGCAGGTCCATCCAGACCGTGCGTTCGTGGTGGCGGTTGAGCGAGGCGTAGAGCTGCGTCATGGCCGTGCGGGCCTGCGCGCCAGCCTCACCCGCGGGCAGGCCGATGACGATGCGGTCAGGGTGCATGAAGTCGTCGATGGCCGCGCCTTCCTTGAGGAATTCGGGGTTGGAGATCACGGCCACCGGCAGGCCGCCGAGGCCGCGCGCGGCCAGGCCGGCATCCAGCGCGGCCTGCACGCGCTCGGCCGTGCCCACGGGTACGGTGGACTTGTTGACCACGACGAGCGGGCGCTTCAGCGTGGCGCCCACCTGGCGCGCCACCTCGAGCACATGGCCCAGGTCGGCCGAGCCGTCCTCGCGCGGCGGGGTGCCGACGGCGATGAACAGCACCTCGGCGGCCTCGAGTGCATCGGCCAGGCGGATAGTGAAAAAGAGGCGCTGGGCGCGGGTACTGCGTTCGATCAGCGCGTCCAGACCCGGCTCGTAGATCGGCACGACACCTGCGCGCAACAGCTCCACACGGCGCGGGTCGCTGTCCATGCAGACCACCTCATGGCCCAGCTCGGCCAGACAGCTGGCGGTGACCAGCCCCACATACCCTGCTCCGATGACGGCGACTTTCATGGACATCTCCTTCTAGGTTGAGGAGATGATGGAAGCGTCATGTGACCACGCCGTGTCGCCGGCGTGAAGAAGCGATGACGGGTCTAGGCCGCGAGTGCGAGTGGCTGCACAACGTTGGCGGCCGTCCCCGACTGCAGCCAGCTGCCTGCGGGCCCGCGGATCAGCGCCTCGTGGGCGTGCACGGCCGCGGTCTTGAGATCGACGACGGGCTGGAACACCGGGTAGAGGGCATCCTCGCGCAGCAGGCGGGCCAGCGGGCCTTCGCGTCCGCTGAGGGTGGGCCAGAACTCGGCGGCGAAGAGGCGGACGTGATCGATCATGGGAGGGCGCGACGCGACGGGCGCGGTCGCCGCCTCATCACAAAGAAGGTCCGACATGCTGGGCGGGGCATCTTGCCCCCAACGACTGTTTGTATGTGCCAACTGTGCCCCGGCACCATGACCATTTCGTGACGTCTGTGTTTCGCTTCAATGACGTTCGCCACACACGGTAGCGGGCACGCGAGGAAGACGGTATAAAAAGTCTTTCACTGACCCGAGCCTGCCTGGACCATGACCACCACTACGACTTCCTCCGCCACACCGGCCCAGCCCTCCCCCAAGCCCCGCACAGCCAGCGCGAAGGCGGCACGCCAACCCGCCCCGCGCAAGGCCACGACGGCGCCGCAGAAAAAGACCGTGAAGACAGGCCGGACCTCAGCGGGCAGGCAGGCGGCACCGGAACAGGGCGCCAAGAAGGTCAAGCGTGTGCGCGACAGCTTCTCCATGCCCCGCGACGAGTACGAGGTCCTGGGAGCACTGAAGCAACGCAGCGCGACGCTGGGACGCCCGGGCAAGAAGAGCGAGTTGCTGCGCGCCGGCCTGAAGCTGCTCGCAGCGCTCAACGACAAGGCCCTGCTGGCCGCGCTGCAGGCGCTGCCAGCAACCAAGGCCAAGGCCGGCACTCCGAAGAAAGGCTGAGCTTGCGCCTACAGCGTGTCGGGCGACTGCACCGACACCAGGGTGATCTGCGACACCGCGTCACGCAGGCGGTGGCGCAGCCACCAGACCGCGCCCTTCTTCACGCTGCATTCGCTGCCGTGGATGGCCAGCAGGCGCGCGATGGTCTGCCCCAGCACGGGCTGATGCCCGACGACCAGGATCACGCCCTTGCCCTGGGGCCATTGCACCAGCTGCAGCAGCTGCTCCACCGTGGCATTGGGACTGAGTTCCTCGCGCAACTTGTACTTGCGCCCCAGGGACTGGGCGGTCTGCTCGGTGCGCCTGGCCGGGCTGACCAGGATGCGCGTGCCCTCGGGGAGCTGGCGATCCAGCCAGAGCGCCATGCGCGCGGCCTGCTTCTCGCCACGCGGTGTCAGCGCGCGCGACAGATCGTCCTGCCCGGGCTCGGCCTCGTGGGCCTCCGCGTGACGCCACAGCACCAGGTCCATCTCAACGTACCTCGCGTTGTCCGTAACGCGCCATCAGAGCTTCTTGGGCGCCGGGTGCCGCGCGGCCCGTCGCCGGGCCTATTCGCTCGTAGCGGCCATCGGGACGCAGTTCCCAGGAGCCCTGCACATCGTGCAGGCCGGCCACCAGGCATTCGTCGACAATGCGCTGGCGCAACACTGGATCGAGCACGGGCCAGGCCAGCTCCACGCGCCGCAGCATGTTGCGGTTCATCCAGTCGGCGCTGGAGAGGTACAGCTCTTCCTGCTCGCCCTCGCGGAAGTAGAAGACACGCGCGTGCTCGAGAAAGCGGCCGATCAGCGAGCGCACACGGATGTTGGCGGTCTGGCCGGGCAGCTGGGCCGGCAGCATGCAGGCGCCGCGCACGATGAGATCGATCTTCACGCCTTTCTGGCCGGCGGCGATGAGCGCGCGGATGATGGCCTCATCGGTCAGCGCGTTCATCTTGGCCACGAGTCGCGTGGACTTGCCGGCCGCGGCGGCCGCCCCCAGGCTCTCGATCTTTTCGATCAGCTTGCGCTGCAGATGGAAGGGGGCCAGCCAGAGCCGGTTGAGCCGTGGCAGCCTGCTCTGCCCGGCCAGGTGGACGAAGACGTGCTCCACATCAGCCGTGAGTGCGACGTCGGCCGTGAGGTGACTCAGGTCGGTATAGAAGCGCGCCGTCACCGGGTTGTAGTTGCCCGTGGACAGATGGGCATAGCGCTTGAGCACCTTGCCCTCGCGTCGCGTGACCAGCATCATCTTGGCGTGGGTCTTGAGCCCGACCACGCCGTAGAGCACCTGCACGCCGATGGACTCGAGCTGCTCGGCCCAGTTGATGTTGACCTCTTCATCGAAGCGCGCCTTGAGTTCGAGCACCACGGTCACCTCCTTGCCGCGGCGCACGGCCTCGCGCAGCAGGTCCATGAGCACGGAGTTGGCACCGGTGCGGTAGATGGTCTGCTTGATGGCCAGCACCTGCGGGTCGTTGACGGCCTCGCGCAGGAAGTCCAGCACACCGTCGAAGCTTTCGTAGGGCTGGTGAATCAGCACGTCGCCGCGCCTGAGCTGCTCGAAGATGGACTGGCCCGGCTGCAGCTGGGCCGGATAGGCCGCCTTGTAGGACGGGAAGCGCAGGCGGGGCTCGTCCACGAGATCCACGAGCTGGCCCAGGCGCACCAGGTTCACCGGCCCATGGACACGGAAGAGCGCGCCCTCGGGCAGCTCGAACTGGCGCAGCAGAAAACTGGACAGATATTCCGAACACCCGGCCGAGACCTCCAGGCGTACGGCCTGGCCATAGTGACGGTGCTGCAGGCCCTGGCGCAGGGCGGTGCGCAGGTTTTTCACGTCTTCCTCGTCCACGGCCAGGTCGGAATGGCGCGTGACTCGGAACTGCGAGAACTGTCCGACCTCTCGGCCGGGGAAGAGCTCGTCCAGATGCGCACGGATCACGCTGGAGAGCGAGACGAAGAGCCGGCGCTTGCCGCACAGCTTCTCGGGCATGGGAATCAGGCGTGGCAACGCACGCGGCACCTTGACGATGGCGATGTCGTTGGCGCGGCCGAAGGCATCGTTGCCGCCCAGGCGCACGATGAAGTTGAGCGACTTGTTGGCCACCTGCGGAAAGGGGTGCGAGGGATCGAGCCCGACGGGGATCAGCAAGGGCTTGACGTCGCTCTCGAAGTACTGGTGCACCCAGCGGCGCTGCGCTGCATTGCGCTCGCCGTGGGAGACGATCTTGATGCCCTGCTTCTCGAAGGCCGGCATGAGCTGCTCGTTGTAGAGCGCATACTGGCGCTCGACCAGCTCGTGGATGGCCCTGGACATGCGCTCGAAGGAGGCGGCGGTGTAGACGCCCTGCTGGTTCTGCACCTTGTGCGCGCTCAGGTGCGGCTCGGCGCGGACTTCGAAGAACTCATCGAGGTTGGACGAGACGATGCACAGATAACGCAGGCGCTCGAGCAGGGGAACGTCGGGGCGACAGGCCCAGTCGAAGACCCGCCAGTTGAAGGCCAGGATGCTGTGGTCGCGGTCCAGCAGGGGCAGCGCTGCGGTGTTGGAGACGGGATCAGCCGGCACCCTGGACTCCAGATGCGTGGATGAGAAAGTCATGACAGATTGTTGACAGTCTTGATGACATTTATATGACATGCGTGTTGGCCGGCGCCAGCGTGGGGACGATGGACGTCCATCTGCACACCGGGGGCCGTGCCATCGTCACGCCGTGGCAGGCGCACCCGCGCTCTGCTGCAGGTCTCGGGCCGGAGCCATATCGCCCCACCGCAGAATCTCCAGCCGGCCGTCGTGGTGCTCGACCAGGGCCGTCAGGCTTTCGACCCAGTCGCCGTCGTTGCAGTAGAGCACACCCTCGATCTCGCGGATCTCGGCGTGGTGGATGTGGCCGCAGACCACGCCGTGGTGGCCGCGCTTGCGTGCTTCATGCGCCACGGCCTGCTCGAAGTCGTTGATGAAGCTCACGGCCTTTTTGACCTTGAGCTTGAGGTAGGCCGAGAGCGACCAGTAGGGCAGGCCGAACTTGGCGCGCAGGTGGTTGAGGTAGCGGTTCAGGCGCAGGGCAAATTCGTAGAGGTTGTCGCCCACATAGGCCAGCCACTTGGCGTACTGGATCACGCCGTCGAAGTAGTCGCCGTGCGTGACCCACAGGCGCTGGCCCGCGGCCGTGGTGTGCACGGCGTCGTCCACCACCTCAATGCCGCCGAACTGGTGGCCGATGAAGCCGCGCGCGAACTCGTCGTGGTTGCCCGGCACGAAGACCACGCGGCAGCCCTTGCGTGCGGCGCGCAGCAGCTTCTGCACCACGTCGTTGTGCGCCTGGGGCCAGAACCAGCGGCGGCGCAGCTGCCAGCCATCGATGATGTCACCCACCAGGTAGAGCTGCTCGCAGGAACTGGCCTTGAGAAAGGCCAGCAGCTCCTCGGCGCGGCAGCCCGGCGTGCCCAGGTGCAGGTCCGAGATGAAGACCGTGCGGTAGCGGCGCGTGCCGCCCTTGTCTTCATCGGGGTCGTGCATCGTGCTGCGTTCCATGGCATGGCCCAGCCAGTTGCTGCCGTGTTCGAGCGGGTGCTTCATCAGGCCCCCAGGAAGTGCTTGCGGTAGCGCGCCGGCAGGTCGGCAATGCGCATGAGCATGGGCAGGTCGGCACTGTTGAAATCCGGGTCCCAGGCCGGTGCACCCAGCACCTTGGCACCCAGGCGCAGATAGCCCTTGATCAGCGCCGGCGGCTCCACGTCCAGATGGCTGTCGAGTTCATCGACCGGCAGCGGCAGGCGCGGCCAGACCTGGTGCTCGATGGGGGCCAGATGCGTCTCGCGTACCTGGCGCCAGATGCTGGCCGCCACATCACCGCTGACCACGCCGTTGTGCAGCATGGGAATGCTGGCGCAGCCGATCATGGTGTCGAGCTTATTGCGCACCATGAATTCGGCCAGTGCGCCCCAGAGGGCCATGATGACGCCACCATGGCGGAAGTCCGGGTGCACGCAGCTGCGGCCCAGCTCCACCATGCGCTCACGCAGGGCGCGCAGACGCGTCAGGTCGAACTCCAGCTCGCTGTAGGTGCTGCCGATGCGCTGGGCCTGCTCGGGCGTGAGCACGCGGTAGGTGCCGATGACCTGCTGCGACTCCTGGTCGCGCACAAGCAGGTGCTCGCAGTAGTCATCGAACAGGTCCACGTCATGTCCCGGCACCTTGGTCGACAGGCGCGCGCCCATCTCGCCGGCAAAGATGTCGTGCCTCAGTCGCTGCGCCGCACGGACTTCATCGAGATGGCGCGCCCACGAAACTTCAATGCCGCCGCGCTGCGCCTGAGTGTGGTCCTGAGCTTGGCGGTGAAGCGACCCCCTGGGCAGGGCGACGGGTGACAGCGGGAACGTGGGATTGGGCAGTTCTTTCATTTTTCTCTCCTTGGTCTGCTTGGGTGATCGGTTGCAGGTGTAAAAAAGCCCCGGGTCAGCGGGGCCAGATATCCTTCAGGTGACGGCGATGCCTCCATCGCGGCGGCGTTCGACCATCGTGGCCGTGGCCCCGTCGCGCAGGGTGTTGAAGAAGATGAAACGCCGGTCCGGCGTGCCGGCAATGCTGGAGCGCAGAAAGCCGCATGGCCCCGCTTGCGCCATGGCCGCCACGGCCAGGCTGCGCGCGCGCAGGTCGTCCGGCATCACGAGCCAGCGCCCCTGACGCTCGACGATCTCGATGGCGCCGTACAACTCGCCCTCGTCGACGAAGAGCGCGAGTACGCCGTGACGCGGGTTGCCGTCCAGCGGCTGGAACAGCAGGCCCGCCGCCCGCTGCTCGGGGGACAGCGCCCAGTGGTGCAGCACCTGGGTGCGCGCCGGCTCGGCAGGGTCTGCCCCTTCCGCAAAGACCGGTGCCCAGCCTGAATCCCGCAGACGGCCGGTACCCAGCCCGACCAGAGGGACGACGCCGGCCTCACCGGATTCACTGGGAGATGAAAGGCTGCGCTCTTGCATGGCCTCCAGTGTGGGGACGCTACGTGACGCCTTTATGGCGGAGACATGACAGATCGGTGACGCAACCGGCTGCTCGCACCAGGCTTGCTTTCATTTCAATATTTCAAGTATTATTGAAAAATGAAGAAAACCAAGTACAGCGAAGCCGAGGCGCTGAACTCCCTGGCTGCCCTGGCCCAGGCCCAGCGCCTGCGCGCCTTCCGCGCCCTGGTGGTGGCCGGCCCCGAGGGCCTCACGCCCGGCGTGCTGGCCGAGCAGTTGGAGATCAGCCCCAGCGCCCTCTCCTTCCATCTCAAGGAACTGGTCCACGCCGGGCTGGCTGCCAGCCAGCCCGACGGGCGCCATCTGGTCTACCGCGCCAACTTTGCGCAGATGGACGCCCTGCTGGCCTATCTGACCGAGCACTGCTGCCAGGGCGGCGTCTGCGAGGCCGTTCCGACCCGCAGCCGCAAGGCCGTCTGCTGCTGAACCCCTTTTTTCCAGGAGCTCCCCATGAAACGCTTCCACCTCCACCTGCATGTCGAAGATCTCGCGCAGAACATCGCGTTCTACACGGCCATGTTCCAGCAGCAACCCGCGCGCACCGAGAGCGACTACGCCAAATGGATGCTGCAGGATCCGCCGCTGAACTTTGCCATCTCCACCCGCGGCGACAAACCCGGTGTGGACCATCTGGGCATCCAGGTCGAAACGGCCGAGGAGCTGCAGGCGCTCAAGGCCCAGGCCCGCCAGGCCGACATGGCCCTGCTCGACGAGGGCGAGACCAGCTGTTGCTATGCGCGCAGCGACAAGTACTGGATCACCGACCCGCAGGGCATCGCCTGGGAGCAGTTCCAGACGCTGGACAACATCCCGGTCTTCAGCCAGAAGGCCGCCTCGCCTGAAGAGGCCGCGGCCTGCTGTGCCCCGAAAGCAACGGTGACTCCGGTCACCATGACGCCCGCCGCCCGCACATCCTGCTGCGCGCCCACGGCAAATCCGACCTCCAAGAACAACACGTCCTGCTGCTGAACTTCCACGCGCCCCTCCCCGCCCCATCATGAACACCCCGACACCCCTGAACGTCCTTTTCCTCTGCACGCACAACTCGGCGCGCAGCATCCTGGCCGAGGCCACGCTGAACCACATCGGCGGCGGCCGCTTCAAGGCCTGGTCGGCCGGCAGCAGCCCGCGCGAGAACCAGCAGCCCAACCCCCTGGGCCTGCAGGTGCTGCGCACCGCCGGTATCTCCACCGAGGGCTTGCGCAGCAAGAGCTGGGACGAGTTCGCCGGCGCGGGCGCGCCGCAGATGGACCTGATCATCACGGTCTGTGACAACGCGGCCGGCGAGGTCTGCCCCATCTGGCCCGGCCACCCGGCCACGGCCCACTGGGGTTATGCCGATCCTTCCGAAGCCCAGGGCAGCGAAGAGCAGAAGCTGGAGGCCTTCCGCCGGACGCTGCAGGCGATCAAGCGGCGCCTGGACCTGCTGGTCAGTCTGCCCCCGGAGAAGCTGGCCAGCCAGTTGATCCAGCAAAGCGCCCGCGAGCTCGGCCAGAAAGACTGAGGCACAGCGCCATGGGTTTGTTCGAACGCTTCCTGACCCTGTGGGTCGCGCTGGGTATCGCCACCGGCGTGGGCCTGGGCCTGCTGCTGCCCGGCCTGTTCCAGATGGTCGCTGCCATCGAGATCGCGCATGTCAACCTGGTGGTTGCTGTCTTCATCTGGGTGATGATCTATCCGATGATGATCCAGATCGACTGGTCGGCCATCAAGGATGTGGGGCGCAAGCCTCGCGGCCTGCTGTTGACCCTGGTGGTGAACTGGCTCATCAAACCCTTCACCATGGCAGCGCTGGGCGTGCTTTTCTTTCACTACCTGTTCGCACCCTGGGTCGATCCGCAATCGGCGAGCGAGTACATCGCCGGCATGATCCTGCTGGGAGTCGCCCCCTGCACAGCCATGGTCTTCGTCTGGAGCCAGCTGGTCAGGGGTGACGCCAACTACACCCTGGTCCAGGTGTCGGTGAACGACCTCATCATGGTGGTGGCCTTCGCACCGATTGCCGCCTTCCTGCTGGGTGTGACGAAGATCACCGTGCCCTGGGAAACGCTGCTGCTCTCGACCGTGCTTTACGTGGTGCTGCCGCTGGCTGCCGGCATGGTGACACGCCGGCAGCTGCGGGGTGGCGGGCCCCAGGCCTTGGGCAGGTTTGTGGGCCGGCTCAAGCCCTGGTCCATCGTGGGCCTGATCGCCACCGTGGTACTGCTGTTCGGCTTCCAGGCCGGCACCATCGTGGCCAAACCCCAGGTCATCGTGCTGATTGCCGTGCCGCTGATCCTGCAGACCTACGGCATCTTCTTCCTGAGCTGGTACGCCGCGCGCTGGCTCAAGCTGCCGCACGATGTGGCCGGTCCGGCCTGCCTGATCGGCACGTCGAACTTCTTCGAGCTCGCCGTGGCGGTGGCCATCTCGCTGTTCGGACTGAACTCGGGCGCCGCCCTGGCCACGGTGGTCGGTGTGCTGGTCGAGGTCCCGGTGATGCTCTCGCTGGTCGCCATGGTCAACGCCTGGGCACCGCGGCCCGCGCGAGCCTGAAGCTCAGCGCAGGGTCGCGGCCAGACGCTCGGCGCAGGCCTGAGCCTGCTTCGCGTCGCGCGCCTCGACCATCACACGCACCAGGGGCTCGGTGCCGCTGGCGCGGATCAGCACACGGCCGCTGTCGCCGAGTTCGGTCTCGACGGCCCGGGTCTCGCTGCTCAGGCCTGTGTTGGCCTTCCAGTCCACGCCCGGCTGCAGGCGCACATTGATCAGGGTCTGCGGGAACAGCGTGACGCCGGCCAGCAGTTCGGCCATGGTTTTCTCGCTGCGCACGCAGGTCTGCAGGACCTGCAGGGCCGAGACCAGACCGTCGCCCGTGGTCTGCTTGTCCAGCGCCAGCAGGTGGCCCGAGCCCTCGCCGCCCAGCAGCCACTGGTGCTTGTGCAGTTCCTCCAGCACATAGCGGTCGCCGACCTTGGCACGCACAAACTGCACGCCACGCTTCTTCAGCGCCACCTCCACGGCCATGTTCGTCATGAGCGTGCCCACCACCCCTGGCACATGCTCGTCGCGGCCCAGGCGGTCATCGACCATGAGGTAGAGCAGCTCGTCACCGTTGTAGAGACGCCCCGCGGCGTCGACCATCATCAGGCGGTCTGCATCGCCATCGAGCGCCACGCCGTAATCAGCCTGGTGTGCCTTGACGGCGGCCACCAGGGCTTCGGTGTGGGTGGCTCCGACCTCGTGGTTGATGTTCAGGCCGTCCGGTGCGCAGCCGATGGCCACGACCTCGGCCCCGAGTTCATGGAAGACCTTGGGGGCGATCTGGTAGGCCGCGCCGTGCGCGGCGTCGACCACGATCTTCAGCCCCTTGAGCGTGAGGTCGCCGGCAAAGGTACTCTTGCAGAACTCGATGTAACGGCCCGAGGCATCGTCGAGCCGGCGCGCGCGGCCCAGGTTGGCCGAGTCCACCCAGACCGGCGGCTCGTCGAGCGCGGCCTCCACGGCCAGTTCCCAGACATCGGGCAGCTTGGTGCCCTGGGCACTGAAGAACTTGATGCCGTTGTCCGGATAGGCGTTGTGGCTGGCACTGATGACCACCCCCAGCGAGGCCCGTTGCGCGCGCGTGAGGTAAGCCACGCCCGGCGTGGGCAGAGGGCCGAGCAGCACCACGTCCACCCCGGCCGAGTTGAAGCCGGACTCGAGCGCGCTTTCCAGCATATAGCCCGAGATGCGGGTGTCCTTGCCGATCAGCACCACGGGCCGCTCCTCGCTGCGCTTGAGCACCCGACCCACGGCATGCGCCAGACGCAACACGAAGTCCGGCGTGATGGGGTCCTGCCCCACGGTGCCGCGGATGCCGTCGGTGCCGAAGTATTTCCTGCTCATCTCTGGGTCCCTGTCTGTCGATGTTGTTGGATGCTATTCATTTTATAGCTGCGAGCACCTGCAGCGCCTGCACGGTTGCCCTGACGTCGTGCACACGCACGATGGCGGCACCACGCTCCACGGCCAGCAGCGCCGCCGCGATGCTGGGCGCCATGCGTTCGTGCTGTCCTGCCGGTCCCACGCTGCCCGGGCGCGGGCCCGCCACGGCCCCCAGCGAGGACTTGCGCGACCAGCCGGCCAGCAGAGCATAGCCCAGCCCCAGCAGCTCGCCCTGGCGCGCCAGCAGCGAGAAGTTCTGCGCCACCGTCTTGCCGAAACCGATGCCGGGGTCGAGCACGATGCGCTCCTGGGCCACACCGCGTGTTCGCAGGTCCTGGGCTGCATTGGCCAGGAAAGTCGACACCGCCGGCAGCACATCACCCTCCATGGGGCTGACCTGCATGGTCCGCGGTTCGCCGTGCATGTGCATGAGGCACACACCGCAAGACGGATGACCCGCGACGACTGCGCGACCGTCGAGTGGATCGGCTGTATCCTGCCAGCGCAGGGCCCAGATGTCGTTGACGATGTCCGCGCCCAGATCGAGCGCGGCCTTCATCACGCGCGGCTTGTAGGTGTCGATGGACACCGGCACACCGAGCTTGAGCACCTCCCGCAGCACGGGCAGCAGGCGGTCCAGCTCCTGCACCACCGGCACCTGGACGGCCCCTGGGCGGGTGGACTCGGCACCGAGGTCGAGGATGTCGGCGCCGTCCTTGAGCAGCTGTTCGCAATGCGCCAGCGCCGAACGCGTGTCCGGGTGGCTGCCGCCGTCCGAGAAGGAATCGGGAGTGATGTTGACGATGCCCATGACCTGCGGCCGGGACAGGGCGATGGGGAAACGGGTGGTCTGCCAGATCATGGGGAGCTGCGGAAATGCAAAACGGGGCACTGGGCCCCGTTCGTGATTATCGCGCCGGTCAGGCGGCCGATGGCGAAGGATCGGTCTTGACCGCCGGGCTGCCGCCGGCATCACCGCCACCGGAGCTCGGCGTGCGCGGCGTCCAGTCCTTGGGCGGACGCGGCTCTTTGCCAGCCATGATGTCGTCCAGCTGCTCGGTGTCGATGGTTTCCCATTCGAGCAGCGCCTTGGCCATGGCGTGCATCTTGTCGGCGTTGTCCTCGATGAGCTTGCGCGCCAGGGCGTACTGTTCGTCGATGATGCGGCGCACCTCGGCGTCGACCTTCTGCATGGTCTGCTCGCTGATGTTGGTGGTCTTGGTCACCGAGCGGCCCAGGAAAACCTCGCCCTCGTTCTCGGCGTAGACCATCGGGCCCAGGGCATCCGTCATGCCATAGCGCATGACCATGTCACGCGCAATGTGGGTGGCGCGCTCGAAGTCGTTGGACGCGCCGGTGGTCATCTGGTGCATGAACACCTCCTCGGCGATACGGCCGCCGAAGAGCATGCTGATCTGGTTCAGCATGTACTCCCGGTCATAGCTGTAGCGGTCCTTCTCGGGCAGGCTCATGGTCACGCCCAGCGCGCGGCCGCGGGGGATGATGGTGACCTTGTGCACCGGATCGCACTTGGGCAGCAGCTTGCCGATCAAGGCGTGGCCGGACTCGTGGTAGGCCGTGTTGCGGCGCTCTTCCTCGGGCATGACCATGCTCTTGCGCTCGGGGCCCATGAAAATCTTGTCCTTGGCCTTCTCGAAATCCTGCATCTCGACCACGCGCGCGTTGCGGCGCGCGGCCATGAGTGCGGCCTCGTTGCAGAGGTTGGCCAGGTCGGCGCCGGACATGCCGGGCGTGCCGCGAGCGATCACGCTGGGATTGACGTCCTGACCCAGCGGCACCTTGCGCATGTGCACATTGAGGATCTGTTCACGGCCGCGGATGTCGGGCAGCGTGACGTAGACCTGGCGGTCGAAACGGCCCGGACGCAGCAGGGCGGCATCCAGGATGTCCGGGCGGTTGGTGGCAGCCACCACGATCACGCCCAGGTTGGTCTCGAAGCCGTCCATCTCGACCAGCATCTGGTTGAGGGTCTGCTCGCGTTCGTCGTTACCGCCACCCAGACCGGCACCACGCTGGCGGCCCACGGCGTCGATCTCGTCGATGAAGATGATGCAGGGCGCGTTCTTCTTGGCATTCTCGAACAT
>JAIESX010000006.1 GCA_019745555.1 Burkholderiaceae bacterium | reverse complement strand
CGCGACATCGACCGCGTGGCCAATATGCTGGAGACCTTCATCGAGGAGTTCTCCAACATCCTGCAGCGCAATATCGGCGCCCAGCCGGCCACCCCCGCTTCGGTGCACTGAAAGGGACGATGCCATGCCTTCCCTGGTCAGCCGCGGACGAGGACGCCGCACCATCAACGAGATCAACATGGTGCCCTTCATCGATGTGATGCTGGTGCTCCTCATCATCTTCATGGTCACGGCGCCGCTGATCACGCCCAGCGTGGTGGATCTGCCCAGTGTGGGCAAGGCTGCGCGCAAGCCGGACCAGGTCATCGAAGTCATCGTCGGCAAGGATGAGAGCCTGAGCCTGAAGATCGAGGACGACACGCGCCGCATCAAGCTGGCCGAGCTGGCTGCCAACGTCAAGCGCGCACAGTTCGCCGCCGGCAAGGAAGCCAGCAGCGCCGTGGTCATCAGCGCCGACAAGAACGTGAAATACGAAACCGTGGTCAAGGTCATGGACACGCTGCAGCGTGCCGGCGTGCAGCGCGTGGGCCTGTCGGTGCAGATGGTGAACTGAGGACCGGGGGCCGACAGCACCGTGCAAGCCAGCAGCCGCTTCGAATTCCAGCCCCTGCAGCCGCGCCAGGGCCTGCTGCGTTCCTATGGCCTGGCCCTGCTGGTCCACGGCCTGCTGCTGGCCGCGCTGACCTGGGGCGTGAGCTGGCGCCGCAGCGACACCAGCCTCGCGGTCGAGGCTGAACTCTGGTCCGCCGTGCCGCAGCAGGCCGCGCCCAAGCTCGTCGAACCCGAACCCAAGCCCGAGCAGCCGGCCCCGCCGCCGCCTGCCCCGCCCAAAGTGGCCGATCCTGGCCCGAGCGAGGCCGAGATTGCCCTGCAGCGCGAACGCGAGCGTGAGGCCAAGGAAAAGGCCGAACAGGAACGCCGCGAAAAGCAGCGTCTGGAGCGCGAGCGCCAGGAGAAGCTGGAGCGTGAGCGTCAGGAACGCGAAAAGAAGCTCGCCGAGGAAAAGCGCAGGAAGGAACTCGAAGCCAAGCGCAAGGAGCAGCAGGAGGCCGAGCTGCGCGAGAAGCTGCGGCAGGAGAACATCAAGCGCATGGCCGGACTGGCCAACGCCACAGCTAAGCCGACAGCCACAGGCAATGCCGTGCAGTCTGCAGGGCCCTCGTCCAGCTACGCAGGCAAGATCCGGGCGAGCATCAAGCCCAACATCGCATTTTTCGATGAACTGCCCAACAATCCTGAAGCCCATGTAATAGTCCGTACCGCGCCTGATGGCACCATCCTCAGTGGCGACAAGGATGGACCCAAGCTAGTGAAGAGCAGCGGCAACAAAGCTTGGGACGATGCGGTCCTCAAGGCCATCATCAAAACCGACAAACTACCACGGAACGAAGACGGGGTGGTCCCGTCGCCGATGACCCTCGTCTTCCGTCCCAAGGACTGAGGCTTTTCAGTCCACCTGCTCCAGCGCCATCACGCCGGTGGCGGTGTTGGAGATCGGGATGTGATAGTTGCTGTGCACCGTGCGCACGCCGCTGCCGCCCGTGCTCAAGGCGCCGCGCATGGCCAGCCACATCAGCAGCTCCACGCCCTGGGTTCCGGTCTTCTCCACCAGCTCGTGGATGCTGTACTGCGTGGCCCACTCGGGGTTGCTCTGCAGGCTTTGCATGAACTTGAGATCGAAGTCCTTGTTGATGAAGCCGGCGCGCTCGCCATCGAGCTGGTGGCTCAGGCCGCCCGTGCCCAGCACCACCACCTTCTGCTCGCTCTTCCAGCTCTGGATGGCCGCGCCCACGGCCTTGCCCAGGGCATAGACCCGCTTGGCACTGGGCAACGGAAACTGCACGGTGTTGATGCAGATCGGCACCGTCAGCACCGGGCAGGCTTCCTGCGGCCAGAAAAGTTTGAGCGGCACGGTGAAGGCGTGGTCCACCAGCATCTCCTGACAGGTCACCACGTCGAACTCCTGATCGATCAGGCTGTTGATGATGTGCCAGCTCAGTTCCGGACTGCCACGGTGCGGCGGCAAGGTGGGAATGCCCCAGCCCTCGTCAGCGTTGTGGTATTCGGCCGCGGCGCCCACCGCAAAGGTGGGCATCTTGTCGAGGAAGAAGTTCAGCCCGTGGTCGTTGTAGAAGACCACGGCCACGTCGGGCTTCTGCTCTTCCAGCCAGGCGCGGATGGGCGGGAAGCCATCGAAGAAGGGTTTCCAGTACGGGTCCTGCTGCAGGCCCTTGGCGATGGCATTGCCAATGGAGGGAATGTGCGAGGTGGCGAGTCCGCCGATGAGTTTGGCCATGGTGATGTTCCTGTGGGATTTACTGGAAGGCCGCTGCGCGCAGCTTGGCCTTGAACTCTTCCTTGCTCATGCCGGTCTGCAACGCGCCCAGGTCCTGCACGTCGAGCTTGAGGATGCCGGCGAACTTGGCCAGGTAGTAGACGTTGCCACCGGCGGCCAGCAGACCCAGCACGTCGCGCTCGCGGATGGCGCGCGCCTGTTCCTCGTTGAGGCCGTAGCGTTTCATATAGCCTTCTTCATCGGCCTTGAAGGCTTCACGGTTCTCGGCCGAGTTGAAGGAGAAACACATCTTGTTCAGTGCATAGCCCTTGCGGGCCTGCTCACCGTCGAAAAGGATGGTGCCGGGAATGGGGTGCTCTGCTGCCAGCTTGCTCACATCGGTCTCCTGCTTGATGCGGATCAAAAGGTATGGCCGGGAGTATTCCGCAGGCATTGACCGCGATAAACAGGGTCATCAAGATGGAACCCATGAGCAAATTCGATCATTTGGATCTGGACGGCCACCTGCTGCAGCTGCTGCTGGCCGTGGTGGACAGCGGCTCGGTCACCGGTGCGGCCCAGCGCCTGGGCGTGACGCAGTCCGCCGTCAGCCATCTGCTCGACAAGCTGCGCGCGATCACCGGCGACCCGCTGTTTGTCAAGAGCGGCCGTGGCATCGCCCCCACGGCCCGCGCCGAAGCCCTGGCCGCCGAGGCACGCAGCCTCTTGCGCCAGCTGCAGCACTTCGCCGACAGCGGCGACTTCGATCCCGCGCGCTGGAAAACCACGCTGACCATCGCCGCCAACGACTTCCAGCGTGACCTGCTGCTGCCCGCACTGGCGGCGCGCCTGCGCGCGCAGGCGCCGGGTGTGACGCTGCGCATCATCCCCTCGGCCATCCCGCGCCTGGAGATGCTGCGCAATGATGAGTGCCAGCTCATCCTCAGTCCGCGCCCGCCCGATGGCGCCGACATCGTGCAGAAGCGTCTGTTCGAGGACCAGTACCGCGTGTTCTACGACCCGGCGGTGCGTGAGGCGCCGCAGACCGAGGCTGAGTACCTTGCGGCGGACCATGCGACCGTGGTGTACGAGCCGCGCCGCAGCCTGGACCTGGACCAGCATCTGCAGGCCCGCGGCGTACACCGTCGTTTCATCGTGATGGTGCCCAGTTTCAGCGCGCTGCCCGCCTTCCTGCGCGGCACGGCGCTGCTGGCGACCGCACCGGGCCTGCTGGCACGCCAGACCTTCACGGGGCTGGCCAGCTGCGCGCCGCCACTGGCCTGCCCCACCCTGCCCATGTACGCGATCTGGCACGCACGCTACCAGCAGGACGCCGCACACCGCTGGCTGCGTGCGCAGCTCGACGCGGTGGTCGGCCCGGTGCTCACGGCCTGAATCGCCACGCTTCGTTCCCCTTCTCCAACGCCGAAACCCCTCGGAAGCTGGGGACTCTCGCTGCTGCGCGCGCTCCTGCACTCGCGGACCACATCATGAAAATTCGCCTGATCGCACCATATAGGGTGACATGATGCTATCTATTAAATAGCATTACAAGCATATTCCATGAGCCTCCTAACATGATTCTCTATTCCTGACCCGTTTGCTGCGAAAAGGGTCTGCGGGTTAAGGTACGCCGCTTTCCCGTCAAGCACAGAGAGGAACAGAACATTGTGTGGAATCACTGGAGAGATCCGCTTTGACCATCAGGCGGCTGACGCCACGGCCGTCGGCCGCATGGCGCAAGTGCTGCAGCCCCGGGGCCCCGATGCCGGCGGCAGCTTCCAGCAGGGACGCGTGGCTTTCGGCCACCGCCGCCTCAAGATCATCGACCTGAGCGAACGTGCGCAGCAGCCCATGGTGGCGCCCGAGCTGGGCCTCACGCTGGTCTTCAACGGCTGCATCTACAACTACCGTGAACTGCGCGTCGAGCTCGAAGCCGCGGGGCACCGCTTCTTCTCCGACGGCGACACCGAAGTCCTGCTGCGCGCCTACAAGCACTGGGGGACGGACTGCGTGCAGCGCTTCCACGGCATGTTCGCTTTCGCCATCCACGAGCGCGACAGCGGCCGCGTGGTGCTGGGGCGCGACCGCTTCGGCATCAAGCCCCTGTACCTCAGCGTTTCGGCCGACGGCATGCGCCTGCGCTTTGCCTCCACGCTGCCAGCCTTGCTGGCCGCGGGCGATGTGGACACGGCCATCGACCCGGTGGCACTCGAGCACTACCTGATGTGGCACGCCGTGGTGCCGCCGCCGCGCACCCTGCTGCGCGGCGTGCGCAAGCTGCCCCCGGCCACCGTGCGCGTCTACGAGGCCGACGGCCGCATGCAGGAGACGCGTTACTGGAACCCGCCCTTCGCCACCGACCCGACCCTGGCCGCGCTGCCCTACAAGGAGCGCGAGCGCATGGTGCAGGTGGCGCTGGAGCAGGCCGTGGCGCGCCGCATGGTGGCCGACGTGCCGGTGGGCGTGCTGCTCTCGGGCGGCGTGGATTCGAGCCTCATCGTCGCGCTGCTGGCACGCGCCGGGCAGAAAGACCTCAACACCTTCTCGATCGGCTTCGAGGCCGCCAACGGCGAGCAGGGTGACGAGTTCCGGTACTCGGACCTCGTGGCCAGGACGTTTGCCACCCAGCACCACCAGATCCGCATCGACGGCCAGACCATGCTGGCCCACCTGCCCGACACCATCCACGCCATGGCCGAGCCCATGGTGAGCTACGACAACATCGGCTTCTACCTGCTCTCGCGCGAGGTCTCGCAGCACGTCAAGGTGGTGCAGAGCGGCCAGGGCGCGGACGAGGTCTTCGCCGGCTACCACTGGTACCCGCCGCTGGCCGAGAGCAACCAGCCCGTGGACGACTATGCACGCGTGTTCTTCGACCGCGACCCCGAGGAGTACCTGCGCACCGTGAGCGAGGCCTACGCGGCGCCCGGTGCCAGCCGCAGCTTCGTGGCTCGCCACTTCGCCCAGCCCGGCGCCGATACGCCGCTGGAGCAGGCCCTGCGCCTGGACGCCACGGTGATGCTGGTGGACGACCCGGTCAAGCGCGTGGACAGCATGACCATGGCCTGGGGCCTGGAGGCCCGCGTGCCCTTCCTGGACCACGAGCTGGTGGAGCTGGCCGCACGCCTGCCCGCGCAGGACAAGCTCTCCGACGGCGGCAAGGGCATCCTCAAGGCCGTGGCGCGCAGCATGCTGCCACGCGAGGTGATCGATCGTCCCAAGGGCTACTTCCCCGTGCCCATGCTCAAGTACCTCTCCGGTCCCACGCTGGACTGGGTGCAGGACGCGCTGCACAGCCCGGTCGCGCAGCAGCGCGGTCTGTTCCGCCCCGATTACGTCAAGCAACTGCTGGCCGCCCCGGACCAGCACATCACGCCGCTGCGCGGCTCCAAGCTCTGGCAGATCGCCCTGCTCGAGCTCTGGCTGCAGTCGCACCGGCTCTGATCCCGAGGAGACCCATCATGCTCGCCACCCTGGAACGCGATCCCCTGAACCCCAACGACATGATGTCCCTGCGCCACTGGACGGACCCGGCCGGTCATCCGGACCTGGCAGCCGTGGACAATGAGACCGTGGTCGACTGCGGCTGGGGCCGACTGATCTTCGGCCAGACCTTCAGCGAGCCGCGCACCCTGGTCGAGACCATCCGCAAGGAGCAGCCGGGCCGGCGCGACATCGCCCTCTACCTGCGCGACCCGCAGGTGGTGCTGGCGCTGGCACCGCAGGACCTGTTCATCGACCCGTCCTACACCTACCGGCTGGCGCTGCGCGCGCCCGTCGAGTGCCCGGAGCCCGCCGCCTGGCGCGTGCGCCTGGCCCAGCCGCGCGACGCCGAGGCCGTACGTCGCATCTACACCATGCGCAAGATGGTGGCGCCACCGCGCTCCTTCTTCACCACGCTGGGCCAGCAACCCGAGGTGGACCTGCTCGTGGCCGAAGATCTGGAGACGCGCGCCATCCTGGGCGTGGTCACCGGTGTGGACCATGTGCGCGCCTTCAACGACCCGGACGGCGGCGCCAGCCTGTGGGCCCTGGCCGTGGACCCGCAGGCCAGCCACCCGGGCATCGGCGAGTGCCTGAGCCGCACGCTGGCCGAGATGTTCCGCCAGCGCGGGCGCACCTTCCTGGACCTCTCGGTGCTGCACGACAACGCCCAGGCCATCGCCCTGTACGAGAAGCTGGGCTTCGTGCGCGTGCCCGTGTACTGCGTGAAGAACAAGAACCCGATCAACGAGCCGCTGTTCCTCGGCCCCGATCCGGCCTCCGACCTCAACGTCTACGCCGGCATCCTGGTACGCGAGGCGCGACGCCGCGGCATCAGTGTCGATGTGCTCGACGCTGAGTACGGCTACTTCCGCCTGAGCCTGGGCGGGCGCAGCATCAGCTGTCGCGAGTCGCTGTCCGAGCTGACCTCGGCCGTGGCCATGAGCCGCTGCGACGACAAACGCCTGACCCTGCGCGTGCTGGCCGCGGCCGGGCTCTCGGTACCCGCGCAGATCGAGGCGCAGGACCCGCAGACCGTGGCTGACTTCCTGCAACAGCATGGCCGTGTGGTGGTCAAGCCCGTGCGCGGCGAGCAGGGCCAGGGCGTCAAGGTGGACCTCACGGAACTCGACGAGGTGCAGGCGGCCATCGAGGCCGCACGCCATTTCTGCGAGCAGGTCATCGTGGAGCAGATGGTGGGCGGTTCGGACCTGCGCATTGTGGTGATCAATCACCAGGTCGTGGCCGCCGCCTCACGCCGGCCCGCCACCGTCGTGGGCGACGGCAGCAGCACCCTGCGCACCCTGATCGAGAAGCAGAGCCGCCGGCGCCAGATGGCCACCGCGGGCGAAAGCCGCATCCCCATGGACGACGAGACGCAGCGCTGCCTCAAGGGCCAGGGCTACATGCTGGACAGCGTGCCTGCGGCCGGCACCACGGTGCTGGTGCGCAAGACCGCCAACCTCCACACCGGTGGCACCATCCACGACATGACGCCCGTGCTGCACCCGGTGCTGCGCGAGGCGGCCGAGCGAGCCTCGCGCGTGCTGGAGATTCCCGTGGTGGGCTTCGACTTCATCGTCCAGTCGCCCGACCGGCCCGAGTACGTGATCATCGAAGCCAACGAGCGCCCGGGCCTGGCCAACCACGAGCCCCAGCCCACCGCCGAGCGCTTCATCGACATGCTCTTTCCCCAGACCCGCGCCGAGCTGCGCGACACCTCGCTAGCCACCACCGCATGACTCCGGACCTCGACTACCTGCACGCCGTACTGAACCGCCTGCTCAACACCCCCAGCCCCTCGGGCATGACCGACGCGGTCGTGCACCTGCTCTGCCACGAGCTCGACGAACTCGGCATCGAGTACGAGCTCACGCGCCGCGGTGCCATCCGCGCGCGCCTGCAGGGCAGTCGGCGCAGCCCCGCGCGCGCCGTGGTCTCGCACCTGGACACCCTGGGTGCCATGGTCAAGGGCTACAAGCCCAACGGGCGCCTGCGCGTGGTACCCATCGGCTTCTGGTCCTCGCGCTTCGCCGAGGGGGCGCGCGTGACCATCTATTCGGACAACGGCGTGCTGCACCAGGGTACGCTGCTGCCCTGCAAGGCCTCGGGCCACACCTTCAACAAGGAAATCGACACCCAGCCCGTGAGCTGGGACAACCTGGAGCTGCGCATCGATGCGCGCACCAGCAGCGAGGCCGACACCCGCGCGCTCGGCATCCATGTGGGCGACACCATCGCCGTGCACTCCAATCCGGTCTTCGGTCCCGAGGGCTTCATCAACGGCCGCCACCTCGACGACAAGGCCGGCGTGGCTTCGGTGCTGGCCGCGCTCAAGGCCATCGTCGAATCGAACCAGAAGCTGCCCGTGGACTGCTTCCCGCTCTTCACGATCTCGGAGGAGATCGGCGTGGGCGCCTCGCACGTGCTGCACGGCGACGTGGCCGAGCTGATCTCCATCGACAACGGCACCGTGGCCGAGGGCCAGTACACCTGCGAGCGGGGCGTGACCATCTCCATGCAGGACTCCAGCGGCCCCTTCGACTGGCACCTCACTCGACGCCTGCTCGAACTCTGTGCCAGCGAGGGCATCGAGCACTCGCGTGACGTGTTCCGCTACTACCGTAGCGACGCCGCCGCCGCGCTGGAGGCCGGCAACGACATCCGCACCGCCCTGGTCTGCTTCGGCCTGGACGCATCGCACGGCCACGAGCGTGTGCACATCGACTCGCTGGACGCGCTCTCTCGCCTGCTGATCGCCTACATGACCAGCCCGCCGCTCTTTTTGCGCGACCGCAAGCAGCTGGGTCCGCTGGCCGACTTCCCGCCGGCCGAGGTGCAGATCCCCGACTGGCAGGAGAAGCTGCCAGATACGCCGGCCTGATGCAGGAGAACACGGACCGCATGAAACTGCTGCGACAGATCCTCAACAACAACGCCCCCGAAGACTGGCTCTACGCGCTGCTGGCCCTCACGGTCTGCATGACGCTGTTCGAGCTGCTGCGCCGCCTCGTGCTGCGCCGCCTGGCCCGCGCCAACGGCAGCAAGCACCTGGTGCTGCAGCTGCTGGCCGAGGTGATCGCAGGCACGCGCATCCTGCTCTCAGCCGCCATCGGCGTCTATGTGGCGGTGCAGTTCCTCGATCTCCCGGCCGCCGCCGAACGGCTGACCGACCGCCTCTTCATCGGCCTGCTGCTGCTGCAGGCCGGCTTCTGGGCCAGCCGCGCGCTGGACTTCTGGCTGCGCATGCGCTTTGTCCAGGGCGAGTCCGAAGGTTCGCGCGCCATGACGCGCTCCATGCTCACCTTCATCGGCCGCCTGGGCCTGTGGAGCCTGGTGATCCTGCTGATCCTCGACAACATGGGGCTCAACGTCACCGCGCTCGTGGCCAGCCTAGGCATCGGCGGCGTGGCCGTGGCGCTGGCGGCGCAGAACATCCTGGGTGATCTCTTCGCCTCGCTGTCCATCGCCCTGGACAAGCCTTTCGTGCTCAACGACTTCATCATCGTCGACGACCTCATGGGGACGGTCGAGCACGTGGGCCTGAAGACCACGCGCATCCGCAGCCTCAGCGGCGAGCAGATCGTGCTGGCCAACAACGACCTGCTCAAGAGCCGCATCCGCAACTACGGCCGCATGAGCGAACGCCGCGCCCTCTTCACCATCGGCGTGACCTATGACACACCGGCCGATGCGCTCGAGGCCCTGCCCGACGTGATCCGTGCTGCCATCGAGGCCCAAGCCGGTGTGCGCTTCGACCGCGCGCACTTCAAGGGCTTCGGCGTGCACTCGCTGGATTTCGAAGCGGTCTACTACGTGCTGGACCCGGGGTTCGCGACCTATATGGACGTGCAGCAGGCCATCAACCTGCAGCTCGTGCGCGAACTGCATGCGCGCGGCATCCGCTTCGCCCTGCCCGCACGCACCGTGCAGCTGCAGGGCTCGCCGGCCCTGCCTACCGCAGCCGCCAGCTGAGCAGTCTTCAGACCGGCCGCTGCAACCAGTCCGCCAGCGCCGCACTCACCGCCTGCGGCTGCTCCAGGGTGCACATGTGGCCGCTGTCTTCCACGATGACCAGCTGTGCGCCAGGAATGGCGGCGGCCATGGCCTCGTGCTGGACCGGGCCGCTCCAGCTGTCCTGCCGACCGGTCAGAACCAGCGTAGGGCAGCTGATGCCCGGCAGCAGTGGCCCGGCATCGGGCCGGTTCAACAGGGCGTTGATCTGCGCGGCGTACTGGGCGGCGCTGCCGCGGTCGAGCATGGCCAGCACCTCGTCGAAGACGGGGCCGCCGATGCGGTCCGGGTGCACCATGCCGCGGGCCCATTCCTGGGCCATGGCGCGCATGCCCTGCTGCTGCGCGATCTTGAGCAAGGCCATGCGCCCGGTTCTTTCCTTTTCACCGGCCTCGCCCGCGGCCAGCGGATGCGTGCCCGTGCTCAGCAGGGCCAGACGCTCCACACGCCGCGGTGCCAGGCGCGTGACTTCCAGCGCCACACGGCCACCCATGGAATGGCCGGCCACAGAGAAACGTTCGGTAGGCGCTTCGTCCAACACCTGCTGGGCCATGGCGGTGAGCGAGTCGCGCAGGCCCCAGGCCGGAACGACGCAACGGGCCTGACCCTGGAGCGCAGAGACCTGCGGCGCCCAGACAGCGGCATCGCAATTGAGACCGGGCAGAAGCATCAAGGTGGCGCTCATCTCAGAACACTTCCGTATCGACTTCGCGGTTGCTCTGCTCGCTGTAGCGGTTGCCCACCACGGTCTGCTGGTTGATCACGGCCTCCACCCTGGCCATGAGCGCCGGGCTGAGCTGGACCCTGGCCGCAGCCACGTTCTCGGCCAGGTGCTCGAGGCTGGTGGTACCGAAGAGCGGGATGACATGCGGCGCCTTGTGTAACAGCCAGGCCAGGGCCAGCTGGGCCGGGGTGCAACCGGCCTCCTGTGCCACGGCCTCGTAGGCCGGCAGCAGCTGCAGATTGCCCGCATAGTTGGCCGGCTCGAAACGCGGCATGCCGCGGCGGATGTCCTTGGCGTCGAGGGCCTGCACATCGCGCAGCCTGCCACTGAGAAAACCGCGCGCCACCGGACTGAAGGCAACGAAGGCGATGCCCAGCTCCTGGCAGGTCTGCAACACGGCGATCTCGGGGTTGCGCGTCCAGAGCGAATACTCGGTCTGCACCGCGGCCAGCGGGTGCACGGCGTGGGCCTTGCGTATCGTGGTCGCCGACACCTCACTCAGGCCGATGGTGCGCACATGGCCGCGCTCGACCAGGCGCGAGAGCTCACCGACGCTGTCCTCGATGGGCACCTTCTTGTCCCAGCGGTGGAGGTAATAGAGGTCGATCACATCGGTGCCCAGGCGGCGCAGGCTGTCCTCGCAGTTCTTGCGGATGGCCTCGGGCCGGCCGTCGATCACGCGCACGAGCTTGCCGTCGCCTGCCACATCCACCCCGGCCATGCCACCCTTGCTCGCGAGCACGATCTCGCTGCGGTAGGGCCGCAACACACGGCCGACCAGCTGCTCGTTGACGCCAAAGCCGTAGAGTGCGGCCGTGTCGAAATGGGTGATGCCGGCGTCCAGTGCGGCCAGCAGCACGCGCTCGCCGTGCTCGGGGGCCGGTGGCACGCCGTAGGCGTAGCTCAGGCTCATGCAGCCCAGGGCGAGCGCGGAGACCTGGAAGGGACCGAGTTGGCGTTGTGGCATGTTGGTTTCCTTGCTGAAAGTGCGAAGGGGTCAGATCACGCCGCCTGTGGCGAGCGATCCAACCCCTGAGGCCTGGCCGATGGTAGCGGATCAGCCGGCGTTGAGCTGCTGCTCCAGCTGATGGAGCACCTGGTAGCAGGGCAGCACCTGGGCCACGCTGGCATTGGGCTCGCGGCCTTCGCGGATGGCGGCGAAGAACTCGCGGTCCTGCAGCTCGATGCCATTCATGGAAACATCGACCTTGCTCACGTCGATCTTCTCGTCCTTGCCGTTGAACAGATCGTCGTAGCGGGCGATATAGGTCGCCGTGTCGCCGATGTAGCGGAAGAAGGTGCCCAGCGGACCGTCGTTGTTGAACGAGAGCGACAACGTGCAGATCGCGCCGTTGGCGGCCTTGAGCTGGATGCTCATGTCCATGGCGATGCCCAGATTCGGATGGATCGGGCCCTGGATGGCATTGGCCTTCACGATGGGGCTGCCAGCCTGGTAGGCGAACAGGTCCACGGTGTGGGCGGCGTGGTGCCACAGCAGATGATCGGTCCAGCTGCGCGGCTGGCCCAGCGCGTTCATATTGGTGCGGCGGAAGAAATAGGTCTGCACATCCATCTGCTGGATGTTGAACTCGCCAGCCTTGATCTTCTTGTTCACGTACTGGTGGCTGGGGTTGAAGCGACGTGTGTGGCCGCACATGGCGACCAGGCCCTTCTTCTTCTGCAGGGCGACGACTTCCTCGCCCTCTTTCAGCACGTCGCACAGGGGGATTTCCACCTGCACGTGCTTGCCGGCTTCCAGGCAGGCCTTGGCCTGCGCGGCGTGCATCTGCGTGGGCGTGCACAGGATGACGGCGTCCACCTCCTTCAATGCCAGGCTGTCTTCCAGCCTGGTGGTGACGTGCTTGATGCCGTACTTGTCGGCCACTTCCCTGGTCTTCTCCAGGTCACGGCTGATCAGGGAGACGACTTCCACATCCTGGATGTTCTTGATGCCGTCCAGGTGCTTGATGCCGAAGGCACCGGCACCGGCGAGTGCGACTTTGATCGTCATGGCGATATTCCTTATTGGTTCTCGAGAATCAGGTGACCCACGGCGGTGTTCGACGCAGGCACATGGTAGAAGCGGTGCGCGACCTTGGGCGCCTTGCCGCCGGCCGTGTCGGCCATGGCGCCACGGGCGATGAGCCACATCACGAGCTCGATGCCTTCGCTGCCGGCCTCACGCACGTAGTCGATGTGCGGCTTGTTGGCCAGGGTCTCGGGGCTGGCGATCATCTCGTCGAGGAAGGCGTTGTCCCATTCCTTGTTGATCAGGCCGGCACGCGGGCCCTGCAGCTGGTGGCTCATGCCGCCCGTGCCCCAGATCTGCACATTGAGCGGCTCGTCGTAGGACTCGATGGCGCGGCGGATGGCCTTGCCCAGCTCCAGGCAGCGGCGGCCGCTGGGCACCGGGTACTGCACCACGTTGACCGCGAAAGGGATCACCGGGCAGGGCCACTCGAACTTCTCCTTCGAGGGCGTGCCGCAGACCAAGGACAGGGGCACGGTCAGGCCGTGGTCCACATCCATCTTGTTGACGATGGTGAGGTCGAAGTCCTGCTGGATGACCGACTGGGCGATGTGTGCGGCCAGCGCAGGATGGCCCTGGACCTTGGGCACGGGACGCGGACCCCAGCCCTCGTCGGCGGGCTGGTACTCGGCCGCAGTGCCGATGGCGAAGGTGGGGATCATCTCCAGGCTGAAGGCCGTGGCGTGGTCGTTGTAGACCAGGAAGATGACGTCGGGCTTGTTCTGCTGGAACCACTGCTTGGACGGCTCGTAGCCGGCGAACAGCGGTTGCCAGTAGGGTTCGTGGGTCTTGCCCAGGTCGATGGCCGCGCCGATAGCCGGCACGTGCGAGGTATAGACGGAAGAGGTGATCTTGGCCATGTCGGTCTCTTTCAAAGAAGCTTGCCCGAGCCGTGGCCCTGGGGCTGGTTCTGCGGCTGGGCCGTGCCGTTTTCGCCGGTGTAGCGGTTGCCTTCGGGGGAGCGGCCACCCTTGATCATCATGTCGCGGTACTCCTCCTCGGTCATGCCCGTCATGGAGCCCGCCATCTGCTGGAAGCTCTTGCCGTGGGTGGCGCCGAGCTTGGCCAGGAAGTAGATGTTGCCGCCCAGGGAAATGGCCTTGTTCAGATCGGCGTTGAGCACGGCCTGCTTCTGCTCTTCCGTCATCGGCCACTCGTCCAGGTACTTGCGCTGGTCAGCCTTGAAGCGCTCGCGGTTCTCAGCCTTCATCAGGCTCATGCAGAACTGGTTGAGCCAATAGCCCTTACGGCTCTGCTCGGCGTCGAAGATGGTCGTGCCGGGCACGTCCAGATAGGGTTTCTCGAGCGACATGATGTTCTCCTTACTTCACTTCCTCGGGCCAGTACAGGCGCATGGGATTGTCCACCAGCAGCTGCTTCTGCAGCTCGGCCGTGGGCGCAATGTGGGGGATGAAGTCCACCAGCAGACCGTCGTCGGGCATGTGGTCCTTGAGGTTGGGGTGCGGCCAGTCGGTGCCCCAGAGCACGCGGTCGGGAAACTCCTCGACGATCTTGCGCGCAAACGGCACCACATCCTTGTACGCATTCTGCTCGCCGTTGAGCGCCTTGGGGCCGCCCACCGACAGGCGCTCCGGGCAGCTGACCTTGCTCCAGACGTTGGGGTGCTCGCGCATGAACTTGAGGAAGAGCGCGAACTCGGGCCCGTCCACGGGCTTGCTCACGTCGGGGCGGCCCATGTGGTCCACGACCACGGTGGTGGGCAGGGCCGTGAAGAAGTCCCAGAGCTCGGGCAGGTCCACGGCCTCGAAGTAGATCACCACGTGCCAGCCCAGCTTGGCGATGCGGCCGGCGATCTCCATCAGCTCGTCCTTGGGCGTGAAGTCCACCAGGCGTTTGACGAAGTTGAAGCGCACGCCGCGCACGCCGGCGGCGTGCAACTGCTGCAGCTCCTCGTCCGTCACGCTGCGCCTGACCGTGGCCACGCCGCGCGCCTTGCCGTTCGACGACAGGCAGGCATCGACCAGGGCGCGGTTGTCGGCGCCGTGGCAGGTGGCCTGCACGATGACGTTGCGCGCAAAGCCCAGGTGGTCGCGCAGGGCGAAGAGCTGTGCCTTACTGGCGTCGCAGGGCGTGTACTTGCGCTCGGGCGCGTAGGGGAACTCGGCGCCGGGGCCGAAGACGTGGCAGTGCGCGTCGACGGCACCCGCGGGCAGCGTGAAACGCGGCTTGCTCGGGCCGGTGTACCAGTCCAGCCAGCCGGCGGTCTTCTCGAAAGGTCCTGTGGTGGGTTTGCTCATGGCTTGGCTCAGTCGATGTACTTCAGGCCCAGCTTTTCCAGCGGCTCGCGGAACTTGTACATGTCCAGGCCCAGAACGCCAGAGGCCAGCTTGGCGCGCTTCTCGCCCTCAAAGGACTCGCGGGCCGCGGCGGCGTCGGCCACCTTCTGCGCGTCCGCAGCGTTGACCACGACCACGCCATCGTCATCGGCCACGATGGCGTCACCCGGGTTGACGATCATGCCGGCACAGACCACGGGGATGTTGACCGAGCCAAGGGTCGCCTTGATGGTGCCCTTGGCGCTGATGGCGCGGCTCCAGACCGGGAAGTCCATGGCCTTGAGTTCCGCGATGTCACGGCAGCCGCCGTCGATGATCAGCCCTTTGGCGCCGCGCGCCTTGAAGCTGGTGGCCAGCAGGTCGCCGAAGAAGCCGTCGGTGTTGGGCGAAGAGAGCGCGGCCACGACGATGTCACCGGGCTTGATCTGCTCGGCCACCACGTGCAGCATCCAGTTGTCGCCGGGGTGCAGCAGCACGGTGACGGCCGGGCCGGCGATCCGGGCGCCGGAATAGATGGGGCGCATATAGGTCTGCATCAGGCCGACACGGCCTTGGGCCTCGTGCACGGTGGCCACGCCGTACTGGCCCATTTTCTCGACGGCGGCGGCATCGGCGCGCACGATGTTGCGCTTGACGATGCCCAGGGGTGCGTTGACGCTCATGGTGTTTCCTCGGTGGAGTTCTGTTGGAAATGGATCACTTGCCCTGGGCCTTGAGGGCCGCATCGAGGCGCGTGAACACGCGGCGGGCATTGCCCTCGTAGACCTTGTAGCGCTGCTCGTCGTTGAGGTGCGGCGTGGCCTGGATGTAGCGCTTGGTGTCGTCGTAGTAGGCGCCGGTCTCGGGGTCGATGCCGCGCACGGCGCCGATCATCTCGGAGGCAAACAGGATGTTGTCTACCGGGATCACCTTGGTCAGCAGGTCGATGCCCGGCTGGTGGTAGACGCAGGTGTCGAAGTAGATGTTCTTGAGCAGGTGCTCGCTCAGCAGCGGCTTCTTCATCTCCTGGGCCAGGCCGCGGAAACGGCCCCAGTGGTAGGGCGCGGCGCCGCCGCCGTGCGGAATGATGAACTTCAGCGTGGGGAAGTCCTTGAAGAGGTCGCCCTGGATCAGCTGCATGACCGCCGTGGTGTCGGCGTTCAGGTAGTGCGCGCCCGTGGTGTGGAAGCAGGCATTGCAGCTGGTCGACACATGGATCATGGCCGGGATGTCGTACTCCACCATCTTTTCGTAGATGGGGTACCAGTGGCGATCGGTCAGCGGCGGGCTGGTCCAGTGGCCGCCGCTCGGGTCCGGGTTGAGGTTGATGCCGACGTTGCCGTATTGCTTGACGCACTTTTCCAGCTCGGGGATGCAGGTCTTCGGGTCGACGCCGGGCGACTGCGGCAGCATGGCGGCGCCGATGAAGTGGTCGGGGAACAGCTGCGTGACGCGGTAGACCAGCTCGTTGCAGATCGCGGCCCAGGTGCTGGAGACGTTGAAGTCGCCGATGTGATGGGCCATGAAGCTGGCGCGCGGGCTGAAGATGGTCAGGTCGGAGCCGCGCTCCTTCATCAGCTTGAGCTGGTTGGTCTCGATGGCCTCGCGCAGTTCGTCGTCGCTGATCCTGAGGTCGGCCACCTTCGGCATCACAGCCGGGTCCTTGATGCCGGCGATCTGCTGGTTGCGCCAGGCCTCCAGCGCCTTGGGGGCCGTGGTGAAGTGGCCATGGCAATCGATGATGAGCGGGTTCTTCTTCATGAGGGTCTCCAGGAAATCCAATCGGTTCAGGCGGGCTCCATGCCCTGGCGCCGCTTGGCCTCGGCCGTGGCCGGCGAACGCAGGTAGTCCAGCAGGGCGCGCACGGCCTCGGGCTGGCGGCTGGCGGTGCAGATGCCGGCCGAGAAAGTGGTGGTGATCTGGATGGCCGGCGGCAGCGGGCCCAGCACGATGATGCCTTCGAGGTTGATGAGTTCGCTGAGCTGCTGGAAACCGAGCGCCACCTCCCCCTTCGCCACGAGGCTGCCCACGGGAATGCCCGGCGGCGGCGTGACCAGGCGCGCCTTCAGTTCCTCGGCCAGGCCCCAGCGCTCGAAGAGTCTGGCCAGGGCCACGCCACTGGGTCCGGTGGAGTAGCTCACGCTGCGGGCGGCCTGCACGGCGGCGCGCACGGCGTCTTCGCTGGAGATGTCGGGTTGCGCGGCACCGGCGCGCACGGCCACGGCCACGCCCGAGTGCACCAGGTCCACACGGCTGCCGGCCAGCACATGGCCGGATGCGATGAGCTTGTCGATGGCGTCCGATGCCAGGATGACCACGTCGAAGGCTTCACCGGCAGCCACACGTTTGGCCGCGTCCACGCCGCCCACCGATTCGATGCGCAGGCGCTGGCCGGACGCGCGCTGGTAGGCCTCAGCCAGCTCGGCCAGGACCAGGCGGGTCGCCATGGAGGATATGCCCAGGATCTCGGTACTCATGCGCGGGTGCACAGCTTGATCAAAACGCTGATTGTCCCCAGCCTCCCGCCCCACGCCAAGGCGGAGCGCTTACTAGCAGGTATCGCATTTCGGCATAATGGAGAACCAGCTATCCCGCAAACCATGGACCTGAAGCAACTCGAATATTTCGTCCGCGTGGCCGAACTCGGCAGCTTCACGCGCGCCGCCGGGGTGCTCAACATCGCCCAGCCGGCGCTGAGCCGCCAGGTCCGCCTGCTCGAAGTGGAGTTGCGGCAGAACCTGCTGCTGCGCAATGGCCGCGGGGTCACCACCACCGAGGCCGGCAAGCTGCTGCTGGAACACGGTCGCGGCATCCTGCACCAGGTGGAGCGCGCGCGCGAGGACCTGGGCCGCGTCAGCGGCGCCCTGGCCGGGCGCGTGGCCCTGGGCCTGCCGCCCAGCATCGCCAAGATGCTCACGGTGCCGCTCACGCGCGCCTTCCGCAAGCGCCTACCCAATGCGGCCCTGTCCATCAGCGAGGGCCTGACCATCTCCATGCAGGAAGGCCTGCTCACGGGCCGGCTCGACATCGCCCTGCTCTACAACCCCCAGCCCAGCCCCGAGCTGGAGACCCAGCCCCTGATGGACGAGGAGCTGCTGCTCATCGGCCCGCGGCGCACGCGCAGCAAGGCCGCCGCCGAGCCCATCAGCCTGCGCGAGGCCAGCACCCTGCCCCTGGTCATCCCCAGCCGCCCCAACGCGATCCGCATGGTGGTGGAGACCGAGATGGCCGGCATCGGCTGCAAGCCCGAGATCAGCCTGGAGATCGACGGTGTGGCGGCCATCCTGGACCTGGTGGCCGACGGCGCGGGCTATGCCATCCTGCCCAAGTACTCGCTGGCCACGACGACCCGGCCCGAGGCCTATGTGGCACGCCCCATCGTCAAGCCGCACCTGGTCAGCCGCCTGGCGCTGGCCACGGCGGCCGGCCGCACCACCACCATGACGCAGCAGGCCATGCTGGAGCTGATCCAGCAGGTCGCATCCGAAGTCTTCGGCTCCACCCACACCGCATGACAGGCACCCACCATGGCCTCTGACAAGCACTACACCCTGGCCGGCGTCATGGGCTGGCCCGTGGCGCACTCGCGCTCCCCGGCCATCCATGGCCACTGGATCCGCCAGTACGGCCTCCACGGCAGCTACGTGCTGCTGCCCGTGCAGCCGGAGCACCTGGGCGACGCCGTGCGCGGCCTGCGCGCGCTGGGCTTTGCCGGCTGCAACCTCACCATCCCGCACAAGGTGGCAGCCATGTCCCTGGTGGACCGCGTGGACCCGCTGGCCGCGCGCATCGGCGCCATCAACACCCTGGTGGTGGAAAAGGACGGCACGCTGGCCGGCTACAACACCGACGCCTATGGCTACATCCAGAGCCTGCTCGACGCGCAGCCGGACTGGCGCGCCGATGCCGGCCCCGTCACCGTGCTGGGCGCGGGCGGCGCGGCGCGCGCCATCCTCGTGGCGCTGGCCGAGCGCGGCGCCAAGGACATCCGCCTGTGCAACCGCAGCCCGGACAAGGCCCAGGCCCTGGCGGCCGAGTTCGGCGCGCCCATCCGCGCCATTCCCTGGGAACAGCGCGCGGAGGCGCTGGACGGCTGCGCCCTGCTGGTCAACACCACCAGCCTGGGCATGAAGGGACAGGCGCCGCTGGAGATCTCGCTCGATCGCCTGCCCCGGCAAGCGCTGGTCTCCGACATCATCTACGTGCCGCTGGAGACGCCCCTGCTCGCCGCCGCGCGCGCGCGCGGCCATGTGGCCGTGGACGGCCTGGGCATGCTGCTCAACCAGGCCCGGCCGGCCTTCGAGCACTGGTTCGGGGTGCGCCCCGAGCTCACGCCCGAGCTGCGCCGCCTGATCGAGGCCACGCTCTGAGACGGTTGCGGCCATCGCCATACGTGATACCCCGATCGCCGCATCCGTTTGCACACCGACAGCGCACTGCCTAAGCTGTCGCGCCTGCCCCCTTCGAAAGCCTGTCCCATGCGTGCATCCCCGCTCCGACTTCTGACCCTGTGGGCCTGCGCCCTGTTGCTGTCAACCCCTGTGCACGCCCAGGGCTGGCCCAACAAACCCATCCGCCTGGTCGTACCCTTCACGCCCGGCGGCAGCTCGGACATCCTGGGCCGTGCCATCGGCCAGAAACTCGCCGAATCGCTGGGCCAGCCGGTGATCATCGACAACGTGCCGGGAGCCGGTGGCTCGGTGGGGGCGGACAAGGTGGCCAAGGCCGCCCCCGACGGCTACACCCTGCTCATGGGACACATCGGCACGCTGGCCGTCAACCCGGCCATCTATCCCAAACTGCCTTACGACCCGGTGAGGGATTTCGCGCCCGTGGCCTGGGTGGCCAACGTGCCCAATGTGCTGGTCGTGCATCCCAAGGTGCCGGCGCAGAACCTGCGCGAGCTCGTGACGTACGCCAAGGCGCGGCCGGGCCGGCTCAACTACGGCTCGGGCGGCAACGGCAGCGCCGCGCACCTGGCGACCGAGTACCTGAAGCTGCAGACCGGGACCTTCATCGTGCACGTGCCCTACCGCGGCGCGGCACCGGCCGTGGGGGATCTGGTGGCGGGCCAGACCGACCTGCTGTTCACCGGGGCACCCGCCCTGATCTCTTTCATCAAGTCGGGCCAGCTGCGCGCGCTCGCGGTCTCGAGCAAGACACGTCTGCCGGCCCTGCCCGAGGTGCCCACAGTGGCCGAGAGCGGCTACCCCGGCTTCGAGGCCGACCAGTGGTACGGGGTGGTGGCACCGGCGGGCACGCCCGCGGACATCGTGCGTCAGCTCAACACCCACATCAACCAGGCCCTGAGTTCACCCGAACTCAAGACACGGCTGATGAGCGAAGGAGCGATTGCGGTGCCGACCACGCCCGAGGCCTATGGCGCGCTGATCCGGCGCGAGATCGAACGCTGGAAGCCGGTGGTCAAGGCCGGCAACATCCAGCCGAACTGAAAACCGGGCGAGGACTTACTGGCGGGGAATGTTGGCCTTGACGATCACCTCACCCCAGCGCCGGATCTCGGACTGGAGGAAGGTCGCCGCCTGCTCGGGGCCCATGCCGCGCGGCTCGATGTTGAGTTCACGCATCTTCTTGCTGACCTCAGGATCGCTGAGCGCAGAGACGATCTCGCGATGCAGGCGGGCCACCACATCCTTCGGCGTCCCCGAAGGAACGGCCAAGGCGTTCCAGGACGAGGCCTGGTAGCGTGGCAGGCCTGCCTCGCGCGTGGTGGGCACCTCGGGCAACACAACCGAGCGCTGCTCGCTGGTGACGGCCAGGGCACGCAGGGCGCCGCCCTTGATCTGTCCCACGATGGGCGAAACGATCTCGACCGCCACGTCGATCTGGCCGCCGCGCAGCGCATTCACGACCGCCGGTGTGCCGTTGAAAGGCACGATCTGCATGTCCACGCCCGCGTTGGACTTGAACAGTTCGGCGGCCAGGTTCTGCGTGCTGCCGATATTGATGCTGCCTACATTGAGTTGGCCCGGATGGGCCTTCGCGTAGGCGAGCACATCGGCCAGGGTCTTGAACTTCGATTCGGCGGCGGTCACGACCGCGATGTCGAAAAAACCCAGGGTGCTGACCGGTGTGAAGTCCTTGACCGTGTCATAGGGCAGCTTGTTGAACAGGGTGGCCGTGACCGCGCTGGCGTTGGACATCAGCAGCAGGGTGTGGCCATCGGGCGCAGCCTTGGCCACGGTGTCGGCCGCGCCGACACCGCCAGCCCCAGGCTTGTTCTCGATCACCACCGGCTGACCCAGGGTCTGGCTCAGCTTCTGGCCCACGGTGCGCGCCGTGAGATCGGCCACGCCGCCAGCGCCGAAGGGCACGACGATGCGCAGGGCCTTGCTGGGGAAAGCGGACTGGGCCCAGACCGCAGATGTGCAGGCAGCCCCGAACAGGGCCAGCAGGTCACGGCGTTGCAGTTGCATCAGGGTCCTCGCCTCCAGAGACAGGGCACCGGTCGTGGTGGCAAGTTCAGCGTGCCACGCCCAGCAGACGGTCCAGCAGCTCGGGCTGGTCCAGCAGCGACTGCGCCGTGCCTGAGTGCACCACGGTGCCGCGGTCCAGCACGGCCGCCACATCGGAGATGGCCAGGATGGCCTGCGGGTGCTGCTCGACGATGATGGCGCTCAGGCCCTCCTCGCGGGTGATGCGGCGGATGGCGCGCAGCAGCTCCTGCACGATGATGGGGGCCAGACCCTCGAGTGGCTCATCCAGCAGCAGCAGCTTGGGATTGAGCACCAGCGCGCGGCCTACGGCCAGCATCTGCTGTTCGCCGCCCGAGAGCTGGGTGCCCAGGTTGGTCTTGCGCTCGGCCAGGCGCGGGAAGAGCTCGTACACGCGGGCAGGCGTCCAGGCGCCGGGCCGCGCCACGGCGGTGAGGTTCTCGTCCACCGTCAGCGACTTGAAGATGTTGCGCTCCTGCGGCACCCAGCCGATGCCGGCACCGGCTCGCTGGTGCAGCGGCACCTTGTGCAGGGCCACGCCGTCGAGCGTGATGCTGCCGCCGTGCTGGCGCGTGGCGCCGGCCAGCGTGTTCATGAAGGTGGTCTTGCCCGTGCCGTTGCGCCCCAGCAGCGCCAGGGTCTGGCCCTGGGGCAGGGACACCGACACATCGTGCAGCACCACGGCCTCGCCGTAGCCGGCGCTGAGCTTGTCGACCTGCAGGAGATCAGCCATGGGCCACCTCCTCGCCATGGCCCAGGTAGACGGCCTTGACCTGCGGGTCATTGGCGATGGTGTCCGGGTCACCCTCGGTGAGCACAGTGCCGTTGACCAGCACGGTCATGCGCTTGGCAAAACTGAAAACAAGGTCCATGTCATGTTCGATCAGGAGCACCGACACGTCGGCCGGCAGCGCCGCCACGGTCTGCAGCAGTTCTTCGCGTTCGCCCGCGGGCACACCGGCCACGGGCTCGTCGAGCAGCAGCACGCGTGGCTCGCAGGCCAGGGCGATGGCGATCTCCAGCAGGCGGCGCTTGCCGTAGGCCAGCACCTGGGTCTTCTGGTTCATCACCTCGGTCAGGTGGAACTGTTCGAGCAGCTGTTCGCAGCGCTCGGTCACCACCGTGTTGCGGCCCAGCGCCTGCCACCAGCGGGTGCCCAGGCCCTGGTGCTGGGACACGGTCAGTGCCAGCGTCTCCAGCGGCGTGAGGGTGTCGAAGAGCTGGTTGATCTGGAAGGTGCGCACCATGCCGCGGCGCACGCGCTGGTGTGGCGACAGCCGGGTGATGTCCTGGCCTTCAAGCACGATACGGCCTTCGGTGGGCTCGAGCACACCGGTCAGCAGATTGATCAGCGTGGTCTTGCCGGCCCCATTGGGGCCGATCAGCGCGTGACGTGCGCCCTTGTGCAGGTCCAGGCTGACGTTGCCGGTGGCGGTGATGCCGCCGAAGCGCTTGACCAGATTCTGCGCGGAGAGAACGATTTCAGGAGTACTCATGACTTCTTACCCCCAAACCAGGTCCAGGGACGGATGAGACGCTCGCGACCGACCAGCATCAGCACCACGAGGAAGAGGCCGATCCAGAAGGTCCAGTACTGCGGCGTGATGGAGGAGATCCAGTCCTGCATCAGCTTGAAGATCACGGCGCCGATGACGCCGCCATAGAGCCAGCCCGTGCCGCCGATGACGACAAGCAGCATCAGGTCGGCCGAGCGATGGAACTCGAACACGTCCACCGAGGCAAAGCTCGTGGTCTGCGCCAGCAGGGCGCCGGCCGCACCGGCCACGCCGGCGGCGATGGTGTAGATCACGGCCAGACGCGCGGTCACCGGGATGCCGATGGCCATGGCGCGCAGACGGTTGTCGCGCAGGGCCATCAGCGTGCCGCCAAAGGGCGAGTGCACGAGGCGGCGGGCCAGCGCGAAGAAGACGATCAGCACACTCAGCGAATACCAGGCCGCCGTGCGACCGTAGAGATCGAACTCGAAGGTGCCGAGCAGCGGGCCCATGACCACGCCCTGCAGGCCGTCGGCGCCACCCGTGAAGTCGAGCTTGTTGGCCAGCTCCATGAGGATCATGGCCACGCCCATGGTCACCATCAGGCGCGTGAGGTCGGTGCCACGCATGATGGTCAGCGAGCAGATCGCGCCCAGCAGCGTGGACACCGCGATGGCAAAGGCCAGGCCGACCAGCGGGTCGGGCATGACGTGCTTGGCGAACAGGGCCGCCGAATAGGCGCCCATGCCGAAGAAGGCCGCGTGGCCCAGCGAGACGATGCCCGCATAGCCGAGGATCAGGTCGAGCGAGATCGCGAACAGCGCGACGATGGCGATCTCGTTGACGATCAGCGAGTGGCCGCCGAGCACCAGGGGCAAGGCCAGGGCCGCGAGCCAGAACAGCGGCTCCCAGAGCTTCCAGCGCTGCTTGCCGAGCAGGGAGGTTTGCGCGGTGTTCATCACTTGCCCCCCTTGCGCACGAACAGTCCCTGCGGACGCCAGATCAGGATGACGATCATCAGGAAATACACGATGAAGGCGCCGAAGCGCGGGATGTAGTACTTGCCGGCGACGTCGGCAATGCCCAGCAGCAGCGCCGCCAGCAGCGGACCCGTGATGGACGAGGTGCCGCCGACGGCAACCACGATCAGGAAATAGATCATGTTCTTGAGCGGGAAGCTCGGGTCCAGGCCCAGCACTTCGGCACCGAGCGCGCCGCCCAGGCCAGCCAGGCCGGAGCCGACCGCGAAGGTCAGCAGGAACACGACGTTGACGTTGATGCCCAGACCCGCGGCCACGCGCTGGTCGTCCACGGAGGCGCGCAGGCGGCTGCCGAAGCGGGTCTTGGCCAGGATGTACTGCAGGGCGATGGTCAGCGCAGCGCAGATGGCGATGATGAAGAGGCGGTAGTGCCCCATGCCCAGCATCCAGTCCCCCTCGCCGATCTCGGTGCGGCCCTTGAGCCACTCGGGCAGCTGGATGATCTGCTGGCTGGAAGTCATGAAGTAGTCCATGGCCGCCACGGCCATGAAGGTCAGGCCGATGGAGAACAGCACCTGCTCCAGGTGCGGCTTGCTGTACATGGGCCGGTAAAGCGTGCGCTCGAGCACGGCACCGATCAGCGCCACGCCGATGAAGGCGATGGGCAGGCAGAGCAGGAAAGGCACATCCATGCGCTGCATCAGGATGATGGTCATGTAACCACCGACCATGGCGAAGGCGCCGTGGGCCAGGTTGATGAAGTTCATCAGGCCCATGGTGACGGACAGGCCGACCGCCAGGATGAAAAGCAGCATGCCGTAGGCGATGCCATCAAAGAGAATCGTCAACATGGAGTGTGAGGGTCAGGTCAGGACAAAAAACATGGGCGCCACCCGGAGGGGTGGCGCCCATGGCGGTCCGCTTATTTCGTCTTGCCGGGGTCCTTGACGTCCTTGATGACGTCGAACTCGACGTTGTAGAGCTCACCGGCCTGCTTCTCGACCTTGCGCAGGTAGATGTTGTGCACCACGTCGCGGGTCTGCGCGTCGATGAACATCGGGCCGCGCGGGCTCTCCCAGACCTGGCCCTTCATGGCTGCCAGCAGGGCATCGCCGCCGCCCTGGCCCTTCGTGACCTTGAGCGCTTCGTAGATCACGCGCATGCCGTCATAGCCGCCGACGGCCATGAAGTTCGGGCGCATGCCCTTGTTGGCCTTCTTGAAGGCCTCGACAAACTTCTTGTTCGTGGCCGAGGGGTGAGCGGCCGAGTAGAAGTGCGCCGTCACCACGCCCAGGGCGCCGTCGCCCATGTCGTTGAGCTGGTCGTCGTCGGTGATGTCGCCGGGGCCGATCAGCTTGATGCCGGCCTTGTCCATGCCACGCTCGAGGAACTGCTTCATCACGGCGGCGCCGGCGCCCGAGGGCACGAAGACGAAGAGCGCGTCAGGCTTGGCGTCACGCACCTTCTGCAGGAAGGGGGCGAAGTCGGGGTTGCGCATGGGCACGCGCAGCGACTCGATGACGGTGCCACCGTTGAAGATGAAGCGGTCCTTGAAGAACTTCTCGGCATCGTGGCCGGGGCCGTAGTCGCTGACCAGGGTCACGACCTTCTTGATGCCGCCCTTGCTCGTGGTCCAGTCGGCCATGGCGACCGAGGACTGGGCCAGCGTGAAGCTGGTGCGCACGATGTAGGGCGAAGACTGGGTGATGCTGGAGGTACCCGCGGCCATCACGACCATGGGCGTCTTGGACTGGGTGGCGATGGGCGCGGTGGCAAAGGCCGAGGGGGTGATGCCGAAACCGGCCAGCACGTTGACCTTGTCGTTCACGACCAGTTCCTGGGCCAGACGCTTGGTCACGTCGGGGATGCTGGTGTCATCCTTAATGATCAGCTGCACCTTCTTGCCGCCGACGGTGTCGCCATGCTGGGCCATGTAGAGCTTGGCCGCGGCCTCGATCTGACGGCCGGTGGACGCCTGCTGACCGGTCATGGGCAGGATCAGGCCGATCTTGAAGGTGTTGTCCTGGGCCAGCACGGCCGTGGAAGACAGCGCTGCCAACGCCAGCGCGGATGCGCTCAGAAACACTCGCTTTTTCATGAAAGACTCCTATATAGGTGTTATCACTCCACGCACCCGGTCGGGAAACGCGCAGGGGCGACCTGTGCGTGTACGCGAAGGTGCATTACTTTCGCCTCAAACCGAATCATGCGCAAGTCAAATTCCGGACTGATAGATATAACGGTTTGAAATATCTTAACCCTGCCCAGACAAGAAAAAACCGGTCAGGCACCAGGCCGGACCGGTTGGGGCGCAAGCAAGCGCGCGTCAGTAGCGCAGGCGGCCCTCCTGGTCGACCACGGCGATATCCACGAAGCTGCTGCCGACATTCCCCTTGGAAAAGTCGATGCGGAAGCCGCCGAGCTCGATCTCGCCCATGGTCTGCAGGCTTTTGGCCAAGGCGGCCGGGGTGATCTCGCCACGGATACGTCGCAGCCCCTCGCCCACGATGCGCGCGGAGATGTAGCCCTCGAGCTGGAACGGCGTGTAGCTGCTCACCTCCGGAGAGGTCGCCTTCATCGCGCTCTGGAAGTCACGCAGCAGCGGACGCACCTTGTTGTTGGGGTTGGGATAGGTCTGTGCAATGCCGATACCGCGCGCACCGTCGGCGCCGGCGAGCTTGACCAGCAGGCCCGGCGGCACATAAGACAACACGAAGATGGTCTGGGTTACGCCGGCCTTGCGCAACTGGGCCACCCCCTGGGCCATGAAGGGCGGCGCACCGACAACGATCACGCCCTGGGCATTGAGCCTGGCCACGTCCTCAGCAGCCTTGGCCAGCACGGCAGGATCGAGCGTGCCCTGCACACCCTTGACCTCAAGGCCCTTGTTCTTGGCCACCTCGTCGGCCACCACCTTCATGCCCGAGGTGCCGATCGGGATCTCCTGGTGCAGCACCGCCAGTCGGGTCATACCGAGGGTGCTCGCGTGCTTGACGATCTCCTCGAGCTGCTGCTTGTCACCCGCGCGCACGTGGAAGAGCCTGGGGTGCCCCGGGTTGCGGAAAGGTTCGGCGCCAGGGATGGCGTTCATGAAGACCACGTCGTACTTGTCAAGCAGCTTGTCGTTGAGCATGCGCTGGATCGACGCCGAACCGATCGGCGAAATCAGCGCCACGGGCTGCCGCTGCATGGCCCGCTCCAGGGCCGAAACAAAGCCATCGGGCTTGTAGGTGTCGTCGATCTCGAACACCACCACCTTGCGGCCATTGATGCCACCGGCCTTGTTGACCTGGTTGGCCCAGGCCTTGAGGCCCTGGTTGACCTCAGGGGCATCGGGCACGGGAATGCCGGTGAAGGGCCCGACCTGACCGATCACGATATCCTGCGCCCACGCCGCCTGTGACAGCGCCAGCATCACCCCCACACCCAGGGTCCAAACGGCTGCCCAGCGGGTCAAGGTCTGCTTCAACAACATCTGTCGTCCTTCTCTTTTCTTCCGGGGCTGGCGTGATCAGCCGCTGCCCCCTGCAGCAAGTGTGCGACCGCCGCAGGGCCGGAGCCAGCGCAAAATCATTCTGTGTGATATGCCACCCTGCGATAACTGGGACATAATCCGCATCCTGAATGACGTCCCCACACGTCGGTCGATCCTCAGCCCAAGACACAGGAGATCCCCATATGACGCTACGCACCACCCCGCCCTTCCGCGCCGATCACGTCGGCAGCTTTCTGCGCCCCAAGTACCTGCTGGAAGCCCGTGAGCAGAAGGCCAAGGGCGAGATCACGGCCGAGCAGCTGCGTAAGGTCGAGGACAAGGCGATCACCGAGATCGTGAAGTTCCAGGAAGACGTGGGCCTGCAGAGCATCACCGATGGCGAATTCCGTCGCACCTACTTCCACGTCGACTTCCTGGAACAGATCGGCGGCGTCAAGACCGACATCCCGGTCACCGTGGTCAAGCCCGACGGCACCAAGGAGCTCGCCCCGCCGGTGATGCGAGTGATCGACAAGGTGCGCCACGTCAAGGACATCCAGCTGGCCGACTTCCAGTACCTCAAGAGCCAGATCACCCCGGGCCGCGGCAGCGTGGCCAAGGTGACCATCCCCTCGCCCACCATGCTGCACTTCCGTGGCGGCCGCGCCGGCATCAGCAAGGAACACTACCCCGAGCTCGAGCCCAGTTTCTACGACGACGTTGCTCAGGCCTACGGCGACGAGCTGCGTTCGCTGGCCGCCGCCGGCTGTACCTATGTGCAGATGGACGACACCAACCTGGCCTACCTGTGCGACGAGAAGATGCGCGAAGCGGCCCGCCAGCGCGGTGACGATCCCAACGAACTGCCGCACCGCTACGCCAAGTTCATCAACAAGGTGGTGGCCCAGAAGCCGGCCGGCATGACCCTGGCCATGCACCTGTGCCGCGGCAACTTCAAGAGCACGCATGCCGCCTCGGGCAACTACGAGCCCGTGGCCGAGGCCCTGCTCAAGGAGATGAACCTCGATGCCTACTTCCTGGAGTACGACGACGACCGCAGCGGCGATTTCCGCCCCCTGCGCTTCCTCGCGCCGGGCAAGATCGTGGTGCTGGGCCTGGTGACCACCAAGTTCGGCAAGCTCGAATCCAAGGACGATCTCAAGCGCCGCATCGATGAAGCCGCCAAGTACGTGCCCCTGGAGCAGCTCTGCCTCTCGCCCCAGTGCGGCTTCTCCAGCACCGTGCACGGCAACGACATCGCGGTGGAGGACCAGCGCGCCAAGCTGCGCCTGGTGATCGAGACGGCCCAGGAAGTCTGGGGCCGCGCCTGAGGCTGGACTGGCTCAGAAAAAAGGCGGCCTTCAGGCCGCCTTTTTTTCAGTCCCCGCATAGGGCTTGCCGTGACTGGAGCGTTCGCTGACCAGGCGGAAGGCATAGTCCAGCGCCGCTTCCAGCGAAAGTTCGATGGCGTGGCGCTCGTGCTCGGTCAGGTAGAACATCAGGTCCACGTCGTGGCGCACATAACGCGCCGGCAGGCGGTTGAGCGCGACGCAGGCGATGTCGGCCAGGGCATCGGGCATGAGGTCCGGGCGCTTGGCCGCGCGGCGCAGCACCTCTTCGAACACCAGACGTTCGTAGTAGTTGTGGACCTGCTCGAAATTGCTGATCATGGCCGCCTCCAGTATTGGGCGGCAACCTTAGCAGGTCCAATCGGGCCTGACAAGCCAGCCCGGGCTCAGGGCGCCAAGCCCAGCAGTCGCACCGCGTTGTCCTTGAGGATGCCGGGCATGACCTCGGGCTTGAAGCCGGCTTCCTCGAAATCCTTCATCCAACGCTCGGGCGTGATCAGCGGATAGTCGCTGCCGAACAGCATGCGGTCCTTGAGCAGGGTATTGGCGTACTGCACGAGCTGCTTGGGAAAGTACTTGGGGCTCCAGCCCGACAGGTCGATCCAGACATTGGGCTTGTGCATGGCCACGCTCAAGGCCTCGTCCTGCCAGGGCCAGCTCGGGTGCGCCATCACAATCTGCATGTCGGGGAAGTCGATCGCCACGTCATCCAGATGGATGGGGTTGCTGTACTCCAGGCGCAGCCCCCCGCCGCAGCGCATGCCGCTGCCGATGCCGCTGTGGCCGGTGTGGAAGATGGCCGGCATCTTGTACTCGGCGATCACCTCGTAGATGGGCCACGCCATCTTGTCGTAGGGGTGATAGCCCTGCACCGTGGGGTGGAACTTGAAGCCCTTGACGCCGTGCTCCTCGATCAGGCGGCGCGCCTCGCGCGCGCCCATCTTGCCCTTGTGCGGGTCGATGCTGGCAAAGGCCATCATCATGTCGCTGTTGGCCTTGGCGGCCTCGGCAATCTCCTCGTTCGGGATGCGGCGACGGCCCAGCTGGGCCTCGCTGTCCACCGTGAACATGATCAGGCCGATCTTGCGCTCACGGTAATAGGCCACCGTCTCGGCAATCGTCGGGCGGCGGTTGGAGCGGAAATACTTGTCTGCGGCGCGGTCGTACTCCTCGCCATAGTTGTCGAAGGGGTTCCAGCAGCTGACTTCGGCGTGCGTGTGGACATCGATGGCGATGAGGTTCTTGTGGTCCATGACCGGCTCCGGGCTGAGGCCACCGGATCCGGTGGCCTAGGGTAAACACTGATGAAAAGCAGGCGGCGCTTGCTTGAATTGGTTATATTTCATAACCATAATCGATTCCCGAAAGAAACGCAAGATGAAGAACCCTGACATCCACTTCGAGCGCCGCGGCGAACACCAGGAAATCGCCGTGATCCGCCTCACCCGGCCTGCCAAGCGCAACGCGCTCAACGACGGCCTGATCCTGGCTATCCGCCAGCTGTTCGAGAACATGCCCGAGGGCGTGCGCGCTGCCGTCATCGACGGCGAGGGTGAACACTTCTGCGCCGGCCTGGACCTGAGCGAACTGAAAGAACGTGACGCCGGCCAGGGCCTGCACCACTCACGCATGTGGCATGCCGCTCTGGAGCAGGTGCAGTACGGCCCGGTGCCGGTCATCGCGGCGCTGCACGGCGCGGTCGTGGGCGGCGGCCTGGAGTTGGCCAGCGCCTGCCACATCCGTGTGGCCGACGAATCCACCTTCTACGCCCTGCCCGAGGGCTCGCGGGGCATCTTCGTGGGTGGCGGCGGTGCGGTGCGCATCCCGCGCCTGATCGGCGCCGCGCGCATGACCGACATGATGCTGACGGGCCGCGTCTACAACGCTGCTGACGGCGAGAAAGTAGGTTTCGCCCAGTACCTCGTGCCCCAGGGCACGGCCTTCGAGAAGGCCTACGAGCTGGCCGTGCGTGTGGCGCAGAACGCGCCACTGACCAACTACGCCCTGATCCACGCCCTGCCCCGCATTGCCGAACAGCCGGCCGACCAGGGTTTCCTCACCGAAGCCATGATGGCCGCCATTGCCCAGAGCGCGCCCGAAGCCAAACAACGCGTGCGCGCCTTCCTTGATGGCAAGGCCGCCAAAGTCAGCAAGGGCTGACAACTTCCCCGAATACGAAACGATCCATGAGCGAGACGACGAAGACCTCCCCGCGCTACCGCCCCGTGCCTTTTGGCGTGACCCGCGTCACGGTGCGTGAAGGTGCACCCGGCACCCGCTATGTGCAGGCCGAGCTGCCCCTGGGCGCCTACGCGCGCCGCCTCAGCGACTTCCTGGTCCACTGGGCCGAGGCCGAACCCGGGCGCACCTTCATGGCACGCCGCGAACAGCTCGGCGAAGGCCGCACCGGCGAATGGCAGCGCATCAGCTACGCCCAGGCGCTCGAAGCCGCACGCCGTATCGGCCAGGCCCTGCTGGACCGCAAGCTCAGCGCCGAGCGCCCCGTGGTGATCCTGAGCGAGAACACGCTGGAACATGCCCTGCTCTCGCTGGGCTGCATCTACGCCGGCATCCCGTACTGCCCCGTCTCGCCGGCCTATGCCACGGTGAGCCAGGACTACGACAAACTCAAGCATGTGCTGGCCACGCTCACCCCAGGCTTGGTCTACGCCGCCGATGGCGCGCGCTACGGCAAGGCGATCCAGGCCACGGTCAGCAGCGACATCGAGGTCGTGCTGGCCCAGGGCAGCATCGACGGCCGGCAGACCACGGCCTTTGATGCGCTGCGCAACACCGCCGCGACCGAGGTGGTGGACGCGGCCATGCACGCCGTGCGACCCGACACCATCGCCAAGTTCCTCTTCACCTCGGGCTCCACGAAGATGCCCAAGCCGGTGATCAACACGCACCGCATGTGGTGCGCCAACCTGCAGCAGATCACGCTGTCCATGCCGGTGATCGCCGAGGCCCCGCCCATCTTCGTGGACTGGCTGCCCTGGAACCACACCTTCGGCGGCAACCACAACGTGGGCCTGACGCTGATGCACGGCGGCACCCTCTACATCGACGACGGCAAGCCCACGGCCGCGCTCATCGGCGAGACCCTGCGCAATTTGCGCGAGATCGCCCCCACGCTGTACTTCAACGTGCCCACGGGCTTCGAGATGATCGCCCAGGCCATGAAGACCGACGAAGCGCTGCGCAAGAAGCTGCTGTCTCGTGTGCGCATGTTCTTCTACTCGGGCGCCGGCCTGGCCCAGCCCGTCTGGGACAGCCTGCACCAGACTGCCGAAGCCGAAGTGGGTGAGCGCATCGTCATGGCCACCGGCCTGGGCATGACCGAGTCCGCGCCCTCGGCCATGTTCACCAACAGCCCCAATGTGAAAGCCGGCGACATCGGCACGCCCGTGCCCGGCATGACACTTAAGCTCGTCGATGTGGACGGCAAGACCGAGGTCCGCTACAAGGGCCCCAATGTCACGCCGGGCTACTGGCGCTCCGAGCAGGCCACGCGCGAGGCCTTCGACGAGGAAGGTTATCTGTGCACCGGCGACGCCGTACAGTGGATCGACCCGCAGGACATCCACCGCGGCCTGAAATTCGACGGCCGTATCGCCGAGGACTTCAAACTCTCCACCGGCACCTTCGTCAGCGTGGGCCCGATGCGCGCCAAGGTCATCGTCACCGGCGCGCCCTATGTGCAGGACGTGGTGCTCACGGGCCTGAACATGAAGGAGGTCGGCGCGCTGATCTTCCCCTCGCCCGCCTGCCGCAGCGTCAGCGGCCTGCCGGCCGACGCACCGTGGCCGGACGTGCTGGCCAGCGCCCCCGTGCGCGACCGCTTCCAGGCCGTGATCAACGAACTGGCCCGCCAGGCCACCGGCAGCGCCAACCGCATCGCGCGCGCCCTGCTGCTCGCCGAGCCGCCCTCGATCGACAAGGGCGAGGTCACCGACAAGGGCTCGATCAACCAGCGCGCCGTGCTCAAGCACCGTGATGCGCTCGTGCAGGCCCTGCACGACGACACCGCCCCCGGCATCCTCAAACCCCAAGCCTGAACCACCGTATGAAGATCCAAGGACAAGCAGCTCTCGTCACCGGCGGCGCCTCCGGCCTGGGCGAAGCCACGGCGCGTGAACTGGCACGCCTGGGCGCCAGGGTCGCCGTGCTCGACGTGAACGCCGCGCTCGCCGAGAAGGTTGCGGCCGAGATTGGCGGCGTCGCCTGCGTCTGCGACATCACCAACACCGACAGCGTGACGGCCGCACTGGCCAAGGCCGCCGCCGCCCACGGCCCGGCGCGCATCCTCATGAACATCGCCGGCATCGGCACGGCCAAGCGCATCGTCGGCAAGGACGGCCAGCCCGCGCCGCTGGAAGACTTCACGCGCGTCATCAATGTCAACCTGATCGGCAGCTACAACATCAGCCGCCTGTTTGCCGCAGCCTGCGTCAAACTCGATCCGCTCGAAGACGGCGAACGCGGCGTGATGATGTTCACCGCCTCGGTCGCCGCCTTCGACGGCCAGGTCGGCCAGCAGGCCTACAGCGCGTCCAAGGGCGGCCTGGTCGGCATGACCCTGCCCATGGCACGCGATCTGGCCCAGCACGGCATCCGCGTCTGCACCGTGGCACCCGGCCTCTTCGCCACACCGCTGATGAAGGAGCTGCCCGAGGAAGTGCAGGCCTCGCTGGCCGCCTCCATCCCCTTCCCCAAACGCCTGGGCCATCCGGAGGAATTCGCCCAGCTCGCCGCCCACATCGTCAGCAACGGCCACCTCAATGGCGAGGTGATCCGCCTCGATGGCGCGCTGCGCATGGCACCGCGCTAGGGCACCGATTCCCGTTCCCCCACCACCAACCACTGCACAGGAGACAAACCATGATGCAACGTCGCACCTTCGTTCAAGCCGCCGCCAGCGCCACCGCCCTGGCCGCGCTGCAACCTCTGGCCGCCCTGGCCCAGGTGGCCCAGCCGCGGATCTACTACGGCTTCCCCGCCGGCAGCGCGGGCGACAGCCTGGCCCGCCGTGTGGCCGACAAGCTGGGCGGCACGCCCTATGCCCGCAACAACGCCGTGGTCGAGAACAAGCCCGGCGCCGGTGGCCGCATCGTGCTGGAGACGCTCAAGGGCTCGCCGGCCGATGGCTCCGTGCTCACGCTGGCCCAGGCCTCGGCCCTGACCATCTACCCGCACGTGTACAGCAAGATGAACTACACGATGGCGGACTTCGCGCCCATTTCCATCGGCGCGCAGATGATCTTCGCCCTGGCCATCGGCCCGCTGGTGCCCGAGAGCGTCAAGACCCTGCAGGACTTCGTCGCCTGGGCCAAGGCCAACCCGGAGAAATCCAGCTTCGGCTCGCCGGGCGCGGGTTCCATGCCGCACTTCGTGGGCTCGCTGTTCGGCATCAACGCCGGCATCACCTTCCAGCACATCGCCTTCCGTGGCTCGCTGCCGGCCGTGAACGACACCGTCGGTGGCCAGATCGCCGCCTGCGTGACGCCGACGGGCGATTCGCTGGCCCACGCCCGCGCCGGCAAGCTGCGCATCCTGGCCGTCTCCGCGCCCAAGCGCGTGGCCGCTCCTGACGCGCCGACCTTCGCCGAGCTGGGCTATCCGGAAATCGTGGCCGAGGAGTGGTTCGGCTTCTTCGCCCCGGCCAAGACGCCGGCCAGCGTGCTCAACGCCGCCAACAGCGCCATCCGTGCCGCGCTGCGCGACCAAAGCGTGATCGATGGCCTGTCCAACGTGGGCCTGGTGGCCTCTGGCGGCAGCACGATGCAGGACATGCGCGCCTCGCTCGAGTCCGAGTTCAAGCGCTGGGGTCCGCTGGTCAAGAAGGTCGGCTTCACCGCCGAGTCCTGATCGGCCGTCGGGCCCGCCGCGGCCCGACCGCTCTCCCGCCCCCTGTGGCCGCCGCCGCAGGGGGCTTCTTCCTCCTCTTGTGTCCTTCCCCCATGGATTACCAGCCCCGCCTCGACGACATCGGCCGCCTTCTGTTCCAGACCCTGCAGGCCCCGCAGCAGTTGCAGAGCCTGGCGCCTTACGCGGAGACCGATGCCGATCTGATGCAGCAGGTGCTGGACGAAGCCGGCAAGTTCGTCGCCAGCGAGATTGCGCCGCTGCAGCGCGTGGGCGACGAGACTGGTGCGCACTTCGAAGCGGGGCGTGTGACCATGCCCCCGGGTTTCCGCGCCGCCTACCAGGCCTTCTGGCAGGCCGGCTGGCCCGCGCTGGCCTGCGCGCCCGAAGACGGCGGCCAGGGCCTGCCCGCCGTGCTCGAAGCCGTGCTCTATGAAATGCTGACGGCTGCCAACCACGGCTGGACCATGGCCCCCGGTCTGCTGCACGGCGCCTACGAGTGCCTCAAGCACCACGGCAGCGAAGAGCTGAAGGCGCGCTACCTGGAAAAGATCGCCACCGGCGAGTGGCTGGCCACCATGTGCCTCACCGAAGCCCACGCCGGCAGCGACCTGGGCCTGGTGCGCACCAAGGCCTTGCCGCAGGCCGACGGCAGCTATCGCATCAGCGGCGGCAAGATCTTCATCTCCGGCGGTGAGCATGACCTGACCGACAACATCGTGCATCTGGTGCTCGCACGCCTGCCCGATGCCCCGCCCGGCCCCAGGGGGCTGTCGCTGTTCCTCGCGCCCAAACTGCTACCCGACGGTGCACGCAACGGCGTGCACTGCGAGCGCATCGAGGAAAAGATGGGCCTGCACGGCAGCCCCACCTGCGTGCTGCGCTTTGAGGACGCCACGGGCTGGCTCGTGGGCGAGCCCGGCAAGGGCCTCAACGCCATGTTCGTGATGATGAACGCGGCGCGCCTGCATGTGGGCCTGCAGGGCATCGCCCTGCTCGAAGCCGCCTGGCAGAAGGCCAGCGCCTACGCCGCCGAGCGGCGCCAGATGCGCGCGCCCGGCGCCAGCGAGACCAGTCTCATACAAGACCACCCGGCCATCCAGCGCATCCTGCACACCCAGCGCGCCTGGATCGACGGCGGCCGCCTGCTGGCCTACCGCACGGCCATCGAGCTGGACATGATCAAGCACCACCCGGACGCAGCGCGCCGCGATGCCGCGCAGCGCTGGTGCAGCCTGGTCACCCCCGTGCTCAAGACCGCCTGGACGCGTCAGGGTTTTCTCGGCGCCAGCGAATGCCTGCAGGTCTTCGGCGGCCACGGCTATGTGCGCGAATGGGGAATCGAGCAGATCGTGCGTGACGCGCGCATCACCATGATCTACGAGGGCACGAACGAGATCCAGGCCATCGACCTGCTGGTGCGCAAGGTGCTGCCCGACGGCGGCACGGCTCTGGGCGCCTTGCTCGACACGCTCGCATCCGAAACGCCGTTGCCCGCCGACGTGCAGCAGCGCTTCGACCAGCTGCGCGCGCTGGCCCGCCGCCTGACTCAGGCCTCGGCCAGCCAGGCCGACCTGCCCTACTGGGTGGCCGACGATTTTCTGCAGGCCCTGGCCTTGGCCCTGCTGGGCTGGGCCGGTGCGCGCATCGGCAGCGCCCTGCCCGACTGGCAGACACCGGCGCGCGCGCTGCACAGCTGGGTGCTGCCAGAATTCGGCCTGCGCATGCAGATCATCGAACAACAAATCCCGGAAACCGGAACCACCGCCGCCTGAACCATGGCCACCCGCAAGCCAGCCCCCGACACCGCCGTCGAACAGGTCGACACCAGCTACCTCGAAGGTCTGGTCGGCTACAACGCGCGACGCGCGACGCTGGTGATCGTTGACGCCTTCCTGCGCAACATGGCGGTCTACGGGCTCAAGCCGGTGGAGTTCTCGGTGCTCTCGCTGATCGCCCACAACCCGGGCATCACCTCCCGCCAGCTCTGCAGCACGCTCAACATCCAGCCGCCCAACCTCGTCGGCATGATCAACCAGCTGCAGCGGCGCGAACTGATCACCCGCCGGCCGCACCCGCACGACGGCCGCGCCATGGGCCTGCACCTCACGCCCGCGGGGCGCAAGCTGGTCAAGCAGGCCGAGGTCACGGCCTCCGAACTGGAAGACGCCGCCACCTCACGCCTCAGCCCCGCCGAGCGCAAGACGCTGATTCAGCTGCTCAGAAAAATCTATATTTGATGCACTATTTCACACCCGCTACCCGTGACCGGGCGTCAGGGTAGATACGGGTGGGTCTATCAGCTATTAATCTTGTAGCAGTCAAGAATCTGCGCTATAGTCCGCCTTCGCCGGAACCTGTTGAGCCGGCCCGGGGAGGACGCGTCAGCCGCACCGCAGGCGGCGCACCAAGGAGTGCTGCTGAATGAGCTACAAGGAAAATGCCGCCATCGGCCAGTTGCTGGCTCTGCTGGAGTCACGCTACGCGATGCGCGTGCTGTGGGCCCTGCGCGACGGCCACGCCCAGACCTTCCGCCTGCTGCAGGACAGCGTGGGCGGCATCACTCCCAACACCCTGAACACCCGTATCAAGGAACTGCGCGAGGCCGGCCTGCTCAGTCACGGCAGCGAAGGCTACCTGCTCACCAGCAGCGGCACCGAGCTGACGCGCCGCCTGGGCGAACTGCCCGCCTTTGCCAGCAAATGGGTGGCCAGCCAGGCGCGCAAGGCGCGCTGACCCCGCTGGCATAATCCGTCCTTCGCCCGCTGACGCCCGGTCTTCGCAACCGGCCTCGCCAGCTATCAAAACAGTAGCAAGAAGGACCATGCCATGGCCACCGTCACCACCCCCTCCGGTCTGCAATACGAAGACACCAAGCCCGGCACCGGCGCTGAAGCAAAACCTGGCCAGGACGTGACCGTCCACTACACCGGCTGGCTCTGGAACGACGGCGTGCAGGGCGCCAAGTTCGACTCCAGCAAGGACCGCAACGACCCCTTCCAGTTTTCGCTCGGCGCCGGCATGGTGATCCGCGGCTGGGACGAGGGCGTGGCCGGGATGAAGATCGGCGGCACCCGCGTGCTCATCATCCCCGCCAGCCTGGGCTATGGCGCCCGTGGCGCTGGCGGCGTGATCCCGCCCAATGCCACGCTGAAGTTCGAAGTCGAACTGCTGGCCCTGGCCGGCTGATCCCCCGCCCGGCCGCCACCGATGGCGGCCGGTATCGATCAGCCTCTTGAAGCGGCCGGTCCTGCCCCCATCTGGGCCGCTGACTCTCCATTCCCCCAGAAAAATGTCCGAACCCCAAGCCACCCCCCAGCCCGAACAGGCCCCCGGCACCGCCCCTGAAGGCCAAGCTTCCGATCCCCTGGCCCAGCTCCAGGCTGAACTGGCCGAGCTCAAGTCCAAGAGCGCCGAACTGGCCGACCAGTACCTGCGCGCCAAGGCCGAGGCCGAGAACGCGCGTCGCCGTGCCGAAGATGAGATCAGCAAGAGCCGAAAGTTCGCCGTCGAGTCCTTCGCCGAGAGCCTGCTGCCCGTATGCGACAGCCTGGAGGCCGGGCTGGTGATCAAGGACGCCACCCCCGAACAGATCCGTGAGGGTGCCGAAGCCACGCTGCGCCAGCTCATCGCCGCGCTGGAACGCAACAAGGTCATCGCCATCGCTCCGGCTCCCGGCGCCAGGTTCGACCCGCACCAGCACCAGGCCATCAGCATGGTGCCGGCCGACCAGGAAGCCAATACGGTCGTCAGCCTGCTGCAGAAGGGCTACACCATTGCCGACCGCGTGCTGCGCCCGGCCCTGGTGACCGTGGCCGCCCCCAAATAAAGACTTGAAACCCGGAAAGTTATCCACAAGTACGGCACATCCGAATTTCCAAGCATCTCAGGAGTAAGAACATGGGCAAAATCATCGGCATCGACCTCGGCACCACCAATAGCTGCGTGGCCATCATGGAAGGCAACAGCACCAAGGTGATCGAGAACGCGGAAGGCGCGCGCACCACGCCCTCCATCGTCGCCTACCAGGAAGACGGCGAAGTGCTGGTCGGCGCCTCGGCCAAGCGCCAGGCGGTCACCAACCCGAAGAACACGCTGTACGCGATCAAGCGCCTGATCGGCCGCAAGTTCACCGAGAAGGAAGTGCAGAAGGACATCGACCTGATGCCCTACAGCATCGTGGCCGCCGACAACGGCGACGCCTGGGTGGAAGTGCGCGGCAAGAAGATCTCGGCCCAGCAGGTCAGCGCCGACATCCTGCGCAAGATGAAGAAGACCGCCGAGGACTACCTCGGCGAGCCCGTGACCGAGGCCGTCATCACCGTGCCGGCCTACTTCAACGACGCCCAGCGCCAGGCCACCAAGGACGCCGGCCGCATCGCCGGCCTGGACGTCAAGCGCATCATCAACGAGCCCACCGCCGCGGCCCTGGCCTTCGGCCTGGACAAGGGCGGCAAGGGTGACCGCAAGATCGCCGTGTACGACCTGGGCGGCGGCACCTTCGACATCTCCATCATCGAGATCGCCGATGTCGACGGCGAGATGCAGTTCGAGGTGCTGTCCACCAACGGTGACACCTTCCTGGGCGGCGAGGACTTCGACCAGCGCGTGATCGACTACATCATCGGAGAGTTCAAGAAGGAACAGGGCGTGGACCTGACCAAGGACGTGCTCGCCCTGCAGCGCCTCAAGGAAGCCGCCGAGAAGGCCAAGATCGAACTGTCCAGCTCGGCCTCCACCGACATCAACCTGCCCTACATCACGGCCGATGCCTCGGGTCCCAAGCACCTGAACATCAAGCTGACCCGCGCCAAGCTGGAAAGCCTAGTGGAAGAGCTGATCGAGCGCACCATCGCCCCCTGCCGCACCGCCATCAAGGATGCCGGCGTGAGCGTGAGCGACATCCAGGACGTGATCCTGGTCGGCGGCATGACCCGCATGCCCAAGGTGCAGGACAAGGTCAAGGAGTTCTTCGGCAAGGAGCCGCGCAAGGACGTGAACCCCGACGAAGCCGTGGCTGTGGGCGCCGCCATCCAGGGCCAGGTGCTCAGCGGTGACCGCAAGGACGTGCTGCTGCTCGACGTCACCCCGCTGTCCCTGGGCATCGAGACCCTGGGCGGCGTGATGACCAAGATGATCGCCAAGAACACGACCATCCCGACCAAGTTTGCGCAGACCTTCTCCACCGCCGAGGATAACCAGCCGGCCGTGACCATCAAGGTCTACCAGGGCGAGCGCGAGATGGCCAGCGGCAACAAGCTGCTGGGCGAGTTCAACCTCGAAGGCATCGCCCCGGCCCCGCGCGGCCTGCCGCAGATCGAGGTGAGCTTCGACATCGACGCCAACGGCATCCTGCACGTGGGCGCCAAGGACAAGGCCACGGGCAAGGAGAACAAGATCACCATCAAGGCCAACTCGGGTCTGTCCGAGGAGGAGATCCAGCAGATGGTGAAGGACGCCGAGCTCAACGCCGCCGAGGACAAGAAGCGCCTGGAGCTGGTGCAGGCCCGCAACCAGGCCGATGCCACGGTGCACGGCGTGCGCAAGAGCCTGGCCGAGCATGGCGACAAGCTCGATGCCGGCGAGAAGGAGAAGATCGAAGCCGCCGCCAAGGACCTGGAAGAAGCCATCAAGGGCGACGACAAGGCCGCCATCGAGGCGAAGACCGAGGCCCTGATGAGCGCCAGCCAGAAGCTGGGCGAGAAGCTCTACGCCGAGCAGCAGGCTGCCGCAGCCGCTGCCGGTGCGGCCCCGGGTGCCGAGCAGGCACAGCAGGCCAGTCGCCCCGCCGACGACAATGTGGTGGACGCCGAAGTCAAGGAAGTCAAGAAAGGCTGACGTCGGACGCCTGGCACCGACCTCACCCGCCGCGTTCGACACTTGCCCTGCGGTAAGGTCAACGCGGCGTTCCTGCTCTAGAACCTAACGAACATGGCCACCAAACGAGATTTTTACGAAGTCCTGGGCGTGCCCAAGAACGCCTCCGAAGAGGAGATCAAGAAGGCGTATCGCAAGCTGGCGATGAAGTACCACCCGGACCGCAACCAGGGGGACAGCGCCAAGACGGCCGAGGAGAAGTTCAAGGAGGCCAAGGAAGCCTACGAGATGCTGTCGGACCCGCAGAAGAAGGCGGCGTACGACCAGTACGGCCACGCCGGCGTGGACCCGAACATGCGCGGCGGCCCGGGCGACGGCTTCGGTGGCGGTTTCGCCGAGGCCTTCGGCGACATCTTCGGCGACATGTTCGGCCAGCAGCGTGGCCGCGGCGGCCGCCAGGTCTACCGCGGCAGCGATCTGTCCTACGCGATGGAGATCACGCTGGAAGAGGCCGCCAAGGGCAAGGACGCGCAGATCCGCATCCCCAGCTGGGACAACTGCGGCACCTGCCAAGGCAGCGGCGCCAAGCCCGGCACCCAGGCCAAGACCTGCAGCACCTGCCACGGCGCAGGCTCGGTGCAGATGCGCCAGGGCTTCTTCAGCGTGCAACAGACCTGCCCGCACTGCCACGGCACGGGCAAGATCATCCCCGACCCCTGCACCACCTGCATGGGCCAGGGCCGTATCAAGCGCCAGAAGACGCTGGAAGTGAAGATCCCCGCCGGCATCGACGACGGCATGCGCATCCGCAGCGCCGGCAACGGCGAGCCGGGCACCAACGGCGGCCCGCCGGGCGATCTCTACATCGAGATCCGTCTCAAGAAGCACGACATCTTCGAGCGCGATGGCGATGACCTGCATTGCGCCGTGCCCATCAGCATCGTCACCGCGGCGCTGGGTGGTGAGATCGAGGTACCCACGCTGCAGGGCAAGGCCGCCATCGACCTGCCCGAAGGCACGCAGACCGGCAAGCAGTTCCGCCTGCGCGGCAAGGGCATCAAGGGCGTGCGCTCCAGCTACCCCGGCGACCTCTACTGCCACATCACGGTGGAAACGCCGGTCAAGCTCACCGAGCACCAGCGCAAGCTGCTGCGCGAGCTCGACGAGTCCCTGCGCAAGGGCGGCGCCAAGCACTCGCCCGGTGAAGGCAGCTGGGCTGACCGGCTCAAGAGCTTCTTCAGCTGAACGAGCCACGCCGCACCCAAGCCGCGAGAGCCACAGGCCTCGCGGCTTTTCTTTTTTGACCTGTGTCATGGGGCGGGCCCCGAGTCTCGTTACCATGCGGCCATGAGCGTCTCCATCACCTTCCTCGGCGGGGCCGGCACGGTCACCGGCTCCAAATACCTCGTGCGCCATGATCGCCACACCCTGCTGGTCGACTGCGGTCTGTTCCAGGGCTACAAGCAGCTGCGCCTGCGCAACTGGACGCCGCTGCCCGTCGCCCCCAACCAGATCGACGCCGTGCTGCTGACGCACGCCCACCTGGACCACAGCGGCTACCTGCCCCTGCTGGCGCGCGAGGGCTTTCACCGCAAGGTCTGGGCCACCCCGGGCACACAGGCCCTGTGCAAGATCCTGCTGCCCGACAGCGGCCACATCCAGGAAGAAGACGCAGCCTATGCCAACCGGCACGGTTTCTCCAAGCACGCGCCGGCCCTGCCGCTGTACACGCGCCAGGATGCGCTGAACTGCCTGAGCCTGATCAAGCCCGTGGACTTCGGCCGCAGCTTCGAGCCCATCCCCGAATGCCGCGCCACCTTCCACCGCGCCGGCCACATCCTGGGCGCGGCCAGCCTGCTTCTGGAGATCGCCGGGCGGCGCATTCTCTTTTCGGGTGACCTCGGTCGCAGCGACGACTTCCTCATGCGCGCGCCCGAGCCCGCACCACAGGCCGACACCGTGCTCGTCGAATCCACCTACGGCGACCGCCTGCATCCCGAAGAGGATGTGCTGGCCGAACTCGGCCCGGCGCTGCAGCGCCTGGCCGCGCGCGGCGGCGTGGCTGTGCTGCCGGTGTTCGCCGTCGGTCGTGCGCAGGAAATCCTGCACGCCATCGACGTGCTCAAGCAGCGCGGCGTGATCCCGGCCAAGCTGCCCGTCTTCCTCGACAGCCCCATGGCCATCCACACCACGAACCTGTTCGAGCATTTCCCCGACGAACACAAGCTCGATGGGCGTGCCGTGCGCGCCCTGACCCACAGCGCCACCATGGTGAACACGCCCGACGAGTCCAAGGCCCTGGCACGCCGCCACGGCCCCATGGTCATCCTGGCCGCCAGCGGCATGGCCACGGGCGGGCGCGTGCTGCACCACCTGTCGCTCTACGCCGGCAACCACCGCAACATGATCATCCTCACCGGCTACCAGGCCCCGGGCACGCGCGGCGCCACCCTCTCCAGCGGCGCGCCCTCGGTGCGTATCCATGGCCGCGACGTGAGCGTGAGCGCCGAGGTCGTGCAGCTCCAATCCGCCTCAGCCCACGCCGACGCCAATCAGCTCGAAGCCTGGCTGCGCACCCTGCCCTCGGCACCGGACCAGGTCTACGTGGTCCACGGCGAAGCCGGCGCCGCCGATGCACTGCGCATGCGCATCGAACACGGCCTAGGCTGGCGGGCTCTGGTGCCGGAACATGGGTCGACCTGGCCGGCTTGAGTCTGGCGGCTCTACGTCACGCAGGGTTACCACCGGTTACATGATGGGCTGCTGATCGGTCAGAATGACGGTCCATGAGTCTGCGCCTGTTCCATATCACCGAATTCGCCGATTCCATGCTCACGCCGGCCGCCCAGCGCGACGCCCGGCATCCCGCGCTTCTGATTCTGCTGGCCAGTCTCTGGCTGGCGCTGGCGGGCAATGTGCCGCTGTGGCGCGAGCTCTCGCGCCTGCCGATGGAGACGGGCAGCCTGATCTGGATCATGCTGTGCTTAGCCCTGTTGACCACGGCCGCGCTCGGCCTGCTGCTCACCCTGCTGAACTGGCCCTGGCTGCTCAAGGGCGTGCTCACCCTGCTGCTCTGGCTGGCGGCGCTCAACACGGTGCTGCTGCTGTCCGGCCACGCCTACCTGAACATCGGGGTGGCGGCACAGGGGCTGCCGGCACTGCTGACTGCCCTGCGCACGCCGCCGCTGTGGCAGACGCTGCTGCTGTTGGCGGTGCTGGCGCTGGTACCCTCTATCTGGGTCTGGGCACTGCGCCTGCGGCGCATCCCCGCCCTGGTCCGCCTGCCGCAGAATCTGCTGCTGGCCCTGCTCTGCACCTGTGTGCTGGGCCTGGTCTGGTTCGCCGGCAGCAGCGCGCTGCTCCCCCTGCTGCAGGACCAGCCGCGCTGGCTGGAACTGCTCAGCCCCTTCAATACCCTGCTGAGCCTGCGCCACGCCTGAACGTAGCGCGCAAGCGCAAAGTGCGCCTCAGATACCAGCCGAGACGGCCAGCAGGCGCTCGCGCGCAGCGCGGTACTCGCGCTTGAGCTGTTCGATGTAGTCGCCCGCGCCCTGTACCTGGGTGATGGCGCCGATGCCCTGGCCCGAGCCCCAGATGTCCTTCCAGGCCTTCTTGGCGTCGCCGCCGAAGTTCATCTTGCTGGGGTCGCTCTCGGGCAGGTTCTCCGGGTCCAGGCCGGCGGCACGGATGCTGGGCGCCAGGTAGTTGCCGTGCACGCCGGTGAAGAGATTGCTGTAGACGATATCGTCCGAGCTGCCCTCGACGATGGCCTGCTTATAGGCCTCGACCGCGCGTGCCTCGTGGGTGGCGATGAAAGCTGAGCCGATGTAGGCGAAGTCCGCGCCCATGGCCTGCGCCGCGAGCACCGAGGCACCGGTGCTGATCGAGCCGCTGAGCGCCAGCGGGCCGTCGAACCACTGGCGGATCTCCTGCACCAGGGCAAACGGGCTCTTCACGCCCGCATGGCCGCCCGCGCCGGCCGCCACGGCAATCAGGCCGTCGGCCCCTTTCTCGATGGCCTTGTGCGCGAACTTGTTGTTGATGATGTCGTGCAGCACCACGCCGCCGTAACTGTGGGCGGCCTGGTTGATCTCTTCACGCGCACCCAGCGAGGTGATGATGACCGGCACCTTGTACTTCACGCACAGTGCCATGTCGTGCTCGAGCCGGTCATTAGACTTGTGCACGATCTGGTTGATCGCAAAGGGCGCGGCCGGACGATCTGGATGGGCCTTGTTGTGCGCGGCCAGGGCCTCGGTGATCTCGGCCAGCCACTCGTCGAGCTGAGCAGCGGGGCGCGCATTGAGCGCGGGCATGGAACCCACCACACCCGCAATGCACTGGGCGATAACGAGCTTGGGGTTGCTGATGATGAAGAGCGGCGAGCCGATGACGGGCAGCGGCAGGTTCTGCAGGACGGCGGGGAGCTTGGACACAGATGTCTCCGGAAGAGGTCTAGATCATTTTCAGCAAAAACGGCTGCCGCCGATGTCCATCGCGCGACAGCCGTCTGCTCTTTTTCTTATAGCAATCAGAAGGCTTCGAGCGGCAGGGCCGTCACGCTGGCAGCGCCAGCCACGATGCTGTCGCGCATCCCCGGGGCCTTGCTCAGCATGTGCTCGGCATAGAAGCGCGCGACGGCGATCTTGCTCTGCATGAACGCGGTGTCCTCGCCGCGTGCCAGTTCGGCCTGGGCCACGAGCAGGGCACGCGCGAGCTGCCAGCCGGCCATCAGATTGCCTGCGAGCATGAGGTAGGGCACGCTGCCGGCGTAGACGGCATTGGGGTCCTTCTCGGCGGCCATGAACTCGACCACGTCGACGAAGGCCTGGCGTGCGGCGTCCAGGCGCGCGGCGACAGCCAGCGCGTCGGCGCTGCCGTTCTTCTTGAGCTCGGCCACGGTGTTGGCCACCTGCTGGGCGATGGCCTTGGCGGTCTGGCCGCCGTCGCGCAGGGTCTTGCGGCCCACGAGGTCGTTGGCCTGGATGGCGGTCGTGCCTTCGTAAATGGTGAGGATCTTGGCGTCACGGTAATGCTGGGCCGCACCCGTCTCCTCGATGAAGCCCATGCCACCGTGCACCTGCACACCCAGGCTCGTGACTTCGAGGCTCATCTCGGTGCTGTAGCCCTTGACCAGCGGCACCATGAATTCGTAGAAGGCCTGGTTCGTCTTGCGTGCCTCGGCGTCGGGGTGGTGATGCGCGGCGTCGTAGGCCGCGGCGGCCACGGAGGCCATGGCACGGCAGCCTTCGGTGTAGGCGCGCATGGTCATGAGCATGCGACGCACGTCCGGGTGGTGGATGATGGGCGCGCTGGTCTTGAGCGAGCCATCCACGGGACGGCTCTGCACACGATCGCGCGCATAGGCTACGGCCTGCTGGTAGGCACGCTCGGCCACGGCAATGCCCTGCATGCCCACGGCGTAGCGCGCGGCGTTCATCATGATGAACATGTACTCGAGGCCGCGGTTTTCCTGGCCCACGAGGTAGCCCACGGCGCCACCGTGGTCGCCGTACTGCAGCACGGCCGTGGGACTGGCCTTGATGCCCAGCTTGTGCTCGATGCTCACACAGTGCACGTCGTTGCGCGCACCCAGGCTGCCATCCTTGTTGACGAGGAACTTGGGCACGACAAAGAGGCTGATGCCCTTGATGCCCTCGGGCGCACCCGTCACGCGCGCCAGCACGAGGTGGACGATGTTGTCCGCCATGTCGTGCTCGCCATAGGTGATGAAGATCTTGGTGCCGAAGACCTTGTAGGTCCCGTCGGGCTGGGGCTCGGCGCGGCTGCGCACCAGGGCCAGGTCGGAACCGGCCTGGGGCTCGGTCAGGTTCATGGTGCCGGTCCACTCACCGCTGACCAGCTTTTCCAGGTAGGTGGCCTTGAGCTCATCACTGCCCGCGGTCAGCAGGGCTTCGATGGCGCCGTCAGTGAGCAACGGGCAGAGCGCGAAGCTCAGGTTGGCGCTGTTGACCATCTCGATGCAGGCCGCGCCGATGGTCTTGGGCAAGCCCTGGCCGCCGAAGTCGGCCGGGTGCTGCAGGCCCTGCCAGCCGCCTTCGCCGAACTGGCGGAAGGCGTTCTTGAAACCGGGCGTGGTGCTGACCTGGCCGTCCTTCCAGCTCGAAGGATTGCGGTCGCCGTCCCAGTTCAGGGGCGCGACAACCTGTTCGTTGAACTTGGCCGCCTCCTCGAGCACGGCCTGGGCCGTGTCGTAGCCTGCGTCCTCGAAGCCCGGCAGCTTGGCGATCTCGTCGATGCGCGCCAGGTGCTTGATGTTGAACAGCATGTCCTTGAGGGGGGCGGTGTAGCTCATGGAAGACTCCGGGGACGAAACAGGTACAAAAAAAGGGCGTCACGCCGTGACGCCCTCGGTTCAGCGGATCAGAGGGCCTTGACCAGCTCGGGCACGGCGGTGAACAGGTCTGCTTCCAGGCCGTAGTCGGCGACCGAGAAGATCGGGGCCTCGGGGTCCTTGTTGATGGCCACGATGACCTTGCTGTCCTTCATGCCGGCCAGGTGCTGGATGGCGCCCGAGATGCCGGCGGCGATGTAGAGCTGGGGCGCGACGATCTTGCCGGTCTGGCCGACCTGCAGGTCGTTGGGCGCGTAGCCCGCGTCCACCGCGGCGCGGCTGGCACCGATGGCGGCGCCCAGCTTGTCGGCCAGCGGGGTCATGACCTCGTTGAACTTCTCGCTCGAACCGAGGGCACGGCCACCGGAGACGATGATCTTGGCGGCGGTCAGCTCGGGGCGGTCGTTCTTGGCAATCTCGGAACCGACAAAGCTGCTCTTGCCGCTGTCGGCGGCAGCCACGGCGGTCTCGACGGCAGCGCTGCCACCGGTGGCGGCAGCGGCGTCAAAACCCGTGGTGCGCACGGTGATCACCTTCTTGGCGTCGGTGCTCTGAACGGTGGCGATGGCGTTGCCGGCGTAGATGGGGCGCTCGAAGGTGTCGGCACTCACCACCTTGGTGATGTCGGAGACCTGAGCCACGTCCAGCTTGGCGGCCACACGCGGGGCCACGTTCTTGCCCGAGGCCGTGGCCGGAAACAGGATGTGGCTGTAGTTGCCCGCGATGGCCAATACCTGGGCGGCGACGTTCTCGGCCAGGCCATGCGCGAGTTGCGCGCCGTCGGCGTGGATGACCTTGCTGACGCCGGCAATCTTGCCGGCCGCGGCAGCCGCGGCAGCCGCGTTGTGACCGGCCACCAGCACGTGGACGTCGCCACCGCAGGCCAGCGCCGCGGTCACGGTGTTGAGGGTGGCGCCCTTGATGGACGCGTTGTCGTGTTCGGCAATAACGAGTGCAGTCATGTCGGGTCCTCAGATCACTTTGGCTTCGTTCTTCAGCTTGGCCACCAGGGTGGCGACGTCGGGCACCTTGATGCCGGCGCTGCGCTTGGGCGGCTCGCTGACCTTGAGGGTCTTGATGCGCGGCGCGACATCCACACCCAGGTCTTCGGGCTTGAGCGTGTCGAGCTGCTTCTTCTTGGCCTTCATGATGTTGGGCAGCGTGACGTAACGCGGCTCGTTCAGGCGCAGGTCGGTGGTGACCACGGCCGGCAGGCTCACGCTCAGCGTCTCCAGGCCGCCGTCGACTTCGCGCGTGACCTGGGCCTTGCCATCGGCCACTTCGACCTTGGAGGCGAAGGTGGCTTGCGGCAGATCGGCCAGCGCGGCCAGCATCTGGCCGGTCTGGTTGCAGTCGTCGTCGATGGCCTGCTTGCCCAGGATGACCAGGCCCGGCTGTTCCTTGTCGACCAGGGCCTTGAGCAGCTTGGCCACGGCCAGGGGCTGCAGCTCCTCGTTGGTCTCGACCAGGATGGCGCGGTCGGCACCGATGGCCATGGCCGTGCGCAGGGTTTCCTGGCACTGGGCCACGCCGCAGGAGACGGCGATGACTTCGGTGACGGCACCCTTTTCCTTCAGGCGCACGGCCTCTTCGACGGCGATCTCGTCAAAGGGGTTCATGCTCATCTTGACGTTGGCAATATCAACGCCGGTGTTGTCCGACTTGACCCGGACCTTGACGTTGTAGTCGACCACGCGTTTGACGGGGACGAGGACTTTCATGGGAGCCACTCCTGCTGGTTACTGATTCAGAGATTCGATTGACGTGCACGTCAATCGGACGATTCTAGGCGCTGCGCCGGCCTTCAAGGGCACCTGCGCGACACAAAAACGAACGGTCGTGCTTTTTTGGATTATATGCCGAGAAATCCGGCCGCCGGAGCATCTGCTCAGGATTTTGTGTGGACCACGCGCTGCGGGTACGGAATCTCGATGCCGGCCGCGCGCAAGCCACGCAGGATGGCCAGGTTGATGTCCGAGCGCAGACCCAGCTGACCGTTTTCCGGATCGGCAATCCAGAACGCCAGCGTGAACTCCAGTCCGTCGGCCCCGAAATTGGCCAGATGAGCTGCGGGAGCCGGCTCCCGCAATACACGCGGACTGCTCAAGGCCGCAGCCAGCAGGATCTGCTGCACCTGATCCACATCACTGTCATAGGCCACCGAGACATTGAGAGTGACCGAGACCTTGGGGTCGGCCGCCGTGAGGTTCTCGACCCGCTGGGTGATGAAGAGCTCGTTGGGCACCACGGACTCACGGCCGTTGAGCGCACGGAGCAGGGTATAGCGGGTCTTGATGTCCGTCACCACGCCCTCGAAATTGTCCACCCGCACCAGGTCGCCGATACGCAGCGAACGCTCGATCAGGATCACGAAGCCGCTGACGTAGTTGGCCGCGAGCTTCTGCAAGCCGAAGCCCAGACCCACGCCCAGCGCACCACCGAGTACCGACAGCGCCGTGAGATCCACCCCCACGGCCGAGAGCACGAAGAGCAGGCCCACCAGCAGCAGCCCCGCGCGGATGACGTTGGCCGCCACCTTGCGCATGGACAGGTCGCCCACGGCCTCGCGCAGCACGCGCTTCTCGATGGTGGCCGAGATCCAGAGCACCACCACCAGCATCACGCCCGAGGACAGCACGCCTTCGAACAGGGTGCGCAGGCTGATGCGCGTCTTGCCGAAGGCAAAGGAGATGGCCTCGAGCTCGGCCAGCACCGCCGGCAACAGCCCCGTGATCCAGAGCACCGCCCCGCCCCAGGCCAGCCAGGACACCACGCTCTCGATCAGTTTGATCGTCGAGGACTGCGGAAAGGAAGCGCCGAGCACGCGGGCAAAAAGGCGGATGGCAGCCAGGGAGATGAAGATGGGCAGCGCCACCTTGAGCACGACCACCGGCTGGTGAAGCCCCACACCGTAGCGCGCAACGTAGATGAGGACCACGGCCAGCACCGGAAACAGCAGGCCATCGATGGTGTAGCGGCCGAACCAGACGGAATCGGCGGACGCGCCGCGCCGCAGCAGACGCGCCAGGCCCCAGGCCAGGCTCACACAGGCCAGCAGCACGAGCACCTCGACCCAGAGTCGAGTGCCACCGAGCTCTTGCAAAAGATGTTGAAGTTCGCTCATGGGTGCCGATTCTCACAGAACTGCAGGCTGAAACCGGCTCCATGATCGGCTAACCTCAGGCCTGTTGATGGAGATTGCCATGACCGACCGTTCACCTCTGCCCCGCCGTCACCTGCTGGGCGCCGTGGCCGCTGCAGCAGCCACCGGCGCCGCCCTGCCCGTAAGGGCGGCGGGCAAACCGGGCGCCGACGGCCCGCCGCACAAGATCGTCTACCAGCTCAACCGTGCCGAGCCGGACTACCAGGAAGCCATCCTCAACTCCATCGGCGCCATGCTCAAGAAGTATGTGGACGACGTGGCCATCGCCGTCGTGGTCTGGGGGCCGGGCATCCATCTGCTCGCGAAAAAACCGCAGCGCCCGGTGGCCCCGGTGCTGCAGCAGCGCGTCAAAAGCATGAGCGAGTCCTATGGCGTGGAGTTCGTGGCCTGCGGCAACACTATGTACAGCCTGGGATGGCAGAAGGCCGACATGCTGGACATCGCGCGCATCGAGGAAGTCGGCGCGGCCGCGGTGATGGAGTTCCAGGAAAAGGGGTACGCCTATCTCGCCTGGTGAGCCGAGGCCTCAGACCCCGGCCAGCGTGCGCAGGTGAGCTTCCACGCTGCGCCCCAAGGCGCTGAGGTTGTAGCCCCCCTCCAGACAGGAGACGATGCGCTGCTTGCTGTAGCGACGGGCCACGTCCATGATGCGCCCGGTGATCCACGCATAGTCCTCCTCGACCAGACCGAGCTGGGCTAGGTCGTCCTCGCGGTGGGCGTCGAAGCCGGCGCTGATGAAGATCATCTCCGGCTTGTGCGCCTCGAGCCGAGGCATCCACTGCGTCTCCACGACTTCGCGGATGGCCATGCCCCGGGTGTAGGCCGGCACGGGCACGTTGACCAGGTTGTCCGCGTCCGAGCGCGAGCCGCCCGGCGGATAGAAGGGATGCTGGTAGAAGCTCACCATGAGGATGCGCGGATCGCCGGCCACGATGTCCTCGGTCCCGTTGCCATGGTGCACGTCGAAGTCGACGATGGCCACGCGCTTGAGACGGTGCCGCTCCACCGCGTACTTGGCGGCCACGGCCACGTTGTTGATGAAGCAGAAGCCCATGGCCTGCTCGCGGCCCGCGTGATGCCCGGGCGGGCGCACGGCACAGAAGGCGTTTTCCAGTTCCCCGGCGATCACGGCATCGGTGGCCGCCAGGGCCGCCCCTGCGCCACGCAGGATGGCGTTCCAGCTGTCCACGTTCATGGAAGTGTCCGGGTCGACCATGGCGTAGCGCGGGCCGCCGGCAAGCTGCTCATCGGCCAGGGTGGCACTCATGCCACGCAGGGCCAGCACATGGGTGCGGCTGTGCGCCAGCTCCACCTCGTCGAGCGAGGCCATGGGCGCTTCGATGCGGATCAGCGCATGGTCCACCCCGCTGATCAGCAGCCGCTCCTCGATGGCGTCCAGCCGCTCGGGACATTCCGGGTGACCGGGGCCCATCTCGTGCTTGCGGCAGTCACCATGTGTGTAAAAGCCTGTCTTGCTCATGACTCATCCGATTTCGGTTATGTTCGCACCATGGACGCACAAGCCAAGATTAAAGCACTGCTGGCACAACTCAACACGGTCATCGTCGGCAAGCCCGCCCAGGTCAGCGACGGCGTGGCCTGCCTGCTCGCAGGGGGGCATCTGCTGATCGAGGACGCCCCGGGCGTGGGCAAGACCACGCTGGCGCACGCGCTCTCACGCAGCTTCGGCCTGCAGTTCTCGCGCGTGCAGTTCACGGCCGACCTCATGCCCAGCGACCTTTCGGGCGTGTCCATCTACGACCGCAACCAGAACGCCTTCGTCTTCCATCCCGGCCCCATCTTCGCCCAGGTGCTGCTGGCCGACGAGATCAACCGTGCCAGCCCCAAGACCCAGAGCGCCCTGCTCGAGGCCATGGAGGAGCGCCAGGTCACGATCGAGGGTGAGACGCGCCCGCTGCCGCTGCCCTTCTTCGTGATCGCCACCCAGAACCCGCAGGAGCAGCTGGGCACGCACCCGCTGCCCGAATCACAGCTCGACCGATTCCTCATGCGCATCTCGCTGGGCTACCCCGATCGTGCCGCCGAACGCGAGCTGCTGGCCGGCCGCGAACGGCGTGAGATGGTCGAGCAGCTGCCGGGCCTGCTGAGCGCCGAGGAGCTCAAGGCCTTGCAGCAACAGGTGCTGGCCATCCACGCTGCACCGCCCCTGCTCGACTACCTGCAGGACATCATTGCCGCCACGCGCAACGGCCGCTGGTTCGTGCAGGGCCTCTCGCCCCGCGCCGGTCTGGCCGTGCTGCGTGCCGCCAAGGCCCAGGCCCTGATCAGCGGGCGCGACTACGTGGCACCCGACGATGTGCAGGCCATCCTGCCGCAGACCACGGCCCACCGCCTGGTGCCTGTGGCCAGCGCGGGCCGTGGCCCGCTGGAACAGGTGCGCGCCATGCTCGACGCCGTGCCCCTGCCCTGAGCTCATCCACCCCATGAGCGCGGCACCGTCTCTGCCGAACCCCCTGCTGCATCCGCTGGGCCATGTGCGCGCCCGCTGGCAGCGCTGGTGGCAGGCCCGCCTGCCGCGCAGCGACACGCATACGCTGACCCGGCGCAACGTCTACATCCTGCCCACGCGCGCGGGCTTCATGCTGGCCACCACCCTGCTGGTGTTGCTGGTCGCGTCCATCAACTACCAGCTCAATCTGGGATACCTGCTGACCTTCCTGCTCGGCGGCTGCGCCATCGTCAGCATGCACATCTCGCACGGCACGCTGCGCGGCCTGACCCTGGTGCTGCACCCGCTGGAGTCGCATCACGCCGGCACGCCCACGCGGCTGCGCATCAGCCTGCACAACGCGCGCAAGGCCGCGCGCTACGGCATCGGCCTGCGTGTGCACACGCCGGACGAGGCCGCGCACTGGGTCTGGTGCGATGTGCCGCGCCTGGGAAGCAGTGACGTGGAACTGGTACTGCCCGGTCTGCCACGTGGACGCCACGACATCCCCATACTCACTGCCGAGACACGCTTCCCGCTGGGTATCTTCCGGGTCTGGACCCTCTGGCGTCCTGCCGCCAGCGTGCTGGTCTACCCGCAGGCCGAGGCCTCGCCCCCACCGCTGCCGCCGGGCCAACCGCACAGCAGCGGCGGTGCGGCCGCACGCCATGTAGCCAGCAGCGAATTCGACGGCGTGCGCCCCTACCGCCGCGGCGACCCGCTCAAGAGCATCGTCTGGAAGAAGGCGGCCAAGACCGACGAGCTGGTGAGCCGCGACAGCCTGCAGGCGCAGCATTTCCAGCTCTGGCTGGACCTCAACGAGACCTATGGCGCCACCACCGAGCAGCGTCTCTCGCGTCTGTGCGCCTGGGTGCTGCAGGCCGAGGCGCAGGAACTGGACTACGGACTGCGCCTGCGGGGCGTGGAGCTGGCGCCGGCGCAGGGCGAGGCCCACAAGCGCGCGTGCCTGCAGGCGCTGGCCCTGTACTGAGCTGAGCTGAGCGGAGTGCCAGCGCCTCCCATCTTCATGCGGCGCATCCCTGGCCTGGCCCGATTAGCATCGCGTCATGCATGACCCGTCCACCGGAACGCCCGCCCGGCTGCTGACGCCCTGCCTGCTCGGCGGGATCGCCGGCATCGCGCTGCAGCTGCAGCAGGCCGAGCTCTGGCCGGTGGCCGCCTATGCGCTGACGCTGGCGACGGCACTGGCGCTCCTGCTGGTCTTGCGCCGGCTGCCACAACCAATGCTGCGACAGCTGCTGGCTTTCGGGGCCACGGCCCTGCTGGCCCACGCCAGTACCGGCCTGCGCGCCAGCCACTTCCAGCAACAGGCGTTGGACCCGGCCCTCGAAGGCCGCGACCTCAGTGTCACGGGCCGCATCAGCGCCATGCCGCAGTTCGGCGAGAACAGCACGCGCTTTCGCTTCAGCGTCGAACACGCCACGCTGGACGGCCAGGCCGTGCCGGTGCCGCCCCGCCTCTACCTGAGCTGGTACGGCGGCTTTCGCAACGAGGACGGCGCCGTGCTCGAACCCTTTCTGCAGGCACCCGAGCTGCAGGCCGGCGAGCGCTGGCGCTTCAACGTGCGCTTGCGCGCACCGCATGGCGCGCGCAACCCCCACGGCTTCGATTTCGAGCTCTGGCTCTGGGAACAGGGCCTGCAGGCCACGGGTTATGTGCGCACCGGCCGCAAGGACCCGTCGCCGCAGAACCTGGGGCCCAGCGGCGAGCATCCGGTCGAACTGGCACGCCAGCGGGTGCGTGATGCGATCCAGCAACGCGCGCCGTCCCTGCCGGAGACGCCGCAGGAGCAGGCCCGGGCGCGCGCCCTGGGCGTGGTCGCGGCCCTGGTCACGGGCGACCAGCAGGCCATCGCGCGCAGCGACTGGGATGTGTTCCGCGCCACTGGCGTGGCCCACTTGATGAGCATCTCGGGCCTGCACATCACGCTCTTTGCCTGGCTGGCCGCGCTGCTCTTGCGCGGGCTCTGGCGTGCGTCACCGCGCCTGTGCCTGCTGTATCCGGCCCAGCACGCCGGCCTGCTGGGCGGCCTGGCGCTGGCCGCCGCCTACGCGCTCTTCAGCGGCTGGGGGGTGCCGGCGCAGCGCACCGTGCTCATGCTGGCCACGGCCACGCTGCTGCGCCTGACGGCGCGGCGCTGGCCCTGGCCCCAGCTCTGGCTGCTGACGGCCGCCGTGGTGCTGGCCGTCGACCCCTGGGCGCTGCTGCAGCCGGGTTTCTGGCTGAGTTTCGTGGCCGTCGGCGTGCTGTTTGCCGGCGTCGGCCACGAAGCTGCAGGCGCGCCGCGCACCCTGCGCGTGCGGCTGCTGGGCCTGCTGCGCGAACAATGGCTGATCACGCTCGCCCTGGCACCCCTGACGCTGCTGTTCTTCGGCCAGGTCTCGCTGATCGGCCTGCTGGCCAATCTGCTGGCGATTCCCTGGGTAACACTGGGCGTGACGCCGCTGGCCCTGCTGGGTACGCTCTGGTCGCCGCTGTGGGACGCCGCGGCCTGGGCCGTGCAAATGCTTGGGGCGCTGCTGACCCAACTCGCCGGCCTGCCGCTGGCCACGCTGGCCGTGGCGCAGGCGCCGCTGTGGGCCGGGCTGGCCGCGGTACTGGGTGGCCTGCTGATGGTCCTGCGCCTGCCCTGGCCCGTGCGGCTGGCCGGCCTGCCCCTGCTGCTGCCGGCGCTGCTGTGGCAGCCACATGCTCCGCCGCCCGGACAGTTCGAGCTGCTGGCAGCCGACGTGGGCCAGGGCAATGCCGTGCTGGTGCGCACGGCCTCGCACGCCCTGCTCTACGACACGGGGCCACGCTATGCCAATGACAGCGATGCGGGCCAGCGGGTGCTGGTGCCGCTCTTGCGCGCGCAGGGCGTGCGGCTGGACACCCTGGTGCTGAGCCATCGCGACAGCGACCACACGGGTGGGGCGGCTTCGGTGCTGGGGGCCCAGCCGCAGGCCCGCCTGCTGAGCTCGCTGGATGCAGCGCACGAGCTGCTGGCCGGGCAGGCGAGCCAGCGCTGCGAGGCCGGCCAGCGCTGGATCTGGGACGGCGTGCAGTTCGAGGTGTTGCATCCCCGGCCCGAGGACTACGGGCGCGTGCGACGCAGCAACGCCCTGTCCTGCGTGCTGCGGGTCAGCAGCGGCGCGCAGACGGCCCTGCTGACCGGGGACATCGAGAAGGAGCAGGAGGCCCGGCTGCTGGCCGAGGGCGCCGCGCTGCGCGCCGACTGGCTGCTGGTGCCGCACCATGGCAGCAAGACCTCGAGCACGGCGGCCTTTCTCGACGCCGTGGCGCCGCGCTGGGCCCTGGTGCAGGCCGGCTATCGCAACCGCTATGGCCACCCGGCCACCGAGGTGCTGGCGCGCTACGCCGAACGCGAGGTGCGGCTGCTGGACTCCGCGGGCTGCGGCGCCGCGTCCTGGGCCTCGGCGCAGGCCGATCGGGTGCGCTGCGAGCGCATTGAGCGTCGCCGCTACTGGCAGCATCTTCCGTCCGGGGAATAACCACAGCTTGCGCCGGGAAGGCAGCGCAGCGATGATGCCCATCATGTCGAAAACAGTCCGGCCGGCCTCCCTGCAGATCACCGACATCGACCGGGAACTGGACCAGGCCCGCGTCGACGGTCCGGTGCGCGACATCGTGATCCCGCCCTGCCCCGAGCTGCTCACCGCGCTGCAGCTGGAGATGCGTCAGAGTGATCCGGATCCGACTGAGGTCACACGCATCGCCACCAGCGACGTGGCCATGGCGGCCGCCCTGCTGCGCCTGGCCAACAGCCCGCTCTACAGCCGGGCGCGACCCGCTCACACGGTAACCGAGGCCGTGAGCCTGCTGGGCCTGGGCCAGACGGCCGCCATCCTCACGGGCTTCCTGGCGCGCAGCAGCATCCCCGCCAACTCGCCACTGCTGGAGCATTTCTGGGAGACTTCGACGCGCCGCTCGCTGGCCATGGCCTTCATCGCGCGCCAGCTCCATGGCGTGGACGCCGAGGTGGCGCAGACCTGCGGTCTCTTCATGCATGTCGGCCTGCCCATCCTGCTGCAGGGCCTGCGCGGCTATGCCGGCACCCTGGCCGAAGCCCTGGCGCGGCAGGACCGCAGCTTCACGGAAACGGAAAACGCCGCGCACCGTACCGACCATGCGGTGGTGGGCGCCATCGTGGCGCGCACCTGGCATCTGCCACCGGTGATCGCCTTCGCGATCCGCCTGCACCATGACTTCCACGTGCTGCGCGTGAGCTCCATCCCGGCGGGGGTGCGCACCCTGGTGGCGCTGGCCGCGGTGGCCGAGCATCTGGTAGCGGATTTCGAGGGGGTGTCCATCCAGCGCGAATGGGCACAGCATGGCCCGGCCTGCCTGGCCTATCTGCAGATCGGCGAGCCGGAGGTCGATCTCTGGGTCGACACACTGCACCCGGTGTTCGAGTCCGTGGTGCTGGCCTGAGCCTGTGCGCCCTGCGCCGAGCGGCGCGCCTGGGCGACAGCCTGGCCAAGCTCGATCACGGCCAGGGCGTAATAGCTGCTCCAGTTGTAGCGCGTGACGGCATAGAAGTTCTCGGTGCCGGCCACATAGCTGGGCGAATAATCGCCGTTCTGCAGCTCCACCAGCGCCAGCGGCCCCTCATGCTGCTGGCCTGCGGGGCCCAGCACCACACCCTTGGCAGCGAACTGATCAACGCCGAAGGTGGGCTTGATGTCCGGGGCCAGCAGGGTGTCCATGTCCAGCCGCGAGTAATCGAAGTCCACGGCGTAGTGGGTGGGCATGCCCGGCTTCCAGTTGAAGGACTTGAAATAGTGCGCGACGGAACCGATGGCGTCGGCCGGGCTGTCGAGCAGATCGATGCGGCCGTCCTGGTCGAAATCCACCGCATAGCGGGCCCAGCTCGAGGGCATGAACTGCGGAATACCCATGGCGCCGGCATAGCTGCCACGGGCCTTGAGCGGATCCAGGCCGGCCTGGTAACGCTGCTTGAGAAACTCGCCCAGCTCGCTGCGGAAGAAAGCGGTGCGCGCCGCCGCGCGTGGATGCTCGGCCGGAAAATCCAGTGCCAGGGTCGTCAGCGTGTCCAGCACGCGGTAGCGACCCAGATGACGGCCGTAGAAGGTCTCGACGCCGATGATGCCGACAATGATGTCTGCGGGCACGCCGTAGGTGCTGCTGGCGCGTTGCAGCAGCGCCTCGTGCGTCTGCCAGAACGCCACGCCGGCCTGTACACGCTCGGCTTCCAGAAAACGGCTGCGGTACTGCTGCCAGTTGCGCGGCGTGCTCACGGGCGGCGGCACGACCAGCTTGGCCAGCTGCGGCACGTGGCGCGCTTTGCCGAGGGTGCGGCGCACCCAGCGGCGGTCCAGCCCGTGCTGCTGCGCGATCTCGTCGGCCAGGGCCATGGCCTCGGACCGGGTCGCATAGGCCGGACCGCTGCCTTCGATCAGCTGGGGGGCACTGTCCTGCGCGCGCTTTGCGCGCGGCTTCTTCTGGGCGCTGGCCTGGGCCGAAGCCAGCGCAGCGCAGAGCAGGGCCAGCAGCAGGAGGGTGGGAAGACGTCGTTTCACGAGGGCCAGCTCAATTCATTCCATTCGCGTCGCAAGGTTGCCAGATCGGCACCGGGTCTCGCACCGGCCGGCGCATAGCGCAGCACCTCGAAACGGCGCAGCCATGCCTGAATGGCCTGCACCCGATTGTCCGCTGGATCGTGCCGCAAGGCCAGCAGGCGGGCCAGCTCGCGTGGCGTGGCCGCCGCACCGGGCTGCAGGCCTTCGCCCTGCAGGCGCTGGCGCACCAGATCGAGCAGACGCAGCCAGGGATCTCGTCGGCTACGCTCCCAGCGTGTCCAGGCCGCCCCAGCCAGGCTGGCGAGTACCAGCGCTCCCAGCAGCAGATAGCCCAGGTCTTCCCAGCTCGGGGCCTCGAAGCCCAGGGCCCGCAGCAGGTCGAGCTGCCGGTTCTGGGTGTAGTTCAGGATGCGCTGGTTCCAGGCGTTGTTGACGGCATCCCAGACGGCGCGCACGCTTTGCACGAAGGTAGGACTGATCACAGTGCCCATCGCCGTGGCAACGGCGGTCGCCACGGCGCTGCGCGGTGCGAGCAGGCGCTGCAAGGACCCGATGCGCCCGGGCATGACCGAGGCCGTGGGATCCACCCGCACCCAGCCCTGCCCGGCCAGCCAGACCTCGGTCCAGGCGTGGGCATCGCTCTGGCGCACCACCCAGTAGTTGTCGACCGCATTGAGCTGCCCGCCCTGGTAGCCGGTCACGATGCGCGCCGGGATGCCGGCCGCGCGCATGAGCACGGCGAAGGCCGAGGCCATGTGCTCGCAGAAACCGGCCTTGCGGTCGAACCAGAACTCGTCGGCCGTGTGCTGGCCGTACTGATCGGGTTCGAGCGTGTAGGTATACCCGCCGGTGCGCAGCTGCGCGAGCACACGCTCGATCAGGGCCACCGGATCGCCACCCGTCTCGCGCTGCAGATCGGCGGCCCACTGCAAGGTCCGGGGGTTGTAGCCCGGCGGCAGCACCAGGTAGTCGCTCAGGCCCGCCATCATGCGCTGCGGGCCGTGGCGATAGCTGGTGTGCGCCTCGGCGCGGTAGCGCAACAGGTCGTTGACCGCAGCGCTGGACCGCCACTGCAGCTCTTCGCTCATGTGCGGCTCGAGCTCGCCCGGCAGTTCGGGCGGGCTGGCCGTGGCATCCAGCGTGAGCAGCCAGGGCCGCCGGTGCGGCTCCAGCGTCATCTCGTAGCGCACGGACGGACCGCTGACCTGCAGGTCGGCGCGGGGGCGGTCCTTCACCTGGAAGGTGGGCTGCAGCGGCACCCACTCGCGCCCGTCGAAGGTGGACAGCACGGGACCGCGGAAGTAGAGCTGGCCCTGCGGCGGCAGCTCGCCCTCGAAGCGCACCCGCAGGGCGATGCTGTCGTCCAGCGCCAGACTGGTGATCTGCCCCACCTCCATGCGGCCGGACAGGCCGCTGCGCCCGCTCATGGCATCGCCCGGCATGCCCCACAGCGGCGCCATGCGGGGAAAGAGCACGAAGAGCAGAACCATGATGGGCGCACCCAGCAGGGTCATGCGCGTGGCCAGACGGGCCGACTGCCAGAGCGAGGGGCGACCCGCCGGCATGTGGCTGTTGACGAGGGCGGTGAGCAGGCCCATGAGCCCCAGCAGCATGGCTGCAGCAGTGAGCAGGGACTGCGAGTAGAAGAAGTTCGTCAGCATCGTGAAGAAGCCGAGAAAGAAGACCACGAAGGCGTCGCGACGCGCGCGCAGCTCCAGCGTCTTGAGCGCCAGCAGCACCACGATCAGCGTCACGCCGGCATCCCGCCCCAGCAGCGTTCGGTGTGTGGCCCAGGTGGCCGCCATCGTAAGCACCAGCGCGGCGAGCAGCCACCAGCGTCCGGGCAGCGGTCGCAGGCTGAAGGCCAGCCAGCCGCGCCAGGCCAGCATCCCCGCGGCCAGCGCCGTGCACCACCAGGGCAGATGCGCCGTCTGCGGCAGCAGCACCCAGGCGATCACCGCCAGCAGGAACAGGGTGTCGCGGCTGTCACGCGGCAGTTGGGCAAAGGGATTCTTCATGAAGACAGGCGGCGAAACACGGTGCGTCGACAACAATACCCGACAATCGGGCGTTCTGCAGTCCGCAACCCTACGGAGTCCCCATGAATATCCAAGAGACACTCAAACAGCTCGGTATCACCCTGCCCCCCGTGGCCACGCCGGCCGCGGCCTACCTGCCTTTCATGCAGACCGGCAATCTGGTCTTTCTCAGCGGCCATATCGCCAAAAAGGATGGCAAACCCTGGGTCGGTCAGCTTGGCAGGAACATGGGCACGGAAGAGGGCAAGGCCGCCGCACGCGCCATCGCCATCGACCTGATGGGCACGCTGCAGGCCGCCGTGGGCGATCTCAACCGTGTGCGGCGCATCGTCAAGGTGATGTCGCTCGTGAACTCCACGCCTGATTTCACCGAGCAGCACCTGGTCACCAACGGTGCCAGTGAACTGCTGGCCCAGGTCTTTGGCGACAAGGGCGCCCATGCCCGCAGCGCCTTTGGCGTGGCCCAGATTCCCCTCGGCGCCTGCGTGGAGATCGAGCTGATCGCCGAAATCGCCTGAGCATGAACAGGGCCTGCCGCGCAGGCCCTGTTCCTTTCTATGGGCTGAGCACCCAGCGGTTCAGAAGCTTTCCCAGTCGCTGTCTGCGGCACCCTTGGCGGCAACGGGTGCCGGCCGGGCCGCAGGCAAGGCCACCCCCGCCGGCTTGGCGGCGGCAGGTGCCGGCCGAGCCGGCGGTGGCATGTGAGGTGATGGCGCCGCGCGCGGCAAGGTCGCTGCCGGAGCCTGGGCAGACTGGGCCGCCAGCTTGAACACCGCCACGGCCCGGGCCAGCTGGTCGGCCTGCTCGCGCAGGCTCTGGGCCGCCGCGGCGCTCTGTTCCACGAGGGCAGCGTTCTGCTGCGTCATCTGGTCCAGGTTGGCGATCGATGTGTTGACCTGGGCAATGCCCGAACTCTGCTCGCCGGCCGCCGCCGTGATCTCGCCGATCACATCGGCCACACGACGCACCGACTGCACGATCTCGTGCATGGTGTCACCGGCCTGACTCACCAGCTGCGTCCCGGCACCCACCTTCTCGACCGAGGTGCCGATCAGGGCCTTGATCTCCCTGGCCGCCTCGGCGCTGCACCCGGCCAGGGACCGCACTTCACTGGCCACCACGGCAAAGCCGCGGCCCTGCTCTCCGGCACGCGCGGCCTCGACTGCGGCATTGAGCGCGAGGATATTGGTCTGGAAAGCGATGCCATCGATGACGCCGATGATGTCCGCGATCTTGCGGCTGCTGGCGTTGATCTCGTCCATGGTGGACACCACCTGCTGCACCACCGCCCCGCCCTTCTGCGCCACGGTGGACGCGCTGGACGCAAGCTGCGAGGCCTGGCGCGCGTTGTCGGCGCTGTGCTGCACGGTACTGGTCAGCTCTTCCATAGCCGAGGCCGTGGACTGCAGGTCGCTGGAGGTCTGCTCGGTGCGCTGGGACAGATCCTGGTTGCCGTGCGCGATCTCGGCGCTGGCCGTGGCAATGCTGTCGGTGCTCTGGCGTACCTGCTGCACCATGGCCGCGAGCGATGCGTTCATGCGCGCGAGCGACTTCATCAGGTCGCCGAACTCGTCGCCACGCGAGGTGTCGATGCTGGCACTCAGATCGCCCTCGGCGATGCGCGCGGCCAGCCGGTTGGCTTCTTCCAGCGGCTGGCGGATCGAGCGGATCAGCACCGCCGCACCCGCCAGGATGGCCAGCAGGATCAGCGCCACGGCACCGCCGGCGATCTTGATCGTGAGACTGCGCGAGGCGGCGACCTGCGCCGAGTACTGCGCCTCGGCCCGCTCCTCGAGTTCCACGAGCTCGCGCAGGGACGCCACATAGGCGTTGACGGCGGGTGTGTACTTCTCGTTGACCAGACGCTGCGCGCCCTCGCTGTCACCCGCGCTCTTGGCCTGCTGCGCCTGATTGCGCACCTCGATCATGGCCTTGCGCAGGCCGGCGATCTTGGCCATCTGCGCCTGCTCCTCGGCGCTCAGCGTCATGGCCTCGATGGACTGCTGCACCTTGGAGATGCGCGCCGTGGTGACCTTGATGTCCGCCGACATGCGCTCCTCCACCCCGGGATCGAAGGTGATGATCATGGCCACGGTGCGCGCCGCATTGGCCTCGGTCAGGCCGGCCCAGCTGCTCGCCAGATTGACACGGCTGTTGAGCGCACGCAGCGTGCCTTCGCTCTCGGCCGTCAGCCGGGCCGACCGGATGCCGGCAAAAGCGATCAGGACCGTGAGCGAGACCACGATCACGGCCACGCCGAGCCAGAGCTTGGTCGCCACGTGCATGTTCTTGAAGTTCATCACATACCCCTCCAGGTTATGAGGATTCTAGTGTGCACACCATGCCGCCAGCAGGCGTCTCAGAGACGGTTGATAACCTGTCCGGAGACACGTTCGAGGTCACGGACATCGACCCGCCCCGGTGCGATATCGGCCAGTGGCCGCAGGACGAAGGCACGCTCGCGCATGCGCGGATGCGGCAGGGTCAGCCGCGGATCATCGAGGTGCAGGTCGCCATACAGCAGCAGATCGAGATCCAGCGTGCGCGGGGCATTGGGCCAGGGGCGCTCACGCCCGGCGCGCAACTCCAGCCCCTGCAGCGCATCGAGCAAGGCATGGGCAGACAGGGCGGTTTGCAGTTCGGCCACGGCATTGATGTAGTCCGGCCCCGAGGACTCGACCGGTGCGCTGCGGTACAGGGGCGAGGCCCGCAGCAGCCGGGTCTGCGGCAAGGCATCGAGATCCCGCAGGGCCTGGCCTACGGCGGCCCGGGCATCCCCCAGGTTGGCGCCGAGGGCGACGTAGGCCGTCACCGGCGCGGCAGCGGTCATGCTCAATCCTGGGCATCCGGCGCCGCGTCACCGGATTTGCGAGCACCGGACCGACGACGGCGGCGGCGCTTCTTCGGCGCGGCTCCGTCCTCGGTGACCGGTGCGGCGCCCTCCTCGGCGCGCGCCGGTGCCGTGGTCGTGCCCCGCTCGGCCCGAGGCGTGCGCGGTGTCTTCGCACGCTGGCGGGCCTGCTCCTCGCGTACCTGGTCCAGCATGTCCTGGCGCAGCTCATCGTTGGCCAGGCTGAAGTCTTCCCACCAGTCGGCCAGCACCTCGTCGATTTCGCCGGTATCGGCCCGCAAGCGCATGAAGTCGAAACCGGCACGGAAACGCGGCTGCTCAACCAGCCCGAAAGGCGTGTTGCCCACACGTTTCTCGAAACGCGGCTGCATCATCCAGATCTCGCGCATGTCCGCGGCCAGCTTGCCGCGGCCCGAGACGTCACCGATGCGGGCATTGAAGACATCGTCGATCGCATCCTGCAGCGCCGGGTGGGCGTGCTGTTTCTTCTGCCGCTGGGCCCAGCCCTCGCGCACATCGGACCAGAGCACGCAGGCCAGCAGAAAGCTGGGGGCGACCGGCTTGCCCTCGCCAACACGGCGATCGGTATCTTCGAGCGCCGCCTTGACGAAGGGCTCGTCAGCCCGCTCGACCACCAGGTCCAGCAGCGGGTAGATGCCACGCGCCAGGCCCAGCTTCCTGAGCTGCACGATCGTGGCCAGGGCATGGCCGGTCTGCAGCAGCTTGAGCATCTCGTCAAACAGCCGGCTCTGCGGCACGTCGGCCAGCAGGGCTTTCGACTCCTTGAGCGGTTTGGCGGTCTGCGTCTCCAGCTTGAAACCCAGGCCGCTGAGCTTGGCCGCGAAACGCACGGCACGGATGATGCGCACCGGGTCTTCGCGGTAACGTGTGGCCGGATCGCCGATCATGCGCAGCACGCGCTTGCCCGCATCCTTGAAACCGCCGTGGTAGTCGACCACGACCTGGGTCTCGGGGTCGTAGTACATGGCGTTGACCGTGAAGTCGCGTCGCGCTGCGTCCTCGTCCTGCGGCCCCCAGACGTTGTCGCGCAACACACGACCGCTGGAGTCCACGGCATGTTTCATGCCGGCGAGCTCGCTCTTGCTGGTGCGCTCATTGCCGGCCACCTGCTCGGCCGCGGCATGGTCCATGTAGGCCCGAAAGGTCGAGACCTCGATCACCTCGTGCTCGCGCCCGCGGCCGTAGACCACGTGCACGATGCGAAAGCGCCGCCCGATGATGAAGGCGCGGCGGAACAGGCTCTTGACCTGCTCGGGTGTGGCGTCGGTGGCCACGTCGAAATCCTTGGGTCGCAGGCCCAGCAGCAGGTCGCGCACGGCGCCGCCCACGATATAGGCCTCGTAGCCCGCGTCCTGCAGGGTCTGCACCACGTCGACGGCGCGCTTGTCCACCAGCGAGGGATCGATGCCGTGTTCGGCGGCGCCGATCTCGCGGCGCTTGCCGAAGGTCGGCGGGGTGCTGCGCTTGCCGAGCAGCTTGTCGATGATTTTCTTGATCATGGGTGATGGATTGGGGGACAGCGTCTACGACGCTGTCCCGGCTGACTGAAACAGATCGAGTATGCGCCAGCCCCGTTCACGGGCCAGGGCGCGCAGGCGTTCGTCGGGGTTGGTCGCCACCGGATGGTCCGCATTGTCCATCAGCGGCAGGTCATTGGTGGAGTCCGTGTAAAAGGTGACGTGGACCTGCTCGCGCGCCAGCCCGCGACCCGTGAGCCAGTCCTGGAAGCGACGCACCTTGCCCTCGCGAAAGGATGGCATGCCCTTGATCTCGCCCGTGATCCAGCCGGCAGCATCACGCTCGAGTTCGACCGCGATCAGCTGGTCCACGCCAAAGCGATCGGCGATCGGACGGGTCACGAACTCGTTGGTGGCCGTGATGATCAGCACCTCGTCGCCGGCCTGCTGATGGCTGCGCACCAGCTCCAGCGCCTGCGGCCGGATGGCCGGATCGATCACTTCCGCCAAGAAGCGCTCACGCGCTGCCTGCGCCTGCTGCGGTCCGCGCAAGCGTGCGGCCTCGGTGGCAAAGCGCACGTAATCGTGCACATCCAGCGTGCCGGCCTGGTAATGGGCGTAGAACTCGTCGTTGCGGCGCGCGAATTCCACCGGATCGGTCCAGCCGATGGTGATCGTGAACTGACCCCAGGAATAATCGGAGTCGATGGGCAGCAGCGTGTGGTCGAGGTCGAACAGCGCCAGCTTTTTCTTGTCGGTCATATCTCTTGCAGCATCGCCTTGATCAGCGGAATGGTGATGGCACGCTGGGTCTGCAGGGCGTAGCCGTCGAGGTGTTCGAGCAGCTGCATCAGGCTGCCCAGATCGCGGGAAAAGCGCGTCAGCATGAAGTCCATGACCTCGTCGCTGAGGAAGACGCCGCGCGCGTCGGCAGCGCGGCGCAGCACGGCGCGGCGCTCGGTCTCGCTCAGCACCTGCAGACCGTAGACATGGCCCCAGCCCAGGCGCGTGCGCAGGTCTTCGCGCAGCTTGAGGCCCGCGGGCGCGAGTTCGCCCGCCGCCAGCACCCACTGGTGACCGGTCTGGGCATGGACGAACCAGTTGAAGGCCGCATGCTGCTGCACCGCGGTGTAATGCTGCACATCGTCCATCAAGACAGCGGCCCAGCGCTCGTCAAAGGGCGGCGGCTCGGTCACCGAGGCATCGAGCCAGCCCACCACGGCCCCCTGCTCGCGCAGGGCTTCACGCACAGCCTTGAGCAGATGGGTCTTGCCGCTGCCCGAGGGCCCCCAAAGGTAGGTCGGCACGGGCGAGCGCAGCGCGGCGCTGGAGCCGTCACCCACCCAGAGACGCAGGTGCTGCAGCACGGCCTCGTTGGGGCCCGCCATGAAATTGGCCAGGGTCGGGCCGCTGCCCAGCCCGATGTCCAGCGCGATCTGCTTCATGCGCGGTACACGCTGCTGGCCAGATAGCGCTGGCGCAGACGCCGCGCCGCCACCAGCAGCACGGCGCTGACCGGCAGCGCGACCAGGATGCCGACGAAGCCGAAGATCTGGCCGAAGGCCAGCAGGGCGAAGATCACAGCGAGCGGATGCAGGCCGATGCGCTCGCCCAGCAGGCGCGGGGTCAGGTAGAAGCTCTCCAGCAGCTGCCCCAGACCATAGACCACGCCGACCATCAGGACCACACGGGTCAGGCCGCCATCGCCGCTGAACTCCAGCAGACCGGCCAGCACGGCCAGCACCAACCCCACGCCGAAGCCGACATAAGGGACGAAGATGGCCAGCCCCGTGAAGACACCGATGGGCAGGGCCAGATCCAGACCGAAGAAGGACAGCATCACGCTGTAGTAGACCGCCAGGATCAGCATCACCAGCATCTGCCCGCGCAGGTATTGGCCCAGCACCTCGTCGGCCTCGGCCACAAAGCTGTCGTAGCTGCCACGCAGACGCTGCGGCACGAGTTCCAGCAGGCGCCGCACGAGCTGCTTCCAGTCCAGCAGCAGGTAGAACAGGGCCACGGGAATCAGGATCAGGTTACCCAGCACGGTCAGCGCCACGCTGCCGCCGATCTTGAGCGAAGCCAGCAGCGAGCCCAGGGCCTCCTCCATATTGGCATTGAGGTATTTCATGAGCGCCGGCTTGAGACTGGCCGTGTCGAAGGCGAGCTTGAGACCCAGCTCGGCCAGCAGAGGCTGCACGCCGGCATTGAGCCGGTCCAGCAGCTGCGGCACCTGCTCGCGCAGCAGCGGCCATTCGCGCGTGAGCACGGGCACGAGCAGCAGCATCAGGCCCAGCACGGCCAGGATAAAGAGCAGCTCCACGACCAGCACCGCCAGCACGCGCGGCATGCGACCCCGGGCCAGCGCATCGAGCCGGTCCACCAGCGGTGTCAGCACATAGGCCAGCACGGCCGCCACGACGAAGGGCGTGAGTACCGGGCCCAGCAGCCACAGGGCCAGCACCAGCAGCAGGGCGACCGCCGACCAGGCCAGGGCGCTTTTTTGGGGGGTGGACAGGGGCATGGATCAGCAGGATGGCGGCAAGGGTCCGGGTGAACCCTTAAAATCAGCCCAAATTCTATCGGCCCCGGCGTTTCGCGCCGCGACCGCCCACCCCATGAGCACCTCCAAAACCTCCACCCCCCTGTCCTACAAAGACGCCGGCGTCGACATCGACGCCGGTGACGCGCTGGTCGAGCGCATCAAGCCCCTGGCCAAGAAAACCATGCGCGAAGGCGTGCTGGCCGGCATTGGCGGCTTCGGTGCCCTGTTCGAGGTGCCCAAGCGCTACAAGGAGCCGGTACTGGTCTCGGGCACCGACGGAGTGGGTACCAAGCTCAAGCTGGCCTTCGAGTGGAATATGCACGACACCGTGGGCATCGACCTGGTGGCCATGAGCGTCAACGACGTGCTGGTGCAGGGTGCCGAGCCCCTGTTCTTCCTCGACTACTTCGCCTGCGGCAAGCTGCACGTGGACACAGCCGCGGCCGTGGTCGGCGGGATTGCCAAGGGCTGCGAGCTCTCGGGCTGCGCCCTGATCGGCGGCGAGACCGCCGAGATGCCGGGCATGTACCCGGACGGTGAGTACGACCTGGCTGGCTTCTGCGTCGGCGCGGTCGAGAAATCGAAGATCCTGACCGGCCAGAACGTCCAGCCCGGCGACGTGGTGCTGGGCCTAGGCTCCAGCGGCGTGCACTCCAACGGCTTCTCCCTGGTGCGCAAGTGCATCGAGCGCGCCGCCGGCCATCTGCCGGCCACCCTGGACGGCAAGCCCTTCCGCCAGGCCGTCATGGAACCCACCCGCCTCTACGTTAAGAACGTGCTGGCGGCGCTGCAGAAGCACCCGATCAAGGCCCTGGCCCACATCACCGGCGGCGGCCTGCTGGAGAACATCCCGCGCGTGCTGCCCGAGGGCACGGCCGCCCACCTGAAGAAGGGCAGCTGGCCCCAGACCGAACTCTTCGCCTGGCTGCAGAAGACCGCCGGCATCGACGATTTCGAGATGAACCGCACCTTCAACAACGGCATCGGCATGGTCGTCGTGGTGCCGGCGGCCGAAGCTGCGGCCACGGCCCAGACCCTGCGCGGCCTGGGTGAGCAGGTCTACGAGATCGGCACCATCGCCGCGCGCGGCACGGGTGCCCCGGTCGTCGTGGCCTGAGGGCCGCCCGCCAGCCGGCCGATGCTGCGCGTCGGCCGCGTATAGCGTGAAGCATGCCCGAAGTGTTGCTTTTCGCTACAAAATCCCTAGCTGCCGGCACCTGCTGCGGCTGGACATTCAGACAGTTTCGGGTCACACTGCAGCTTTTGGTTTATCGCCAGGAGCATGGATGCCCGTCATCGCCGTGGTCAATCGCAAGGGAGGGAGTGGCAAAAGCACACTCGCGGCTCACCTGGCGGCCTGGTGCGCGCACCAGGGCCACGCGGTCATGCTGGGTGACGTGGACCGCCAGCAATCCACCCGCTCCTGGCTGCGCAAGCGCCATGAGACGCTGCCGGCCATCGCCCCCTGGACCGTAGACCAGAACATCCTGCGCGTACCCGCCGGCATCACCCATGTGATCCTCGACACCCCGGGCGGCCTGCACGGCTTCGATCTGGCGCGCATGGTCATGTTCGCCGACGTGATCCTCATGCCGGTCTGCGGCTCCGCCTTCGACCGCGAGTCGGCCGCCGACTGCCATGCCGAGCTCTTGGCCTTGCCGCGCGTGGCCACCGGCCGCTGCAAGGTGGCCTGCATCGGCATGCGCATCGACACCCGCACCCGCACGCCCCAGGTCCTGAAGGAATGGGCTGGCGGACTGGGCATGCCTTTCCTGGGCGTGCTGCGTGAATCCCAGGCCTATGTGCAGTGCCTGGAGCGCGGCATGACGATCTTCGACCTGCCTGCCGATCGCGTTCCCACGGATCTGCGCCAGTGGGAACCCATCCTGGGCTGGCTGCGCCCGCAACTGTCCCTGAGCCCGGCGGCGACTGCCAGCGCCCCCCAGCCAGCATCCGCTGCCCCCGCCAGTGCGCTGCCCGCACGGGCACCCGCCTCACCTGCCAACCCGCCCAGCCGCCTGCTGTCTACCCCGTCGGCCGGCCTGCGGCCTCAGACCATCGAGCCCGGTCGGCCGGCCATGACGCTGCCGCCGGCCACCGCACCTGCCGCCTCCCGCCTGCTGGCCTCGCGCCCTGTGCCGGCCGTCACCCGGATCAACAGCAGCCCGCGCGTGCTCGACCGCGTGGCCGGCAACGGCGCACTGCGCAGCACTGCTGCGGCCTCGCGCGCCACCGAGGCCGCAGCGGCCCAGGAAGCCCCTCCCATCCCGTCCTTTCTCAAGCTCGTGAAGTGCTGAGCCCGGCCCGGCCTGCCGCAGGGCCGCGGGTGTTTCCCTGCCAAGGGTTCAGTCCAGCGCCCGGCGTAGCGTAGCCAGGCGCTCGGCAATCGCCCCGGCATCACCTCCCTCGCCCGCCTGCCCCAGATAGATCTCCAGGTCCTGCACCGCCGGGGCCAGCTGGCCGAGCTCGGCCCGGGCCAGACCGCGATCGCGGTACTCGTCCCAGGCCTGGGGCAGCAGGACCAGTAGTCGGTCCTCCACCGCCACCAGGCGCGCCCAGTCGCAATGGGTGCGGTGGATCTCCTTGAGGTTGCGCAGCATGCGCGCCAGGATCTCGCGCGGGGGCATGGCCTGCAGGTAGTGGCCCAGCGGCAACTCCGAGACGCCAGGCAGGCCATGGCTGGCGCGCCAGGCCTCCAGCCGTGACTGCAGAGCCTCACGGCTCAGCGACTGGCCGCTGAAGGGATCGATCACCACCTGCGCCTGTGGCAGGTTGACCTTGACCATGAAATGCCCGGGAAAGCCGACCCCGTGCGCCGCCAGGCCCAGACCCTGGGCCAGCTCCAGCCAGAGCACGGCCAGCGAGACCGGGATGCCGCGGCGGCGTTCCAGCACCTTGTGCAGATAGCTGTTGTCCGGGTCGTAGTAGTGGTTGACATTGCCGCCGAAGTGCAGGTCCTGGAAATAGAAGTGGTTGAGCAGGCGCAGCTTGTGCATGGCTGAGGCGTCGGCGGGCAGGCGCTGCCGCAAGCGGACCAGCAGGGCGTCCACCTCGGCCAGCGCGCGCTGCACGTCCAGCTCCGGGTACTCGTCCTGCCCCAGGCTGACCGCCGCCTCGAACAGGTGGAACGACTGGTCGCTCTGCACCAGACTCGCGAAGTACTCCAGCGGCGTCGGAACGGTGAAGGACAGGCCCATGGTCAACGGCGCAGGAACTGGCGGAAACGCAGGCCGGCCGCCCAGACCGCCCCCAGATAGATGCCGGCCGCGCCCGCCACCAGAGCGGCCAGCAAGCCGATACGCAGCCAGGGCTGGGCCTGCAGGCGGGTCCAGTCCCAGGCGCTGGCCGCCCACATGAGGAACACCGTCAGGAGGGCCGCAGCGGCCGTGACCTGCAGGGCAAAAACGCCCCAGCCCGGCAGCGGCCGGTAGCTGCCGCGGCGCAACAGCCCCAGCAGCAGCCAGCCGGCGTTGACCAGGGCCCCGATACCGATGGACAAGGCCAGCGCCGCGTGTTGCAGCTGCGGCACGAGCACGAGGTTGAGCAGCTGGGTGAAGACCAGCACCACGATGGCGATGCGCACCGGAGTGCGGATGTCCTGGCTGGCGTAGTAGCCGGGCGCCAGCACCTTGACCGCCACGATGCCCAGCAAGCCCGCCCCCCAGCCCATCAGGGCCCAGGACGTCATCTGCACGTCGCGCGGCGTGAAGGCTCCGTAGTGGTAGAGCACGGCAACCAGCGGGACCGCGAAGGTCAGCAAGGCGATGGCGCAGGGCACCGCCAGCAGCACGACCAGGCGCAGCCCCCAGTCCAGCATGGCCGAATAGCGCGCAGCGTCGTTGGCCGCCTTGGCCGCCGCGAGCTGGGGCATGAGCACCACCCCCAGGGCCACGCCCAGCAGGGCGACGGGAAACTCCATGAGCCGGTCGGCATAGCTGAGCCAGCTCACGCTGCCCGGCGCCAGATGCGAGGCGATCTGGGTATTGATCAGCAGCGAGAGCTGGGCCACGCTCACGCCCAGCAGGGCCGGGGCCATGAGCTTGAGCACACGCTGCGTGCCGGCATCGGCCCAGGCCGCGCGCACCGCGGCCCAGGACAGGCCGATGCGCGGCAGCAGGCCCAGCCGCCTGAGCGCTGGTATCTGCACACCCAATTGCAGCAGCCCCCCGACCATGACGCCGGCGGCCAGCGCGTAGATGGGCTCGATGCCCAGCGCGCGGAACCAGGGGGCGCCCAGCCAGGCGGCCGCGATCATGGCCACATTGAGCAGCACGGGCGTGGCGGCCGGCACGGCAAAGCGCTTCCAGGTGTTGAGCACCCCGGCAGCCAGCGCCACCAGCGACATGCAGGCGATGTAGGGAAACATCCAGCGCGTCATCACGACCGCTGCGTCGAAAGCGCCGCCCGCCTCCATCTTGCGCAGGCCCGCAGCCATCAGCCAGACCAGCAGCGGTGAGACCAGCACGCCCAGCACGCTGACGGCCAGCAGCACCCAGGCCAGCACCGTGGCAACCCGATCGACCAGCTGGCGCGTGGCTTCCTCCCCCTGCTGCTCCTTGACCGTGGCCAGCACGGGCACGAAGGCCTGGCTGAAAGCGCCTTCGGCGAACAGACGACGGAACAGGTTGGGAATGCGGAAGGCGACGTTGAAGGCGTCGGTCAGGGCGCTGGCACCGAAGGTGGCGGCGATCAGCAGTTCACGCGCCAGCCCCGTGATGCGCGAGGCCAGGGTCAGCAGCGAGACCGTCGAGGCGGCTTTGAAAAGACTCATTGCCCCCGAGTTTAGCCCGCCCTCCCCCTCGCGGAGTGCACACTCACCCCAATTGGCTCGACCTGCTACAATAGCCGGCTTTGCTGACATCATCCACAGACACAAGGAAACACTGATATGGCATCTGGAAAGCCGAAGAAAAAGAACCCGCGCCTGGCGTCGGGCCGTAAACGCGCACGTCAGGACGTGAAGCTCAATGCAGCCAACACCTCCCTGCGCTCCAAATACCGCACCGCCGTGAAGAACGTCGAAAAGGCTGTTCTGACCGGTGACAAGGCCAAGGCCACCGAACTGTTTGCCAAGATGCAGGCCGTGGTGGACACCGTGGCCGACAAGGGCATCTTCCACAAGAACAAGGCCGCTCGCGACAAGAGCCGCCTGTCCGCCAAGGTCAAGGCCCTGGCCGCCGCCTGAGATTCAGGCAAACAGCCCGGACGGGTCTGACCCGTCCGCCGTTTGTAACGGGTGCGCTGTCAGCAAAGCAAAAAGCCGCTCATTGAGCGGCTTTTTTGTTGGGGTCATCTGATTCGGAGATGAGCTGTCCCCGGGCGTCAAACTGCCGGACCTGCAGACTGTTGTCCCTTGCAAAGTTGACGCAGAAGTCCCAGGCCATGGGTTCGGCATCGCGCAGGTCACGGTTGACGATCACGCACTTGATGCCGTCGACGGAGCTGGGCACACACCAGGGCGAGTAACCCAGATGACTGCCGGGCTGCGGACCGCCGGGCCGGAACTGGCTCATGACGCCGGCCAGACGTTCGGCCCAGTCGCTGGGGCGAAACGCCTTGCCTGTGCGGGTCAGTCCGAGGATGAAGACTTCTTGGGCGGCGTTGGAGACCATGGGTAGGGACTCGGGCGTCGGGCTCGGGCCGGGTAGGGCTCTGGCCCGACGAAAAGGGCTACAAGTATTATATCTTATATAAGACATAAGGCGCTGCAGCGATCTGCCAGACTGCCCGCGCCGGTGACCGGACAGGCCGGCCTTGCCCCAAGCCGCGCCACAGGCCCTAAAATCACCGCTCAACGGCCCAACTTTCGTTGGGCCGCCTTTGTTTTGAGACCTCCGGAGTGTGTAGACATGAACGCCCCTGCCGTCAAACCAGCCACCGCAGCTTCCCCGCACGTGATGAACACCTACGGCCGCGTGCCGATCGCGCTGTCGCACGGTGACGGCTGCCGCGTCTGGGACATCAACGGCAAGGAATACCTGGACGCGCTGGCCGGCATCGCCGTCAACACCCTGGGGCACAAGCACCCCAAGCTGGTGCCGGCCCTGCAGGACCAGATCGCCCGCCTGATCCACACCTCCAACTACTACCACGTGCCCCTGCAGGAAGAGCTGGCGAAGAAGCTGGTCGAGATCTCGGGCATGAGCAATGTCTTCTTCTGCAACACGGGCCTGGAGGCCAACGAGGCCGTGCTCAAGCTGGCGCGCAAGTACGGCCATGACAAGGGCATCGCCAACCCGCAGATCGTGGTCTATGAACGCGCCTTCCATGGCCGTTCCATCGCCACCCTCAGCGCCACGGGCAACGAGAAGATCCAGAAGGGCTTCGGTCCGCTGGTGCCGGGTTTCATCCGTGTGCCGCTCAACGACATCGAGGCCCTGAAAAAGGCCACGGCCCACAATCCGGACGTGGTGGCCGTGTTCTTCGAGACCATCCAGGGCGAAGGTGGCATCAACGCCATGCGCAACGAGTACCTGCGTGCCGTGCGCGAGCTCTGCTCCGAACGCGACTGGCTGCTGTGCATTGATGAGGTGCAGAGCGGCATGGGCCGCACGGGCAAGTGGTTCGCCCACCAGTGGGCCGGCATCGTGCCCGACGTGATGGCCCTGGCCAAGGGCCTGGGCTCGGGCGTGCCCATCGGCGCGGTCGTGGCCGGCCCCAAGGCGGCCGAGATCTTTCAGCCGGGTAACCACGGCACCACCTTCGGTGGCAACCCGCTGGCCATGCGCGCCGGCGTCGAGACCCTGCGCATCATGGAGGAGGACGGCCTGCTGCAGCGCGCCGAGCAGATGGGCCAGTACCTGAGCGGCAAGCTGCGCGAAGCGCTCGGCAGCCATCCGGGTGTGAAGGAGATCCGCGGCCAGGGCCTGATGATCGGCGTCGAGCTGGCCAAGCCCTGCGGCGTGCTGATCGGCCGTGCGGCCGAGGCCGGCCTGCTGATCAGCGTGACCGCCGACAGCGTGATCCGCCTGTTGCCGCCGCTGATCATCAGCGAGGCCGAGATCGACGAACTGCTGGCACGCCTGCTGCCCCTGGTGCGCGACTTCCTGGCCGAACCCTGAGGAGCGCGCAGAATGACCCAGGCCCTCAAGCACTACCTGCAGTTCACCGACCTCACGGCCGCCGAGTACGCCTACCTCTTCGAGCGAACGGCGCTGATCAAGAAGAAGTTCAAGGCCTACGAGAAACACCAGCCCCTGGTAGACCGAACCCTGGCCATGATCTTCGAGAAGGCTTCCACGCGCACGCGCGTGAGCTTCGAGGCCGGCATGTACCAGCTCGGCGGCAGCGTGGTGCACCTGACCACGGGCGACAGCCAGCTGGGCCGCGCCGAACCCATCGAGGACAGCGCGCGTGTGATCAGCCGCATGGTGGACCTGGTGATGATCCGCACCTTCGGGCAGGACAAGATCGAGCGTTTCGCCGAGTATTCGCGCGTCCCCGTGATCAACGGCCTGACCAACGAGTACCACCCCTGCCAGATCCTGGCCGACATCTTTACCTACATCGAGCACCGCGGTTCGATCGCGGGCAAGGTGGTGGCCTGGGTGGGCGACGGCAACAACATGGCCAACACCTGGCTACAGGCGGCCGAGCTGCTGGGCTTCACCGTGCACGTGAGCACGCCCAGCGGCTACGAGATCGACCCGGCCGTAGCGGGCGTGAAAAGCTCCTGCTACAAGGTCTTCAAGGACCCGATGCAGGCCTGCGCCGGCGCCGACCTCGTGACCACCGATGTCTGGACCAGCATGGGCTACGAGGCCGAGAACGAGGCCCGCAAGAAGGCCTTCGCAGATTGGTGCGTGGACGCCGAGATGATGCGCGCCGCCCGCTCTGACGCCCTCTTCATGCACTGCCTGCCCGCCCACCGCGGCGAAGAGGTCGAGGCCGAGGTCATCGACGGGCCGCAGTCGGTGGTATGGGATGAGGCTGAGAATCGCCTGCACGTCCAGAAGGCTCTGATGGAGTATCTGCTCCTGGGAGCCTTGAAGTGATGTACAGGCGATTTCGGCGGAGGCTAACTTCGCGCCAGCGAAGTTAAGCGCAGCGGCCACAGCCAAAACCGTTCACGTATCAGTATCAATATGACCGCCTGCATCAGCTGCGGCGCCTGCTGTTCCTGGTGCCGCGTCGATTTCTCCGCCTACGAACTCGAAGGCAACGGCGGCCACGTGCCCGTGGGCCTGACGGTCGAGGTCAACGGCAACACCGCACGCATGCGCGGCACCGACCACTGGCCCCCGCGCTGCGCTGCCCTCACGGGCACGCTCGGTGTAAAGGTGGCCTGCGGGATCTACGAGTGGCGTCCTTCGCCCTGCCGCGAATTCGAGGAAGGCAGCGAGGCCTGTCAACGCGCCCGCGCCAAGGTCGGCCTGCCGCCCCTGGAGGCCTGAACCTCAGGGTCCCTGGTACAGCCAGGGCACATCGAGCAGGCGCTCCCCCAGCAGGCGCAGCGACGTATCGCGCGCCCAGGCCATGGAACCTTCCAGATGGAAGATCCCGCCATTGCGTATCGAGCGCGCCTGCACCCGCGCATTACGCTGCCAGCGGTTGAGCGCGTAGCGACGCAGCAGCGTGGGCACGTCCAGCACGCCATCGACCAGCCCCACCTGGCGCCCGAGCTCCGCCGCGTCCTCGATGGCCATGCCGGCGCCCTGGGCGAGATAGGGCCGCATGGGATGAGCTGCATCCCCGAGCAGCGCCACATGGCCGCGCGCCATCTGCTCGGCCGAGCCCACGGGCGGGCGGTCACACAGCACCCAGAGACGCCAGGCCGGGATGGAGGCGATCAGATCGCGCAGATCGGCACAGGTACGGGCCAGGGCCGACTGCAGATCAGCCGCATTGGCGCCATGGTCCCAGTCCTCCAGGCCGCCATGCACATGGCCGTGCACGATGGCCACGACATTGAGCCACTCGCCACCGCGTACAGGGTAAGCCACCACGTGCAGCCTGGGGCCGAGCCAGGCCGTGACCTGCTGGCTGCGCAGGGCTGCGGGCAGATCGGCCTGAGGCACCAGTGCGCGATAGGCCAGGTGTCCGGCGACGCGCGGCGGCCCATCGGCCAGCAGCTGCAGACGGATCCGGCTCCAGAGGCCATCGGCCGCGATCAAGGCATCGCCCTCCACGTCCAGGCCATCGCTCAGGCTCAGGCCGACCGCGCCATGGGTCTCCACATAGCGGTTCACAGTCTTGCCCGTGTGCAACCAGACGTCATCTCGCTGCTGCAGGGCCTGCAGCAGCAGTTGCTGCAGATCGGCACGATGGACCGTGGCATAGGGTGCGCCGTAGCGCTGCACCATGGACGGGCCGAGCGACAGCACGCCCAGTGCGACCCCGCTGATGGCATGGCGCACCTGCAGCCGCTCGGGATAGGCGGCCACTCGTCGCAGGGCGGCATCGAGCTCCCAGCCCTGGAGCACCCGCACGACGTTGGGGCCCATCTGGATGCCCGCCCCTACCTCGGTGAAGGCCTCGGCGCGCTCGTAGAGGCGGACATGGCAGCCGGCCCGCGAACAGGCCAGTCCGGCAGCCAGGCCGCCGATACCGCCTCCGGCTATGAGTACCTCGGTATGCATCGGGGTCTGATTCTGCCCCAAGAACTCCCGCTCACTCGACGCGGATCACACCCGTGGGCTTGAAGCCCAGGTCCGCCGCCTTGCCCTTGCGCCCGCGGGCAGCGCGCGCATTGTTGAGGCTGCGGATCTCCAGCGTCTCGTCGCGCTCCTTGCCGCCACGACCCAGGCCCTCGATCTTCACGCTGCGCGTGTAGGCCGCGGCACCCGCCAGGCTGTCCTTGGGCTCGAGGTCGATCAGCATCAGGCCACGGCCGCCGTTGGGCATGGGCTTGAGTTCGCCGATCTCGAAGGTCAGGATGCGACCGCCAGTCGAGGCGCAGGCCACATGCGTGGCAGGGCTGTAGAGCGCGGAGGCCTGGGCGCCCGCGGGCAGCGGAACATTGGCGGCTGAGGGACGGCAGACCGTGTCGCTCTCGCCGCAGTTGATGAAGGACTTGCCGGCCTTCTGGCGCGAGACCATGTTCTCCACCTGGGCCAGGAAGCCGTAGCCGCCCGAGGTGGACAGCAGCAGCCAGGCACTGGCCGCACCGGCAAAGTAGTGCACGAGCTGGGTGCCGGCTTCGAGTTCGATCATCGTGGTCAGCGGCTGGCCGTCACCGCGTGCGCCGGGCAGGCCAGCCACGGGCACGGAGTAGACCCGGCCCTTGCTGCCGAAGGCCAGCAGGGTGTCGACCGTGCGGCATTCGAAGGTGCCGTAGAGGCCGTCACCGGCCTTGAAGGCGAAGCTCGCAGCATCGTGGCCATGCCCCTGGCGCGCGCGCACCCAACCTTTCTGCGAGACGACCACGGTCACGGGTTCGTCCACGACCTTGACCTCGGCCACGGCCTTCTTCTCGGCCTGGATCAGCGTACGACGCGCATCGCCGAAGGTCTTGGCGTCGGCCTCGATCTCCTTGACCATGAGCTTGCGCAACGCCGCCGGGCTGCCGAGAATCTCCTCCAGCTTCTTCTGCTCCTCGCGCAGCTCTTTCAGTTCCTGCTCGATCTTGATGGCTTCCAGTCGTGCCAGCTGGCGCAGGCGGATTTCCAGGATGTCCTCCGCCTGGCGCTCGCTGAGCTTGAAGCGCGTGATCAGCGCCGGCTTGGGCTCGTCCGCGTTGCGGATGATGCGGATGACCTCGTCGATGTTCAGCAACACGAGCTGCCGGCCCTCGAGGATGTGGATGCGGTTCAGCACCTTGTCCAGACGGTGTTGCGAACGCCGGGCGATCGTGGTCTGGCGGAAGGCGATCCACTCCTCCAGCATCTGGCGCAGGTTCTTCTGCGTCGGACGGCCGTCCAGCCCCACCATGGTCATATTGATCGAGGCCGAGGTTTCCAGGCTGGTGTGGGCCAGCAGGGTGGTGATCAGCTCCTGCTGCTCGATGCGACTGGTCTTGGGCTCGCAGACCAGTCGCACCGGTGCGTCCTTGCTGGATTCGTCGCGGACCACGTCCAGCACCGCCAGCACCGTGGCCTTGAGCTGGTTCTGCTCCGGCGTCAGCGCCTTCTTGCCGGCCTTGACCTTGGGATTGGTCAGCTCCTCGATCTCTTCGAGCACCTTCTGTGTGCTCACACCGGGCGGCAGCTCGGTCACGACCAGCTGCCACTGGCCGCGCGCCAGTTCCTCGATCTTCCAGCGCGCGCGGACCTTGAGCGAGCCGCGGCCCGTGCGGTAGGCCTCGGCGATGTCCGCCGCCGGGCTGATGATCTGGCCGCCCCCGGGATAGTCGGGACCGGGCAGCAGCGCCAGCAGATCCTCATCGGACAGTTTCGGCGTCTTGATCAGGGCCACGCAGGCGGCCGCCACCTCGCCGAGGTTGTGGCTGGGAATCTCTGTCGCCAGGCCCACGGCAATGCCGCTGGCGCCATTGAGCAGGGTGAAGGGCAGGCGTGCCGGCAACTGCTTGGGCTCCTCGGTGGAGCCGTCGTAGTTGGGCATGAAGTCCACCGTGCCCTCGTCGATCTCGTCGAGCAACAGGCTGGTGATCCTGGCCAGGCGCGCCTCGGTGTAGCGCATGGCCGCGGCACCATCGCCATCACGGCTGCCGAAGTTGCCCTGGCCGTCGATCAGCGGGTAGCGCTGGGCGAAGTCCTGGGCCATGCGCACCAGGGCGTCGTAGGCCGCCTGGTCGCCATGCGGGTGGAAACGACCCAGCACGTCACCGACCACGCGCGCACTCTTCACCGGCTTGGCCGCCGTGTTGCCGTTCGGCCCGCTGTAGCCCAGGCCCATGCGCGACATGGCGTAGAGGATGCGGCGTTGCACCGGCTTCTGGCCGTCGCTCACGTCGGGCAGGGCCCGGCCCTTGACCACGCTGAGCGCGTACTCGAGATAGGCGCGCTGCGCGTAGTTGGCCAGGGTCAGGGCGTCGTCGCCGGCCGGGTCGGCCGTGAGGTCCAGGGTAGGTTGATCCATCGTGACAGTTCGGTTCTTCGGGATGGGACAGCTCAGTCAGGCTGCGCTTCGAGGCTGGCCACCTGGGCCGGCTCGCGCACCCAGGAACGCTGGGTTCTCTCGGCTGCAGGCCTGAGCACCGCGTGCAGGGCCAGCACGGTGCGCACGTAGTTCTGCGTTTCGCGGTAAGGCGGCACCGCGTTGCCAGCGCGCCGCACAGCACCGAGCCCGGCGTTGTAGGCAGCCAGCGCGAGTTCGGGCTGCTCGGGAAATTTCTTCAGCAGACGCGCCAGGTGCAGGCTGCCGATGCGGATGTTGGTGCGTGCATCGGTGAGCTGGCGTGCCACCGGCCGGCGCTTCCGGTCCACCAGGCCATAGCCGCGCGCCGTGGCCGGCATCAGTTGCATGAGCCCGACCGCCCCCTTGGGCGAGACCGCATCGGGGTCGAAGCCCGACTCGGTGGCGATCAGGGCCTGCAACAGAGCGTAGTCGATGCCGTGCTCGCGTGCGGCCTCGCGCAGCAAGTGCCGCACGGCCTTGTAGTCGGGCGAGATCTCGAAGAAGGCGTGCAGGCGGGTGGGCGCCAGCGGCACCGGGCCGGCACGCGTACGGTCCTCGGGCGCCTCGTCACTGAAATAGAGCTCGTAGCGCTCGTCCAGCTGCTCGGTCGCGAAATGCGCCACGCCCTGCTCGTTGACATAAGCCCAGACATCGGCGTGCGCCGCGCCCTGCCCCAGCAGGAGCATGGTCAGCAAGGCGATCAGCTGGCGCATCAGATGTCCACCTCCACGGCGTCGCCATGCAGCTCCATGAGCTCACGGCGGGCCGCCGCCTCGCCCTTGCCCATGAGCTTGGTGATCTCGGCCTCGGTCTGCAGGTTGTCGAAGGCACCCAGGCGTACCTGCAGCAGGCGGCGCGTATCGGGGTTCAGCGTGGTTTCCCAGAGCTGCTCGGCGTTCATCTCGCCCAGCCCCTTGAAGCGGCTGATCTGGCAGCGCTCCCTGGCCACGCCCTCCTTGGCGCACTTGTCCAGGATGGCCGTGAGCTCGCCCTCGTCCAGCGCATAGGCCTTGCCGGCCGCCTTCTTGCCGCGCGCCGGGATGTCGACGCGGAACAGCGGCGGGCGTGCCACGTAAACGTGGCCTGCCTCGATGAGCTTGGGGAAATGGCGAAAGAAGAGCGTGAGCAGCAGCACCTGGATGTGCGAGCCGTCGACGTCGGCGTCGGACAGGATGCAGACCTTGCCGTAGCGCAGGCCACTGAGATCCGGGCTGTCGTTGGGGCCGTGTGGGTCCACGCCGATGGCCACCGAGATGTCGTGCACCTCGGTGTTGGCGAACAGGCGGTCGCGCTCGACCTCCCAGGTGTTGAGCACCTTGCCACGCAGCGGCAGGATGGCCTGGCTCTCCTTGTCGCGGCCCATCTTGGCGCTGCCGCCGGCCGAATCGCCCTCGACCAGGAAGAGTTCGTTGTGCGTGATGTCGCGGCTCTCGCAGTCGGTCAGCTTGCCCGGCAGCACGGCCACGCCCGAACCCTTGCGCTTTTCCACCTTCTGGCCCGCGCGCTGGCGTGTCTGCGCGGCCTTGATGGCCAGCTCGGCCAGCTTCTTGCCGTACTCGACGTGCTGGTTGAGCCAGAGTTCGAGCGCCGGGCGCACGAAGCTGGAGACCAGGCGCACGGCATCCCGCGAGTTCAGGCGTTCCTTGATCTGGCCCTGGAACTGCGGGTCGAGCACCTTGGCTGAGAGGACATAGCTGGCGCGCGCAAACACGTCCTCCGGCAGCAGCTTGACGCCCTTGGGCAGCAGGCTGTGCAGCTCGATGAAGCTCTTGACCGCGTTGAACAGGCCGTCCCGCAGGCCACTGTCGTGCGTGCCGCCCGCGCTCGTGGGAATCAGGTTGACGTAGCTCTCGCGCACGGGCTGGCCGTCCTCGGTGAAGGCCACGGCCCAGGCCGCGCCCTCGCCCTCGGCGAAGGTGTCGTTGCTGTCGGCATAGCCCTCGCCCTCGAAGAGCGGGATCACCGGGTCGGCCGGCAGGGTCTGCATCAAATAGTCACGCAGCCCCCCCTTGTAGAGCCAGGTCTGGGTGTCCTTGCTCTTCTCCACCGTCAGCGTGACGGTGACGCCGGGCATGAGCACGGCCTTGCTGCGCAGCAGATGCGTGAGCTCGCCCATGGGCAGGGCGGCGGACTCGAAATACTTGGCGTCAGGCCAGACGCGCACCGTGGTGCCCTGCTTGCGGTCACCCGGGCCTTGCGCCCGGGTCTGCAGCGGTTCGATCACATCGCCGCCCGAGAAGGCCAGCGTCGCCACCTTGCCCTCGCGGTAAGTGCTGACCTGCAGGCGCTTGGCCAGCGCATTGGTCACGGACACGCCCACACCGTGCAGCCCGCCGGAAAAGCTGTAGGCACCGCCCTGGCCCTTGTCGAACTTGCCGCCGGCATGCAGCCGGGTGTAGACGAGCTCGATGACCGGGGCCTTTTCCTCGGGGTGCAGGCCGAAGGGGATGCCGCGGCCGTCGTCCTCGACGCTGACCGAGCCATCGGCGTGCAGGATCACGGCGATCTTCTTGCCGTGGCCGGCGAGAGCCTCGTCCGCCGCGTTGTCCAGCACCTCCTGGATGATGTGCAGCGGGTTGTCCGTCCGGGTGTACATGCCCGGACGCTGCTTGACCGGCTCCAGTCCCTTGAGAACGCGGATGGAGCCTTCGGAGTATTCGGGGGTGGGTTTGACAGCCATGGCGCGGGATTGTAGACCCAGTCCGCACAATCACTGGATGAACATCCAGTTACATTCCAGCCGGCCGCCGGCAAGCGAGCGGCGGATTGGCTACAGTGCGGCGATGAGCAACAAGAAACTTCCCATGGCCCAGGTCCTGATCTGCGGCGCCATGATCGTCACCCTCTCCATGGGCATACGCCACGGCTTCGGCCTCTGGCTGCAGCCCGTCACCCAGACCCAGGGCTGGACCCGCGAGACCTTCGCTTTCGCGATGGCCATCCAGAACCTGACCTGGGGCTTTGCCGGCATCTTCGCCGGCATGCTGGCCGACCGCTACGGCGCCTTCAAGGTCATCATCGGCGGCGCCATCCTCTACGCCCTGGGTCTGATCGGCATGGCCCACGCGCCCACACCGCTCATGTTCGCGCTGAGCTGCGGCGTGCTGATCGGCATGGCGCAGGCAGGTACCACCTATGCCGTGATCTACGGGGTGATCGGCCGTAACGTCAGCATGGAGAAGCGCTCCTGGGCCATGGGCGTGGCCGCGGCGGCCGGCTCCTTTGGCCAGTTCCTCATGGTGCCGGTCGAAGGCTGGCTCATCAGCGGCCTGGGCTGGCAGCAGGCCCTGGTGGCGCTGGGCATGGCCGCGCTGCTCATCGTGCCGCTGGCCTGGGGCCTGCATGAATCCAGCTTTGCCAGCGGCACGCCTCCCAAGCGCGAGCAGTCCATCCTGCAGGCCCTGCGCGAGGCCTTCGCCTACCCGAGCTTCCAGCTGCTCATGGCCGGCTACTTCGTCTGCGGCTTCCAGGTGGTCTTCATCGGCGTGCACATGCCCAGCTACCTCAAGGACCACGGCCTCTCGCCCCAGGTGGCGAGCTATTCGCTGGCCCTGATCGGCCTCTTCAACGTCTTCGGCACCTATGCCGCGGGCACGCTGGGCCAGCGTCTGGCCAAGCGCAAGATCCTGGCCTTCATCTATTTCTCGCGAGCCATCGCGATCGCCCTCTTCCTGCTAGCGCCGCTGACGCCGCTGAGCGTCTACATCTTCTCCGCCGTCATGGGTGTGCTCTGGCTGTCCACCGTGCCGCCGACCAATGCCATCGTGGCCCAGATCTTCGGTGTGGCCCACCTGTCCATGCTGGGCGGCTTCGTCTTCTTCAGCCACCAGATCGGCAGCTTCATGGGCGTCTGGCTCGGCGGCTACCTCTACGACAAGACCGGCAGCTATGACATCGTCTGGTACATCGCCATCGCCCTGGGCGTGGCCGCCGCGCTGATCAACCTGCCGGTACGCGAAGCCGCGATCCGGCGCCACCCCGAGGGAGCCCGCGCGTGAAGAAGAGCCTGCGCCACGGGCTGGCCTGGGCTGCGGCCCTGGTGCTGCTGCTGGCCGTGTTCGCGCTGTACACCCGGCCAGACTTCCTCGTCACGCTGGCCGACCAGATCTGGGCCTGCTTCTGAGCTGCTGCCGCTAGGGATAGTCTCCATCCCTCGGCACGTGGCGCGATGGCACACTCAGGCCATGACCATGAAGACCTTCATCCTCACCGGCGCGTCAGACGGCATCGGCGCCGAGCTGGCGCGCCAGCTGGCACAGCGACACGGCGCCGAAGCTGGCCTGGTGCTGGCGGCCCGCAAGCAGGCCCTGCTCGAAGAGGTGGCCAGCCAGTGCCGCAGCCACGGCAGCGAAGTGCTGGTCGCCCCTACCGACGTCAGCGATCCGGACCAATGCCGCAAGCTCGTCGAGCGCGCGGTGGAGCGCTTCGGCTGGCTCGACGTGCTGATCAACAACGCCGGCGTCTCGGCCCAGGCCCTGTTCGAGGAAGTGCAGACCGAGCACCTGGGCTGGTACGAGGACCTGATGCGCGTGAACCTCTGGGGCTCGGTCTGGTGCACGCATGCTGCGCTGCCCCACCTCAAGGCCAGCCGCGGCCAGATCGTGGCCGTCTCCTCGCTGGCCGGCCTCGTGGGCGTGCCCGGGCGCACGGCCTACAGCGCGAGCAAGTTCGCCATGACGGGCTTCTTCGAGGCCCTGCGCGCCGAGCTCAAGGGCGCGGGGGTCAGCGTCACCACGGCCTACCCCGGCGTGGTCGCCACCGAGATCCGTTACCGAGGCTACAACGCCGCGGGCCAACCGGCCGGCCGCAGCGGCCTCAAGGAAGACGACGCCATGACGGTGGAAGAATGTGCCCGGCTCATCCTCGTGGGCATGAATGCACGTCAGCGCGAAGTCGTGATGACGTCCAAAGGCAAACTGGGCCGCCTGCTCAAGCTGCTGGCGCCCGGGCTGGTCGAGAACATGGCCCTGGCCGCCCTCAAGGACGAGGTCAAGCCGCGATGAACCCCTTGCCGCACGGCACCGAGGCGCCCTCGGCCTGGGTCCAGCGCTGGTCTCACCTCGTGCGTCCCGGCGGCACGGTGCTGGACGTCGCCTGTGGTCACGGCCGCCACGTGCGCTGGTTCGCGCAGCGCGGCCACCCGGTCACGGGCATGGACCGCTCGCCCGAGGCCATCGCCGCCGTAGCCCCTCTGGGCACCGCCATCGAGGCCGACATCGAGAACGGCCCCTGGCCTCTGCTGCAGAGCGGCCAACCGCAGCGCTTTGACGCCGTGATCGTCACCAACTACCTCTGGCGCGCGCTGTTTCCTACCCTGCTGGCCAGCCTGGCGCCGGGCGGGGTGCTGATTTACGAGACCTTTACCGCGGGCAACGAAACCGTGGGCAAGCCCTCACGGCCGGATTTCCTGCTGCAGCCCGGTGAGCTGCTGCGTATCTGCGCGGGGCTGCGCGTCGTGGCCTACGAGGACGGCTACCTCGCCATGCCCGAGCGCTATGTCCAGCGCATCGTCGCCGTGAACGAGACCGGCCTGTCCACGGCCGGCGCGCCCGCGCGTTATTCCCTGTGAGCCGGTCTGCCCGGCGGCCGGGCGACCTTGCTCGGTAGAATGCACCATCCACCTGAACTCAACCCTTCCCTCCGGACATGACTTCCTCTACCCGCCAGATCACCGGCAGCATCGTGGCCCTCGTCACCCCCCTGCACGAGGACGGTAGCGTCGACTACCCCACCCTGCGCAAACTGATCGACTGGCATATCGCCGAGGGCACGGACTGCATCGGCGTGGTCGGCACCACGGGCGAGTCGCCCACCGTCAACGTCGAAGAGCACTGCGAGATCATCCGCGTGTCCGTGGAGCAGGCCAAGGGCAAGGTGCCCATCATGGCCGGCTGCGGCGCCAACTCCACGGCCGAAGCCATCGAGCTGGCCCGCTTCGCCAAGAAGGTCGGCGCCGACTGCCAGCTGCAGGTCGTGCCCTACTACAACAAGCCCACGCAAGAGGGCCAGTACCTGCACTTCAAGGCCATCGCCGAGGCCGTGGGCGACCTGCCCATGGTGCTCTACAACGTGCCCGGCCGCACCGTGGCCGACATGGCCCACGACACCGTGCTGCGTCTGGCGCAGGTCCCGGGCATCGTCGGCATCAAGGAAGCCACGGGCAACATCGAACGCGCGCAGTGGCTGATCCGCGAAGCGCCGAAGGGTTTTGCGATCTATTCGGGTGACGACCCGACGGCCGTGGCCCTCATGCTCTGCGGCGGCCACGGCAACGTCAGCGTCACGGCCAACGTCGCACCGCGCGCCATGCACGAGCTCTGCGTCGCGGCCATGGCCGGCGACACCAAGCGCGCCATGGAGATCCAGTTCAGGCTCATGCCCTTGCACAAACAGCTCTTCGTCGAGCCCAACCCCATCCCCGTCAAGTGGGCCCTGCAGCGCATGGGCCGCTGTGGCGGTGCGCTGCGCCTGCCCATGACGCCGCTGACCCCTGCCAACCAGCCGGCAGTCGAGGCTGCACTGCGCGCGTGCGGCCTGCTCTGATGCCCTGTTGAGGAAACCTCCGTTGAAATCTGCATCGAAACTGGCCCTGCTGGGCCTGACCCTGCTGTTGTCAGCCTGCGCGGCCCTTCAAGGCGACAAGGTGGACTACAAGGCCGCTGCCAAGGCACCCCCCTTGTCCATCCCGCCGGACCTCACCCAGTTGCCGCGCGACACGCGCTACACCTCGCCGGGCGCCACCGTCAGCGCTACGGGTTTCCAGAACGCCAGCCAGGCGCCGGGCAATACCGTGGCCTCGGTCTTCCCGGGCATGCGCCTCGAAGGCCAGGGGGCGCAGCGCTGGCTCGTGGTGGATCAGCCGCCCGAGAAGCTCTGGCCCGAACTCAAGGCCTTCTGGCAGGAAACCGGCCTGCCGCTGGTGATGGAAGATCCCAAACTCGGCATCATGGAAACCGACTGGGCCGAAAACCGCGCCAAGCTGCCGCAGGACTTCATCCGCCGCACCCTGGGCGCCATCCTCGACAACCTGTTCTCCACCGGCCTGCTGGACAAGTACCGCACCCGGCTGGAGCGCAATGCAGCCGGCGGCACCGAGATCTACATCAGCCACCGCGGCCTGGAGGAAGTGGTGCGTCCGGACAGCCCCACCAAGACCACCTGGCAGCCACGCGCCAGCGACACCGAGATGGAGGTCGAGATGCTGCGCCGCCTGATGCTCAAGCTCGGCGCCAGCGGCCCGCAGGCCGCCCAGCAGGTGGCCGCCGTGGCGCCCCGCCCAACCGCCAAGGTAGAGCAGCGCGAGGGCCAGCCCGTGGTGCTGGTCAGCGAAGGCTTCGACCGTGCCTGGCGCCGCGTGGGATTGACGCTGGACCGCACCGGCTTCACCGTCGAGGACCGCGACCGCAGCGAGGGTGTCTACTACGTGCGCTACGTGGAGCCGCGGGCGCCCGGCGAGCAGGAGCCCGGCTTCTTCAGCCGTCTCTTCAGCGGTACACCCAAGGACAAGACGCCGCAGAAGTACCGCATCACGGTGCGCAGCGCGGGCGAGAGCAGCACCGTGGCCGTGCTCAATGCCGACGGTGCGCCCGAGTCCTCGGACGCCGCACGTCGCATCCTGCAGGTGATCGCCGACGACCTGCGCTGAGTCTGCACATCCTGTGCAGGGACGAAAAAAAGCCACCTTGCGGTGGCTTTTTTGCTGGTGCGTACAGCTTACTGCTTGGCCGGCTCGGCGGCGGGAGCAGCGGCCGGAGTGGCAGCGGGAGCAGCGGCGGGCGCCGAAGCGTCGGCCGGAGCGGGCGCAGCAGCGGGGGCCGGGGCAGCAGCCGGAGCGGGGGCGGCGGCGGGAGCGGCGGCTTCTTCCTTCTTGCCGCAAGCGGCCAGGGCTGCGGCAGCGATCACGGCAGCCAGAACGAGAGACTTGTTCATGTTGGGTAAAACTTCAAAAAAGCGTTGAACCTGTCCGGAAAGACCCGTGCAGCGAACCGCACCCGGCCAGCAAGACTGCGGACACAGCGACTTGCTGGGGCGCGATTATAGGCCTAGATTTACCGCATCATGAAAATATTCCGCGTTTACCCTTAGGTAAACACGCGAAATCATTTCGCATCCCGCTAAAGCCCCAGTACAGAGGATGGGAAACCTGGGCTGCTGTCGCGCCGGCATTCATCCAGCAGCTGACGCAGGCCCACGCGCCGCGCGGCCTCGTGGTCGCAAAGCAGTACGTCCTGCTCGGTATCGATGCGCTGCATCACCCAGGCCGGCGTCCACAACACACTGGGAAAGGACAGTGCATCGCTGACGCGGCAGACGCGGCACTCGATGATGTGATCCCAAGTCTGGCGCCATTTCACGAAGCGCGCATGCCAGCGCGGAATGCCCTCGTAGCGCATGGCCAGCATCACGAAGCGGCGCCCGCCGCGCGACCAGGCCTGCAGGGCCTCGGCGACGGCGCGCTCGCCCAGCGGCCAGTCGGCGAAGTCGGCGTCGCAGACGATGATCTCGTTCCAGCCCTCGCGCGCCGCCGTCTGCAAGGCGTCGCGCACGGCCTGCTGGAAGACGCTGCGCCCCTGCAGGCGGCCCTGCGGCAGGCCCGCCGGAACCGCCTCATCAGAGTTCATGGGCCCACCCGTCCTCGCACCAGTCGCCCAGCAGCTCACGCGCCGCCGCACTGGCGCGTGCCAGCGCGGCCGGCGACAGGCTGCGTTCATCGGCCAGCTGGCGCATCAGCGCTGCGTCGCGGCCCGCGGCTCGGTAGCTCTCGCCGTTGATGTAGATGTGATCGGCGTCGTAGAGCATGCGCGTACGGCGGTCCAGCAGCACCCCACGGCGCGCCCGCAGGCGCTGCCCGGGCTCGAACCAGACCTGGGGTTTGGGCTCGCTCATGGCCTCGCCCAGCGCGCGCGTCAGGGCAAGGGGATCCTTGAGCACCTGCTGCAGGGCCTGCTGTGCAAAGCGCTGCAGTTCGGCCGGCAGAGCGGCCGGGGCGGCCACGGCGGCCTGGCGCGGGTCGCGGTAGAAATCCTCGCCTGCAGCGTCGACCGCGTCCTCGGCCAGACGCTGCAACAGTTCCTGCGCCAGCTCGCCGGCCTTGGGCGAACGGAAACCGATGGAATAGGTCATGCACTCGCCGTCCTCGGCCACGCCATCGTGCGCATAGTGCGGCGGCAGGTAGAGCATGTCGCCGGGCTCCAGCACGAACTCCTCTTCCGGCCGGAAGTTCGCGAGGATCTTCACCGGCATGCCGGTCTTGAGGCTCAGATCGTCCTGACGGCCGATGCGCCAGCGGCGCTTGCCGTGCGCCTGCAGCAGGAAGACATCGTAGTTGTCGTAATGCGGCCCGACCCCGCCGCCCTCGGTGGCATAGCTGATCATCAGATCGTCCAGACGCGCATCGGGAATGAAACGGAAGCGGTTCATGAGCGCGTGGACCGCATCGTGATGCAGGTCCACGCCCTGCACCAGCAGCGTCCACTCGGGCGTCTTGAAGGTGGGCAGGGCACGGCGTGCAAAAGGCCCGCGCTGCAGGCTCCAGTGTTCCTTGCCCCGCTGGCGCTGCAGCGTGACCAGGCGCGACTCCACGTCCTCCTGCGCGGCCAGTTCCACCAGCTCGGTGCGCGACAGCAGGGCCTGGAAGCCCGGGATGGCCTGGCGCACCAGCAAGGGCTTCTTGTGCCAGTGGCGGCGCATGAAGGTTTCGGGACTGAGACCGCCCAGCAGGGGCAGCGGCTGTTTCACATCCATGTCGTGATCCGTGGTTCGCATTAACTGCGACAATTCTGCCCTATGGACATCAATCAGCAATGTGTGGTCGCGCTGACCTGGACGCTCACCGACACCCTCGGTGAAGAGCTCGACGTGCTTGACGAACCGGTCGAGTTCCTGATCGGCGGCAGCGATCTCTTCAAGAAGATCGAGGACGCGCTGCAAGGCCACAGCGTCGGCGCCACCGTGGCGCTGCAGCTCGAACCCGAAGAGGCCTTTGGCGACTACCAGGATCAGCTGCTCTTTCTGGAAAAGCGCGAGCTCTTCCCGGCCGAGATCGAGGAAGGCATGACCATCGAGGGTTCAGCCCTGCCTGCCGGCTGCAACCCCGAAGCGCCCAAAGACGCGCTCTACACGATCACCGAGATCTACCCCGAACACGTGGTGCTCGACGGCAACCACCCGCTGGCCGGCATCGCGCTGCGCCTGCGCCTCAAGGTCGAGGCCGTGCGCGAAGCCACCGAAGACGAGATCGGCAGCGGTACGGCCGGCACCGGCTTTTTCCGCATCGCCCCGCTGCACGAGCAGGGGCCGGGCGGGTCGTCGCTGCACTGAGCTGACGCGCTCAGGCTTTTCCAGTGGACCCGTAGCCGCCAGCGCCACGCTCGGTAGCCGCGGCGAAGTCATTCACGATGTTGAACTGTGCCTGCACCACGGGCACGATGACCAGTTGCGCGATGCGCTCCATGGGTTCGATGGTGAAGGCCGTGGGGCTGCGGTTCCAGGCGCTGACCATGAGCTGGCCCTGGTAGTCGCTGTCGATCAGACCGACCAGATTGCCCAGCACGATGCCGTGCTTGTGGCCCAGGCCCGAGCGCGGCAGGATCAGCGCGGCATAACCTGGATCGGCCAGATGGATGGCCATGCCCGTGGGGATGAGCTGCCAGGCATTGGGCTGCAGGGTCAACGCCTCGCTCAGGCAGGCACGCAGGTCCAGGCCGGCGCTGCCAGGCGTGGCATAGGTGGGCAGCTGATCCGCCAGGCGCGGATCGAGGATCTTGACGTCGATATGCATAGAGAAAAAGAAAGGAAAACTCAGAGCAGCACTGGCAGGCGGCGGGCAATCTCGGTCACCAGCTGGCGCGCCAGCGTGAGCTTGTCGGCGCGCGGCAGCTCGGTGACACCTTTTTCATCGACCAGCAGCAGCTGGTTGTCGTCCTGGCCGAAGGTGGCCGGCCCGATATTGCCGACCAGCAGGGGCACGCCCTTGCGCGCACGCTTGGCCTGGGCATGGGCCTGCAAATCGTGGCTCTCGGCAGCGAAGCCCACGCAGTAGAGCTTGCCGTTCTTGGCCCGCGGCCCCTGGGCCACGGCGGCCAAGATGTCCGGGTTCTCGACGAAACTCAGCGCCGGCACCGCACCGGAGCCGTCCTTCTTGATCTTCTGCTCGGCCGAAGTGGCCGGACGCCAGTCCGCCACGGCCGCAGTAGCTACAAAAACAGTAGCGCTCTGTGATTCCACCTCGACAGCCTGCTGCATCTCGCGCGCCGAACGCACGTCGACGCGACGCACACCGCGCGGCGTGGGCAGGTGCACCGGTCCGGCTACCAGGGTCACGTCGGCACCGGCCTCGCGCGCGGCGCGCGCGATGGCAAAGCCCATCTTGCCGCTGGAGCGGTTGGTGATGCCTCGCACCGGGTCGATGGCCTCGTAGGTCGGGCCGGCGGTCACCAGCACGCGCTGGCCGCGCAGGGTCTTGGGCTGGAAGAAGGCGATGACCTCCGCCAGCAGCTCATCGGCCTCCAGCATGCGACCATCGCCCACCTCGCCACAGGCCTGGTCACCGGAACCGACCTCGAACACATGGGCCCCATCGGCCTTGAGCTGGGCCACATTGCGTTGCGTGGCCGGGTTGGCCCACATCTCGCGGTTCATGGCCGGGGCGATCAGCAGGGGCACGGTCTCGACGGGGCGGGCCAGGCACATCAGGCTCAGCAGGTCGTCGGCGCGGCCGTGCAGCAGCTTGGCCATGAAATCGGCGCTGGCCGGGGCGATCAGGATGGCGTCGGCCTCGCGGCTGAGGTTGATGTGCGCCATGTTGTTGGGCTCGCGCGCATCCCACTGCGAGTGGTAGACCGGGCGGTTGGACAAGGCCTGCATCGTCACGGGCGTGATGAACTGGCCCGCGGCCTCGGTCATCACCACCTGCACGGTGGCGCCTTCCTTGACCAGGGCGCGGCAGAGTTCGGCCGCCTTGTAACAGGCGATGCCGCCCGTGAGCCCCAGGACGATGTGTTTTCCGGCGAGGTCGTTCATGGCCACGGAATGTAGCATCTGCACCCGACATCCACCCGGACCGGGCCTTCGGCTGCAGGGGGAGGTCTATAATCTCGCTTTACCACCTCCTCGGACGCCGCGTCCGAACCTGACATGACCAAATTCGTCTTCGTCACCGGCGGTGTGGTGTCCTCCCTGGGCAAGGGAATCGCCTCAGCGTCTCTGGCCGCGATCCTGGAATCGCGGGGCCTCAAAGTCACCCTCATCAAGCTCGATCCCTACCTGAACGTCGACCCCGGGACGATGTCGCCCTTCCAGCATGGCGAGGTGTTCGTGACCGACGACGGTGCCGAGACCGACCTGGACCTGGGCCACTACGAGCGTTTCGTCGAAACGCGGATGAAGAAGACCAACAACTTCACCACCGGCCAGATCTACAAGAGCGTGCTCGAAAAAGAGCGCCGCGGTGACTACCTGGGCAAGACCGTACAGGTCATCCCCCACGTCACCAACGAAATCCAGGAATACATCAAGCGCGGCGCAGGTTACGAGACCCCTGAGGCGGTCGACGTGGCCATTGTCGAGATCGGCGGCACGGTGGGCGACATCGAGTCCCTGCCCTTCCTCGAGGCCGTGCGCCAGCTCAGCCTGCGCCTGGGCCCGAACAACGCGGCCTTCGTGCACCTGACCTACGTGCCCTGGATCGCCGCTGCCGGCGAGCTCAAGACCAAGCCCACCCAGCACACCGTGCAGAAGCTGCGCGAGATCGGTATCCAGCCCGACGCCCTGCTCTGCCGCGCCGACCGCTCCATCCCCGATGACGAGCGCGAAAAGATCAGCCTGTTCACCAATGTGGCGCAATGGGGCGTGATCTCCATGCCCGACGTGGACACCATCTACAAGGTGCCGCGCGTGCTGCACGAGCAAGGCCTGGACGGGCTGATCTGCGACAAGCTGCGCCTGAACACGCCACCGGCCAACCTCAAGCGCTGGGATTCCCTGGTCTACGAGACCGAGCACCCGCAGGGCGAGGTCACCATCGCCATGGTCGGCAAATACGTGGACCTGACCGACAGCTACAAGTCGGTCAACGAGGCCCTGCGCCACGCCGGCATGCGCAACCATGTGCGCGTGAAGATCGAGCACGTCGACTCCGAGACCATCACCGAAGAGACCGTGGCCCGCCTGGCCAAGTACGACGCTATCCTGGTGCCCGGCGGCTTCGGCAAGCGCGGCATCGAGGGCAAGATCAGCACGGCCCGCTACGCCCGCGAGCACAAGGTGCCCTACCTGGGTATCTGCCTGGGCATGCAGGTGGCCACCATCGAGTTCGCGCGCCATGTGGCCGGCCTCCAGGACGCCAACAGCACCGAGTTCGAACCCCACTGCCAGCACCCCGTGATCGCGCTGATCACCGAGTGGAAGGACGCCGACGGCACCATCAAGACCCGCGACGCCAACTCCGACCTCGGCGGTACCATGCGCCTGGGCGCGCAGAGCTCCGACGTGGCCAAGGGCACGCTGGCGCACAAGATCTACGGCGATGTGGTCACCGAGCGGCATCGCCACCGCTACGAAGCCAACGTCAACTACCTGGACACGCTGCGCAAGTCCGGTCTGGTGATCTCGGCGCTGACGCAGCGCGAGCAGCTCACCGAGATCGTCGAGCTGCCGCAAAGCGTGCACCCCTGGTTCGTCGGCGTGCAGTTCCACCCCGAGTTCAAGTCCACCCCCTGGAACGGCCACCCGCTGTTCAATGCCTTCATCAAGGCGGCGCTGGAACACCAGGGCGCGGGCCAGAGCAAGAACCTCAAGGTCGTGGCCTGAGATGAGTGCCGGCTACATCATCGCCAACGTCACCGTCACCAACCCGGCCCAGTACGAGGACTACAAGAAATGGTCCTCGGAGGCCATGCGTGTGCATGGCGCCGAGGTGCTGGTGCGGGGCGGTCAGGTGGAGGTGATCGAGGGCGACTGGACGCCCGATCGCCTCGTGATCCTCAAGTTCCCCAGCGTCGCGGCCGCCAAGGCTTTCGACGCTTCCCCCGAATACGGTCGGGCGCGCAATGCGCGCCAGGGTGCGGCGGTCATGCGCATGATCGTTGTGGAAGGTGTGGGCTGACGCCCTCACCTTCCTGGTGGGTATAGAACGCCCCCACCCCAACCCTCCCCTCGAGGGGAGGGAGTTGAAAGAGATTGTTTGAACTAGAAAGGTAAGTGATGAGCGCAATCGTTGATATCGTCGGCCGCGAAGTCCTGGACAGCCGCGGCAACCCCACCGTCGAGTGCGACGTGCTGCTGGAGTCCGGCACCATGGGCCGCGCGGCTGTGCCCTCGGGCGCCTCCACCGGCTCGCGCGAAGCCATCGAGCTGCGCGACGGCGACAAGAGCCGCTACCTGGGCAAGGGCGTGCTCAAGGCCGTCGAGCACATCAACACCGAGATCAGCGAGGCCGTGCTGGGCCTGGATGCCTCCGAGCAGGCCTTCCTGGACAAGACCCTGATCGACCTGGACGGCACCGAGAACAAGAGCCGCCTGGGCGCCAACGCCATGCTGGCCGTCTCCATGGCCGTGGCCCGCGCCGCCGCCGAAGAGGCCGGCCTGCCCCTGTACCGCTACTTCGGCGGCATGGGCGCCGTGCAGATGCCCGTGCCGATGATGAACGTCATCAACGGCGGTGCGCACGCCAACAACAACCTCGACCTGCAGGAATTCATGATCCTGCCCGTGGGCGCGCCCAACTTCCGCGAAGCCCTGCGCTACGGCGCCGAAGTCTTCCACGCGCTCAAGAAGATCCTGCACGACAAGGGCATGCCCACCTCCGTCGGCGACGAAGGCGGCTTCGCCCCCAGTGTGGCCAGCCACGAGGCCGCGATCCAGCTCATCCTCGAAGCCATCGACAAGGCCGGCTACACCGCCGGTGAGCAGATCGCCCTGGGCCTGGACTGTGCCGCCTCCGAGTTCTACAAGGACGGCAAGTACCACCTCGAAGGCGAAGGCCTCGTGCTCTCCGCCGCCGAATGGACCGACATGCTGGCCACCTGGTGCGACAAGTACCCCATCATCAGCATCGAGGACGGCATGCACGAGGGCGACTGGGACGGCTGGAAGCTGCTGACCGAGCGCCTGGGCCAGAAGGTGCAGCTGGTGGGTGACGACCTCTACGTCACCAACACCAAGATCCTCAAGGAAGGCATCGACAAGGGCATCGCCAACTCCATCCTGATCAAGATCAACCAGATCGGCACGCTGACCGAGACCTTCGCCGCCATCGAGATGGCCAAGCGCGCCGGCTACACCGCCGTGATCAGCCACCGTTCGGGCGAGACCGAGGACAGCACCATTGCCGACATCGCCGTCGGCACCAACGCCGGCCAGATCAAGACCGGTTCGCTGAGCCGCTCGGACCGCATGGCCAAGTACAACCAGCTGCTGCGCATCGAGGAAGACCTGGGTGACATCGCCCAGTACCCCGGCCGCGCGGCCTTCTACAACCTGAAGTAATCCCACCTTCATGGGCGCACGCATCGTCCCGGCCGTCCTCATCACCCTGCTCGTGGTACTCCACGCGCAGCTGTGGTTCGGCCGGGGCAGCGTGCCCAAGGTGGCCAGCCTGGCCACCGAGCTGGACCTGCAGCGTCAGAAGAACGCCCAGGCCCAGCAGGCCAACGACCGCCTGGCCGCCGAGGTGCAGGACCTCAAGGAAGGCCTGGACATGGTGGAAGAGAAGGCGCGACTGGAGCTGGGCATGGTCAAGCCCAACGAAATCTACGTCCAGATCGCCAAGTAATGAAGATTGCCGTCGTGGGCGCACCGGCCACCGGCAAGACCGCGCTGGCCCGCGCCCTCGCCTCGCACCTGGACACGCTGCAGATCAGCGACGCCCCTCCCCCTGACGCCCTGCAGACCGGCCGCTACGACCGGGTGCTGCTCATGGGACTGGACCGGCCTGGCATCACGCCCGCGCAGCAGGCGAACGATGCAGCGCTGCGTGCGCAACTGGCGGCCACGGGTGTGCCGTTTGGCGTGGTCTACGGCAGAGACGAACGGGAGCGCCTGCGCGCCGCCCTGCGCCTCATCGAACCACAGGACGGGCCGGCACCGCGCTGGACCGGGGTCTGCGAAAAATGCGCCGATCCTGAGTGCGAGTTCCGGCTGTTTACTGCACTGAAGAACTCGAAGGCGGCCGGTCGCCCGCCTGCGTGAAGAGCTGCGTCACGTCGATGTCGTCGTAACGGTAGCCCGCGCCGCAGAACTCGCAATCGACCTGGATCACGCCGCGCTCGGCCAGGATCTCGCGCGCCTCGACTTCGCCCAGGCCACGGATCATGCCGCTCACGCGCTCACGGCTGCAGGTGCAGGCAAAACGCGGACCGGTCTCGCCTATCTGGGGCTCGAAGCGCTGCAGTTTCTCTTCCCAGAACAGGCGGCGCAGGATGGTCTCCACGTCCAGCGTCAGCAGCTCCTCGCGCTTGAGGCTGGCTGCCAGGGTGGCGATGCGGTTGTAGTGCTCGTACTGCTCGGCCTCATAGAGCTCGGCCTCGGCCGGGTTCTGCCCGGCCAGATTGGCCATGCCCTGTACGGGCAGGCGCTGGATCAGCAGGCCGGCCGCCACCTTGTCATCCGCGGCCAGTACCAGCGTGGTCTCGAGCTGCTCGCTCTGGCGCATGTAGAGCTGCAGGTCCTGGGCCAGGCTCTGCATGGACTGGCCTCCAGCATCCGACAGCGGCACCACCCCCTGGTAGGGCTGCTGCCCCGGCTGCCGCCCCTGCGGGTCCAGCGTGACGGCAAAGCGTCCCTGGCCGTGCGCATTGAGCAAGGCACCCAGTGTGGCATCAGCCGCCACCTCGCCTTGCACCGTAGCTGTCGCACGCAGGCTCAGGTCGGACTGCACCTCGGCCACGGCCAGCTTGACCGGTCCGTCTCCGAAGACCTGCAGGATGAGCGCGCCGTCGAACTTGATGTTGGACTGCATCAGCGCCCCGGCCGCGGCCATCTCGCCCAGCAGGGCCTGAACAGACGCGGGATAGGGACCGGAGGTACTTTGTGCACGACGCTTGAGGATCTCGGTCCAGGCACCGGTGAGGCGCACGACCATGCCGCGGACGGGCAGGCCTTCGAAGAGGAATTTATGGAGTTCGGACATGCGACCAGATGAGGCTCAGGCGATCTTCTTCAAGCCCTTGCGGAACTGCTCGGCGTTCTCGACGTAATGCCGGGCGATGCGCTGCAGGCCGGCAATCTGCTCGGGGCTGAGCTGCTTCACAGCCTTGGCCGGGCTGCCCAGGATCATCGATCCGTCCGGAAACTCCTTGCCCTCGGTCACGAGCGCACCCGCACCCACGAGGCAGTTCTTGCCGATCTTGGCGTGGTTGAGCACGATGGCGCCGATGCCGATCAGCGAGCCGTCCCCGATGGTGCAGCCGTGCAGCATGACCTGGTGCCCAATGGACACGTTCTCGCCCAGGGTCAGCGGCACGCCCGGGTCAGCATGCAGCACGCTGGCGTCCTGCACATTGCTGTTCTTGCCGATGTGAATGTGTTCGCTGTCGCCGCGGATGATGGTGCCGAACCAGACGCTGGCGTTTTCTTCCAGGGTCACCTTGCCGATGACCTGGGCGCTGTCGGCGACCCAGGCGTTTTTGCCGAGGGTGGGGGCTTGTCCGTCGAGTTCGTAGAGGGCCATGGTTATGTCTCTTATTGGGGATGGGCTGATTGTAGAGTTCATGGCCTTTCCCGCGCCGGCTGCGGGTTTGGTGCGGTGGCAAGCCGGGTCTCGCCCCGGCGGGCGACTCACTTTCTCTTGCTTCGCCAAGAGAAAGTAAGCAAAGAGAAGGCGAGCCGGATTCGTCGACCCTCCGCTACGCTACGGGCACGCTGCGTTGCTCGGTCCGGGCGGGGTGCGCGCAAACTCGCTGCGCTCAAACATGCGCGCCCCTAATTCCGCCCGGCCCTGCGCTACTCGCCTCCTCATTACGGCGTGGGAACCGAATCCCGAATACCGAAGACAGCGAGGACGCGCCATGGCGCGTCCTCATAGCGCAGGTGCACGAAACGATATTGATATAAAGCGGATATCCGCATAAAGCATGAAAGGCAAGCATGGCTCAGAATCCGTTCTACGTCTATGCACTTAAAGATCCTCGAGACAAACCTTCAAAGCCTTTCTATATCGGGAAAGGCACAGGCAATCGGGCTTGGGAGCATCAAGCAAACATTGACGAGTCCGAAAAAGGACAGCTCATCCAGCAGATCAAAAGCTCTGGTCATAAGGTCATGCATACGATCATTGCAGACAACCTCACTGAACAACAGGCTCTGAAAATTGAAGCCGAACTGATCTCTGCATTCGGTATTCGCTCCCAGGGCGGATTGCTGACGAATCGGGTACGACCCAATCCTGAAAATATTAGCCGCCACATCAAGCTCAACATCCCAGATGGATGTTATGAAAAGGCTCAAATGGCCCTGGACCTAATGAAGGCGTCTGTCATGGAGCTCGCAAAAGCCAATCCATCTGGCATCTCAAACTCTGACGCCGCGAAATATCTTGGCCTGCAATCGGACTACGGTGGCGGATCAAAAGACTACCTGAGCTACAGCATCATTGGCTTGCTGATGAAAGAAGGGAGGCTCATGCGAAACCAAGGTAGGAAACATGTGCCTTCCGGGGAATAACGGCAACACCAGTACGCGCGAAGCGCGTACTGGTTCGGCTGTTTGGGCTCCCCCGCCGTAATGAGGAGGCGAGTAGCGCAGGGAGCGGCGGATCAAGAAGCGCAGATGTTTGAGCGCAGCGAGTTTCTGCGCTTCCCGCCGGGCCCGAGCAACGCAGCGTGCCCGTAGCGCAGCGGAGGGTCGACGAATCCGGCTCGCCTTTTCTTTGGTGACTTTCTTTTGGCGAAGCAAAAGAAAGTTACTGCCCTGCCGGGGGCACATCCCGGCAAAGCCACGCTCCCCAGGGCCTCAGCCAAAGAGACTCACTCAGATTGCAGTGCAGACAGCTCCGCATCACTAAAGCCCGCAGCACGACGAGCATCCAAGTTAAACGGCCTCTTCAACTTCGGTGCCTGATACTTCACCGTCAACTCGGCATAAGTTGAAACAGGATCAAGAGAACGCTGCGCACAAGCCCACGCATACCACCGGTTCCCCGTCGCCACATGCCCGATCTCATCGTGCAGGATGATGTCCAGGATCGCCCCAGCGCGGTGATCGCCTATCGACACCAGCTTGGTCTTCACCGCCGGCGAAGCATCGAGACCCCGGGCCTCCAGCGTGCGCGGTACCAGGGCCACCCGCGCCAGCAGGTCACCCTTGGTCCGCTCGGCCATTTCCCACAGACCATCGTGGGCCGGGAAGTCGCCGTAGTCGTAACCCAGCGTCAGCAGGTGCTCACGCAAGAGCGTGAAGTGGTAGGCCTCCTCGAAGGCCACCTGCAGCCAGTCGCGATAGAAGGCCTCGGGCAGGCCGGCGAAACGCCAGCAGATGTCCAGGGCCAGGTCGATCGCGTTGCGTTCGATGTGCACGATGCTGTGCACCAGGGCCGCATGGCCGCGTGGGGTGGCGAGCGAGCCGGGTTTGATCTGGGTGTGGGGCAGCAAGGGCGGGCGCTCGCTGCGACCGGGAACGCCGGGCGGCTCGGCGAAGACGCGCGCGCAGTCGACGGCGCCTTGCCGGTCCAGAGCCGCGACAGCCCGGGCCTTGGCCACGGGGTCGGCCAGGGCCAGCAGTTCGAGGCAGGCGGCGCGCAGTTCCATGAGGACGAAATTATCCCCCTAGAATGTCCGCGAACTCTTCCCCACACTCATGACCACGCCCACCGCAGCCTCCGACGTGCCGGACACCGGCGACCAGACCGCCATTGCCCGCCAGGCCATCCTGGACGAGAGCCGCAACGTCATTGCCTACGAGCTCTACGACCGCTCCAAGAAGTTCAGCGAGCATTCGGCCGCCAGCGATGCGGAGATGCTGTTCAACGTGCTTTCGCATGCCGAGCTGCAGTCGCTGATCGGGCGCAAGCTCATGTACCTGAACTGCACGCACGAGAGCCTGGGCGGCAAGCATCTGGAGCTGATCCACCCCGAGCGCGTGGTGCTGGAGATGCCACCGGTGGCCGACCACAGCGCGGCCGAGATCGAGGCGCGCATCCCGGCCATGGAGGCGGTGAAGGCGCGCGGTTTCCGCCTGGCCTTCGGCCACCAGACCCTGGCGCGCCAGTACGCGGCCTGGCTGCCGCTGGCGAGCTTCATCAAGATCGACATGCAGAAGGTGCCAGCCGACAAGCTGGAGCCGCTGGTGCGCTTCGCCGAGAAGTCCAGCACGGCCCAGATCATCGCCGAGAAGGTGGAGACCGTGGAGCAGTACGAGCTGGCCGCCAAGGTGGGCATCAGGCTCTTCCAGGGCTACTGGTTCGCCACCCCCATCCTGGTGCGCGGCCAGACCCTGCGCCCGGCCCAGGCCAACATCATCCAGCTGATCAATCTGATCAGGAAGCCCGCCGAGGTGGGCGAGATCGAGGAGCTGCTCAAGCGCGACCCCACGCTGTCCTTCAACCTGCTGCGCTTCATCAACTCGGCCGGCTTCGGGCTCAACGTGGAGATCTCCTCCTTCCGCCACGCGGTCATGCTGCTGGGCCTGCAGAAGCTGTTCCGCTGGGCGGCGCTGCTCATGACCACCTCGCGCATGGGCGAGACGGCCCCGGCCGTAGGCAAGATGGCCGTGGTCCGCGGCCGCCTCATGGAGCTGCTGGTGGCCGAGCTGCTGCCGCCAGAACACGCCGATGACGCCTTTGTCGTCGGCATCTTCTCCCTGCTCGACACCATGCTGGGCCTGCCCATGGAGCAGGCACTGGAGTCGATCTCGCTCTCCTCCAACATCACGGACGCGCTGCTGCAGCGCAAGGGCATGTACGCGCCTTTTCTGGAGCTCACACTGGCCTGCGAGTCAGCCGATGACGAGGCCTTCGCGCGCGCGGCCACGCAGCTGCAGCTCTCCAACCATCAGGTCAACTGGGCGCACCTGCAGGCCTTGGCCTGGGCCGAGAGCCTGGACAGCGCAGCCTGAGGGCGCGCCTCAGAGCCCCGCGATCACCGGGCCACCACGTTGCAAGGCACGCTGGTAGGCCGGGCGCGCATTCACGCGCTCGCGCCAGGCGCGCACATGCGGATAGGGCGCAGTGTCGGTGCCGCGCGAGAGCGCGGCTTCCACGGCAAAGCTCATCTGGAAATCGGCCAGACTTAGCGCCTCACCAGTGAACCAGGTGTTTTTCGCCAGGTGCTGCTCCACATAGGCCAGGCCGCCGACCACATTGGGTTCGATCAGCTTCTGGATCACAGTGGCGCAGAGCTTGCGGGCGATGGGCTTGACGAAGAAGGGCATGCGCTGGCGCGGGATGCTCATGAAGACCAGCTTCATCACCAGCCAGTTCATCAGCGAGCCTTCGGCGTAATGCATCCAGAAGCGGTTCTGGCGATGCGCGGGCGTGCCCACGGCCGGGACCAGCCCGGACAGCTCGGCCGGCGCCTGGGCGCCATAACGCTCGGCCAGGTATTCAAGGATGGCGCCCGACTCGGCGATGACCTCGTCGCCATCGGTGATCACGGGTGACTTGCCCAGGGGGTGGATCTGCTTGAGCTCGGGCGGCGCCAGCCGGGTGCGCGGGTCACGCGCATAGACCTTGAGCTCATAGGGCAGGCCCAGCTCTTCGAGCAGCCAGAGCACGCGCTGGGAACGGGAGGTTTCGAGGTGATGGACGGTGATCATGAAATGGATTATCCGCGCGGGTGATGCTGGGCGTGCAGCGTCTTGAGTCGCTCACGCGCCACATGGGTGTAGATGGTGGTGGTGGAGATGTCGGCATGGCCCAGCAGCATCTGCACGGCGCGCAGGTCGGCGCCGTGGTTGAGCAGATGCGTGGCAAAGGCGTGACGCAGGGTGTGGGGCGAGAGCGGCGCGGTGATGCCGGCCACGCGCGCGTACTTCTTGACCAGTTGCCAGAACATCACGCGCGTCATGGCTTCGCCGGCACGCGTACCGCGCACGGTGACGAAGAGGTCGTCGGTCTGTTTGCCCGCCAGCAGCGCGGGCCGGGCCTGCTGCAGATAGCGCTGCAGCCACTGGCTGGCCACCTCACCGAAAGGCACGAGGCGTTCCTTGCTGCCTTTGCCGAAGACGCGCAGCACATGCTCGGACAGGCTGATGTTGAAGGTCTTGAGGCCGACCAGTTCACTCACGCGCAGGCCGCTGGCGTACATGAGCTCGATCATGGTGCGGTCCCGCACGGCCAGCGGCGTGTCGTCGCCTGGCGCCACCAGCAGAGCCTCGACCTGGGCCTCGGTCAGCGTCTTGGGCACACGCAGCGGCTGCTTGGCGGCCTGCAGACGCAAGGTGGGGTCGGCGTCGATGCGGCGCTCGCGCAGGGCCCAGCGGAAGAAGCGCTTGAAGACCGTGAGCCGTCGGTTGGCCGTGGTGGCGCGGGTCTCGCGGTGGCGCGCGGCGAAATAGGCGTTGAGCTCGGTTTCCGTGCTCTGCAAAAGCGTACGCCCGCGGCCTTGCAGCCAGCGGGCGTAGAGCGTGAGATCCCGGCGATAGGCCGTCAGCGTGTTGCGCGACAGGCCTTCCTCCAGCCACAGGGCATCGACGAAGGCGTCGATCTCGGCATCGTCCATGCCCCGGGCCGTGGCATCAGTCGAGCTTGAGGCCGGCGGTGTCAACCACCTTCTTGTAGACCTCGTACTCGGCCTTCATCTGGGCGGCGAACTGCTCAGGCGTGTTGCCGATCACGATGGAGCCGGTGTCTTCGATGCGCTTGCGCACCGCCGGATCCTGCAGCACCTGGCGCACGGCAGCGTTGACCTTGTCCACGACCTCCTTGGGCAGGCCCTTGGGGCCGAGGATGCCGTAATAGGCCATGCGGTTCACGGGCTCCAGACCCACTTCCTTGAAGGTCGGCACGTTCGGCAGCACGGCCAGACGCTGCGGCGCGGCGACCACGATGGCGTTGAGGCGGCCGCTCTGGATGAAGGGCAGCGCCGAAGGCAGGTTGTCGAAGATGATCGGCACCTGGCCGGCCACGGTGTCGTTGAGGGCCGGACCCGCACCGCGGTAGGGGATGTGGGTCATGAAGGTGCCGGTCTGGGACTTGTACAGCTCGGTCTGCAGATGACCGATGCCGCCCGTGCCGGAAGAGGCATAGGAGTACTTGCCGGGGGACTTCTTGAGCTCGGCCAGGAAGGCCTTGTGGTCCTTGGCCGGGAAGCTCGGGTGCACGGCGATCACGTTGGGCGTGGCCGCGATGTTGATGATGGCCGTGAAGTCGGTCTGGGCGTTGTAGGGGATCTTGGGGTTGATCGCCGGGTTCGCGGCCGTGGTCGAGACCGTGGCCATGCCCAGGGTGTAGCCGTCGGGTGCCGACTTGGCCGTCTCGTTGGCGCCGACCACGCCACCGCCACCGGCCTTGTTCTCCACCACCACGGGCTGGCCCAGGGCCTTGCCCAGGGGCTCGGAAATCACGCGCGCGATGATGTCGGTGGTGCCGCCCGGTGCGAAGGGCACCTGGAGCTTGATGGGCTTGTTGGGATAGCCTTGGGCGAAGGCGGTACCGGCGGCAGCCAGCAGGCTGAGAGCGAAAAGGGCACGTCGCTGCATGGTCACGATCTCCTGAGAGTTAACAGTGAGACCGATTCTATTGCCCCAGCAATCCCCTTTTAAGTCGGGTATCCACGGGGTGGGGGCCGACAAAAATGCCCAGCAGGGCCTCGTAGAAGTCCGCACCCGCAATCACCTGGCCACGGGGCACATCGTTGACGGCCAGCGTCAGCCCCCGGCCCGGCAGGTAGTCAAGGTTGATGGTGTCGCCCTCGCGCGCCGGGCCGATGCTGTCGATGGTGCGCGAGAAGTCCTCGGCGCGTGCCTGCAGCGCGGCCCATTCGGCCTCGCTGGCGTTCTTCTGCATGCCGCGCACCAGGGCCTTCTTGATCTCGCCCGGGCCCACGTCCATGAGCATACGCAGCTGCAGGCGGCGCGGCGCATCCCGGTCCAGGATCTGCTGCGCGTCGCGCGTCTTCTCCGGCACGTAGAGGGCCGCGACAAAGGCCTTGAAGATCCACGCTGCGCGCACGCCCAGGCCATTGAGATGCAGCTCGTGGTCCGCGAGGCGGGCCCGCTCGTCAAAGCGCTGGCCCTCGAGCACGACGGCCTGCGCCGGCGCCAGGGCGAGGGTGCAGGCCAGAAGACAGGGTATGAAAAGCAGGGATCGCATGAGGAACTCAACGCCGCCGGCCGTGGCCCGGCTGACACGGCCGGGACCGGCCCGGCTGCTATTCTCCGCGGGTGAACTACGCGCAACTGCTTTTCCCCGATTTCTCCCTGATCCTGTGCGGTTATCTGGTCTGCCGCTACACCGCGCTCAACCGGCCGGTCTGGGACCAGGTGGAAGTACTGGTCTACTACTTCCTCTTCCCCGTGCTGCTGTTCTACAGCATCGTGCGCAGCACGCTGGACCTGGCCGGCGCCTCCAGCCTGATCGCGGCCGGCGTGAGCATGGGTCTGATCGGCATCGCCCTGGCCTATGCCCTGCCCCACCTGCCCTGGATCGGCAAGCGTATCGACACGCGCCTGCACGCGGCCAGTGCACAGGTGGCCTTCCGCTTCAACTCCTTCATCGGCCTGGCCCTGGCCGAGCGCCTGGCCGGCGCCCAGGGCCTGCTGCTGCTGGCCGTGCTGATCGGTTTCTGCGTGCCGCTGTTCAATGTGGGCGCGGTCTGGCCCATGGCGCGCCACGCCCAGCGCAGCGTGGGCCGCGAGCTGCTGCGCAACCCGCTGATCATCGCCACGGCCTCGGGCCTGGTCGCCAATGTGCTGGGCTTCAAGGTCCCGGCCTGGGCCGACCCCACGCTCAACCGCATCGGCGCGGCTTCCATCGCCCTGGGCCTGATGGCCGCCGGCGCCGGCCTGCGCTTTGCGAGCCTGGGACAGGCCAAGACCCTGGCGGTGACCGTGCTGAGCATCAAGCACCTGTTGCTGCCGCTGGTGGCGCTGGGGCTGTCGCAGGTCTTCGGCCTGAGCGCGGCGCAGACCACCATCCTGCTGGCCTTCTCGGCCCTGCCCACGGCCTCGAGCTGCTATGTGCTGGCCGCGCGCATGGGTTACGACGGCGCCTATGTGGCCGGGCTGGTGACGCTGTCCACCCTGCTGGGCGTGGCCAGCCTGTCGTTCGCGCTGGGCGTGCTCAGGACTTGAGCAGCTCGGCCATGAAGCCGTGGATGGCTTCGACGTCGGGCTTGAGCGGCGTGAAAGGCAGGCCCTCGCGGCGCAGCAGGGCCCGCATGCCGCGGTCCACTTCCTTGGCCTGTTCCTCGTCCTGGAAGCGGCCGGTGTGGATGTACTTGCGCTCGCCGTCGCGCTCGACCAGGATGTTGACGTTGTTGAACTGGCGGTACCAATCGACGATCTGCTTGCGCGTCTTGCCCACGTCGCAGATGTTCTCCGGATAGAACTCGTTGTAATAGAGGACCTGGGGCAGCGAGGACTCGGTCACCAGGTACTGCACCTGGCCGTCGAGCAGGCTGAGCATCTGGAACTGCTGCTGGGCGATGCGGTACTGGTTGCGCAGTGCGTCGTAGTCCTTCTGCCAGACCAGGGACTTGGCGTAGTCGGGGATCAGCTCCACGGTCTTGTGGTGCAGGTGCAGGTAAAGCAGGATGGCGCCGGTGAAGAGCGACTTGTCGCTGCCCGGCCCGCCGATGATGTTGATCACCTTGGTGGGGTACAGGCGCATCTTGTTCTCGGGCAGATGCGGGGCGACGTAGGTGTACTGGATGCTCATGCTCAGGCTCCGTGACTTCGGGATGCGGGGCGCTGGTCCAGGGCCCAGGCCGCATGCTCGCGGACCAGCGCACTCCCCTCCTGCTGCAAGCCCTGCAGTGCCCCGACTATCGCAGGGTCATCTGCAAGACGCAAGGCATTTCCCAGGGCGACCGCGATGTTGCGCTGCCAGCGCTCATGGCCGATGCGCCGGATCGCGCTGCCCTCCATGCGCTGCAGAAACTCCGCCTCGCTCCAGGCCAGCAGGGCCAGCAGATCGCCGCCGACCAGGGCCGCGCGCGGCGCGAAGTCGGGCAGCGGGTTGCGCTGCGCGTACTTGTTCCAGGGGCAGACGAGCTGACAGTCGTCGCAGCCATAGATGCGATTGCCCATCAGCGGGCGCAGCTCCAGCGGGATGGCACCGGGGTGTTCGATGGTCAGGTAGGAGATACAGCGCCGCGCGTCGAGCAGGCCCGGGCCCAGGATGGCCCGCGTGGGGCAGACATCGATGCAGGCGCTGCAGCTGCCGCAATGGCTGCTCACGGGCTCGCTCACCGGCAGGGCGATGTCCACATAGATTTCACCAAGAAAGAACATGGAGCCGGCCTCGCGGTTGAGCACCAGGGTGTGCTTGCCACGCCAGCCCTGGCCGCTGCGCGCGGCCAGTTCGGCCTCGAGCACCGGCGCCGAATCCGTGAAGACGCGATGACCGAAGGGACCGATCTCCGCAGCCATGCGATCAGCCAGCTGCTGCAGGCGTGCGCGCAGCACCTTGTGGTAATCCCGCCCGCGGGCGTAGAGCGAGACCACGCCCTCGCGCGGGCGCTGCAGGCGCTCGAACTCGATGGCCTGCCAGCCTTCGGGCGTGTCCTGCGGCAGGTAGTCCATGCGTGCGGTGATCACGCTCACCGTGCCCGGCACCAGCTCGGCCGGGCGGGCACGCTTCATGCCGTGGGCGGCCATATAGGCCATCTCACCGTGGAAACCACGCGACAACCAGCCCCTCAATCCCTCTTCTGCCGAGGACAAATCGACACCCGAGACGCCGATTTGGGAAAATCCCAGCTGACGGGCCCAGGCCCGTACTTGGGAAACGAATTGACTGCTGCTGAACGCCACGCTTCCATTGTAGAAACCCGCGTCCTGCGCGACGAAGCCGCCACGCAGGCCCTGGCCGATGCGCTGTCCCGCCAGCCGGCCCTGCGCAATGCCTGCATCGAACTGCACGGCAACCTCGGCGCCGGCAAGACCACCTTCGTGCGCCACCTGCTGCGCGCCCTGGGCGTGCAGGGCCGCATCAAGAGCCCCACCTATGCCGTGGTCGAACCGCACGAAGTGCCGGGCCTGCACATCTGGCATTTCGACTTCTACCGCTTCAACGACCCGCGCGAATGGGAAGACGCGGGCTTTCGGGACCTGTTTGCCAGCCCCGGCCTCAAGCTGGCCGAATGGCCCGAGAAGGCCGCCGGCCTGCTGCCCATGGCCGACTTGTCCCTCACGCTGGAGACCCGCCCCGACGAAAGCCGCCTGGCCACGCTGGCAGCCGGCACCACGACTGGTGTCGCGCTGCTGCAGGGATTGAGGGAGGGCCGGCCATGATCGGGCGCCGCGCGCTGCTGCAGACCGGCAGCCTGGTGCTGCTGCTGGGCCGCGCCCAGATCTCCAGCGGCGCCTCCATCGTGGCGGTGCGCGTCTGGCCGGCCGAGGATTACTCGCGCGTGACGCTGGAATCGGACACCGCCCTGAAGGCGAAGCAGAGTTTCATCAGCCAGCCACCGCGCCTGGCCGTGGACATCGAGGGCATCGAGCTCAACCCCGCCCTGCGTGAGCTCGTGGCCAAGGTGCTGCCCGAGGACCCGAACATCGCAGGTATCCGCGTGGGCCAGTACGCGCCGGGTGTGGTGCGTCTGGTGATCGACCTCAAGCAGCCCATCAAGCCCCAGGTCTTCACGCTCAAGCCCATCGAGCCCTACCAGCACCGTCTGGTCTTCGACCTCTACCCCACCACGCCGCCCGACCCGCTGGCCCAGCTGATCGCCCAGCGTCTGGGCCCGCAGATGCCGCCCCCTGCCGGACCGACACCACCCGCCGTGGATATCGACCCGCTGGGCGACCTGATCGCGCGCCACGCGGACAAGCCGCCAGCACCCGCCGTGCCGGCGCCCGGGGGCGGCCAGACCGATCGCCTCATCATCATCGCGCTCGACCCCGGCCACGGTGGTGAGGACCCGGGCGCCATCGGCCGTAATGGCACGCGCGAAAAGGATGTGGTGCTGCGCCTGGCGCGCCGACTGCGCGACCGCATCAACGCCAGCAGTGTCAACGGGCACACCCTGCGCGCTTACCTCACGCGCGACGGCGACTACTTCGTGCCCCTGCATGTGCGCGTGCAGAAGGCGCGCCAGGTGCAGGCCGACCTTTTCGTCAGCATCCATGCCGACGCCTTCTACACGCCGCGCCCGCAGGGTGCCAGCGTGTTCGCGCTCAGCCATGGCGGGGCGTCGAGCAGCGCCGCGCGCTGGATGGCGGCCAAGGAGAACAAGGCCGACCTGATCGGCGGTGTCAATGTGCAGGCCAAGGACGCGCAGGTTGCGCGCGCCATGCTGGACATGAGCACCAGTGCCCAGATCCGCGACAGCCTCAAGCTCGGTGGCACCCTGCTGCAGGAGATCGGCCGCGTGGGCAAGCTGCACAAGCCGCGCGTGGAGCAGGCGGGTTTCGCCGTGCTCAAGGCGCCGGACATCCCCAGCGTGCTGGTCGAAGCCGCCTTCATCAGCAACCCCGAGGAAGAAGCCAAGCTCAACAGCGAGCGCTACCAGGAGCAGCTGGCCGATGCGCTGATGCGCGGCATCCAGGGCTATTTCGCCAAGAACCCGCCGCTGGCGCGCAGCCGCAGCGTCTGAATCCCACGCCTCCAGAAGTCTGAGCCCCATGGACTGGGTCATCCACTACCGCACCCTGCACCACCTGCACATGGGCCTGGCGCTCACGAGCGGCGCCCTGTTCGCCGTGCGCGGTGCGGGCCTGCTGGCACGCCAGCGCTGGTCGCAGCATGTGGCGCTGCGCCGCCTGAGCGTCATCATCGACACCGGCCTGCTGATCACCGCGCTGCGCCTGCTCTGGGAGCTGCGGCTCAACCCTTTCGTGATGCCCTGGCTGCAGATGAAGCTGACCGTGCTGCCGCTGTACATCGTGCTGGGCATGTGCGCCTTCAAGTACGCACGCCAGCAGGAACTGCGGGCGCTGTGCTATCTCGCTGCACTGGCCTGCTACGGCTTCATCGTGTCGGTGGCGCTGACACGCTCACCCTGGGGCCTGTTCACCGCCTGGTGAACGGCCGGGCGCCGGGTCAGTCGCTGTCCAGATGGGGGCGCGACATCCCCTCGGCCGGCTCGCCAGTCTCGGGGTCGATCCAGTCAGAGATGCCCAGCTCGCTCTCGGCTTCCTGCAGGCTCTCGCCGGGCTCGGGCGCATCCAGGTCGGCCGCGGCCTCCATGTCGGCCTGGGCTTCCTCGAAGCTGTCATAGGGGCCGAACTCGCGCCCGCCGTCGGTCAGGCTCCAGTAGTAACCGCCGGGGCGCTTGAGCACCTGTCCCACCAGCACCTCGTCGGCCTCGGGCACCGCCTTCATGCTGGCGGTCTCGCGGGCCGGAACGGGCGGGCTCTCTGCAGCTTTCTTGCGTGGCATGGCTGACCTTCCTGCGCTCAGTGCGCCGGCATCGTGGCGGCCGGCTGGAACACATCCCTGGGGCCGCCACCGGTGCCACGCAGCGGGCACCGGGCATCGGCCCGGTCCTATGATGCACGCAGCCGGCCGCCCCCGGCAAGCTGGTGATTCATCCACCCCGCAGGGCAGCCGCGCCTACTCGGCCGCCGCCTGGCGAAGCGCCGCACGCCGCGCCTTCCAGGCCCCGAAGATCACGATCAGCCCGGGCACCAGGATCAGGGCCCAGATGATCTTGTCGAGGTTGGCCTTGACCCAGGGCAGGCTGCCCAGGAAATAGCCCGCCGTACAGATGCCCAGCACCCAGATGAAGGCACCGACGATGTTGTAGAGCGTGAACTTCACGCGGCTCATCTCGGCCACACCGGCCACGAAGGGCACGAAAGTGCGCAGGAAGGGCATGAAGCGGGCGATGATGATGGTGATGCCGCCGTAGGTCTCGTAGAAGTTGTGGGCCCGCTCGAAGGCGCGTTTGTTGAAGAAGCGCGAGTCCTCCCACTGGAAGACCTTGGGGCCGAAATAGCGCCCGATGCTGTAGTTGCACTGGTCACCCAGGATGGCCGCGGCCAGCAGCACCGTCACCGCCACCGGATAGCTCATCATGCCCGCGCCGGTCATCGCCCCCACCACGAAGAGCAGCGAGTCGCCAGGCAGGAAAGGCATGACCACCACCCCGGTCTCGACGAAGACGATCAGGAAAAGCAGCGCATAGACCCAGGTGCCGTAGTTCTGCACAAAGGTCTCGAGGTGTTCATCCACATTGAGGATGAAGTCGATCAGAAAGGTGATGAGTTCCATGGGGCGTGATTATCCCTGCCCATGAAAAACGCCACCCGCAGGTGGCGTGGGGACTTTCACGCGAAGGTCATGCTCACTTGATGAAGCGCACCTGCGCGTTGATGCGCTCCAGGATGGGCTTCTTCTTCTCGTTGAAGACCGCCTTGTTTTCCTCGATCAGGTTCTTGCCCTTGGTGTCGATGGAAATGATCAGGGGCCCGAACTCGCGCACGCGGTTGACCCACAGGGTCTCGGGCATGCCCAGGTCCTTCCACTCCGCGGCCTCGATCTTCTCCACCTTGGTCGCAGCCAGTACGGCGCAGCCACCGGGAAAGATGGCGTGCACGGCCTTGTTCTCGACACAGCCCTCCTGGGTCTCGGGGCCCATGCCGCCCTTGCCCACGATGAGCTTGACACCGGTCTGCTCGATAAAGGCCTTTTCGAACTTCTCCATGCGCATGCTGGTGGTGGGTCCGATGGAGACCATCTCGTATTCGCCATTGCCCTTGTCGCGCACGATGGGGCCGGCGTGGAAGATGGCGCCCCCCTTGAGGTCCACGGGCAGCTCGCGGCCCAGCTCGATCAGGCGGCGGTGCGCCACGTCGCGGCAGGTCACCAGGGTACCCGTGAGGTAGACGACGTCACCGATGTTGAGCGACTCCAGGTCCTCGTCCTTGATAGGCGTAGTCAGAATTTTTTTCACAGCTTGAATCCTTGGTGCGAGATGACCTCGTACGACATATCGGCCTTGATCCTGATCTTGCCGCGGCGGTGGGCCCAGCAGCCCGTGGACACGGCCACGCCGATGGTGGACGGGTGGCGCGCCGAGGACTCGATGTTCACACCCATCACGCTGGCATTGCCCGTCAGGCCCTGCGGCCCCAGGCCCAGCTCGTTCAGACCCTCCGCCAGCAGCTCCTCCATCAGTGCCGCGTTCTCATTGGCGTTGCGCGAGGTGACCGGGCGCAGGATGGCCTTCTTGGACAGGCGCGCCGCGGTCTCGGCAGAGGTCGAGACCCCCACACCGACCAGCAGCGGCGGGCAGGCGTTGACGCCACGCGAGGTGATGACGTCGAACACGAACTCGGCAACGCCCTCGTAGCCCTGGCCCGGCATCAGCACCTTGGCCGCGCCCGGCAGTGTGCAGCCGCCGCCGGCCATGTAAACGTCGATGGTCACGCTGTCGTCGTCAGGCACGATCTCCCAGTCCAGCCACGGAATCTTGGAACCGGTGTTGGTGCCCGTGTTCTTCTCGTCGAAGGTTTCCACGGCGTTGTGGCGCAGTGGGCCGTCACGCGTGGCGCCCAGCGTGGCGTTGCGCAGGATGTCCTCCAGTTCGCCCAGCAGCGGGAAACGCGCGCCGGCCGAGAGAAAGTACTGGATCACGCCCGTGTCCTGGCAGCTCGGTCGGTCCAGCTTGTCGGCGGCCTCCTGGTTGGCGCGCATGGACTCGTAGACCTCCTTGGCCAGGAAGTTCACTTCCTGCTCACGCAGCTCACCGAGCTTCTGGGTCACGTCCACCGGCAGGCGCTTGCCGATATAGGACGTGAACTTGGCCATCAGGTTCGTCAGGTCGGCCACCGCCGCTTCTTTGTTCACTTGAGACTCCATGCAAGGGGAAAAATCTTCAGTCCAGCGTGATGTTGGCGCTCTTGACCAGGCCGGCGAACTTCGCGCTCTCTTCCTTGATCTGGCGGGCCATCTCCTCGGGCTTGTCACCCACGGGTTCAGCACCGATGTCAAACATCTGTTTCTTGAAGTCGGCCGACTGGATGATCTTCACGATTTCGTTGTTGAGCTTCGTCACCACGTCCCGCGGCGTGCCAGCGGGAGCCAACAGGCCGAACCAGGTGCCGATGGCAATGCCGGGGATGCCGGCTTCCTGCAGCGTGGGCACATCGGGCAGCGTCGAGGAGCGCTTGGCCGTGGTCACGGCCAGCGGGCGCAGGCGGCCTTCCTTGATGAAGGGCAGCACAGGCGTGACCGTGTCAAAGGACAGGTCTACCTGACCGCCCAGCAAGTCGGTCGTCAGCGGGGCGCTGCCCTTGTAGGGCACATGGGTGATCTGCGTGCCCGTGATCTGCTGGAACTGCGTGCCGATCATGTGCTGCGCCGTGCCATTGCCGTTGGAGCCGTAGAACATCTTGCCGGCCCTGCCCTTGGCCGCGGCCACCAGATCCTGTGCGCTGGCATAGGGCGTCTTGGCGCTGACCACCAGCACATTGGGCACCAGGGCTACGGTGGTGATGGGCGCGAAATCGGTCTCGAAGTTGTAGCTCAGCTTCTTGAACACGCTCTGGGCGATGGTGTGGTGCACGGCCCCCATAAGCAGGGTGTGGCCATCGGCCGGGGCCTTGGCCACCAGGGCCGCGCCCAGCGTGGCGCCAGCGCCTGGCTTGTTCTCGACGACCACAGGCTGACCCAGCGCGGGCGACAGCTTGTTGGCCACGGCGCGGGCCAGCACATCGGTCGTGCCCCCGGGCGGGAAAGGCACGACGATGGTCACGGGTTTGGCAGGCCAGCCCTGGGCCGCCGCCAGGCTGGCCCCTGCGCTCAGCAGGCCCGCCGCGAAATATCTGGCAAACACTTTCAGCATCTTGAGTCTCCTTGGTTCTGGGTCCGTCAGCGTTCTGCACTGCGGTACCGCTGAACTGTAGATGGCTCAAAAATTAAAATTCATGCCGAAAGTAAAATCGTTGTTAACTTTGATTCAACAATCTATCCATGACCCAAGGTGTGCACCCCGCCGACCTCGGCTTCTTCTCCACCCTGGTGCTGGCCGGCAGCCTGGGGGGTGCGGCGCGTGAGCTCGGCATCACCACGCCCGCGGTCAGCAAGCGCCTGGCCCAGATGGAACAGCGTCTGGGCCTGACGCTGATCAACCGCACAACACGGCGCATGAGTCTTACGCCCGAGGGCGAGGTCTATCTGGAACATGCGCGTCGCATCCTCGCCGACATCGACGACCTGGAACACCAGCTCTGGGGAGCCAAGACCTCACCCAAAGGTCTGTTGCGCGTCAATGCCACGCTGGGCTTCGGGCGCATCCGCATTGCGCCCCTGGTCTCGGCCTTTGTACGCAAACACCCCCAGGTTGACATCCAGTTGCAGCTCTCGGTCAGCCCGCCCCCAATCGCCGACGACAGCTACGACGTCTGCTTCCGTTTCGGCCATCCGCCGGATTCAAGGGCCATCGCGCGTTGCATCGCGTCCAACCGGCGCATCGTCGTGGCCTCGCCGGCCTATCTGCGCAAGTTCGGGGAACCGAAAACGCCCGGGGATCTGGTCAAGCACAACTGCATCGGCATCCGCCAGGGTGACGAAGCGTACGGGCTCTGGCGTTTCAGCCACCAGAAGGCCCGGCAGAAGGCCGATACCAGCACCAACGTCAAGATCCGCGGCAACCTCACCACGAACGACGGCGAGATCGCAGTCAACTGGGCGCTGGACGGGCAGGGTGTGTTGCTGCGCGCCGAGTGGGATGTGGCGCGCTACCTGCGCAGCGGCCGCCTGGTGCAGGTCCTGCAGAACTTCGACACGCCCGACGCCGACATCTATGCGGTCTACGCGCAGCGCCACAAGTCCTCGGTACGCGTCAAGGCACTGATCGATTTCGTCGCCGATGCCTTCGAGCGTGAGGGTCGCGCCACCTAGGCCTTGCGCAGGCGCTGCACCCCCGTCACGACAGCCAGCACCAGCGCGCCGGCCACCACTCCCATCGCGGCCCCAGCCCCGGTGTTGATCACCGCGGCCGGCAGGCTGCCCCAGCCCGCGGCCCAGGCTTCCACGGCATGGGCCAGGGCTGGCCAGCCGTGCAGCAGGATGCCGCCACCCACCATGAACATGGCCGCCGTACCCACGACCGAGAGCGCCTTCATGAGCCAGGGCGCGGTGCGCAGCAGGCCCGTGCCCACAGCTCGTGCCAAACCCGAGGCCGAGCCCTGCAGGCGCAGGCCCAGGTCGTCGAGCTTGACGATGCCGGCGACCAGCCCGTAGACCCCCACGGTCATCAGCAGCGAGATGCCCACGAGCACGCCGACGCGCTGCGCCAGCGAGGCGCCGGCCACGGCCCCCAGGGTGATGACCACGATCTCGGCCGAGAGGATGAAATCGGTGCGCACGGCGCCCCTGATCTTGTCGCGTTCCAGGGCCACCAGATCCACAGTCGGGTCGGCCAGGGCCTGCAGGGTCTGGCGGTGCGCGGCCTCGTCCTCGGCGGAGCTGTGCAGCCATTTGTGCGCCAGCTTCTCGCAACCCTCGTAGCAGAGGAAGGCGCCGCCGATCATCAGCAGGGGCGTGATGAGCCCCGGCAGCAACCAGCTGATCAGCAGCGCCGCCGGCACCAGGATGGCCTTGTTGACCATGGAGCCCCTGGCCACGGCCCAGACCACGGGCATCTCGCGCTGGGCGCGCACACCCGTGACCTGCTGGGCATTGAGCGCCAGATCGTCGCCCAGCACGCCGGCGGTCTTCTTGGCCGCCACCTTGGTCATGGTGGCCACATCGTCCAGGATGGTGGCGATGTCGTCGATGAGCGCGAGCAGGGTTGTTGCAGCCATGGCATGTCCTCCCGCAGCAGATGGTAATGGCAGGCCCCTACACTGGCGCCCATGGGTGTTTCCCGCATCGTCTTCGCGCTGACCCTCGCCGGCCTGCCGGCGCTGCCCGTGCAGGCCGAGGACGGGTTCTGGGAGCGCGTGGGCCGCGCGGCCCAGTCCGCAGCAAGTTCCCCCCGCACCTGGGCGCCGCTGCTCGGCGCCGTGGCCCTGCAGATCGGCGACACCGACCGCAAGCTGCAGACGCACATGGCCGAACATACACCGGTCTTCGGCTCACAACAGCGCGCCGACGCGCTCAGCGATGATTTCCGCAGCCTGTCCCAGGGCGTCTGGGTGGTGACGGCCTTGCTGCCCTGGCAGGACGAACCCGCCGAGGGCTGGTTCGCAGCCAAGGGCCGGGTCGTGCTGGCGCAGGGCGGTGCGCGCCTGGTGACAAGCAAGCTCACCGGCGATCTCAAGGACGGTACCTCGCGCCTGCGACCCAACGGCGGCGGCGAGACCAGCATGCCCTCGGACCACGCCACGCGTGTGGGGCTCTACAACACCATGAGCGTCTACAACCTGCAGCGCATGGGCTGGTCGGTACAGAACGTGGAGCGCGCCCAGCTGGGCCTGGACGTGCTGGCCGGCGCTACGGCCTGGGCACGCGTGGAAGCCAACCAGCACTACCCCTCGGACGTGCTGGTGGGACTGGGCCTGGGCCATTTCATGGGCAGCTTCTTCACCCACGCCTTCCTCGGGCCGGCACGCGCCGAGACCCTGCAGGTTTCGCTGCTGCCGGGACGTGAGCGCTTCGATGTCCGGGTCCAGCTGAACTTCTAGGGCCTGTGCACACTGATTTCTCAAATGCGAACAGGGTGAACAGGCCCTCCACCTACAATGGCCGCGTGAACGCCGTCCTCGCCCCTGCCCCGCGCCGCCCCATCCGTGAACTGCCGGACGAGCTGATCAGCCAGATCGCGGCGGGCGAGGTGGTGGAGCGCCCGGCCTCGGTGGTGCGCGAGCTGGTGGACAACGCCCTCGACGCCGGTGCGACGCAGATCACCGTACGCCTGCTGGCCGGCGGTGTGCGCCTGATCTCGGTGGAAGACAACGGTGGCGGCATCCCGCGCGAGGAGCTGCCCGTCGCCCTCAAGCGTCACGCCACCAGCAAGATCGCCAGCCTGCAGGAGCTCGAAGCCGTGGGCACCATGGGTTTCCGCGGCGAGGCGCTGGCCGCGATCAACTCGATCGCCGAGATGGCCATCCATTCGCGCACGACCGAGCAGTCCGGCGCCTATCTGCTCGACGGCCGCACGGGCGAGATCAGGCCCGTGGCGCGCAGCACCGGCACCACGGTCGAGGTCAAGGAGCTGTTCTTCAGCACCCCGGCGCGCCGCAAATTCCTCAAGACCGACGCCACCGAGCTGGCCCACTGCATCGAGTCCGTGCGGCGCCATGCCCTGGCCCGGCCCGATGTGGGTTTTGCCATCTGGCACGAGGGCAAGCTGGTCGAGCAGTGGCGCCCCTGCAGCGGGCCCGACGCCCTGCGACAGCGCCTGGCCGATGTACTCGGCGAGGACTTCATCGCCGAGTCCGTGGCCGTGGATTTCCAGACGGCCGCTGCGCCCGGCGCCTTCCATGGTGTGCGCGTCTGGGGCCGCGCCGGCATCCCTGACGCGGCACGCAGCCGCGCCGACCACCAGTTCTGCTACGTCAACGGCCGTTATGTGCGTGACAAGGTGCTCACCCACGCCGCCCGCAGCGCCTACGAAGACGTGCTGCACGGCCACAGGCAGCCGGTCTATGCGCTCTACATCGAGATCGACCCGGCGCGCGTGGACGTCAACGTGCACCCGACCAAGATCGAAGTGCGCTTCCGCGACAGCCGTGAGGTACACCAGGCCGTGCGGCATGCGGTGGAAAACGCGCTGGCCGCACCGCGCGCCCAGGCCGCAGCCGAAGGCACAGCCCAGCCGGTCGCCGCCAGCCTGAGCCAGATCGCCCAGCCCCTGGTCCAGCCGGCGTCTGCCGCCTGGACCCAGCCCGCTATCAATTTCAGAGCAAACGAGGCGCCAGCACGCGGCTACGAAGTCCATGATCTGGCGGCGCTCTGGCAACCTGGCCCTGCCGTCGGCCCGGAGCCCGTCGCGGCGCCGGTGTGGGCGGCGACCGGTTCAGCCCGAGCGGAGGTGGCTGCCGAATCCGACACCGAGACCTGGCCCCTGGGCCGCGCCCTGGCGCAATTGCAGGGTGTCTACATCCTGGCCGAGAACGCCCAGGGACTGATCGTCGTGGACATGCACGCCGCGCACGAGCGCATCGTCTACGAGCGACTCAAGAACCAGCTGGATGTCAGCCAGATCACCAGCCAGCCCCTGCTGATCCCCGCCAGCTTCGCCGCCACGCCGCAGGAGGTGGCCACCGCCGAGGCCCACGTCGACACCCTGGCGACCCTGGGCCTGGAGATCAGCCCGCTCTCGCCCAGGACCCTGGCCGTGCGCGCCGTGCCGGCCACGCTGGCCCAGGGCGATGCGGTGGAACTGGCGCGCAGCGTGCTGGCCGAGCTGGGCCAGCACGAGGGCAGCACGGTGATCGAACGCGCGCGCAACGAACTGCTGGGTACCATGGCCTGCCACGGCGCGGTGCGCGCCAACCGCAAGCTCACGCTCGAAGAGATGAACGCCCTGCTGCGCGACATGGAACGCACCGAGCGCTCCGACCAATGCAACCACGGCCGCCCGACCTGGCGGCAGGTCACGCTCAAGGACCTGGACGCGCTCTTCCTGCGGGGTCGATGAGCGGGGCCTGCCGGCATCCCGCAGCGCCGGCGGCTGGCACCCGACCATTTGCACCTGAATTGTGCAAAAACGGCTGTGATCTGATCTCTTCGAAATTTACGCCCCAAAAGAGCACAAAATGCACCACAGTCATGCACAAATTGCATGGCATGCACCATATAAGGCATCTCGATGGTGCAAAATGGTCGGTTTTCCGCAGCCAGCCCCTGGACAAGCATCCTCATGAAATACGCCAACCACCACGCCTTCATCGAGCACGTCGCCAAGATCAACCCCGGCCAGCCTGAATACATCCAGGCCGTCACCGAAGTGATGGAGAGCCTGTGGCCCTTCATCGACACGAACCGCAAGTACGCCGAGAACGGCCTGCTGGACCGCCTGGTCGAACCCGAGCGCGTCATCATGTTCCGCGTGTCCTGGGTGGACGACAAGGGCCAGGTCCAGGTCAACCGCGGTTACCGCATCCAGCACAGCCTGGCCATCGGCCCCTACAAGGGCGGCCTGCGCTTCCATCCCTCGGTCAACCTGTCCATCCTGAAGTTCCTGGCCTTCGAGCAGACCTTCAAGAACGCCCTGACCACCCTGCCCATGGGCGGTGGCAAGGGCGGCTCCGACTTCGACCCCAAGGGCAAGAGCCAGGGCGAGATCATGCGCTTCTGCCAGGCCTTCGCCACCGAACTGTTCCGCCACGTCGGCGCCGACACGGACGTGCCGGCCGGTGACATCGGCGTGGGCGGGCGCGAAGTCGGCTACATCGCCGGCATGGTCAAGAAGCTCACCAACCGTGCCGACTGCGTGTTCACGGGCAAGGGCCTGAGCTTCGGTGGCTCGCTGATCCGCCCCGAGGCCACGGGCTACGGCACCGTCTACTTCGCCGAGGAGATGCTCAAGACCAAGGGCATGAGCTTCGAAGGTCTGCGGGTGAGCGTCTCGGGTTCGGGCAATGTGGCGCAGTACGCCATCGAGAAGGCCATGAGCCTGGACGCCAAGGTCGTCACCGTCTCCGACTCCAGCGGTACGGTGGTCGACGAAGAGGGTTTCACCCCCGAGAAGCTCACCGTGCTCATGGAGGTGAAGAACCACCACTACGGCCGCGTCAGCGACTACGCCCAGAAGGTCGGCGCCAAATTCCACGCCGGCGCCACCCCCTGGCATGTGCCGGTGGACGTGGCCCTGCCCTGCGCCACCCAGAACGAACTCAACGGCGACGACGCCAGGACGCTGGTGAAGCACGGCTTGAAGTGCGTGGCCGAAGGTGCCAACATGCCCTCCACGCTGGATGCGGTGCGTGTGTTCGAGGACGCACGTGTGCTCTACGCCCCGGGCAAGGCAAGCAACGCCGGCGGCGTGGCCACCTCGGGCCTGGAGATGAGCCAGAACGCCAGCCGCCTGATGTGGAGCCGCGACGAGGTGGACGCCCGCCTGCACGGCATCATGCGCAACATCCACGCCGCCTGCGTGCGCCACGGCAAGCGTGCCGACGGCAGCATCAGCTACGTGGACGGCGCCAACATCGCCGGCTTCGTCAAGGTCGCCGATGCCATGATGGCGCAGGGCGTGATCTGAACGCTAAGCGCTTGATGAAAAGCCGCCTGCGGGCGGCTTTTTTGTGCCCGGACCTCAGAGACGGATGCGCGCCGCGTACGCCCGCAGCGCCTCCAGCCCCGGCTCCTTGCGTGGCCAGACCAGCTCGGCGCCGTCGCCCGCGTAGCGCGGCAGCACATGGATGTGTACATGGGGCACGGTCTGCCAGCCCGCCGGCTTGTTGGTCTGCAGCAGCGTCATGCCCTCGGGCTCGAAGGCCGCCTGCACGGCCTTGGCCACCCGCGTGGCGATGGCGAACAGGTGGGCGGCCTCGGCCTCCTCCAGTTCCATCACTGTCTCGACCTGGCGCTTCGTGGCCACCAGCACATGGCCCGGGTTGACCTGGCCGGCGTCCATGAAGGCGATCACTTGCGCGTCCTCATGGACGATGACGGCCGGGATCTCGCGGCGGATGATGCGGGTGAACACGCTGTCGGTCATGGGGGTCTCCGGAATCGGCTCGCTTGAGGGGGCATGCAGCAAACGGCCTGAACTTTTCCGGCTGCAGGCGCATCATAGGTTGCCATGAAGCGCTGGTTCCTGCTCCTCCTGACCCTGCTCACGGCCTTTGCCCTGGTCACGGGCTGCGCCACCCTCGACGAAAAGCAGCGTGGCTGGATCTTCCAACCCTCGGACCGCAGCTGGTGGCGTGGCGAGCAGGCCGCCGAGGGCATGCAGGATATCTGGATTCCCTTCACCTCTCAGGAGACCGGCCAGCCGGTGAAGCTGCACGGCCTCTGGCTGGAACACCCTGATTTCGCGCGCCGGCCCGACGCCCCCGTGCTGCTCTATCTGCACGGCGCGCGCTTCAACGTCGTGGGCTCGGCCTTCCGCGCGCGGCGCATGCAGGAGCTGGGCTTCTCGGTGCTGGCCATCGACTACCGCGGCTTCGGCAAGACCTCGCAGGAACTGCCCTCGGAAGCCATGGCCTACGAGGACGCGCGCGCCGCCTGGGCCTGGCTGGCGCAGCAGTATCCCCAACGCCCGCGCTACATCTTCGGTCATTCGCTGGGCGGCGCCATCGCCATCGAACTGGCGGCCCAGGTCGAAGACGAGCGTGGCACCCTGGTCGAAGGCACCTTCACCTCCATCCCCGACGTGGTCAGCAGCTTCAAGTGGGGCTGGCTGCCCGTGGGCCCGCTGATCACCCAGCGCTTCGAAGCCGTCAAGCGCGTCGACCGCGTGGGCGCGCCCCTGCTCGTGGTCCACGGCAGCGAAGACCGCCTGATCCCGCCCGAGCTCGGTCGCAAGCTCTACGAGGCTGCCACGGGCCGCAAGGCCTTTGTGCTCGTCGAAGGCGGTTCGCACCACAACACCAATTCGGTGGGACAGCCGCAGTACCGTGTGGCCCTCAACGAGCTCTTCGGCTTGCGTTGATCTGGTAGTCTCGGGGCGATGTCCGCTCCCGCTTCCGCGGCGCCCAGCAGCGCCATGTCCCCGGCCCTGACCGTGCTCTTTCTGGCCCTGCTGCTGGGCCTGCAGCCGATCACCACCGATCTCTACCTGCCGGCGCTGCCCGCACTGACCGCAGGCTTTGGCGCCACGCTGCCCCAGGCCCAGCTCACGCTCACCGCCCTGCTGCTGGCCTTCGGTGTGGCGCAGCTGGTCTGCGGCCCGATCTCGGACCGCTGGGGCCGTCGTCCTGTGCTGCTCTGGGGCTTGAGCGTTTACGTCGCGGCCTCGGTAGCCAGCACGCTGGCGCCGAGCATGGCCTGGCTGATCGCTGCGCGCACGCTGCAGGGCGCGGCCATGGGTGCGGCCGTGATGTGCGCACGCGCCATCGTGCGTGATCTGTACCGCCCGGTCGAGGGTGCGCGCGTGATGTCCAAGGGCCTCACCGGTCTGGGCGTGATCGCCGCGCTCAGCGGGCCGCTGGGCGGCCTGCTGACCGATGTGGCTGGCTGGCGTGCGGCCCTGCTCGTGCTGGCCGTCTTCGGCGCGGCCACGCTGGCGCTGCTTGTCTGGCGCTTCGAGGAAACCGTGCCGCAGAAGAACCCCCTGGCCCTGCAACCCGCCACGCTGCTGGCCACCTGGCGCCGCATCCTCAGCCACCGCACCTTCTGGGCCTGGTCGGCGCTGTCGGCCGGTTCCTACGGCGGGCTGTTCACGGTGCTGGCCACCTCGCCCTTCGTCTTCATCGACCTGCTGGGCGTCTCCCGTTGGGGCTATGGCCTGATCATGGCCTCGGTGTCCTTCACCTATCTGGCGGGCACCGTGCTCTGCCGCTGGCTGCTGCCGCGCTATGGCCTGCAGCGCACAGTAGCGCTGGCGGCGCGCTTCACGCTCACAGGTGGCACGCTCATGGGCGTCTTCGGCCTGCTGGGCTGGCACAACGGCTGGACCATCATGGGGCCCTTCTACCTCTTCATGCTGGCGCACGGCGTGCACCAGCCCTGCAGCCAGAGCGGCGCCGTGGGGCCCTTCCCGCAGTCCGCGGGCGCGGCCTCGGCGCTCAACGGCTTCGGCATGGCCCTGGTGTCCTTCCTCATGGGCAGCGTGCTGGGCGAAATCATGGACGGCACGGCGCGCCCCTTGCTGTACGGTGTGTGGTTCTGGAGCGTGCTCATCGCGCTGGCCGCCTGGACCGTGGTGCAGAAACATGGCAACCCCGAGCATTGAATTCCCGCCCTGCCTGGCGATCGCCGGCCCCACGGCCAGCGGCAAGACGGCGGCCGCCCTGGCCATCGCCAGCGTGCTGCCGGTGGAGATCATCAGTGTGGACTCGGCCCTGGTCTACCGCAGCATGGACGTGGGCACGGCCAAGCCCAGCGCACAGGAACTGGCCGCCGTGCCCCACCACCTGATCGACATCCGCGATCCGCTGCAGGCCTACAGTGCGGCCGAGTTCGTGCGCGATGCCACGCAGCTCGTCCACGAGATCCATGCACGTGGCAAGCACCCGCTGCTGGTCGGCGGCACCATGCTGTACTTCAAGGCCCTGTTCGACGGTATCGACGACATGCCACCGGCCGACGCCGCGGTACGCGCAGCACTTGACGCCCGGGCCAAGGCCGAAGGCTGGCTCGCGCTGCACGCCGAGCTGCAACGCGTAGACCCGGTCACGGCCGCGCGCCTGCCACCGGGCGACAGCCAGCGCATCCAGCGCGCGCTCGAGGTCTTCCGGCTCACAGGCCGCCCCCTCTCGTCCTTCCACACGCGCGGCGACCAGGCTCAGCCCTCGGCGGCCATGCAAGCCACCACGCTGATCTCACTGGAGCCGCAGGACCGCGCCTGGCTGCACGCGCGCATCGCGCAACGTTTCGACGCCATGCTCGCCGCCGGCCTGCTCGACGAGGTGCAGCGCCTGCGCGCACGCGGCGACCTGCAGCCGGACCTGCCGTCCATGCGCTGTGTGGGCTACCGCCAGGCCTGGGAGGCGCTTGACGGTATCTTCCCCATGAGCGAGCTGCGCGAACGCGGCATCGCTGCCACGCGCCAGCTGGCCAAGCGCCAGATCACCTGGCTGCGCAGCATGCCGCAGCGCCGCGTGGTGGCCTGCGATGCGCCGGACGCGCTGGGCCAGGTGCTGCAACTCGCGCGGGACTGGGCCACGGCCCATCAAATTCGTTAACATGCCCCGGACGCCCGGCGCCTCAGACCGGGCCCCAGGAGGACGTGCCCCCATGAGCCTGAACCGACGCCTGCTGCTCGGCGCCACCGGCGCCCTGACCCTGAGCGCCTGCAGTACCCAGCAGATGATCAACGTGGCGCTGTCCAAAAGCCCGGAGGCGGCCGTCAAGAACCTGGCGCAGAGCCGGGTCAACTCCTACCGCTACAACCCGCAGCTGGTCGTGGCCGACCTGCGCCGCGTCAAGGCCGAGTACGACCGGCTCATGGGCAATCTGCAGAAGGAAAGCAGCCAGGAATGGGGCAAGCGCGAGTCGGGCACCCTGCCCACCCGCACGCGCTACGTGAAGTACACCGAACACTACAAGAACCGCGTGGTCGTGGACTACGACGCCGGCACCATCCTGATCGAGCACCTCGAAGATGAACAGGTCAAGGACAAGCTGCGCAAGGCCACCGTCGTGGCCCTGCTCACGCCGGGCGACCCCGGGGCCGTGGACCTGTTCTCGGACAAGGAGGTGGAGCTCACCGGCCAGCCCTATCTGCAGGAGCTGGTGGTGGACCAGAACAACGCCGTGATCAGGACGCGTGAAGACGTGGAGCGCTACGCCACCTGGCTGGTGGACAACCGTCTGCAGCAGCGCAGCATCGACGCCAACGGCAAGCCTCGCACCGTGTACTCCGTGCAGATGACGATGATCAACACCTTCATCGACAAGCGCGCGCTGCAGTACGCCAGCCTGGTGCGCGAGAACGCCGAGAAGACCGGCGTGAGCCGCAGCCTGATCTACACCATCATCCGCATCGAGAGCGCCTTCAATCCCTATGCGGTCTCCAGCGCCCCGGCCTACGGCCTGATGCAGCTCGTGCCCACCAGCGGCGGGCGCGAGGCCTACCGCAAGGCGCGCGGCGAAGACGTGATCCCGACCAAGGAGTTCCTCTTCGCGCCGGCGAACAACATCGAGTTCGGCACTGCCTATCTCGGCGTGCTGCTGTTCGACAGCCCGCTGCGCGAGATCCGCGACCCGCTCTCACGCGAGTATTGCGCCATCGCGGCCTACAACACGGGGCCGAGCAACGTCTACCGCGCCTTCAGCGCCAAGAACGGTCGCGCACGCCAGGACGAGGCGCTGGACGCCGTCAACGCCATGCGCCCCGACGATGTGTACAGCGCACTGCGCAGCAAGCTGCCCTATGCCGAGACCCGGGGCTACATCGCCAACGCGGTGCAGACCAAGAAGCGCTACGCGATGATGTAGCGGACTACTCGATGCGCAGCTTCTGACCGCCCACGCCCTGTTTCTTGGGCAGCGTCAGCGTCAGCACACCGTTGTCGTACTTCGCCTTCGCCTGGCCCTGGTCCACATCCTGGGGCAGCTGAATGCCACGCGAAACCGAACCGTAGTAACGCTCACTGCGCAGCACCTTGTCGCCCTCGGTCTGCTGGTCTTCCTGCTTGACCTCGGCACGCACCATGACCATGCCGCCCTCGATGGTGACGTGGATGTCCTCCTTACGCACGCCGGGAATTTCGGCCGAGACCGTGTAGGCGTTGCCGTTTTCCTTCACGTCCATCTTGATGGAGCCCGGACTGGGCAGCGGATCACCGTGCAAGGGCTTGACGTAAAAGCCCGGCGCCACGTCGCGGAAGAAATCGTCAAACAGGCTGCCGCGTGAAATCAGAGAGTTCATGGTGTCCTCCTAGCTTCTTGCCGGCCGCGCACCGCGCGCGACCCTGCAAAAAATATAGGGGGCACTCCCGGGCTTCTCAAGCGCTCGACGCGGCCTCGTTGACGCAGATCAAAGGCGCGAGGCCGCAGGCTTCAGGCCGCCTGCACCTCGCCCTGCCAGCGCGGGTAGTCCGTGTAGCCAGCCGGGCCTTCGGTGTAGAAGGTGGCCGGGTTGGCCTTGTTCAGCGGTGCCCCCTGGCGCAGGCGCTCGGGCAGGTCCGGGTTGGCCAGGAAGGGCACGCCGAAGGCCACGGCGTCGAGCTGGCCGCTGGCCACGGCCTGCGCGGCCTCCTCGCCGCTGTAGCCCATGTTCCCGATCAGCACGCCCTTGTAGGCGGCACGTGCGGGCGTCATCAGGTCGCCCTTCTGCAGGCCCTTGAAGTCGCCGCGCATCAGGTGCAGATAGGCGAGGTCGAAGCGATTCAGTTCACCAGCCAGCCAGGTCGTCAGGCCCACGGGATCGCTGTCCATCATGCTGTTGAAGCTGTTGAGCGGCGACAGGCGCAGGCCCACCCGTTCGCTGCCCCAGACGGCGCAGGTCGCTTCCAGCACCTCGAACAGCAGGCGCGCGCGGTTCTCGCGCGGGCCGCCGTAGGGGCCGCTGCGCTGGTTCGAACCATCGCGCAGGAATTCGTCGAGCAGGTAGCCGTTGGCACCATGCACTTCCACGCCGTCAAAGCCCGCGGCCTTGGCGTTCACGGCCGCCTGCTTGAAGCCGGCCACGATGCCCGGCAGCTCGTCGTCACGCAGGGCACGCGGCACCACATAGGCCACCTTGCCCTGGGGCGTGTGCACCATGTCACTCGTGATGGCGATCGCGCTGGGCGCCACGGGCTGGGCGCCGCCATTCAGATCCGGGTGGCAGGCGCGGCCGCCATGCCAGATCTGCAGGAAGATGCGCCCGCCGGCGGCGTGCACGGCGTCGGTCACGAGGCGCCAGCCCTCGACCTGGGCCTGGGAATGGATGCCCGGCTCCTTCCAGAAGGCCGAGTTGCCCTCCATGGCCATGGTGGCCTCGGCAATCAGCAGGCCGGCGCTGGCGCGCTGGGCATAGTGCTCGGCCATCAGGGCATTGGGCAGGTGCGCCTCACCGGCACGGGCGCGCGTGAGCGGCGCCATGAAGACACGGTTGGGCACATGCAATGCGCCCACTTGCAGCGGGGTGAACAGGGTGGTCATGGATGCAGAGGGAGAGGAAGACAAGAGACTGGTTGATCTTGCCCCAGCAGGCCCGTTACTGCAGGCCGCGCCACAGAACACGGGGCCCGCGTGCGGGTTCTAACGCGGCCTATGCACGCTCGGCCGCCATGGGTGTAGAGGCCGCGGCCTCCCAGGCCAGCATGGCGCTCTTGCGCTCATCACCCCAGCGGTAGTGACCGCTCTCTCCGCTCTCACGGATCACGCGGTGGCAGGGAATGAGGTAGCCAATCGTGTTGGCCGCCAGTGCGCTGCCCACGGCACGCTGGGCCCTGGGCTGACCTGCCAGCGCCGCGAGCTGGGTGTAAGACACCCGCCGCCCCGGCGGCAGGCGCAGCAACGCCTCCCAGACCTTGAGCTGGAAGTTGGTGCCGCGCAGCAGCAGATGCAGGCGCCCCGGCTGCGGCGTGGCGGGAAACACCAGGTCCATCAGGCGCTGCGCCTCGGCATCGTTCTGCCGCAGCTCGGCGGCGGGCCAGGCACTGCGCAGCTCCTGCAGGCGTGGCGCCGCGTCGTCGTCGAGAAAGGCCAGGTAGCAGATGCCGCGCAGCGTCCAGCCCGCGAGCACGTCGCCGAAGGGCGTGCCGGCCTGGCCCCAGCCCACGACCACACCGGCACCACCGCTCTTGATCTCGCCCGGCGTCATGGCCTCGCAGCTCACCAGCAGGTCATGCAGACGCCCGGGACCGGAGAGGCCGCTGGCCTGCGCTGCGCCCAGCACGTCCTGCGCCTCACGCAGCGCAGCCAGCGCGTGCTCCTTGCTCAGATACTGCAGGAAGCGCTTGGGCGAGATGCCGGCCCAGGCGGCGAAGACGCGTTGCAGATGGTGCTCGCTCAGGTGCACGGCAGCGGCGACCTCGGCCAGCGTGGGCTGCTGCTGCGCGTGCGCGCGCAGATAGCGGATGGCCTGGGCCACCAGCGCGTACTGGCGCGCGGGCTGGGCCAGCAGGGCCTCATCCATGGGCCGGCTCCTTGCGTGCCCACAGCGTGCGCGGGTCGAAGCCCGTCACCAGCGCCGTCCCCAGCAGCACCACCAGGCCACCGCCCAGGGTGTGCCAGCCCACGGGCTCGCCGAGGAAGAGCCAGCCCCAGAGCACGCCGAACAGCGGGATCAGAAAGCCCACGGTGAGCGCGGGCGCGGCCCCGATGTCGGCCACCAGGCGGAAATACAGCAGATAGGCCAGGCCGGTGCAGAGCAGGCCCAGCGCGGCCACCATGGCCAGCGCCGTGGGGCCGGGCGTGGCCGGTGCCGGCAGCCAGGGCAGCAGGGGCAGCACCCAGAGCACGGCGGCCCACATGCTGCCGTGCGCATTGGCCAACGGCCCCTGGGTGGGCGCCACACGGGCGTAGTTGCTGGCCAGGCCATAGCAGCCCGTGGCCGCCAGCGTGGCGGCAATGGCCCAGCCCGCGCTGGGCTGCAGCGCGGCCGGGTCCACCCCCAGCAGCAGGGCCACTCCGGCCACGCCCAGCAGCATGCCCAGGGCCGCACGCGGACTCAGTGGCGTGCGCTGCCAGAGCGCGGCGATCAGCGCCCCCCAGATCGGACCGGTGGCGTTGAGGATGGACAGGATGGAGGCCGGCAGGGTGCGCGCGGCATAGGCAAAGAGCAGGAAGGGCAAGGCCGTGTTGAACAGGCCCAGCACCGCGTAGTGGCGGCCCTGGCCCTTCCAGACCAGGGGCTGGCGCAGCCAGCGCGCCACGCCCCAGAGCAGCAGCGCACCCAGCAGCACCCGCGCCTCGATCAGCCAGGCCGGGCCGAACACCGGCACGGTCGCGCGCATGAAGAGGAAGGATGCGCCCCAGATGGCGGCAAGCGAGAGGAGCTGGATCAGGCTGGCGGTGGACATGGTGTGATTTTGAGGCCAGGAACAGGGACCGGCCACCCGATTCTTGCGCACTTGTGCACGGGGGTATCGCCGGCCCGGCTTGCCGTCTGCGACACTAACGGCTACGCTCTCCAGCAAACCCCACAGGACCGCCCGCATGAACGCATCCTCCCCCTCCTCCCGTGGCAACGACGCCCGTGCCGGCCAGGCCGGCAGCAACAAATTCGAACTGCTGCTGTTCCGCCTGGGTGAAGCGGCCGGCACCGACCGGCGCGAGCTCTTCGGCATCAATGTCTTCAAGGTGCGCGAAATCATGGTCATGCCCACGCTGACCCAGATGGTCAACGCGCCGCCGCACGTGTTGGGCGTGGCCAATATCCGTGGCCAGATCATCACCGTGATCGACCTGCCGGCCCTCACGGGCTGCACCCGCAAGTCGGGCGACGGCATCCTGCTGGTGACCGAGTTTGCGCGCACCACCCAGGGCTTCGCCGTGGAGGAAGTCACCGAGATCGTGCAGGTGGACTGGAAGCATGTGCTCTCGGCCGAAGGCCGCGGCGGCGAACTCGTGACCAGCATCGCGCGCATTGACGGCGACGCCGAGGATTCGCGCCTGGCCCAGATTCTGGACGTGGAGCGCATCCTGCAGGACGTGATGCCCGACCAGACCGCCAAGTTCGAGAAGGCTTCGGGCGGGCGCATCGAGCTGCCGCCGGGCAGCGTGGTGGTGGTGGCCGACGACTCGGCCATGGCGCGCAGCCTGATCGAGAAGGGACTGGGCTCGCTGGGCGTGAACTTCATCATGACGCGTAGCGGCAGGGAAGCCTGGGAACGCCTGCAGGGCCTGGCCGCCCAGGCCAAGGCCGAGGGCAAGACCGCCCGCGACAAGGTGGCCCTGCTGCTGACCGACCTGGAAATGCCCGAGATGGACGGCTTCACGCTCACGCGCCAGCTCAAGGCCGACCTGCAGTACGCGGGCATCCCTGTGGTGGTCCACTCCTCGCTCACGGGCAGCGCCAGCGAGTTGCAGGCCCAGAGCGCGGGCGCCGACGCCTACATCGCCAAGTTCCACATCGACGAGCTGGCCGACAAGCTGCGCGACGTGCTGGCCATGCGCAGCTGAAGCCGGCTGTCCCCCTGCCACGGGTGCCGGGTATGCTTGCTGCATGCCTGCCGACAGCTCCCGCCCCCGCGCCCATCCGCGTTCGCTCAGCGGCCTGCGCCCCTTTCTGCGGCCCTACAAGCTGCAGATCGCGCTGGCCCTGCTCTTCCTCTTCCTGGCTGCGGCCGCCACACTGGTCTTCCCGCTCGCGTTGCGCGAGCTGATTGACGGGGGTCTGGCCCCGCAGGACCGGGGCACGCAGCTGCTGGCCCTGCGTGAGCACTTCGCCCTGCTCTTCGCCGTGGCCGCGGCCATGGGCGTGTTCTCGGCCGTGCGCTTCTACCTCATGAGCTGGCTGGGCGAGCGCGTCACGGCCGACGTGCGCAACGCCGTCTACGCCCATGTGCTGCAGCAGAGCCCCGAGTTCTTCGAGACCACCCAGACCGGCGAGGTGCTGTCGCGCCTGACCACCGACACCACGCTGGTACAGACCGTGGTGGGCTCGTCCTTCTCCATGGGCCTGCGCAGCAGCGTGACAGGTCTGGGCGCGCTGGCCATGTTGATCTGGACCAACCCGCTGATCATGGCCCAGGTCCTGGGTGTGCTGCTGCTCGTGGTGGCACCCAGCGTCTGGTTCGGCCGCCGTGTGCGCCGGCTCTCGCGCGCCAGCCAGGACCGCGTGGCCGACTCCAGCGCCATCGCTGCCGAAGTGCTCAACGCCATCCCCGTGGTCCAGGGCTACACCGCCGAGACACGCGAGACGCAGCGCTTCGACAACGCCACCGAGAACGCCTTTGCCACCGCGCGCCGCCGCGTGCGCGCCCGTGCCACGCTCATGGGCTTCATCATCGTCGCCACCTCCGGTGCCCTGCTCTGGGGGCTCTACCAGGGCACGCAGGCCGTGATCGCCGGCCAGATCAGCGCCGGCCACCTGGGCCAGACCGTGGTCTACATCCTCATGCTGGCCGGTGCCTTCGCCGTGCTCGGCGAGGTCTATGGCGAGCTGCTGCGCGCGGCCGGCGCCACCGAGCGCCTGATGGAGCTGCTGCATCTGCGCTCGCCCATCGCCTCGCCCGCCCAGCCCCTGGCTCTGCCGCCGGCACAAGGCCCCAGCGCCCTGCGCTTCGAGGCCGTCACCTTCCACTACCCCTCACGCCCGGCCCAGGCCGCGCTGGCCGATTTCACGCTGGATGTGCGTCCCGGCGAGACCGTGGCCCTGGTCGGACCCAGTGGCGCAGGCAAGAGTACGGTGCTGCAGCTGCTGCTGCGCTTCTACGACCCGCAAGCTGGCCGCATCGTGCTCGACGGCGTGCCCATCACGGCGGTGAAGCTGCAGGACCTGCGTGCCCGCATGGCCCTGGTGCCGCAGGAGCCCGTGCTCTTCTCGGCCAGCGCGCTGGAAAACATCCGCTACGGCCGACCGGATGCGAGCGACGAGGAAGTACGCGCCGCGGCCCGCGCCGCCTATGCCGACGATTTCATCCGCGCCCTGCCCCAGGGCTACGACACCTTCCTCGGTGAACGGGGTGTGCGCCTCTCCGGCGGCCAGCGCCAGCGCATTGCGATCGCCCGCGCCATGCTCAAGAATGCACCACTGATGCTGCTCGATGAAGCGACCAGCGCGCTCGACGCCGAGAGCGAACGCATGGTGCAGGCGGCACTGGAATCCGCCATGCGCGACCGCACGACGCTGGTGATCGCGCACCGCCTGGCCACGGTGCAGCAAGCCGACCGCATCGTGGTGATCGACCAGGGGCGGCTGGTGGAACAGGGCACGCATGCGGCGCTGGTGCAGGCGAATGGCTTGTATGCGCGGCTGGCGGCGCTGCAGTTCAAGAGCTAGGTACGCACCCATTGGACCCCAGGAGCGTGTCTGCCCGGATCTCGCGCACTCAGGGCTGGTGGATCTGATACTCCTAAGCCAGCGCCGATAATGCCTCCCTGCGACCAACTCCTCACTGCGCAGTTGGTTATCTCTAACGCCGAGATTTCTCTATGACCTCGTTTATTGTTGAATTCTGGTCACGCGTATTTGCCATCCTCGCAAAGATTTCGCTGTTTGCGGTTGTACGCAGAATATTTCCGTCGGCGATCAACGCCCGATTTGTAGATATCTGGGTGTTAATGCACCTTGCGCTCTCGCTGATCGCGGTCGTCGTTGCCGCGTACTCGCCACACCCCGCTCTTGGGTATTTCCTCATGGGCTACGGTTTTCTGAGAACCTTCGAGATCGTTATCTACCAAGCCAATGTCTTGCTCTTCGATGAATATCGGGTGGTCAAGGCCGGTGGCGAATACCATCTGGAAGGGTACCGCCGTATCGTGTTGCTGCTACTGCACAACTATCTAGAGATCATTCTCTGGCTGGCCTGCACCTACACGGTGTTGGCTGCCGATTTTGATCACAAATGGCAGTCTGGCGCGGGTACAGTTTTCGGCGGGATTTACAGCAGCTTCATCACTATGACAACATTTGGCGATTTTGATCTGCTGCCCAAAAACGCTACTGGGGCTTTTGTGCTGCTTTTCCACGCCAGCGTAGGCTTGTTCATGACCTTACTCAGCCTGGCCCGATTTATCAGCCTCATACCCGCACCTAAAACACGCGATGCCATCGAGAGAAAGCAACTCGAGCAGCCAAAACCTTGATGAATCGTTCAGGCGCCCGTCTCAAGAACAACCTAGCCGCCCCATCTTGCTCTAGCATCCTGGACACCTCTGGCGCAAAGAGGCGCATCCCAGCGTGCAAGAGATGCCTACTAGCAAGCATGTCGCCTACTGCAGCGGCCCCTTGAGCCCCTCTGGCAAAGGCAGCGGCAGCACCGCAATGCCCTCCTCCAGCAGCGCCTCGGTCTCCTCGCGCGAGGCCTGGCCGCGGATGCCGCGTTCCTCGCTTTCGCCGTAGTGGATCTTGCGCGCCTCTTCGGCAAAGCGCGGGCCCACGTCCTCGGTCTGGCTCACGATCTGACGCGCCATCTGCAGCCAGGCGGCCTGCAGGGCCTGGGCCGCATCACCGGCCACGAGCGCCTGTTGCCGACCCGCCTGGGGGGCGACAGGTGCCTCGCTGGCACCGAGGTTGAGGCGCGGGGCGCTGGGCAGTTTCTGCACGGTCTTGTCGGCGCAGAGCGGGCATTCGAGCAGGCCGCGTTCGACCTGGCTGGCGTAGTCTTCCTCGGACGCGAACCAGCCTTCGAAGCGATGCAAGGCGCTGCACTGGAGGTTGAAGACTTTCATGGGCCGTATCTTGGCAGGCTGCGTCTCAGGCTGCCGGCTTCCAGTCCAGAGACCACGCGCCCGAGAGGACGTTCTGCAGCCAGAGCAGGCCCGTGAGGGTCTTGGCGTCGGTGAGCAGGCCTTCGCGGCTCCACTGCAGCAGTTCGGCCAGAGTGGCGGTGCCGACGTCGAGAAACTCGCCCGCATCGAGCTGACGCTCGCCGGCCGTGAGGCCGCGTGCGAACCAGACCTCGATGAACTCGGTGGAATAGGAGATCACCGGGTGCAGCACGCCAGCGCGCGCCCATTCGGCAGCGCGGTAACCAGTCTCCTCGTGCAGCTCGCGCTGTGCGCAGGCCAGCACGTCCTCGCCCGGGTCCAGCTTGCCGGCGGGGAACTCGATCATGACCTGCTGCACGGGATAGCGGTACTGGCGCTCGATCACCACGCGCAGGCTGCCATCAGCTTGCGGCAGCAGCGGGATGATCATGACCGCGCCCGGGTGCTTCACATATTCGCGCACGGCACTGCTGCCGTCGGGCAGGCGTACGGTGTCGCGGAAAGCGTGGAGGAACTTGCCCTTGAGCAGCTCGGTGCTGCTCTCGCGCACTTCGATCAGATGACGATCGTCAGCCACGCCAGCCCCTCAAGCGTGGCGCTTGAACAGGTAACGCCAGACAAAGCCAGGGAAGGCCAGGGTGAGGAAGAGCGCGGCCGTGATGGCGTAGAACTCCCAGCCCTGGGGCGCGATGCGGCCCTGGCGCTGCTCCAGCAGCAGGCCGATGCCGCCCACCACGAAATAGAGCGCCACGAGCTCCAGCAGGCGGATGGCCAGGTTCTTGGGAAACTTCAGCGGCACGACCGCCAGCAGGCGGTCGTTGAGGAACGGCAGGTTGGCCGCCAGCAGGGCGAGGACGATGAGAAAGGTGACGGAAGCAGACGGGGTCATCGACTCAGGTGGTGAGCATGGCCGCCACGGCCTGGGCGCACAGGGCCATGAGGCCGCCGGGCAGGATGCCCAGGCCCAGCACCAGCAGGCCGTTGATGGACAGCACGGCACGCACGTCCAGCGGCGCCGAGACGGTGGTGGCGGTGATGGGCTCGTCGAAGTACATGACCTTGACGACGCGCAGGTAGTAGAAGGCGCCGATCAGCGACATGATGACGGCGTAGACCGCCAGGCCGATGTACAACCCCTGGCCGGTACCGATCAGGGCCTGCAGCACGGAAAGCTTGGCGTAGAAGCCCACCATGGGCGGGATGCCGGCCAGCGAGAACAGGCAGATGCCCATGATGGCGGCATACAGCGGGCTGCGCTGGTTCAGGCCGGCGAAGTCGGCGATCTCCTCGCTCTCGAAGCCTTCGCGGGCCAGCAGCAGGATGACGCCGAAGGTGGCCAGCGTGGTCAGCACATAGGTGACCACGTAGAACATGGTGGAGCTGTAGGCGTCGACCGTGGACAGGGCATTGCCGTTGACCACGCCCGAGATCAGGCCCAGCAGCACAAAGCCCATCTGCGCGATGGTGGAGAAGGCCAGCATGCGCTTGAGGTTGGTCTGCATGATGGCGGCCAGGTTGCCGACCAGCAGCGAGGCGATGGCCAGCAGCATGAGCATCTGCTGCCAGTCGAACCACAGGGGCAGCATGCCCTCGACCAGCAGGCGCATGACGATGGCGAAGGCCGCGAGCTTGGGCGCGCCGCCGATCATCAGGGTGATGGCGGTGGGGGCACCCTGGTAGACGTCGGGGATCCACATGTGGAAGGGCACGACGCCGAGCTTGAAGGCCAGGCCGGCGACGACGAAGACCAGGCCGAAGACCAGCACCTGCTGGTTGATCTGGCCGGAGTAGATGGCGTCGAAGACCTTGTTGATGTCCAGCGTGCCGGTGGCGCCGTACATCATGGACAGGCCGTAGAGCAGGAAGCCCGAGGCCAGCGCGCCCAGCACGAAGTACTTCATGGCGGCTTCGGTGGAAGCGGCGTGGTCGCGGCGCAGGGCCACCAGGGCGTAGCTGGAGAGCGTGAGCAGTTCCAGACCCAGGTAGATCAGCAGGAAGTTGTTGCCCGAGATCATGATGAACATGCCCAGCAGGGCGAACAGGCTCAGGCTGAACAGTTCACCGCCGCGCAGCATGTCGCGGTCACCCGCGTAGGGGCGGCTGTAGACCAGGGTCACCATGACGGCGATGGTGGCGAAACACTTGAGCCAGTTGCCCATGGGGTCGCTGACCACCATGTTGTTCAGGCCGTAGAGCGTGCCACCGGTGCTGGCGTAGACGCCCTGCAGCACGGCGACGACGGCCAGGGTCACCAGGGTCAGCACATAGGTGCCGGTGCGCAGGCGGCTCTTGACCAGCAGGTCCAGCAGCGTCACGGCGCAGGCCATGACGAGGAGGATGACCTCGGGGAAGACCGCGATCCAGCTGAGTAGGTCAGTCATCTTGGTTCTCTCAAATTCAGTTCAGCTTCGACTGCGCCACGTGCTTGAGCAGCTCGGCCACCGAGCTGTCCATCACGTCGGTGAAGGGCTTGGGATGGATGCCCATCCACAGCACGGCAATGGCCAGCAGCGTGAGCATGAGGAATTCGCGGCTGTTGATGTCGCTCAGGCCCCTGACGTCGTCGTTGGCCACGGGGCCGAGGTAGACGCGCTTGAACATCCACAGCGTGTAGGCGGCGCCGAAGATCAGCGCGGTGGCCGCGGCCAGGCCGAGCCAGAAGTTGGCCTTGACGGCGCCCAGGATGACCATCCACTCGCCCACGAAGCCGGCGGTGGCCGGCAGGCCGCAGTTGGCCATGGCGAACAGCAGCGCGAAGGCCGTGAACTTGGGCATGGTGTTGATCACGCCGCCGTAGCTCGCGATCTCGCGCGAGTGCACGCGGTCGTAGAGCACGCCGATGCACAGGAACATGGCGCCCGAGACGAAGCCGTGCGCGATCATCTGCACCAGGCCGCCGGCCACGCCGAGGTCGTTGAAGATGAAGAAGCCCAGGGTCACGAAGCCCATGTGGGCCACGGACGAGTAGGCCACGAGCTTCTTCATGTCCTGCTGCACCATGGCGACCAGGCCCACGTAGATCACGGCGATCAGCGAGAGCGCGATCATGAGCCAGGCCCACTCATGCGCCGCATCGGGCGCGATGGGCATGGAGAAACGCAGGAAACCGTAGGCACCCAGCTTGAGCATGATGGCCGCCAGCACGGCGGAGCCGCCCGTGGGCGCTTCCACGTGCACGTCGGGCAGCCAGGTGTGGACCGGCCACATCGGCACCTTGACGGCAAAGGCCGCGAAGAAGGCGAAGAAGATCAGCGTCTGCGTGGGACCATCCAGCGGCAGGACGTGCCAGGTCTGGATGTCGAAGCTGCCCCCCGACTTGACGTAGAGGTAGATCAGCGCGACCAGCAGCAGCAGCGAACCGAGCAGGGTGTAGAGGAAGAACTTGAAGGCCGCGTAGATCTTGTTCGGGCCGCCCCAGATGCCGATGATCAGGTACATCGGGATCAGCGTGGCTTCGAAGAAGACGTAGAACAGCAGGCCGTCGAGCGCGGCGAACACACCGATCATGAGGCCACTGAGGATCAGGAAGGCGCCCATGTACTGGTTCACGCGGCTGGTGATGGCTTCCCAGCCCGCGATCACCACGATGACGGTGATGAAGGCCGTCAGCAGCACGAACCAGAGCGAGATGCCGTCCACGCCCAGGTGGTAGTAGACGTTGAAACGCTCCATCCAGACCAGTTCCTCGACGAACTGCATCTCGGCGGTGCCGAGCTGGAAACCCGTGTAGAGCGGAATGGTGACGAGGAAGCTCGCCAGCGCGCCGACAAATGCGACCCAGCGCACGACGCGCGCCTGTTCGTCGCGCCCGAGGACGAGCAGCAGCACGCCGAAAGCGATCGGCAACCAGATGGCCAGGCTCAGCAGACCCATGTTCTTCTTCTCCTTAGAGGCCGAGCACGGCGCGCAGCGTGGGCCAGGTCACGAAATAGGACATGAGCACCAGAATGCCGATGATCATGGCCAGAGCGTAGTGGTAGAGGTAGCCCGACTGGAACCAGCGCACGATGCCGGCCACCCAGCCCACGACCTTCCAGGAACCGTTGACCAGGGTGCCGTCGATCACGGCCTGGTCGCCGCCCTTCCACAGGCCCACGCCCAGCAGACGGGCGCCGCGCGCCAGGATGTTCTCGTTGATCCAGTCCATGTAGTACTTGTTTTCCAGCAGGGTGTAGACGGGCTGGGCCATGCGCTTGATCGCCGCCGGCAGGGCCGGGTTGACCATGTACATGTACCAGGCCGTCACCACGCCGGCCAGTGCCAGCCAGAAGGGCGGCGTGCTGAAGGCGTGGCCTGCCATGGCCAGGGGGCCGTGGATGAGCTCGGCCAGCTTGGCCATGGCCGGGTGGGCCGCGCTGTTGACGGTGATAGCGTCCTTGAGGAAGTCACCAAACAGCATGGGCATGAGCGTGAGGTAGCCGATCACCACCGAGGGGATGGCCAGCAACACCAGCGGCACCGTCACCACCCAGGGCGATTCGTGCGGCTTGCCGTCGTCGTGCGGATCGTGGTGATGGTCGTCGTGGTGCGCGTCCGGGTTCTGGTCGTAGCGTTCCTTGCCATGGAAGACCAGGAAGTACATGCGGAAGGAATAGAAGGCCGTCACGAAGACGCCCGCCAGCACCGCGTAGTAGGTCAGACCGGCCCCAGGCAGGTTGCTGAAGTGCACGGCCTCGATGATGCTGTCCTTGGAATAGAAGCCGGCGAACAGCGGCGTGCCGATCAGGGCCAGGGAACCGAGCAACGAGGTGATCCAGGTGATGGGCATGTACTTGCGCACGCCGCCCATCCAGCGGATGTCCTGGTTGTGGTGCATGCCCATGATGACGGAGCCGGCCGCAAGGAACAGCAGGGCCTTGAAGAAGGCGTGGGTCATCAGGTGGAACACCGCCACCGAGTAGGCCGAGGCGCCCAGGGCGACCGTCATGTAGCCCAGCTGCGAGAGCGTGGAATAGGCCACGACGCGCTTGATGTCGTTCTGGATGATGCCCAGGAAGCCCATGAACAGGGCCGTGATGGCGCCGATCACCATGACGAAGTTCAGCGCCACGTCGGACAGCTCGTACAGCGGCGACATGCGCGCCACCATGAAGATGCCGGCCGTCACCATGGTGGCGGCGTGGATCAGCGCGGAGATGGGCGTGGGGCCTTCCATGGAGTCGGGCAGCCAGACGTGCAGCGGGAACTGGGCCGACTTGCCCATGGCACCGATGAACAGGCAGATGCAGATCACGGTGATCAGCAGCCACTCGGTGCCCGGGAAGATCAGCGTGCCGAGCTCGCCGCTCTTGGCGAAGATCTCGCTGTAGTTCAGCGTGCCGGTGTAGGCGGCGATCAGGCCGATGCCGAGGATGAAGCCGAAGTCACCGACCCGGTTGACCAGGAAGGCCTTCATGTTGGCGAAGATGGCCGTGGGCTTGTTGAACCAGAAACCGATCAGCAGATAGGACACCAGGCCCACCGCCTCCCAGCCGAAGAAGAGCTGCAGCAGGTTGTTGCTCATGACCAGCATGAGCATGGAGAAGGTGAACAGGGAGATGTAGGCGAAGAAGCGGTTGTAGCCCTCGTCCTCTTCCATGTAGCCGATGGTGTAGATGTGCACCATCAGGGACACGAAGGTCACCACGCACATCATCATGGCCGTCAGGCCGTCGACCATGAAGCCGACCTCCATCTTCAGGCCGCCGACCACCATCCACTCGTAGATGGTGGCGTTGAAGCGCGCGCCGTCCATGGCCACGCTCTTGAGCGTCATGGCCGAGAGGATGAAGGCGATCAGCACGCCCAGGATGGTGAAGCTGTGCGAGAGGCGGCGGCCGATCCAGTTGCCGCCCATCTTGGTGCCGAAGATGCCGGCCAGCACGGCGCCGGCCAGCGGCGCCAGCGGAACCGCCAGCAGGGTGGATGCGTTCAGGGTTGCGCTCATTCTTGTTAACCCTTGAGCTCGTTGAGTTCGTCCACGTTGATGCTGGACTTGTTGCGGAACAGCAGCACCAGGATGGCCAGGCCGATGGCGGATTCCGCCGCGGCCACGGTGAGGATGAAGAACACGAAGACCTGGCCGTGCATGTCACCCAGGTAGTGGGAGAAGGCCACGAAGTTCAGGTTGACCGCCAGCAGCATGAGCTCGATGGCCATGAGCAGCACGATGAGGTTCTTGCGGTTCAGGAAGATGCCGACGACCGCGATGGCAAACAGCGCGGCGCCCAGCGTGAGGTAGTGACCGAGCGTGAGCGTCATTCTTTCTTCTCCTCGGGGGCCGCAGCGGGTACGGCCTGGGTGGGCGCGACCTTGACGATCTGCAGGCGGTCGGCGGCGCGCACGCGCACCTGGATGGCCGGGTCGATGGCCTTGCTGTCCTTGCGCTCGCGCAGGGTCAGCGCGATGGCGGCGATCATGGCCACCAGCAGGATGGCCGCAGCCACCTGGATGGGATAGACGTACTCGGTGTAGAGCAGGATGCCCAGGGCCTTGGCGTTGTCCACCTCGACCGCCTCACCGATGGCCTGCGCCACCGCCGGCTCCTCGGTCACACGGAAGCCCGTGAGCAGCACGGCGGCCATCTCGAACACCACGATGGCGCCCAGGGTGGCGGCCAGCGGCAGGTGCTTCCAGAAGCCGCGGCGCATCTGGTCGATCTTGACGTCCAGCATCATCACGACGAAGAGGAAGAGCACCATCACCGCGCCCAGGTAGACCAGCACCAGGGCGACGGCCAGGAATTCGGCTTCCAGCAGCAGCCAGATGGCCGAGGCCTGCGAGAAGGAGAGCATGAGGTAGAGCACGGCGTGCACGGGGTTGCGCGCCGTGATGACCCGGAAGGCCGCGAACAGCAGCACCGCCGAGAACAGGAAGAAGAAACCGGTTTTGACGTCCATGATCGTGTTTCGCTAGTTCGTGGCGCCTCAGCGGTACTTCGCGTCGGCCGCCTTGGCCGCAGCGATCTCGGGCTCATAGCGGTCACCCACGGCCAGCAGCATGTCCTTGGTGAAGTAAAGGTCGCCGCGCTTTTCGCCGTGGTATTCGAGGATGTGGGTCTCGACGATGGAGTCCACCGGGCAGCTTTCCTCGCAGAAGCCGCAGAAGATGCACTTGGTCAGGTCGATGTCGTAGCGCGTGGTGCGGCGGCTGCCGTCACTGCGCACCTCGGACTCGATGGTGATGGCCATGGCCGGACAGACGGCCTCGCAGAGCTTGCAGGCGATGCAGCGTTCCTCGCCGTTCTCGTAGCGGCGCAGCGCGTGCAGGCCTCGGAAACGCGGCGACAGCGGGGTCTTCTCTTCCGGGTACTGCAGCGTGACCTTGCGGGCGAAGGTGTAGCGGCCGGTCAGGGCCATGCCCTTGACGAGCTCCACCAGCATGAAGCTCTTGAAGAAGTCCTTGAGGGAAAAGGCGGATGCGGCTTGCATGTCGTCCCCTTAGTTCCAGATGTTCCACGACGTCTGCATCCAGATGCCGACGACGAGCAGCCACACCAGGGTGACCGGGATGAAGATCTTCCAGCCCAGACGCATGATCTGGTCGTAACGGAAACGCGGGAAGGTGGCGCGGATCCAGATGAACATGGACACCACCACGAAGGTCTTGAGGCCAAGCCAGATCCAGCCCGGGATGGCGTTGAACAGGGTGCTGTCGATGGGCGGGTACCAGCCACCGAGGAACATGACCACGGCCAGGATGGAGACCAGCCACATGCTGGCGTATTCGGCCAGGAAGAAGATGGCGAAGCCCATGCCCGAGTACTCGACCATGTGGCCGGCCACGATCTCGGCCTCGCCCTCGACCACGTCGAAGGGATGGCGGTTGGTCTCGGCCACGGAGGAGATCAGGTAGACGATGAAGATGGGCAGCAGCGGCAGCCAGTTCCAGGACAGGAAGTTCAGGCCCATGTCGGCGAAGTAGCCCTGGCCCTGCCCCACCACGATGGCCGTCATGTTCATGCTGCCCGAGACCATGAGCACCACCAGGAAGCAGAAGCCCATGGCGATCTCGTAGCTCACCATCTGCGCCGAGGCGCGCAGCGCGCCCAGGAAGGCGTACTTGGAGTTCGAGGCCCAGCCCGCGATGATCACACCGTAGACCTCGATCGAGGTGATGGCCATGATCAACATCAGGCCGACGTTGACGTTGGTCAGTGCGACATCGGGCCCGAAGGGAATGGCCACCCAGGCGGCCAGCGCCGGCATGATGGCCATGATGGGGCCGAGCACGAACAGGCCCTTGGCCGCGGCCGTGGGCTGGATGATTTCCTTGGTCAGCAGCTTGAGCGCGTCGGCAATCGGCTGCAGCAGGCCCAGCGGGCCGACGCGGTTGGGGCCGTGGCGCACCTGCATGAAGCCCAGCAGCTTGCGCTCCCACAGCGTGAGGTAGGCCACGGCGCCCATCAGCGGCGCGAGCACACAGACGATCTTGAGCAGGATCCAGAGCACCGGCCAGGCCAGCTCGGCCCACCAGCCGGCGGCGATCAGGTTCAGGCCCCAGTTGTAGAAGGCGTCGATCATGCCGCCACTCCTTCACGGGCGTCGGCCGTCAGCTGCAGCGACGGCGCGCGACGGACCAGGCCGTCGAGTTGGTAGATGGCCGCCGACACAGGCTCGTCCGCCGGGGCGTTGAGCTGGATGGCGGCCTGGGTGGCGTTGGACAGGTTTGCAGCCTTGGCTGTGGCCGCAGCCAGCACGTCCTGCGAGGACTCGAAGTCGAAACCGCTCACGCCCAGCAGGTTGCCGAGCACGCGCAGCACCTTCCAGGCCGGACGCGTCTCGCCCAGGGGCTTGACCACGGCGTGGAAGCTCTGCACACGGCCTTCGGCGTTGACGAAGCTGCCCGAGGTCTCGCTGAAAGGCGCGATGGGCAGCAGCACATCGCTGAAGGCCAGGTTGGTCTTGAAGGGGCTGAGCGTGACGACCATCTCGGCCTGGTTCAGACCCGCGGCAGCGGCGGCGCCGGCGGCGGTGTCCTCGGGTTCGACATTGAGCAGCACGGCCGCCTTGAGGCCGCCCGCCAGCATCTGTCCCGCGTTCAGGCCATCCGCCTGGGGCTGGGCACCGGCCCACTGCGCGCCCACGGTGTTGGCGGCTTCGGTGAGATAACCCACGCTGGCGCCGGTCTGCGCCGCGATCCAGTTGGCCAGGGCCAGCAGGCTGGAGGCGTTGGCGGCATGGGCCGCGGCATTGCCCAGCAGCACGGCCTTGCGCTCGCCGCCCAGCAGGGACTTGGCGATGGCCTGGGCCTCAGGCGTGGTCTGGCCGGCGGCTGGCGCAGCAACGCCCTTCTCGGCGGCGATGGCGGCGGCCACATTGGCCAGCGCCTGGGCCCACTGCCCTGCTTCGCTCACGACGACGTTGGCCAGGCGGATCGCCCAGGCATCGGCGTCCTTGAGCAGCTTCTTCGACGTGATGGTGTTGAGCTGCGCACCGTGGCGCACGGCCTGGCGCAGACGCTGCGCGAACAGCGGGTGATCCTTGCGCAGGTTGGAGCCGACGACGAGCACGCGCTGCAGCTGCGTGAGTTCGGCGATCGGCAGACCCAGCCAGCGCACGCCCTCTGCCTTGCCGAACTCGGCGTTGCGCAGGCGGTGGTCGATGTTGTCGCTACCTAGGCCACGAATCAGGCCGGCCGCCAGGTACAGCTCCTCCAGTGTGCTGTGCGGGCTGACGAGCGCACCGACGGCCTTGGCGCCGTGCTGGTCCTTGACGCCCTTGAGGCCATTGGCCACGTATTCGAGGGCGGTCTGCCAGTCGACTTCCTTCCACTCGCCGCCCTGCTTGAGCATGGGGGTGGTCAGGCGGTCGGCACCGTTGAGGGCTTCGTAGGAGTAACGGTCGCGGTCGGCGATCCAGCACTCGTTGACGGCATCGTTTTCCAGCGGCACGACACGCAGGACCTGGTTATTCTTGACCTGGACGATCAGGTTGGCGCCGGTGGAGTCGTGCGGGGACACGGACTTGCGACGACCCAGTTCCCAGGTGCGGGCCTGGTAGCGGAAGGGCTTGCTGGTCAGCGCGCCGACCGGGCAGATGTCGATCATGTTGCCCGAGAGCTCGGAGTCCACGCTGTGGCCGACGAAGGTCTCGATCTCGGAGTGCTCGCCGCGGTGGCTCATGCCGAGCTCCATCACGCCGGCGATCTCCTGGCCGAAGCGCACGCAGCGCGTGCAGTGGATGCAGCGGCTCATCTCTTCCATGGAGATCAGCGGACCGACATCCTTGTGGAAGACCACGCGCTTTTCTTCCTGGTAGCGCGAGGACGAACCGCCGTAGCCCACGGCCAGATCCTGCAGCTGGCACTCGCCGCCTTGGTCGCAAATCGGGCAGTCGAGCGGGTGGTTGATCAGCAGGAACTCCATGACCGACTTCTGGGCCTTGAGGGCCTTGTCGGTCTGGGTGCGCACGATCATGCCCTGGGTCACGGGGGTGGCGCAGGCCGGCATGGGCTTGGGCGCCTTCTCCACGTCGACCAGACACATGCGGCAGTTGGCCGCGATGCTGAGCTTCTTGTGGTAGCAGAAGTGCGGGATGTAGACCTTGGCCTTCTCGGCCGCATGCATGACCATGCTGCCTTCGGCGATCTCCACCTTCTTGCCGTCGAGTTCGATTTCAATCATGTTGTGCTCGCTCAGACGTGGGACCCGGACGTGCAGGTCTTGTTCGCCACGTGGGCTTCGAATTCGTGCCGGAAGTGCTTGATCATGGCGCGCACCGGCATGGCGGCAGCGTCACCAAGCGCGCAGATCGTGCGGCCCTGGATGTTCTCGGCCACGTTGTCCAGCAGGTCCAGGTCTTCGGCACGACCCTGGCCTGCCTTGATGCGGTCGACCACGCGCGAGAGCCAGCCCGTGCCTTCGCGGCAGGGCGTGCACTGGCCGCAGGACTCGTGCATGTAGAAGTAGGACAGGCGTTGCAGGGACTCGACCATGCAGCGGCTGTCGTCCATGACGATGACGGCGCCCGAACCCAGCATGGAGCCGGCCTTGGCGATAGAGTCGTAGTCCATCGTGCACTGCATCATGATGTCGGCCGGCAGCACCGGAGCAGAAGAACCGCCAGGGATCACGGCCTTGAGCTGGCGGCCCTTGCGCACACCGCCCGCGAGTTCGAGCAGCTTGCTGAAAGGCGTGCCCAGCGGGATCTCGTAGTTGCCCGGCTTTTCGACGTCACCGCTGACCGAGAAGATCTTGGTGCCGCCGTTGTTGGGCTTGCCGCACTCGAGGTAGGCCTGGCCGCCGTTGCGGATGATCCAGGGCACAGCCGCGAAGGTCTCGGTATTGTTGATCGTGGTCGGCTTGCCGTAGAGACCGAAGCTGGCCGGGAACGGCGGCTTGAAGCGCGGCTGGCCCTTCTTGCCTTCGAGCGACTCGAGCAAGGCGGTCTCTTCGCCGCAGATGTAGGCGCCGAAACCGTGGTGGGCGTGGAGCTGGAAGCTGAAGTTGCTGCCGGCGATGTTGTTGCCCAGCAGGCCGGCGGCACGCGCCTCTTCCAGCGCCTCCTCGAAGCGTTCGTAGACCTCGAAGATCTCGCCGTGGATGTAGTTGTAGCCCACCGTGATGCCCATGGCATAGGCCGCGATGGCCATGCCCTCGATCACGATGTGCGGGTTGTACATGAGGATGTCGCGGTCCTTGCAGGTACCGGGCTCGCCCTCGTCCGAGTTGCAGACCAGGTACTTCTGGCCCGGGAACTGGCGCGGCATGAAGCTCCACTTCAGACCGGTCGGGAAGCCGGCACCACCACGGCCGCGCAGGGCCGATTCCTTGACGGTGGCGATCACCTGGTCCTGGGTGAGACCTTCACCGCCGTCCTTGCCCAGGATCTTGCGCAGGGCCTGGTAGCCGCCGCGCGCCTCGTAGTCCTTGAGGCGCCAGTTGCTGCCATTGAGGCCGGCATAGATCTGCGGGTTGATGTGGCGGTCGTGGAAGCATGTCTGCACGCCGGTGGCGGCAAACTGCGCGAGGATCTGTTCAGCCTTCATCACTGGGCCTCCGCTTTCTTGAGGCCGTCGATCAGCTGATCGAGCTTGTCGTTGCTCATGAAGCTGCACATGGTGCGGTCATTGACCAGCATCACGGGCGAGTCGGCGCAGGCACCCAGGCACTCGCTCTGTTGCAGCGTGAACATCCCGTCGGGCGTGGTCTGGCCCATGGCGATGCCCAGCTTCTGCTCCAGGTGCTTGAGCGCCTTGCTGCCGTCGCGCAGCTGGCAGGGCAGGTTGGTGCAGACGTTGAGCTTGTACTTGCCCACCGGCCGCTGGTTGTACATGTTGTAGAAGGTCGTGACCTCGTGCACGGCCATCGGGGCCATGCCCAGGTAGGCGGCGACCTCGGCCTCGCTCTCGGTGCTGACGTAGCCCTGCTCCTGCTGCACGATGGACAGGCAGGCCATGACGGCCGACTGCTTCTGCTCAGGCGGGTATTTCGCGACTTCCTTGGCGAAGCGCGCCTTGGTGGACTCAGAGATCATCGGTCAATCTCTCCAAACACGATATCCAGGGTGCCGATGATGGCGACGGCATCGGCCAGCATGTGGCCGCGCGCCAGCTCATCGAGCGTGGCCAGATGGGCAAAGCCCGGGGCACGGATCTTGAGGCGATAGGGCTTGTTGGCGCCATCGCTCACGAGGTAGATGCCGAACTCGCCCTTGGGATGCTCGACAGCGGCATAGGCCTCGCCAGCGGGCACGCGGAAACCTTCGGTGAAGAGCTTGAAGTGGTGGATCAGCTCTTCCATATTGGACTTCATGGCCTCACGGGCCGGCGGCGCCACCTTGTGGTTGTCGGTGATGACGGGGCCGGGGTTGGCGCGCAGCCAGTCCACGCACTGCTTGATGATGCGGTTGGACTCGCGCATCTCCTGCACGCGCACGAGGTAGCGGTCGTAGCTGTCGCCGGTCTTGCCGACGGGAATGTCGAAGTCCACGCGGTCGTAGGCGTCGTAGGGCTGGGTCTTGCGCAGATCCCAGGCCACGCCCGAGCCGCGCAGCATGGGGCCGGTCATGCCCAGGTTGAGCGCGCGCTCGGCCGTCACGACGCCGATACCCACGGTGCGCTGCTTCCAGATGCGGTTGTCGGTCAGCAGGGTCTCGTACTCGTCCACGCACTTGGGGAAACGGGCGCAGAAGTCGTCGATGAAGTCCAGCAGCGAGCCCTGGCGGTTGGCGTTGAGCTCGGCCAGCGAGCGCGAACCGCGGATCTTGTTGGGCTGGTGCTGCGGCATGCTGTCCGGCAGGTCGCGGTAGACGCCACCCGGACGGAAGTAGGCCGCGTGCATGCGCGCGCCGGACACCGCCTCGTACATGTCGAAGAGGTCCTCGCGCTCGCGGAAGGTGTAGATCAGGATGGTCGAGCTGCCGCAGTCGTTGCCGTGCGAGCCCAGCCACATCAGGTGGTTGAGCAGGCGCGTGATCTCGCCGAACATGGTGCGGATGTACTTGGCACGCAGCGGCACCTCGATGCCCAGCAGCTTCTCGATGGCCAGGCAGTAGGCCTGCTCGTTGCACATCATCGAGACGTAGTCCAGGCGGTCCATGTAGGGCAGCGACTGGATGTAGGTCTTGCTCTCGGCCAGCTTCTCGGTGGCGCGGTGCAGCAGGCCGATGTGCGGGTCGGCGCGCTGGACGACTTCGCCGTCGAGCTCGAGCACCAGGCGCAGCACACCGTGCGCGGCCGGGTGCTGGGGACCGAAGTTCAGGGTGTAGTTCTTGATCTCAGCCATGGTTATTTCAACCCGCCGTAGTTGTCTTCACGGATGATGCGCGGCGTGATCTCGCGCGGCTCGATGGTCACGGGCTGGTAGACCACGCGCTTGAGTTCGGCGTCGTAGCGCATCTCGACGTGACCCGAGAGCGGGAAGTCCTTGCGGAAGGGATGGCCGATGAAGCCGTAGTCGGTCAGGATGCGGCGCAGGTCGTCGTGGCCTTCGAAGACGATGCCATACAGGTCGAAGGCCTCGCGCTCGTACCAGTTGGCAGCGCGCCAGACATCGGTCAGCGAATCGAGGACCGGGAAGTCATCATCGGGCGCGAAGACCCGCAGGCGCACGCGCTGGTTCAGGCTCACGGACAGCAGGTGCGAGACCACGGCGTAGCGCGCACCCTCCCAGGCGCCGTCGCCCCAGGTGGAGTAGTCGACCCCGCAGAGATCGATCAGCTGCTCGAAGCGGCAGTCCGGCGCATCGCGCAGGATCAGGGCGGCGGCATGGTAGTCACGGGCGGCGACCTCGACGGTCACCTCGCCCAGGCGCAGGTCGATGCGACGGACCTTGTCGCCGAGCGCGGCGGCCACGGCAGTCTTGAGGGCCTCGGGATTCACGGCAACAGCAGTCATCAGCTTGCTCCGTTCAGACGCGCGCGATGGTCTGCGTGCGGCGGACCTTCTGTTGCAGCTGGATGATGCCGTAGATCAGCGCCTCGGCCGTGGGCGGGCAGCCCGGCACGTAGACGTCCACCGGCACGATGCGGTCGCAGCCACGCACGACGGAGTAGCTGTAGTGGTAGTAGCCACCGCCGTTGGCGCAGGAACCCATGGAGATGACCCAGCGCGGCTCGCTCATCTGGTCGTAGACCTTGCGCAGGGCCGGGGCCATCTTGTTGCACAGCGTGCCGGCCACGATCATCAGGTCGGACTGGCGCGGGCTGGCGCGGAACACCTCGGAGCCGAAGCGGGCGATGTCGTAGCGCGCGGCGGCCGCGTGCATCATCTCCACCGCGCAGCAGGCCAGACCGAAGGTCATGGGCCAGAGCGAGCCGGTCTTGGCCCAGTTCACCACCGTGTCGTAGCTGGTGGTGACGAAGCCTTCTTTCATCACGCCTTCAATCATGGCTGCTTCCTCGTCAAGAGTTCAGTTCATTCCCAGTCCAGGGCGCCCTTTTTCCACTCGTAGACAAAGCCCACGACGAGGATGGCGATGAACACCATGGCCGCCCAGAAGCCGACCGCACCCACGTCCTTGAGCGCCACGGCCCAGGGGAAGAGGAAGGCGATTTCCAGGTCGAACAGGATGAACAGGATGGCCACGAGGTAGTAGCGCACGTCGAACTTCATGCGCGCGTCTTCAAAGGCCTCGAAGCCGCATTCGTAGGGGGAGTTTTTGGCCGCGTCGGGACGGTTGGGCCCGAGGATGTAGCCGATCACCTGCGGGATGACCCCGACGGCGATGCCGACCAAGATGAACAGAAGGACAGGGAGGTACTGATCGAGGTTCATCTTGAAATGCTGATCACCGTTGGACCGGCCGGGCGCTGCCCGACCGGTTGTTTTTTTGGTGCCGTCGGCGAGACTCGAACTCGCACAGCTTTCGCCACTACCCCCTCAAGATAGCGTGTCTACCAATTTCACCACGACGGCTAGTCTCTGATGCCGGCCTCGCATGAGGGTTGATATCGGCTCAACCGGCAGCCTCAGAGTTTACCCCGAATTACTCCCCCTCCCCGAGGAGAAATTCGGAAAATCTTGACTCAGGTCATCGCGCCGGAATCTGCGCCGGGCCCGGTGCGGCAGGTGCCGCGGGCTCGGATGCAGGCGCCGTGCCGGACGGTGCTGCTCCCGGGATCTGGGACGCCGTTTCAGGCACGGCCGGCGCGGTCACCGCGGGGTTCTCCAGCACGCTGCCGGAGCTCGCGGGCTTGGCATTGCCGACATAGGCCAGCGCCAGCGTGCAGAGGAAGAACACCGTGGCCAGCACGGCGGTGGTGCGCGAGAGGAAGTTGGCGCTGCCGCTGGCGCCGAAGAGGCTGCCCGAGGAACCACTGCCGAAGGCGGCGCCCATGTCGGCGCCCTTGCCATGCTGGACCAGCACCAGGCCGATCATGGCCACGGCGGCGAGGATCTGCGCCGTGATGAGGATGGATACGACGAAACTCATGTTCACTCCTAAATTCGTAGCATTCTTGGCGCGGTCTCAGCTAGCCGCGGCGATGATGGTCAGGAAATCCGGGGCCTTGAGCGAGGCGCCGCCGATCAGGCCGCCGTCGATGTCCGGCTGGGCCAGCAGCTGCGCGGCATTCGCCGCATTCATGCTGCCGCCGTAGAGGATCTTCACGCGCTCGGGATGCGGCGTCGCCGCCTTGAGCTGCGCGCGCAGCACGGCATGCACCTGCTGCGCCTGCTCGGGCGTCGCGGTCTTGCCGGTACCGATGGCCCAGACCGGCTCGTAGGCCACGACGATCTCGCTGATGCAGTGACCGTTGAGGTGGATCACGGCGGCCAGCTGGCGCTTGACCACTTCTTCGGTCCGATTAGCTTCACGCTCGGCCAGGGTCTCGCCCACGCAGACAATGGGCGTCACGCCGTTGGCCAGCGCGCGCTGGGCCTTGGCGGCCACGGCGGCATCGGTCTCGCCGTGGTACTGGCGGCGCTCCGAATGGCCGACGATGGCGTAGCGCACACCGAAGTCCTTGAGCATGGCCACCGAGACCTCGCCGGTATAGGCGCCGAGCTCATGCTGAGACACGTCCTGCGCACCGAGCTCCACCGGGCTGGTGGCCAGCAGCTGCTGGCACTGCGCGAAATACGGCGCGGGCACGCAGACAGCGATGTCGCAGGCCGGGTCCTTCAGTCCGGAGAGGATGCCCTTGAGCAGGGTCTGGTTGGTGGCCAGGCCGCCGTTCATCTTCCAGTTGCCGGCAATCAGCTTTCTCGTGCTCATGCCTTGCTCCAGGTCAGCACGATCTTGCCGATGTGCTGGTTCGACTCCATCAGCGCATGCGCCTTGGCCGCACCGCTGCCGGTGGGATCGGCCGCATCGACGGCCGCATAGGTGCTGTGGATCACGGGTTTGATCTTGCCGGCCTCGATCAGCGGCCAGGCGTGCTTGAGGCAGGCCTGGGCGATGGCGGCCTTGAAGGCCACGGGACGCGGACGCAGCGTGGAGCCGGTGATGGTCAGGCGCTTGCGCAGCACCAGACCGGCGTTGAAACTGCTCTTGGTACCGCCCTGCACGGCGATGATGACGATGCGGCCATCTTCCGCCAGGCTCTCGACCTCGCGCGCGACGTATTCGCCGCCCACCATGTCGAGGATCACATCCACACCCTTGCCGTCCGTCAGACGCTTGACCTCTTCCTTGAAGTCCTGCGTCTTGTAGTTGATGGCATGGTCGGCGCCCAGCTTCAGGCAGGCGGCGCATTTTTCGTCGCTGCCCGCCGTGACGATGACCTTGGCACCCCAGGCCTTGGCCAGCTGGATAGCGGTGACGCCGATGCCACTCGACCCACCCTGGATCAGCAGCGTCTCGCCCGGCTGCAGATGGCAGCGGTCGAAGACATTGCTCCAGACGGTGAAGAAGGTCTCGGGCAGCGAAGCCGCTTCCACGTCGCTCAGGCCCTTGGGATACGGCAGGGTCTGGGCGATGGGCGCCGTGCACAGCTCGGCATAGCCGCCACCGGCCACCAAGGCGCAGACCTTGTCGCCGAGCTTGAAGCCGGCCGCGGCGAGCTCGGTGGCGTTACCGCCCACGATCTCGCCGGCCACTTCCAGGCCGGGAATGTCGGAGGCGCCCGGCGGCACCGGGTAGTTGCCCTGGCGCTGGAACACGTCGGGGCGGTTGATGCCGCTGGCGGCCACGCGGATCAGCAGCTCGCCGGCCGCGGGCACCGGGTCGGGGCGCTGGCCCAGACGCAGCACCTCGGGCGCACCGTAGGAAGTGATTTCGATGGCTTTCATGGTCTTCTCACCCGGGCCCCGCCGACTCGGCGGCGGGGTGGCCGGCTCAATCGCAATGAACGGGAATCAGCCCTGCTCGCTGCCGGCCGGGGCCTGCTGCGGTTCCGGACGGTCCAGCAGCGCCTTCATGGACAGCTTGACGCGGCCCTTCTCGTCGGTCTCGAGCACCTTGACCTTGACGATCTGGCCTTCGGACAGGTAGTCCGTGACCTTCTCGACGCGCTCATGGGCGATCTGGCTGATGTGCAGCAGGCCATCCTTGCCGGGCAGCAGGTTGACCAGGGCGCCGAAGTCCAGGATCTTGGTGATCGGGCCTTCGTAGACCTTGCCGATTTCGACTTCGGCCGTGATCTCGGCGATGCGGCGCTTGGCCTCGTCGGCCTTGGCGCCGTCGGTGGAGGCGATGGTGATGGTGCCGTCTTCCGCGATGTCGATCTGGGTGCCGGTCTCTTCGGTCAGCGCGCGGATCACGGCGCCGCCCTTGCCGATCACGTCACGGATCTTCTCGGGGTTGATCTTCATGGTGTACAGGCGCGGGGCGAACTGCGACACCTCGGTCTTGGCCTCGGCCACGGCTTCCTGCATCTTGCCCAGGATGTGCATGCGCGCTTCCTTGGCCTGGGCCAGGGCGACCTGCATGATTTCCTTGGTGATGCCCTGGATCTTGATGTCCATCTGCAGGGCGGTGATGCCGTTGGTGGTACCGGCCACCTTGAAGTCCATGTCACCCAGATGATCTTCGTCACCCAGGATGTCGGTCAGCACGGCGAAGCGGTTGTCTTCCTTGATCAGGCCCATGGCGATGCCGGCCACGTGGGCCTTCATCGGCACGCCGGCGTCCATCAGCGACAGGCAGCCGCCGCAGACCGAAGCCATGGACGAGGAGCCGTTGGACTCGGTGATCTCGGACACCACGCGCATGGTGTAGGGGAACTCTTCCTTGGTCGGCAGCACGGCGACGAGGGCGCGCTTGGCCAGACGGCCGTGGCCGATCTCGCGGCGCTTGGGGCTGCCCACGCGGCCGGTCTCGCCGGTCGCGAAGGGAGGCATGTTGTAGTGCAGCATGAAGCGGTCTTCGAACTCGCCGGCCAGCGCGTCGATGCGCTGCGCGTCGCGCTCGGTGCCCAGGGTGGTGATCACCAGGGCCTGGGTCTCGCCGCGCGTGAACAGCGAGGAACCGTGGGTGCGCGGCAGCACGCCGTTTCGGATCTCGATGGGGCGCACGGTGCGCGTGTCGCGGCCGTCGATGCGCGGCTCGCCGGCCAGGATCTGGCCACGCACGATCTTGGCTTCGATCTCGAACAGCAGGCCTTCGACAGCCACGCTGTCGAATTCCACGCCATCGGCCTTGAGGCCGGCCATCACGTCGGCATAGGCGGCGCGGCAGGCTTGCGTGCGGGCCTGCTTGTTGCGGATCTGGTAGGCGGCTTCGAGCTTGGCCTTGGCCAGGCCCTGGACCTTGGCGATCAGGGCCTCGTCCTTGGCCGGGGCCTTCCAGTCCCAGACCGGCTTGCCAGCGTCGCGCACCAGCTCATGGATAGCGTTGATGGCGATCTTGCCTTGCTCGTGGCCGAAGACCACGGCGCCCAGCATGATCTCTTCGGACAGCTGCTGGGCTTCGGATTCCACCATCAGCACGGCGGCTTCGGTACCGGCGACCACCAGGTCCATCTGGCTGTCCTTGCGCTGGGTCTGGCCCGGGTTCAGGACGTATTCACCGTTGATGTAGCCAACGCGCGCGGCGCCGATGGGGCCGTTGAAGGGGATGCCGGAGACCGACAGGGCCGCCGAGGTGGCGATCATGGCGGCGATGTCGGCGTCGACTTCGGGGTTCAGCGACAGGGTGTGGATCACCACCTGCACTTCGTTGAAGAAGCCTTCGGGGAACAGCGGGCGGATCGGACGGTCGATCAGGCGGCTGGTCAGGGTCTCCAGCTCGCTGGGACGGCCTTCACGCTTGAAGAAGCTGCCGGGGATCTTGCCGGCGGCATAGGTCTTCTCGATGTAGTCGACGGTCAGGGGGAAGAAGTCCTGGCCGGCCTTGGCGTCGGTCTTGGCGACCACGGTGGCGAGCACCACGGTGCCGTCCATGCCCAGCATCACGGCGCCGCTGGATTGGCGCGCGATTTCGCCGGTTTCCATGGTGACCGTGTGCTGGCCCCACTGGAAGGTCTTGGTGATCTTGTTGAACATGCTCATGTGAGTTCTCCTGTTCGTTGTCGGGGAGGACAGTGCCGCCTCCCCTTACGGCCCGGAGCCCGCATCACAGAACACGATGCCATTCCAGAGAACATCGAGGAGATCGGCCCGATTTCCTCTGGAATGACACAGCTTCGCTCTGTTTTTGCCTGCTCCGAAGTGCAAAGCGCCTGAGCCAGACGAGCTAACTCAGGCGCCTTGATTCATGTGCGATGCACGCTTACTTGCGCAGACCCAGCTTCTGGATCAAGGCCACGTAGCGGTCGGCATCCTTGGACTTCAGGTAGTCCAGCAGCTTGCGGCGACGGCTCACCATGCGCAGCAGGCCGCGGCGGCCATGGTGGTCCTTGGCGTGGGTCTTGAAGTGGGGGGTCAGCTCGTTGATACGGGCGGTCAGCAGGGCGACCTGGACTTCGGGGCTACCGGTATCGGCGGCGGCGCGGGCATTGGCCTTGATGACTTCGGCCTTGATGCTGGAGGCGATCATTTCATGTTTCCTGTAAAGCGGAACGCCGGTCCATGTGGCCGGAACGTCCCAGGGTTTTCAACTTGCGCCGGTGGCTGGAACTGCTGCCGGCGTGCATCTTGCAGACCCTTGCAGGCCGCAAAACCCGCAGATTATAGCCCAATCCCGGCTCTGCGAGCAGCTACTTACTTCGCACGCTCCAGCCAAGCCCGCAACCGCACCACCCCCTGCGCCAGGCGCTGCGGGTCTTTGGAAGCAAAGCACCAGCGCAGCCAGCCCGCCGATTCCGGGGCAAAGGCCTCGCCCGGCGCCAGGCCCAGGCCGGCCTCGCGCACCAGGCGTTTGGCCGTGTCCACCGCATCCGGGTAGCCCGCCAACCGGAAAAAGGCGTACATGCCGGCCGCCGGCCTGGCCAGCTCCACCCCCGGCACAGCCTGCAGCAGGGGCAGCAGGGTGTCGCGGCAGGTCTTGAGGTGCGCCACCACCCGCGGCGTGATCTCCCCGGCCCGCTGCAGGGCCGCCACGGCCGCGCGCTGGGTGAAGACGCTGGCGCAGGAGGTGTTGAACTCGATGAGTTTGCCCACGTCGTGCGTGGACGCGGGCGGCAGCACCAGCCAGCCCAGGCGCCAGCCCGTCATCAGGAAGGCCTTGGAGAAGCTGCCCACCACCATGAGCCGGTCCTCCGACGAGGCGATGTCCAGGAAGCTCGGCGCGCAGCCGTTGGCCCGGTCATCCTCGTAATACAGCTGGGAATAGACCTCGTCGGCCAGGATCCAGGTGCCGGTGCGGCGGCAGTGGTCCAGGATGCGCTCCTGCTCGGCCCGCGTCAGCGTCCAGCCCGTGGGGTTGCTCGGTGCATTGAGCACCAGCACCTTCGTGGCCGGCGTCACGGCCGCCAGCAGGGCCTCCAGGTCCAGCGTCCAGGCTCCGGCCACGGGCCTGAGCGGCACGGGCTTGAGCTTCGCACCCAGGATGCGCGGCTGCGCCGTGAGGTTGGGCCAGACGGGGGTGACGATGGCCACCTCGTCGCCGGCTTCGAGCAGCGCCTGCATGGCGATCATCAGCGCATTGACCCCACCCGAGGTGATGGCCAGGCGGTCCGGCGCCACCGTGCCGTGCAGGCGCGTCAGGTGCAGGGCCAGGGCCGCACGCAGCTCGGGCAGACCCAGGTTGTGGCTGTAGAAGGTCTCGCCCTGCCGCAGGGAGTCGATCGCCGCCTGGCGGATGAAGTCCGGCGTCACCTCGTCACCCTCGCCGAACCAGAAGGCCAGCACGTCACTGCGCCCCAGGCCGGCATTGGCCACTTCACGGATCTTGGATTCTTCGAGGTCGAGGATGACTTGGCGCATGGATCAGCAATCGGTTCTGGAGCCGTTCATTGTGCCTGCCACCCTCCGTCCCGCCCGCAGGGCCGGGAGAAATAACACCGGCTCCAGCCTTTTCAAGACCTCGATTTCAAAAATTTAGCCACCCACCCCGCCCTTGAAAAAATTTCATCCCGTGCCCAGTTATCCCCCACGGCCGGCGACGCACCCGCTCCCGGACCCCGATCAACCTCCAAGGAGTAAGACCATGCTGTTTGTCCCCGTCATCCGCCGTTCCGCCTTCGCCCCCTCGCTGCGCGCCTTCGACCGTTTCTTCGGCGAAACCACGCCCGCTGCTGAAGCCAGCACCAGCGAGAACCCGGCCTACGAATTCACCTTCGACGTCCCCGGCGTCAGCCGTGAGCAGCTGTCCATTGGCATCGAAGGCAATGTGATCCGCATCGAGACCCTGCCCGAAGCCAAGCGCCAGTACAAGGCCGCCTACGAGCTGCCGCAGGACATCGACGTGAGCAAGAGCGAGGCCAAGCTGGAAAACGGCGTGCTCACGCTGAAGCTGGCCAAGGTGCTGCCCGAGAGCAAGGCTGTGAAGCTGGCGATCAACTGATCCCCGTCCCCAAAGAGAAAGGCCGCGAAGTTCGCGGCCTTTTTTCTGCCCAATGCGTACTCAGACCGACTGGCTGATCGCATCCAGCGGCCAGCGCGGCTTGACCTCGAAGGTATAGGCGCGCGTCGCTTCCTGCTGGCCCGCCTGCAGGCGCATGGCGGCGGCCATGGCGATCATGGCGCCGTTGTCGGTGCACAGGTGCAGCTCGGGGTAGTGCACACGCACCTTGCGCTTCATGCACGCGGCATTGAGCTGTTCGCGCAGCAGCTTGTTGGCCCCCACGCCGCCGGCCACGACCAGGCGCTTCATGCCCGTCTGGTCCAGCGCGGCCAATGACTTCTTCACCAGCACCTCGACGATGGCGGCCTGGGTGGAAGCGGCCAGGTCCGCCTTGCGAGGCTCCAGTTCGTCACCCAGGCGCTGCGCCTGCGTGAGCACGGCGGTCTTCAGACCTGCAAACGAGAAGTCGAGGTTGCCGCTGTGCAGCAGCGGGCGCGGCAGCTTGAAGGCCGTGCCCTCGCCCTGCTCCGCCAGTTTCGCGAGGGCCGGTCCGCCCGGATAGCCCAGGCCCATGAGCTTGGCTGATTTGTCGAAGGCCTCGCCCGCCGCGTCGTCGATGGTTTCGCCCAGCATCTCGTAGCGGCCCACGCCGTCCACGCGCATGAGCTGGGTGTGGCCGCCCGAGACCAGCAGGGCGACGAAGGGAAACTCCGGCGGGTCAACGCTCAGGAAAGGCGAGAGCAGATGGCCTTCGAGGTGGTGCACACCCAGCACGGGTTTGCCCAGGGCCGTGCCCATCGCGCAGGCCACGCCCGCGCCGACCAGAAGCGCACCGGCCAGGCCCGGGCCGCGTGTGTAGGCCACGACGTCAATGTCTTTGAGGGACTTGCCGGCCTCGGCCATGACCTGCTTCGTCAGGGGCAGCACCCGGCGGATGTGGTCGCGGCTGGCCAGCTCGGGCACCACGCCGCCATAGGCCTGATGCATCTCGATCTGGCTGTAGAGGGCGTGCGAGAGCAGCTTGGGCACACCGCTGGCCTGCGATTCAACCAGGGCCACGCCCGTTTCGTCGCAGGAGGATTCGATGCCGAGGATCAGCGGTGCCACATCTGTCATGCGGCGAGTGTAGGCCAAGGCCCCTGGCCCTCGCCCCCACCGGGTTTCAGCGCATCACGAGGCCGCCGTCGACCACCAGCACCTGACCCGTCATGAAACGGCTCCAGTCCGAAGCGAGGAAGAGCACCGGACCGGCCACGTCTTCGGGCCGCGCGATGCGGCGCAACGGGGTCTGGGCCACGATGGCTTCCTTGACGTCCTCCTTGGTGGCCCGGCTTGCGTCGGTCGGGTAGACCAGGCCCGGCGCCACGCAGTTCACGCGGATGCCCAGGGGGCCCAGCTCGGCCGCGAGGTTGCGCGAGTAACCCACGAGCGCGGACTTGGCCGTGGCGTAGTCGTGGTAGGGCACCACGGGCCGCTCGACCAGGTCGCTGGCGAGGTTGATGATGCAGCCCTGGGCGCGCTGGCGCATGGCGGGCAGCACGGCCTGCGTCACCTGATGGGTCGTGCGCACCGCGCCCTCGAACTGGGCCTGGTAATCGGCCCAGTCGGTCTCCCAGTAGCGCTTGCGCTGCTCAGGATCAAAGCGATAGGGCGCGAAGGCGTTGTTCACCAGCACGTCGATGCGGCCCAGCTCGGACTGCACCTGCGCCACCAGGGCCTGTACCTGGGCCATGTCGCCCACGTCGGCACGGATCGCCCAGGCATCGCCACCGGCGGCCTTGCAGTCCGCCACCACGGCCTCGGCCGCAGCCTCGTTGCGCAGGTAGTTGACGACCGCGAAGCCACCTTCGGCCGCAAAGGCGCGCGCGATGGCCGCGCCGATGCCGCGGCTGGCACCGGTGACGAGGATGACCTGGCCCTGGAATTTCATGATCACTTCTTGCCCGGCAACAGGTCCTGGCTGACCACGGCCTTCATGTCGAGATCACGCTCGATCAGGCCGATCTGCTTCCAGGCCACGGCGCCTTTCTGCAGCATGTCGACGTCGATGGCGCCCAGGCCGTTCTTCTGCGTCAGCGGCGAGACGCTGGTGGCGTTGCGCAGCTTGATCACCTCCAGGTTCACGGCCTCGTTCTGGCCGTTGATGGCGCGCTTGACGGCGAGCCTGGCCGCCTCTTCGGGCTGGTCCATCATCCACTGGGCGCTGTCGCGGTAGGCGGCGAGGAAGCGCTTGAGCACGTCCTTGCGCTTCTGGTAGGTCTCCTCGCGCACCACGAAGAGGTCGCTGGAGAGATTGAGCGAGTCGCGCACCTCGATGACGTTGACCTCGCCCACGCCGCGGGCGCGCGCCACCAGCAGGCCGGTGTCGGTGGCGGCGGTGGCGTCCACCTGGCCCTGCATCAGCGGCGCGAAGTTGAGCAGGCCGGTGACGACGATGGTCACGTCCCTGGTGCTCAGGCCGGCCTGGTTGAGCAGCAGCTGCAGATTGGCCAGGGTGCCGCTGGACAGGCTGTAGACGCCGATCTTCTTGCCCTTGAGATCCGCGGGCTTGCGGATATTGGCGCTCTTGAGCGAGACCACGTTGAAGACGTTCTGCGGGTAGATGTCGTAGATGGCGCGCAGCTTCTCGCCCTTGTCCAGCGCGGCGTAGAAGGAACCGGGGTCGGTGAAGGCCACGTCGGCCTGGCCGCTGAGCAGGTTGCGTACCGCGTCCCCGCCGCCCGTACCGGGCATGTAGACCAGCTCGATGCCGCGCGCGCGGAAGAAGCCCTTGTCGGGCTCGACCAGCAGGTTGGTCACTTCGGAGATCGGCCCGCCCCAGCTGGCCATGGTGATTTTCTCGAGCTTGCTGTCCTGGGCGCTGGCTGCGGCCCCGAACAGGCTCAGCGCAGCCAGGGCCAGCAGGGAACGCAGGGTGTGTCGTTTCATGTTGTCGTCCTCAGTTCGAAGAAAAGGAATAGGTGGTCAGCAACTTGCGCTCCAGCCACAGCGTGGCCTCGTAGAGCAGCAGGCCGATGACGGTGATCAGCAGCAGCACGGCGAACATCAGCGGCGTGTCCATGGAGCCCTGGGCGGCGATGATCAGCGCGCCCAGGCCCTGGCTGGCGCCGATGAACTCGCCGACCACGGCACCCACGAGGGCCAGCACCACGGCCACGCGCAGGCCGGCCAGGATGGCGGGCAGGCTGGCCGGCAGCTTGAGCCGCCACAGGGTCTGGGCGCGTGTGGCGCCCAGCATGCGGAACAACTCCAGGCGCGCCGCATCCACCTGCGCGATGCCCGTGAGCGTGTTCTCCAGCAGCGGGAAGAAGCAGATCAGCGCCGTGATCACCACCGTGGGCGTGGTGCCGAAACCGAACCAGACAATGAAGAGCGGCAGCAGCGCCAGCTTGGGCACGACCTGGCTGGTCACCACATAGGGCATGAGCACGCGGCGCAACAAGGCCGATTCGCCCAGCAGCACGCCGCCGGCAAAACCCAGCAGCACCCCCAGGCCCAGCCCCAGCCCCAGTTCCAGCAGGGTCTGGACGATGTGCGGCCAGAGGTAGCCCGTGGCCAGGCCGCGGCCGAGCGCAGCGCCGATCACGCTGGGCGCGGGCAGGACCAGCGGCGAGAACTTGAAGGCCTGCACGGCCCATTCCCAGGCGAGCAGGAGCAGCACCAGAAGTGCAAGGGCCAACAGACGGGGATATCTCATACGATGCCCTCCCCGTCCATCGCATGCCGCAACTCGGCACAGAGCGCATTAAACGCGGCGCTGTAGCGCACATCCTGGACGCGCGGACGCGGCAGCGCCACGCGCACGTCGTGGCGGATGCGGCCCGCATCCATCACGGCCACCCGGTCGGCCAGGTAGACCGCCTCGGCGATGTCGTGGGTCACGAAAAACACCGGTGTGCCGCGTTCACGGCAGACGGCCAGCAGCGCATCCTGCAGTTCCTCGCGTGTGATGGCATCGAGCGCGGCGAAGGGCTCGTCCATCAGCAGGATGGACGGCCCGGGCAGCAGCGCCCGCGCGATCGCCACCCGGCTCTGCTGACCGCCCGAGAGCTGGCGCGGGCGATGCTGCAGATGCGCGCCCAGGCCCAGCTGGGCCAGCAGCGCCTCGGCGCGCGCCACGTCGTCGGCTCTGACTTTGCCCTGCAGGCTCAGCGGCAGCAGCACGTTGTCGCGCACGCTGAGCCAGTCCAGCAGCGTGGGCTGCTGGAACACGAAGCCGATCTGCGGCCCGGGTGCCGGCAGGGGCCGGCCCTGCAGCAGCACCGTGCCCTCGTCCGGGCGGAGCAGGCCGGCGGCCAGCTTGAGCAGGGTGGTCTTGCCGCAGCCGCTGCGACCCACGAGGCAATGGAATTCGCCTGGCGCGATATCCCAGTCCACACGCTGCACCACGGGCGGCCAGCCCGGGAAGGTGTAGCTCACCTGACGCATGTCGAGGAAGGGCGCGGTACTCATGTCAATCCCGGTAGCGTGCGTAGGGTTCGGCCGCCGCCTCGGCCGAAGCTTCGATCTCGACCATGCGCACCAGGTCCAGCAGGCTGAAACGCCCGTCGTGATGCCAGCCGGCCTCGGGCGCGGTCATCTGGCCCAGGGCGCAGATGCGTGTAGCGCCGGCACGGCCCAGGCCTTCGGCCAGCGCGTGCAGCTCCTCGGGGGAGGCAGCCACACCGACGGTCTGCAGGAAGTCGCGCTGTGCGGCCAGCAAGGGCAAGGTCTCGTCGAGCGCGGCCACGGCCTGCACCTGCACCGTGCGGTTCAGCGCGCAAGGCAGCAAGGGGCCGGCGCGGTCCGCATAAGCCACGGCCCAGCTGGCCTGCGCATCGCCGATCAGCTCCACCGAGCCGTCCTGGCCCTTTAACTCCTGCCACTGGCGCCAGCCAGCCACGCTGGCCGCTTCCTCCAGGCTCAGCGCGCGGCGCGCGAACTTGTGCTGCAGGGCCGAGAGCTCGCCGGCCAGGGCCTGGGCGAACTCGCGCGGGCTCACGCGCCCGCCGCGGGCCACGTAAAAGATGTGCGGCGAATAACAGCCCTGCTGCTCGTAGCGCACCACGTCCAGCGCAGCGGCACGCACCAGCGCAGCCAGGTGCTGGGCATCGAGCGCGGCGGCCGAGACCAGGCCCACGCTGAGCTTGTGGCCATGCGGCAGGAAGCGGGTGGTCACCGGCAGCTGTTGCCGCAGCGCGGCCAGCGTCTCGTTGCCGCCGTAGGCCAGCACGGTGTCGGCCTCGGCATAGAGCGCACGCTCGCTCTCCATGTCGCCGCCCTTGAACCAGACCACGGCCAGGGCATCGGCCAAGCGCGGCTCGACCTCGGCCAGCAGGCGCGCGAAGAGCGCGGCGACCAAGGGCTCGGCGCTGGCCGTCTTGCCCACGGCCGGCGCCTTGACCAGCAGGCCGCAGACCAGGCTCCACAGCGGCAGGCCCGGCACATTGCCGGCCCAGACATGGACCAGCAGCTCGGGACCGAGGGCGCGCGCCATACCGCCCTTGGCGCGCGGCTGGAATTCGTCGAGCAGCTTGGGGTTGGCAAAGTCCTCGGCCACGAAGCGCTGCAGCTGGGGCGCGCGGAAGGTCTTGAGGTAGGCGTTGAGGCCCAGGCGCACCATCTCGGCATCGAAGCCTGTGATCCTCGGCAGCAGCTGGTCGAGTTCGCAGCGGTACGGGTCCTGCGTGTCGAGCAGGCGCGCGATGGCGCGGTCGATCGCAGCGATGATCTGCGTGACCGAGAGCGCCCGGATCTGCGCCCCGCCCTGCGTGCGCACATGGCGGGCCAATGTTTGCAATTGCTCGGGCGTGAGCTTGGGCACGCCCAGATCCACACGCTGCGTACCCTCGCCAAACGTGAGCGTGTGCCATGGGACCGCCTTCAGGTCCAGCCCCGGCAGATGTGCGGCCTGTACGTTCATGCGCGTGCTGCCTTCAGAAATTCGTCCACCGCCAGTGAGCAGCCCTTGGCCTGTGCGCCCTGGGCGCGGCCCAGCAGGAGAAAGCCGCCGTCCACCGCCACGCCCACGTCCTCGGTCAGGATGGTGGTGACGGAGTTGTAGTTGCCCAGGTCGGTGTGCGCGAGGATGCCGCGTTCGCCCCGGGGGACTTCCTGCCCCGTGAGCGGATCCAGCACACGGCTGCGGATCCAGTGCGGACCCGACTTGACGGCCGGCAGCGTGGGATTGCCCGCGTCGTAGAACTGCGTGCTGAGCTCCGTCATGCCGTACATATTGATGCAGGCGCTGCGCGGCACGCCGAAAGTGGCAGACAGGGTCTCGTAGAACTCCTCCATGTCCATCTCTCGCGACTGGCCCTTGAAGCCGCCGGTGTCCATCAGGCGGCTGCCCGCGGGGAGCGTGAAGCGCAAGCCACGTGCCTGCAAGGCGTCGATCAGGTGCACGAAGCTGTAGCTCGCACCCAGCAGCGCAAAGGGCTCGCCGCTCTTCTGCACCTGTTCCATCGTGGCGCACAGTGCGTCGAGCTGCAGGCCGGCGCTGTCGAGGTAGTAACGGCTGTCGGGCGTGCCGAAATGATGCAGGGCCAGCGCCAGGTAATGCGCCAGCGAGGAGTTGGGCATGAGCTGTTCGTCCGGAAACAGCACGCCCATGCGCATCCTGGCGCGCCCCGCCATGAAACGCTGGCGGAAGTTGCGCGTCATCGACAGGTCGTAGACCGCAAGGTCCGGGTGCCAGTGCCGGCCCTTGACGTCGCCGCGTGTGGTGCCGCTGGTCTGGAAGACACGCGCGCACTGTCCGGTCGGCACACAGCTCAGCGTCAGGTCCTTGAAACCGTTGATGGGCACGGCCGGAATGTCCTGCCAGCGCTTGACCGTGCGCGGGGTGCGACCGCGCTGCTGGCAGAACTTCTGGAAGGCCGGGTTGTGCTGGAACTGGTGGGCGAAGAGGCGCAGGGCCAGGGCGTCAAACTCCGCCTCGCCCGCATCGTCGCGCGCGATGAAGGCCAGCAGGTCCGGCACGGGTCCGGCTGCGCTGATCGACGATGCTTGGAGAGTCTCTGCCACGACGTCCTTTCTTTCTGTGCCCGGCACATGTGCTCCGAAAGGTGTGGCAGGACGGAAAGGCCTGCAGACAGCTCTTCTTACGTCGGTATGATCCGAGTCAAGTTCACGGGTTCGGTATCGGGATCACTTCCCACCATCTCAGCCCTCCGCTTGCGCGGACGACACCCCGGAGCAGGGCTGATTCTATGCCATGCGCCCGACTGATGACTGGACGCTGGCCACCTGATGTATCGATGGTGTGCACCATGCCCCGATCCGGTGCCTGCGCAACGAACGCCAAAGAACCCGCCTTTGCTGAATAATAAAAACACCTGACCACCATGAATGCCGGACTGAATTTCCTGGTTGCCGCCCGCCAGTGCGAAATCAGCGAGCTCGAACACCTGGCGCTGACCAGCGAGCTGGTCGGCGTCATCGGCCGCCTCGTGCATGCGCTGCAGCGCGAACGCGGCATCTCCAACGTCTACCTGGCCTCGCGTGGCGCGCGTTTTGCCGGGGAGCGGCAGCAGCAGGTGGCGGACTGCGAGGCCGTGCAGGCCCAGGTGCTGACGCGCCTGGACGCGCTCGACACCGACGCCCGACGCGTACGCAATGGTGCACGCCTGTTCAGCCGCATCGCCTTCGTGCTGCATGCGCTCGAAGGCCTGCCCGCCTTGCGCCAGCGTATCGCCACCCAGGCCGTGGGCGGCGAAGAAGCCACAAGCGTCTACACGCGCCTGATCGCCGGCCTGCTCAACGTGGTCTTCGAGGCCGCCGACAGCGCGACCGACCCCAAGATCTCGCGCGCCCTGGTGGCGCTCTTCCATTTCCTGCAAGGCAAGGAGTACGCGGGCCAGGAGCGCGCCTATGGCGGTGCCACCTACGCCTCGGGCCGCATCGACGCGGTGCAGCGCCAGCAGTGGCAACACCTGATCGAGGCCCAGGAGGCTTGCCTGCAGGTTTTCACCGACTTCTCCGACGAAGCGGTGCGCAACGCCTGGCACAGCAGCCAGCCGGCCGAGGCCCAGGCCACGCTCGAGCGCATGCGCCGCCTGGCCTCGGCCAGCGTCGACGGCACGCTGGACCCCAACGCCAGCCCCGCCTGGTACGAGGCCTGCACGCAGCGCATCGACGCGATGAAGCGCTTCGAAGACCAGCTGGCCGCCAACCTGCGCCTGCTCTGCGACGAACGCATCGCCCAGGCGCACGCGGACCTGCGGGACCAGCAGGCCATCCTGGACGCGCTGCAGCGCCAGGCCGGCGATGCCGGCAACGAACCGCCGGCCCTGCTGGGCCCGCATCTGGAGCGCTCCATCCTGGGCATGGTGCAGGAGCAGTCGCGCCGTCTGCAGGCCATGAGCGACGAGCTCGAGACCGCGCGCGCCGCGCTCAACGAGCGCAAGGTGATCGAACGCGCCAAGGGCCTGCTCATGGCCTCACGCCAGCTCAGCGAGGACGAGGCGTACAAGATGCTGCGCCAGACGGCCATGAACCAGGGCCGGCGTCTGGTCGACGTGGCCAAGACCGTGCTGGCCATGTCCGACTATCTCTAGGCCGGCATGCACGCCTCGTGGTGCAACGCACAATAAAAGTGCCCCTGCACCGCTCACGCGTCCTGACCGGAACCGCCCGGATCTACTGCAAACCCTTGTTTTCAAAGGGTTTCCTCCTTGAACCCCAGCCTGCGCAAGGCCTGGCACGGTATCTGCTTAACAGCTGACAAGTCGGGCCAATGAAGGCCTGACCCAGGTCTCATCGAGACGTCCCTGGACAACGGCGTCCATTCCCCGCAACCCGACTAGGCGGCGGTGGGATGGATGCCGTTTTTGTTTCTGCCTCGCCCGTACTGGAGTTCATCATGCAAGACCCCGTGATCGCCAATGCCGCCGGTCCGTCCCGCCGCACCGTCCTGCAAGCCGCCGCCGTCGGCGCCGTGGGCCTGACCCCTGCCCTGCGCGCCGCCGTGTACGCCGCGGGCTCCGACGCGCCCGAGAAGAAGGAAGTCAGGATCGGCTTCATCCCGCTGACCGACTGCGCCAGCGTGGTGATGGCCTCGGTGCTGGGCATCGACCAGAAATACGGGGTCAAGATCATCCCCACCAAGGAAGCCAGCTGGGCCGGCGTGCGCGACAAGCTCGTCAACGGCGAGCTCGACATGGCCCATGTGCTCTACGGCCTGATCTACGGCGTGCACCTCGGCGTCTCCGGCCCCAAGAAGGACATGGCCGTGCTGATGAACCTGAACCACAACGGCCAGGCCATCACGCTCAGCAAGAAACTGGCCGACAAGGGCGCCGTCAACGGCGAAGGCCTGGCCAAGCTCATGGCCAGCGAGAAACGCGACTACACCTTCGCCCAGACCTTCCCCACCGGCACCCACGCCATGTGGCTCTACTACTGGCTGGCGGCCAACGGCATCCATCCCATGAAGGACGCCAAGGTCATCACTGTGCCGCCGCCCCAGATGGTGGCGAACATGCGCGTGGGCAATATGGACGGCTTCTGCGTGGGTGAACCGTGGAACCACCGCGCCATCATGGACGGCATCGGCATCACGGCCACCACGACACAGGCGATCTGGAAGGACCACCCCGAAAAGGTGCTGGGCACCACGTCCGATTTCGTGCAGAAGTATCCCAACACCGCGCGGGCCGTCACGGCCGCCATCATCGAAGCCGGCAAGTGGATCGACGCCGGCCTGCAAAACAAGCTCAAGATGGCCGAGACCGTGGCCGACAAGAGCTACGTCAACACCAGCGTGGACGCGATCAACCAGCGCATCCTGGGCCGCTACCAGGACGGCCTGGGCAAGACCTGGGACGACCCCGACCACATGAAGTTCTACAACGAGGGAGCGGTGAACTTCCCCTACCTCTCCGACGGCATGTGGTTCCTCACCCAGCACAAGCGCTGGGGCCTGCTCAAGGAGCACCCCGACTACGTGGCCGTGGCACGGCAGATCAACCGCATCGACCTCTACAAGCAGGCTGCCACCGCCGCCAAGGCCCCGCTGCCCAAGAGCGACATGCGCAGCAGCAAGATGATCGACGGCGTGGTCTGGGACGGCAAGGACCCGAAGAAGTATGCCGACAGTTTCAAGATCAAAGCCTGAGGAGCACACCATGGTCAGCGCCGTGTTTCATCCCCCCGCCGCCCTGGTGCCGGAAGCGGCACCGAGCGCTCCCGCGCCACGGCCCGCTCCGGCGGCCGCGACCGCTGCACCCGCCCCGGCGTCGAGCGTCAAGGCTCCGGGCTACGACTGGCGCGGGCTGTGGCTGCGCGTCATCCCGCCCGTGCTGGGCCTGGCCCTGCTGATCGGCATCTGGGCCCTGATTGCCTCCACCAGCGGCAGCAGCATCCCCAGCCCGGCCGAGACCTGGACGCAGGCGGTCGAGGTTTTCAGCGATCCCTTCTACCGCAAGGGCCCGAATGACCAGGGGGTAGGCTGGAATGTGCTCATGTCGCTGCAGCGCGTGGCCCTGGGCTTCGGCCTGGCCGCCCTCGTCGGCATCCCGGCCGGCTTCATGATCGGACGCTTCACGTTTCTCAGCCGCATGTTCAACCCGCTGATCAGCCTGCTGCGCCCGGTCTCGCCGCTGGCCTGGCTGCCGATCGGCCTGCTGGTCTTCAAGGGCGCCAACCCGGCGGCCATCTGGACCATCTTCATCTGCTCGATCTGGCCCATGATCATCAACACCGCCGTCGGTGTGCAGCGTGTGCCGCAGGACTACATGAACGTGGCGCGCGTGCTCCAGCTCTCCGAATGGAAGATCGTCACCAAGATCCTCTTCCCCGCCGTGCTGCCCTACATGCTGACCGGCGTCCGTCTGGCCGTGGGCACGGCCTGGCTGGTAATCGTCGCGGCCGAGATGCTGACCGGCGGCGTGGGCATCGGCTTCTGGGTCTGGGACGAGTGGAACAACCTCAACGTCAAGAACATCATCATCGCCATCTTCGTGATCGGCATCGTCGGCCTGGTGCTCGAGTTCGCCCTGATCAAGCTCGCCACCGCCTTCACCTTTGAGGAGGTCAAGTCATGAGTGCATCCCTCAGCACCAAGTACATCGAGGTCCAGGGCGTCGAGCAGACCTTCAAGACCGCCAAGGGCCTGTTCCCCGCGCTGCGCGACATCAACCTCACAGTCGCCAAGGGCGAGTTCGTGGCCCTGATCGGTCACTCGGGCTGCGGCAAGTCCACCCTGCTCAACCTGATCGCCGGCCTGACCACGCCCACCAACGGCGCGCTGCTCTGCGCCAACCGCGAAATCGCGGGCCCCGGCCCCGAACGTGCCGTGGTGTTCCAGAACCACTCCCTGCTGCCCTGGCTGACCTGCTACGAGAACGTCTACCTCGCGGTGGAACGCGTCTTCGGCGCGGCCAGCAAGAGCACGGGCGCGCCGGCCGAGAACAAGGCCCAGCTCAAGGCCCGCACCGAAGCCGCCCTGGCCCTGGTGGGCCTGACGCACGCCGCGCAGAAGCGCCCGGGCGAGATCTCGGGCGGCATGAAACAGCGCGTGGGCATCGCCCGCGCCCTGTCCATGGAACCCCAGGTGCTGCTGATGGACGAGCCCTTCGGCGCGCTGGATGCGCTCACCCGCGCCAAGCTGCAGGACGAGCTGCTGGAAATCGTGGCCCGCACGAAGAGCACCGTGGTCATGGTCACGCACGACGTGGACGAGGCCGTGCTGCTGAGCGACAAGATCGTGATGATGACCAACGGGCCCGCTGCCACCATCGGCGAGGTGCTCACGGTCGATCTGCCGCGTCCGCGCTCGCGCGTGGAACTGGCCGAAGACCCGCGCTACCTGCACTGCCGCAAGGCCGTGATCGACTTCCTCTACACGCGCCAGGGGCACGTGGAAAAGGCGGCCTGATCCTGGATCGGGTCTGGCACGGCCCTTGCGTTATTCGTCACAGATCCGGCCCCGAAGGCCAGGAAACACTCATCTGGTGCAAGGACGCACCGTGATGAACCAGGACAAAGGCGTCCACACATGCACTGCCCCGCGGCAGTTCATCTGTGGACGCCTTTTTTGTTTGGCACGCCTTATTTGAATGACGGAGAGTTGGCGATGAAGAAACTCAAGCTGGTGATGATCGGCAACGGCATGGCCGGGGTGCGCTCGCTGGAAGAACTGCTGAAGATCGCGCCCGATCTGTACGAGATCACGGTCTTCGGGGCCGAGCCCCACCCCAACTACAACCGTATCCTGCTCTCGCCGGTGCTGGCGGGCGAACAGAAGCTCGAGGAGATCATCCTCAACGACTGGGCCTGGTATCGGGACAACGGCATCACCCTGCACGCGGGCTACACGGTCAACGACGTGGACCGCGTCAAGCGGGTGGTACATGCCACCAACGCCCAGGGCGAGGCCATCAGCGCCGAGTACGACCGCCTGATCCTGGCCACGGGCTCCAACCCCTTCATCTTGCCCGTGCCGGGCAAGGACCTCCGGGGCGTACTGGCCTACCGCGATATCGCGGACACCGAGGCCATGATCGAAGCCGCCGCCAAGTACAAGCACGCGGTCGTCATCGGTGGTGGCCTGCTGGGCCTGGAAGCGGCCAACGGCCTGATGAAACGCGGCATGACGGTCAGCGTGGTGCACGTGATGCCCTGGCTGATGGAGCGCCAGCTCGACGACGTCGCCGGCAAGATGCTGCAGAAGTCGCTGGAAGACCGCGGCATGAAGTTCCTGATCGGTGCCCAGACGCAGGAACTGGTGGGCGGGGCCGATGGCCGCGTCAAGGCCGTGAAGTTCAAGGACGGCTCGGAAGTACCCGCCGATCTGGTGGTCATGGCCGTGGGTATCCGCCCCAACACGGCGCTGGCCGAGAAGATGAAGCTGCACGTGAACCGCGGCATCGTGGTCAACGACACGCTGCAGACCACGACCGACGCGCGTATCTACGCCGTGGGCGAATGCGCGGCCCACCGTGGCATTGCCTACGGCCTGGTGGCCCCGCTGTTCGAGCAGGGCAAGGTGCTGGCCAACCACCTGGCGCAATTCGGCATCGGCCGCTACACGGGTTCGCTCACCTCCACCAAGCTCAAGGTCACGGGCATCGACCTGTTTTCCGCCGGCAACTTCATGGGCGGCGAGGACACGGAAGAGATCGTGATGAGCGACCCGGCCGGCGGCGTCTACAAGAAGCTGGTGCTCAAGGACGACAAGCTCATCGGCGCCTGCCTCTACGGCGACACGGTGGACGGCAGCTGGTACTTCAAGCTGCTGCGCGACGGGCGCACGGTCAGCGACATCCGCGACAAGCTGATGTTCGGCGAATCGAACATCGGCGACGCCGGCCACGAGGGCCACAGCAAGGCCGCCGCCATGGCCGACAGCGACGAGGTCTGCGGCTGCAACGGCGTAACCAAGGGCACGATCTGCAAGGCCATCAAGGACAAGGGCCTGTTCACCCTGGACGAGGTGCGCAAGCACACCAAGGCCAGCGCCTCCTGCGGCTCCTGTACGGGCCTGGTGGAACAGATCCTCATGTTCACGGCCGGTGGCGACTACTCGGCCACGCCCAAGACCAAGGCCATGTGCGGCTGCACGGACCACGGCCACCAGGCCGTGCGCGAGGCCATCGTGGCCAACAAGCTGCTGACTATAGACTCCGTCTTCCAGTTCATGAACTGGAAGACGCCCAACGGCTGCGCCAGCTGCCGCCCGGCCGTCAACTACTACCTGATCTCCAGCTGGCCCAAGGAGGCCAAGGACGACCCGCAGAGCCGCTTCATCAACGAGCGCAGCCACGCCAACATCCAGAAGGACGGCACCTACAGCGTCATCCCGCGCATGTGGGGCGGCGAGACCACGGCCGACGAGCTGCGCCGCATCGCCAACGCGGTGGACAAGTACAAGATCCCCACCGTCAAGGTCACGGGCGGCCAGCGCATCGACCTGCTGGGTGTGAAGAAGGAAGACCTGCAGGCCGTGTGGAACGACATCGGCATGCCCAGCGGCCACGCCTACGCCAAGGCCCTGCGCACGGTGAAGACCTGCGTGGGCAGCGAATGGTGCCGCATGGGCACGCAGGACAGCACCCAGATGGGCAAGGACCTGGAGCGCGCCATGTGGCGCATGTATGCCCCGCACAAGGTCAAGTTCGCCGTCTCGGGCTGCCCACGCAACTGCGCCGAGGCCGGCATCAAGGACGTGGGCATCATCGGTGTCGATTCCGGCTGGGAGATGCACATCGCCGGCAACGGTGGCATCAAGACCGAGGTGGCGCATTTCTTCACCAAGCTCAAGACCGCCGAGGAAGTGCTGGAATACACCGGTGCCTTCATGCAGCTCTACCGCGAAGAAGGCTGGTACCTGGAACGCACGGTGCACTACGTGAACCGCGTGGGCCTGGACTATGTGAAGAAAAAGATCCTCGACGACCACGAAGGTCGCAAGGCTCTGTGGGAGCGCCTGCAGTACGCGCTGGACGGCGAGCCCGATCCCTGGTTCGAGACCGACAAGGCCCGGGTCGACACGCGCCAGTTCATCCCGATCCAGGTCGAAAGGGTGTCGACATGAAGCGCCGCGACCTGCTCATCCTCGCCGGCACGGCCGGCCTGGGTCTGGACGCCCGGGCCCAGGTGCTGGACCTCAACGACGCCATCAACAAGGCCGGCCGCCAGCGCATGCTCTCGCAGCGCATGGCCAAGGCCTGGCTGGCCCTGGTGCACAGGACCGAGAGCGCCTCGGCCCAGCTGGTGCTGGACCGCTCCATGGCCCTGTTCGACCGCCAGCTGGTCGAGCTCAAGACCTACGCCCCCAACGCCGAGCTGCGCAAGACCTATGCGGACCTCGAAGGCGCCTGGAGCGAGTACAAGGGCGCGCTGGTCGGCAAGCACCCCAGCCGCGACGGTGCGGGTGCCCTGCTGGACACCGATGCGCGCGTGCTGGCCCTGGCCCACCAGGGCACGGTGCAGTACGAGGCCGTGTCCAGCAAGCCCGTGGGCAAGCTGGTCAACATCGCGGGTCGCCAGCGCATGCTCTCGCAGCGCATGGCCAAGTTCTTCTACGCCGCCACGCTGAAGGTGGAGCCCGCCCAGGCCCAGGCCGAGATTGCCAAGGCGCGCGGGGAATTCCTCAGCGCCATGGAGCTGCTGCGCAACGCGCCCGAAGCCACCAGCCCCATCAAAGACCAGCTGGCCCTGGCAGACAACCAGTGGCTGTTCTTCGATCTGGCGCTGAAAGAGATCAACGGCGCCGGCCCCAAAGCCCTGTCCGACATGTTCGTGACCAGCGAAAACCTGCTCGCCGTCATGGACCGCATCACCGGCCTGTACGCCGGATTGAAAGCTTGAGGAGTATGGATATGAGTGAATGGAAGCCCATCTGCCGCGTCGATGACATCCCTGTGCTGGGCTCGCGCCGCGTAATGCGCCCACTAGGCATGGCCGTGGCCGTGTTCCGCAACGACCAGGACCAGGTCTTCGCCCTGCTCGACCGCTGCCCGCACAAGGGTGGCCCGCTCTCGCAAGGCATCGTCTTCGGCACCAGCGTGGCCTGCCCGCTGCACAACTGGACCATCGGCCTGGACACGGGCTGCGCCCGCGCACCGGATGAGGGCAGCACGCCGCGCTTCGCCGTCAAGGTGGTGGACGGCACGGTGCATCTGGACGGCAAGGAACTCGCGACGCTGGCGCTGGACATCGCCCCGCCCGTGGCCGGCCCCTGCACGCGCAAGACGGCATCCTGCGCCTGAGTCCCAAGGCATCACGAGACAGTCGAGGGCCCGGCATGCATAAGGAAACTCGCTCCACCTGTCCCTACTGCGGTGTAGCGGCTAACGCCGCTCACCGCGGTGCGGACCATGGAGACGCCTCCGTAGGGACTTTGCATGCATAAGGAAACTCGCTCCACCTGTCCCTACTGCGGCGTAGGCTGTGGCGTCATCATCGAGTCGCGGCGCGACCAGATCATCGGAGTGCGCGGGGATCCCGATCATCCGGCCAACTTCGGCCGCCTGTGCTCCAAGGGCTCCACCCTGCACCTCACGGCCGCCCCCGAGGTGACGCAGCAGGCGCGCCTGCTGCAACCCATGCAACGACTGCAGCGCGATGCCGCGCCCCAGCCCCTGGCCTGGGACACCGCGCTGGACCTCGCGGCCAAACGTTTTGCCGACACCATCCGCACGCATGGCCCCGACGCCGTGGGCTTCTATGTGAGCGGGCAGCTGCTCACCGAGGACTACTACGTCTACAACAAGCTGGCCAAGGGGCTGATCGGCACCAACAACATCGACACCAACTCGCGCCTGTGCATGAGCAGCGCCGTGGCCGGCTACAAGCTCACGCTCGGCGCCGACGCACCGCCCGCCAGCTACGAGGACGTCAACCACGCCGACTGCCTTTTCATCACCGGCTCCAACGCGGCCTGGGCCCACCCCATCCTGTTCCGCCGCATCGAGGAGGCCAAGAAAAACCGCCCGGAGATGAAGATCGTCGTCGTGGACCCGCGCCGCACCGACACCGCCGGCACGGCCGACCTGTTTGTGCAGATCCAGCCCGGCACCGACGTGGCGCTCTATCACGGCATGCTGCACCTGATGCTCTGGGAAGGCTGGACCGATGCGCGCTACATCGCCCATCACACCACGGGCTTCGACGCGCTCAAGGCCCTGGTGCGCGACTACACGCCGGACATGGTGGTGCAGACCTGCGGCATCCCCAAGGACACGCTGTACGAAGCGGCCCGCCTTTTCGCCACCTCGAAGGCCACGCTCAGCCTCTACTGCCAGGGCCTGAACCAGAGCAGCAGCGGCACGGCCAAAAACGCCGCGCTCATCAACCTGCACCTGGCCACGGGCCAGATCGGCAAAGCGGGCGCCGGGCCTTTCTCGCTCACGGGCCAGCCCAATGCCATGGGTGGGCGCGAAGTCGGTGGCTTGGCCAATCTGCTGAGCGCCCACCGTGATCTGGCCAACCCGCAACACCGCGCCGAAGTCGCAGCGCTCTGGGGCATTCCTTCGGTGCCCGAGAAGCCGGGCAAGACGGCGGTGGAAATGTTCCAGGCCGCGGCCGACGGTGAGATCAAGGCGCTGTGGATAGCGTGCACCAACCCCGCACAGAGCATGCCGGACCTGAGCACCGTGCGCCGCGCCCTGCAGCGCGCCGAATTCGTCGTGGTGCAGGAGGCCTTCCTCACCACCAGCACCTGCGACTATGCCGACCTGCTGCTGCCCGCCACCACCTGGGGCGAAAAGGACGGCACCGTGACCAACAGCGAGCGCTGCATCACACGCGTGCGCCCCGCTGTGGCCGCGCCGGGCGAGACGCGCCACGACTGGCGCATCGGCGTGGATTTCGCGCGCCGCCTGCAAGCCCTGGGCATCGGCCCGCGCAGCGAACTCTTCCCCTACGAAACGCCGGAGTCGGTCTGGAACGAACACCGTGAGTCCACACGTGGGCGCGACCTGGACATCACCGGCATGAGCTATGCCATGCTCGAAGAGCGTCCGCGGCAGTGGCCCCTGAAACCCGGCGCTACCGAAGGCAAGGCTCGCCTCTACGAAGACGGCGTCTTCCCCACCGAAGACGGCCGTGCTCACTTTGCCGCCGTGGCCTACAAGCCCGTGGCCGAGCCGCGCGAATCGCGCTTCCCCTTCGCGCTGACCACGGGCCGCCTGCGCGACCAGTGGCATGGCATGAGCCGCACCGGCACCCTGGGCCGCCTCTTCGGTCATGTGGCCGAACCCACGGTGCAGATGAACGCCAGCGACATGGCGCGTCGCGGGCTCAAGGAAGGCGAGCTGGTCCACGTGACCAGCAAGCGCGGCTCCATCCTCGTGCCGCTGCAGGCCAGCGAGGAACTGGCCAGCGGCCAGGCCTTCATGGCCATGCACTGGGGCCCGGAGTTTGTCAGCGGCATCAGCAGCACGGGCGAGCCCCTGGCCGGCGTCAATGCGCTCACCACCTCCAGCTACTGCCCCAGCTCCAAGCAGCCCGAGCTCAAGCACGCGGCCGTCAAGATCCTCAAGGCCGAACTGCCCTGGACCCTGCTGGGCCTGGCCTGGCTGCCGGCCGACCGCGCCTTGAGCACACGCGAGGCCCTGCGCAAGCTCATGCTGCGCTTCCCCTTCGCGAGCTGCGTGCCTTTTGCCAACGCCGCGCCGCTCAAGGGCGAGACCGGGGCCCAGCCCACAGGCCTGCTCTTCCGCGCTGCGGCGCACGAGCCCGTGCCCGACGAACTGCTGGCCGAGATCGAGGCCCTGCTGGGCCTGGACGCCGCCGGCACGCTGCGTTACGCCGACCGCAAGCGCGGCCAGCGCCGTGCCGCCTTGCTTGACCGCCAGGGCGAGACGACCACGCTGCGCGCCGTGCTGCTGGCTGGCGACACCAGCGCCGAGGGCTGGATCCGCAGCCTGCTGCAGCAGGAACTGCCGGCGCAAAGTTATGGCCGCCTGATCCTGCTGGCCGGCGCCCAGGCCCCGGTGGCCATGCCCGCACGCAGCCGCCAGGTCTGCACCTGCTTCAATGTGAACGAAGACGCCATCACCGGCACGCTGGCGCAATGCAGCGGCAACGACAGCGAGCGCCTGGCCGCCCTGCAGCAGACCCTGAAGTGCGGCAGCAACTGCGGCTCCTGCGTGCCCGAGCTGCAGCGCCTGGTGCGACGCACCGTGCCACTGAAGCAGGCGGCATGAAGCTTGCATGAACCACCCCATGAACATGCACACCCTGCCTCTCACCGGTTCCTGCACCCTCGTGGGCGCCGGCCCCGGCGACCCCGATCTGCTCACGCTCAAGGCCGTCAAGGCTATCGCGCGCGCCACCGTGATCCTGGTCGACGACCTGGTCAACGAGGCCGTGCTCGTGCATGCCCGGCCCGGCGCACGCATCGTGCACGTGGGCAAACGCGGTGGCTGCACGTCCACGCCGCAGTCTTTCATCGAAAAGCTCATGATCACCGCGGTGCGCGAGGGCGAGCATGTAGTGCGCCTCAAGGGCGGCGACCCCTATGTCTTCGGTCGCGGCGGCGAAGAGGTGCAGCACCTGGGTGAAGCGGGCATCCGCGTGGAGGTCGTCAACGGCATCACCTCGGGCCTGGCCGCCGTGAGCAGCCTGGGCGCACCGCTCACGCACCGCGACCATGCCCACGGCGTGCTCTTCATCACCGGCCACGCCAAACCCGGCGGCCGCGCACCCGACTGGGCCGCCCTGGCCGCCACGGCCCACGCCGAGCAGCTCACACTGGTGATCTACATGGGTGTGAGCGGTGCCCAGCAGATCGAAGCCGGCCTGCTCAGCGGCCTGCCGGGCAGCACACCCGTAGCCCTGGTGCAGCACGCCAGCCTGCCCACGCAGCGCCAGGCGCTCACCACCCTGGAACAGCTGCACGCCACCCTGGTGCGTGAAGAACTCGGTAGCCCCTGCATCATCGTCGTGGGTGAGGTGCTGCAGGTCTTGCAGCAGCTGCAAGAGGCTGGCCCGCGGCTTGCTTGGGGTACCTGAGCAGGGCGCATGTCATCGGGCCCTGCCTTACCGCGGTGCCTGCCATGAACACAAGCTCTTACTCCGTCACGACCTTCACCCCACGCACCGTCACCACGCTCCAGAAGAGGGAGCTGCCTGCGCACATCCAGGGCCTCTCGCTCGTCAACCTCGCCGCACGCCAGCGCATGCTCTCGCAGCGCATGATCCTGCAGACCCTGCTGGCCTCGCGCGGCGATGCGCAGAAGTTCGAGGCCGCCCAGCGCAGCCTGCAGGTCTTCAGCGAAAGCCAGCAGCACCTGCTGGGCACCCTCCAGCAGCTGGAGAAGGCCGCCGCCGAAAAGATCGAGTCCACCTACCACGGCCCGCGCGGCGTCGGCCCCGTGATCACGGAATTCATGCAACTCATGCAACGCACGCTGGAGCAGATCAAACGCCAGGCCCCGAGCGTGGCCGAGTCGCTGATCGAGCTCGTAGGCCTGACCGACCGCATCCTCGAAGCACTCAACACCGCGACCACGGCCTTCGACGAGGTTAGCAAGGCCAAGTCCGAAGCCATGATGAAGGAGCTCGCGGGCATCGTGGGCGACATCCAGAGCGTGGCCAAGGAAGCCAAGGTGGTGAGCTTCAACGCCCAGATCATGGCGGCGCGCGCCGGCCAGCACGGCCGCGAGTTCGCGGTGGTGGCCAACGTGCTCTCCGACATCACGGGCGAGATCGACGGACTGACACGCAAGGCGGCGGTGCTGGCCGACCGGAACAAGCTCGCGGCCTGAGCACGGCGCGCCGACCGCGCTCGCTACACTGCGGGCCATGCAACAGTTTGATGTGGTGGTAGTCGGCGCGGGCGCGGCCGGCCTGTTCTGTGCCGGCGTGGCCGGGCAGCGTGGTCTCAAGGTCCTGCTCATCGACCATGCGGCCAAGGTGGCGGAAAAGATCCGCATCTCGGGCGGCGGGCGCTGCAACTTCACCAACCGTGACATCGATGTTCGCCAGCCGCACAAGCATTTCATCAGCGAAAACCCGAACTTCTGCCGCTCGGCCCTCTCGCGCTACACCCCGGCCGACTTCATCGCCCTGCTGCAGCGCGACGGCATCCCCTTCCACGAAAAGCACAAGGGCCAGCTCTTCTGCGACCGCTCGGCCGACGACATCATCCAGCTGCTGCTGCGCGAGTGTGACAAGGGCGGCGTGACACGCTGGCAACCGTGCGGGGTGCGGGCCGTGCGCCACGGCGCGGCGGGCTATGAACTGGACACGGACCAGGGCGTGGTGCAGAGCCGCGCGCTGGTGATTGCCACCGGCGGCCTGTCCATCCCCAAGATCGGCGCCACGGACTTCGGCTACCGCATCGCCAAGCAATTCGGCCTGAAGATCGTCGAGACCCGCCCGGCCCTGGTACCTCTGACCTTCGACGGCACCGCCTGGGCGCCCTACGCCGGCCTGTCCGGCCTGGCCCTGCCGGTGCAGATCGAGACCGGCAGCAAGAAGGAGCGCATGGCCTTCCTCGAAGACCTGCTGTTCACCCACCGCGGTCTCTCGGGCCCGGGCGTGCTGCAGATTTCGAGCTACTGGAAGCCGGGCGCGCCCATCCGCATCAACCTGGCGCCCGAGCAGGACCTGGCCGCGCGGCTGAGCGAGGCCAAGCTGCGCTCGCGCAAGCTCATCGTGAACGAACTGGCCGCTCTGCTGCCCAGCCGCCTGGCCGAAGCCTGGGCCGGGCAGGACCCGGCCTGGCAGCGTCCCGTCAACGAAGCCAGCGACAAGGTCCTGGCCGCCCTGGCCGAGAAACTCAGCCGCTGGGAGCTCACGCCCACGGGCACCGAGGGCTATGCCAAGGCCGAGGTCACGGCCGGCGGGGTGGACACGCGGGAGCTCTCGGGCCAGACGATGGAGGCGCAGAGGCAGCAGGGGCTGTATTTCATCGGGGAGGTGGTGGATGTGACGGGCTGGCTGGGCGGTTACAACTTCCAGTGGTCCTGGGCGAGCGCCCACGCCTGCGGCGTGGCGCTCGCCCAGGACCTGCGGCCGCACTAGGTTTCCCCCCTGCGCCCCCACTTCGTGTGGGGCGCCGCCCCCTCCAGGGGGCAGGCCGCCTATGGCGGCCATGGGTTTTGGGGTCCCCGGAGCGGGTTGCCGGGTTCGGCTGACCCGCTATAATGTCGGACTTTGCTGGCATAGCCCCGCCGGCCAAATACTAGTTACAGGCGGGGCACTTCGCGTACACGGCGTCCGGGCCCGATCTTCCCAGTCACCCTCTGTCCGCACATTTCGGAAACCATGACGTAATGACGACCATCCGTGTAAAAGAGAACGAGCCGTTTGACGTGGCCCTGCGCCGCTTCAAGCGCACCATCGAAAAGCTGGGCCTGCTGACCGACCTGCGCGCCCGCGAGTTCTACGAGAAGCCCACCGCCGAGCGCAAGCGCAAGAAGGCCGCCGCCGTCAAGCGCAACTACAAGCGCATCCGCTCGATGCAGCTGCCCAAGAAGCTGTACTGATCGGCGCAGCGGGGTCCTCGACCTCAAGCTCTTCAAGAACCCGCGCCCGGGACGCCAGGCGCGGGTTTTGTTTTTCTCCGGAGATTTCCTATGTCCCTCAAAGACCAGATCAACGACGACATGAAGGCCGCGATGCGCGCCAAGGACAGCGAGCGCCTGGGCACCATCCGCCTGCTGCTGGCCGCCATGAAGCAGAAGGAAGTGGACGAACGCGTCACGCTGGATGACGCCACCGTGGTGTCCATCGTGGACAAGCTGATCAAGCAGCGCAAGGACTCGGTGGCCGCCTATGTGCAGGCCGCGCGCCAGGACCTGGCCGACAAGGAGACCGCGGAGATCAAGGTGCTCGAGGCCTACCTGCCCCAGCGCCTCTCGGCCGAGGAAGTAGCGGCCGAGGTGAAAGCCATCGTGGCCGAACTTGGCGCCAAGGGCCCGGGCGACATGGGCAAGGTCATGGGCGTGGTCAAGACCCGCCTGGCCGGCAAGGCCGAGATGGGCCAGGTCTCGGCTGCCGTCAAGGCCGCGCTGGCGGGCTGACTTGGCCGCGCCAGTTCAGAACGAAGTCCAATCCCCCTCATCGTCGCCGGCTTTGACAAGCTGTTTGCCGGACGACGCAGGCGCCACCGGCTGATGGGCCGCCATCCTTGAAACGGTCACAGGCTGAGGCCTCGACTTGGGTAGCATGCCGGGCACGACGGCCAGAGCGCGCGGCGCAGGTAGCGGCGATGGATGAGTCTGCGCGGCCCCCAGCTTGAACACCGATACCGCCTGGACCAGGTCCTGGGCGTGGCTTCTGAGGCTGCTCGCAGCAGCGGCCATCTCCTCGACCAATGCGGCATTCTGCTGGGTGACCTGGTCCATGTTCGTCACCGCTTCGCCGATCTGGGCCACGCCCTGGCTCTGTTCGCTGCTGGCCGCACTGATTTCACCCATGATGTCGGTCACACGCTGGATGCTCGCCACGATGTCTTGCATCTTGGCACCAGCCTGGTCCGCCAGACGCGTGCCTTGGTCAACGCGGCTCACGCTGTCGGAGATGAGCTGTTTGATCTCCTTCGCCGCCTCGGCGCTGCGACCTGCCAGGCTGCGTACCTCGCCGGCCACCACGGCAAAGCCGCGGCCCTGCTCTCCAGCGCGCGCTGCTTCCACCGCCGCGTTGAGCGCGAGAATGTTGGTCTGAAAGGCAATGCCGTCAATGACATTGATGATCTCAGCGATCTTGCGCGAGCTGTCGCTGATGCCTCGCATGGTGTCAACCACCTGGGTCACGACCTCACCGCCCTGCACGGCAACGGTGGAGGCGCTTTGCGCGAGCTGGTTGGCCTGACGGGCATTCTCTGCATTCTGTTTGACGGTCGAGCTCAGCTCCTCCATAGACGCCGCGGTCTCTTCAAGCGCACTGGCCTGGCTCTCGGTGCGTGCGCTCAGATCCTGGTTGCCCTGGGCCACCTCCGCACTGGCGGTTGAGACCGAGTCACTGCCCTGACGCACGCGCGAAACCACGGCAATTAGGTTGTCTTGCATGGAACGCAGGCTAATAAGCAGATGACCCAGCTCGTCCTTGCCGGTGCTCTCCACACGTGCCGTCAGGTTGCCACCGGCAACTTCGCCGGAAAAAGCCACAGCCTGGGCTACAGGTCCGGTAATGGAATGCGTAATGAACCAGGACAGGGTTCCGCCCAGCACGAGGGCCACCACGGTGGCTACCACGATCAGCGTGCTGGTCGATCGCTTGTCCTGCGAGGCCAGCGTGTAGGTTTCATCAGCCAACTCGACCTGGATTGCGATCAATTCGTCGAGCGTGGCCGCCACGGGGGTGGACAGGGAGCGGACCTTCTCCTTGTAGATGCGCTGCGCAAGCTCCTGCTGATTCGCCATCGCTGCCTGACGCAGCGGGTTCAACGCCTCGTCCAGGTACTGCTTACGTACTTCGACAAACTTGGGCACGAGGGCCTTCTCGCGGCTCGACAGATTCGTGGCCATGTAGTCGGCCCAGGCCTTGTCGATCTTGCTGGTATTTTGGGTCAGTTCGCCGTTGCGACCATTGAGATTCTCGGCCGTGGGCTCCAGCATCATGTCCTGCAGCAGCACACTGTTGCGCTGGTTCAGGATGGCGATAGTACTTAGGTACTCGATGGGCCGGACGTTGTTGTCCGCCATGTCCTTGAGGCCGTCAAAGGTCCTGCTGACACCCAAGACTCCCATCCACGAACTGAACACCAGCAGGAGCAGCAGTGCGCAGAAAGCAACGCCCAGACGCACACCGATCTTGAGATTCTTCAACCACTGCATAAGCCTCGATTCCTAATGTGTCCGCCTCACTATGGTGTTATCGCTGAGACGACTCCCTGAAAAATTCTGTCGGGCCATTCTCAAAGTTTTGCCCCAACACCGTCAAGGCATAACGCGATAGTTTTGCCCGAGGTCAGCATCCGGTCAGACAGATGACGCGCCCAAGCCTCACCGCACCCGGACGAGAGAGGACATGCGCCTGCATGCCTGGACTTTTGCGTGTGCATGGACGATGGCGACAGGACGCGGGGGCGCTCCACCGCGAGAGCGGCACCCGTCGACACTGCTGGACGCGCTTCGTCAGGCGCGAAGGCAGCTACCGCAGGATCAGAGCGGACGGCCTTGTCGTGCCGTGAGGCAGACCAGCGCATCCTGCAGGCTGACCGGGCGCATGAAACACGCCAGTGCGGCCTCGCCCACCGAGGTGCTCTCGTGGGAGTGCCGCTGGGCCGCCGTGACGGCCACGCCCGTTGGCACACCAGAGAAGAGCACACGACCGGCAATGGCCATGGCACCACGCACCAGAGCCTGCACATCCGCACTTTCCGTCTTCACGCCCCGGACCGTGAAAGTCAGCGAGTCACCCACGGCATGCAGCACCTGCAGGGCCTGGGCCACGCTGGCCGGACGCACCCAAGGCTGCTCGGCCCGAAGGCCTCTTCACGCAGCACGGCCTTGGTGCTTTTCAATCCGGCACCGGTGACCTGAGCACCCCGCTGGCGTCAGAGCGCCGGGAAGCGAAAGCGCAGCTGGCGATCGTAGACCGTGTAGCCCATGCGCCGGTAGATGGGCTCGCCCAGCGGACTGGCCTGCAGCGTCACCGCGTGCGCGCCGGCCACAAAACCGGCGTTGGTGGCCAGCCGGGTACAGAGTTCGGCCAGGCCCATGCGCTGGGCGCCGGCCGCCGTCCCCACCCAGTAGACCCCGGCCCCCGCGCCGCTGAACAGTGTCATGGCGGTGGAGACCGGCTCCTCCCCGCGATAGGCCACGAAGCCGCGCACCCGCGGTGACAGCAGGGCCTGCGGCTTGCCGAAAAACGCCCGCGTTTCAGCAGCCGGCAACCGGAGCGCCTCGTAGGCCTCGGCATTGATGCGCACCACGTCCTGCACATGACGCAGCTCGCGCAGGCGCTCGATGCGGATGCCCGCGGGCAGCACGGCCTCGGCCACCGGTGCCTCGACCAGCATGCAGGGGCTGTCGGCCAGCGGCGTCATGCCCGCAGCCTGCAGCGTCTCGATCAGATCCGCGTCACGGCGGGCACGGGCCAGCAGGGTGTAGCCGCGCCCCTGCGTTCGGAAGAAGGCGCGGGCCCGATCCAGCACCTCATGCGCCGGCACACGGGGATCGACACGCAGCACGCAATTGCGGAAGGCTCCCGGATAGTCATTGGCGCCGGCCATGAGCAGCACGCCGCCGTCCTCGCTCAAGGTACAGGGCGACTGCCAGCGCGCATGCTCGCGCACGGCTTCGATCAGATTGGCATCAGCCAGGTCTTGCGGTGATGGATGCATGGGGCGGGCTCACTGGACAGCGTCCCACCGATGCTAAAAGCACAGGGGCCAGCCCCCTGTCGCGCAGGTGCCGGGCTTAGCTGCCCGCCACCTTCATCCGGTTGATCAGAATGGACCCCACGGTCTTGGCACCGTAGTTGTAGGCGTCGGCGCCAACGGCCGTGATGCCCATGAGCATGTCCTTCATGTTGCCGGCGATGGTGATCTCCTGCACCGGGTAGGCGATGCGGCCCTTCTCCACCCAGTAGCCGCTGGCGCCGCGCGAGTAGTCGCCCGTCACGTAGTTCACGCCCTGGCCCATGAGCTCGGTCACGAACAGACCGGTGCCAAGCTTTTCCAGCATGGCGTCGAGGTCGTCGCCCGCCTGCGTCAGGCGTGAGCTCAGGATCAGGTTGTGCGAGCCACCGGCATTGCCCGTGGTCTTCATGCCCAGCTTGCGCGCCGAGTAGCTGCTGAGGAAATAGCCCTCCACACGACCAGAGGCGATAACCGAACGCGGCTTGACGCGCACACCTTCCTCATCGAAGGGCGAGCTGCCCTTGCCGCGCAGCAGGAAGGGATCCTCGAGCACATCGATATGGCCGGGCAGCACCTGCGTGCCCAGGGAGTCGAGCAGGAAGGAGCTCTTGCGGTAGAGCGAACCGCCGCTGAGCGCCTGCACCAGCGCGCCCAGCAGGCCGGCGGCCAGCGGCGATTCGAAAAGCACGGGCACTTCGCGGGTACTGATCTTGCGTGCCTTGAGGCGGCTCAGCGCGCGCTCGGCGGCGTAGCGGCCGATGGCTTCGGGCAGGGCCAGGTCCTCCGGGTGGCGGTGCGAGCTGTACCAGTAGTCGCGCTGCATGTCCTCGCCCCTGCCCGCGATGGGCGAGACCGAGATGGAATGGCGCGAGCTGGCGTAACCGCCACGGAAACCGCGCGTGTGGGCGCTGAAGAAATGCGACTGCTGGGCCGAGACGGCCGCGCCCTCGCTGTTGGTGATGCGCTTGTCGGTCTTGAAGGCCGCGGCCTCGGTAGCGCGCGCGATCTCCGCGGCCTCCTCGCTGCTGAGGGTCCAGGGATGGAAGAGGTCGAGATCGCGACCCGCCTCGTCGTGGCGCACGATGTCCTCGGCGTCGGGCAGGCCGGCCACCGGGTCTTCGGCCGTGAAGCGGGCGATGTCGTAGGCCGCCTGCACGGTCTGCTCGATCGCCGCACGCGAGAAGTCGGAGGTGCTGGCATTGCCGCGGCGCTGGCCGATGTAGACCGTGACGCCAAGCGACTTGTCACGGTTGCGCTCCACGTTCTCGAGCTCACCCTTGCGCACCGAGACGCTCAGGCCGCAGCCCTCGGAGGCCTCGGCCCCGGCGTCGGTGGCCCCGAGCTTCCTGGCGTGCGCCAGCGCGGCGTCCACGAGTTCTTCGAAAGTGTCGCGGCGGTAGCTGAAGCCGCTGTCGTTGCCGCTGCGGGCACGGGGATCGGGTTTGTTCATGGCGCAGCTATGATACTTGCCCGTGCACGCGGCCCACCGGGCCGCAGAAATAGTCCCCATGTCCCGCAAACCCAAAAAAGGCTACTACGTCAAAGGCCAGTTCGTCGCCGAAGGCAGCGAACTGGACCTGGAGCTCAAACGCGAGCTCAAGGGCGACGTGGACATCAGCCGTACCGACCTCAAGCGCGAGAGCACCGAACTGCAGAAGCTCGGCGAAGAGCTGCTCACCCTGCGCGCCGACCTCATGGCCAAACTCGACCTGCCGGACAAGCTGGTCGACGCCCTGGCCGAGGCCAAACGCATCACCAACTTCGAAGGCAAGCGCCGCCAGATGCAGTTCGTGGGCAAACTGATGCGCCAGCTCGACCCCGAGGTGCGCGAGGCCGCACGCGCGGCCCTGATCGAACAGCACATGCCTTCGGCCCGCGAGACCGCCCTGCTGCACACGGCCGAGCAGTGGCGCGACCGCCTGATCGCCAGCGACGAGGCCGTGGCGCAGTGGATCAACGATTTCCCGCAGACCGACACCCAGCAGCTGCGCGCCCTGGTGCGCCAGGCCCGCAAGGACGCTCCGCCCGTGGACAAGGCCGCCGTGTCGCAGGGCCTGGCGCCGCGCCAGGGCCGCGCCTACCGCGAGATCTTCCAGCTGGTGCGCGAGCTGCTTGCTTCCGTCGATGCGTCCGATGCGGAGAACCCCGATGAGTAATTTCGACCCTCTCAAGATCGGCATCGTGTCGATCAGCGACCGCGCTTCCAGCGGTGTCTACGAAGACAAGGGCCTGCCTGCGCTGCAGGACTGGCTGACACGTGCCCTGAAGAACCCCATCACCTTCGAACCGCGCCTCATCCCCGACGAGCAGGCGCGCATCAGCGCCACGCTGATCGAGCTGGTGGACGCCGGCTGCTCGCTGGTGTTGACCACCGGCGGCACCGGTCCGGCCCTGCGCGACGTCACGCCCGAGGCCACGCTGGCGGTGGCGCACAAGGAGATGCCGGGCTTCGGCGAGCAGATGCGCCAGATCAGCCTGAAGTTCGTGCCCACGGCCATCCTCTCACGCCAGGTCGCCGTGATTCGCGACCAGAGCCTGATCATCAACCTGCCGGGCCAGCCCAAGTCCATCCAGGAAACGCTCGAAGGTCTCAAGGATGCCGAAGGCAAGTCCATCGTCGCCGGCATCTTTGCTGCCGTGCCCTATTGCGTGGACCTGATCGGCGGCCCCTACATGGAAACCAACGACGAGGTCTGCAAGGCCTTCCGCCCCAAGTCGGCCATCCGCGCGCCCAAGGCCTGAGTCCCCCGTGCCGCTGACGCACCTGCTGCTCGCCCTCGCCGTGGTCGCGGTCTGGGGCAGCAATTTCGTGGTCATCAAGTTCGGCCTCACCGAGCTGCCGCCCCTGCTGCTAGCCACGATGCGCTTCGCCCTCAGCGCCCTGCCCTGGCTCTTCTTCATCCGCCGCCCGGCCGTGGCCTGGCGCTACCTCGTGGGCTATGGCGTGCTCATGGGCTTCATGTTCGGCCTGCTCTTCCTGTCCATGCGCAGCGACGTGACGCCCGGCCTGGCCTCGCTGCTCATGCAGTCCCAGGTCTTCATGACCCTGCTGCTCGTGGCCTGGCTGCAGCACGAACGCATGCCGCGCATCCAGTTCGCCGGCCTGGCCCTGGCCACCACGGGCTTTGCGCTGATCGCCTGGCAGAGCTTTGCGCAGACCCATGCCGATGTCACCCCCCTGGGCCTGGGCCTGGCGCTCAGCGGCGCCTTCTGCTGGGCCTGCGCCAATGTGGTCTCGCGCAGCATCGGGAAAGTCGACATGCTGGGCTTCATGGTCTGGAACAGCGTGTTTGCCGTGCCGCCCCTGCTGGTGCTGAGCTTGTGGTTCGAAGGCACGGCTGCCATCACCGAAGCGCTGCCGCGTGCCAGTCTCGCCGCCTGGGCCGCCATGCTCTGGCAGGCCCTGGGCAACACGCTGTTCGGCTTCGGTGCCTGGGGCTGGCTGCTGGCGCGGCACCCGGCCGCCACCATCACGCCCATGGCCCTGCTGATCCCGGTCTTCGGCATGGGCAGCTCGGCGCTGATCCTGGGTGAACCGCTGCAGGCCTGGAAGCTGGGCGCCGCAGCGCTGGTGATGGGCGGGCTGGCCGTCAACGTGCTCGGAGCACGCCGCCGCTGAGCGGGGCCTGTTCGCACTGATTTCTCAAGTGCGAACAGGCCCTACTTGCCGATCAGCTGGTTGAGCTTGTCCTTCTCGAACTGCTCTTCGCGCGCCGCGTCACAGGGCACGCAGTCGGCCGCAGCCTTGCTGGCCGAGAGCTTCTCGATGGCCTGCCACAGCAGCGCGATCTGGTGCTCATGGCCCGAGGCGTTGTCGATCAGGCCACGTAAGGCCTGGCTCAGCGGATCGTCCTCCTGCGTGATGCCGTAGGCCGTGAACTTGCGCTCGGGCGCGGTCACATCGGCGCTCTGCCCTTCCTTGGACGGGATGATGCGCGCCGGAATACCCACGGCCGTGGCACCCGCGGGCACCGGCTTGATCACCACCGCATTGCTGCCGATCTTGGCGCCGTCACCCACCTCGAAGCCGCCCAGCACCTTGGCACCGGCGCTGACCACCACGTCCTTGCCCAGCGTGGGGTGACGCTTGGTGCCCTTGTAGAGCGAGGTGCCGCCCAGCGTGACGCCGTGGTAGATGGTGCAGCCGTCGCCGACCTCGGCGGTCTCGCCGATGACCACGCCCATGCCGTGGTCGATGAAGACGCGCTGGCCGATCTTCGCCCCCGGGTGGATCTCGATGCCCGTGAGCCAGCGGCTGATGTGGGAGATGAAGCGCCCCAGCCACTTGAGGCCGTGCGTCCAGCACCAGTGGCCCCAGCGGTGCATCACGATGGCATGCAGGCCCGGGTAGCAGGTCAGCACCTCCCAGGCGCTGCGCGCGGCCGGGTCGCGGTCGAGGATGCACTGGATGTCGGAGCGGAGGCGGGCAAACATGGCGGCAGTTTACTTGCTGGCCTTAGACGCTGTTTGCAACATGGCCTTGGCGACACCCCTGAGGATATGGACTTCCTCCTGGGTCAGTTGCGCGCGATTGAACAGGGCGTTGAGGCGGGGCATGAGCTTCTTGGGCGCCTCCGGGTCGAGGAAATCCACCGCCACCAGGGCCTGTTCCAGGTGCGCCAGCAGACCAGCCACCTGGGGCGCGTCGGCCCGCACCGGTGGCGTCGTGGCTTCCTGCACGGCGTAGCCGCCCAGGGCCTGCCGCCATTCATAGGCAATGAGCTGCACGGCTGCGGCCAGGTTGAGCGAGCCGAAGGCCGGGTTGGTGGGAATGCTCAGGCAGGTATGGCAGCGGTACACGTCCTCGTTGCGCATGCCGAAGCGCTCGGAGCCAAAGAGAAAGGCCACGCCCTGCGCGCCGGCCTCCGGGGTGGCGGTCTGGGCCAGCTGGGCGAAATGTTCGCGCGGCGCACGCGTGGGTGGGCCGAAGTCACGCGGGGTCATGGCCGTGGCGCACAGATGCGTCATGCCCTCGAGCGCCTCGTCCAGGGTCTCGACGATACGGGCTTTGTCCAGCACATCGTTGGCACCGCTGGCGCGTTCGATGGTTTCCTGGCGCCGCAGCACATTGGCCCAGCGCGGCTGCACCAGCACCAGTTCGTCGAAGCCCATGACCTTGAGCGCCCGGGCCGCCGCGCCCACATTGCCGGCGTGGCTGGTCTGGATCAGGACGAAGCGGGTGCGGAATCCGGGGCTGGACGGGTCGGTTTGCATCAAAAACAGGCAAGACGGGTAGAATCTGGCCTATTGTCGCCGCCCGCATCGCCGGACGGCGTTTTTGCTCTTCCAGCCCAACGGGGCCGCGGAATGTCCGCGCGCCCCCAACGCCTCCACAATTTATGTCGTCCCCCAATCTGCACCCCATGCTCAACGTGGCCATCAAGGCCGCCCGCGCCGCCGGCGCCATCATCAACCGCGCCGCGCTCGACGTCGAGGCCGTGCGGGTCTCGCAGAAACAGGTGAACGACTTTGTGACCGAGGTCGACCACGCGAGCGAAGAGACCATCATCGAGACCCTGCTCACCGCCTACCCGGGCCACGGTATCTGGGGCGAGGAGACGGGCCGCACGCGCGGCGCCAAGGATTCGGACCACGTCTGGATCATCGACCCGCTGGACGGCACCACCAACTTCATCCACGGCTTCCCGGTCTACTGCGTCAGCATCGCGCTCACCGTCAAGGGCAAGGTCGAGCAGGCCGTGGTCTACGACCCCACCCGCAACGACCTCTTCACGGCCACGCGCGGCCGCGGCGCCTTCCTCAACGAGCGCCGCATCCGCGTGAGCAAGCGCACCCAGCTCTCGCAGAGCCTGATCTCCACCGGTTTCCCTTTCCGCAAGGGCGACAACTTCCAGGCCTACCTGGCCATGATGGGCGAGGTCATGCAGCGCACCGCCGGCCTGCGCCGCCCGGGCGCCGCCGCGCTGGACCTGGCCTATGTGGCCGCGGGCTTCACCGATGGTTTCTTCGAGACCGGCCTGAGCCCCTGGGACGTGGCCGCGGGCTCGCTGCTGGTCACCGAGGCCGGCGGCCTGGTGGGCAACTTCACGGGCGAGCCCGAGTTCATGGAGCACAAGGAATGCCTGGCCGGCAACCCGCGCATCTACGGCCAGCTCGTGCCCATCCTGCACAAGTACAGCAAGTTCGCCGGTGCCGGTGAAAAAGCCCAGGCGCGCCAGAACGCCGAGAAGCTCAGCCTGCCGGGCACTGCCGCCAGCAACGAGGCCGGCGACGAGCGCGACCAGGGCAACTTCGAGTGAATCTGAAAGAACTCGCGAAGCAATCGTAGCGAGCGGCGCGAGCGCAAGGCGGACGGAGCGCAGCCACCGGAACGTACGTTCAAGTACGTGAGGATGGCGACAACGCAGTTGCGGCGCAGGCTCACTTTCGCCTGGCGAAAGTTAAGCGCAGCGGCCGGAGCCAACACCGCCCAACGCCGCGATCGGGTTGCGCAGTAGATTGATTCGTGAGTTTTAGGCGGGGACCACCGTGTGTCCCAGCGGCCCGGGCCGTCCGAACAGATAGCCCTGGAACACGGTGCAACCGTTGTCCAGCAGGAACTGGCGCTGGCCCTCGTTCTCCACCCCCTCGGCCACCGCCTGCAGCTCCATGCTCTGGGCCAGGGCCAGGATGGTGCGCACGATGGCCGCGTCGTTGGGATCGGTCAGCACGTCGCGCACAAAGCTCTGGTCGATCTTGAGCTGGTCCAGCGGCAGGCGCTTGAGATAGCTCAGCGATGAGTAGCCGGTGCCGAAATCATCCAGCGCAAAACGCACGCCACGCTCGCGCAGCGCGCCCATCTTGCGGATCGCATCCTCCACATCCGAGATCAGCACGGTCTCGGTGAGCTCGAGCTTGAGGCGCTGCGGGTTGGCCCCGGTCTCGTCGAGCATGGCCTGCACCTGGGCCACGAAATCGTTCTGGCGGAACTGGCGGGCGCTCACGTTCACCGCCAGGCTCAGCTCCCGCGTGGCCGGCTCGCGCGCCCAGGCCACGAGCTGGCGGCAGGCCGTGCGCAGCACCCACTGGCCCACGCCCAGGATCAGGGTGCTCTGCTCCGCCAGCGGAATGAACTCGGCGGGGGAAACCAGGCCGCGCTGCGGATGGCGCCAGCGCAGCAGCGCCTCGTAGCCCTGGATGCAGTTGCGTCCGTCGACCACCGGCTGGTAATGCAGCAGCAGCTCCTCGCGCTGCAGCCCCATGCGCAGATCGGCGTCGAGCGCCGCGCGCGCCAGCACTGCCGCCTGCATCTGCGGATCGAAGAAGCGCGAGGTGTTGCGTCCGGCCGCCTTGGCCTGGTACATGGCCACGTCGGCACGCTTGAGCAGTTCGTCCACACCCAACGCCGAACCAGAAAACAGCGTGATGCCGATGCTGGGCGAGCTGCTGTGCTGGCGACCGACCAGTTCATAGGGTGCGTTGAGGCGGTTGAGGATCTTCTCGGCCACGAGCTCGGCCTGGCGGGCGGCATCGGCGTCGTTCTCGTTCAGGTCCTCCAGCATCACCACGAACTCGTCGCCACCGAAACGCGCCGCCGTGTCGCCCTCACGCAGGCAGGACACCAGGCGCAGCGCCACCTGCTCCAGCAGCAGATCGCCCACGTCGTGGCCCAGGGTGTCGTTGAGGTCCTTGAAGTTGTCCAGATCGATGAAGAGCAGCGCGCCATAGCGCTTGCTGCGTGCGCTCGTGACCTGGGCGTGGGCCAGCCGGTCCATCAGCAGGCGGCGGTTGGGCAGGCCGGTCAGCGTGTCGTAGAAAGCCAGGCGCTGGGTCTCGTCCTCGGCGTGCTTGCGCTTGCTGATGTCGCGTCCGATGCCACGGTAGCCCTTGAAGACGCCGCGCTCGTCGAAGAAAGGCGCCCCGCTGACCGACACCCAGTAGGTCTGACCCTCGGCGTCCAGGCGCTGCAACTCCAGGTCGCGAAAGGGCTGGTGGGCTTCGAGCACGCGGCGGTGCAGGGCCCAGTCCTCGTCGCTCAGATTCAGGGCCCCGAGCTCCCAGCGCGTCCTGCCGATGCTGTCGGCCTGGGTCAGGATGGACTTGCCCTCGCGGTAGCCCGCAAAGCTCGTGAAGCGGAACTGGTCGTCGATCTCCCAGTACCAGTCGGAGGACAGATCGGTCAGGCTGCGGAAGCGTGCCTCGCTCTCCTGCAGGCGCTGCTGGGCCAGCTTGCTCTCGGTGATGTCACGCACCGCACCATAGGAGGCGAGCTTGCCGTCGGCCTCGCGCACCGTGACCGAGTTGCCCCGCACCCAGCGCAGCCCTCCGTCGGGCTGCTTCACACGGAACTCGTGCTGCCAGACGCCGCCGTCGTGGTGGGCGGTGCGCATGGAGGCAAACAGCGCCGGCATGTCCTCGGGCTCGATAGAGGCGAACAGCGTGCGTGCGTCCTCGCGCACCACCTCGGGTGTCACATGGAACATGTGGCGCACGCTGTCATTGATGAAGGGAAAGCTCACATGGCCGTCCTCGCGCTGCTGGTACTGGAACAGCACGTCGGGCACGCGGCTGGTGAGCTTTTCGATGAACTCCAGCCTTTCCTGGAAAGCCAGCGCCGTCTGCATCTCGGCCGTGACATCCATCACCACGCCGAAGTCCGTGATGCTGCCGTCGCTGCTCTGGTGCCGGCGCATGCGGCTGCGCCGCCAGTAGGTGCTGCCGTCGGGATGCACGGCACGGTATTCGACGACGCGCCCGTCCATGGCCTGGCGCGCAGCGAGGAAAGCCGGCAGGTCATCCGGGTGGATACGGCTGCGGGCCTGGCCGCGCGTACGCACCGGCCCGATCTTGTCAAAGTCGATGTTCTGCAGACCGCTGGAGAAATGAACGGTCTCCCCGCCGTCGCTCGTGCTCCAGTGGCCCACACGCGCGAGTTCCTCGGTCAGCGTGTAGAGATCCAGCTGGGCAGCCAGCCGCTCGTTGGCCTGGGCCAGTGCGATCTCGCCCGAACGCAGCGACTCCTCGGCCATGCGCTCGGACGTCACGTCCTTGAGGTACATCAGGATGTGCCGCACGCCGCCCACGTCGATCACGACGCCGTTGTAGCGCACCAGACGCTTGCCCTTGCCTCTGAGAAAGACGATGACCTCGCGGTCGCGCAGCCGGCCGGTCTGCTGCAGTTCGGCCAGGGCCGACTCGCGCGCGGCCTGGTCGGGCCAGTGCCCGATCTCCACCGCGGTGTGACCGATGACCTCCTCGCGGGTGTAGCCCGTGAGTGCCAGCCACTCGGTGTTGACGTCGACGATCAGGCCGTCGTCGAGGCGCGACAGGCCGATGGCCTCGGGGCTTTCCTCGAAGGCGGCAGTGAACAGCATCTCGGTGTTGCGGCGCTGGCGCTCGAGCAGCTCCCAGTCGTGCTCGCGGGCCTGCAGGCGCGCCTCTGCCTCGCGCAGTTGCGCGCGCAAACGCGTGATTTCATCCTGGTCGTCGGCAGAACCCATGTATGTCAGAACGCACGACGTGGACCGATGGGTCGAGACGCCCCGAGGCGGGTCACGCGTACATGGCGCATGTTAATCCACGCCCCCTGGGCGTCCGCCCGCTGGCACACCAATATTTCGGCAAAGCCGGTATTCCTCCCACATCGCCGGGCTGGCAGCAGGCCGTCCCGACGACAGGGACATGCGATGGATCGCCGGCAGCCGGGCGCCGGCACGGCTAGAGTCACGGCTCAAGCACCCTGCGCCATGACATCATCCACTCACAAAGGCAACAAACAGTCCCTGCCCAGCAAGCCCTGCGTGGCCTGCGGCCGGCCCATGAGCTGGCGCAAGAAGTGGGAGAAGAACTGGGACCAGGTCAAGTACTGCTCCGAGGCCTGCCGCATGGCCAAACCCGCCCGGCCCGCCGCATGAGCGCACTGCGCACCTTGGTGCTCGTGCTGGGTGACCAGCTGGACGCGCAAGCCAGCGCCTTCGACGGCTTCGATCCGGCGCAGGACGCGGTCTGGATGGCCGAAGTCGCCGAGGAGTCCACCCACATCGTCTCGGGCCAGCCGCGTATCGCCCTGTTCCTCAGCGCCATGCGCCACTTCGCCGAGACGCTGAAACAACTCAGCCGGCCCGTGCACTACACGCGGCTCGACGATCCCGACAACCGCGGCAGCCTGGCCACCCAGCTGGCCCACGATCTGGCGCGCCTGCAGCCGCGTGAGCTGGTGCTCACCGCCCCCGGCGACTGGCGCGTGCTACGCGCGCTGCAGGCCACGGCCCGCGAGGCCGGCCTGCCGCTGGAGATCCGTGACGACCGGCATTTCTACACCACGGTGCGCGACTTCGCAGCCCATGCCAAGGGCCGCAAGAGCCTGCGCATGGAGTATTTCTACCGCGAGCAGCGCCGCCGCCACGGCGTGCTCATGGACGGCGGTGAACCTGCTGGCGGGCGCTGGAACTACGACAGCGAGAACCGCCAGTCTTTCGGCCCCGACGGCCCGGGCTTCCTGCCCCCGCCCCCGCGCTTCGCGCCCGACGCCATCACGCAGGAGGTGCTGACCCTGGTGCGCACGCGCTTCGCGGATCACCCGGGCACGCTGACCGCCTTCGCCTGGCCCGTCACCCGCGAGCAGGCCCTGCAGGCGCTGCAGGCCTTCATCAGCGAACGCCTGCCGCATTTCGGCCCCTGGCAGGACGCCATCTGGCCCGGCGAGCCCTGGCTCTACCACGCCCAGCTGGGCGCGGCGCTCAACCTCAAGCTGCTCAACCCGCGCGAGGTCGTGGCCGCCGCAGAAGCGGCCTGGCATGCGGGCCAGGTGCCGCTGGCCAGCGCCGAAGGCTTCATCCGCCAGGTCCTGGGCTGGCGCGAGTACGTGCGTGGCATCTACTGGACGCAGATGCCCGACTACCTGGAGCGCAACGCGCTCGACGCGCACCAGCCCCTGCCCGCCTGGTACTGGGACGGCCGCACCGACCTGGCCTGCCTGCGCGACGCCATCAGCCAGACCCTGCAGCACGGCTACGCGCATCACATCCAGCGCCTCATGGTCACCGGCCTCTACGCGCTGCTGCTGGGCGTGGAACCCAGGGAGGTCCACGCCTGGTACCTCGGCGTCTATGTGGACGCGGTGGAGTGGGTGGAGCTGCCCAACACCCTGGGCATGAGCCAGCACGCCGATGGCGGCCTCATGGCCAGCAAGCCCTACATCGCCAGCGGCAAATACATCGAGCGCATGAGCCCGCTGTGCCGCGGCTGCCGCTACGACCCGGCCCAGCGCACGGGCGAACGCGCCTGCCCCATCACCACGCTGTACTGGGATTTCCTGCTGCGCCACGAGGCGCGCCTGGCTGCCAACCCGCGCACCGCCCTGCAGGTCAAGAACCTCGCGCGGCTCGACGAGGCCGAGCGCCAGGCCGTGCAGCAACGTGCCGCCGCGATCCGCCGCGGCGAGATCGGCTCCCTGCCATGAACACACACCCGGGCCAGGCCGCCGCCCGCGCCCGGCTGGCTGCCGTGCGACCGCAAGACTATGCGCGCACGCGCAACCACCTCGAGGGCGCCGTCACAGGCCTCTCGCCCTACCTCACCCATGGCCTGCTTGATCTGCCCGAGGTCCTGGCCGACGTCCTGACCCGCGAGGATCTGCCGGTGCAGCACAAGCTGGTTTTCGAGCTCGGCTGGCGCGCCTACTTCCGCCACGTCTTGGCGCACCGCGGTGCGGGCATCTTCGCGTCCCTGCACGAAGGGCCGCTGCCCGAGTCGGCCTATGCACCCGAGCTGCCGGCCGATATCCGCGAGGCCCGCACCGGCCTGCCCGTGATCGACCAGGCCGTGCGCACCCTGTACGCCACGGGCACGCTGCACAACCACGCGCGCATGTGGCTGGCCAGCTATGTGGTGCACCTGCGCAAGGTGCACTGGCGTGCCGGCGCCGACTGGCTCTACGCCCATCTGCTCGACGGCGATCTCGCGAGCAACCATTTGAGCTGGCAGTGGATCGCCGGCACCGGCAGCCACCAGCCCTATCTCTTCAATGCCGAGAACGTGGCGCGCTACGCGCCGCCCGCCTGGCACAGCACGGGCTCGGCGATCGACACCTCCTACGAGGAACTGCAGGCCTGGGCCCGCGATGCGCACCGGGTGCTTACCCCCACGGGTGCGGCAGGCGTCACCGAACCGGCGCTGCACACCCAGGCACCCACCACGCTGTCCCTGTCGCTGCCCGGGCCCGCCGCGCTGCGGGGCCGCAGCGTCTGGCTGGTCCATCCCTGGTTGCTCTCGGCGCCGCCCGCCGATCTGCCCGCCGACACCGTGGTGCTGGGCGTCTACCCGGCCGACTTCCACCGGCAACGCCCCTGGTCGGCGGCGCGCTGGCACTTCGTCGACGCCGGCATGGCCGAGCTCACGCCCTGGCGCTGCCTGGCCGACGCCGAGACGCTGCCGTCCCTGCTGGCCGGCGCACGGCAGGTGCAGGCCTGGGCCGAGCCCCATCTGCCGCCCTGGCTGGGGCGCGTGGCGCAGCTGCGCGAGCCCGTGCCGCTGTTCGCCCCCGAGCCACGGCGCTGCGACTCCTTCTCGCAGTGGTGGACCCGGGTCACCCGCGGCCGGCGCCGGGCCGCCGAGCTGCTGCAAGACCACGGCGCGCGCAAGGCCGCGCTTTTGGACTATCCTCATGCCCGCTCCCAACCTTCCTCCGGACCATGACTGCGAAGAACGTCCTGGGCACGCCCCTCGTGCCATGCTCCTACGACCCGCTGACCGGTTACTATCGCGACGGCTGCTGCAACACCGATGCGCAGGACAGCGGCTCGCACGTGATCTGTGCCCGCGTCACGCAGGCCTTCCTTGAATTCTCCCTGTCCCGTGGCAATGACCTCTTCATGCCACGGCCCGAGCATCGCTTCCCGGGCCTCAAGGCAGGTGACCGCTGGTGCCTGTGCGCGCTGCGCTGGAAGGAAGCCTTCGAAGCCGGCGTCGCGCCCCCGGTGGTGCTGGAGAGCACGCACGCGCGCGCGCTGGACTACGTGACCATCGAGCAGCTGCGCGCACACGAATACCTGCGTCAGCCGAGCCAGCCATGAAGCAGCCACCGCGTGTCGTCGCACTGCTGGGTTACGGCGGCCTGCTGCCCTTTGTCGTGGGCGCGCTCGGCCTGCTGCTCATGCCCAAGGGGCACGCGCTCTGGCAGGCCATGCTGCTGGGCTACGCCGCCATCATCCTGAGCTTCGTCGGCGCCCTGCACTGGGGTTTCGCCATGAGCGCCCCGGCCGCGGACGCCCCCGGGCTCTACAGCTGGAGCGTGGTGCCGGCGCTGCTGGGCTGGCTGGCCCTGCTGCTGCCCGGGGTGCTGCCTCTGCTGGGCAGCGACTCACGCACCGGCACCGCCATGGCTGCGGCCCTGCTGATCCTGGCCTATGCCGCCCACTATCTGCAGGACCGGCGCCTGGCCCGCGTCCAGCCCCTGCCCCACTGGTACCTGCCACTGCGCCTGCGCCTGAGCAGCGGCGCCGTGCTGGCCCTGGCGGTGCTCGCCGGCACCGCCTGAACCCGCACGCGTCGACTCAGCGGGCCGGCGTAGCCAGCAGGCTCACGTGCGCCGCCACCACGCGCCAGCCCGCGGGCGTGCGCATCCAGGTCTGGCTCTGGCGGCCCGTGGCCGTGCTGCCCGCGCGACGGAACTCGGTGTTGGCGGTCGCGAAATCGCGGCCATAGGTCGTGATCACCGTGTTGTAGATCTCGCGCATCAGCCCCGCAGAGGGACGACCCGCGCGGAAGTCCTGGATGGCCTGGTAGCCGTAGAGGTTCTCGGTCGCGCCATAGCGCAGGGTGTGCGGGCTGTTCCAGAACAGTTCGTCGAGCACCTCGACCTTGTTGTGCACCAGCGCGTCCTCGTAGCGGGCAAAGGCGGCCTGCACTTCGGCCAGCACCTCGGGCAGATTGATGTCCATCACGGTGTCCTTGTTCATGCCGCGAGTTTGACCGATGTCGCCTGCTCCCCCAGATAGGCCTGGGCCAGCGCGCCGTCGGCCGCGATCTGCGCCGCCGTGCCCTGGGCCACGATGCGTCCGCCCTCAATCACATAGGCGCGGTCGGCCAGGGCCAGGGCCAGGCCGGCCATCTGGTCCACCAGCAGCAGGGTCATGCCTTCCTTGCGCAGCTGGTCCAGCGCGGCAAACAGCTCGGCAATGATCTTGGGCGCCAGGCCCAGCGAAGGTTCGTCGAGCAAGAGGATGCGCGGGCGCGACATCAGCGCACGGGCAATCGCCAGCATCTGCTGCTCGCCGCCCGAGAGCAGGCCGGCGCGCTGGTGCAGGCGCTCACGCAGGCGCGGGAAGCGCTGCAGCTGTTCCTCCACCCGCGCCTCGCGGTCGGCGGGCTGCAGGAAGGCGCCGAGGCGGATGTTGTCCAGCACCGAGAGTTCGGGGAAGACCTGGCGCCCCTCGGGCACCAGCACCACGCCCTGGGCCACCACCTGCTCGGCGCCGAGGTTCTTGAGTTCACGGCCTTCGAGGTGGATGCCGCCCTGCACCGGCCGGTGCAGGCCCGCGAGCGCCTTCATCAGCGTGGACTTGCCCGCGCCATTGGCACCGAGCAGGGCCACCACCTCGCCCTGGCGCACTTGTAGATCAATGCCATGCAGCACGGGCTCGGCGCCGTAACCGGCCACCAGTGCGCCCACCCCCAGCATCTCGGGGCGCTCGGTCGTATCGGCCGCACGCGGCCCACTGCCTTCCAGTGACTCGCCCAGATAAGCCTGCTGCACGGCCGGGTTGGCCTGCACCTCGGCCGGTGTGCCCACGGCCAGGCGCACGCCCGCGTCGAGCACCACCACCTGGTCGCTGATGCCCATCACCAGCGTCATGTCGTGTTCCACCAGCAGCACCGTCACGCCCGCGTCGGCAATGCGGCGCAGCAGCGTGCCCAGGCGCTCCTTGTCCTCACGCGAGAGGCCGGCCGCGGGCTCGTCGAGCAGCAGGGCCTCGGGGTCGCTGGCGAGGGCACGCGCGATTTCCACCAGGCGCCGGTCCACATGCGGCAGGTCGGCCGCCAGCGTGTCCGGGTGGCCCGCGTAACCACACCAGCGGATCAGCTCGCGGGCGCGCTGGGTCAGCGCCGGGTCCAGGCGACCGGCCGCGCCCAGCAGCGGGCCCAGGCGGCCGCGGTGCATGGCCAGCACCACGTTGTCCAGCACGCTTAAAGACCCGAAGAGCTGCGAGGTCTGGTAGGTGCGCGCCACACCACGGCGCGCGATCTGCATGGCGCTCTGCCCGGTCAGCGCTGCATCGCCCAACGCAAAGGCGCCGGCCGTGGGCAGGTAGAAGCCGCCGAGCATATTGAGTGCGGTGGATTTGCCCGCGCCGTTGGGGCCGATCAGGCTGGTCACGGCCGCGGCCGGCGCGCTGAAGTGCAGGTCGGACACGGCACGCACGCCGCCGAACTGCATGGTCAGGCCCTGGGCCGCCAGGGGCAGGCGGGTGCGGGTGGGCAGGCTCAGGGCAGCTTCACCTGCAAGCCCCGCGGTGGCCGGCATCGCCGGCCACAGGCGCGACTTCAGGCGCCGCGCCAGACCCGCCACGCCATCGGGCGCGACCCAGAGCACCACGAGCAGCAGCACGCCGAAGAAGAGCAGGCGGTATTCCTCCATGCCGGCCAGCAGCTCGGGCAGCAGACCCACGATGATGGCGCCCACCAGCGGGCCGGCCACCGAACCCGCGCCGCCCAGCATGACGACCAGCACGAAGAGGATGGACTGGATGAAGCCGAAGGTGTGCGGCGTGACAAAGCCCGAGAGCGGCGCGAACAGTGCGCCCGCCGCCGCCGCGCACAGCGCAGAGACCGCAAAGGCCACGGTCTTGATGGCCAGAGGGTTCAGGCCGATGGATTCGGACGCCGTCTCGGCATCACGCACCGCGCGCATGGCCGCGCCCCAGGTGCCGCGCGAGAGCCAGGCATAGACCGCCAGCGCCACACCAGCCGCCGCAATCGCCAGCAGGGCCATGGCACGCTCGCCCTGGGCCAGGCCGCCCAGCGCCGGGCCGGCAATGCCCATGATGCCGTTCTGCCCGCCCGTGAGCGCACCGGCCTCGACGATGCTGTGCTCGACGATGAAGCCGAAGGCGATGGTGATCATGGCCAGATACGGACCCTTCACGCGCAGCGCGGGCAGCGCCAGCAGCGCACCGCAGGCCGCGCCCAGCACGGCCGCGATGGGCCAGGCCAGCCAGAAGCTCACCCCGGCCTTCGTCGTCAGGATGGCCACGGTGTAGGCGCCGATGGCGTAGAAGCCCACGTGACCGAAGGACATCTGGCCCGTGAGCCCGATCAGCACATTGAGGCCCACCCCCACGATGGCCAGCAGCGCCACCTGGGCCAGCACGAAGACCCAGTAGCCGTTGAGCGTGAGCGCCAGGCTGGCGCCCAGGCCCAGCACCAGCATGAAGGCCAGGATCTGCAGCGGCGAGCCCAGACCCAGCAGGGCGCCTTGCTTGAAAGTCGTTTTCATACTTTTTTCACCTCCGCGCGACCGAACAGGCCGTTGGGCCGCCAGGCCAGCGCCGCGATGACGAGCGCGAAGGTCAGGATCTGCGTGTAGCCCGAGCCCAGAGTCGAGGTGATGGTCGCCTCCACCAGGCCGAAGATCAGGCCGGCAATCATCACGCCCCAGGCGCTGGTGATGCCGCCGAGGATGGCCACGGCAAAGGCCTTGAGGCCGAACAGCGTGCCCATGTCCGAATGCACATTCATCAGCGGCGCGATCAGCACACCGGCGATGCCCGCAAACAAGGCGGAGAGCGCAAAGGCCAGGGCCACGGCGCGGCGGATCGGGATGCCCATGAGGCGCGCCGCCGCACGGTTCTGCACCACGGCCAGCATGGCCGTGCCCCAGCGTGTGCGCCGCGACACATAGTGCAGCACCGCCGCCAGCGCCAGCCCCACGACGGGGATCAGCAGCTGCAGCGGGTACACGCCCAGGCCCAGGCCACCCACTTCCAGCGGCGACTGCGCCAGCGGCGAAGGCAGGCTGCGCGGCTCCTTGCCGTAGGTGGCCATGACCACGTTGTCGAGCACGATGCCCAGCGCCACCGTGGCCATGAGCCAGGCGTCCGAGCCGCGGTTCACGAAGGGACGCACGGCCAGCGCTTCCACCAGCAGGCCGTAGGCCGCACACAGGGCCAGGGCCAGCAGCACCGCCGCGTAGCCCGGCCAGCCCAGGGTCTGCGCGAAGGTGTAGGTCAGCACCGCGCCCAGCATCATGGAGCTGCCCTGGGCAAAGTTGACCGTGCCGCTCACGGCATAGGTCACGTAGAAGCCCAGGGCCATGAGCCCGTACATGCTGCCCAGGCCCAGGCCGCTGACCAGCGCGGATAACACCAGCATCGTTGCGTCTCCTCTTGTGTGTGCTCAGCTGATCAGTTCAGGCCCACCGGCACGATCTTGTTGTCGATGAACTGCGCCCAGACGTAGTCGTTGGCCTGCACGGCGTCGTGCACGGTCGGCGTGAAGGGCTTGACGTAGGTCTTGATCAGGCCTTCGTACTTCTCGATCTTGTAGAAACCCTGGCGGATGTCGTCGCCCTTGGTCGAACCGGCGGCCTGGATGGCCAGCGCCGTCAGGTGCATGCCGTCGTAGGCATTGGCTACGCCCACGGCCGGCGTGATGTCGCCCGGGCCCTTGACGTTGGGGTACTTGGCCATCATGGCCTTGATCACGCGCTCACCCACGGGCGACTGCTTGCCGAAGAAGCTGTAGGTCTGCACGAAGTGCACGTCCTTGGCCATGGCGCCGGCCAGCTCGGTGAAGCGGCCACCGGCCGGGCCCCAGTGCGAAACCACCGGCACCTTCCAGCCCATGCGCTCGAGCGACTTGACCACCTGGGCCGAGGGACCGACGTTGCCCACCATGAACAGGGTGTCGGCACCCGCGGCCTTGAGGCGCGTGAGCTGCGGCACCATGTCCACGTCGTTGGCCTCGAACTTTTCCACGCCCGCGGGCGTCACGCCCTTGGCCGCCATCGCAGCCTTCAGGCCCTTCTCGTTGCTCTCGCCCCAGGGGTTGTTGACGAGGATCAGGCCGGGCTTGGCGGTCTTGAAGGTCTTCTGCGCATAGGCCAGCATGCCCACGTCGACGATCTCGTCCACGGCAGAGACGCGGAAGGCGAAATTGGGGTTGGCGCCGTTCTGGGTGATGCCCGTGCCCGCAGCCCAGGGGCCCATGAAGGGGACCTTCTCCTGATTCATCAGCGGCACGATGGCCATGGACACCGGCGTGTCCAGGCCGCCGAACACCACGGCCACCTTCTCGCGGTAGATCAGTTCGCGTGCGGCCACCACGCCCTTGGCGGGGTTGGCCTCGTCGTCACGGCGCACCAGCTCCAGCTTGCGACCGCCGAGCAGGCCGCCCTTGGCATTGATCTCGTCGATGGCGATCTGCATGCCGCGCGTGATGGCTTCACCGGCCAGGGCCGACTGGCCCGAGAGCGCAGTGACCAGGCCGATCTTGATGGGTTCACTGGCCAGCACCGGCGTGGCAGCAGCCAGCGCCAGGCCGGCGGCGAGCAGGGTACGGCGACCGAAGGAGAAGGAAGAACGGGTCATGGCAGGACTCCTGTTAGGGGGATGGATGCGGGCAAGCCCGCGGGCTCCTCCTGCCATGCAAGGGCCGTGCCAGTGTCGCCATGATGTCTATTTCTTTGTTTTCATTACGATATTCATATTGTTGACAAGATGGCACACTCTTTGCACGCACTTTGATGGAACGCCCCTGGCGGCCCCGTCTGGTGCATGTGGCACCAAATGGGGGAAGAAACGAGAGGAAACCGATATGTCCAGCACCAAGATGAGCCCCGGCGCCATCGTCGACGAGTACCTGCGCCTGCTGATGATCCCGGACCCGGCCGCCGCCAGCCAGTACGTGGCGCCCGGCCTGCAGATCCGCTTCACGGGCGGCCGCGCCATGAAGGCGCCCGCCGAATGCGCGGCCTTCAACGCCACGCGCTACCAGTGGGTGAAGAAGAAGATCGACGCCACCGAGACCGTGGCCGGCGGCACGGCGGACGAGACCATCGTCTACAGCCGCGGCACGCTCTACGGCGCCTGGCCCGACGGCACGCCCTTCGAAGGCAACCGCTATGTGGACCGCTACGTCGTCAAGCAGGGCCTGATCACGCAGATGGACGTCTGGAACGACAGCGCCGAATGGCTGCTGGTGCGTGCGGGACTGGCCACGTTGTGAGGTACAGCACCATGCCCGCCATCTACCCTGGCCTGCTGCCCGACCACGGGCGTTTCCCCTACCGCCCCATCACGCAACGGACGGATTACCACTGGCCCGGCGGCGCGCGCCTGGCCGTCTACCTGGCGCTCAACATCGAGCACTTCGCCTTCGGTGAAGGCCTGGGCGCCATGATCGGCCCGGCCTCGCCCCAGCCCGACGTGCTCAACTACTCCTGGCGTGAATACGGCAACCGCGTGGGCGCCTGGCGCTGCCTGGAACTGTTCGACCAGCTCAAGCTGCCCGCCGCGGCCCTGATCAACACCGCGCTCTACGACCACTGCCCCGAACTCGTGGCCGCCTGCGCCGCGCGTGGCGACGAACTCGTGGGCCACGGCCACAGCAATGCCGAACGCCAGGGCGTGCTCGACGAAGAGGCCGAACGCGAGCTGCTCGTGCTCTGCCGCGACCGCATGCGCGCGCGCAGCGGCACGGCGCCCGCGGGCTGGCTCTCGCCCTGGATCAGCGAGAGCAAGCTCACGCCCGACCTGCTGGCCGAGACCGGCTACCGCTACACGCTCAACTGGTGCCACGACGACCAGCCCGTGCGCATGAAGACGCGCAAGGGCCCGGGCCTGTGGTCCATCCCCTACCCGCAGGAGCTCAACGACATCCCCATGATCGTGGGCCGCCAGATGGACGGCAAGGACTTCGCGCAGATGATCGTCGACAACTTCGACGAGATGCTCGACCAGTCGCGCCAGCAACCGCTGGTCATGGGCATCGCACTCCACCCCTATCTCGTGGGCCAGCCCTACCGCCTGCGCCACCTGCGCCGCGCCCTGCAGCACCTCGCGGCTGCGCGGGATCGCGGCGAGGTCTGGTTCGCCACCCCCGGCGCCATCTGCCAGCACATGGACGTCATCGCTCAAAAGAATCCTGAGGCCATTGCATGAACGCCCCCCTGCCCTTTCCCATCACGGACACCGTCGGCGCCTGGGTGCCCCACGGCAAGTTCACCATCGCCGGCCAGGCCGGCGGCCCCTTGAGTGGCCTGAACTTCGCGGCCAAGGACCTGTTCGACGTGGCCGGCCACCCCACGGGCGCCGGCAACCCCAGCTGGCTCGCCACCCACCCCGTGCCCACGCAGCACAGCCCTGTGGTCGCGCAGCTGCTGGCCGCCGGTGCCACGCTCATGGGCAAGGTGCTGACCGACGAGCTGGCCTACAGCCTGCACGGCGACAACACGCACTACGGCACGCCCCTCAACACGCGCTACCCGGAGCGCGTCACCGGCGGCTCGTCCAGCGGCTCGGCCGCCGCCGTCACCGCCGGCCTGGTGGACTTTGCACTCGGCACCGACACCGGCGGCTCCACCCGCGTGCCCGCGAGCTACTGCGGACTCTGGGGCCTGCGCAGCACGCACGGCCTGGTGTCGAACCAGGGCCTGGTGCCCCTGCACCCCAGCTTTGACACCGCCACCTGGCTGGCAAAGGATGCTGACGTGTTTGAACGCGTGGGCCGCGTGCTGCTGCCCGCCAGCAGCTACGCCCCGCGCCGCCTGCTGCTGCCCCTGGACGCCTGGGAGCTGGCCGACGAGATCTTCACCGCCCCGCTGCAGCGCGCGCGTGACGCCCTGGCCCACCAGCTGGCCTGCGTGCCCGAAGGCCTGCGCATCGCTGGCGACACGGGTCTGGCCGCCTGGCGCCAGACCTATGTGACCGCCGGCGCCTATGAAGGCTGGCAGGTGCACGGCGCGTGGATCACGCAGGCGCAACCCGTGTTCTCCCCCGCCATCGCCGGCCGCTGGAAGGCCGCGAGCCAGGTCACGGCCGAAGCCGCCGCCGCCGCACGTGCCACCCAGGCGCAGATCCGCGCCCACGTGCACGGCCTGCTGGGCACCGACGGCCTGCTGCTCCTGCCCTCGGCCGCCAGCCTGGCGCCGCTGCGCAACGCACAAGCGGCGGATGTGGACGCCGTGCGCCTGCGCACCATGGCCATCACCTGCATCGCCGGCCTCTGCGGCCTGCCGCAGATCAGCCTGCCCGTGCGCACCACGGGCGGTGACATACTAGGCGTCTCGCTGCTGGGACCGGCCGGCAGCGACCTGGCCCTGATCCAACTCGCACGCCGCCTGCATGCCCAAATCGACCCCGCCCAGTAGCACGAGGACCAGCACCAGCGCACGCCCCGCGCGGCGTGCGCCCCCGCCGCGCCAACGCACGCCCGCGCCGCCCGTGGAAGATACGGTGGCCGAGGGCGACAACGCGGATGTGGAGGCCCGCATCTACCGCGCCGTCTTCGACAGCGTGATGAGCCAGCGCCTCAAGCCCGGCACCAAGCTGCCCGAGGCGCCGCTGTGCGAACTGTTCAATGTGAGCCGCTCCGTGGTGCGCAAGGTGCTGCAAAAGCTCGCGCACGACCACATCGTGCAGCTGCGCCCCAACCGCGGCGCCATCGTGGCCGTGCCCACACGCGAGGAGACGCGCCAGATCTTCGAGGCCCGCCGCGCGCTGGAAGCCAGCATCGTGCGCCTGGTGGCCGAACGTGCCACCGCCCGCGACCTCAAGGGCCTGCGCGAACAGCTGCGCGCCGAACACGAGGCCATGCACCGCTTCGACCAGCCCGCCTGGGCCCGCTTGGCCAGCGCCTACCACCTGCGCCTGGCCGAACTCTCAGGCAACGAGATCCTGCAGCGCTACCTGCAGGAAATCGTCTCGCGCTGCTCCCTCATCGTCGCCGTGCACCAGCCCCCGGGCAATGCGGCCTGCGAACACGACGAGCACGAACGCATCGTCGACTGCATCGCCAAGGGCGACGCCGAAGGCGCGGTCAAGCTCATGGACCAGCACCTGCGTGAGCTGGAAGAGCACCTGATGCTGGTGTCGCCGGGGGATGAGAAGAGTCTGGCGAAGTTGTTGGGATTGGGGTGAGGCTGGCCGGCTGCTTTGCAGCGATTGCAGCATCTCGCCACCGCTGTCTCAAGTCTCAGTGACTGCCTGCAAGCCGTCTATCGTTTTGATGATCCTGATTGCGACAACTAGATCCACCAGACAGGTCCGAGATTAACTACGACGCGGAATGAGGTCGCCGGGTCACTCTACGAGCAGAACTAAGGCTTGGTCAAAGGTATCCGATCTTGCCAAGCCACCTTGCTGAGGTCATCAATATGTCAACTCACTGCTCCCACTTGGGATTCCCGCGCCAAGTCGATTCGCTTGAAGTCCTCACCGAGGAAACCGAACTTGCGGGTAAAGAGGGCCGCGACTCTTGCGTCCGCTGTCGCAAAAAAAACCTGCTTCTTCGAAGTGACCACTAAATCACGCAAGTAGTCAAGGAGCGACAACGCGTTCAGATCATCTACGTGGGCCACCGGGTCGTCAATCAGAAGTACCGGGGGCGCTTTCGCGGCAGTTCGATTCAGTGCCAAAAATACGGAAAGTGCGAACGCGGCACGCTGACCAGTACTTACCTTGTCGAGTGACCAGACCTCTTTAGTTTCCTTTGACTGAAGTAGTACTCCGTCGCTGCCCACATACTCGTACTCATTTGGAGAGTGAATTCGAACAAATGCTTCGTTAATTTCTTGCCCAATAGCGTTCAGCGATTTGGCTGTTGAGCTTTCCAGCGAGAGTTCTGATCGCAACTTGCTAAGTGCTGTAGATGCAGCCTGGAAATTTAAGCTCCGCATCAAAAGCTCACGTGTAAGTTTTCTCTGTTTTTCAATTTCGACCTGCAGTCGGGAGATGTCTACCGACGCTGTTTGCTCGCGAGTTACGGCCTGAACGGCCTCAGCAAGCGCTCTAAGTGAACCAGCGAGTGTTGCGGCGACATCCGATAGTTTTGTCTGGTTGTCAATATCAAAGTATTGAAGCAGTTCATCGCGCTGTGTTTCAAGTGCAAGCGTCTCTTGCCTTAGATGGGAAAAAGCCGTCATACCTGCGGACGTCGACGTCCCGGTACGCCATCCGCCATCGAAGAGTGGCGCCATATGCTGAGTAATACTCCTCAATAGCAGCTCGCTTTGCGCGCGAAGGGAGGAGATTTTTTCACGGGCCTCCGTTGCCGAATTCAGATATGCGTTGCGTTGCGCTTCTACGACGGAAGCATCGTATGGATTTTGAGTCAACGCCGGAACAGTGATTGCAGACGAGAGCAGGGTGTTATGCTCTTCGTCCGACATTCCGGCTTGGTGCAGTCTGCTCAACGCCTCAGATGCTGGTTGCAGATTCGCTTTTGCTTCTTCGAAGTCACGGCGAGCCTGGGAAAATGCGTCCACAATTTCGCCGCAAGTCAGAGAGAGCGGGAGCAACAACTGACGAGCAATCTGCTGGAGTTGCTCCAGAAACGCTCTCCGGGCCAGCCATTGCTTATGCCTCTCTCGCGCAGAGCTGAGCTTTCCCGCTAGTTCTGTCAATTCGGTTGGTTGTGCCAGTTCAGTGGTGATTTGCTCAATGTGTGCAGCTAGCGCTGCTTCACCATGAACCGTTTTGCAGACCGGACAAGTAGTCGCAGGAGCACCACCTTTGAAGGCAGCAAGCACGGCAGCTTTGAGCTCTTGAGCGATCCGGGCTCGCTCTGTCGCTGCTTGGCCAAACGAAGCGCTCAATTGCTCGAGTGATGTAACCTCGCTTGAAGCCGATTGCACGCCCTGAATCGCACTATTCAGTGCGTCCACCAAGTTGACGGATACGTATGCTTGGTCCACCAACGGTACTTCGAAGTTTGCAAAGGCGCCAAGCTTGGTGCCGACGGCAGTTACTAAATCACGGCAGCGGAGGTACTCGTCACGAGTGGGCGCATATCGAACTCGAACATATTCGGCCCACCGGGCTAGGAATTTTGCCCAAGCGTCAAGGTTGGATACCCGCTCCTCCATTTCTGAAATTTGCGCATAGATGGCCTTTGCTTCCCTATCGATCGGCTCAACTGCCCTACGTACTTCATCGATGGCACGGATTCGCTCCCCAAGGGATGCCAGCGTTGTGAACGAGGGCCCTGCCGCGAGTAAGACTTGCAGTGCGGAATATGCGGCTTGTATTGGTTTAGCCTCATCCGCGGAGATGAACGGTGTCGTTGCCAGATTGCCTCGATAACCAATCAGAGGAAGGCTTGCCCGAAACGCTTCGGTGAGCGCCTTGGCATCCGATGGACGCTCTTGCAATTCCTTAAGTTGTACCTGCTGGCCTTCGAGAGTTTTCTGGGCATTTTGAAGGTACAGGAGCGCGCGTTCAGCTGCGGCTTGGACTTCCGGAGACAGCTTATCAACGTAAGACCAAACCTGCGACGCATCTGAGCCAACAATCAGCCGGCTAAGGTCTTCAGGCAACTCCTTAGGGTCGAGGTCGACTGCCACACGGAATGCGGCATCAGTATCTAAGAAGTTGTATCTGCAGAAGCCGTTCAATAGGCCGTTGGCATATTTCTCATCGAGGTTATACCAATGTAAACATCTCGCACGGAGCCTGGAAGAGTCGGTGGTGGCTAAATGCTCTTCGTCGCTGTTCCAGAGCGTTCCGTACACCGTGGCTTTGCCGGTGTGGGCGCGCCTGTTTTGGCCGCAATAGAAGAACTCGATAGCTTCAAGCAGTGATGTCTTGCCGGTTCCGTTCGGGCCTGTGACAAGCGTTACTTGGCCGAAGTCGAATTTTTCCTTTCCGTCATGGACCGGGCGGAAGTTCTCCACCCTCAAACTCGACAGCCATTTTTCATGTAAATGCTTGTCCGAGGGGTGCAGGCTTAGCGCCTTCTTCAGCGTCGCTTCGCGCCCTGCTTGACCAGCCCCGATTCGCTCCAGCATGGTGGTTCTCGCCGGGCGGTCGAGAATGCCATCAATGCGTGCTTCAGCGAGGAGCTTGCCCCACTCCCCAAGGATATCGAATTCTTGAGAACTCGCGTTGGGCATGAAGTACCGAGCAGCCCCGAGAACGGAGGCAAGCTCGTCCTCAGACACGACCCGCTTTCTAGCGAAGTCCTCGTCGGCCTCAATGATTGCCTTTGCACGCTGGTAGTCAGGCTGTTCAACAGAGTTGGGGCCAGCGACGATATAGATGTACTTGTTCCACCTGAGGTCGCCAGGTGAGTTGAAGTGCTCTTCGCCCAAGATGCGTTCTTGGAACTCACGCAGTTCTTGCGCGCGGCCGACGACGTCATCTGCAAGGTCGACATAGGCAACCGCGAAGCATTTTCCGTTATGCAGCCGCTCGCCGCGGACGACCGCCTCCTCGACGAATTGGACGCCTCCCAGCAGCTGAGCGACCTTCTGTCGTGCAGTTTCGAGTATTTGCATAGTCATGCCCGAGCGAAAGAGGTGGGACTCTTGCCGTCATCGGCGATGTGAGTAAGCTGTTTGATTCTTGCGAACACCGGGCCGGCCGTCGTCCAGTAGCAGATCGCGACACGATGCCGACGTCCGGGCTCGTTCTCGCGGTGCAGCAATCCGTATGCGGCGTCGCAGACATCCTCAACGCGCCTCGACTCAGGTTGGAAGCCGAGAAACGCGACATGCGCTGGCTCAACTCCGGCTTTGATGATGTTCGTGTGTGGAGACTGCTTTGACCAGTAGACGGCGGCTCCTCCACCACTCAGGTCGCGGATTTGGATGGGGAGCTGCTGGGTTGCCAGAATCTCATGTAAGACAGACACTTTCTGCAGTTGCTCATGCCTGGCGTTATCTGATTCCTCGTTGCGTTCCAAGCGGACTGTAAGACGCTTGGTGATTTCGTCATCGCTCATGCTGAGGGCCCTCAAAGTGCCGGCGGCATACCAATCGTCGACACCCGAGGTGAGGCCGCAAGAGATCGCGACGGCTCGCTCAATTCGAAGGCAGCTGTCGTCCTTAGACAGGGCGGTGAAAGCCGTAGTGACCTTCGCGTCGCAGGCGAACAGCTGTGGGAGTCCGGTATCTGCGCATGTGGCCTGAGCGACCCAGCCTCCGGCGTCATCCCAGACGTAGCGGGCCTCGAGCTTGGGGCCAGTGGAAACAGCGTGGAGCTGCAGACCTGCGTGCACCACCTTCGGAACGCTAAGCTCGAAGACCGCTGGCGCGTAGTGGAAATGGAGGACATGCCGCTTGCGCCGATGCCACGAATAGTAAAGGCCGTTGCGTTCGTTCTGCTCTACCACAGCGTCGTCTGAAGAAGCTCGGTCATGCGGAAGGTACCACGCCGATCCAGCTTCGTTTTTCCACTGGTGTTCTTTACCGCCCTCTTTCTCAAGGCAAACAATATTCTCGGCCCAGTTGAGGCACACGACGTCACAGTTGCTTGTCCGCTCGGTACGGCTGAATGTATTCACTCGGTACTTGACGTAGTCGGCGTTCCGCGGCTTTGGATTCAGCTGGATGTGGAGGAGCGTTGCATCCTCGGTGAGCTGAAGCAGGACATCGCTGTCGCCCGTGATATTGAAGGCGTCTGAGCAGATGATCGACGCAAGCGCGAGACGATTTCGCGGCCCGTGGAACTGATAGATGCACTTACCCGTCCGGAGGACACCGTTCTCGAAATACTGTTCGTCCTTCGATGAGATGGTCTTGAACTGGATGAGAACGATACGCTTCGCCTCTCCGGTCGCCTTGTCCTTTGACAGAAAACAGTACGCCAAAGGGTCGTAGTAGCTGCCCTGTACTGGGGCTGCCTCGTCCTTCTCGAATAACACGCGGCACTTCCCAGTGCTCTCCGCATTGGCTTTGAACGCGGCTAGTTGTTCGGGTGTCATGCTCTCGCAGCCAAGCGCCCAGATTGCATCAGCCGCAGGGAACCGGTCTCCGTGGACGCAGTCTTGGAGCGTCTTGATGGGAAGGAAATACTCGGGCGTGACGACGAGATGGTGGCCCTGCTTGCTCGCCATTTCAAGAAACGCAGAAGCTTGGCGGTCCGCGAAGTCCAAATTAGCCGGACCGATTCGGGTCGTGTTGGCAACGAACGGACCAGACGGCTGAAACAACAACGCGCGATAACTCCTCTCGGTGGCCTCTAAGAGCTCCAGCGTCGGATTCGACAACCCCTGCGCGTCGAGTAATCGGCCGACGTCGACTATATGGTCGACATTCATTTACACGCCTCCCAGTTTTGCCTCCTATCGTACCCATTTTGGCAGCAAACGCGGCTCGATGAAGCCGAATCATGCGACAGCGTGGCGGAATAACTTAGGCAACATCTGGGCACTTCAGGCCTCATAGCCACTGCTCCGTATGTTCAGCTCGGGGGGGGGTGAGAACCTTTGCCAAGCGATTGACCGCTGAACGAAGTGCAGCCGTTACTCGATGCCACGGGCCTTGAATTACCGGTGATAGTCAATGCGGTCGGTCGTGCAGCGCTGCGCGAGTGACTGTGATCAGCCTGCACCAGCCCCTCAAGACCCCGCCGGCATCACCCGCAACACCCGCCCCTGCGGGCTGTCCGTCAGCAGATAGACCGCGCCATCCGGCCCCACGCGCACGTCGCGCAGGCGTTCGCCCAGTTCCTTGAACAGCAGCTCCTGCGGGCCGGGCGTGCCGTTGCTCATGGGCACCCGGCGCACGCTGCGCTCGGCCAGCGCAGCCACCAGGAAGCTGCCGCGCCAAGCGGGGAACAGCGCGCCCTCGTACCAGGCCAGCCCGGCAGGCGCGATGGAAGGCGTCCACTCCGTCAGCGGCTCGGTGATGCCGGGCAGGCTGCGGTAGGGGGTGATGCGGGCGTAGGTGTAGTCCACGCCGCCGGTGGTGAGGGGCCAGCCGTAGTTGGCGCCGGGCGCGAGCCGGTTGAGTTCGTCGCCGCCGCGCGAGCCGTGTTCGTGCGCATAGGGCACACCCTGCACCACCACCACGCCCTGCGGATTGCGGTGGCCGATGCTGTAGATCTCGGGCAAGGCGCCCTCGCGGTTCACAAAGGGGTTGTCGGCGGGCACGCGGCCGTCGGGGTGGATGCGCAGGAACTTGCCCAGGTGGGTGTGCAGGCGCTGGGCATCGGTGCGCTCGTGGTTGCCGTCGCCCATGCCGAACAGCAGGCTGCCGTCGGGCAGCCAGGCCATGCGGCCACCGAAGTGCTGCGTGTCGGATTTGGCAGGCCTGGACGTGAAGACGGGCCGCAGCTCCAGCAGCTGGCGCCCGTCGAAACGGGCGCTGACGACGCGCAGGTGGTTGGCCTCGCGTGTGCCGTGGGCGAACGAGAGAAACAGCCGCCGGTTGCTGGCGTAGTCCGGGTCCAGCAGGATGTCGAACAGACCGGCCTGGCCCAGCGCCAGCACGGGCGGCACACCGGCCACGGGCTCGGCGCGCAGCTGCAGGCGGCCATCGGCCCCGGGCTCGATCACACGCAGCCGGCCCGCGCGCTCCGTCACCAGCAGGCCGCCGCCCGGCAGAAAGGCCAGTGACCAGGGGTGGTCCAGACCGCTGGCCACGGTCTCGATGCGATAGGCCACAGTCTGGGCCGCGGTCTGGGCCGGTGTGGCCGTGGCGAGCAACGTCAGCAGCAGAGCGAGCAGGTATTTCATAATGGCACGCATGAAAGACGATGCCCGCCATGATGCCCCAAGGTCCCGCTGGACGCGGCGCGCAGGGCTGTTGCTGCTGGCCTGGGTGCTGGCAGCGGCCTGGGGCTCGGTGGTGCAGACGGTCTGGAACCTGCAGGCGCTCGTCGACGTGGGCGTCAACATCCCGGCCGCCGACTGGCTGCGGGTGTTGGGGCAAGACCTGATGGGCTTTGCGCCGGTCTATGGCGGCATCCTGGCCACGGGCTGGCTGATCGCGCTGCCGGTGGCCAGCGGCCTGGCCCGCTGGTGGCCTGCCGGGCGCAGCGCCCTGCTGGCCCTGGCCGCTGGGGGGGGCATGGTGGCGGCGGTGCGCGCGGTGGACGCGGCCGCACCCATGCCGGTGTTCATCGACGCCACCCGGGGCCTGCCCGGCCTGCTGGCCATGGCCGCGGGCGCGGTGCTGGCGGGCTGGCTCTACGCCACCTTATCTGCCCGGCTCTCCGCGCGCTGAACGGACCAAGCCTGAGGGCGGCGCCTGACAGGCAGCCGCCACCTCTCAGTGCGGCAGCTTCCCCGCCGCGGCGACAAAGCGCTGGCGATCCGCGGCCTTGTCGATGTCCTGCGCCAGGGCCTGCACCAGTGCGTTCCAGTCCTGGTGTTTTGCGGCCTCGCGCCGCACCAGGGTGCGCGCCAGCGGACCGATGTGCTGGCTCAGGGCGCGCTCCAGCGGCTCGAGCTGGGCGGGCTCGAAGTTAGGCACACCGCTCGTGGGGCCCCGCCCCGAGATGGGAACGGTACGTGAGCCGCGCGCGCCGGCAGCCGCCCCCGGCGGCTGCGTGGTCAGGGGCTGGGTCAAGGGCTGGCTCAGCGAGTGGCTGCGCACCGAGGTGCTGTGACGGCACTGGATGAAGGCCTCGCGCGCGGCGGCATCCTGGATGGACACCGCCAGCAGTTCGCGCAGGCCCTGCGCATCGCTCGCACGGCCCAGCGTCTTTTTCATGAGCACCTGGGCCAGCGGGCCGATGGCGCGCGTGAGTTCGGCTTCGATGCCCTGCACTTCTTCGGCCGGGATCGAGGGCAGGTCGGCGGCGAGCAGCGTCGTGGCTTCGTCATTCACGGGCGCGCGGGCGCCCGGCTGATCGAGCAGGCGGTAGATCTCGTGGGCCCGTTCGTGCTTGTCGTAACGCTCGCCAAGGAATTCGAACAGACCGTCGGCACCGTCGCTGATGCGCGAGATCACGTCGAAGTAGGCGCGCGAGACCATGATCTGGTTCGCGGTGGAGAAATCCATGATGCGCTGCGCGACGTTGATGCCGTCGCCCACCACGTTGACGCGGTCGTTGATGTCCTTGAGCATGCGCACCGGCCCCAGGTGCAGGCCCACGCGCAGCGAGAGCTTCTCGTGGTACTTGTGGCGCAGCAGGTCGCGCAGCAGCCGGGCCGAGACCAGCGCCTCCTCGGGGTCGCCGAGGAAGCAGATGGCCGCGCCGTCGCCCGTGTCCAGCATGATGCGCGAGGAGGCGTCCACACCGTCGATGGCCCGGCTCACGAGCTCGTTGAATTGCGTCTTGATCGCCACCTGCTGGTCCACGCTGCGCTTGGAGTAACCCACCAGGTCCAGGAACATGATGGTGCCCAGCACGTTCTTGCGCGTCGTGTCCTCGCTCGGGCGCGAGGCACTGCGCGGCACCTCCATCACCTGGGTCTGCAACTGGGTGCGCAGCTGCGTGGCCAGTTCGGTCGCTTCGCCGCCGCGCTCGCGTGCGGCCTCACGCAAGGCCTCGCGCAGCGCAGCCACGTTCTGCGGCCGGTCCTGCTCGTTGGGCTGGAGCGCCCAGTCGATGGCGCGCAACAGCGCCTCACCAAAGGCCGCGCGGCTGGCCACGTCCACGGCCTTGGGCATGCTGTCCTCGCGCACGCGCGCGGCGGCCTCCAGCGGCTTGCGCCCGGTGGCCAGCCAGTACAGCACCGCGCCCAGTGAATAGAGATCGGTCCACGGCCCCTGGTTGCCCTTGCTGTGGTACTGCTCGAACGGCGCGAAGCCCGGGCTCACGATGTTGGTCATGTCGTGTTCCTGGCTGACGCGGCGCGCGGCGCCGAAGTCCAGCAGCACGGGGCTGCCGTCGGCGCGGATGTAGATGTTGTCGGGCTTGATGTCGCGGTGCAGGAAATTGAGCTTGTGCACCGCCTCCAGCCCGTCGAGCAGCGGGAAGACCAGGCGCAGCAGCGCGGCCTGGTCCAGGCCCGGCTGGCGCGACACCCAGTGCTTGAGCGGGTCGCCGGACTCGTAGTCCATCACGATGTAGGCCGTGCCGTTGTCCTTGAAGTAGCGCAGCACGCGCACGATGTTGGGATGGCGGAAGGACGCCAGTGCACGCGCCTCGTCGATGAAGCGCTCCAGCCCCCAATCGAAGCGCTCCGCAGCCTCGGCAGAACGCACGCTCACCGCGTTGTCGCTGCCGCGCACCGCCACATGGGCCGGGAAATACTCCTTGATGGCCACGGGCAGCTGCAGGTTGGCGTCCTGCGCGAGGTAGGTGATGCCGAAGCCGCCGCCGCCGAGCACGCGCTCGATGCGGTACTCATGGATGGCCTGGCCCGGCGCCAGCGCCGCCGTATCGGGCGCGCGCGCCCGGCCGGCCTCCTCGCCCGCGCTCACGCTGCCCCTCCGCCTGCCGTCCTGCTCATCACCGCCCTGCTCATTCGCCGCGGTCGATCATCTGCATGGCCTTGTCCAGGCTGCGGCGCATGCGGTTGAAGGCGCCACCCAGCACGGCCACCTCGTCCTTGCCACGCTCGGAAAATTCCGGTACGTCGAAATTGCCCGTGCTCACCTGGTCCGCGGCCTGGGCCATGCGGCGGATGGGCCGCACGATGAGCCAGCTCAGCATGAGGTTGAGCACGATGAAGACCATGAGGAAGACACCGGCCAGCGAGAGCAGGAAGGTCTTGAGCGCGCGGTCGGCGTTCTGCACCGGGATGTCCATGGGCACGGTCACCACCTGCGCGCCGATGATCTCGTTGTGCTTCCAGCCGAAGCCGTTGGCCTCGCCGTAGATCTTGAGCATGCTCGGCGGCGCGGCAGCCGGCACGCTGTGGCAGCTCAGGCAGGCGGCGTTGGTGATCTGGATGGGCTTGGCGATGTAGAGCACACGGCCGGTGGCGGCCAGGCGCTCGGAGATCACCTCGGTGGTCTGCGCGTCGTTGCGGAACTGGTGCACGATGTCGGCCTCCCAGTCCGTGGTGCGGTCGCGCGGGTTGGTCGGGTTCAGCGTGGCTTCCTTGTAGCTGTAACCCGGGTACTTCTTCTGCACCGAGGCCAGGGTCTCGGTCGCGGCATAGGCCGGCACCGTCTGCGGCAGGAAGACTTCGACCAGCATCGGGTCCAGATGCGGCTTGACCTGGTCCACCGTGTAGCTGCGCACAGCCAGGGCGGCCTCCATCATCAGGCGCGCGTTGCGCACCACTTCATCGCGTGCGTTGTCCTGCAGCAGCTGGCGCGAGATCATGCCCGCGGCACCGAAACCGATCAGGAAGACGACCACCAGCACCAGGTTGAATTTGAGACGCAGACCCATGGAACCCCCACCCGTATGTGAATGAACACTTGCGCTTTTTTTCGCGGCCGTACAGTGTAGCGGCGTGCCGAGGCACCAGAACCGGGGACTTGCCCGGTGTTGATAGACTCGACCGCTTATGTCCACCCCGGCCGATCTCGCCTCCCACACACCCATGATGCAGCAGTACCTCGGCCTCAAGGCCGGGTACCCCGACACGCTGCTCTTCTATCGCATGGGCGACTTCTACGAGCTCTTCTACGGCGATGCCGAGAAGGCCGCGCGCCTGCTGGACATCACGCTCACCCAGCGTGGCCAGTCGGCCGGCCAGCCTGTGGTCATGGCCGGCGTGCCCTTCCATTCGGTCGAGACCTATCTCGCCCGGCTCATCAAGCTCGGCGAGTCGGTGGCCATCTGCGAGCAGGTGGGCGACGTGGCCGCGTCCAAGGGGCCGGTGGAGCGCAAGGTGGTGCGCGTGGTCACGCCGGGGACACTGACCGACAGTGCCCTGCTCAACGAGAAATCCGAATCCCTGCTGCTGGCCGTGCACCAGGGCCCGCGCAACGCCGTGGGCCTGGCCTGGCTCAGCGTGACCCAGGGCGAGGTGAACCTGGCCGAGTGCACACCCGATGAACTACCCGAATGGCTGGCACGCATCGCCCCGGGTGAGCTGATCTATAGCGCGGGCTGCACGCCGGTCTTCGAACAGCGCCTGCAGCAGATCAGGCAGGCCACAGGCATCGCACTCGCCCTGCGGCCCGAGTGGCAGTTCGACAGCACCCTGGGCCAGAACAAGCTGCTGGAACAGCTCAAGGCCGCCAGCCTGGCCGCCTGGGGTGCCACGGAGCTGCCCCAGGCCCATGCGGCCGCCGCCGCCCTGCTGGCCTATGCCGAGCACACCCAGGGCCGGGCACTCAGCCATGTGCACGGCGTGCGTGTGCAGCGCAACGACCAGCTCATCGACCTGCCTCAGACCACACGCCGCAACCTCGAACTGGTGCAGACCCTGCGCGGCGAGGACAGCCCCACCCTGTTCTCCCTGCTCGACACCTGCATGACCGGCATGGGCAGCCGTCTGCTCAAGAGCTGGCTGCTCGAACCCGCGCGTGACCGCGGCCCGGCCCAGCAGCGGCTCGACGCCATCACCGCCCTGCGCGGCGGCCCCTGGCAGAAGCTGCGCGAGCAGCTCAAGGGCTGCAGCGACGTGGAGCGCATCACCGCGCGTATCGCCCTGCGCCAGGTGCGCCCGCGCGAACTCGTGGCCCTGCAGCAGACGCTACAAAAAACAGAGCAGTTCTCGCCTGTGCTGGAAGGCCAGACGGGACTGCTGGGCCAGATCGCCCAGCAGCTGCGCCCGCCCGCAGGCTGCGCCGAACTGCTGGCGCGCGCCATCCTGCCGGAGCCGGCGGTCCTGGTGCGCGACGGCGGCGTGATCAACCACGGTTTCGACGCCGAACTCGACGAGCTGCGTGCCATCCAGACCAACTGCGACGGCTTCCTGCTCGAGCTCGAAACCCGCGAGCGCGCGCGCAGCGGCATCGCCAACCTGCGCGTGCAGTACAACAAGGTGCACGGCTTCTACATCGAGGTCACGTCCAGCAACCTGGACCGCGTGCCCGAGGACTACCGCCGCCGCCAGACGCTCAAGAACGCCGAACGCTTCATCACCCCCGAGCTCAAGGCCTTCGAGGACAAGGCGCTCTCCGCACAGGAGCGCGCGCTGGCCCGCGAGAAGTGGCTCTACGAGCAACTGCTCGACCAGATCGAGCCGCACATCCCCGCGCTCACGCGCACGGCCAGGGCGCTGGCCACGCTGGACGTGCTGTGCACGCTGACCGAACGCTCGCTCACGCTGGACTGGTGTGCGCCGCAGTTTGCCGCCGAGCCCTGCATCGACATCACGGCCGGCCGCCATCCCGTGGTACAGGCCCGCCTGGCCGAGACCAGCGCCGGCGCCTTCATCGCCAACGACACGCGCCTGGGTGTGAAGCAGCGCATGCAGATCATCACCGGCCCCAACATGGGCGGTAAGTCGACCTATATGCGCCAGGTAGCCCTCATCGTGCTGCTGGCCTCCATGGGCTCCTATGTGCCGGCCAGTGCCTGCCGCCTCGGCCCCATCGACGCCATCCACACCCGCATCGGCGCGGCCGACGACCTGGCCAACGCCCAGTCCACCTTCATGCTGGAGATGACCGAGGCCGCGCAGATCCTGCACGCGGCCACGCCGCAGTCACTCGTGCTGATGGACGAGATCGGCCGCGGCACCTCCACCTTCGACGGCCTGGCGCTCGCCGGGGCCATCGCCACCCAGCTGCACGACAAGACCCAGGCGTTCACGCTCTTCGCCACGCACTATTTCGAACTCACGGCGTTCCCGGCCAAACACCATGGCGCCGTGAACGTGCACGTGAGCGCCACCGAGTCGGGGCACGACATCGTCTTCCTGCACGAGATCCAGCCCGGGCCGGCCAGCCGCAGCTACGGCATCCAGGTCGCGCGCCTGGCCGGCATGCCCGCCGCCGTGGTCAACCACGCACGGCATGCGCTCGAAGCGCTCGAAGACTCCGCCAGCCAGACCCAGGCCCAGGTCGACCTGTTCGCGCCGCCACCCGTGGTGGAATCCGCCGGCCCCAGCGCCGTGGAGGCGCAGCTGGCCGAGATCGACCCGGACGCACTGAGCCCGCGCGATGCGCTCGACGCGCTGTACGCACTCAAGAAACTGGCGGCAAAATCCTGATCCCTATGAACAGCCACCTGCCTCCCATCATCTTCTCCCACGGCAACAGCTTTCCCGCCAGCACCTATCGCAAGCTCTTCACCGAGCTGCGCCGGCGCGGCTTCCGGGTCAAGGCGGTGGAGAAGTACGGCCACGACGAGCGCTACCCCGTCACGAGCAACTGGCCCCACCTGGTGCAGCAGCTGGCCGACTTCGCCGCGGCCGAGCAGCAGAAGACGGGCGAGACCGCCTTCCTCATCGGCCACTCGCTGGGCGGCTTCCTCAGCCTCATGGCCGCGGCCCGCCACCCGGAACTGGCCTGTGGTGTGCTGCTGATCGATTCGCCCATCCTCGGCGGCTGGCGTGCCACCAGCGTGGGCGTGGCCAAGCGCACCCAGATCATCGGCGCCGTGTCACCGGGCGCCGTCAGCAAGCAGCGGCGCAACAGCTGGCCCGACGCCGATGCCGCCTTCGAGCATCTGCGCCACAAGAAGGCCTTCGTGCACTGGGACGAGCAGGTGCTGCGCGACTATGTGGAGCACGGCATGCACGACGAGGACGGCAAGCGCGTGCTGAGCTTCACGCGCGAGGTCGAGACCGCGATCTACAACACCATCCCGCACCACCTCGACAGCCTGCTCAAGCGCCATCCACTCAAGTGCCCGGCGGCCTTCATCGGCGGGCGCCACTCGGCGGAGATGAAACAGGTGGGCATGGCCATGACCGAGAAGGTCACCAAGGGCCGCATCACCATGCTCGACGGGTCGCACCTCTTCCCCATGGAGCAGCCCATCGCCACGGCCGCGGCCATCGAGGCCGCGCTGCTCAACCTGCAGCGCGTGCGCGAACTCAAGGCTGGGACAACCTGAGTCCGGGCGCGTCAACTATTGCACGATCGGCCACCGGCCCCGTGGCGGCAGCCCAAAAGGCCTGTGCTAGCCTTTGTCAGCACCTCCAAGATCAAACCACACCAGGGAGCGCCATGTCCGATCGTCACTTCCAGTCTTTACTTGTCCGCGCCCTCTTGGGCATCGTCGTCTCCATCGGGCTTTTTGGGTGTGCCAGCGCGCCTGTCCATACAGGGCTTCCGCCTGCAGAGGCGATGAAACTTGCAGAATCCCTCGCCGGCAAGGTTCGCCCTGATGGCGTGGCGCTCAATTCGCGCTACCTGAAGATTCACGTCCAGCAAAGTCGGGATCACAACCGATGGACATGCAACAAGAGCCTGATGGTCGTCACTTCGGTTGCCTGGCAGATCGAGTTTGGTGAAGACAATTCTTTCACGGGGCGCGCGGCCGCCGATGGCGACTGCCGTAGCCCTGCGCAATGGCGTTTTGCGGGCCGCTACAACAAGGACTTTGTCTACATCTACTATCCAGATGACGCGTCGACAGCCGTCGAGCAGTACAAGATCCTCCATAAGGGCGTCTTCATGTTTCCCGTTGACGGCGTCGAGATCCCAGAAGGATCATTGGGATATCGAGGCCTGTACAAGTACAACAAGGACAAAGTCCCGACCTTTCTTCCGTTTGACAACAACCCCAATTACCAGCCCACCTACGTCATATTCAATACCGAGTTGCAGCCTATTGCGGATGATCCGTTTGCCCAGGCGGCACGATTCCGTCGCCTCTACACGACGAGCTTCGGCGCTGCTGCGGCCGAAGCTGCACGTCAATCGATGCAGGCGCGCCGCGAGACTCAGGAAGCCATGCGTCAGACGGACCGGGCCTGGGTCAACCAGATGGCCCAGAACAGCCAGCCTGCCTTCGTGAGCACCCAGCAGCAAGTGCAGCAGCAGCTGAACCGACAGGCTGAAATCAACCGCGAGCAACTCCGGATGGCGCCGCCTCCCGCCCCGCCGTCCGTCCCCGCAACGAAACCGGTGGCTCCGACCGCTGCCGTCACCGTGCAGCGCCCCGCCACGCCGACTGTCACGCCTGGCGTCGCGACCATGACCTATGCCGCCGGCACCCACCCGGGTCGGCCCGCCAACAGCGATGCCGCCGCAGGTGACAACAGCCGTGGACAGCCGTCGCCGCCCACCTCGGGCACGCCCCCCAGCGCAGGTTCTACGGCTTCCCCGAAGGCGCAGGCCGGTAATTCGGGCGGTGCCGACGCGAAGACCCGGAATGCGGACAAGGGCAATTCCAATGGCACCCAGGTTGCGAATGCCGGAACACCCGCCGAGACGCCGAAAGCGAAGCGAGAGCTCCAGTACGAGCGCCAGAACGTGACCATCACCGCGGCATGGAAACAGTGCGAGTACTCGCGCGATTCAGCCAAGCAATGGGCCGAGACCTCGCTCGGCAGCGAGGCCATCCAAGGCTGCTACAAGCTGGGCAAGGGCTGGAACTACGAGAAGATGAGCTTCGGCGGCTACGAACAGGCCCGGGCCTGCAAAGATGGCAAGTCCTGGGGCTACCTGATCGAAAACGCCATCGCCACCTGCCGCAAGCTCGTCAACTGACGAGTGCCGGATCGCCTTTATTGGCGGGCGCCATTCGGCGGAGATGAAACAGGTGGGCATGGCCATGACCGAGAAGGTCACCAAGGGCCGCATCACCATGCTCGATGGCTCGCACCTCTTCCCCATGGAGCAGCCCATCGCCACGGCCGCCGCCATCGAGGCCGCGCTGCTCAACCTGCAGCGCGTGCGCGAACTCAAGACCGCGGGTTGAGGGATTAACGCAGGCCCAGCGCGGCGCGGATCGCCGACTCGATGCGCTCGGGTTTGGTC
>JAIESX010000021.1 GCA_019745555.1 Burkholderiaceae bacterium | reverse complement strand
CCGCCGGTCGAGTACCGTGTGAAACAATTCCCCAACCTCTACTTCTGATTGGTTCAGGAATTCGAGGAGGCTTCAACTCTTCTTCATTCATTTGGAGTAAGGACGTGCTTCCCGACATTAAGCCAGGAAGTGGTTACTGGACACAGGAAAGTATCGGCAAGGGTATTCACCGCGCCCTCTTAGAAGGCCACTTGGCGGACTACGTTTTTACCTCAGCGCATGGGGAGGTAATTGACGAAGTCACCGACTCAACGAACAAACAACCTAGGCTGGCTGCTTGGGTAATCGAGCTTTTAAAAGTTGAGCGCGGCGAAGCAGTCTTGGCGAAGCTAAGAAGTGAGACGTCCGAAGCCTACTCCACGCTATCCAAGGGAATTCACTTTGAGTTCTTCCTTGGAAAAGAAACCAGACCAACAACGGAAGAAGTCCAACGCGCGACAAGCAAAGCGATGACTGCAGTTGCAACAGTAGCGCTTTATAGCCACTTCTCCGATATATCGATTCTAAAAATTGACAAACCTACGGCAATCGACTCCTTCCTACAAATCATCGACGAGTTTCAATATCATGGATGATCAGTCGCTAGTCCTCGCAGCAGAAGACTGCCCAAAAGATGAGTTCCAGCGTCTTCATGTTTTCCTGAGCCATGAAGAGAGGATCATCGAAGCACTATGCGCACATGGCCCCGTCCTTATTCGCGGCGGGAGAGGGAGCGGAAAAAGCGCTTTGATGATTGAGGCCAATCGTCGACTGAATGAGCCGTCTTCCCCGGCAGTTGGAATTTATCTCAGCCTTCGAAATGTCCCATTACTAAGAAGCAGTGGAACCGAATACGAGCGTCTACTCTGCGAGCTTCTTTCCAGAGAGATCTCTCGAACATTCACATCGTTGGGCTACTCTAGTTCAATCATCCCTAGTCTCAATGACGTTTCAACTCTGCAATTTAAACTGAGCGATCTTGCTGAGGCAGCAGGAAAGCGATTAGTCATCATGTTTGATGACGTTGCTCATATCGGCCGAGAAACATCACTTGAGGAATTTTTTGGGATTTTTCGCACGATATCGAACAGCCTCATTAGCTGCAAAGCCAGCATCTACCCAGGCGTCACACGGTTTGGCATCAGATTCGATGTCTACAACGATGCGACGGTAATTGATCTGGCACGAGACGAGCGAGGAGCCGGCTATGCGGATTTTTTTGAGAAGGTCTTGCGTGCACGCTTTCCCAAGCTGTACTCACAATTGGAAGCGAGTCGTAGCGTCTCCGCGGGTGAAACTGCAGCATTTCTCGGCCGCACCGTTGTCGGGAACATGCGAGGTTTTGTCATCGCCTGCATCAAACTACAAGAAAAAGAGAGCATCGGACTCCCGACCATCGAGTCCACTCTCAAGGAGCTTGCGTCAGATTACTACTGGCCATTGCTTGAGGAACTTGAGCCCAAACTTGGCGTATACCAACCTTTGGTCAGCATCTCTCGGACGTTGGCCGAGATCATTTTTAAGCATGCTGCTAGTCAGAATCGGGCAACTACAGTAATCGTTCATCGAGATATCGTTCAGCGACTTGCGAAAGTCTTCGAGATTCTTGAGTACGTAGGCTTCATCTCAAAACGAGAAGGTAGCCGCGCGATGAGATCAGGTGGCCGAGGCCCTCGATTTGCGCTGAATCTCGCAAATCTATTGGAATCCACCCAGCAGTCGCGCCTCACAAGAGAGTTATTTAAGGAGTGGCAAGACCCCAATCCGGAGCAGCCTTCCGACATTCATACTTCAAGTGGGATCATCACACTTGAACAACCCTCCCCCTTGATGGACGGGGAACTGCAAGTCTTTGATCTAGATATTTCGAAGTTAGCCAAATCTAGCGTCTATCCATATGGCTTAACAGACAACCGAATTCAAGAATTGAAGGCAGCTGGGTTTAGTTCCATCGGGCAACTAGCGGACGCCTCTGATGAGGACCTGAGGCAAGTTAACACCATTGGCGACAAATGGTTGGAGCGCATTAGGAGCGTAGTTGGTCAAGCTGTATGGATGTAATTCCTCATGAAAGCCACCTGGAACAACACCGTCATCGCCGAGAGTGACGACACCGTGCTGGTGGAGGGCAACCACTACTTCCCCGAGCACACGCTCAAGCGCGAGTACGTCACCTTCAGCAACCACAAGACCACCTGCCCGTGGAAGGGCGAGGCGCATTACTACAGCCTGCTGGTCAACGGCGACATGCTGCCCGACGCCGTCTGGTTCTACCCCGAGCCCAAGGCCGACGCCCACCTCATCCAGGGCCGCGTGGCCTTCTGGAAGGGCGTGAAGATCGAGGAGTGATTCAAGCCCGAATCGCTATAGTCTGGTTGTAGCCGACCGTACGGAGCCCGCCATGTCACACACCGCCGAATCCCTGAGCCAGCAAGCCGCGCAGCTGCCGCCAGCCGAGCGCATGGAACTGGTCGAGCGCATCCTGGACACTTTGGACACGCCGGACCCGAACCTCGACGCACTCTGGGCCAAGGAAGCCGAGGACCGGCTCGCGGCGTATCGCCGCGGTGAGATCAGCGCCCTGCCCCTGGCCGAGGTGCTGGGCAAATACACGGTCAAGCCTACCGGCCAATGAACGTCAAGCTGCTGGCGCCGGCGCAGCACGAGCTCGACGAGGCCATGGCGTGGTACGCGGCGCAGGCACCGGGCCTGGGTGACGCCTTTCTGGTCGAAACCCTCAAGACCATCACGCTCATCACCCGCTACCCGCAGGCCTGGCATCCGTTGAGCCCACAGACCCGGCGTTGCCGGCTCAGTCGCTTTCCGTACAGCGTCATCTACAGTTTGGATGGCGACGATCTGCTGGTCATCGCCATTTGCCACCAGCACCGCAAGCCCGGCTATTGGCGGGATCGGATGCAGACTACGTGACGCCAACCAAAGTCCCCCCATGACTCCCACCCCCGCCAAGATGACTTTCCACGTGGAAACCCGCCGCGTGGACGCGCACAGCAGCCGCGCCGTCTGCAAGCAGGCCGAGATTGCGCTGGACACGGACCTGGCGGGCAACCCGCAGGCCTTCAACCCGGCCGAGCTGCTGCTGGCCGCCCTGTCCGCCTGCATGGTCAAGGGCATCGAACGCGTGGTGCCCATCCTCAAGTTCCAGCTGCGCGGCGTGGAGGTGGTGGTGGACGGCGTGCGCCAGGACGTGCCGCCCAAGATGGAGAGCATCCGCTACGAGATCATCGTGGACACGGACGAGAGCGATCAGCGCCTGGCCCTGCTGCACGAGAACGTGAAGAAGTACGGCACGGTGTTCAACACCGTGGCGCCGGGCACCGATCTGGCGGGCACGCTGCGCCGCAAGTAGGCGCGCCGCCTCAGCGGGCCATGGGCCCCGCGGTCATGTAGACCTCCAGCCGCCACTGCTGCTGCTCGTAATGCAGCTGCGGCAGGTGGATGGAGAACTCGGCCAGGTCCAGCGCGGCGGCCTCTTCACGGAAGCGCTCGCGCAGATGCATGAGCTCGCCCGCCAGCTGCACGCGGGCGCGCGCCACGGCGCGCAGCGCGGCCGTGCGCAGGGTTTGATCTTCCGGGGCCTTGCGCAGCGTGGCCGAGGCATTGCGCAGCAGCACCAGCGTGCCTTGCACCGAAGCCGCCTGGCCCAGGGCGTCGATCAGGCAGCGGCGGCCGGCGGGGGTGAAGTCCAGGGTGCGCGTGGCGGGGTTGTCGGCACGCTGGGCGTCGCAGACGCGGTAGCGCGCCTCGTCCTGCTGCTCCAGGTAGAGCCGGCGGGTCTGCCAGCCGGGCAAGGCGGCGTTGTCGGCCCGCGCCGGAGCGGCCGCGGCCAGCGCAGCCAAGCTGAGCAGGAGGGCGGTGAACTTCATCGTGTGCTTCTGATGCATGGTGAGAAGCAGTATCGAAGGCCCGCCCCAGGAAAGCAGCAGGGCGACCGTGCACAGTTCACGGCAAGGCGCGAAAAGCGCTGCCAACTTTTACCGCTTTGGCCAGCACAGGCACGCGCCGTGAAATATCACCGGCCCCGGCGCTGGCGGGCGGCTCGGCAGGACACCGGGCCACGCGGTGAATAATCAGCGCGTCCTACCCCCTCGCCATGGCCCGCCGCCCGCACTACCACGTCTATGTGATCGAGCTCTCGAAAGCCGTGCTCGAAGAGCCGCGCTTTCGCAGGAGCAACCCGGGCTATGTGGAAGGCCAGCCTTGCGTGTATGTAGGAATGACTGGACTGGACCCGGACGTGCGCTTCGACAAGCACAAGGCCGGCATCCAGGCCAACCGTTATGTGACGCAATACGGCCTGCGCCTGCTGCCCGATCTCTACGAAGGCTTCAACCCCATGCGCTACGAGGAGGCGCAGGCGCGCGAGGTGGAGATCGGCATCGACCTGCGCTCGGCGGGCTTCGGGGTGTGGCAGGCTTAGGCTCCGTTGACAGGCGCTAAGCTTGGCGCATCGCAACCGAGGAACCTCCATGAAGAAACTCAAGGTCACCATCCAGCTCGACATGACCGTGCCCGAAGGCTGGGAGCTGGTGCAAACCTCCGAAGGCACGCCGGTGATCCGCATGCCCGGCGGAACCTACCTGGACCTGGCCATCGAGCCGCTGTACGCCGCCGACCCCGAGGGCAACTGGAGCGGCACCGCCAGCGACGAGGAGCTCGAGGAGTTCCTCGAGCTGGTGGACAGCGAGGAAGTGAGCTACGAGTTCGTGGCCGGCTGAAGCGGGCATGTCCACCCTGCACTCGGCCCGGGATGTCCTGGGCTTCTGGTTTGAGGAGCTCACGCCCAAGCAGCATTTCGCGAAGGACGCGGCGCTGGACGCGCTGATCCGCGCGCGCTTCGGCGCGCTGCTGGACGCGGCGGCGCCCGCCGGCCTGCAGCGATGGCGCCAGGACGCGCCGGGCCGGCTGGCCGAGATCATCGTGCTGGACCAGTTCCCGCGCAACATCCACCGCGACACGCCGCTGGCCTTTGCATGCGATGCGCTGGCACTGACGCTGGCGCGCGAGCTAGTGGCGCTGGGGCTGGACCAGGCCCTGCCCACGCCGCACAAGCCTTTCGCCTACATGCCCTATATGCACAGCGAAGACCTGGACGCGCACACCGAGGCGCTGCCGCTGTTCAGCCAGCCGGGACTGGAGAACAACCTGCATTTCCTGCACCGGCACACCGAGATCGTCCGCCGCTTCGGCCGCTACCCGCACCGCAACGCGGTGTTGGGCCGCGACTCCACGTCCGAGGAGCTGGCCTTTCTGCAGCAGCCGGGCTCGTCTTTCTGAGGCCCGAAGCCCCGGGTTTTCCCTCGCAAGAGGACGCAATCGACCGGGCTTGTTGCTTTTGGCGCGAAGCATGGCCCCACGGGGCTGGTGCGGCGCGCATTCTTGGCTACAGTTGCCCGGCGTCCAAAAAAACCACGCGCTGGGAGCACAAGAATGAGAACGCAGCCAGGCCGCCTGACTGAACACCGACTTCCCCCCTCCAGTCTGAACGAGAAAGGCTTCATCGCCACCGCCATCGGCGTGGTGCTGCTGATCTCTCCCTATGTGCTCAAGGGCTCGGCCGCGGTGAACGCGGTGATCGCCCAGATCCAGCCCCTGGGCTGGGTGGCGCTGGGCCTGGGGCTGCTGCTCATGGGCCTGCACACGCTGCGCCAGCGCCGGCAGGAGACGATGCCGCTGGGGGACGAGGCCCCGGTGTCGCGCTTCCAGCATTCGGTATTGCCCGAGGAGCTGCTCAACCCGCCCACGCGCATCCGTCTGGAGCCCATGGCCGAGCCGGATGATGCCTGGGGCGCAACCACCGACTCACCCTCGACCATTCCGTCCACGCTGGGCGGCCCGTCCACGATGCCCTCGACGCTGGACCCGCTGCATGACGTGGCGCCGCCGCGCGTGCGCGCCACAGCCTGGGGGCCGGAGGTCTACGCGCACATCGAGTGGCGGCGCTTCGAGACGGTGTGCCTGGCGCTGTTCACGCAGGCGGGTTTCCAGCCGCGCGCCCAGTCCCTGGGCGCGGGCGGCGGGGTGGACCTGTGGCTGCACTCGCGTCACGCCCAGGGCCCGGTGGCGCTGGCGCGCTGCCGCCACTGGCTGAGCCAGCCTGTGGGTCTACGCGAGCTGCAGGATTTCCAGGCCAAGCTCGCGGCGCACCAGCTGCGCCGCGGCAGCTATGTGACCAGCGGCGGCTACACGCGCGAGGCGCTGGAGTTCGCGCACCGCGAGGGCATCAACCCGCTGGACGGCCAGTCCCTGCTGGCGCTGATCGCCAAGCGCCGGCCTGAGCAGCAGCAGGCCCTGCTGGACGCGGCCTATGAAGGCGAGTACTGGCGCCCCACCTGCGCCAACTGCGGCACCAAGATGGTGGAGCGCGAGTCGGAGCACGAAGGCAGCTACTGGGGCTGCATGGGCTACCCGCGCTGCCGTCAGGTGCTGCCGATGGCGCAGACGGGATGAACGCCGCCCGTCGGCGTACGCACTAGCCGCAACGAAGCGGGGACCAAGGGCGCCTAAACTGGCGAATTCGCCAGCACCTCCCTGCCCTGCCCGCCGTGCAGCTCGACCCGACCTCCCTGATCTTTCTCAACGTCACCAATCTGCTGGCGATGTCCCTGGCGCTGCCGCTGGTCATGGGGCAGAACCTGAGCCGGGGCGCGCACGACGCGCGGCTGTCGCTGATGGTCAATGCCAGCGCCTGGCTGGCGCTGATCTTCGCGGGCTTCTGGCGCGAGCAGTGGCCGGACTGGCTGCTGTCGACGCTGGCCATGGCGCTGCTGAGCCTGTGCAACTGCCTCATCTTCCGTGCACTGTCGCACTGGCTGGGGCCACGCCCGCTGGGCCGTGTGCTCTGGGTGCTGGTGATCGCCACGCCCGTGGGCTACGCGCTGAGCTTTCAGAGCTACCCCGTGCGCGTGGGCTGGGCTAACCTGCTGATCGCGGCACAGCTGCTGATCCTGGCGCGCGCCACCTTGTGGCCGCAGAAGGAGTTCGGCCGCGGGGCCTGGCGCCACCTGCTGTTCGGCTGCCTGGCCGTGATGGCAGCGTTCACGGCCACGCGCGGCATCCTGGGCGCCTGGTTCACCGAGCTCTACCCCTACTTCCGCGCGCCCACGCCGGTCAACCTGGCGGCGCTGGTGGCGGCCAACGTGACGCTGGTGCTGGGCAATATCTCCATCCTGGCGGCCTGGCGCGAAGAGGTGCAGCAGCAGTTGCGCACGCTGGTGATCACCGACGCGCTCACGGGCCTGCTCAACCGCAGCGGCTGGGCCGAGCGCGCCGACAAGGCGCTGCGCCACGCGCGACGCCACGGCCAGCCGCTGGCCCTGCTGATGCTGGACCTGGACCACTTCAAGAACATCAACGACACGCACGGCCATGAGGCGGGCGATGATGCGCTGCAGTTCTTCGGTGCGCTGCTGCAGCGCTGCCAGCGCGCAGGCGACGTGAGCGCGCGCCTGGGCGGCGAGGAGTTCTGCGTGCTGCTGACGCAGGCCGGCCCCGAGGCGGCGCTGGCCTTCGACCGCCGCCTGCGTGCGGAGCTGGCGCAACGTACGCCGCAGGCGCGCGGCTACCACCTCGATTTCAGCGCAGGCCACGCGCAGTTCGCACCGCAGGACACGCTGGAGACGCTGATGGCGCGCGCGGACACGGCGCTGTACCGGGCCAAGCATGCGGGCCGCGGGCATCTGGCGTCGGCCGACCTGCCGGATTGAGGACGGCGACGGCCACGCGCACCTCCCATGAACATGGGAGCGCAGGGCCTCATGTCTTGACGTGCGCGGCGCGCCCGGTTGCAATCGCGGGCTGCCATGAACGACATTGCCTTCAGCGCCCCCTCCGATCGCAACAAGCAACCCATCCTCGAGCGGCTGCTGCGTCTGCTGCCCGAGCGTGGCCGCGCGCTGGAGATCGCCAGCGGCACGGGCCAGCATGTGGCCTGGTTCGCCGCGCATCTGCCGCACTGGCAGTGGCAGCCCACCGACGTGGACGTGCGCATGCTGCCCAGCATCGACGCGCGCGCCAGCGAGGCGCGGCTGCTCAATGTGCAGCCGGCGCGTGTGCTGGACGTGCTGCAGCAGTCCTGGCCGCTGGACGATGCGCAGTACGCGCTGGTCTACTGCGCCAACATGCTGCACATCGCCCCACCCGCCTGCAGCCGCGCGCTCATGCAGGGCGCGGCACGCCATCTGGCGCCGGACGGCCTGCTGGTCACCTATGGCCCTTATCTGGAAGACGAGGTGCTGACCACGCCGAGCAACCTGGCCTTCGACGCGAGCCTGCGCGCGCGCAACCCGGCCTGGGGTCTGCGCCGGCGCGAGGACCTGGAAGAGCTGGCCCGGCAGGCGGGGCTCCACCTGAGCGAACGACACGAGATGCCGGCCAACAATCTGCTGCTGGTGTGGCGTCCGGGGCGGGAGCAGGACTGACACGCAGGCACCCGCGGCCCCCGTGAGAAATTCCGTGGTCCCGGCTTTTGCGTACGGGCCGGGACGCTGCAGTACATCAATAATCATGTCATGGAATTTCACGAACTGGTGATCTGGTCGGGCATGGCAGGGGGTCTGCTGACGCTCTCGCTGCTGGCCCTGGTCTATGCGCTGTACAGCCGCAACCTGGGCTCGCTGCAGTACCTCCTGTTCGTTGCGGTCACCGGCGCCAGCAGCCTGGTGCGCACGGGCCTGCCGGAAGAACTGTTTCCCGCCCTGCCGCTGGGGCTGCTGTGGATGGCCAAGATCTGCGCCGGCCCGCTGAGCGCCGCGCTGACACTGCATTTCCTGGGCCTGTGGCTGGGCGGCAGGCAGGAGGACCCGCTGGCCTGGCGCCTGACGGGCTGGAGTTCGCGCTTTTTCCTGCTGACGGCGCTGGTGCTGGGCGTGCTGGTCGCGCAGGCCTCCTCCACAGACGAGCTGTACGGCCTGCTGCGGGTGACGGCCTGGCTCACGGTGCTGGCCGTGATGCTGGGTCTGGGCATCGCGCTGCGCGCCGCGGCGCTGGGCGACCCGCTGGCGCCCTGGGTGGTGCTGGCCGGCGTGTGCCTGGCGATCGAGATCTTTGGCCTGGGCGTGTACAGCCTGGGCGTGCCGGGCTACGGCCTGGGCACCTGGGCGCTGACGGCGGTCAGCACGGTGCTGTACTTCCTGGTGGGTTCGGTGGTGGTGGTCAAGCGCATCCGCCAGAACCGCCAGCTCGAACGCTTGGCTGCGCTGGAGACACGCACCGACCCGACGACGGGCCTGCCCGTGGGTTCGGTGCTGCTGGGCGAGGTGACGCATGCCTTCTGGCGCACGGCGCGCCTGAGCGGCATCTGCACCGTGGTCTGCCTGCACATCCGCAATCTGCACGAGGGGGCCGACGCGGCGCAGTACGGCGTGGAGCAGCAGATCCAGGCGGCCATCGCCGCGCGCATCCGCCGCGCAGCGGGCTTTCGCTGCGTGGTGGGCCTGTACCACCCGGGCTGCTTCGTGGTGGTGATCTCGGCCGACCAGCGACGCCAGTACGTGCGCATCACGGTCTCGCGCCTGCGCTCGCTGGTGGCGCAGGTGCTGACGGTGGTGGGCCGCGACGGGGTGACGCGCGAGTTCCAGCCGCGGCTGGGTGTGGGCGTGGTCACGGTGGACCCGGCCACGGCCTCGCCCATGGACGCCCTGCACGATGCCGAGCGCCAGGCCCTGGGGCCGCCGCGCGGACGGGTGGCGTCGGAGGACGACATCGTGACCAGGCCCGCCGACCGCCTCACGAACACGGAGCCTGCCCCGCTGTGACCATGCGCGCCGCCCTGTCCTGCCCGGGCCGGGCGCATCTGCCGTTGCGGCGCACCAACTTTCCGATCCACTTCAGGGCAGCACCACGGCGCAGCACTGCTACCCCCCAGAGATAATCCTGACCATGGACATGACCGAAAACACGGTCTGGTCGGTCATGGCCGGCGGCTTGCTGTCGCTGGCCCTGCTGGCCGCCGCCGACGCCCTGATCACCCGCAGCCTGGGCGCGGTACGCAACGTGCTGCTGGTGAGCTTCATCGGCAGCGTCTGCGTGCTGATGTCGGGCCTGCCCGAGCAGCTCTTCCCCGACATCCCCGAACGCCTGCTGATGGTGCTCAAGACCTCGTTGGGTCCGCTGGCCGGCGCGCTGGGTCTGCGCTTCCTGGGCATCTGGATCGGTGGCGCGCGCGAGGACCGGCTGCTCTACGGCGTGACGGTCTGGGGCTGCTACCTCATGCTGCTTGCCGCGGCGACGCTGGCCCTGCTGACGGTGATGGCACCGACGACGGAGTTCCGGGAGCTGCTGCTGATGAGTGCCGCGGTCAACGGCGTGACGGTGGCACTGATCCTGCTGGTGTCCGTGCGCGCCACGCTCATGGGCGATCCGCTGGCGCTGTGGCTGGTGGTGGCCAGCGTGCTGCTGGCCGGGACGATGACCGGCCTGTACCTGCATACGCTCCAGGTGCCGCTGAGCGTGGTCTGGTGGCTGCTGACGGCCAGCGCCGCGCTGCTCTTCGTGCTGATCGTGATGGTGCTGATCATCGTGCGCAACCGTGCCAACCGCGAGCTCGCGCGCCTGGCCCGGCTCGACTCGGGCAGCGACCCGGTTACCGGCCTGCCCACGGGTGCACGCCTGCTCAGCGACGTGGAGCACGCCTTCTGGCGCGCAGGCCGGCTGCGCGGGCAGTGCGTGGTGGTCTGCGTCTACCTGAGCAATCTCTACGAACTCGGCGACTCCATAGGCCGCACCACGGACAACCAGATCCTGGCCGCCACGGCCGCGCGCATCCGCCGCGCGGCGGGCTTTCGCTGCGTGGTGGGGGTCTACCACCCACGCTGCTTCATCATCGTCTTCACGCTGGACCGCAAGCGCAGCTTCGACGACGCCGCGCTGGCGCGCATCCGCAACCTGGTGACGCAGCCGCTGCAGGTGGTGGGCAACCGCGAGCAGCGCCAGCAGTTCCAGCCGGTGGTGGGCCTGTCGGCGCTGCCGGTGCTCCCCGATCGGGTGCAGCCGCTGGACGTGCTCAACGAGGCCGAGCACCAGGCCATGGAGGAGGTGCGCCGCAACGGCCCTCCGCACATCGGCCCCGACACGGTGCCGGACGACCACCTCGACACCACCTGGTAGGCCCGGCCGGGTCTCGTGCGAGTGTGAAAAAAATCACGCTCACAAGCCAGCGCCCCGGCTCCATAATGGCGGACATGTCCACCGCCGAAACCGCCGTCTGGTCCGCCATGCTGGGGGGTCTGCTGACTCTGGCCGCCCTGGCGTTCTCGGACGCACTGGTCAACCGCAAGCGCGGGGCGCTGCGCAATGTGATCTTCGTGCTGGTGGCGGGGGCGGCCTGCGTGGTCATGACCGGCCTGCCCGACGAACTGTGGCCGGGGCTGTTGCCGGACTGGGCGGTGCAGATGCTCAAGGGCGGACTCGGCCCCGTGGCCGGCGCCGTGGCCCTCTACTACCTGGGTCTGTGGATGGGCGGCAGCCGCGAGGACCGCACCGTACACCACATCACGGCCTGGGGGGCGCTGGCCATGGGCCTGGCCGGCGCGGCCCTGGGCCTGCAGGCCGCCTTTGCCAGCCCCGATGCATTCCGCCAGCTGCTGGTCACCACCGCCTCGGTCAATGTGGCGATCGCCATGATGGGCCTGGTGGCCACGCTGCGCGCCGCGGCCCTGGGTGATCCGCTGGCGCGCTGGATGGCAATCGCCTGCGTGGCCCTGGTGGTGCTGATCATCGGTCACTACCTCAAGGGCCTCGGCATCCCGGGCTTCGGCCTGGGGACCTGGATCGCCACGGCGGCCCTGACCGTGGTCTACTTCCTGGCCTGCATCGTGCTGGTGATCCAGCGCAACCGCGAGCAGCGCCACCTCACGCGGCTGGCACGGCTGCAGGTCGGGGCCGACCCGGCCACCGGCCTGCCCACGGGCTCGATGCTGCTGAGCGAGGTGGGCCATGCCTTCTGGCGCACCGCGCGCATCCACGGCGAATGCACCGTGGTCTGCCTCAACATCCGCAACCTCTACGAGCTGGGCCAGACGGCCGGCCATGGCGTGGAGCAGCAGATCCTGGTGGCGCTGGCCGCGCGCATCCGCCGTGCGGCAGGTTTCCGCTGCGTGGTGGGCCTGTACCAGCCGCGCTGCTTCGTGGTGGTGATCTCGGCCGACAAGCGCCGCGAGTATGTGCAGGACACGGTCAACCGCATGCGCATGCTGGTGGGCCGACCGCTGGCCGTGATCGGGCGTGACCAGACGCGCCACGAGTTTCTGCCCCAGCTGGCCCTGGGCAGTGTGACGCTGCAGCAGCCGGGCCGCGCCACGCCGCTGGACGTGATCCACGAGGCCGAGCGCCGCGCACTGATCACCGACAGCCAGCAGCCGCCGGCCCCTCCGCCGCCGCCTTCCGTGCAGGAAGGCATACCGACGGCGCCGGCGCCCTTCGTCTGACACCGGGATCGCCCGCTTGCGGGCCACACACCACGGCCGATAATCCCCGGCCATGAACCTCGACACACTCTTTCCACTGGGCTGGCAGCACTACCTGCTGGGCGGCCTGCTGGTGGGCTTGGGCACGGCCCTGCTCTTCGTGTTCACGGGCCGCATCGGCGGCATGAGCTCAGTGTTCTCTAGCACCTGGTCCTGGCTGGTGCAGCGGCCCTACTTCCAGGCCGCGCGCTATGTGCAGACGCGCGGCTGGCGCCTGGTCTATGCGGCCGGCCTCATCGTCGGCGCGCTGGCGTGGTGGCTGGGCTGGACCGACGGCACGCCGCTGGCCACCCGGGTGCCGGCCTGGCAGCTGCTGCTGGGCGGCTTCTTCGTGGGCTATGGCGCGCGGCTGGCCAATGGCTGCACCTCGGGCCACGGCATCTGCGGCCTGGGTTCGCTGCAGCTGCCTTCGCTCTGGGCTGTGCTGACCTTCATGGCGACGGCCTTTCTCACGGCCAACCTGGCAGCGAGGTGGCTATGAGCACGAACATCAGGCAGGCGCTGGCCACGCTGGCCGCGGGCGCGCTCTTCGGCTTCGGGCTCTCGCTCTCGGGCATGGTGCGGCCCGAGGTGGTGCTGAGCTTTCTGCGCTTCGAGGACTGGGGTCTGATGCTGGTGATGGGCGGGGCGGTGGCCGTGGTGCTGATCGCCTACCAGGGCGCGCCGCGTGTGATGAAGCGGCCGCTGCTGGGCGGCGGCTTCGAACAGCAGAACCGGCCCTGGAACCGTGACACGGCCCTGGGCTCGGCGCTGTTCGGGCTGGGCTGGGGTCTGTGCGGTGTCTGTCCGGGCCCGGCCATCGCCGGCCTGGGCACGGGCAACCTCGACCTGCTCTGGGCGCTGGCGGGCATAGCCCTGGGCGCCCTGGCGCAGGGCCTGCGCGCGCGCAGCTGAGCCATCGCCTGCGAGACAGCCCGCGGCGCCGAAGGCGGGCATGCTCGGGGTTCCTCAGCCAGGACGCATCATGGACATTCCCACCCCCACCCGCTTTGGCGTCAGCCGCACCGATCTGCACGCCACCTACCTGCTGCCCGACCCGGATGCGCCCGCCGCACGTCCGCTGCGCGAAGGGGAGGTCCGCCTGCAGGTGCAGACCTTTGCGCTGACGGCCAACAACATCACCTATGCCGCCTTCGGCGACCGGATGAAGTACTGGGCCTTCTTCCCCAGCGGCGCCGAAGGCTGGGGCTGCATCCCGGTCTGGGGCTTTGCCGAGGTGGTGGAGTCACGCCACGCCGAGGTGGCCACGGGCCAGCGCGTCTATGGCTACCTGCCCATGGGCTATTACCTGGTGGTGCAGGCCGAACGCGTGAACGCGCGCGGCTTCATGGACGGCGCGGCGCACCGGCGTGAGCTGGCTGCGATCTACAACCAGCTGGTGTTCTGCGCCACGGACCCGGCCTACGACCCGGCGCTTGAGGGCCAGCAGGCTGTGCTGCGTCCGCTGTTCACGACCTCCTTCCTCATCGACGACTTCATGGCCGAGCACGATTTCTTCGGCGCCCGCCAGCTGCTGCTGTCCAGCGCATCGAGCAAGACGGCCTACGGCACGGCCTTCTGCCTGGCGCGTCGCACGGATGGCCCGCAGGTGCTGGGCCTCACCTCGGCCGGCAACCTGGACTACACCCGTGGACTGGGGTGTTATGACGAGGCGCTGCGCTACGAGGACGTGCAGACCCTGGACCCGGCGGTGCCCACGGTCTACATCGACTACGCCGGCGACGCCGGACTGCGGCGCACGATCCACCAGCACTTCGGGCCGGCCCTGACGTACAGCTGCTCGGTCGGCGGCAGCCACTGGGAAGCCCTGGGCGGCGCCGGCGGCCTGCCGGGGCCCAGGCCCGAGCTGTTCTTTGCCCCGGCCCAGGGCAAGAAACGCGCAGCGCCGCCGCCCGAAGGCTGGGGCGCCGCAGGTCTGGAGCAGCGGCTGGGCGAGGCCTGGTCGGCCCTCATGCAGCGGGTGAATGCGCCCGCAAACCCCTGGCTCGTGATCCATCACGCGCAGGGCGCCGAGGCCATGCGCGCGGCCTACGAGCAGCTGCTGGCCGGGCGCGTGGACCCGCGTGCGGGGCTGATGCTGAGGCCCTGAAGCGGGCAGCCCTCAGGGCTTGATGCCCTTGGGCAAGGCGGCCTTGGTCAGCAGCCCGCGGTATTCGATGAGCTTGGCGCGCAGGCGGCGGTGGTTGACCGGTCCGGTGCGCAGCAGCATCTTCTGGCCGGCGGCCAGGGACTGCAGCTCGTCCTCCTCGAACTCGTAACGGGTCCAGGGGCGCTCGGAGGCAATGGGCCCCTTGACCTCGACCAGACCCACGATCAGGGGCTCCTCGCGCACGGGCGTGGCCAGCAGCAGGTCGATGACGGCGATCAGGCGGTCGTTGAAATAAGCCCTGGGGTAGCCCAGCTCCTCGTAGGCCTGCTGGAACAGCGGATAGAGGCTGACGTACAGCTGCACGATCTGGCGGCTGTTGACGGTCTCGATGAACTGCACCAGTGGCGAGTAGCGCTGACCGTTGTCGGGATTGATGATCTCGCCCTCGGGACGGCGCAGCGTGGAGAAGCGCCCAGGCGTGGGATGCACGGGCCACATGCTGGGCGCAGCGTGCTCGCGGCCCAGGTTGTCGATGGTGGCGACCGTGCGACGCACAAAGCTGTCGATCAGCAGGAACTGCTCAACCTTCTTGCGGCCCAGCAGGGTGTTGAGGTCTTCACGCGCGCGCGCATCGGACTGGCCCAGCGGCGGCAGGGCGCGCACGGCCGGCGGCGGCGGGACGGCCTCGATGGCCTGCACGGGGTGCTGGATCGGCGGCGGTTCGGGAGCCGGCACGGGTTCGGCCGCCACCGCGGGCTGCTGCACCGGCTGGGCCTGGGGCACGACGGGTGCGAGGTTCTCGTCCAGCTGGGGCCGGTAGTACCACGCTGCCACACCCAGAAGCACCAGGACCAGAAGGAGTGCGAGGGCTAGGCGGCTTTTGTTCATGGGTCTCGAGGCGGCAGACAGGGTTCCAGAGGCCGATGCTAGCACTGCAGGCCCGGTGCTGTGCAGCCCTTTCGTGTTGCACTGCGGCGTGTGGGGTTTGGACTTCGACGCCACAATGGCTGCGAACTTCAAGGAGCACGCATGAACCGCCCCAGCCGCATCCTCATCCTCGGCGCTTCCTATGGCTCGCTGCTGGGCATCAAGCTCGTGATGGCGGGCCACCGCGTCACGCTGGTCTGCCTGCCCCAGGAAGTGGAACTGATCAACCGCGAGGGCATCCGCGTGCGCCTGCCGCTCAAGGGCCGCGAGGGCCTGGTGGAACTGCGTTCGCAGGATGCATCGGGCCAGCTGCGCGCGGCAGGGCCGGCCGAGGTGATCCCGGCCGACTACGAGCTCGTGGCCCTGGCGATGCAGGAGCCGCAGTACCGCAGCCCCGGCGTGCGCGATCTGCTGCAGGCCGTGGCCAAGTCGCGCGTGCCCTGCATGTCCATCATGAACATGCCGCCCCTGCCCTACCTGGCCCGTCTGCCCGGCGTGGATGCCACGGCCTGCCGCGGCGCCTACACCGACCCCACGGTCTGGGACGGCTTCGACCCCGCCTGCATGACGCTGTGCAGTCCGGACCCGCAGGCCTTCCGTCCGCCGGAGGAGGCGCTCAATGTGCTGCAGGTCCGCCTGCCGACCAACTTCAAGGTGGCGGGTTTTCCTTCGGAGATGCATACCGGTCTGCTGCGCAGGCTGCAAGCCGACATCGAAGCCATCCGCCACACCGTGGATGGCGAGGCGGTGGAGTTGCCCGTGAAGCTCAAGGTGCACGATTCGGTCTTCGTGCCGCTGGCCAAGTGGGCGATGCTGCTGGCGGGTAACTACCGCTGCGTGACGGCACAGGGCGTGCGCTCCATCCGCGAAGCGGTTCATACGGATCTGCAGGCCGCACGCGAGGTCTACGACTGGATCTGCGCGCTGTGCAAGTCCCTGGGGGCCGCAGAGGCGGACCTGGTCCCTTTCGAGAAATACGCCGCGGCCGCGCAGGGCCTGGCCAGCCCTTCCTCGGCCGCCCGCGCGCTGTACGCGGGTGCGCCGCACATCGAGCGCGTGGATCGGCTGGTGCAGGCCATCGCGGCGCAGCGTGGCCTGCGGCATCCGGCCGTGGACGAGGTCGTGGCGCTGGTGGACGCGCAGCTGGAACGCAACCGCGCGGCCCAAAAATAGTCCTGGCCCGAACGCCGCCGCAACGGTGTTTTGGCATACGATCGCCCCACAGGTCGCATCCCGGGACCTCGATCACGGAGGCCCCATGGCCAAAGGCGAACAGCGCAGCAACAAGATGGTGAAGAAGCCCAAGAAGGACACTTCGCCGCCCAAACCCGGCAGCTCGGACCGTCCCATGCCGCCCGTCACCGCGGTGATTCCGCGCGGCAAGGACAAGAACCGCTGACTTTACAAAGCGCCGGACCCGCTCAGGTCGGCGCCACCGCACCCGGCTGCGTTGCGGGGAGATGAAATCTCTGCCTCGCCGGATCTTGAAACGCCTGCCCTGGCTCGGCCTGCTGCTGGCCGCGGCCGGCGCGGGCGCCAACACCCTGCTGGAATATGCACCCGTGCTCTCGGTCACCCCGGTCGTGCAGCCGGTGGCCGTGCCGCGCCAGGTCTGCAGCGTGGACGGACATTGCGGCCTGCTGACCTTCCACGAGACCCGCACCACGGGCTACAGCGTGGTCTACCTGCATGAGGGGCGCGAGCACACGGTGCAACTGCCCCATGACCCGGGCCCGACCCTGGCCCTGCAGGTCGATGCGAGCCGTCTGGGCGAACCCGGCACGCTGCCGGCACCGGTGATCATCACCGCGCCGGTCTACGTGCCAGCGCCCGTGGTGATCCACTCGCGCAACTACTACCCCTACGTCCCCTACGCGGTCTACCCCTCGTTCGGCCTGCACCTGCGGCTGGGGCGCGGCCATCACCACCACCGGCACGACCATCGCCCGCATTCCCAGGGGCACTGGCACCGGCACCGCTGAGCGACGCCCTCAGCCCGCCGGGTGCACCACCTTGGTATAGGGGTGGGGCTCACCTTCGACCCACCAGTTGGCCCAGTAGCGGTCGGCGCCACCGGGATCGTCCGGCTGCAGGGTCAGGAAGTTGCGCGCGCCGATCATGCGGTGACCCGTGGTGGGAAATTCGTGCAGCGCCCCGGTGATGCCGCGGTCGATGGACTCGACATTGCGGCAGACCTGCTCCAGGAAGAAAAGCTGCACGGCCGAAGGTGCCGGATGCACGATGGCGCTGCTGGTGAGCTGGTTGATCACGCGGGTGCCGCCGTCGCGTACCGATTCGATCACGCCGACGGCCGCCACATGCACGTCCCCCGACAGCAGGGTCACGCGCGCACCCTGCCCCGCCACCTGCAGCAGGCGATGGATGAGACGCAGTCGCTCGGCGCGGTGCGGCGGGCTGGTCCAGTGGTCGCGCAGGTCGTCTTCCAGCTCCTGCTGGCCGGGCAGGATGCCCAGCAGTTTCTCCAGCAGCTCGAAGCTCGGGTGGACCACGGGGATGCTGCTCATGACGAAGAGATGCTTCATGCCGCCCGCGGCCTCCTGCGCCGCGAGCCACTGGTAGACGGCGCTCCAGCTCTGCGGGCTCAGCACCTGCTCGGCATGCAGCACCGCGCCCGTAGGCGTGGACTCGAGGCGGCGCGGCCGGCGCTCGCTGCGCATGTCCAGCATCAGCAGGCCCAGCGGGCCAATGCGCCAGGCGCTGTTGAAGTGTGTCTGACCGGGCAGCGTGCCCGGTGCCGGCCCGCCGAGGGCCTGGCGCTGGAACAGGCCGAAGGCGGCACGCGCCACCTCGTAGATGCCCTGGTAGACCGGGCAGTGGTGCTGCTCGGCCGGGTAGGAGCCCCAGCCGTCCATGATGTCGTGGTCGTCCCACATCATCACGGTGGGCAGGCGCGCCAGCACCGCGGCCACCTCGGGCTGCGACCAGCGCTCCAGGTAGATCCTGCTGAAATACGCCTCCAGCTTGCGGCGCAGCGTGGGCGTGAACGGTGCCTTGTGGCGCCTGGTCCAGGGCAGGGTCGCCCAGGCCTTGAGCTCGGGTATGACGACCCACATCGCATCGCTGTAGACCTGGTCACCCCCGAGCAGCAGCAGATGCAGCGGGCCGTAGGTCTGCGCGTCCACCCGGTCCTGCCGCGCATGCAGGCGCGCGAGCCGGGACCACAGCGCGTTGGGCTGTGCTACTTTCTTCATCAGCTTGGGGTCGGAATAGCCGTTGCATGAGCCGTAGGCCAGCGCCGGCATGGTGCCGCGCGCGGGCACATGGAAGGCATGCGACTCGTCCCCCACGCGGTAGGCCACTTCCTGCGGCGCATCCGTCTGCGGCACGCTGATCTCGAAACGCCAGGCCGTGCAGTCCGTGCCGGGCACCGGGGCCTGCGTGACCTGTACCGGCAGACCGCCGGCGACACAGGCGGGCGGCGCGCCGGCACGGTCCTGGACCCAGAGCGCGCTCACGCGCCAGCGGTCCTGTTCGCCGCCGAGGAATTGCAGGATGGGGCCGAGTTTCTTCATGGAGTCTCCCTGTTTCGAACTCGCGCGAATGTAGCCGCGAGCAGCCACGACGTCATCCCACGAATGCGGGAGGCCGGCGTTTCAGCCCGCCCGCGCGCCCAGCGCGTGCAGCCTGTCCTGCCAGAGCCGCACGCCCGCTGCACCGAGTTTCTCGACCCCGCCGACCAGCGTGTCGCGCACGGGCGAGACGCCCACGAAGCCCAGGATGTTGCGCTTGAGCAGGCCCACGCCGCGGGCCCGGAAGACCCAGCGGTAGACCCAGGCCGGCATGCCCATGGTCACGACGATGCGCGCGCTGCGGCCCTTGAGACCTTTGTGGATGAAAGGGTTGCTGGCGCGTTCGGCCGCGTCGCCCGTGAACGCAAAGCCGGGGCGTGCAACCTGCTCCAGAAAGCCCTTGAACAGCGCCGGCATGTCGCCCAGCCAGAGCGGAAAGAAGATCACCAGATGCTGGGCCCAGGCAATGTCGTCCTGCGCGCCTTTCAGGCCCGCAGGCAGCGGGGTGTGCTCCCAGTCGTGCTGGCTGCGCAGCAGGGGAAAGTCCAGCCGGGCCACGGTGACGGTGCGCACCTCGTGCCCGGCCGCCAGCGCGCCTTCGGCGTAGGCCTGGGCCAGGGTGTGGCCGAGGCGGCCGCCTTGCGGGTCCGGATGCCCCTGGAGAATGAGGATGCGGCGTCGTTCCATGGTCGATACTCCTGCGGCCTGATCTTGCGGCAGGAGCCTAGCGTCTTCCTTGATCTGACGCAAACGCTCCGTTTTTGATAGCGTCGTGAATACACCCGGACATCCTGGGGTCAGGCCCCGGACCTAGAATCCGGGCAGCCTCTCTCCACCATGAAACCGAACGACACCCCCCTCTTCTACATCGGCAAGACTGAAGCCTTCGGCGAACAGTTCGACGCCTGGACCGACCGGCCCCTGCTGCAATCCATGGAGGAAGGTGGCGTGAGCTGGCCCAGTTCCTGCCGCGCCGGCAACTGCCGCACCTGCATCGGCAAGCTGGTCAGCGGCACGGTGCGCTACGAGATGGAGTGGCCCGGCCTGCTGCCGGAAGAGAAGGAAGAGGGCTATGTGCTGCCCTGCGTGGCCCACCCCTGCTCGGACGTGGTGCTGCGCGAGGGCTACTGACGCTCAGGCAAAGACGTTGAGCTGCGTGCCCAGCGCCCCCGAGGTGGCCAGGGGCTGCGGCCCCGGCGCGGGTTGCAGCAGGGTGTTCAGCGCGGCCGCCTGCATCTCCATGGACTCGCGCAGCACATAGACCTGAACGCCCTGCGCCAGCTTGGCCGAGGCCATCTGGGTGGAGATGGCGATGATCTGGTTGCTGATGCCGTCCATGAAAAATCCGGGTGTTTCCACCCATATCGGCAGGACGGCGGAAAGCTTGAGGCCTAGGCGTCCAGCCTGCCGCGCAAGAGCTCCGGCAGCCGCTCCACCCCCATGCGAAAGCCGCAGGCCTGGGCGTGCCCGCCACCGCCCATGCTCTCGGCCAGCGGGATGCAGTCGAAGCTGCGTTGCGAGCGCAGGCCCACCTTGATGACACCGCCCTTGCTGGCCGTCCACATCAGCGCGTAGGTGCCGCTTTTCTTCGACAGCAGCTCGCCCACCAGGCTGTGGAACATGCCCGGGGCGTTGACCATGAGGCCGGCCTGGCCGTTGAAGACCACGGGTTCGGCCCCGGCAGCGATGTCTTCGCACATCTTGCGGAACTTCTCGTCCATGGCCTGGCCGCGCAGCATGAAGGTGGCCAGCTCGTCCTCGGACCAGGAGGCGATCTGCGCCCAGCGCTCGAAGTCCATGGGCTCCATGTCCAGCGCGGCCAGGAAACCGGCGCTCTCGGGAAATTTCCAGGCCCAGATGTCACGGTCCTCGATGTAGCGCACCAGAGCGGGCAGGGTGCGGTCGGACTGGAAGAAGTCCCAGGCCAGGCGCGCGCCGGACTTGCTCATGTCGAAGTGCACCACACCGCAGCGGCAGGCAAAGCCCGTGAGCTTCTCGGCGGCGCTCTTGTGGTGGTCAAGCATGACGAGCTTGGCCGCGCGCTGCTCGATCTCGCGCAGGATCTCGGGCGCGAAGGAGAAGTCGAGGATGTAGACGGCACGGCCCTCAAGCGCGGGCAGATCGGCCACGCTCTTCACGTCGCCGTGGTCGCAGGGCCTGAACTCGGCGCGGCCTTCGTAATAGAGCCAGGCCGCGAGTGCGGCGCCGAAGCCGTCGGCGCAGCGCGCGTGGTAGATCACCAGCGGATCGGGGTCGTGGCGGTCGGGGTGGACCAGCAGTTGCTGGGGCAGCAGGGTGTTCATCGGGCAGGTCGTTTCGGTCGGGGGGCGGTCTTCTTGGCCGCACTGGTCTTGGCTCGGATATGGCCTTCGCGCCGCAGCTCGTCCTTGCGCAGCTGGCGCTCGGCATCGAGCTTGCGGCCCTCGGCCAGCCAGCGCGCGTATTCCTCGGGGGTCTCCAGCGTGATACGACCGAGCGCGCCGGAGCGGAAATCGTGGATCAGCAGTTCGGCGGCCTTCTGCATATTCACCTTGTTGCCGGCCATGAGCGCGCCCCGGCTGCGGCCGATGGCCTCCAGCAACTCTTCGCTCTGCAGCGCCTCCCAGTCCTGGAGGCCGTAACGCGCGGCCAGCAGCTGGGGATAGGAAGGTTTGAGGTAGTCGAGCAGTTCCAGCGCCACCTCCTGGTCATCGAAGGCATTGCGCCCCACGGCGCCGCTGGCGGCCAGGTTGTAGCCACTTTGCGCCACGATGATGCGCGGCCAGAGCATGCCCGGCGTGTCGTAGAGGTGTAAGGCGTCTTCGAGCACGATGCGCTGCTCGTTGCGCGTGACGCCGGCCTCGTCGGCCGCCTTGGCGGCGCTCTTGCCCACCAGCCGGTTGATCAGCGTGGACTTGCCCACATTGGGGATGCCGCAGATCATCACGCGCAGCGGTCGCGCCAGGCTCTCGCCGCGTGTGGGCGCGAGCTCGCGGCAGGGCGCGATGAGCCGCCGGGCCGCGTTGCCGTCGGTGGTGTCCAGCGCGATGGCGCGCGTGCCTTCGCGCGCGTTGTAGTGCGCAAGCCAGAGGGCGGTGCGCACGGGGTCGGCCAGGTCCTGCTTGTTGAGCACCTTGAGGCTGGGCCGCTTGCTGGTCAGCGCGGCCAGCATGGGATTGGCGCTGGAGCCGGGCAGGCGCGCGTCCACCATCTCGATGACCACATCAATGTGCTTGATGCGCTCCTCGATGGTCTTCTTGGTCAGGTGCATGTGACCCGGGAACCACTGGACGGCCATGGCGGGGTAGTGCTTTCGTTGGGATCAGGAATCGATTGTCGCTGACGGGCCGTTGGATGGCGTCAGAAAAAGAAAGGCCCGCTCGAAAGCGGGCCCGTCAGCAGCGGGGCGCGGGAATCAGGCCCGGGCCATGCGCAGCTTGAGCGAGAACTCCTGCAGCGCGGCAATGCCGCTTTCCTCGGCGCGACGGCACCAGGCCTGCAGGTCGGCGATCAGCTGCTCACGCGACAGCGAGGTATTGAGCCAGAGCTGACGCAGCTCTTCGCGCATGGTGACCATCGTGTCCAGCACCGGCGAGGCCGCACGGGCCTGGGCCAGCTGGGGTGCGGCCTCGGCCGGCACCTTGTCTTCGTCACGGTGCAGCCAGCGGTCGGCCGCCTTGACCACGGCCGTGTCCACGGCGCGGGCCTTGAGGGCCGCCATTTCCTGCTGGAAGGCGCGCTGCATGCCGGCCGCGTAGCCGGCCATGATCTCGTAGCGGTGGGCGATCAGCGCCTCGAGGGTCTTGTCGTCGGCCACGGGCTTGATGTCACCCAGCGCGAGCTTGGGCGGGGTCTTCTTGACCTTGGCCAGGCCCAGGGAACTCAGGATGTTGATATAGAGCCAGCCGATGTCGAACTCGTAGGGCTTGACCGAGAGCTTGGCCGAGGTCGGGTAGGTGTGGTGGTTGTTGTGCAACTCCTCACCACCGATGATGATGCCCCAGGGCGAGATGTTGGTGCTGGCGTCCGCCGCCTCGAAGTTGCGGTAACCCCAGTAGTGGCCGAAACCGTTGATGATGCCGGCGGCGGTCACGGGGATCCAGGCCATCTGCACGGCCCAGACGGCCGCACCCGCGGCACCGAACAGGGCGAGGTCGATGATGAGCATGATGCCCACACCCTGCCAGGAATAGCGGGTGTAGAGGTTGCGCTCGATCCAGTCATCCGGCGTGCCGTGGCCATAGCGGGCCATGGTTTCCTTGTTCTTGGCTTCGGCGCGATAGAGCTCGGAGCCTTCCCAGAAGACCTTCTTGATGCCGTAGACCTGCGGGCTGTGCGGGTCCTCGGCCTGCTCGCACTTGGCGTGGTGCTTGCGGTGGATGGCAGCCCACTCCTTGGTCACCATGCCCGTGGTCAGCCAGAGCCAGAAACGGAAGAAGTGGGACGGGATCGGATGCAGGTCCAGCGCCCGGTGGGCCTGGTGGCGATGCAGGAAGATGGTCACGCTGGCGATGGTGACGTGCGTCAGTGCGAGCGCCACCAGGACGATCTGCCACCAGCTCAGGTTCAGCAGGCCGTGCGCAAGCCAGTCGATGGTTGCGTTCAGCACAGCCCAGTCGGGTAGAAACATTCGGATCTCTCTCAGAAAAATGGGCTGACCAGATGCCACGCCCTTGCCATGGATTTTAAAGGCTGGCTCCGGCTTTGGGCCAACATTCCTGAGGTTTTAGGGTGGAAAACCTTAATTCAAGTCAATTGATCATCTTTTTTGCCAGATTGCAGCAAAAAAGCCGTCTGTTTGATGCAAATGAGGCCACAGACGCAGATATAGCGCGCCATTGTCGCCACCGCTGCACAGGCGACCGACCTGGTCCACCTTGAGCTGCTGCAGCAACTCGGCGGCCGCCAGGGGCTGGAAATCCGGGTGGGCGGCGCTGAAGGCCTCGGCGATGGCCTCGTTTTCCTGCGGCAGGACGCTGCAGGTGGCGTAGACCAGACGCCCGCCGGGTTTGAGCAGACGCGCCGCGCTGGCCAGGATGGCCCCCTGCTTGACCGTCATTTCCTGCACGGCCTGTTCGGACTGGCGCCACTTGAGATCGGGATTGCGGCGCAGGGTTCCCAGGCCGGAACAGGGGGCGTCGACCAGCACGCGGTCGATCTTGCCGGCCAGACGCTTGATGCGCTCGTCACGTTCGTGGGCGATGGCGGCCGGGTGCACATTGGACAGGCCGCTGCGCGCCAGCCGGGGCTTGAGCGCTTCCAGGCGGTGGGCCGAGGTGTCGAAGGCATAGAGCCGCCCGGTGCTGCGCATGGCCGCGCCGATGGCCAGGGTCTTGCCGCCGGCACCGGCGCAGAAGTCCACCACCATTTCGCCACGCTTGGCGTCCAGCAACAGGGCCAGCAGCTGCGAGCCTTCGTCCTGCACCTCGATGGCGCCACGCGTGAAGGCGTCAAGCTTGTTGAGCGCCGGCTTGCCCTCGATGCGCAGGCCCCAGGGCGAATAAGGCGTGGGCACGGCCTTGATGCCGGCCTCCTTCAGCTCCTTCTGGACGGCCTCGCGCTTGGCCAGCTGGGTGTTGACCCTCAGGTCCAGGCCTGCGCCCTGGTTCAGGCTCTCGACCAGCGGCCAGAAGCCTTCGCCCAGCTGCGCCTTGAGTGGCTGCACCAGCCACTCGGGCAGGTTGTGGCGGTGCATGTCCAGCAGATCCTCCGGCTTGACGCGGTCGCAGTTGTCCAGCCACTGCTTTTCCTGCTCGGTCAAGACGCTCTTGATGAAATCGCGCGGGCCATGAAAGCCCAGAATGGCCAGGCGTCGCTCACGCGGGCCGCTGCCCGAGAGTGCCAGCTTCTCGAACAGCAGCTTCTTGCGCAGCACGGTGTACACCGTCTCGGCCAGGGTGGCGCGCTCGCGCGGACCCAGGCCGCGGTGGTCGCGGAAGAAACGCGAGACGATGGCGTCGGCCGGGTGATCGAATTTGAGGGTGAGCCGGACCAGTTCGGTACAGACGTCCAGCAGGGCTTGAGGATGCATAAGTCAGAATTGTCCCATGTCAGATGAAAAACTCCCCCCACTGATCACCACCCGGCCCGGTTTGTACCGCCACTACAAGGGCATGCCCTATGAAGTGATCGGTACCGTACGCCACAGCGAGACGCTGGAACCGATGACCCTGTACCGCGCGCTCTACGGCGAGCACGGGCTCTGGGTGCGGCCGGCGGCCATGTTCAACGAGGACGTCGTGATCGACGGGGTGCGCCAGCCCCGTTTCACCTGGGCGGGTGAAGCCGACAGCATGAGCTGAAGCTACAGTTTTTGTAGCAATTCGGCGATGGCGCGTGGATAGATCAGATGTTCCTGCGTCAGCACACGCGCAGCCAGCGTGTGCTCGTCGTCACCGGGCAGCACGGGCACCACGGCCTGGGCCAGGATGGGGCCGTGGTCCAGCTCGGCCGTGACCTGGTGCACGGTGGCGCCGGCGAACTTGCAGCCGGCCTCGATGGCGCGGCGGTGCGTGTGCAGTCCGGTGAAGGCCGGCAGCAGCGAAGGATGGATGTTGAGCAGCCGCCCGGCATAGTGCGCGACGAAGCCCGGCGTGAGGATACGCATGAAGCCGGCCAGCACCACCAGCGCCGGCTGGTGCGCATCGATGGCCGTCATCAGGGCGGCGTCGAAATCTTCCCGGCTGGCATAGGCCTTGTGGTCGAGCACGGCGGTGGCAATGCCCCGCTCCTTCGCGTAGACCAGGCCCTTGGCCTCCGCCTTGTTGCTCAACACGGCCGCCACGCGGGCCCCGTATTTCTCCTGCCAGCGCTCACGCTCGGCGGTCTGGACGATGGCGGCCATATTGGAGCCGCCCCCGGAAATGAGGATCACGATGTTTTTCATGGCGTGGCGAGATTATGGGCTTGTCGCGGTTTGGACAGCCGCTTGCGAACGAGCGTGCTAAAAACGGGGCCGTGTAGTGTTCCGGTTTCAGCGCAGGTGGACATGGTCCGCGAAAAGCGTCATGCCGGAGCCCGAACCGCCTTTTATCGGAGACATCCATGGATTTGGCATTCACCCCTGAAGAACAGACCTTCCGCGAGGAGATCCGCGCCTGGGTGCGCGCGAACCTGCCCGCCGACATTGCCCACAAGGTGCACAACGCCCTGCAACTGACGCGCGACGACATGCAGCGCTGGGCCAAGATCCTGGGCAAGAAAGGCTGGCTGGGCTACGGCTGGCCCAAACAGTTCGGCGGCCCGGGCTGGACGGCCGTGCAGAAGCACCTCTTCGAGGAAGAGTGTGCGCTGGCCGGCGCGCCGCGCATCGTGCCCTTCGGGCCCGTGATGGTGGCCCCGGTCATCATGGCTTTCGGCAACCCCGAACAGCAGAAACGTTTCCTGCCCGGCATCGCCAGCGGCGAAGTGTGGTGGAGCCAGGGCTACAGCGAGCCGGGTTCGGGCTCGGACCTGGCCTCCGTCAAGACCCGTGCCGAGCGCAAGGGCGACAAGTACATCGTCAACGGGCAGAAGACCTGGACCACGCTGGGCCAGTATGGCGAATGGATCTTCTGCCTGGTGCGCACCAGCAACGAGGGCAAGCCGCAGACCGGCATCTCCTTCCTGCTGATCGACATGAAGTCCAAGGGCGTGACCGTGCGCCCGATCAAGCTGCTCGACGGCGAGTGCGAGGTCAACGAGGTCTTTTTCGACAACGTCGAGGTGCCGGCCGAGAACCTGATCGGCGAGGAGAACAAGGGCTGGACCTACGCCAAGCACCTGCTGAGCCACGAGCGCACCAACATCGCCGACGTGAACCGTGCCAAGCGCGAGCTCGAGCGCTTGAAGCGCATCGCCAAGGCCGAAGGCGTCTACGACGATGTGCGTTTCCGCGACGAGATCGCCAAGCTGGAAGTGGACGTGGTGGCCCTGGAAATGCTGGTGCTGCGCGTGCTCTCGGCCGAGAAGTCGGGCAAGAACTCGCTGGACATCGCCGGCCTGCTCAAGATCCGCGGCAGCGAGATCCAGCAGCGCTACAGCGAACTCATGATGCTGGCTGCCGGCCCCTACGCCCTGCCCCTGATCCGCGAGGCCATGGAAGCCGGCTGGCAAGGCGACTTCCCCGGCGGCGTCACCGCCAATGCGCCGCTGGCCTCGACCTACTTCAACATGCGCAAGACCACCATCTACGGCGGCAGCAACGAAGTGCAACGCAACATCGTGGCTCAAACGATTCTCGGCTGAGCCCCAGGAGACAGACCATGGATTTCGATTTCAGCGACGACCAGCAGCAACTGCGTGACGCGGTCAACAAATGGGTGGAAAAGGGCTACGGCTTCGAGCGCCGGCGCAGCATCGAGGCGGCGGGCGGTTTCTCGCGCGAGGCCTACAACGAACTCGCCGAGCTCGGCCTCTGCGGTCTCTACATTCCCGAAGCCGAAGGCGGTCTGGGCATGGGACCGGTCGAGGGTATGGTGGTGATGGAGGAACTGGGCCGCGGCATCGTACTGGAGCCGCTGGCACAGAGCCTGATCACCGGTGCCGTGCTCTCGGGCTACGCGGGTGCCGAGCTCAGGAGCGCGTGGCTGTCGAAGATCGCCAGCGGCGAGGCCCTGGTGGTGCTGGCCCAGCAGGAACGCAAGGCGCGTTACCGCCTTGATGTCTGCGACGCCACGGCCGCGCAGACCGGCGGCGGCTGGGCCGTGAGCGGCAGCAAGAACATGGTGCCGGCCGGCGACCAGGCCGATGCCTTCCTCGTGCCGGCCCTGGCTGGCGGCAAACTGGCGCTGTTCCTCGTCGAGCGCGGCGCCCCCGGCGTGAGCACGCGCGGCTACGGCACGCAGGATGGCGGTCGTGCGGCCGACCTCACCATGAAGCAGGCCACGGCCCAGCTCGTGACGACCGATGGCCTCACGGCCCTGGAGCACGCCGTGGACATCGGCATCGCGGCAGCCTGCGCCGAAGCCGTGGGCGTGATGGACGCCACGCTGGCCGTGACGCTGGACTACCTGAACACACGCAAGCAGTTCGGCGTGGCCATCGCCAGCTTCCAGGCCCTGCGCCACCGCGCGGCCGACATGAAGATGCAGCTGGAACTGGCCCGCTCCATGAGCTACTACGCCAGCCTCAAGCTCAATGCCCCGGCCGAGGAGCGCCGCCGCGCCACGGCACGCGCCAAGTTCCAGCTGGGCCAGTCCATGCGCTTCGTCGGCCAGCAGGCCGTGCAGCTGCATGGCGGCATCGGCGTGACCGACGAGTACATCGTCAGCCACCACTTCAAGAAGCTGACGCAGCTGGAAATGACCTTTGGCGACAGCCTGCACCAGCTCGGCGAGGTCTCGGCGCGCATGCAGGACACGGCTGGCGTCTTCGCCTGACAGGACGCACCCGGCGCAAGAAACAAAGGCCCGCAGCTGCGGGCCTTTGTTCTGGGAACCGGTACCGTCAACTCAGCAGGCGCGAGGAGCGTGGGACGTGCGCCATCAGGAACTCCATCTGGTCGGCCAGGATGCGGCGGTTGCGCAGGATGAAGTCTTCCCAGAGGCTGGGCACGTAGGGGGCGTAGAGCAGGGGCATATGGGCCTGCTCGGGGGTGCGGCTGCTCTTGCGGTGGTTGCAGGCACGACAGGCGGTGACCACGTTCATCCAGTGGTCCTGCCCGTTCTGGGCAAAGGGGATGATGTGCTCGCGCGTGAGCTCGGTCTCGTGATGGTGCTCGCCGCAATAGGCGCAGACGTTGCGATCCCGCGCAAAGAGCTTGGCGTTGGTCAGGCTGGGGCGCAGCTCGAAAGGGTTGATGTTGGGCACGCCCTTGGTGCCGATGATGCTGTTGACCGTGATGATGGACTGTTCGCCCGTCACGGCGTTGTGGCCGCCATGGAAGACCGCGATTTCACCCCCGGCCTCCCAGCGCACCTCATCGGCGGCGTAGTGCAGCACCGCCTCTTCGAGCGAAATCCACGACTGGGGCAGCCCCTGGGCCGACAGCTTCAAGACCTTCAAAACACGCCTCCTGACCGGCAAAAAGCCATTCAAACGGAACGCTTGCGTCTGCGGCAGCCGGCCGGGCCGGAACTGCCTCGCCATTCGGACACAATATACCCTGAATCCATGACGGTTTGGCGTATCGGCTTGTAAGCCCGGGCTCGGGCGCTATCAAAAAAGTATCGAATGAAGGTTTTCCGCGGCTTCCACCATCCAGGCATCGCGCCCGCCTGCGCCCTGACCATCGGCAACTTCGATGGCGTGCACCGCGGGCACCAGGCCATGCTGGCCCTGCTGCGCGGGGAGGCGCAGCAGCGCGGCGTGCCCAGCTGCGCCATGACCTTCGAACCGCATCCGCGTGACTACTTCGCTGGCGTGACGAAGAACGCCGACCTGGCCCCGGCACGCATCGCCACGCTGCGCGACAAGCTCAGCGATCTGGCGCGTTGCGGCATCGACCAGGTCGTGGTGCTGCCCTTCGACGCCCGCCTGGCCGGCCTCAGCCCGCAGGCTTTCATCGATGAGGTGCTGGTCCGTGGGCTGGGGGCGCGTTATGTGCTGGTCGGCGACGACTTCCGTTTCGGCGCCAAACGGGCCGGGGACTATGCCCTGCTCGATGCGGCTGGCACCGTCCAAGGCTTCGACGTGGCGCGCATGAACAGCTACGAGGTCCATGGCCTGCGTGTCTCCAGCTCGGCCGTGCGCGCCGCCCTGGCCGAGGGCCGCATGGAGGATGCGGCCCGCCTGCTGGGCCATCCGTACCACATCTCGGGCCATGTACTGCATGGGCGCAAGCTCGGCCGCGAACTCGGCTTCAAGACCCTGAACCTGCGCTTCGCCCACTGGAAGCCGGCCGCCAGCGGCATCTTTGCCGTGCTGGTGCATGGCCTGTCGGACCAGCCTCTGCGCGGCGTGGCCAATCTGGGCGTGCGGCCCTCGCTGGACCCGAACGATGTCAATGGTGGCCGCGTGCTGCTGGAAACCCATTGCCTGGACTGGCCCGCCAGCCTGGGCGCCGAGGGGGGCTACGGTAAAATCATCCGCGTGGAACTGCTGCACAAACTGCACGACGAACTCAAGTACGACAGCCTGGAAGCCCTGACGCAGGGCATCCACCAGGACTGTGATGCCGCACGCGCCTGGTTTGACCGGCGAATTTGACGGGGCATCACCGGCGCACCTTGCCCCGCGCCTTGACCAGCCTCCCCCCGCCCCGGCTCCCGGGCGTCCCCGTCTATCGAAAAGTTTGCCATGACCGACAAAGCTGATTACCGCGCCACGCTGAACCTGCCCGACACGCCCTTCCCCATGCGCGGCGACCTGCCCAAGCGCGAGCCGGGCTGGGTCAAGGAATGGGAAGAGAAGGGCATCTACAAGAAACTGCGCGACGCGCGCTGCGGCAGACCGAAGTTCATCCTGCACGATGGCCCGCCCTATGCCAACGGCCAGATCCACATCGGCCACGCCGTCAACAAGGTGCTCAAGGACATGATCGTCAAGGCGCGCCAGCTCAAGGGCCTGGACGCGCAGTACATCCCGGGCTGGGACTGCCACGGCCTGCCGATCGAAAACGCCATCGAGAAGCTGCACGGCCGCAACCTGCCGCGCGACGCCATGCAGGCGAAAAGCCGGGCGTTCGCCACCGAGCAGATCGCCCAGCAGATGGCGGACTTCAAGCGCCTGGGCGTGCTGGGCCAGTGGGACAACCCGTACAAGACGATGGACTACGTCAACGAGGCCGCCGAAATCCGCGCTTTCAAGCGCGTGATGGAGCGTGGCTTCGTCTACCGTGGTCTCAAGCCCGTCTACTGGTGCTTCGACTGCGGCTCCTCGCTGGCCGAATTCGAGATCGAGTACCAGGACAAGAAGAGCTCCACGCTGGACGTGGGCTTCGAATGTGCCGAGCCCGAGAAGCTGGCCGCGGCCTTCGGCCTCAAGAAGCTGGAGCAACCGGCCTACGCGGTCATCTGGACCACCACCGCGTGGACCATCCCGGCCAACCAGGCGCTCAACCTCAACCCCGAGCTCGACTACGCGCTGGTGCAGACCGAGCGCGGCCTGCTGGTGCTGGCCGCCGTGCTGGTCGAGAAGTGCATGGCGCGTTACCAGCTCACGGGCCAGGTGCTGGCCACGGTGAAGGGTGAGAAGCTGGGCCTGATCCACTTCAAGCACCCTCTCTACGACGTCGATGCCGGCTACCGCCGCCTGAGCCCGGTGTATCTCGCCGACTACGCCACCGCCGAGGACGGCACGGGTATCGTGCACTCGGCGCCGGCCTACGGTGTGGACGACTTCAACAGCTGCGTCTCGCACGGCATGGCCTACGAGGACATCCTCAACCCGGTGCAGGGCAATGGCAGCTATGCGGCCGATTTCCCGCTCTTCGGCGGCCTCAACATCTGGAAGGCCGTGCCTGTGGTGCTGGAGGCGCTGAAGAACGCCGGGCGCCTCTTCGCCACCCAGGACATCACCCACAGCTACCCGCACTGCTGGCGCCACAAGACGCCGGTGATCTACCGTGCTGCGGCCCAGTGGTTCGTGCGCATGGACGAGGGCGATGGCATCTTCACCAAAGACAAGGCCCCGCAGACCCTGCGCCAGCTGGCCCTCGCCGCCATCGAGGAGACCAGCTTCTACCCAGAGAACGGCAAGGCCCGCCTGCGCGACATGATCGCCAACCGGCCCGACTGGTGCATCTCGCGCCAGCGCAGCTGGGGCGTGCCCCTGCCCTTCCTCCTCGACGTGGACAGCGGCGAGCCGCATCCGCGTACACCCGAGATCATCGACCTGGCGGCGGAAGTCGTCGAGCAGGGCGGCATCGAGGCCTGGAGCAAGCTCAGCTGCGCAGACATCCTGCAACGCATCGGCGACACCAGCAGCCCCGCCCAGTGGAGCAAGAGCAGCGACATCCTCGAGGTCTGGTTCGACTCCGGCACCACCCACACCACGGTGCTCAAGACCTCGCACCCGCACAGCGGCCACGAGGACGGCGGCCCCGAGGCTGACCTGTATCTGGAAGGTCATGACCAGCACCGTGGCTGGTTCCACTCTTCCCTGCTCACCGCCTGCGCCATGTACGGCCGCGCGCCCTACCGCGGCCTGCTGACCCACGGCTTCACCGTGGACGGCCAGGGCCGCAAGATGAGCAAGAGCGTGGGCAACGTCGTGGCCCCGCAGCAGGTCAGCGAGAAGATGGGTGCCGAGATCATCCGCCTCTGGTGCGCGGCCACCGACTACTCGGGCGACCTGGGCATCGACGACAAGATCCTCGCCCGCGTGGTCGACGCCTACCGCCGCATCCGCAACACCCTGCGCTTCCTGCTGGCCAACGTCAGCGACTTTGACCCGGCCAAGGACGCCGTGCCCGCGGACCAGCTGCTGGAGATCGACCGCTATGCCCTGAGCCGCGCGGCTGAACTGCAGGCCGAGATCCTCGCGCACTACGAGGTCTACGAATTCCACCCCGTGGTCGCCAAGCTGCAGGTCTACTGCTCGGAAGACCTGGGCGCGTTTTATCTCGACGTCCTCAAGGACCGGCTCTACACCACCGCCCCCAAGTCGCTGGCACGCCGCAGCGCCCAGACCGCGCTGCACCAGATCACGCACGCCATGCTGCGCTGGATGGCGCCCTTCCTGAGCTTCACGGCCGAGGAGGCGTGGAAGGTGTTTGGCACCTCCGAATCCATCTTCCTGGAGACCTATAGCGAGCTGACCGCGCCCGACGCCGCACTGCTTGCCAAGTGGGAGGACATTCATCAAGTTCGGGATGTGGTCAACAAGAAGATTGAAGAAAAACGTGCCGCGGGGCAGATAGGTGCATCGCTTCAGGCGAACATCGTGATCCGCTGCGACGATCCAGTCTTCTCAGAACTCGCCTCCCTCGGCGACGATCTCAAGTTTGTCTTCATCACTTCACAAGTCGCGCTTGAGCATGTCAAGGGAAGCGGCCTGTCGGTCGACGTCAATCCGTCGACCGACCAGAAATGCGAACGCTGCTGGCACTACCGCGACGATGTGGGCCACGATGCCGCGCATCCCACGCTCTGCGGCCGCTGCACCAGCAATCTCTACGGCGCGGGTGAAGCGCGCCAGGTCGCCTGATGGGCCGGGCGCAGACCGCCGGCCTGGGGAAGTGGCTAGGCATCGCCTTGCTGATCCTGGTGCTGGACCAGCTCAGCAAGGTCGCCATCCTGCTCTACTACCAGCTGGGCGAGAGCACCTACCTGACCGAGTGGCTCAACCTCGTGCGCGTGCACAACAGCGGCGCGGCCTTCTCCTTCCTGGCGGGCGCCGGGGGCTGGCAGCGCTGGTTCTTCGTCGGCATCGGCGTGGTAGCCACGGGCTTCATGATCTACCTGATGCGTGCCCATGCAGGGCAGACGCTCTTCTGCGCGGCCCTGGCCTGCATCATGGGCGGCGCCGTCGGCAATGTGGTCGACCGCCTGGTGCACGGCTACGTGGTCGACATGGTGGATTTCCACATCGGCAGCTGGCATTTCCCGGCCTTCAACCTGGCCGACAGCGCCATCACCCTGGGCGTGATCCTGCTGCTGCTCGACGAGATCCTGCGGGTGCGCCGCTCTCGCCACTGAGGCCACGGTCGGCGATACTGGCGCCATGAGCGCCCCCACGCAACACGGTGTCCGACGCAGCAACCTGGGCCGCCTGCAGGAAATCGCAGGCGTGCTGGTACGCCACGGCCTGGGTGAGCTGGTGCGCCGCTGGGGCCTGGCCGGTGCGCTGGAGAAGGCCGGCCACCGCCTGCACTGGGAGCACGCGGCCGACCTGGCCCAGCTGCCGCCGCCCGTGCAGCTGCGCAAGGCGCTGGAAGAGCTGGGCCCCACCTTCGTCAAGCTCGGCCAGATCCTGGCCGGCCGGGCCGACATGTTCGGCCCCGAATGGATCGCCGAGTTCGAGAAGCTGCACAGCCAGGTGCCCGCCGTTCCTTTCGAGAGCCTGCGGCCGCAGCTGCGCGAAGACCTGGGGGGCGAGCCCGAAGAAGTCTTCGCCTGGTTCGATCCCGAGCCGCTGGCCGCGGCCTCCATCGCCCAGGTACACCGCGCCCGGCTGCACGACGGCACCGAGGTTGTGGTCAAGATCCGCCGGCCTGGCATCCGCGAGGTGATCGACGCCGACCTGCGCCTGCTCGACCGCCTGGCCGCCCTGGCCGAAGCGGAGCTGCCTGCGCTGGCGCCCTACCGTCCCCGCCAGCTGCTGCGCGAGTTCGGCCGCTCGCTGCACCGCGAACTGGATCTGGCCAGTGAATGCCGCAGCGCCGAACGTCTGGCCCGCAATATGGCGGCCTTTCCCTGGGTCTGCATCCCGCGCATTCACTGGGCCTGGACCCACGAGCGCGTCAATGTGCAGGACCTGGTCGTGGGCATCCCCGGCCAGTCACTGGACCAGCTCGCCGCGGCGGGGCTGGACCGGCGGCTGCTGGCGCAGCGCGGCGCGCAGGCGGTGCTCAAGATGATCGTCGAGGACGGCTACTTCCACGCCGACCCACACCCGGGCAATGTCTTCTACCTGCCGGATCACGACATTGCCTTCATCGACTTCGGCATGGTCGGACACCTGACCCAGCGCCGCCGCCAGCAGCTGCTCAAGCTGCTGCTGGGCCTGGTGCAGCGCGAGCCGCAGGGGGTGGTGGATGTGCTGCTGGAGTGGACGCGCAACGGCCAGGAGGTAGCACAGGAGCGGCTCGAAGCCGAGGTCGAGGCCTTCATCGACCAGTACCACGGCACACCGCTGGCCGAACTCAGCCTGGGGCAGATGCTGGTCGACGTGACCGCCATCCTGCGCGAAAACCGGCTGGCCCTGCCGCCGGACCTGGCCCTGTTGATCAAGACCTTCATCACGCTCGAAGGCCTGGGCCGCGGCCTGGATCCGACCTTCCACATGACCACCGAGGCCCTGCCCCTGCTGCAGCAGGTGATGCGCGCACGCTACCGGCCGCGCGCACTGGCGCGGCGGGCCTGGGGTTCCTGGCGGCGTGTGCTGGAACTGGCCGAGCAGCTGCCGCAGGACATCGCGCAGCTGCTGCGCCGCGCACGCCAGGGGCGCATGGGCCTGGACATCGAGAGCCGCTCGCTGCGCCGCGTCGGCGACCAGCTCGACCGCGCGGCCAACCGGCTCTCGCTGGCGCTGATCATCGCGGCACTCATCATCGGCTCCTCCATCGTGATGACGGTGGGCGGCGGCCCCACGCTGCTGGGGCTGCCGGCCTTCGGCCTGCTGGGCTTCCTCGGCGCCGGCATCGGCGCCTTCTGGCTGGTCCGGGCGATCTCGCGCAGCCACCGCCACGAGGACGACGAACTGTGATCGCCGGAGCCGCGGGGCTCAGAGCGTGAGGATGGTGCTGCCCGTGGTCTTGCGGGCCTCGAGGTCGCGGTGCGCCTGCTGCACCTGCTCCAGCGGATAGCGTTGGGCGATGTGGATGTTCACCTTGCCGCTGCCGACCATGGCGAACAGGTCATCGGCCATGGCCTGCGTGCTCTCGCGCGTGGCGATGTGGGTGAACAGGGTCTGGCGCGTGACGTAGATCGATCCCTTGGCCGCCAGAGCGCCGGGCGCGAAGGGCGGCACCACGCCGGAGGAATTGCCGAAGCTGGCCATGAGGCCGAAAGGACGCAGGCAATCAAGTGACTTGTCCCAGGTGTCCTTGCCCACCGAGTCGTAGACCACCTTGACGCCCTTGCCGCCGGTGATGTCCTTGACGCGCGCCACGAAGTCTTCCGTGTTGTAGTTGATGACGTGGGCCGCTCCGTTGGCCTTGGCCAACTCGCACTTGGCGTCCGAGCCGGCGGTGCCGATGAGCTGCAGACCCAGGGCCTTGGCCCACTGGCAGGCGATCAGGCCCACGCCGCCGGCGGCCGCGTGGAACAGCACATGGTCGCCCGGCTGCAGGCCCTCGACCGGCCGCGTCTTGTTGAGCAGATACTGGGCGGTCAGGCCCTTGAGCATCATGGCCGCGCCGGTCTCGAAAGAGATGTTGTCCGGCAGCTTGCAGACGCACTTGGCCGGCATCACGCGTACATCGCAATAGGCGCCCGGCGGCTGGCTCGCGTAGGCGGCTCGGTCGCCGACCTTCAGGTGCGTCACCCCCGCACCCACGGCCTCGATCACGCCCGCGCCTTCCATGCCCAGCTGGGCCGGCATGGGCAGCTGGTACACGCCTTCGCGCTGGTAGACATCGATGAAGTTCAGGCCGCAGGCCTGGTGGCGGATGCGCACCTCACCCGGGCCGGGCTCGCCTACCGTCACCTCGACGATCTGCATCTGCTCGGGACCGCCATGCTGGTTGATGCGCACGGCTCGAAAACGATTCTGGGTCATGGTGTGTGTCTCCTCAAGGTGGCGGCGATTCTACGGGAGCCTCCCTCTGGCTGCAGGGCGCGGCGCGCTCACCCGGGCTTGCTACAGTCCGTGCATGCACACGCGACTGTCCCCCTCCACCGCCCTGCTCCTGACCATCCCGCCGCTCATGTGGGCCGGCAATGCCGTCGTCGGCCGCATGGTGGCCGAGCTCGTGCCCCCCATGATGCTCAACCTGCTGCGCTGGGCTCTGGCCGGTCTGATCCTGCTGCCGCTGGCGGCCTGGGTGCTGCGCCGCGACAGCGGGCTCTGGACCCACTGGCGGCGTTTCGCCTGGCTGGGCCTGCTCAGCGTGGGCGCCTACAACGCGCTGCAGTACCTCGCGCTCAAGACCTCCTCACCCATCAACGTCACGCTGGTGGCCGCGAGCATGCCGATCTGGATGCAGCTCATCGGCCGCCTGTTCTTCGAGGCACCGGTCTCGCGGCGCCAGATGCTGGGGGCCGTGCTGTCCATCGCCGGGGTGCTGCTGGTGCTCAGCCGCGGGCAGCTGGAGGCGCTGCTGCAGGTGCAGCTGGTCGCAGGCGACGTGTACATCCTGATCGCCGCCGTCTGCTGGGCCTTCTACAGCTGGATGCTCGCGCGCCCGGGCGGCGAGCCCGACACCATCCGCGGCGACTGGGCCGCCTTCCTCATGGCCCAGATCGTCTACGGCCTGGCCTGGTCGGCCCTGTTCGCGGGCGGTGAGTGGCTGGTGACCGACCAGCCCACGGTCTGGGGCTGGCCGCTGATCGCGGCCCTGGTCTTCGTCGCCGTCGGCCCCGCCGTGCTGGCCTACCGCGCCTGGGGCATCGGCGTACAGCGCGCCGGCCCCACGGTGGCCAGCTTCTTCGGCAATCTCACGCCCCTGCTCGCGGCCCTGATGTCAGCTGCGCTGCTGGGCGAGCTGCCCCAGCTCTACCACGCCGCGGCCTTCGTGCTCATCGTCGCCGGCATCGTCGTTTCATCGGTCCGACGCTGAGACAAGGCCTGCCGCTCACCTGATGTGGTGGTAGCGTCCACCCCGGATCTCGGTGAAATAGACGCGGCGCTGGGTGTCGCCATTGGCGTCGAACACCATGTTCTGCTGCAGGCCACGGAAGGGGCCATGGCGCAGCGCGGCCGCTTTCACGCTCTCGCCCTCGCGACGGATCTTGAGCGACTCCAACACCACGGTGGCTGCGTCATATGCGGCAACCGAGCTGTAGCCGGGTGCGCGCTGAAAGCGCTTGTGGTAGGCCTCGGCAAAGCTGCGGAACTGCTCGGACGTGTCGTCGCGGTTGTAGGCCTGCACAATCATCAGGCCCTCCACCACCTCGCCGCCGAGCTCGATCAGCTGCTCAGTGGCGGCCCACTCGGAGGCGGCGATGGGAAGCTTGGGGGCAAGCTTGCGAGCCTGCTGGGACAGGCGGGCCACGTCCAGCGCGCCGGAGATGAAGAGCATGCCGTCGGGCTTGGCCGCCACCAGGCGCGCGACAACGCGTGAGAAGTCAGTCTGCGGGCCGGACTCGTAGGGCACCTCGACCGCCAGTTCGTGCCCCTGCGCCTGCGTCGCGGCGCGGAATTCACCCAGCCAAGATTCCGTGAAGTTGCGGTTGCGCGTGTCATAGGCGACGGCCACACGTCGCTGGCCGCGTTGCGCGAGTGTGCGCGCGTAATCCTGCGCGTTTTCGCGCGTCGTGCGGTTGATGCGGAACAGGTTGTCGTCCTTGCCATAGAAGTCCATCGAGGTGATGGTGGGGCTGACCTGAAAAATGCCCGCTTGCCCTGTGATGGGCACGATCACGGCGGCCATGCTGCTGGTGAAGGGGCCGATCACGGCCTCCACCTTGGCCTCGACCAGTGCATGCGCCGAGCGTGCAGCCACCTCCGCGCTCTGGGCATCGTCGCGCGAAATCAGCTCGACCATGCGGCCATCGACACCGCCGGCGCGGTTGAACTGCTCCACAGCCAGAATCACCGCGTTCAGGCCAGACTGACCGTTGTCCGCATTCGAGCCAGTCAGCCCACCAATAAACCCGATCGGAATCGGTGTCTTGGGGCCACAGCCAGCGAGCAAAGTCACTGCGAACGCCAGCGCGAGCCAGATGCGTTTGGTCATAGTGTTTCCTTCTCTCAGTGAAGTTGAAAAATCATTGATATTTTTTGTCGAATTTATCATTTTTGATAGAATCGAGCAAATCCATCGGCTACTCGCATGTCCCGGACTCATCCGTCATTGATCCAAATGGTGTCCAGGCCTTGGTCCGCCCTGTGGGCTGCGCTCACTCCGCTGAGGCGGTGGCGTCAGTCATGGGAACGTTCGCTCGGCTTCCGGCTGCTGGCACTGGGCCTCATGCCGCTGCTCCTGGCCTTCCCTATCGTGATCGCCGTCCTGCTGGTGGTGGGGGGCGCACGCACCCAGAGCATGATCGAGGCGAACCTGCGCAGCAACCTGGCCGGCTCGGTGAACTACCTCGAGCAATTGCTCAACGAAGCCGGTACCAGCACCCGGCAGCTTGCAGCCTCCGAACGGCTCATGAGCCTGGTCAACCCGCGTAAAGCCAGCAAGGAGCTCAATGACGCGTTGGGTGTGATGGCCCGTGGTGCCGGCCTGGATTTCCTCATCGTGGCCAGCCCCGACGGCCAGGTCATCGGTGCCAGTACAGGCGTACCCTTTGGCGCAGCGCTGCCCGACTCCTACGTCATCCGACAGGCACGCACCGGGGTGGGCAGCGCGGCGCTGACCCTGATTGCGCCAGAGCGGCTCGGGGCCTTTTCGCCCCGCTATGAAACGGAAGCCAGCGTCTCCCCCAACCCGAGCGGACACGGTTCCGGCACACCGGGCCTGCTGATCCAGTCGGCGGCACACTTCCCGCTCACCGTCAACAGCCCGGACGCCATCCTCGTCGGCGGCGTACTGCTCAATCGCAACGAGGCTGTCATCGAGCACATGCGGGAGGTCATCTACCCGCTGGGCACACTGCCGGGTGACGCGGAGGGCGTGACCTCCCTCTACATCGACGGCCTGCAGGTGGCCGTGAGCCGGGAACGACGTCGGGGCCAGCGCGCACTCGGTAGCGTGGCTCCCGAGCAAGTCACACGGACGGTGATAGGCCAGGGGCAGACCTGGATCGGGCCACTCGACATCGAGGGCGACAACTACATCAGCGGCTTTGAACCGCTGCGCGACGGCGACGGCCGACGCGTGGGCATGATCGGGGTGCGCTTTCCGATCGACCCCTACCGCAACACGGCCCTCGTCCTGCTGGGCACCATCGCGGGGCTGCTGGCGTTGACGATGCTGGGCATCTCGCTGCTTTTCCTGCGCACAGGGCGCGAGTTGACCCAGCGGGTACGGAGCATCGGACACACGATCAACGCCGTGGCCGCAGGTGATCGGGATGCCCGGGTGGGTCCTCCGCTGCGCGATGACGAGCTGGGCGCGCTGGCACGACACTTTGACCGCCTGCTGGACACGATTGCCAGACATACGGCCGAGCAGCAGCTGGCCCAGCAGAAAATCGCTGACGAGGCCTCGCGGCGTCGCACACTGTTCGAGAAGGTACAGGACGGCATCGTCATCCTGGACCAGGACGGCAGCGTGTTCGAGGCCAACCCCCGTTTTGCCTCCATGCTGGGCTACACGCCGCTGGAGGCCCATTTCCTGCGCATCGAGGACTGGCAGCCTGACGCTCGCCTCGACGAGCTGCTGCGACAGCTGACCCAGGGGAGTGAGGCGGGCCGCAGCTACGAAGGCGTGGCGCGTTGCAAAGACCGTCGCAGCCTGCCGGTGGAGATCTCGCTGAGCCGGGCCGAATGGGCCGACCGCGTTTTCGTCTTCTGCCTGGTGCGCGACATCTCCGAACGCAAGGCCAACGAAGCCGAGCTGGAACAGTACCGTAAATCGCTGGAGCGCCTGGTCGAGCAGCGCACGCGCGAACTCAACGAGCGCTCCGAACAGCTCAACGCCATCTTCACGCTGAGCCCCGACGGCTTCGTATCCTTTGACCCCCATGGCCGGGTCAACCATGCCAACGGGGCCTTCCTGCGCATGACCGGGCTGGACGGCATGGCCATCGAGGGCCTGGACGAACCAGCCTTCACGACCCTGCTGCGCAGCAAATGCCTGCCCCAGGCCAGCTTCCCCGGCGTTCTCAACCTGCGGGCCATGCGCGAACAACAGGCAGGCGAGGGAGGCGCCGAGGACCGCCGGCAGCTGTTCGAGCTGGCGGCGCCGGCCAGCCGCGTGATCGAGGTCGACCTGCGCCTGCCGGAAGACGCGTCCAGCGTGTCCTACATCCTCTATTTCCGCGACGTCACCCACGAAACCGAGGTCGATCGCATGAAGAGCGAGTTCCTCAGCACAGCCGCGCACGAGCTGCGCACCCCCATGGCCAGCATCTACGGCTACACCGAGCTGCTGCGTCACCGCGAGTTCGAGCCCGCCAAGCAGCAACAGCTGCTGGAAACCATCTCGCGACAGTCACAGCTGATGTCGTCCATCATCAATGAACTGCTGGATCTGGCCCGCATCGAAGCGCGCCGCGGCAAGGACTTCGTCATCGAGCGCCAGGCCCTGCAGGAGATCCTGACCGAGGCGATTTCCGGCTACAAGCCACCGGCCGGGCGCGATGCGCCCAGACTGGACCTTCCGTCGCAGGCTCTGTACGTCGATGTGGATCGCCAGAAGATCCAGCAGGCGGTGGTCAACATCGTCTCCAATGCCTACAAGTACTCGCCGAAAGGCGGGGACGTGTTCATCAGCCTGCACGTGGACAGCACACGAGGGGATCGCCGCGTGGGCATCGAGGTACGCGACGAGGGCATCGGCATGAAGCCCGAACAGCTCGCGCGCGTCTTCGAGCGCTTTTATCGCGCCGACGACAGTGGCAATATCCCGGGCACGGGATTGGGCATGAGCATCGTCAAGGAGATCATCGAACTGCACCGTGGCGAGGTGAGGATCGCCAGCGAGTTCGGCCAGGGCACCACCGCCATCCTGTGGCTGCCTCTGGCCGGGGACGGGACGGTTCAGTAGGTCCCTGGGTAGGCGCCGCCATCGGCCAGCACGTTCTGGCCGTTGATATAGCCGCCGTACTGGCTGCAGAGGAAGGCACAGATGGCGCCGAACTCCTCGGCCGTGCCGAAGCGCTGGGCCGGGATGGTCAGACGGCGCGCGTCGGCGATGTCGTCGATGCTCTTGCCCGTCTTCTTGGCCGCGCCTTCCATGGTGGCCTTGAGGCGATCGGTGTCGAAGGCGCCGGGCAGCAGGTTGTTGATGGTCACGCCCCTGGCGGCAATCTTGGGGTTACGGGCCACACCGGCCACGAAGCCCGTCAGCCCGCTGCGCGCACCGTTGGACAGACCCAGGATGTCGATCGGGGCCTTCACCGCGCTGGAGGTGATGTTGACGATGCGCCCGTAACCCCGCGCGGCCATGCCGTCCACCGTGGCCTTGATCAGCTCGATGGGCGTGAGCATGTTCGCGTCCACCGCCTTGATCCAGGCCTCGCGGTCCCAGTCGCGGAAGTCGCCGGGCGGCGGGCCGCCGGCATTGGTGACGACGATGTCGAAATCCTTGCGCTGGGCGAAGATGGCCTCTCGGCCGGCTGGCGTCGTGATGTCCACGGGCACGGCAATGACTTCCGCCCCCCTGTTCTCACCGCGCAGCTTCGCGGCTGCGGCCTGCAGGGCCTCAGCGCCACGCGCCACCATCACCACGTTGACACCTTCGCGTGCCAGCGCCTGCGCACAGCCGTAGCCCAGCCCCTTGCTCGCGCCACCCACCAGCGCCCACTTGCCTGCAATCCCGAGATCCATGATGTTTCCTTTGTGTCGAAATCCGTACGACCGGAATGATACGAAGACCGTCCGGCCCTTGCCTGCGCAGGACTTTCAGTCCGCGGCCGCACGCGCGGCGCGCCCGAAGACGAAGATCCCCGTGAGGACCAGCAGCGTGCCCGCGACGATCCAGAGCGTGAAGGGCTCTCCCAGCAGCCACACGCCCAGCAGGATGGTGGACATGGGTCCCACCATGCCGGCCTGCGCCGCCGCACCGGCACCGATGCGCTCGATGGCCATCATCACCAGCAGCACGGGAACCGCCGTGCAGGCCGCGGCATTGAGCAGCGAGAGCCAGACCACCTCGGGCGCCACCTGCGCGGCCGTCAACGGACGCAGCAGCAGGAACTGCACGATGCACAGCACACAGGCCACGCTGGTGGCCAGGCCGACGAGCCGCAGCGAGCCCAGACGCTTCACCAGTTCGCCGCTGTAGCTCAGGTAGAAGGCATAGCTCACCGTACTGAGAAACACCAGCAGCGAACCCCAGGCCACATTGGCGCCTGCCAGCGTCAACTCATGCCCGAAGACCAGCAGCACGCCGGCGTAGCTGATCAGCGTGCCCAGCACCTGCAGGCGGCTGGCCCGCTTGCGGTAGAGCAGCCAGCCGATGACAAGCACCAGCGTGGGCGTCAGATAGAGGATGAGGCGCTCGAGCGAGGCCGTGACATAGGCCAGGCCCGCGAAATCCAGAAAGCTCGCCAGGTAGTAGCCGGAAAAGCCCAGGCCCAGGACGCCGAGCCAGTCGCGACGCGCCAGGGGCGCCTTGCCCCGGCTGGCCCACCAGGCCATGCCTGCAAACAGCGGCAGCGCGAACAGCATGCGGTACATGATGAGCGTGACCGCATCCACGCCATGGCGGTAGGCCAGCTTGACGATGATGGCCTTGCCGCTGAAGGCGATGGCGCCGACGATCGCGAACGCGAAACCGGTTGCTACTTTTTCAGGAGCAACCGCTGCCATGTTCAGAAACCCGCCGCCAGGCCGTCACGGCGCGGATCGCTGGCCGCGACATAGCCTTCGACCTTGGGATCCCCCGCGCGCCAGATGAACTGACCAGCACCGAAATCCTGGTAGGAGTCGTTGATGACCTCCACGCGGTGGCCGCGCGCCTGCAGGCCCTGCACCGTATTCTTGTCCAGCGTGGCCTCGACATTGATCTCCAGCCCCGTGTTGTAGCGCCAGCGCGGCGCATCGCAGGCAGCCTGCGGGTTCTGGCCGTAGTCCAGCATGCGCACCACGGTCTGCAGATGGCCCTGCGGCTGCATATTGCCGCCCATGACGCCGAAGCTCATCACGGGCTGGCCATCCTTGGTCAGGAAGGCCGGGATGATGGTATGGATGGGTCGCTTGCCCGGCGCCACGAGGTTGGAGGTGTTGTGGCCCTGCGGGTCCACGTTGAAGCCATGGCCGCGGTTCTGCAGGCTGATACCGAAGCTCGGCTCCACGCAGCCCGAGCCGAAGCCCATGAAGTTGCTCTGGATAAAGCTGATCATCATGCCGTTCTCGTCGGCCGCCGTCAGGTAGATGGTGCCGCCCTTGACGGGGTTGCCGGCCTTGAAGTCCTGCGCCTGCTTCATGTCGATGAGCTTGGCGCGGCTGGCCAGGTAGGCGTCATCGAGCATCTGCTCGGGTGTCACGTGCATGGCCGAGGGCTCGGCCACATAGCGGTAGACGTCGGCAAAGGCCAGCTTCATGGCTTCGATCTGCAGGTGCTGCGAATCGACGCCGTCCACAGGCATGGACGCCAGATCGAACTTGTCCAGGATGCCCAGCGCGATCTGGGCCGCGATGCCCTGGCCGTTGGGCGGAATCTCGTGCAGGGTGTAGCCGCGGTAGTTCTTGGCCAGGGGCTGCACCCACTCGGGTTGGTAGGACGCCAGGTCACTGGCCTTGAGCGCGCCGCCGCACTCCGTGGAAAACTTCTCCAGCGCCTGCGCGATCTCGCCGCGGTAATAGGCCTCACCCTTGGTCTGGGCGATCAGGCGCAGTGCACGCGCCGCGGCCTTGAACTGGAACAGCTCACCCACCTTGGGCGCTCGGCCCCAGGGCAGGAAGCTCTGCGCGAAGCCGGGCACGGCGTGCAGCTCGGGCGTGGCCGCCGCCCATTTCTGCTGCACCACGACCGGGATCAGGTAGCCGCGTTCGGCAATCTCGATCGCCGGCTCCAGCAGGTCCGCGAACGGCAGCTTGCCGAAGCGATCACTCAAGGCCACCCAGCCGGACACGGCACCCGGTACGGTGACGGAATCGATGCCGCGCTTGGGCGGCGTCTTCGCATCTTTGCCGTACTTGCGGTGGAAGTACTCGGGCGTCCAGCCCTGCGGCGCACGGCCCGAGGCGTTGAGGCCATGCAGTTCCTTGCCATCCCAGAGGATGGCGAAGGCATCGCTGCCCAGGCCGTTGCTCACGGGTTCGGTCAGGGTGATGACGGCCGCCGCGGCGATGGCGGCATCCACCGCGTTGCCGCCTTTCTGCAGCATGCGCAAGCCGGCCTGCGCGGCCAGCGGATGCGAGGTGGACACCACGTTGCGCGCGAAGACGGGCAGGCGGGTGCTGGGATAGGGGTTGCTGTAGTTGAAGTTCATGGGTGTTCTTTCACGACAGACGCCGTGGAACCGGCTCCGCCGGGCCAATGGCGTCGTCCCCCTGGGGTAAGGCGCCCTTCGGGGCGACTCAGGGGGCGTTTTTAGTCCGCAGTGATCTTTCTTTCGGTGATGACTTTCTTCCATTTGGCCGATTCGGCGCGCACCACGGAGGCAAACTGCTGCGGCGTACCGCCGGCGGTCTCAGCGCCCAGGCGCGCAAAGCGGTCCTTGAGATCGGCCTCGGTCAGCGCGGCGTTCACGGCCTGGTTGACACGGTTGACGATCTCGGGCGGCAGGCCGCGCGGGCCGTAGACGCCAAACCAGGTGACTGACTCGAAGCCGGGTAGCAGCTCGGCCACGGCGGGCAGCTCAGGCACCAGGGCGCTGCGCTTCGGGCTGGTCACGGCCAGGGCGCGCAGCTTGCCGTCGCGTACATGGGGCATGCCCGAGACGACGGAGTCGAACAGCACGTCGACCTTGCCACTCACGAGGTCGGCAATCGACAGGCCGGTGCCGCGGTAGGGGATGTGGACCAGGAAGGTGCCGGACTGGGCCTTGAAGATCTCGGTCGACAGGTTGGAGATGGTGCCGTTGCCACTGGAAGCGTAGTTGAGCCGGCCCGGGTTCTGGCGCGCGTAGTCGATGAATTCCTTCAGGGTCCTGGCCGGTGAGCTCAGCGGCACCAGGATGACCTGGGGCGAACTCGCCACATAGGCGATGGGCGTGAAGTCGGCCTCGGCGTTGTAGGGGATCTTGGGGTTGATCGCCGGGCCGATGCTGTGCGTGCTGGAGGTCGTCAACAGCAGGGTGTAGCCGTCGGGTGCCGCCTGCGCGCCCGCGAGCGCACCGATGGTACCGCCGGCGCCGGGCTTGTTGTCGACCACCACGGACTGGCCCAGCTTGCGGCCCAGCTCCTGGGACAGCGCACGCGCCAGGATGTCGGTGGCCCCGCCCGCAGGAAAGGGCACGATGAGTCGCACCGGCTTGGACGGCCAGGTTTGCGCTGCCAGCGGCAGCGCGAGCGACAGCCCACAGAGCAGCAGGACGCGGCGGAACATGGATGACATGGGAACTCCCGGTACCAGAGCGGAAACGGCACCCGCAGGTGCCGTCCCAGTTTAGCCAAAGGCCAGCAGCGGCGCTTACTCTTCGACGAAGGCCTCTTCGCGTTTGGACTTCACGGAGGGCAGCATCACGATGATCAGCAGCAGCAGGGCCATGGCGAGCAGAACCGCCGACAGGGGACGCGTGACCAGCACGCTCCAGTCGCCACGTGACAGCAGCAGGGCACGGCGCAGGTTCTCTTCCATCATCGGCCCCAGGATGAAGCCCAGCAGCAAGGGAGCCGGCTCCACGCCCAGCTTGATGAAGCCGTAGCCGATGATGCCGAAGATGGCGACCATCCAGATGTCCCAGGTGTTGTTGTTCGTGGAGTACACGCCGACGGCGCAGAACAGCACGATGGCCGGGAACAGCCAGCGGTAGGGCACGGTCAGCAGCTTGATCCAGATACCGATCAGCGGCAGATTCAGGACGACCAGCATCAGGTTACCCAGCCACATGGACGCGATCAGGCCCCAGAACAGCTCGGGATTGCTGGTCATCACCTGCGGGCCGGGCTGGATGTTGTGGATGGTCATGGCACCGACCATCAGCGCCATCACGGGGTTGGGCGGAATGCCCAGCGTGAGTAGCGGGATGAAGGAGGTCTGGGAACCGGCGTTGTTGGCCGACTCGGGCGCGGCCACGCCGCGGATGTTGCCCTGGCCGAAAGGCACCTCACCTGCCTTGAGTTTGGTCTTCTTCTCCAGCGTGTAGGCCGCGAAGGACGACAGCAATGCGCCGCCGCCGGGCAGGATGCCCAGGGTCGAGCCCAGGGCCGTGCCCCGCAGCACTGCCGGCACCATGCGCTTGAAGTCCTCCATCGAGGGGTAGATGTGCGTCACCTTGCCGGTGAAGACTTCGCGCTTGTCCTCAGGGTGCGAGAGGTTCTGGATGATCTCGCCGTAGCCGAACACGCCCATGGCGATCACGATGAAGCCGATACCGTCGGTCAGCTCGGGAATGTCGAAGGAGTAGCGTGCGACACCCGAGTTCACGTCGGTGCCGATCAGACCCAGCAGCAGACCCAGCACGATCATCGCGATGGCTTTCAGCAGCGAACCCGAGGCCAGCACCACGGCGCCGATCAGGCCCAGCACCATGAGCGAGAAGTATTCGGCCGGGCCGAACTTGAAGGCCACCTCCGTCAGCGGTGCGGCAAAGGCCGCCAGGATCAGCGTGCCCACGCAACCGGCAAAGAAGGAGCCCATGCCGGCAGCCGCCAGCGCGGGGCCGGCGCGGCCCTTGCGGGCCATCTGGTAGCCGTCGATCACGGTCACCACCGACGCGGATTCGCCCGGCAGGTTCACGAGAATCGCGGTGGTGGAGCCGCCGTACTGCGCGCCGTAATAGATACCGGCCAGCATGATGAGCGCAGCCACAGGCGGCAGCGCATAGGTGGCCGGCAGCAGCATGGCGATGGTGGCCACAGGGCCCACGCCCGGCAGCACGCCGATCAGCGTACCCAGCACGACGCCAATAAAGCAGTAGATCAGGTTCTGGAAAGTGAACGCGACGCCGAAACCCAGCGCAAGGTTGTCAAAGAGGTCCATATTGTTCTATTCCTCAGCCGGTGATGAAAGCAGGCCACACCGGGAACTGCAGGTTGAGCATCTTGACAAAAGCGCCGTAGCTGATGGCCGCCAGCACCGTGGCCAGGATCAGCACTTCCACGATCTTGAACTTGTCGCTCGCCAGACTGGCCACGAGGGTCAGGCCGTAGATCGCGGCGATCAGACCCATCGAAGGAAGGCCAATCTTGGGCAGGCCACCGAGCAGGATGCCGAACAGCACGTTGGCACCGATGATGAAGCACAGCGGCTTCCAGGCCACGGAGCCCAGCTTGTCGCCGGTCTCGGACTTCGAGCGGATGCCCTGGACCATGATCAGCGCGCCCAGGAAGGCGAGCAGGATGCCCAACATCAACGGAAAGTAGCCCGGGCCCATGCGCGCGCCGGTACCGATGTTGTAGTTGGTGGCGCCCACGGCGAAGGCGACGCCCACGACACTGAACATCAACCCGGAGTAAAAATCTTTCTGGCTCTTGATGAATTTCACAAACAGTCTCCTGCAGACCCGGGGTCTGAAACACCCGGGATTCTGCCCCGGAATAACTGAGATTCCGGATGTGGATTACACCTACCCTGCGAGTGAACCTCAGAGAGGAAATCAGGGATTTCCCTAGGTCGCTGCGCTCGTGAACCGTCACGGTGCATGACGGTCAGCCAGCGGTCAGGCGATGGCCAACAGGCACTCAGCTCAAGGGCGGCGTGGCACCCAGCACCTCGTCGATGACGGTGTGCCCTTCGGCCACGCGCAGCGCACCGGCCAGACGCAGTGGGCGCATGCCGTCGGCGATGGCCTGACGCTTGAGCGCATCGATATTGGGTTCGCGACTGACCTTTTCCTTGAAGGCCTCGGTGATGACCAGCAGTTCGTACAGGCCCATGCGGCCCGCGAAGCCCGTCATGCGGCAGTCCACGCAACCTACGGGCTTGTAGGGCTTGTAGCCGCCGCTGATGTTCCAGGGCTTGACCACCTCGGCCAGCTGCTCCTTGGTGGCGGCCTCGTCACGCACCTTGCACTGCTTGCACAGGGTACGCACCAGGCGCTGGGCCAGCACGCCCAGCACGGTGGCGTTGAGCAGATAGGGCGGCACGCCGAGCTCCATCAGGCGCGTGATGGCCGAAGGCGCGTCGTTGGTGTGCAGGGTGGAGAAGACCAGGTGCCCGGTCAGCGCGGCCTGCACCGCCATCTCGGCGGTTTCCAGGTCGCGGATCTCGCCGACCATGATGATGTCCGGGTCCTGGCGCATCAGCGCGCGCAGGCCCTGGGCAAAGTTGAAGTCCAGCTGCGGCTGCACCTGGGTCTGGTTGAAGGCCGGCTCGATCATCTCGATCGGGTCCTCCACCGTGCTGACGTTGACCTCTTCCGTCGCCACGCGCTTGAGCGTGGAGTACAGCGTGGTGGTCTTGCCCGAACCCGTGGGCCCGGTCACGAGGATGATGCCGTGCGGACGCTTGACCAGCTGCTCCCAGCGCACCGCGTCGTGCGGCGGGAAACCCAGCTCGTCCAAGCTCTTGACCGCGTTGTCCGGGTCGAAGATACGCATCACCATCTTCTCGCCGAAGGCCGTGGGCAGGGTGGAGATACGCATTTCCACCTCGTCGCCCGAGGGGTTGCGCGTCTTGATGCGGCCGTCCTGCGGGCGGCGCTTCTCGATCACGTCCATGCGGCCCAGCAGCTTGATGCGTGCCGTCATGGCATTGAGCACGCCCATGGGCATCTGGTAGACCGGGTGCAGCACACCGTCGATACGGAAACGGATCACGCCCTGCTCGCGCCGGGGCTCCAGGTGGATGTCGCTGGCGCGCTGGTCGAAGGCGTACTGCCAGAGCCAGTCCACCACCTGCACCACGCTCTGGTCGTTGGCGTCGAGCTGCTTGTTGCTCTTACCCAGCTCCACCAGCTGCTCGAAGCTCGCGCCGCCGGAGTTGCCGCCCGCCTTCATCGCCGAGCGCACCGACTTGGCCAGGGCAAAGAACTCGGCGGTGTAGCGGTGGATCTCACCCGGGCTGGCGACCACGCGACGCACGCTGCGCCGGGTCTGGCGCTCGACCTCGGCCACCCAGTCGCTGATGTAGGGCTCGGCTGTCGCCACCACCACTTCATGCGGCAGCACCTGCACCGGCAGTACCTTGTGGCGCTCGGCATAGGCGGCACTCATGGTGTCGGCCACCTTGCCCACGTCGACCTTGAGCGGATCGATGCGCAGATAGTCCAGCCCGGCGCGGCCGGCCAGCCACTGGGTCAGCAGCTCCACGTCGAGCGCCTTGTTGTCGCTGGCACGCCGCATCGAGACATTGGCCAGGCGCAGCAGCGGATGCTGGGCACTCTCGGCCTGGGCGCAGCGGGCGATGGTCCGCTGCGCTTCCTCCTCACTGATCACGCCATCGGCCTGCATCCATTCGACGAGCAGGCGCCAGCTCAGCTGCCCCACGTGCTCGGACTTGGACAGGCTGCGGGGTTTCAGCTGGGCGCTCATGGAGGGAAAGAGTTACAGATCGGCGATCGGTTTGAAGCCGCGCAACCACTTGGGCGCGGGCAGACCCCAGCGAGTCTGGATGATTTCCGCGCGCTCGGCAAGCACGGCGCGTGCCGGACGCTGCACCGTGCGCTGCGCCAGCACCACGGTGTTGCCTTCACGCGTCGCCTTGAAGGCCCAGATCGCCTCGCGGCCGAAGGCGGCGGCAATACGGTCCACGCTGCGGTCGAAGCTGGAGGAACGGCCGAAGAGGTTGACCGTCATGGAACCCTCGTCGGTCAGCAGCCGGCGGCAGTCGGCATAGAACTCGGGGCTGTCGAGCACGGGCGCAGCGGCGTCGCGGTCGTACAGGTCGACCTGCAGCGCGTCCACCGTGCCGAACCACCGCGACTTGCGGATTTCCTCGGCCGCGTCGGCCAGGATGACCTGCATCTTCGCCGTATCCGCCGGCAGCTTGAACCAGCCGCGGCAGGCGTGCAGCACCCCCGGGTTGAGCTCGATGGCCGTGGTCTTCATGCGCAGCACCTTGGCACAGAACTTGGTCAGCGAGCCGGCCCCCAGGCCCAGCTGCAGGGCCTGGCGTCTCGTCACCGTGTCGGGTTCGACGAACAGGGCCCAGGCCATCATGCGCTCGATGTACTCGTGCACCAGGCGCGTCGGGTCCCGCGTGTCCATGGAGCCCTGGATCCAGATCGAATCGAGGTGCAGGTGGCGAATGGGGCCCTCGTCGGAGAACTGGACTTCGGGCAGGGGCAGCGGTCGTTTGCTCAAGATCCGCTGATTATCCCCGCCTGCGCCGCCGCCTCGCGCCAGGCCGCGAGCTTGCGCTCGAAGCTCCAGCTGGCGTTGGCCGGGCTCGTGGATGGCAGCTGCACCAGCGGGAAATGCTCCACATCCAGAGCGGCGCGCACGGCCTTGGCATGCCGGAAGCTCTCGCCGCCGTTGTGCGCAATCAGCCGCAAGTGCGGACAGCGTGCCCGCAAGGCCGCGAAGTCGTTGACCACCGGATTGCGGATCGCACTGTCGAGGCTGCCCTCGCGCTCGCAGCTTGCATACACATCCCAGATGCCCAGGCCGTGCTCCAGCACCCAGACACAACGCTCGGCGTAGTGCTCGCGCGCCGGCAGCGGATCGTCAGGCCAGAGGGCCTGCAGGATCTTCCAGAAATGGTTCTGTGGATGGCCGTAGTACTGCTGCGCCTGGAGTGAGGCCACGCCGGGAAAGCTGCCCAGCACGAGCAGACGCGTGCTGGGGCCCACGACCGGCGGCAAGCCCTGCAGGCGAATCCTCTTCATGCCCGAGCACAGCGCGGCAAGACCGATTGCAGATTGGTCCGCGTCTGCGCCTGCAGATGCTCCATCGCCACACCCCGCAACTCCGCCAGCACCTGCGCGATCCGCGGCAGTTCGCCCGGCTCGTTGCGCCCCTGCGGCACGCCCCGCACACGTTCCTCGGCCGTGGCGTAGAGCCAGTGCGGTGGCATGTCGGGTGCATCCGTCTCCAGGACGATGGCCTCGAGCGGCAGCTCGGTGGCCAAGCGGCGCAAATTGCTGGCGCGTTCGTAGCTCAGCGCGCCGCCGAAGCCGAGTTTGAACCCCAGGTCGATGAAGGCCTGCGCCTGCTGCAGGCTGCCGTTGAAAGCGTGGGCGATGCCGCTCCAGCGGTGGCCGCCCGCGCCCGTCCCGGGCGCCGCCCCGTTCGCGACCGCGCGCAGGCCCTTGAGCAGCATGTCGGCCGAACGCCGCACATGCAGGATCACCGGGAGGCCATGTTTGCGCGCGATCTTGAGCTGCGCCAGGTAGAAGTGTTCCTGCCGCGCCCGCAAGGGCTCCTCGCACAGCGCGGGCACGAAGTAGTCCAGCCCGATCTCGCCCACGGCCGCGAGGTGCGGGTCGTCGCGATTCTGCGCCAGGGCTGCATCCAGCCGGGCCAGATCCTCGTCCGCCGCGTCCTGGACATAGAGCGGATGGATGCCCAGGGCATAGCTGTCGCCGAACTGGTGGGCCAGTGCTTGCACACGTTCGAAGTCCCGCACCTGCACAGCCGGCAGCACACAGTGCACCACCCCGCGCTCGCGTGCACGCTCGCGCACGGCCGCCACGTCGGCTGCGAACTCGGGCGCGTCCAGGTGGCAATGGGTGTCGATCCATCCAGTCAGGGGCATGGCGCCGATCATGCCGCAAACCGTGACCGGACAGGGCCGGTGCGCATGCAAAAAATGGCCAGCCGTGCTACCGTCATTCCCACGCCGCCATACCGGCGGCCCCAACCCGGGGGTACGCATGCGTCAGCCTGCCCTGTACAGCCGTTCGCCGCGTGACCCCGCCGCCGCGCCGGACGCGGTCTTGCCCGAAACGCCCCCCGTCCCTCCCGAAGCTCCCCGCCACGTCTGGCACGCACGCCTGCCGCACTGGCAGGAGCGCCACTGGCGCTGGCTGGCCCTGGCCACCCTGCTGGTCCTGCTGGCCCAGGCATTCTGGCCTGCGGTACAGCAACGCCAGCTGACACAGAAAGACATCGATGCGGCGGTGCTCAAGACCCTGGAGACGGCGGTGCTGCCATCGCCCGCGGCCCGCGCCGCGGCCATCGTGGCGCCCTCGGTGGTGCGCGTGAACGGCTTCGTCACCGACCAGGACGGGGAAGAGAAGGAGCATGGCCTGGGCACGGGCGTGGTGATCGTCGATTCCGGCATCATCCTCACCAATCTGCATGTGGTGGCCGGTGCCAACCGCATCGAGGTCACCTTCCATGACGGCACGCAATCACCAGCGGTCATGACGGGCGGCCAGATCCACAACGACCTGGCCGTGCTGCAGGCGCAAAAGCTGCCCGACGACCTCAAGGCCGCGACCATGCGCTCCACGGCCGAGCTGCAGCCCGGCGACGGCGTGGTGGCCGTGGGCTTTCCCTTCGGCATCGGGCCCTCGGTCTCCAGCGGCGTGGTCTCCGGGCTCAAGCGCAGTTTCCGCTCGCCCGAGGGCAGGCAGCAGATCGGCAACCTGATCCAGTTCGACGCCGCGGCCAACCCCGGCAACTCGGGCGGCCCTCTGGTCACCCTGGACGGCGAGGTGGTGGGCATCGTCACGGCCATCCTCAACCCCAACGAACAGCGCACCTTTGTCGGCATCGGCTTTGCCGTGCCCATCGAGAACGCGGCTTCGGCCGTGGGCATGCATCCCTTCTGAAAGGACTACCGCATGAGCAACACCTCCCCCGCCGACACGGCCCGCCTGATGGAACAGATCCTCTACGAGGTCAAGCGCGTGGTCGTCGGCCAGGACCGCTTCCTGGAACGCGTCATGGTCGCCCTGCTGGCCCAGGGCCATCTGCTGGTCGAAGGCGTGCCCGGTCTGGCCAAGACGCTGACTGTCAAGACCCTGGCCCAGGTGGTGCAGGGGCAGTTCCGCCGCATCCAGTTCACGCCCGACCTGGTACCGGCCGACCTCGTGGGCACACGCATCTACAACCAGAAGAGCGGCGAATTCAGCACCGCGCTCGGCCCGGTCTTCGCCAATCTGCTGCTGGCCGACGAGATCAACCGCGCCCCGGCCAAGGTGCAGAGCGCACTGCTGGAGGTGATGCAGGAGCGGCAGGTGACCATCGCCGGCACCAGCCACCGCGTGCCCGAGCCCTTCGTCGTCATGGCCACGCAGAACCCCATCGAGACCGAGGGCACCTACCCCCTGCCCGAGGCCCAGGTGGACCGCTTCATGTTCAAGGTGCTGGTGGACTATCCCACCGAAGAGGAAGAGTTCGTCATCGTGCAGCGTGTCACGGGCGCCGCCCAGACGGTCGCTGCGGTCGCCACCACAGACCAGCTCGCCGGCCTGCAGCGGCTCTGCCGCGAGGTCTATGTGGACCCGGCCCTGGTGCAGTACGCCGTCAAGCTGGTCGCCGCCACGCGTGAGCCTGCGCGCGCCGGCCTCAAGGATCTGGCGCGCCTGCTGAGCTACGGCGCCAGCCCGCGCGCCACCATCAGCCTGATCGAAGGCGCGCGCGCCCTGGCCCTGCTGCGCGGGCGCAGCTATGCCCTGCCCGAAGACGTGGGTGACCTGGTGCACGACGTGCTGCGCCACCGTCTGGTGCTGTCCTACGAGGCCCTGTCGGAGGGACTCACGGCCGATGCGCTGATCGACAAGTTCATGGCCCACGTGCCCCTGCCCGCCAAGGTGCTGGAGCACGAACCGAAAGCCGCCTGAGATGAAGCCGGCGACCACCGCGCCACGCGAGAACGCCGAGCAGGCCCTGCGCCGGCTCGAGTGGACGGTGCTGCGCCGGCTCGACGGCCTGCTGCAGGGCGACTACCGCACCCTGCTGCGCGGTACCGGCCTGGACCTGGCCGACCTGCGGGAATACCAGCTGCACGACGACGTGCGCCACATCGACTGGAACGTCACCGCCCGCCTGCAGGTTCCGCATGTGCGCGTCTACACCGAAGACCGCGAGATGAGCGCCTGGTTCCTGCTGGACCTAAGCCCCTCGGTGGATTTCGGTTCGGGCACGCGCAGCAAACGCGAACAGCTGGCCGACTTCGTGGCCGTGCTCGCGCGCCTGCTCACGCGCCACGGCAACCGCGTGGGCGCTGTGCTCTACAACGGCGGCGTGCAGGCCGTGCTGCCGCCGGGCAGCGGGCGACGCCACGTGCTGCAACTGCTGCAACGCGTGCAGGCGGCCCCGCCGGACGGCAACGACGCCCCGGGCCTCACGCGCCTGCAGGATCTGCTGGACCGTGCTGCGCCCCTGCTCAAGCGCCGCAGTACCGTCTTCGTGCTGTCCGACTTCATCAGCGAGGACGGCTGGGAACAGCCGCTCGCGCGCCTGGCGCTGCGCCACGAGGTGGTGGCCGTGCGCCTCTACGACCCACTGGAGCAGGAACTGCCCGACCTGGGCCTGATCCCCATGCAGGACGCCGAGACCGGCGAGCTGTTGATGGTCGACACGCACGACCAGGGCTTTCGCGCCCGCTTCGCCCAGCTGGCCGCGCAACGCGAAGAGGCCCTGCGCCGCACACTGGGACGCGCAGGCGTGGACACGCTGGAGCTGGCCGCCGACGACGAACTCGTGGACGCGCTGCTGCGCTTCACCGAACTGCGGCGCCAGCGCAGCCGCGCCCGCTCGGCCCCGCCGCCCGTACACCTGCGCCTGGTTCCCCCTACTCCCGTGACGCCCGTGGAGGCCCTGCCATGAATTTCGTCTGGCCCAGCATGCTCCTGCTGTTGCTGATCGTGCCGCTGCTGGTGCTCTTCTACCTCTGGCTGCTGCAGCGCAAGAAGAAATTCGCGCTGCGCTATGCCAGCCTGGGCCTGGTCAAGCAGGCCATGGGTGGCGCGTCCTGGCGGCGCCATGTGCCGCCGGCGCTCTTCCTGCTGGCGCTGAGCTGCCTGCTGCTGGCCGCCGCGCGGCCCCTGGCTGTCATCGTGCTGCCCACACAGCAGGAGACCATCATGCTGGCCATCGATGTCTCGGGCAGCATGCGCGCGGCCGATGTCAAGCCCAATCGGCTCGAAGCCGCCCAGGCCGCGGCCAAGGCCTTCCTCGCCGAGCTGCCCCGCCATGTGAAGGTAGGCATCGTGGCCTTCGCGGGTTCGGCCCAGGTGGCCCAGATCCCCACCCTGAACCGGGAGGACCTCAACTCCGCCATCGACCGCTTCCAGCTGCAACGCGGCACAGCCATCGGCAACGGCCTCGTGCTCTCGCTGGCCACACTGTTCCCGGACGCGGGCATCGACATTGGCGCGCTGACCTACGGCTACGGCTTCGGCCGCTCGCGCGGCATCGCGCTGGACCAGCCGCCGGCCACCAAGGAGTTCGTCCCGGTGGCCCCCGGCTCCTACGGCTCGGCCGCCATCATCCTGCTCACCGATGGCCAGCGCACCACGGGCATTGACTCCATGGAGGCCGCCAAGATGGCCGCCGACCGCGGGGTGCGCGTCTACACCGTGGGCGTGGGCACCGTGGACGGCGAGACCATCGGCTTCGAAGGCTGGTCCATGCACGTGCGCCTGGACGAGGAAACCCTCAAGGCCATCGCCCACCGCACCCAGGCGGAGTACTTTCACGCGGCCACGGCCGAGGACCTCAAGAAGGTCTACCAGACGCTGAGCTCGCGCATGAGTGTGGAGAAGAAGGAAACCGAGGTCTCGGCCCTGCTGGCCCTGCTGGGGGCGATCTTCCTGATCGCCGGCGCCGGTCTCTCACTGGCCTGGTACCACCGCGTCGCCTAAAGGGAGCCGGCGGTCTGTTTGACCTGCGTCAAACGCGCCGCATCCAGACCGACGGAACGCTGGAATTCCAGCCCCCCGCCTCCTATGCTGAATCCGACGTCCCGCCGGGGCGGCTTGCGCACGCGCAGTGCATGAACAGGAGCAGCACATGAACTCTCGACGACTTTTCACCTTGCTGTTGACCACGGCAGCCCTGCTGGCTGCCCCCGCGCACGCCCAGCCCGCGCGCCCGGACAACACGCCTGGCTACGGACCGGGAATGATGGGCGGTTATGGCCCCGGCATGATGGGCAGCTATGGCCGCGGCGGCATGATGGGCGGTGGCTACGGAGGCGGGCCTGGCCAGGGCTACGGTCCCGGGATGATGGGGGGCGGCGGCATGATGGGCGGGATGATGGGACCCTATGGCCGCGAGGGCATGATGGGCCTGGGCCCGCTGCAGGCCCTCGATCTGGATGAGCAACAGATCGGCAAGGTCAACCAGATCCGCGACGAGCTGCGGCGCAGGAGCTGGAACGCACTGGGCAAGCTGCAGGACGAGCAGGCCCAGATGCGCGACCTCCTGCTTGCCGAAAAGCGTGACCCTGCCGCCATCGGCAAGCAGTCGATGAAGATCGCCGAACTACGCCGGCAGCTGCTCGAAGCACAGATCGATGCTCACAACCGCATCGAGGCGCTGCTGAGCAAGGAGCAGAAGACGCAGCTGCGCAGCTACCGCCGCGGCTGGATGATGAACGACGAGGATTGAGCGCGCGTCGGCACGCGGATCGGAGACGGCACCATGATGTACGGCAACTGGGGAGGGGGCGGAGCGACGTGGTTCGGGATGGGCCTGGGGATGTTGCTGTTCTGGGGCCTGGTCATCGTCGGCCTGATCGTGCTGGTGCGCTGGCTCAGCGTGCCGCGCCGCGGCAGCGATCCAGCGCCGCCGCAGGACGCGCTGGACATCCTGGCGCAGCGCTATGCGCGCGGCGAAATCGACCGCGCCGAGTACGAGCAGAAGCGACGCGACCTGCAGAGCCCCTGAGCCCGCATCCCGCCATCCGTGATTTCAGGCCGTGGGCAGCTGGCGCGCCGCCACCGCCAGCTTCTGCGCCGTCTCGGGCTGCAATTCCAGCCCCAGCACATCCCCCGGATTGATGACCAGCCCCACCTGCGGTGCGAGGCCGCGCACGATCCAGGCGAAATCGACATAGAGCGCATGCACATGGGCCGGCGCCTGCTGCACCCAGGGCGCGGCCTTCTCATGGGTGGTGAAGATGGCCATCACGGCGAAGCCGTTGGGACTGTTGAGCGTCAGCGGCCGGGCCGTGGCGTCCCAACGGCCATCGTCATCGATGGGTTTGTCCAGCAGCACGATGATCTGCGCAGCCAGCAGTTCCTCGAACAGCTCGGGCGCGGAACACCGGCCTTGCCGGGCCGCGTCGAGCTTGCTTTCCAGTGCGCCGGCACTCATGCCCTGCCTCAGCCAACCAGCTGACCGCGATCCAGGCGCAGCGTACGCTGGCAGCGCGCCGCCAGCGTCTCGTCATGTGTCACGACGATGAAGGCCGTGCCCTGATCACGCGCCAGTTGCAGCATGAGCTCGAACACACCCTCGGCCGTGCCGCGGTCCAGGTTGCCCGTGGGTTCGTCGGCCAACACGCAAGCCGGCTGCGTGACGAGGGCGCGCGCGATGGCCACGCGCTGGCGTTCGCCGCCCGAAAGTTCAGCGGGACGATGGTGCAGGCGTTCCTTCAGGCCCACGGCTTCGAGCATGCGTGAGGCAGTCTCGCCAGCCCGCGCGCGGTCCATGCGGCGGATCCACAGCGGCATGGCCACGTTATCGCGCGCGCTGAACTCGGGCAGCAGATGGTGGAACTGGTAGACGAAGCCCAGGTGCCGGTTGCGCAGCTGGCCCTGCACTGCAGGACTCAGCGCGGAAAGGTCCTGGCCCATGAGCTGCACGCGGCCGGCGCTGGGCGCGTCGAGCCCGCCCAGCAGGTGCAGCAGCGTGCTCTTGCCCGAGCCCGATGCGCCGACCACGGCCAGGATCTCGCCCGCGTGCACCTGCAGGTCTACGCCGCGCAGCACGCTCACGTCGAGCCGGCCTTCGGTGTAGCGCTTGTGCAGGCCCTGGGCCTGCAAAACGATCTCGTTGTTATTCATAGCGTAGCGCCTCCGCGGGGTTCACGCGGCTGGCGCGCCAGCTGGGGTAGATCGTGGCCACAAAGGCCAGTACGAGCGAGATCAGGACGATGGGCACGATGTCGCTCGCCAGCGGCTCGCTGGGCATGCGGCTGATCAGGTAGATGTCCTTGGGCAGGAAGCTGGCCTGCAGCAGGCGCTCCAGCGCCGGCACGATGACGTCGATGTTGAGCGCCACGCCCAGGCCCAGCAGCAGGCCCGCAAAGGTGCCGATCACGCCCACCGTCGCGCCCTGCACCACGAAGACGCCCATGATGCTGGCCGGGCTCGCGCCCAGGGTGCGCAGGATGGCGATGTCGGCGCGTTTGTCGGTCACCGTCATCACCAGCGTGCTCACCAGATTGAACGCCGCGACCGCAACGATGAGCGTGAGGATGATGAACATCATGCGTTTTTCCAGCTGGACGGCGGCAAACCAGTTGCGGTTCTGCCGCGTCCAGTCGCGGATCAGCAGATCACCACTGAGCGTGGCGGCCAGCTGCCCACCGACCTCGCGCGCCTGATGCAGGTCCTTGAGCTTGAGGCGGATGCCCGTGGGCCCTTCGAGGCGGAAGATGCGCGCCGCGTCGTCCACATGCAGCAGCACGAGACCGGCGTCGTATTCGTAGTGGCCGGAATCGAAGGTGCCCACCACCGTCATCTGCTTCATGCGTGGCACCACGCCGGCCGGCGTCACCTGGCCGCTGGGCGCCACCAGCGTGACGCGGTCGCCCTGCTGCACGCCGAGCTGGCGTGCCAGGTCGCGCCCCAGCACCACGCCGAACTCGCCGGCCACCAGACGATCCAGCGCGCCACCGCGCAGGGCAGCCGCCAGGTCCGTGACCTCGCCCTCGAGCGCCGGGTCGATGCCGCGCACGATGGCGCCCTTCATGTCCTCGCCGCGGGCCAGCAGGGCCTGCGTGCCGATGAAGGGCGCGGCGCCGATGACCTGCGGGTTGGCCCTGGCCTCGGCCAGGGTCCTGGCCACATCGGGCAGGGCCTGGCCGTAGGGCGAGAAGATCTCGATGTGCGAGACCACGCTGAGCATGCGGTCGCGCACTTCCTTCTGGAAGCCGGTCATCACGCTGAGCACGATGATGAGCGCGGCCACGCCCAGGGCGATGCCCAGCATGGAGAAGGCCGAGATGAAAGAGATGAAACCGTTGCGACGGGTGGCGCGGCCGGCGCGTGTGTAGCGCCAGCCCAGCAGCAGTTCGTAGGGGATTTGCATGGGGTCCTGTTCTTGCTCCCGGGATTATCAGTGAGGCGCGCGACAATACCGGCATGCACGTTTTGATCCCCTATGCCCTGAGCGATGACGAGGCAGCACGCCCCGCCTTGCAGGGCCAGCCCTTGCCCCGGTTGCAGGCCCTGCTGCAGGCTTTGGCACCGCAGACTCTGCTGCAACTCCCCGAACACAGCCCGACCAGCGCCCACGAGCAGTTGCTGGCAGGTGTGCGCGGCCTGGATCCGCAGGCGCCGGCCTGGGCGGCTCTGCGTGCGCACGAGCTGCAGCTGCCCGGCGCCGGCAGCGCCGCCTGGGGCTACCTGACACCTACCCACTGGGAGATCGGCCAGGCCCGCGTGAGCCTGCGCGACCCGCAGACGCTGGACCTGAGCGAAGACGAGGCGCGGGCCCTGCTGGCCGCCATGCAGCCCTTTTTCAATGAAGACGGCCTCACGCTGCACTATGAGCAGCCCCTGCGCTGGCTGGTCAGCGGCGAGCCGTTGCGCGGCGTGGTCGGCGCGGCCCCCGAGCGGGTGATCGGCCGCGACGTGGCGCCCTGGCTGCTAACCTCGCCCCTGCTGCGTCGCCTGCAGAACGAGATGCAGATGCTGCTCTACACCCACGCCGTGAGCGAGCGGCGGGCCGAACGTGGTGCGCTGGCCGTCAACTCCTTCTGGCTCAGCGGCTGCGGTGTGCTGGCCGCGCTGCCCACGCCGACGCAAGAGCTGACCGTGCTCGACGCCCTGACCCAGCCCGCCGTGCACGCCGACTGGGCCGCCTGGGCCCGCGCCTGGCAGGCGCTCGATGAGGAACTCGCCCCGCTGCAGGCGGCACTGGCCGCCGGGCAGGACGTGACGCTCACGCTCTGCAGCGAACTCGTGGCCCGCCGCTACACGCCCGCACCCCGCAGCGCCTGGCGGCGCCTGCTGCAGCGTTTCAGGCCGCAGCCCCTCTCTGACATACTCGTCGCCTCATGAAGATCGTCACCCGCGACATCCCGCCGCGCGCCGCCTGGACGCTGGAACAGGCCGGCGTACATCCCCTGCTCGCCCGGCTCTACGCGGCCCGCGGTGTGTCCAGCAAGGAAGAACTCGACGACGGCCTGGCGCGCCTGCTGCCGCCGGCCACCATGAAGGGCGTCACCGAAGCCGCCGTGCTGCTGGCCGACGCCATCGCCCGGGACAGGAAGCTGTGCATCGTCGCCGACTACGACTGTGACGGCGCCACCGCCTGCGCCGTGGGCATCCGCGGCCTGCGCATGCTGGGCGCGAACCATGTGAGCTACCTCGTGCCAGACCGCGTGGTGGATGGCTACGGCCTGACACCCCCCATCGCCCGCCGCGTCAAGGACAGCGGTGCCGATCTGCTGATCACTGTGGACAACGGCATTGCCAGCGTCGAAGGGGTTCGTACGGCGAACGAACTGGGTCTGCAGGTGCTGGTGACGGACCACCACCTGCCCGGTCCGGCCCTGCCGGATGCCCAGGTGATCGTCAATCCCAACCAGCCGGGCTGCGACTTCGAGAGCAAGTCCATCGCTGGCGTCGGCGTGATGTTCTATGTGCTGCTGGCCCTGCGCGCCGAGCTGCGCCAGCGCGGCGTGTTCACGGCGGAGACCCAGCCCAAGCTCGACGCCCTGCTGCCCATCGTCGCCCTCGGCACGGTGGCAGACGTGGTGAAGCTCGACCCCAACAACCGCCGCCTGGTCGCACAAGGCCTCAAGCGCGTGCGGGCCGGTGCCCTGCCGCCGGGCCTGGCCGCGCTCTTTGAAGTAGCCGCGCGCAAGGCGGCCGTGGCCACCACCTTCGACTTCGGCTTTGCGCTCGGTCCGCGCATCAACGCCGCCGGCCGCCTGGCCGACATGACCCTGGGCATCGAGCTGCTGCTGACCGACGACCCGGCGCGCGCCGCCGAACTGGCCCGCACGCTGGACGGCATCAACCGTGAGCGGCGCGAAATCGAAGGCGAGATGCGCGAACAGGCGCTGGAGATCGTGGAATCACTCTACGACCCCGAAGACGAGCCACCACCCGCGCTCTGCGTCTACGACCCGGATTTCCACGAGGGGGTGGTGGGCATCGTGGCCTCGCGCCTCAAGGACAAGCTGCACCGGCCGAGCTTTGTTTTCGCCGCCAGCCAGGCCCCGGGCAAGGAGCATGAGCTCAAGGGTTCGGGCCGCTCCATCCCCGGCTTTCACCTGCGCGATGCGCTGGACCTGGTGGCCAAGCGCTATCCCGGCGTGCTGCTGCGCTTCGGCGGCCACGCCATGGCCGCCGGTTGCACCATCGCCGAGGAACACTTCGAGGTCTTTGAGCAGGGCCTGGCCGAGGTGGCGCAGGAATGGCTGGACGCGGCCACGCTGACGCGCAAGCTGGAAACCGACGGTGCCCTGCCCGTGGAGTACCGCCGCGCCGACATGGTGGACACCCTTCAGCGCGAGGTCTGGGGCCAGGGCTTTGCGCCGCCGACCTTCAGCGAGGAGGTGGAGGTGCTGTCGCAACGACTGGTGGGCGAGAAGCACCTGGCACTCAAGCTCAGGCACCAGGGGCAGCCCGTGGACGGCATCTGGTTCGGCCGCACCGAGCCGCTGCCCCCGCGCGTGTTGCTGGCCTTCCGGCTCGACGCCGACGAATGGCAGGGCACGCGGCGGGTGCGCTTCCTCGTCGAAGGCGCGGAAGTCTGAACCTTCAGGCCGCCTCGACGCGGTTGCGCCCTTCGTCCTTGGCCTGGTAGAGCGCCTTGTCGGCGCGCGCCAGCAGCGTGTCGATCTCCGCCTCGTCGGGCCGGTTGGTTGCCACGCCGATGCTCACCGTGATGGGTGGCAGGCCCTCGGCGGGCTCGGCCACGCGGACCAGGATGCGCTCGGCCACGGCCAGCGCCTCGTCCTGGGTGGTCTCGGGCAACAGCAGCACGAACTCTTCGCCCCCAAAACGGGCCAGCAGGTCCGGCCGGCGCAGCAGACTCGTGACGCGCTGGGCGAAGTCCAGCAGCACGCGGTCGCCCGTCTGGTGGCCGTGCGTGTCATTGACGGCCTTGAAGTGGTCGATGTCCATTAGCAGCAGGGCCATGCTGCGGCCATGACGGCGGCAGCGCGCCAGCTCCTGCGTGCAGGCGTCCATGAAGACCCGTCGTGTGAGCACCTGGGTCAGCGGATCGTGCGAGGCGATGTGCTCGAACTCGGCGCGCAGGCGGTCACCCGCCAGCAGGATCATGCCCATGCCCAGGGCCAGCAGCATCAGCGCGTTGGAGCCGACGTAGAGCGACTGCACGCGCGTGGGCGTGAGCAGGCCCTCCTCCGCCATCGGCATCCAGGCCGAGAAGAAGCGCAGCAACAGCACCCCCACGTGCAGCAGCAGCGTGGTGACGGTGAAGCGTGTGGGGAAGGTGCGTGGCGCATGGCGCCAGATCAGCCAGGCCATGGAGAGGAAGATGCCGGCCCAGACCAGGCAGATCACGATCAGCCGGGCGTTGTAATTGGGATCGACCAGCCCGTACCAGTAGAGGATTGGCGTCAGCACCAGCAGCAGGGCCGCCCAGCGCCACCAGACCACCCGGCGGCCAAAGAAGCGCTCGACGCCAGCGTGGTAGCTGACGATGCCCACCAGCAGGACCAGGTTGGCGAGCACGATGGTCGCGACATCGTGCAGCACGCCACGGGCGGCGAACAACAGGGTGGAGAGAAAGACCCAGGCGTGGGCCGCGGACCACAGACCCAGGCCCCGGATGCTGCGCGGGTAGCTCAGGCGCAGGAAGAACAGCATGAAGGCCAGCAACAGGCCCATCAGGCCGCTCATCAGCACCAGGGAGCGCAGATCGAGTGTTGCCATGCCGCGGCTCAGCGCAAGAACAGGTGAGGCGCGTGGGGATACTGCATGGCGGTATTGTGCCAGCGGCCTGCGGCCCGGCAAAGTCCGGCGCGCCGGCCTAAAATGGTCCGCATGAGCGCCATCCTCAATGCCGACCTGCACTGCCACTCCGTGGTTTCAGACGGCACGCTCACGCCCGAGGCGCTGGCGGCACGCGCCCGTGCCAACGGCGTCGAACTCTGGGCCCTGACGGACCACGACGAGATCGGCGGCCAGCAGCGCGCCATCGCCGCGGCACGTGACCAGGGCCTGCCCTACCTGACCGGCACCGAGATCTCCATCACCTTCGCCGGCCAGACCGTGCACATCGTGGGCCTGGGCTTCGACGCCGAAGACGAGCGCATGAAGGCCGGGCTACGGGCCACGCGCGGCGGCCGAGGCGAGCGCGCGCAGGAGATGGCAGCCAGCCTGGCGGCCGTGGGCATCCACGGCGCCTACGAGGGCGCACTCAAGTACGCGGGCAACCCCGAGCTGATCTCGCGCACGCACTTCGCGCGCTGGCTGGTCGAGACCGGCGTCTGTCGCGAGACCAATGAAGTCTTTCGCAAATACCTGACCGAGGGCAAGCCCGGTTTCGTGCCACACCGCTGGGCCACACTGCGCGACGCCGTGGACTGGATCACCGGCTCCGGCGGCGTGGCCGTGATCGCCCACCCGGCACGCTACAGCTTCAGCCCCACAGAAGAGTACGCACTGTTCTCCGAGTTCAAGGCCCATGGCGGCCAGGCGGTGGAGGTCGTGACCGGCAGCCACACGGCGGCGGAGTACGTGAAGTACGCCGACATGGCGCTCGAGTTCGGCCTGGCCGCGTCGCGCGGCAGCGACTTCCACAGCCCCGACGAGTCGCACACCGATCTGGGCGCCCTGCCCTATCTGCCCGGCCAGCTCACGCCCGTGTGGGAGCTGCTGGCAGACCGCATCCACCGATGACCCCTTATCACCCCCTCAGCGGCATGCTGCTCGCGCTTGCCGCGCTGGCCTGTTTCGCCACGCTGGACACTTCGGCCAAGGTGGTGGCGCTCACGCTGCCCGTGCTGCTGGGCCTGTGGTTCCGCTACATCTTCCAGGCCGTGATCACCACGGCCGTGATGTTCCCCCGGCGCGGGCGCTCGCTCTTCCATACTGAGCGCCTGGGTGCCCAGCTGCTGCGCGGCCTGCTGCTGGCCATCACCAGCCTCTTCACCTTCCTCAGCGTGAAGTACATGCCCGTGGGCGAGTTCACCGCCATCGCCATGATCACCCCGCTGGTGGTCACCCTGCTCGCAGCCACCCTGCTCGGTGAGCAGGTCTCGCGCCGGCGCTGGGTACTGGTGGCCGGCGGCTTCGTCGGCACGCTGTTCATCATCCGTCCGGGTGGCGATCTCTTCGGCTGGTTCACGCTGCTGCCGCTGGCCCAGGTGGCCAGCTACTCGGCCTTCCAGATCATCACGGGCAAGCTCGTCAAGACCGAGGATGCCGTCACCATGCACGTCTACACCGGCTGGGTCGGCGCCATCCTGGCCTCGCTGGCCCTGCCCTTCATCTGGGTCACGCCGCAGACCGTCACCGAATGGACGGCGCTGACCCTCATGGGCCTGATGGGCACCATCGGCCACTTCATGCTCATCCTCGCCTTCCGTCGCACACCCGCGGCCACGCTCACGCCCCTGCTCTACGCTCAGATTGCCTTCGCCATGCTGGCGGGCTGGATCGTCTTCAACCATGTGCCCGACGGCTGGTCACTGGTCGGCATGGCCTTGATCGCCTTCTGCGGCGCCGCCAGTACCTGGCTGGCCGTGCGCGAGAGCCGCGTCAAGCTCGAACCCCTGGAAGTCTGATGGCACAACTTTTCGACGTTCACCCCGAGAACCCGCAGATCCGCCTGCTCAAGCAGGCCGTGGCGATGCTGGAACAGGGCCAGGTGCTGGCCGTGCCCACCGATTCGAGCTACGCCCTGGTCTGCCACCTCGACGACAAGGCCGCGGCCGACCGCCTGCGCAGCATCCGCCAGGTGGACGACAAGCATCACCTCACCCTGCTGTGCCGTGACCTGTCCGAACTGGCAAGCTACGCCCGCGTGGACAACAAGCAGTACCGCCTGCTCAAGGCCGCCACCCCCGGACCCTGGACCTTCATCCTCGAAGCGACCAAGGAAGTGCCGCGCCGCCTGAGCCATCCCTCGCGCAAGACCATCGGCCTGCGCGTGCCCGAGCACAAGGTGCTGCACGAGCTGCTGGCCCTGCACACGGGCGGACCACTGCTGGCCACCACGCTGATCCCCGCCGGCGAGAGCGAGCCGCTCAACGACGCACAGGAGATCCGCGAGCGCTACCAGCACCAGCTGGCCGCGGTGATCGACGCCGGTGCCTGCCCGCACCAGCCGACCACGGTGATCGACCTCAGCGGCGATCAGCCCGAGGTGCTGCGCCACGGCCGAGGCGACCCGGCGGACCTGGGCCTCTGAAGCCCTTTTTTCCGGGGGACGTCTCTGCCCTGCGGGCACTCTGAGACAATTCCCGCTGTGGATACCGCCAACCTGATTCAAACCGTCCTGATCTACGCCCTGCCGGTGCTCTTCGCCATCACCGTGCACGAGGCCGCCCACGGCTATGCCGCCCGCTACTTCGGTGACGACACCGCGGCCATGATGGGGCGCATCACGCTCAACCCGGTCAGGCACATCGACCCCGTGGGCACCATCGCCATGCCGGTGCTGCTCTACTTCGCCACGGCTGGCGCCTTCCTCTTCGGCTACGCCAAGCCCGTGCCCGTGCGCTTCGATCGCCTGCGCCATCCCAAGCGTGACATGGTCTGGGTGGCGCTGGCCGGCCCCGGGGCCAATCTGGCCCAGGCCGTGCTGTGGGGCGCACTGCTCTATGTGCTGATCGGCGCCGGCCTGCAGGAGCGCTTCTTTCTCGAGATGTGCCGCGCTGGCGTGCTGGTCAATGTGGTGATGTTCGCCTTCAACCTCTTTCCGCTGCCGCCGCTGGACGGCGGCCGTATCCTGGTCGGCCTGCTGCCCTGGAAGCAGGCGGCCCTGGTTTCGCGCATCGAGCCCTGGGGCTTCTTCATCGTCATGGGTCTGGTGATCGCCGGCGTGGTCAGCACGCTGTGGATGAAGCCCGTGATGGGCCTGACCTACGGCCTGCTCGACATCCTGCTGACCCCGCTTTCCTACCTGATCCGCTGAGACCCCGCCCATGAGCAAGAGCAACGTCCGTGTCCTGACCGGCATCACCACCTCGGGCACGCCCCATCTGGGCAACTACGTGGGCGCCATCCGCCCGGCCATCGCCGCCAGCCGCGCCGCCGGGGTGGAGAGCTTCTATTTCCTGGCCGACTACCACGCGCTGATCAAGGTGGACGACCCGGCACGGATCCAGCGCAGCACGCTGGAGATCGCCGCCACCTGGATCGCCGCCGGCCTGGACCCGGAACGTGTCACCTTCTATCGCCAGTCCGACATCCCCGAGATCCCGGAGCTGACCTGGTTCCTGACCTGTGTCTGCGGCAAGGGCCTGCTCAACCGCGCCCATGCCTACAAGGCCGCGGTGGACAAGAACCACGCCGCCGGCGCGGACGAGGATGCCGACGTGACGGCCGGCCTCTTCATGTACCCGGTGCTGATGGCAGCCGACATCCTGATGTTCAACGCCCACCGCGTGCCCGTGGGGCGTGATCAGGTGCAACACATCGAGATGGCGCGCGACATGGCGTCGAGCTTCAACCATCTCTACGGCGAGCACTTCGTGCTGCCGGAGGCGCAGATCGAGGACAACGTGGCCACCCTGCCCGGCCTGGACGGCCGCAAGATGAGCAAGAGCTACGACAACACCATTCCGCTCTTCGCCCCGCCCGAGCAGCTGAAAAAGCTCATCGCCGGCATCAAGACGGACTCGCGCGCGCCGGGCGAGCCCAAGGACACCGAAGGCTCGGCCCTGTTCCAGATCTACCAGGCCTTCGCCACCCCGGCCGAGACCGCCCAGCTGCGTCAGGACTTTGCCGCCGGCATCTCCTGGGCCGACGCCAAGCTCAAGCTCTTCCAGCGCATCGACGCGGAGATCGCGCCCATGCGCGCCACCTACGAGGACCTGATCGCCCACCCGGAGAAGCTCGAAGCCCTGCTCCAGGCTGGTGCGGCCAAGGCCCGAAAGATCGCCACACCATTCACCGCCAAGGTGCGCCAGGCCGTGGGCCTGCGTGACCTGCGCGCCCAGGCTGCTGACAAAAAGGGCGACAAAAAGGACAAATCCACCCTGCCCAGCTTCAAGCAGTACCGGGAAGCCGACGGCCAGTTCTACTTCAAACTTGTCGATGCCCAGGGCAAGCTGCTGCTGCAGAGCGAAGGTTTTGCCAGTCCCAAGGAAGCCGGCCAGGCGGTCAAACGCCTGCAGGACCTCTCGGCGCCCCTGCCAGCCCTGCTCCAAGAGATACCGGTGAAACACCTGGTTACGGCGCAGGAGCTGGAGTCTGCGCTACAACAGCTGCTGGCCGCCCGGGACTGATGTCAGCCCCGCGACCGGGACCCGGCGAGCTGCGGGTACGGTTCTTGCGAACTGCGGCTGTCCCAGCTCAGAGGAGTGCCGTACCCATGCCTGTTGCCCGCCCCGCCGTCACGCGCAAGCAAACCGCCCTGTCGGACCACCGCCAGACTTTCGATGAACTGTGCGCCTGGATCGACGCCCATCTGGATCAACCCATAGGCTGGCAGGAACTCATGGCCCAGAGCGGCCTGGACCACCAGACCCTCAACGCGCTGTTTTTCAAGTTCCTGAGCACCACACCCATGGCCTGGATCCGCAAGCGCCGCGGACTCGGCCAGGCAACTGCGCTGCCGCGCCCGGCCCCTGTGCATCGCCTGCTGCGGACCGCCGCCTGAGCCCCCGGGACGAAAACCTCTCTTTCGCGCTGCTACAATATGCGCTTCCACAAAGCCGGAGAGGTGGCAGAGTGGTCGAATGTACCTGACTCGAAATCAGGCGTAGGGGCAACCCTACCGTGGGTTCGAATCCCACCCTCTCCGCCAAGGACAAGCCCCGCATTGCGGGGCTTTGTTTTTGGCGCAGTGGGTGAGTGAGAACCCACGCGGGGTTCGCTCTGAAACAGTCCGGGGGACTGTTTCAAGACGCGCGCAGCGCGGGGTCTCAGCCCCGAGAAATCCGCGCAAGACGGGTTTCGAGCAATCCCTTCCTACGGGAGGCCATGGGCTCAGGAGTTCCAGACCCCCACCCGAGCAGGGTTGAGCCGGCTACCGCAGAATGGGGGCATGAATTTCATGCGCTCATTCCTTTTGACGGTCCTGGCCTTCGCGGCCCTGCTGCCCATGACATCTACCGCCCAAAACACCCAGGCTGCCGCCTGCCCCGCCCTGCTGCAGCACCAGTTCACCCGCCTGCAGGACGATGCGCCGCAAAACCTCTGCCAGTACGCTGGCAAGGTGGTACTGGTGGTCAATACCGCGAGCTATTGCGGCTACACCCGCCAGTACGAGGGCCTGGAAGCGCTCTACGCCAAGTACGAAAAACGCGGCCTGGTCATCCTGGGCTTCCCGTCCAACGACTTCGGCCAGCAGGAGCCAGGGAGCGCCAAGCAGATCGCAGACCTGTGCTTCAACACCTATGGCGTGAAGTTCCCCATGTTCAACAAGACCGAGGTCGTGGGCCCACAGCGCAACGCCTTCTACACCCAGCTTTTCCAGGCCACCAAGGCCGTCCCGCAGTGGAACTTCCACAAGTACCTGATCAGCCGCGACGGCAAGCAGGTGCAGAGCTATGCGAGTGCGGTGGAGCCCATGGGGCGTGAACTCACGGCCGCCATCGAGGCTGCGCTGCAGCGCTGACACGGCGCCCACCATGGACCGCGCAGGGTTCGAGCAGGAGTTGCAGGCCCAGGGCTACGAGGTCAGCACGGTGAGCCGCCTGGCCCACGGCCGCCTGGACGTGCACACCCATCCCTTCGAGGCGCACGCGCTGATTCTCACCGGCGAGATCCGCATCCAATGCGCAGGCGAGGAAGAAAAGCTGTACCGGCCGGGCGAGGTCTTTCACCTCGCGCACGGCCAGCCGCACAGCGAAAGCTACGGCCCCGAGGGGGTGAGCTACCTCGTGGGCCGCAGATAGAGGTACCGGCTCAGCCCTGCTGCGGCAGCACCGAGGCTGCCACGCGCACATTGGGCGCGCTGCCGGCATAGGCCTGCTGCACCACGCCCGCGACCATGTCCGCCGTCACGGCCGACAGCGTCCAGCCCAGGTGGCCGTGGCCCGTGTTGTAGAACACGTTGGCGGCGCGGCCTCGGCCCACGCGCGGCATCATGTCCGGCATCATGGGGCGCAGGCCGGCCCAGGGCACCACCTGGCGCGTGCTCACGCCGGGGAAGCACTGGTTGACCCACTCCACCAGCGGACGGATACGGTCGGCGCGGATGTCCTTGTTGTAGCCATTGAACTCGGCCGTGCCCGCCACGCGGAAGCGATCGGGTCCCAGGCGGCTGGTGACCAGCTTGGCCGCGTCGTCGAGCAGGCTGACCTGGGGCGCCGAAGCCTGGCTGGCCTCGTCGAGCAGGTTGACCGTGATCGAGTAGCCCTTGACCGGATAGACGTTGACGCGGTCGCCGAGCTGGGCGGCGAAAGCGCGGCTCCTGACGCCCGCACAGACCACCACGCCATCGAACTCCCAGCGTTGCGGCCCCAGCAGGCTGCGCGTCAGCACCGTGGCCTGCCGGCCGTTGCTCTGCAGGCTCTGCACCTCCTGGTCGTAGAGCGTGCGCACACCATGGCGCGCTGCTGCCGCGGCCAGGCCGTGGGTGAACTTGTGGATGTCGCCCGTGCTGTCGCTCTCGGTGTAGTAGCCGCCGTAGTAGTCACCGGCCAGCGTGGGCTCGATGGCGCGCATCTCGTCGGGCGTGACCGCGCGGCGCGGCAGGCCACCCTCGGCCAGCAGTTTCGTGACCTCGGCCGCGTGGTCGAAGCCCGCCTTGTCACGGTAGATGTGCAGGATGCCCTGTTTCTTGAGATCGAAGTCCACGCCCTCGGCCTCGGCCCAGGCGAAGAGATGCTGGCGCGCGGCCACCGCCAGGCGCGCGGTCTCGACCGTGTTGCGCCTGTAGTTCGGGATGTTGGCGATGAACTCGGCAAACCAGCTCAGCTTGTGCCAGCTGGGCTTGGGGTTGACCAGCAGCGGCGCATCGCTCTTGAGCATCCACTTGAGGCCCTTGAGGATGGTGGAGCTGTGGTTCCAGACTTCGGCGTTGGACGCCGAGAGCTGGCCGCCGTTGGCGAACGAGGTTTCCATCGCCGGGTAGCGGTGCTGCTCGAACAGCGTGACGGCAAAGCCGCGTTTGGACAGGGCGTAGGCAGTGGTGACGCCGGTGATACCGGCGCCGATGACGGCGATCGTTTTCATGAGATCAGGCTCCAAACGTCATGGGGGTGGGGTGCCCGGCACACCATGTGCCATGCACGCCCCCTCTGTTTGGTACCTGAGAGATTCACGCCACCCTCTTGATGGCGCTTGCTCCTGCGGTGGGCCGGGTGACGAAATCCGGCCGCTCTTCAGAGTTCAAGCCACGCGATCGGTCCTTTTGCCTGAGAGTTTCCGGGGCGGTTGCTCCTTCGGCGCTGCCAGGTTGGCAGTCTCTCCCGATCGGGTCAGCCGCGGATGCGCGGCATGGAGCGGATTGTAAGGCCTGCGTCCCATCGACACAAATGGTCACGATCGCCCTGCCGCGCTTAAGGCCGGCTTAATGTGCGCCGCCCAGGATAGCGGTCATGCACAGGCTCGATGGAGCCAGAAGGAGTTTGCATGCTGGCCCTGGCCACCTCATATCCCGCTGCCGGTCCTGCCGTTGCCCCGCCACCCGAGCGCCGGCAATCCCTGTTCGTGCACACCGGTCAGGACAAGGAACGCAGCGATGTCGAGCGTTTCATCCACGGGGTCTACCGCGAGCGCTACGGCGCACGCGTGCAGCACTACGCCCCGGTGCTCGTGAGCCTGCGCAACGCCGAGCACGAGATCATCGCCGCCGCCGGCTACCGCATTGCGGACGCGGCGGCGCTCTTTCTGGAGCGCTACCTGCCCCAGCCGGTCGAGGCACTGCTCGCGCGCGACACCACCCAGCGGGTGACGCGCGCGCGCGTCGTCGAAGTCGGCCACCTCTCGGCCAGCCAGGCCGGCGCGGGCAAGCGCCTGATCCACCTCATGGGGCCGCACCTGGCCAGCCTGGGGCTGGAATGGGTGGTCAGCACCTTGACCCAGGAGCTGCAGCACCTCTTCGTGCGCCTGGGCATCACACCGCTGGCCCTGGGCGTGGCCGATCCGGCCCTGCTGGGTGCCGCGGCCTCCGACTGGGGCAGCTACTACGACCACCGCCCGGTGGTCGTGGCCGGCCGCATCGACCTGGCCCTGCGCATGCTCGAACGCCGCCGGAGCGCAGCATGAACATCGCGCTGCACGACGGCCAGCGCGACTGGAGCGCCGCCGAACTGGCGACGGCCAAGGATGCCGCCCAGGCCTGGCTGCAGGCCCAGGGCACGCGCGTGCTGGCCACGCTGCTGGACAACGGCGCCGCCTTCGTCGTGCTCGACGAGGCGGCTGCCGGCGCCGGCCTGGTGCATGTGCCCTTGCCACCCTTCTTCACGCCGGCCCAGATCCAGCACGCGCTCCAAAGCGCAGGCGTGGACACCCTGCTCGCACCGCCGGCCGCCGCCGCGGCCTGGCCCGCCCTGCCCTGGCAGCCCGTACAGGTGGCGGAGCGGGCGCTGCGCTGCGCTCGCCTGCCGGCACAAGGCCTGCCCATGCCCCGCGGCACCGCCAAGATCACCTACACCTCGGGCAGCACGGGCGCACCCAAGGGCGTGTGCCTGCGCCAGAGCGCGATGGAGCGGGTCGCAGACGGGGTGGTGCAGGCGCTGGGCCCGCTGGGGATCAAGCGCCACCTCAGCGCCCTGCCCTTCGCCGTGCTGCTGGAGAACGTGGCCGGCCAGATGGCTGCACGGCGCCAGGGCGCCACGCTGATCACCGTGCCCCTGAGCGAGCTGGGCTGGCAAGGCTCCTCGCAATTCGACGTGGCCATCTTCCACGCCGCGGTGCTGCGCCACCGGCCCGACAGCCTCATCCTGCTGCCGCAGATGCTGCGCGCCTGGGTGGGCCTGCTCATGCAAAGCGGCCAGCGTGCGCCGGCTGGCCTGAAGTTCGTGGCCGTGGGTGGCGCTGCCGTCGGTGCGCCGCTGATCGCCACGGCCCAGGCCCTGGGCATCCCTGCCTACGAGGGCTACGGCCTGTCCGAAGGTGCCTCGGTGCAGACGCTGAACCTGCCCGGTGCGCAGCGCCCGGGCAGCGTGGGCCGGGCCCTGCCCCACGCACGCCTGCGTGTCGCGGACGACGGCGAGATCGAGGTAGCGGGCAGCCTGATGGCCGGCTATCTCGGCGATGCCACTGCCCCGCCCGAGTGGTGGCCCAGCGGTGACCTCGGCCACATCGACGCCGAGGGCTATGTGCACCTCCGCGGGCGCAAGAAGAACGTGCTCATCAGCGCCTATGGCCGCAACATCTCGCCCGAATGGGTCGAGACCGCGCTGGGCCAGCAGGCAGCGATCCGCCAGGCCGTGGTCTACGGCGACGGCGAGCCCAGCCTGTGGGCCGTGCTCTGGCCCGTGCAGGCCGGCACGCCCGACGCCGCGCTGCAGGCCGCCGTGGACGCTGCCAACGCCACCCTGCCCGACTACGCGCGCATCACGCGCTGGACACGCGGGCGCGCGGCCTTCAGCGCCGAGACCGGCTATGCCACCGCCAACGGCCGCCCGCAGCGCGCCGCCATCCTGGCCGCGCACGCGGACTTCAACGAACCCCTTGCCCTTCCTCTCTGACGGACCTGACCATGAGCTTTCACCACCGACTGATCACCGACACCGCCGCGGCCCGCCAGGGCCTGCTGGCCGCCCCCATCATCCAGGGCGTGCTGCTGCGCGGCGAAGTCTCGCTGCCCAGCTACATCGCCTTCCTGACCGAGGCCTACCATCACGTCAAACACACCGTGCCCCTGCTGCGCGCGGCCAAGGCTGCGCTGCCCGCCCACCATGCCTGGCTCAACGACGCGATGGACGAATACATCGAGGAAGAGGCTGGCCACGACGAATGGATCCTCGACGACATCCGCGCCTGCGGCGCGGACGCCGAAGCCGTGCGCCACGGCCGGCCGGCACATGCCACCGAAGTCATGGTGGCCTACGCCTACGACACCATCGCGCGCGGCAATCCGCTCGGATTCTTCGGCATGGTGCACGTGCTCGAGGGGACCAGCGTGGCCCTGGCCCTGCAGGCGGCCGATGCGATCCAGAAGCCGCTGGGCCTGCCCGACAGCGCCTTCAGCTACCTGCGCTCGCACGGCACCCTGGACCAGGAGCACACGGCGCACTTCGCGCTGCTGATGGACCGCATCACCGACCCCGCCGACCAGGCGGCCATCGTGCATGCCGCGCGCGCCTTCTACCGGCTCTATGGCGATGTCTTCCGCGGCCTGCCGCTGCCGCAGACTACCGAACACACCGAAGAGGTGGCCGCATGAAGCCCGCGCAAGCGCGTGTACTCATCACCGGCGCCAGCGGTGGCATCGGCCGGGCCATGGTCGCCGCCCTGCAGCAGGCCGGCGCCCAGGTGCTGGGCGTGAGTCGCACCCCTCAGCGGGACGCACCCGACCTGCGCTGGGTGCAGGCCGATCTTGGCACCGCCGAGGGCATCCAGCGCGTGGTGCGCGCCGCCGGCAGCTGGGGCGCCAATATCGTCATTCACGCCGCCGGCCTGCCCGGCTTCGGCGCCCTGTCGCAGCTGACACCGGCCCAGATGCAAAGCGTGCTGACGGCCAATCTGCTCGCGCCCATGCAGCTCACGCAGGCCCTGCTGCCGCAGCTGCTGCGCCAGCCCCAGGCGCAGCTCGTCTTCGTGGGCTCGGCGCTGGGCCGCATCGGCCTGCCGGGCTTCAGCCTCTACACCGCCAGCAAGGCCGGCCTGCACGGCTTTGCCGAAGCACTGCGACGCGAACTGGCCGACACCACGGTGCAGGTGCAGCTGCTGGCGCCACGCAGCACGCGCACCGCCTTCAACGACCCTGCAGCCGAGGCCTACAACCGCGCCACGGGCACCGCCTGCGACAGCCCCGAGCGGGTCGCCCGGGACCTGCTGCAGCTGATCGAAAGCGAGGCCTCGGAGCGCTACATCGGCTGGCCCGAGCGCCTGGGCGTGCGGCTGAACGGCGCCTTCCCGCCCCTGCTCGACGGCAGTTTCAAGAAGCATCGCCGCCAGCTCAAGGCGGCCACCCCCACCACCGAAGGAGTCACCTCATGAGAAAGATCCGTCTGGGCCTGCTGGCCCTGGCCCTGGGCCTGGCCCTGGGCCTGGCCCTGCCCCTGCTGGGTCTGGCCGCCCCCGTCGACGACGCCGTCGCCGAGCTGCAGCGCGACTGGGAAGTCATCCGCTACCAGACCCCGGCCGCCGACCGCATCAAGCGTTTCGAGCTGCTGGCGGAGAAGGCACACCAGGTCAGCAGCACCTATGCCGGGCGCAGCGAGCCCCTGGTCTGGGAAGGCATCGTCGTCAGTTCCCTGGCCGGCGAAAAAGGCGGCCTGGGCGCGCTGGGCCTGGTCAAGCAGGCCAAGACGCTGTACGAGCAGGCCATCGCGATCGATGGCCAGGTGCTCGACGGCTCGGCCTACGGCAGCCTGGGCGTGCTGTACTACAAGGTGCCGGGCTGGCCCATCGCCTTCGGCAGCAAGGCCAAGGCCGAGGAGATGCTGAAGAAGGCCCTGGCGATCAACCCCGCCGGGATCGACCCCAACTTCTTCTACGGCGAGTTCCTGATCGAGAACGACCGCCAGGCCGAAGGCGTCGCTTTCCTCGAACGCGCGCTGCAGGCGCCGCCCCGGCCGACGCGCCAGATCGCGGACACCGGCCGGCGTGAAGAGATCCGGACCCTACTGGCCAGGGTCAAGGGCCAGTGATCAGACGCGGCTGAGCTCGGCCACCACGCCCGTGCCGTCCGGCCGGGCACGGTAGCGCAAGACCAGGCCGTGCAGCTCGGCGATACGCCGGGCGATCGACACGCCCAGGCCGCTGCCGCTCTCGACCTGCCCGTCGGGGCGATGGAAGCGCTCGCCCAGGCGCGCCAGCTCCGCATCGCTCAGGGCCGGCCCCGCGTTCTCCACCGTCAGCCGCTCGGCGTCGAACTGCAGCGTGACCGTGCTGCCCGAGGGCGCGTAGCGCGCGGCATTGTCCAGCAGATTGCGCAGCAGCACCGTCATGAGCGAGGCGTCACCCTGCCAGGCCGGCGGCAGCTGCGGCGCCGCGGGCCAGCGGCAGTCGAACTGGATGTGGCGGCGCTCGGCCAGCGGCAACACCTCCCCCAGGGCCTCGCGGGCCACGGCCGGCCAGTCCAGCGCCTGCCGCTGTGCCAGGCCCTGCGCGGCCTCGAGCCGGGACAGGCGCAGCAGCTGGTCGACCAGACGGGCCATGCGCTCGATGCCGCTGCGCAGGGCCTGCATGGCCTGCTCGCGCTCCGCCTCGGCCTGTGCCCCGCGCAGCCGGTCCCACTGTGCGCTGAGCACGGCCAGCGGGGTGCGCAGCTCGTGCGCCGCATCGGCGGTGAAGCGGCGTTCGCGCGCCAGCGTGGTCTCGATGCGCCCGAACAGCTCGTTCATGGCCTGCAGCATGGGCTGCAGCTCCACCGGCGCCGTCGCCACCGGGATGGGCTGCAGGTCGTCGGCACCACGCTGCTGCAGCTCATCGGCCACGGCACGCATGGGCGCCAGTGCCTCGCGCACGGCCCAGCCCATGGCCAGCAGCAGGATGGGCAGCATGAGCAGCCAGGGAATCAGCTGGCTGCCGATCAGGTCGTAGACCAGCTCATCGCGTTCGTAGAGGTTCTGGCCGGCCGCCACCAGCCATTCGCCGTCGGGCGACTGCAGGTAGTAGGCGCGCCAGGGCTGCGCGTTGACCGTGAGGTCGACGAAGCCCACGGCATCGGGCCGCAGCGGCAGCTGCGCGCCCTCGCGGTCGACCAGCACCACCTTGCCCTGCCGGTCCCAGACCGCGATGGCCAGGTCGTCCAGGTCGGCCTCCCCCCCCAGCGGCGAGGCCGGCACACCCAGCCGGTCGTCGTCGGCGTTCACACCGATGAGGGTGAGCTGCACCTGGCGGGCCAGGCGGATCATCTCGGTGTCGAAAAGCTCGTTGACCTCGGTGCGCGCGCGGAAGGACGAGGCCGTCAGCGCCAGCAGCCACACCACCGGCGCACAGATCAGCAGATAGACCAGCAGGCGGCGGCGCAGGCTCATGCCACCTCCTCGGCCGCGCCCAGCGCATAGCCCAGACCACGGATGGTGCGCACCAGGCCCGGGGCGATCTTGCGACGCAGGTGGTGGATGTGCACCTCCAGCGCATTGCTCTCGGGTTCGCCACCGCTCCAGTCGTAGAGCTGCTCCATCAGCTGGGCCTTGGAGAGCACGCGCTGCGGGTTCTTGAGCAGCACCTCCAGCAGGGCGGTCTCGCGGCCGGTCAGCTCCACGGGCCGCTCCTTCCAGCGCACCTGCTTGCTGGCCGGGTCGTAACGCAAGGCGCCATGCACCCACTCCGCCTGGGTGGCACGGCCCGCCGAACGGCGCAGCATGGCGCGCAGGCGCGCCGCCAGCTCGTCCAGGGTGATGGGCTTGATCAGATAGTCGTCGGCGCCGACATCCAGGCCCTCGATGCGCTGCTCCACGGTGTCGCGCGCGGTCAGCACCAGCACGGGCAGGGCCAGTCCGCCCTGGCGCCAGCGGCGCAGCCAGACCAGGCCGTCCGTGCCCGGCAGGCCCAGATCCAGCACCATGGCGTCGTAGGACGTGCTGCGGATGGCCGCGTCGGCCGGCGGGCCCGAGGTGAACCAGTCCACCACATGGCCCTGCTGGCGCAGGCCGCCGCTGAGTGCTTCACCCAGCTGCGGATCGTCTTCGAGGATCAGGAGGCGCATGAATCGGGGGGGCGCGCCCAGGGTCAGCGCGACTGGCGCAGCTGCCGGAGATCGGCCACGATCTCGGCCGAGTGTTTGTCGCTGTCGACCGAGCGGTAGACGCGCGCGATCCGCCCTTGCGGGTCGATGATGAAGGTCTGGCGCTTGGCGAACTTGAACAGCCACCAGTCGGACAAGGCACCGTAGCGTGCCGCGACCTCACCCTGGGCATCCGCGAGCAACGGGAAGGGCAGCTTGTACTTTTGCGCAAACGCCGCGTGCGAAGCACTGGTGTCCACGCTCAAGCCCACCACGGCCGCGCCGAGCTCCTGCAGCAGCAGCCAGTCGTCGCGGAAGTTGCAGGCCTCGGTGGTGCAGCCCGGCGTGTCGTTCTTGGGATAAAAGTAGAGCACCAGCCACTTGCCGCGCCAGTCGGCCAACTGGCGGGTCTTGCCGTCCTGATCCGGTAGCAAGAAATCGGGGGCGGACTGCCCGACCTCCAGCACAGCTGCCTGCGCAGCGCTCACGCCGAACACCGCACCGCCCAGCAGCAGCTGGTTCATGACGCGGCGGCGCAGCTTCATGCGCGCAGTTCCTTGAGGCCGCCCATATAGGGCTGAAGCGCCGCGGGGATCTCCACGCTGCCATCGGCGCGCTGATAGTTCTCAAGGATGGCGACCAGGGTGCGCCCCACGGCCAGGCCGGAGCCGTTGAGGGTGTGCAGCAGCTCGTTCTTGCCCTGGGCGTTCTTGAAACGCGCCTGCAGGCGACGGGCCTGGAAGGCCTCGCAGTTGGAGACCGAGCTGATCTCGCGATAGGTGTTCTGCGCCGGCAGCCAGACCTCGAGGTCGTAGGTCTTGGCGGCGCCAAATCCCATGTCGCCCGTGCACAGGCTCATCACGCGGTAGGGCAGGCCCAGCTTCTGCAGGATGGCCTCGGCATGGCGCGTCATTTCCTCCAGCGCCTCGTAGCTCTTCTCGGGGTGCACGATCTGCACCATCTCGACCTTGTCGAACTGGTGCTGGCGGATCATGCCGCGCGTGTCGCGGCCGTAGCTGCCGGCTTCGGAGCGGAAGCAGGGCGTGTGGGCCGTGAGCCGGATCGGCAGATCGGCCTCGGCCACAATCTCGTCGCGCACAAAGTTGGTCAGCGTGACCTCGCTGGTGGGGATCAGGTAGAGCGCCACGTCCTCGACCGCGCCTTCCTGGCCACCTTTCTTGGCGGCGAAGAGGTCTTCCTCGAACTTCGGCAATTGGCCCGTGCCGCGCAGCGTGTCGCCGTTGACGATATAGGGCGTGTAGCACTCGGTGTAACCATGCTCCTGCGTCTGCACGTCCAGCATGAACTGGGCCAGCGCGCGGTGCAGGCGGGCGATGCCACCCTTCATCACCGTGAAGCGCGAACCCGTGAGCTTGGTGCCGGTGTCGAAGTCCAGGCCCAGCGGCTCGCCCACGTCCACGTGGTCCTTGACAGCGAAGTCGTAGGTCTTCGGGGTGCCCCAGGTCCGGGCCACCACATTGCCATGTTCGTCGCTGCCCACGGGCACGCTCTCGTGCGGCAGGTTGGGCACGGCCAGCAGCATCGCCTGCATCTCGGCCTGGATCTGGTCCAGGCGTGCGGCGGAGCTGTCGAGCTCGCCCTTGAGCGCGTTGACCTCGGCCTTGGCGGCCTCGGCCTCGTCCTTCTTGCCCTGGCCCATGAGCGCGCCGATCTGCTTGCTCAGCGTGTTGCGCTTGTTCTGCAGCTCTTCGGTGCGCGTCTGGATCGTCTTGCGCTCGCCTTCCAGTTCGCGGAACTTGCCGGCATCCAGGAAAGGCTGGGGCTTCTTGCGCGTCTCCAGGCGGGCGAGGACGCCGTCGAGGTCTTTGCGGAGGAGGGTCAGGTCTAGCATTGGGATATTGTAGTTTTCGTTTTCTCTGCCTTGCTTGCCTAGTGTTTGCCTGTCGGCACTTTTGTAATCCCCCACCCATCCCCCCGCCCTTCTCTACCCCCGCCGGGGTAGAGAAGGGAGCCCTGATTTGGCCTCATCGCGCCGGCTACGCTTCTACGACGCGAACCGTCGCGGCCTGGATTTGAGGACCTGCATTTAACGTACGCGGTCGTAGTCAACGGCTCTGGGCATGTACTCCCCAGGCTGGCAGCTACGCGCCAGCGACGAGAAAAAGGCCCTTGCTCGTTCGCGGCAGGTCGGCACGACCGCCGCCAGTGGCATGTCGTCATGGAGCCGTTGACTACGACCGGCTCTCAGAAGTCTCGGCGTACAGCGGTGGTGGCGACGGCTCGCGTCGTAGAAGCGCAGCCGGAGTCCAAAGGTCAAATGGGGCTCCCCCTTCCCGCCCCGGCGGGGGTGGGAAGGGGGCTGGGGGGATAGGGGGGGGAAACGAGCGCCGCCAGGCAAAAAGGGCAGCAAGACAAGAACTCAAGCGTCCAGCTTCAAGCCCTTGGGCAACGGAAACTTGATCGTCTCCTCGATCCCGTCCATCTTGCGCACGGCCACGGCCCCCAGGGCCTTGATGCGTTCGATCACCTGCTGCACCAGGATCTCGGGGGCCGAGGCGCCGGCGGTCAGGCCCACGCGGGTCTTGCCCTCGAACCATTCGGGCTGGAGCTCGTCCGCGTTGTCCACCATATAGGCATCGGTGCCGAGCTTCTTGGCCACCTCGCGCAGACGATTGCTGTTGGAGCTCGTGGGGCTGCCGACGACGATGACCACGTCCACCTGCGGGCTGAGGATCTTCACCGCGTCCTGCCGGTTCTGCGTGGCGTAGCAGATGTCCTGTTGCTTGGGCTCACGCACCTGGGGAAAGCGCGCCTTCACCGCCGCCATGATGCTGGCCGCGTCGTCCACGGAAAGCGTGGTCTGCGTCACGACGGCCAGCTTGCTCGTCTGCGCCGGCCGCACGCGCAGCACGTCGTCCTCGTCCTCGACCAGATGGATGCCGGAATCGAGCTGGCCCATGGTGCCCTCGACTTCCGGGTGCCCCTTGTGGCCGATCATGATGAATTCGTAGCCTTCCTTGTGCAGCTTGGCCACTTCCACATGCACCTTGGTCACCAGCGGACAGGTGGCGTCGAAGATCTGGAAGCCGCGCCGTTCAGCCTCCTGCTGCACGGCCTTGCTCACGCCGTGGGCCGAGAACACCAGCGTGGCGCCGGGCGGTACATCGCTGAGCTCCTCGATGAAGATCGCGCCCTTGGCCTTGAGGTCGTTGACCACATAGGTGTTGTGCACGATCTCGTGGCGCACGTAGATGGGCCGGCCATACTTGGCCAGCGCGCGCTCGACGATCTCGATGGCGCGGTCCACGCCGGCACAGAAGCCGCGCGGCTCGGCGAGGATGATTTCGGACTGGTCGGTCATGCTCAGAGCACTCCGATCAGCTGGACTTCGAAACTCACAGGCTGGCCCGCCAGCGGGTGGTTGAAGTCGAAAAGCACGGCCTGCTCGCCCAGCTGCACCACCACGCCACCGAACTGCCCCTTGCGGTCCGGCGTGGGGAAATGCACCACGTCGCCGACGCGGTACTCCTCGTTCGGGTCGCCGAGCTCACGCAGCTCCTTGCGGGACAGCCACTGCTGCATGTCCGGGTTCTTCTCGCCATAGGCGCCGGCCGGCAGCTGCAGCGTGGTATGGGTTCCCTCTTCCAGCCCGATCAGCGCCGCCTCGACACCGGGCGCCAGCTCACCGGTGCCGATGGTCAGCGTGGCCGGCTTACCGCCGAAGGTGTTGATGATGTCCCCGGCAGGACCGGCCAGGCGGTAATGCAGGGTGAGGAAGGAGCCGGGCTGGACCCGGGCGGGGGTGGAGGTCATGGAAGTCCCGATAAACTGGGCTCCATTGTAATTTTTCAGGTTCCGGCATGCCCCTGAAGGACATTCCCCTCGACGCCCAACCGCGCGAGAAGCTGCTGGCCCGCGGTCCGGGGGCGCTGTCGGACGCCGAACTGCTGGCCCTGCTGCTGCGCACCGGCCTGGCCGGCAAGGGCGTGCTGCAGCTGGCCCAGGAGCTGGTCGACAGCTTTGGTGGCCTGGCCGGCCTGCTGCACGCCAGCGCCGACGACCTCCAGCGCGTCAAGGGCCTGGGGCCCGCCAAGCGCGCTGAACTGATGGCCGTGCTGGAGCTGGCCCGCCGGGCCCTGGCCGAGCAACTGCGCGAGCGCGCAGCACTCGATTCACCCCAGGCCGTCAAGGACTACCTGCAGCTGCAGCTCGCGAGCAAGAAGCACGAATGCTTTGCCGTGCTCTTCCTGGACAACCAGCACCGCCTGCTGGCCCTGGAGGAAATGTTCCGCGGCACGCTGGCGCAAACCAGCGTCTACCCGCGTGAGGTTGTGCTGCGCGCCCTGCACCACCACGCCGCGGCCGTGGTGCTGGCCCACAACCATCCCAGCGGCACGGTCCAGCCATCGCGCGCCGACGAGACCCTGACCCAGGCGCTCAAGGCCGCGCTGGCCCTGATCGATGTGCGCGTGCTGGACCATGTGATCGTGGCGCCGGGCCTGGCCTTGTCCATGGCCGAGAAAGGCCTGCTCTGATGGTGAAAGTCCATACACTGGCCGACCTCAAGCAGGTCAAGAAGGCCATCGAAGCCCAGGCCAAGGCCGAGGCCGAACGCAAGGCCGAGGAACAACGCCGCGCGCGCCAGGCTACAGCCGACCGTGATCTGTTCCTGCAGGCCGCCGGCAAGGTACAGCCGCTCGCCGTGCCTGCCAAGGCACCGCTGCGGCACGAGAAGCCCAGGCCCGTGCCGATCCAGCGCCAGCGCGATGAAGAGGCCGCGCTGCAGGAGACCCTCAGCGACGAGTTCGACGCCAGCACCCTGCTAGAGGTCGACGAGCACCTGAGCTACCGCCGCCCCGGCATCGGCCCCGACGTCACGCGCAAGCTGCGCCGCGGCGACTGGGCCATCCAGCGCCAGCTCGACCTGCACGGCCTGCGCACCGAAGATGCAAGAGTAGCCCTGGGCCAGTTCATCCGCGACGCGCAGAAGCAGGGCCTGCGCTGCGTGCGCGTGGTCCATGGCAAGGGCCTGGGTTCACCCGGCAAGACCCCGGTGCTCAAGGGCCGCGTGCAGAGCTGGCTGGCGCAGAAGAAGGAAGTGCTCGCCTTTGTGCAGGCGCGGCCGGCCGAGGGCGGCGCGGGCGCACTGGTCGTGCTGCTGCAACCTGCGAGCTGATCAGGACCCGCGTCGGCGCAGCCACCAGGCCCCGGCCTGGTTGACGACGAGCCCCATGAGCACGGCCGCCGTGCCCACCCATTGCCAGAACACCGGAATCTCGCTGAAGGCCAGCGCCGCCGCGGCCAGGCCAACCACGGGCACCAGCAGTGAAAACGGCGTGACCTTGGCCGCGGGGTGGCGTTGCAAGAGACGCGTCCACAGCGTGTAGGCCAGCAGCGTGGCCAGCCAGGCGAGATAGGCGACCGAGGCCACGGCACCCCAGCTCAGGCCGGCCAGCTGTTCGCCCACGCGCTGCGGTCCCTCGGCCCAGAGCGCCCAGGCCCAGAAAGGCAGCACGGGCACGAGGCTGGTCCAGACGATGAAGGGAAAAGGTTCATAGGAGCCATGGCGTGCGGCCAGACGCACCACGATGTTGGAGCAGGCCCACATGAAGGCTGCACCCGCGGTGAGCAGCAGTCCGATCAAGGTCATCTGCCCCGGCCCCTCGCCATGCGCCAGCGCAATCGCACCCAGGCCCGCCAGCCCCAGCACCAGCCCGGCCCACTGCCAGACACGTGCACGTTCGCCCAACAGAGGCAGCGCGAGCAAGAGCGTGAAGAAGGCCTGCATCTGCATCACGACCGAGGCCATGCCCGCCGTCATACCCAGGTGCAGGCCCCAGAACAGCAGACCGAACTGGCCCAGACCCTGGGCCAGACCATAGGCCAGCAGGAAACGCCAGGGCAGCGACGGGCGGCTTACGAACAGGAGAAAAGGCAGGGAGGCCAGCGTGAAGCGCAGCGCGCCCAGCAGCATGGGACTGAGCCCCTGCAGGCCCACTTTCATGATCACGAAGTTGAGCCCCCAGAGCACGACCACGGCGAGCGCGCGCAACCAGTCGCCACGCCCCCAGGACACGGCAGCCCCGCTCATCGCTGCACCACCAGCGGGCGCCCCTGCGCGGCGCGTGCCGCCAGGAAAGCGTCGAACGCCTCGCTGCTGGTCTTGGCGGGCACATAGCCGAACTCGGTCTTGAGCGCCGTGTTGAGCAGCACGGGGCGGTAACGCAGGAAGTCCAGCTGCTCGGGGCCGTAGCGGCTGACGCGCAGCGCATGCCCCAGGGCCAGCGCGCCTTTCAGCAGCCAGGCCGGCAGGGCCAGCAGGGGCTTGTGCAGGCGCTGGGCGATCTCGCGCAGGGTGAGCGCGCCGTCGCCGGCCAGGTTGTAGCAGCCGGTCTTGCGCGTGCGCAGGGCATGCAGCATGGCGCCGGTCACATCACGGTCCCAGATGAAGACGAAGGGGCTCTCGCTGCCGCGGATGGCCAGCAGGCGCGGTTTCTCGAACAGCGCGGTGATCTGGTTGTCCACGCGTTCGCCCAGGATGGTGCCGATGCGCAGCACGGTCTGGCGCAGGGCCGGTGCGCTGATGCGGTAGTCCGCGAGCATCTCCTCGACCTGGCGCTTGTGGTCGGCGTAGGCAAAAGCCGGGTGGCCGCGCAGCGCGTCGCTCTCGCGCAGCCAGGGCGGGTTGTCGCGGTGGTAGCCGTAGGCCGCGCCGCTGGAGCTCACGATGATGTGCTGCACGCCCTGGGCCACGCAGGCCTGCAGCACGTTGCGGCTGCCCAGCACATCCACCGAGTACTCGAAGTCGCGGCTGGAGTTGCGGCCGGGTGTGACGATGGACGCCAAGTGCACCACGGTATCGACGCGGTACTTCGCGAGCTGCTCGCCCAGGGCCGGGTCGCGCACATCGAGTTCCATGTACACCACGCCGGGACGGCGGCGCTGCATGGGCACGGCGCGCACATCGGCCGCGACGATGCATTCGAAACCGCCTTCACGCACCAGCTCGGCCAGCAGGCTGCGGCCCAGGAAACCATCGGCGCCGGTGATGAAGACACGGCGCGCACTTGCCAGAACCTCTGTCACGCGAGCTGCTCCTCGTGCGCGGGGGCGCCCACAGCAGGTTTACGCCCCCACCAGCTGGCGAGGGCCATGCCGGCAATGATGTCCCAGAAGCCCCAGACCCCGGCCACCACGGCCATGCCGCCCAGGCCGCCGAAGAAGCTGAAGATCAGCACCAGGCCCAGGCCCGCGTTGCGGATGCCGACCTCGATGGACACCGCGCGGCGGTCGTAGTCCTGCAGGCCGCTGGCGCGCGCGCAGACATAGCCCGTGAAGAAAGCCAAGGCGTCGTGGATGACCACGGCCAGCAGCACCAGGCCCACGTAGTCGAGGAAGTAGCGCCAGTTACCGATCACCGCACCGACGATGAAGCCGATCAGACAGAGAAAGCTCAGGATGCGTGCCGGCTTGCGTATGCGTGCCGTCAGGCGCGGCAGCTGCTCGGCACAGGCGATGCCCAGCACAAAGGGGATGCCGATGATGGCCACGATGTGGCCCGCCATCTCCAGCGGGTCCAGGGCGATGCTGCGAAACAGCGGTGCGGCCGTGGGGTGCATGCCAGCCCAGAAGGCGAAGTTCAGCGGCATGAGCACGATGGCCAGCGCGTTGGAGATGGCCGTCATGGAGACCGAGAGCGCCACATTGCCGCGCGCACGGTGCGTGAGGATGTTGCTCACATTGCCCGGTGGGCAGCAGGCCACGAGGATCATGCCCAGCGCAATGCTGGGGCCGGGGTTGAGCGCCAGGGTGAGCACATAGGTCACGGCCGGCAGCACGAGGAACTGGGCCGCAATGCCGACCGCCATGGCCACCGGCATGCGCAGCACACGCTTGAAGTCGGCCACCCGCGTGTCCAGCGCAATGCCGAACATCAGGAAGCCCAGCACGATGTTGAGCACGACCAGCGAGGCCGGGTTGAAGTTGAGGCGGATCTCGTCGACAGGCAGCATGTGTGTCTCCCTTGGTATCGAAGCAGCTCAGGCCAGCGCCGCGCTGGCCGCGCGTACGGCGGCGCGGTAGGTGTCCTTGTGGACGTAATAGGCCATGCGCTCCAGCTTGAGGTATTTGAAGCCGCCGCTGAGATCGGGCGCCGGGCCGCGCTTGGCAGCGTTGAGCGCCTGCGCCGCGGGCCGGCCCTCGGCCTGGGCCTTGAAGTAGCGCGCCACCAGCTCGGCCTGCTCGTAGCGGCCCTGCCAGCCGATGCCGCTGGCCTCGATCATGCCCATCACGGCCAGGTTGTCGAAACGCGGCGCGAAGATATTGAGGTAGAGCTGCGGCGCCATGCCCTGCCAATTGAGCAACTCGCGTGCAATGAAGGGGTAGTGCAGGGTGTAGCCCGTGGCGCAGAGGATGAGGTCGTAGTCTTGCGCGCGGCCGTCCTTGAAGTGCACGGTGCGGCCATCGAGGCGCGCGATATCGGGCTTGACGTGGATGTCGCCGTGACCCAGGTGGTGCAGGATGAGCGAGTTCACCACCGGGTGCGATTCGTACATCTTGTAGTCGGGCCGGGGCAGGCCGAAGCGTGCGGGGTCGCCTGTGAACCAGCCCAGCACCAGGGCGTCGATCTTCTGCTTGAGCCACACGGGCAGGCGCAGCTTGCCGCCGATGGTGTCGGCCGGCTTGCCGAACACGTACTTGGGCACGAAGTAGTAGCCGCGGCGCACCGAGATGTCCACGCTCTCGGCCGCGTGCACGGCGTCCACCGCGATGTCGCAGCCCGAGTTGCCCGCACCCACCACGAGCACGCGCTTGCCGCGGAACTGCTCGGCACTCTTGTAAGCCGCGGTGTGGATGAGCTCGCCGCTGAACTGGCCTTCGAACTTCGGCAGATTGGGCTCGGCCAGCGTGCCGTTGGCGATGACCAGGCCCTTGAACTCGGCACTGTGCTCCCCTTGCGCGTCGCGCCAAGTGAGGCGCCACAAGGGCGAGGCACCCTCGCCCACCGGCTCGGCACGCAGCACCTGGGCCCCGAAGTGGTAATGGCGCTTGAGGTCGAAGTGCTCGGCGAAGTCGATGAAGTACTGCCGCATCTCGCGGTGGCTGGGGTAGTCGGCCACCTCGGGCTTCATGGGGAATTCGCTGAACTCGGTCGTGGTCTTGCTGGAAATCAGGTGGGCCGACTCATAGACGGTGCTGCGCGGGTTGTGGATGTTCCACAGGCCGCCGACGTCGGTGTAGGCCTCGAAGCCCTGGAAGGGGATGCCGAGTTTCTGCAGGTTGCGCGCGGCGGCCAGGCCGCTGGGGCCGGCGCCGATCAGGGCGATCTGGGTGCGGGTGTCGGTGGTGCTCATGTGGGACAGATTCAGCGTGAGGTATCGGAAGAAGACGGATCGCCGGCAGACAAACCGGGAATGGCCGTGGCGCCCGCCTCGCCCACACGCGGCTTGCGCGGCTGACCCAGCAGGATGCGGTCCTGCCAGGCCGCGGGCAGCAGGGAAAGCGCACGCGAGAGCCAGCCGATGCGCCGCGGCAGCACGATGTGCTCGCGCCCGCGCTCCACACCGGCCAGCAAAGTGCGCGCCGCGTCCTCGGGTTCCATCAGGCCGGGCATGGCGAAGCGATTGCCCGCGGTCAGCGCGGTGCGCAGATAGCCCGGGCTCACGGTGTGCACGCTCAGGCCCGTGCCGCGCAGCTCGGCGCGCAGGCTCTCCAGATAGCGGATCAGGCCGCCCTTGCTCGCGCAGTAGGCGCCGTTGCCCGGCATGCCGCGCCAGCCGGCGATGCTGGCCACACCCACGAGGGCGCCGCGGCCCTGCGCACGCATGGCCGCGAGATGCGGCTGGAAGGTGGTGGCCACGCCCAGCAGATTGATCTCGAGCATGCGGCGCATCACGGCGAGGTCGTCGGCCTGCGCGGTGTCGAAGCCGCCGGCCACGCCCGCGTTGGCGATCAGCAGATCGGGCACGCCGTGGCGTGCGGTCCAATCGCGCGCGCAAGCCTGCATGGCGGTAGCATCGGCCACGTCCGGGATGTAGACGGTGCAGCGCTCGGGCGCCAGCGCAGCTAATGCATCGAGCACCGGCCGGTTCAGCCCCACCAGGGCGACAGCCGCCCCCTCGTCGATCAGCTCGCGCGCCAGGGCCTGGCCCAGGCCGCCGCAGGCGCCTGTGAGCACGGCGTTTCGGAACGGGAAAGTCATGGTCTCCACTTGTCTTTATTTGCCGCGAGCATAGACTCCGGCACTATTCAATCTCGAAAAATATCCGGATTCGTCTCGTATTTCGAAACTATGAGCAAAGAGCCCGACAAGCTGGCCCCCACCCTGCGCGTGCTGGAACTGCTGGACCAGGTCTGCGCCAGCGGCGAGCCTTTCAGCCTGATGGACGCCGTACGCCACACCGGCTGGCCCAAGCCCAGCGTGCACCGCATGCTCACGCAGCTGGAAACCGGGGGTCTGCTCGCGCGCGAGCCGGGCAGCAAGCTCTACGCGCCGGCCCCGCGCCTGGTCACGCTGGCCGAGAACGTGCTCGGCGCCAACACCCAGCGCGGCGTGCGTCATGCCGTGCTGCGCCAGCTGGTCAATGACGTGGGCGAGAGTTGCAACCTCACCGCCCTCAGCGGCGCCGAGGTCATCTACCTGGACAGGGTCGAAGCTGCCTTCCCCCTGCGCATGGAACTCAAGGCCGGCACCCGTGTGCCCATCCACTGCTCGGCCAGCGGCAAGCTCTTCCTCGCCCACATGCCGGCGGCACAGCGCAAGGCCCTGCTCGACACCCTGCCGCTCACACGCTACACGCCCACCACCCTCACGGCGCGCGCCGCGCTGGAAGCAGAACTGGCGCAGATCGTGCGCCAGGGGTATGCGGTGGATGCCGAGGAGTTCGTCGAAGGCCTGGTCTGCGCGGCCGTACCGGTCAAGGCCAGCGGCAGCCGCACGGTACGCTCGGCCCTGGCCTTGCAGGCGCCCGCCGCGCGCATGTCACTCGCGCGCGCCGTCGAGCAGGTGCCGCAGCTGCACGCGGCGGCGACGGCCATGGCACGCACGCTGGGCTAGCCCGGCGTGTTTCTCATCCAGTCGGCCGTGCCGGCAAAGGACTCGCGCAGCTTGCCGCGCAGCTCTTCATCGATGCCGACTTCACCCATCGCCTGGTCCATGCAGGCCAGCCACTGGTCGCGCTCGACGATGCCTATCTTGAAGGGCATGTGGCGCGCGCGCAGGCGTGGGTGGCCGAAGCGTTCGATGTAGTGGTTGGGGCCGCCGAGCCAGCCGCAGAGAAACCAGAACAGCTTCTGCCGCGCATCGGCCAGCTCGCTGCCATGCGCGGCGCGCAGCTCGCGGTAGCCGGGCTCGAGATCCATGAGGTCGTAGAACCGTTCGACCAGGGCGTGGACTTTGGCCTCGCCACCGATCCATTCGAAAGCGGTGGCGGGCCTGGTTTGCTCTTCGGAAGTCATGCCGGGATTATCCCCGCGACGGGGAGAAGACAGACGCTATCAAATTCATAGCAATCAGGAGGCCGCCTGGCGCAGCGTCTGCACCACGGGCCGGCGCAACACGGCCCGCAGGCCCCACCAGCCGGCCAGCCAGGCCAGCAGCGCACCGCTGAGCGCCCCCACCGGCAACAGCCACCAGCTCACCGTCCACTCGAAGTTGAAGGCATAGCGCGCCAGCGCCCAGCCCACCACGCCCGAGACCAGAGCCGAGAGCCCGCCGGCCAGCAGGCCCACACCGGCCAGCTCGGCGCGCTGCATCTGGCGCAGCAGGCCGCTGCCCGCACCCACGGCACGCATCACCGCGTACTCGCGCGCACGCTCCTCGCGCGTGGCTGTGACGGCGGCGAACAGCACGACCAGGCCCGCGGCCAGCGTGAAGCCGAAAAGAAACTCCACCGCGCGGCTGACCTGATCCAGCACGCGCTGCACCTGGGCCAGCGTGGCACTCAGGTCCACCACGGTGATGTTGGGAAACTGGCGCACCAGCGCGCTGTCGAAGCCCGGCTGCTGCGGCGCACGCAGGGCCGCCAGATAGGTGGCCGGCAGCTCGGGCATCTGGCTCACGGGATAGAGCGCAAAGAAGTTGGCGCGCATCGAACCCCAGTCCACCTTGCGCAGCGAGGTGATGGTGGTCTCGTGCTGCAGGCCCGCAATGTCGAAGCGCAGCCTGTCGCCGAGTTTCAGACCCAGGGTCTTGACGATGCCGTCCTCCATGCTGATGCCGTCGCGGTCCTCGGCCGTCCAGCGTCCTGCCACGATGGGATTGTGATCCGGCGGCTGTGCGCTGTGCGAAAGATTGAACTCGCGCTCGACCAGGCGCTGGGCCCGCTCGTCGGTGTAGTCCTGTGCCTGCACCGGCTTGCCGTTCACGGCCACCAGGCGCCCGCGGATCATGGGGAACCAGTCGTAGCCCTGCACCCCGGCCTGCTGCAGCTGGCGCTGGAAGGCCTCGCCCTGGTCGGGCTGGATGTTGATGACGAAACGGTTCGGCGCGTTGGCTGGCGTGGCCTGGCGCCAGCTGCTGATCAGGTCGGTACGCAGCAGCACCAGCAGCAGCAGCGCGAGCAGGCCCACGGCCAGGCTGCTGACCTGCAGCACCGCGTAGATGGGCCGCGCCGAGAGCTGGCGCGTGGCCAGCACCAGCCAGCGCGGCGCGGTGTTCTCGCGCACGACCTTGCGCAAAACGGCCACCGCGCCCCAGCTGGCCAGGGCAAACACGGCCACCGCACCGGCAAAGCCGCCCACGGTGATGAGCCCGAGCTTCAGGTCGCTGCTCGCCGCCAACAGCAGCACGGCAAAACCCGCCACGCCCAGCGCCAGCACGCCGACGGACATGGGCCGCAGCGTGCCCAGGTCGCGCCGGATCACGCGCAACGCCGGCACCTGGGCCAGCTGCAGCACAGGCGGCAGGCCAAAGGCCAGCATCAGCGTCAGCCCCACGCCCAGGCCAAAGGCCACGGGCCACAGGCTCGGTGCCGGCAAGGCCGCATCCACCAGGCCGGCGAGCAAGAGCACAAAGACATGGTGCACGGCCCAGCCCAGGGCCACGCCCAGCAGGCCACCGGCCAGGCCCACGAGCAGGAATTCCAGCGCATGGCTGCGCGCGATGGTGGCTTGCGACAGGCCCAGCACGCGCAGCATGGCGCAATCGTCCAGATGCTGATTGGCGAAGGCCCGCGCCGCCAGCCCCACGGCCACGGCGCTCAGCAGCGCGGCCAGCAGGGCCACGAGGTTGAGGAATTTCTCGGCCCGGTCCAGCGTCTGCGACATCTCGGGCCGCCCGCCTTGCAGTGCCTCCACGCGCACGCCGCGCAGGTGTTCGCGCTCGATCAGCGCGTCCGCCGCCTTCAGAAAGGCGTTGACAGCCTTGTCCTCACCGGCCACGGCGTAGCGATAGGTCAGGCGACTGGCCGGCTGCACGAGCTGGGTGGCCGCCAGGTCGGCCTGGTGGATCAGCGCACGCGGCGCGAAGTTGATGAAGCCCGCACCGCGGTCGGGCTCGATGCCGATCAGGCGCGTGATACGGAAGGACGCTTCGCCGAGCAGCAGCGTGTCGCCCACCTGTAGCGCCAGTGCGTCCAGCAGCGCCGGGTCGGCCCAGACCTCGCCCGGCGCCGGGATGTCGCGCGTGACCCGAGCCGGCTCGCCCGTACGCAGGCTGACCGTGAGATTGCCGCGCAGCGGATAGCCCGCCTCCACCGCCTTGAGCGACACCAGCCGCGTCGCCCCGCCCTGCGCGTCGCCGGCCCGCGCCATGGTCGGGAAACTCAGCGAGGCCGAGGCCTGCAGCCCGTTCTTGCCTGCCAGTTCCTGCAAGGCTGCCGGCGTGGCCTGATCGCTCACCACGACAGCATCCCCACCCAGCAGTTGCCGCGCATCGCGCTGCATGCCGCCCTTGAGCCGGTCGGCGAAAAAACCCACAGCCGTGAGCGCGGCCACAGCCAGCGTGACGGCAATGATGAGCAGGCGCAGCTGGCCCGCACGCAGGTCACGCCAGAGGGTTTTCCAGGCGAGTTGCCAGAAGGTGATGTTCATGGGCGGGAGCTTAGGGGATTTGTGTGTCTGTGTGCTGTGGCGGGGTTTTCCTTCGGGTCATATCGCTGACACGCCTACCTTGCCGGGTCTCGCCCCGGCAGGCGACTCCCTTTCTTTGTCTCGCCAAAGAAAGGAAGCAAAGAAAGGCGAGCCGGATTCGTCGGCCCTGCGCTGCGCTCCGGGCACGCTGCGTTGCTCAGTCTGAGCGGGGTGCGCGCAAACTCGCCCTGCGGGCTCAGACATGCGCGCCCCTTTTCCCGCTCAGCCCTGCGCTACTCGCCTCCTCATTACGGCGGTGGGAACCAAATACCAAGCCCAAAGACAACAAGGACGCGCCATGGCGCGTCCTTGTGGGGCCCGACTGTTGGTATCCACACCCTTGTGTCTGTGCCGAGAAGCGCAGCGGCAGGCGGATCAAGAGACGCGCATGTTTGAGGCGTTAGCCGAGTTTGCGCGGCTCCCGCCTGGCGCGAGCATCGCAGGGTGCCCCGACGAAGTCGGGGTCACAGACACCAGGGTCGCCTTTTCTTTGGTGACTTTGGTGTTTGCGTAACTTTGCTGAGCAAAGTGAGCAAACCCCGCGCGCGTAGCGCGCCATGGCGAAGAAAAGAAAACCCGCTATGCGGGTTTCGATAAAGTTACTGCCCTGCCGGGGGCACATCCCGGCAAGTCATCGCAAGACGAGATGCGGCGAAAAAAAAGGCTCAAGCCCCTTCGCGCTTCTTCAACTCCGCCAACACCATGCTCGACTCCCCCAGCCGCGCCGCCAGGATGCGCGCGATGTTGCGGTAGATGGCCGAGGCACTCTCGGGGTTGGAGTCGATCAGCTCGCGGTAGAAGCGCATGGCCACCAGGGGGCTGATGGCGCGTACCGTGGCCGAGCGCACATCGTTGCCCACCAGGGCCATCTCGCCGAAACACTCACCCGGCCCCAGGCGCACCAGTTCCACCGACTTGCCGTCACGCAGCTTCTCCACCACCACGTCACCGGCGATCAGCACATAGAAGGAGTTGCCCATGTCGCCTTCGCGAAACACTGCCTCGCCGGGCTGGATGGTGAAGTGCTCACCCGTGGCCAGGGTGGACAGGAGGCAGGTCTGGCTCATGCCCGCAAAAATCGGGACCTTCTGCGCGATCTTCTGGATGATGGCCGGGTCGAGCTTGATCGCCGGGGCCGTGCGCGCGGGCAGGACCTCGGCGCGCACCCGCTCGGCGATGTTCTGGACGATGGCTGGATCGATACCCATGGCTTGAGCTTCCCTGCAGCCCGGTCTGCCGGGCCTGAATAACGCATATTACACAGCCCGGTGCTGTCCGGCACGCCTGGCGTGGCGATTTACGCACGCGGATACCCCCCGGCAGCCCTCGGGAACGCCCCTTGCGCCCCCGCGCGCGTGCAGCCGTCTCTATATACTAGATAGCGTCTGACCGGCCTGGCATCCGCACCGGGCCGGTGATAATCAGCATACAAATCAAAACTCCCCCTGCATGGCCGTCCTCACCATCGTCTTCGCCGACCTGACCGGTAGCACCGGTCTGTTCGAGGCGCTGGGCAATACCCGGGCGGCCGAGGTGGTGACCCGTACCACACACTGGATCGGCAAGCTCCTCCAGGCCCGTGGCGGGCGCGTCATCAAGTACCTGGGCGACGGGGTGCTGGCGGCATTTGCCGACAACCAGGCCGCCGTGCTGGCCATGGTCGAGATGCAGCGCCTGCAGAAGGAACGCGTCAGCGGCTACCCCGGCTCGACCAAGATGCAGATCAAGGTGGGCCTGGCACGCGGCGAGGTGGTGGAACAGGACGGCGACTGCTTCGGCGACGCCGTCAACATGGCCTCGCGCCTGAGCGACCTCTCGGGGGCCGAGCAGATCTTCGCCTCCGAGTCGGTGATCGACGCGCTCTGGAACGACGGCGAGATCAACTACCGCAACCTTGGTCCCATGGACATCCGGGGCAAGAGCGAGCCCGTGAGCGTCTACCGCATCGACTGGCAACGTGAAGGTACCTCCGAGATCATGACCATGCAGGCCGGCCTGGACACGCTGGGTGCGCCCACCAGCCGCCTGCCCAGCACCATCGAGCTGACCTGGCGCGAACACAATGTGCTGTTCGAGGCCATGGACATGCCGGTCTTCCTGGGCCGCGGCAACGACGCCCATTTCGCCGTGCTGGACCCGCGGGTTTCGCGCCTGCATGCGCGGCTGGACCGGCGTGGCGAGCTCTTCGTGCTCTCCGACATCAGCAGCTATGGCACCTGGGTGCGCTTTGCCGGCTCCACCGCCGTGATCTCGCTGCGCCGTCAGGAATGCGTGCTGCTCGACAAGGGCGAGATGTCACTGGGCGCCTCCTTCGACGACCCCACGGCCCCTGTCGTCAGCTTCTGGTTCACCAACAAGAACGCCTGAGCCGCGCCCACTGCCCGTCCCTGTCATGTCCCGCCGGGCCCTTCCCAAGCTGATCGAAGACCTGTGTGCCTACCAGGCCGAGCTGGAGGCCCAGAACAGCGCGCTGGAGTACAGCCGCATCGCGGCCGAAGGCGCCTCCGAACGCTTCGAGTCCCTGTTCTCCAACGTGCCGCTGGCGCTGATGGTGGTCGACGAAGACGGCCTGGTCGAACAGAGCAATGCCATGGCCCTGCGGCTGTTCCGGCCCAAGGAATCCGATCCACCGCTGAACTTCCTGCTGCCCCTGGTCACGCCCGACCACGTGGAGCGCGTGCAGCACGCGCTGGACGAAGCCAAGATCCAGGGGCACAGCGACACCAACGAGGTGGTGTTCTCCAGCGGCCTGGAGGCGCGCTTCACCGGCGATCTGCACATCGCACGCATACAGTACTCGCACGACCGTGACCTCACACACTTCATCTGCGCCGTCATCGACCAGGGCCCGCTGCTGACCGAGCGCCGCGCCCTGCAGGAACGCCGCCGCGCGCTGCAGGAAAGCGCGCTGGCCCTGCAGCAGCGCAACGAGGAGCTGCGCCTGTCCGAGAACCGGCTCGCGGCCATCATCAACTCCTCGCTCGACGCCATCATCTGCGTCGACGGCGAGCAGCGCATCACCGTCTTCAACCCGGCCGCCGCCGCGCTCTTCCAGTGCCCGCCCGAGCAGGCGCTCAAGACCTCGCTGGGCCGCTTCCTGCCCGAGTCCATCGGCACCATCGCCGCGACGCGCGTCTCGAGCCAGGCCATCCTCGGCGAAGTCAACGGCCGCACGGCCGACGGCCTGCCGCTGGCACTGGAGGTCAGCGTCTCGCGCGAGCGCCAGCCCGAGGGCGACGGCGACATCACCACCGTCTTCGCGCGCGACCTCACGGCGCGCCGCCAGATGGAAGCCCAGCGCAATGTGCTCGAGGCCCAGCTGCGCGAGGCGCACAAGATGCAGGCCATCGGCACCATGGCCGGCGGCATCGCCCACGACTTCAACAACATCCTCGGCGCCATCCTGGGCAACGTCACGCTGGCGCGCCAGGACGCACCGGCCGATTCGCCCGTGCAGGTCAGCCTGGCCGAGATCGAGAAGGCCGGCCGCCGCGGGCGTGACCTGGTACGCCAGATCCTCACCTTCAGCCGCAACGAGCCGCCCAAGCGCCACCGCGTCCACCTCAACGACGTGGTTCAGGAATCGGTGCGTCTCATGAAGGTCACGCTGCCGCCCGGCGTGGACCTACAGGTGCGCCTGCACGACACCCCCCCCGTGCTGGCCGACGCCACGCAGGTCGAGCAGGCGCTGATCAACCTCTGCACCAACGCCGTCCACGCCATCGGCGGCGTGCGCGGCACGGTCAGCATCTCGCTGGCTAGCTGCAGCCCGGCCATGCTCGAATGCCAGCGCCTGGGCCTGGCCGAAGGCCGCTACGTCACCCTTTCCGTGCGCGACAGCGGCAGCGGCATGGACCGCGAGACCCTGCAGCGCATCTTCGAGCCCTTCTACACCACCAAGCCCGTGGGCCAGGGCACGGGCCTGGGCCTGGCCGTGGTGCATGGCGTCATGCGCACGCACCTGGGCGCGGTGGACGTGAGCAGCAGCCCGGGCCAGGGCAGCGAGTTCACGCTCTACTTCCCCGTGGCCGGGGATGACGTGGCCTCCATCCCCGCCGAGCCCGCGCGCCTGCAGACCGTCATGGGTTTCGGCCGCCACGTCATGTATGTCGACGACGACCAGGCCCTGGCCTTCCTCGTCGAGCGCGTGCTCAGCCGGCGCGGCTTCAAGGTCAGCATCTACACCGACCCGCGCGCCGCACTCGCCGCGCTGCGCGAGCAGCAGGACTTCGACCTGCTGGTCACCGACTACAACATGCCCGGCTACAGCGGCGTGGACCTGCTCAAGGAAGCGCGCCAGATCCGTCCCAGGCTGCCCATGGCCCTGGCCTCGGGCTACATCACGCCCGAGATCGAGGCCAATGCGCTGGCTGCCGGTGCGCGTGCGCTGATCCACAAGCCCAACGACGTCTCCGAGCTCTGCGATACGGTGCAGCGCCTGATCCAGGGCGACAAGAAGCTCTGACACCATGCTCCCGGCCCTGCCCTGCCTGTATGCAGACGAGGCCCTGCTCGTGCTGGACAAACCCGCCGGCCTGCTCTCCGTGCCCGGCCGTGACATCGTCAACCAGGACTGCGCCAGCGCACGCGCCCAGGCCCAGTGGCCCGACGCCCTCGTGGTGCACCGTCTGGACATGGCCACCTCGGGCCTGCTGCTCATGGCGCGCGGCGCGGCCATGCGGCGGGCGCTGGGCATGGCCTTCGAATGGCGCCGCGTGTACAAGCGCTACATCGCCGTTGTCGCCGGCCATGTGGCGCAGGACAGCGGCGACATCCACCAGCCCCTGCGTACCGACTGGCCCAACCGCCCGCGCCAGATCATCACGCCCGACGGTCGGCCCAGCCACACCCGCTGGCGTGTGCTCGCGCGTGAGACCGACGCCCGGGGCCGGCCGCAGACCCGGCTCGAACTCGAACCCGTGACCGGGCGCACCCACCAGCTGCGCGTGCACCTTCAGTCCATCGGCCATCCCATGCTCGGCGACCCGCTCTATGCCGACGCCGAGACGCTGGCGCGCAGCCCGCGCCTGCTGCTGCACGCCAGCGAGCTGGCGCTCGCACACCCCGTCAGCGGCGCAGCGCTGCACTGGCACAGCCCGCCCCCTTTCTGAGGAGACTTCCATGACCGGCCCCCACCTCACCATCCTCACCGGCGCCTCGCGCGGCATGGGTCTGGCCATGGCGCAGCAGCTACTGCACGCAGGCCACACGCTGGTGTGCATCTCGCGTCGGCAAAACCCGGAACTGGCTGCACAGGCGCACGCGGCCGGCGCCACGCTCGAACAATGGCCGCTGGACCTGGCCCACAGCGGCGAGGCCGCGTCCCGGCTGCAGCAGTGGCTGGGCCAGGCCGGCGGCCGCTACGCCAGCGCCACGCTGATCAACAACGCCGGCGTCATTCCCGCCATCGCGCCGCTCTCGGCGCTGACGGCGGACGACATTGCACAAGCCCTGCGCGTGGATCTCGAAGCGCCCATGGCGCTGACCGCGGCCTTTCTGGCCGCCACGGAGAGCTGGCAGGTGCCGCGCAAGGTGCTCAACATCTCCTCGGGCCTGGGCCGCCGACCCATGGCGTCGCAGGCCGTGTACTGCGCGGCCAAGGCCGGCATGGACCTGTACACACGTTGTGTCGCGCTGGAGGAGGCGCTCAAGCCGAATGGCGCGCGGGTCTGCTCGCTCGCTCCCGGCGTGATCGACACCGACATGCAGGTCCAGCTGCGCGGCGCCGATGCCGCAGCCTTCCCCGACCGCGCCCGTTTCGAGCAGCTCAAGCAGGGTGGTCAGCTCGACAGCCCCGAGGCCGCGGCGCGCAAGGTGCTGGCCTTTCTGCAGCGCGCGGACTTCGGCAGCGAGCCGGTGGCTGACGTGCGCGGCTGAGCGCCGACTCAGTGCAGCGTGAGCACGGGGATCTGCGTGCGCGCCAGCACACGCTGCGTCTGGCTGCCCACGAAGAGCCGCTCCACCAGCCCCAGGCCGTGCGTGCCCATGACGATCAGGTCCACTTCCTGCGACTCGGCCGCGTCCAGGATGGCCTGGTAGACCGGCCGGTCGCGCAGCAGTAGGCGGTGACAGTCCAGGCCCGCCTGGCGCACCAGGGCCACGGCCTGGTCGAGCCGGTCCATGGCGGCCTGCAGCCCGGGCTCCAGGTCCGCGCCTTGGGAGGGCCGGTAGGCGCTGCCCATGATGCCTGCAGGGTAATGCTCCAGCGCCGTCATGACCGTCACGCGCGCGCCCAGGCGTGCCGCAAGTTCGGCACCCCGGCTCACCGCGCGGGTTGCGGCCTCGGAGCCATCGGTGGGTAACAGGATGTGCTGGAACATGGGCCCAGTCTAGGCCGGCGATTGCGCCCGGGCTTGATCCACATCAAGGATGGGCGCGCGCAGGCCGGCACACTGGTGGCACCGATCCACACACTGCCATGCCGCCGACTCCACAACGCAGCCTGGCCGCCAAGCTCACCCTGGCGGGCACCCCCTTCCTGCTGCTGGCCCTGCTGGCCACGGCGGCCACGCTGTGGGTGTCCTGGCAGCTCGACGGCGGCGCCGCCGCCGTCAACGAGGCCGGCCGCATGCGCATGCAGGCCTACCGCATGGCGCTGTCGGCCAGCACCGGCCAGACCGCCGAGCTGCCGGCCCTGGTGCAGGAGTTCGACGACAGCCTGGCCACGCTGCGCCATGGCGACCCCGAGCGCCCGCTCTTCGTGCCCTGGGACGAAACAGTGCAGGAGAACTTCAAGGTCATCGAAGCCGGCTGGCAGGCGCTGCAGCCGCAGCTGGTCGGCCCGGCCGACGTGGGCCGGTTGCGCGAGCAGACCATCGCCTTCGTCGCCGACATCGACGGCTTCGTGCGCAGCATCGAAAGCCATGTCTCGCGCTGGACGGCCATCCTGCACCTGCTGCAGACCACGCTGCTGGCCATCGTCGTGCTGGGCACGGTGGTGCTGCTGGTCATCGGCCACGCCCTGGTGCTCGGGCCCGTGACCCAGCTCAAGCGCGCCATCCAGAAGATCGAAGGCGGTGACTTCGACGCCCGCGTGGAACAGCTCAGCAGCGACGAGTTCGGCACCCTGGCCACGGGCTTCAACGACATGGCCGCGCACCTGCAGTCCATGTACCGTCATCTCGAAGCCAAGGTGGCCGAGAAGACCGCCGAGCTCGAGGAAAAGCGCGAGCGCCTGGCCAGCCTCTACGAGGTCACGGCCCTGGTGGCACGCAGCACCTCGCTGGACGAGCTGGCGCAGGGCTTTGTGCGCAGCATCCAGCGCATCGCCCATGCCGACGGCGTGGCCCTGCGCTGGTCCGACCAGGCCAACCGCCGCTACCTCATGCTCGCCGCCGAGGGCCTGCCGGCCGAGATGGTGGAAGCCGAGCACTGCATCCACAAGGGCGACTGCGACTGCGGCAGCCACGCCGCCACGGTGGACAGCCTGCGCGTCATCCCCATCCATGCGCTGGGCGAAGAGCGCGAACGCCTGTGCGGCAAGTCCGGCTTCGAAACCCTGGTCAACATCCCCGTGCGCCTGCACGAGCGTCTGATGGGCGAGATCGATCTTTTCTTCTACCCGCGCGTCATGCTGGGCGAAGCCGAGCGCTCCCTGCTCGAAGCCCTGGCCAGCCACCTGGCCGGCGCGATGGAGAACCTGCGTCTCAACGCGCTGGAGAAAGAGGCCGCGGTCGCCCAGGAGCGCCAGCTGCTCGCGCGCGAGCTGCACGACTCCATCGCCCAGTCGCTGGCCTTCCTGCGCATCCAGGTGCAGCTCATGCGTGACGCCCTGCAGTCCGGTGACCGCGCGGCCATGGCCCGCGTGCTCGAGGAAATCGACACCGGCGTGCGCGAAAGCTATGGCGATGTGCGCGAGCTGCTGCTGCACTTCCGCACCCGTACCAACACCGAAGACATCGAGACCGCGCTCATCGCCACCCTGCACAAGTTCGAACTGCAAAGCGGCCTCAAGGCCAGCCTGCAGATGCGGGGCCAGGGCATGCCACTGGCGCCGGACCTGCAGGTCCAGGTGCTGCACATCGTGCAGGAAGCCCTCTCCAACATCCGCAAGCACGCGCGCGCCAGCCGCGTCTGGCTGGACGTGCAGCAGCAACCCGCCTGGCGCTTCGAGGTGCGCGACGACGGCGCGGGCTTCGACCCCGAGGCCCCCGGCGTGGACGACAGCCATGTGGGCCTGCGCATCATGCGCGAGCGCGCCGAGCGCATCGGCGCCCAGGTCGAGCTCTATTCCAGCCCGGGCCGCGGCACCTCCGTCGTGCTCACCCTGCCGGCCCTGCCGCCGGCGCAAACCAGCGCCGCCCCATCGCGCCCTGTCCCCGCCGAACATGCCTGAACGCATCCGCATCCTCGTGGTCGACGACCACACCCTGTTCCGCCGCGGCCTCATGGCCCTGCTGGCGCGCGAGCCGCAGCTCGAGGTGGTGGGCGACGCCGCCGATGCCGGCGAGGCCCAGCGCCGCGCGCAGGAGCTGCAGCCCGACCTGATCCTGCTGGACAACCACCTGCCCGGCGTGCGCGGTGTGGACGCCCTGCCCGGCCTGCGCGAGGCCGCGCCCGGTGCCCGGGTGCTCATGCTCACCGTGAGCGAGGACGAACAGGACCTGGCCGCCGCACTGCGGGGCGGCGCGGCCGGCTACCTGCTCAAGACCATCGAAGGCGACGCCCTGGCCCAGGCCATCGCCCGCGCCATGCGCGGTGAGCACGTGGTGGCCCCCGAGATGACGGGCAAGCTCGTCTCTGCGCTGCGCGGCGACACCCCCACCCCGCCCCCCAGTCCGGCCGCCGCCCTGCTGGAGCCGCTGTCGCCGCGCGAACGCGAGATCCTGCGCGGCATCGCCCGCGGTGCCAGCAACAAGGAGATCGGCACCGAGCTCGGCATCGCCGAGACCACGGTCAAGATCCATGTGCAGCACGTGCTGCGCAAACTCTCGGTGAGCACCCGCGTGCAGGCCGCGGTGCTGGCGGCGAATGCGGGCGTGAGCTGAGCCGCCCATACCCCGATGGCGGGCAGGGCCAGTGCGCCGCCCCCGGAAGGAAAGTCGCGGGCACGGCATGATCCGATCTCATGACCTCCGGCTCCGCCCCCGAACTCACCGTGTACTACGACGGCAGCTGCCCGCTGTGCCGGCGCGAGATCGCGCTCTACCAGCGCCAGCGCGGCGCTGAACGCCTGGCCTGGCATGACGTCAGTGCGGGCGCCCCCACCGGCCCCGATCTGTCCTGCGAAGCGGCCATGCGCCGCTTCCATGTGCGCGACGCAGAGGGTCGCCTGTACAGCGGCGCGGCCGGTTTCGCGCGCCTGTGGCGCAACCTGCCCGGCTGGCGTGTGCTGGGCTGGATCGCGGCCGTGCCGCCCGTCGTCTGGTTGCTGGAGCTGGCCTACCGCGCCTTCCTGCCCTTGCGCCCGCGCCTGCAGCGCTGGGTCCGGGCCCGCTGGCAGGAGCCCGCGCCGTGAGGCGCGTCGCCTGGCTGCTGGCCCTCATGACCTTGGCTGCGCAGGCCCAAGTGGGCGAGCGCGTGCGGCTCGACGACGCGGGCGGGCTGGAGATCGACCGCACCGAAGTCACCATTGCCCAGTTCGCGCGCTATGTGGCCGCCACCGGCACCGTCACGCAGGCCGAGCGCGAGGGCGGTGGTTTCGAGTACGTGGCCGGCTGGCAGCGCCGCCCCGGCTGGACCTGGCGCCGCCCGGACGGTGTGGAGCCCATCAGCCCCCAGCTGCCTGCCGTGCACCTGAACCACGCCGAAGCCGCCGCCTACTGCCGCTGGGCCGGCGGCCGCCTGCCCACGGCCGCCGAGTGGCGGCGCGCGGCCTACACCGAGCTGCGCAGTGCCCCACCCGCGCCCTGGGTGCGCGGGCGCAGCTACCCCTGGCCCACGGGCGACAGCCCGCAGGGCGCCAACACCAGCGATCCCGACCCCTGGCCACGCGGCGCGCCCGTCACTGCAACGCGCGCCGGTGTCAACGGCCTGCACGACATGGGCGCCAATGTCTGGGAATGGGCGGCCGATGTCCGCGGTGAGGAACGACCGACCATGGGCGGCTCCTGGTGGTACCCGGCGGGACAGATGCGCGCCGATGTGGACGCCTGGAAGCCCCGGGACTTCTATGCGGTGTACATCGGCATGCGCTGCGTGTACGACCCAAGGGGCCGCGCTGATTGAGAAACCGCGCTGGTCGAGCGTCGGTGGTCAACCGGGGGAGTGGACCATCCGTCCAGGTGCCCGGCCCATCACCGCTGGAAGCACGGCGATGACTCAGCTTCAAGATCCGACCTCAAAGAATGCGCAGGGCTCTTCTTCCACTTGCTCTCTACGCTCTGCTCTCCGGGGCCTACCTGACCATGAGCGACGCACCCTTCGGGATTCATGTCCTGTCGCTGACCGCTCTGGCGATCACACTCCTCGTGCCCTCTATCTGGGCCAGTGGTATGCCAGACGTGGTCTTCAGGTTGGCAACCTGTGGTCTGTGTGCTGCTGTGGCAATGCTGTTCTGGGATGCGTCAGCGCACTTGTTTATCGCCAAGGCTGAACCATTTTCCATGCTCCTGCGCGATACTTGGCTGTACTTGGTCGGACCAGTCCTCATGTCACCGCTGAGTTTTGGCGCGGCCTGGGTCGCTGCACCGCCCGACCCCGCACCCAGGCAGGACGCCTCGCAAGCGTTGCGCCGCTCCCCCTAGACCTTAGGCATGAAGGCTACAAGGATGCTATGAGCATGAATCCCTTTCCACTGCCAGAGGACCTGCCGCCCCCCATCGACGACGGGGCGGCCTCCCACTTGCAGGGACGGAGATTCCCACAGCTCCTGCTCGACGCCACCGATGGCTCAAGGATTGACCTCGCGACGATCCCGGGGTGGTCCGTGATCTACATCTATCCGATGACCGGTCGCCCAGGCGTGCCGCTGCCGAAAGGGTGGCTTGGGATCCCGGGCGCTCCCGGGTGCACATCGCAGTCCTGCAGCTTTCGCGATCACCATTCAGAGTTGAAAGCGCTGAACGCTCGAGTGTTCGGTTTGAGTGCACAAGACACCGAGCAGCAAAAGGAGGCCCGGGAGCGTTTGCACCTTCCTTTCGAGCTGTTGAGCGACAGCAGGCATCGCCTGAAGGAGCTGCTGGATCTACCCAGCTTCAACGTGGACGGCTTGGAGTTGTACAAGCGCCTGACGCTGGTCATCGAGGATGGATTCATCCAGAAGGTCTTCTACCCAGTCTTTCCGCCCGATCTGAATGTCGTGGAGGTCATCACCTGGCTAAAGCACAGGGCTCCGCCGGGCGTCGCAGGGCATGCTCCCGGCGTAACGCCTGCCTGAACACGGCCTGGGGTCGCCGCTCGTGTTGGCGCTGCGCGATGGCGCCATGGTCACAACCGATAGCTCGAAGTCCTGAACCAGTGGTCGGCAAATGATGGCGGGCCACCCTTCCCGCATTTGATCCACCTCAACCCCAGGCCACTTAAACCATTCGCCTAGTTCTTTCGGAGGATGCCCCAGGCTCCCGCCCCTCCCTCCGGAGGATGGCGGCAAACCGTGGCGGTTTCTACAGTCCATCCAACCTCTCAGGAGTTGTGCGATGGACAAGAACAGACAAGCCCTCTCGGTGCTGATCGTCAGCACGCTGGCCTTCACCGTGTGCTTCATGGTGTGGATGATGTTCGGCGTGATCGGTATCCCGATCAAGAAGCAGCTGGGCCTCAATGCGACGGAATTCGGCCTGCTCACGGCCATGCCGGTGCTCACGGGTTCGCTGGTGCGCGTGCCGCTGGGCATCTGGACGGACAAATACGGCGGGCGCATCGTCATGGCCATCCTCATGGCCAGCACGGTGCCGGCCATCTTCCTCATGGCCTATGCCACCGCCTACTGGCACTTCCTGGTCATCGGCCTCTTCGTGGGCCTGGCGGGCGGCTCCTTCTCGGTGGGCACGCCCTATGTGGCGCGCTGGTACCCCAAGAACCGCCAGGGTTTCGCCATGGGCGTGTACGGCGCCGGCAACTCCGGCGCGGCGGTCAACAAGTTCATCGCGCCCGCGCTGGTGGTGGCTTTCGGCTGGACCATGGTGCCGCAGGTCTACGCGGCCATCATGCTGGGCACGGTCATCATCTTCTGGCTGTTCAGCCACAGCGACCCGGCCCATCTGGTGCCGAGCAACGTGAAATTCACGGACCAGCTCAAGGCGCTCAAGGACCCCAAGGTGCTCAAGTACTGCCAGTACTACAGCATCGTCTTCGGCGGCTATGTGGCGCTCTCGCTCTGGATGGTGCAGTACTACGTGGGCGAGTACGGCCTGGACATCCGCGCCGCGGCCCTGCTGGCGGCCTGCTTCTCGCTGCCCGGCGGCGTGCTGCGCGCCATCGGCGGCTGGCTGTCGGACAAGTACGGCGCGCACTCGGTGACCTGGTGGGTCATGTGGGTGAGCTGGATCTGCCTCTTCCTGCTGAGCTACCCGCAGTTCGACTTCACCGTCACCACGCTCGACGGCCCCAAGACCTTCCACTTCGGCCTCAACGTCTATGTCTTCACCGCGCTGATGTTCATCCTGGGCATCGCCTGGGCCTTCGGCAAGGCCAGCGTGTTCAAGTACATCAGCGACGACTACCCCGGCAACATCGGCGCCATCAGCGGCATCGTGGGCCTGGCCGGCGGCCTGGGCGGCTTCGTGCTGCCCATCCTGTTCGGCGCCCTGCTGGACTTCACGGGCATCCGTTCCAGCGCCTTCATGCTGATGTACGGCGTGGTCTGGGTCTCGCTGATCTGGATGTACTGGACGGAGGTGCGCCGCACCGAGGTCATGGGCGACAAGGCCACCGCCTTCAGCCTCAAGGGCTGAAACCCGATCAACAGCCATTTCCAAGGAACCACCATGAACACCACCAAGTCGTCGGGGGCCACGCTCACCGACTGGCGCCCTGAGGACGAGCAGTTCTGGGAGAACACGGGCAAGAAGATTGCCTACCGCAATCTCTGGATCTCGGTGCCCGCGCTGCTCTGCGGCTTTGCGGTCTGGGGCATGTGGGGCATCATCACCGTGCAGATGCTCAACCTGGGCTTTCCCTTCAGCCAGGCCGAGCTCTTCACGCTGACCGCCATCGCCGGCCTGGCCGGCGCCACCATGCGCATCCCGGCCAGCTTCCTGATCCGCCTAGCCGGCGGGCGCAACACCATCTTCCTCACCACCTCCATGCTGCTGGCCCCCGCCATCGGCACGGGCATCGCGCTGCAGCACCCGGAGTGGCCGCTATGGGTGTTCCAGCTCATGGCGCTGTGGTCGGGCGTGGGCGGCGGCAACTTTGCCAGCTCCATGTCCAACATCGGCACCTTCTTCCCCAAGCGCCTGCAGGGCACGGCCCTGGGCCTGAACGCCGGCCTGGGCAACTTCGGCGTGACCACCATGCAGATCGTGATCCCGCTGGTGATGACGGTCAGCCTCTTCGGCGCGTTTGCGGGTGAGCCCATGACGCTGGTCAAGGACAGCGGCTGGATCTTCGGCAAGATCGCCGCGGGCACGCCCACCTTCATCCAGAACGCGGGCTTTGCCTGGCTGCTCTCGCTGGTGCCGCTGTCGGTGCTGTGCTGGTTCGGCATGAACAACCTCAAGACCGTGACGCCGGACGTGGACAACAGCCTGGGCAGCACGATCAGCGCCTTCCTCAAGATCACCTGGCTCTACACCCTGTCCTTCCTGCCGGCCGGTGTGGGTCTCTACCTCTACCTGCCGGCCCCCACGGGCCTGGGCCTGCTGAACATGTGGGTGGCCATGCCGCTGATCATCGTGGCCACGCTGTTCACCATGAAGCTCGCGGCCTTCGGCCCGATGAAGGAGAACATTGCCAAGCAGTTCGCGATTTTTCGCGACAAGCACACCTGGTCGATGACGGCGCTCTACATCGTGACCTTCGGCAGCTTCATCGGTTTCTCCATGGCCCTGCCGCTGTCCATCACGGTGATCTTCGGCAGCACGCACACCTTCGACGCCGCCACCAACGCCTGGGTGCACGCCAAGAACCCCAACGCACCCAGCGCCCTGACCTACGCCTGGATCGGCCCCTTCGTCGGTGCGGCCGTGCGCCCCATCGGCGGCTGGATCTCGGACAAGGTGGGCGGCTCCATCGTCACGCAGGTGATCTCGGCCGTGATGGTGGTGGCCTCGGCCGCCGTGGGCTACATCATGCTGCAGGCCTACCAGTCGGCCACGCCCGAGCAGTACTTCCTGACCTTCATGCTGCTCTTCGTGGTGCTGTTCACGGCCACCGGCATCGGCAACGGCTCCACCTTCCGCACCATCGCCGTGATCTTCGACCGCCAGCAGGCCGGCCCCGTGCTGGGCTGGACCTCGGCCGTGGCGGCCTACGGCGCCTTCGTGGCACCCGTGGTGATCGGCGCCCAGATCAAGGCCGGCACGCCCCAGTACGCCTTCTACGGCTTCGCCGTCTTCTACGCCCTGTGCCTGGTGCTGAACTGGTGGTTCTACCTGCGCGCGAATGCCTACGTGAAGAACCCCTGAGCGTCACAACACATTTCTAGGAGGCCTGACATGAGCCATTTTCTCGACCGCCTGAGCTACTTCTCGCAGCCGCGCGAAAGCTTCTCCAAGGACCACGGCCATACCACCGGTGAAGACCGCAGCTGGGAAGACGCCTACCGCGACCGCTGGGCGCACGACAAGATCGTGCGCTCCACCCACGGCGTCAACTGCACGGGCTCCTGCTCGTGGAAGATCTACGTCAAGGGCGGCATCGTCACCTGGGAAACCCAGCAGACCGACTACCCGCGCACGCGCTGGGACATGCCCAACCACGAGCCGCGCGGCTGCGCGCGCGGCGCCAGCTACAGCTGGTACCTGTATTCCGCCAACCGCGTCAAGTACCCCATGGTGCGCGGCCGCCTGCTCAAGCTCTGGCGCGAAGCCCGCCTGACCCACGGCCCGGTGGAAGCCTGGGCCTCCATCGCCGAGAGCAATGCCAAGCGCAAGGAATACCAGAGCGTACGCGGCCTGGGCGGTTTCGTGCGCTCGAGCTGGGACGAGGTCAACGAGATGATCGCGGCCGCGAACATCTACACCGTCAAGAAGCACGGCCCGGACCGCGTGATCGGCTTTTCGCCCATCCCCGCCATGTCCATGGTGTCCTACGCTGCCGGCTCGCGTTACCTCTCTTTGCTGGGCGGTGTCTGCATGAGCTTCTACGACTGGTACTGCGACCTGCCACCGGCCAGCCCGCAGATCTGGGGCGAGCAGACCGACGTCCCCGAGTCGGCCGACTGGTACAACTCCACCTACATCATCGCCTGGGGCTCCAACGTACCGCAGACGCGCACGCCCGACGCCCACTTCTTCACCGAGGTGCGCTACAAGGGCGCCAAGACCGTGGCCGTCACGCCCGACTACGCCGAGATCTCCAAGCTGGCCGACATCTGGATGCATCCCAAGCAGGGCACGGACGCCGCCATGGCCGTGGCCATGTGCCACGTGATCATGAAGGAGTTCTACTTCGACAAGCGCAGCGCCTACTTCGACGACTACGCGCGCCGCTACACCGACCTGCCCATGCTGGTCATGCTCAAGGAACAACAGACGCCGGACGGCAAGACCGTGCTGGTGCCCGACCGCTATGTGCGCGCCAGCGATTTCAACGGCAAGCTGGGCCAGGCCAACAACCCCGAGTGGAAAACCGTGGCCATCAATGAAGACGGCAAGGTCGTGCTGCCCCAGGGTTCGATCGGCTTCCGCTGGGGCCCCGAGGGCCGCGCCGACGCCGGCCAATGGAACCTCGAGGACAAGGAAGCCCGCCATGGCGGCACGGTGAAGCTGCGCCTCTCGGCCATGGAAGCCACGCCCACGCCGCAGACGGCACAGGTGGCCTTCCCCTACTTCGGCGGCATCGAACACGAGCACTTTCCCAACAACACCGGCGGCGCCGGCGGCAGCGGCGTGATGCTGCGCACCGTGCCGGTGACGCGCATCAGCCTGGGCAAGGAAGGCGAGAAGCGCGAGGCCCTGGTCGCCACGGTCTTCGACCTGCAGGCGGCCAACCTGGGCGTGGCCCGCGGCCTGCCCGGCGAGAACGCCGCGCAGAACTACGACGAGAACACGCCCTACACCCCGGCCTGGCAGGAGAAGATCACCGGCGTGCCGCGCCAGCAGCTGCTCACCGTGGCGCGCCAGTTCGCCGAGAACGCCGACAAGACCCAGGGCAAGTCCATGGTCATCATCGGCGCCGCCATGAACCACTGGTACCACAGCGACATGAACTACCGCGGCATCATCAACATGCTGATGCTCTGCGGCTGCATCGGCAAGAGCGGTGGCGGCTGGGCGCACTATGTGGGCCAGGAGAAGCTGCGTCCGCAGACCGGCTGGACGGCCCTGGCCTTCGCGCTGGACTGGATCCGCCCGCCGCGCCAGCAGAACAGCACCAGCTTCTTCTACGCCCACACCGACCAGTGGCGCTACGAGAAGCTGACCATGGGCGAGGTGCTCTCACCGCTGGCCGACAAGAAGGCTTTCGGCGGCAGCATGATCGACTACAACGTGCGTGCCGAACGCATGGGCTGGCTGCCCAGCGCCCCGCAGCTGCAGACTAACCCGATGCAGATCGTGAAGGACGCCACCGCCGCCGGCATGGACCCCAAGGACTACACGGTCAAGGGCCTGAAGGACGGCACGCTCAAGATGAGCTGCGAGGACCCGGACCACCCGGCCAACTGGCCGCGCAATATGTTCGTCTGGCGCTCCAACCTGCTGGGCTCTTCCGGCAAGGGCCACGAGTACTTCCTCAAGCACCTGCTGGGCACGGCCCACGGCGTGCAGGGCAAGGACCTGGGCCATGACGAGGCCAAGCCCGAGGAAGTGGTCTGGCACGAGCAGGCGCCCGAGGGCAAGCTGGACCTGCTGGTCACGCTGGACTTCCGCATGAGCACCACCTGCCTGTACTCGGACATCGTGCTGCCCACGGCCACCTGGTACGAGAAGAACGACCTCAACACCAGCGACATGCACCCCTTCATCCACCCGCTGTCCACCGCCGTGGATCCGGCCTGGCAGAGCAGGAGCGACTGGGACATCTACAAGGGCTTCGCCAAGAAGTTCAGCGAGCTCTGCGTGGGCCACCTGGGGGTGGAGCGCGAGATGGTGCTGTCCCCGCTGATGCACGACTCTCCCGCCGAGCTGGCCCAGCCCTTCGGCGTCAAGGAATGGAAGAAGGGCGAGTGCGACCTCATCCCCGGCAAGACCGCGCCGAACATGATGGTGGTCGAGCGCGACTACCCCAACCTCTACAAACGCTTCACGGCCCTGGGGCCGCTGATGGGCAAGGTGGGCAATGGCGGCAAGGGCATCGCCTGGAACACCCAGGTCGAGGTCAAGCAGCTCGGCGAACTCAACGGCGTCGTCCGCGCCGAGGGCGCCACCTGCGGCATGCCGAAGATCGAGAGCGACATCGACGCCTGCGAAGTGGTGCTGCAGCTGGCGCCCGAGACCAACGGCCATGTCGCCGTCAAGGCCTGGGAAGCGCTGGGCAAGCAGACCGGCCGCGACCACACCCACCTGGCCCTGTACCGCGAGGACGAGAAGATCCGCTTCCGCGACATCCAGGCCCAGCCGCGCAAGATCATCTCCAGCCCCACCTGGAGCGGCATCGAGAGCGAGACCGTGTCCTACAACGCCGGCTACACCAACGTGCACGAGCTGATCCCGTGGCGCACCCTCACGGGCCGCCAGCAGTTCTACCTGGACCACCCCTGGATGACGGCTTTCGGCGAGAACCTGTCCAGCTACAAGCCGCCCGTGGACCTCAAGACCACGGCGGGCATCCACGGCGTGAAGTCCAACGGCAACACCGAGATCCTGCTGAACTTCATCACGCCGCACCAGAAGTGGGGGATCCACAGCACCTACAGCGACAACCTGATGATGCTCACGCTCAATCGCGGTGGTCCGGTGATCTGGCTCAGCGAGGACGACGCCAAGAGCGCTGGCATCGTGGACAACGACTGGGTCGAGCTGTTCAACATCAACGGCGCCATCGCGGCGCGGGCGGTGGTGAGCCAGCGCGTCAACCCGGGCATGGTCATGATGTACCACGCGCAGGAGAAGATCATCAACACCCCGGGCTCGGAGATCACCGGTGCACGCGGCGGCATCCACAACTCCGTCACGCGCATCGTGCTCAAGCCCACGCACATGATCGGCGGCTACGCGCAGTTCAGCTACGGCTTTAACTACTACGGGACCATCGGCACCAACCGCGACGAATTCGTCGTAGTGCGCAAGATGAACAAGATCGACTGGCTTGACGACGAGCCTACCGCCACCGCCCGCACCACCGCCTGAAGGAGAAGACCATGAAAATCCGCGCACAAATCGGCATGGTGCTGAACCTGGACAAGTGCATCGGCTGCCACACCTGTTCGGTCACCTGCAAGAACGTCTGGACCAGCCGCAAGGGCATGGAATACGCCTGGTTCAACAACGTCGAGACCAAACCCGGCATCGGCTACCCCAAGGAATGGGAGAACCAGGACAAGTGGAACGGCGGCTGGGTTCGCAAGGCCAACGGCAGCATCGAACCGCGCCAGGGGGCCAAGTGGAAGCTCCTGATGAAGATCTTTGCCAACCCCAACCTGCCGCAGATCGACGACTACTACGAGCCCTTCACCTTCGACTACGACCACCTGCAGTCTGCGCCCGAGATGAAGGCCGCGCCCACGGCCCGCCCGCGCAGCCTGATCACGGGCCAGCGCATGGAGAAGATCGAGTGGGGCCCGAACTGGGAAGAGATCCTGGGCGGCGAGTTCAGCAAGCGCAGCAAGGACCAGAACTTCGAGGATGTGCAGAAGGACATCTACGGCCAGTTCGAGAACACCTTCATGATGTACCTGCCGCGCCTGTGCGAGCACTGCCTGAACCCGGCCTGTGTGGCCTCGTGCCCCTCGGGCTCGATCTACAAGCGCGAGGAAGACGGCATCGTGCTGATCGACCAGGACAAGTGCCGCGGCTGGCGCATGTGCGTCAGCGGCTGCCCCTACAAGAAGATCTACTACAACTGGGAATCGGGTAAGGCCGAGAAGTGCATCTTCTGCTACCCGCGCATCGAGGCCGGCCAGCCCACCGTGTGCTCCGAGACCTGCGTGGGCCGCATCCGCTACCTCGGCGTGCTGCTCTATGACGCCGACCGCATCCAGGAAGCAGCCAGCGTGGAGCACGACCGTGACCTCTACGACGCCCAGCTCGACATCTTCCTCGACCCCAACGACCCGCAGGTGATCGAGCAGGCGCGCAAGGACGGCATCCCCGATGCGTGGATGGAAGCCGCCCGCAAGAGCCCGGTCTACAAGATGGCCGTGGAGTGGAAGGTGGCCCTGCCCCTGCACCCCGAGTACCGCACCCTGCCCATGGTCTGGTACGTGCCGCCGCTCTCGCCCATCACGGCTGCGGCCAATGCGGGCCACGTGGGCGTCAACGGCCAGATCCCGGACGTCAAGCAGCTGCGCATTCCGGTCAAGTACCTGGCCAATCTGCTGACCGCCGGCAACACCATGCCCGTGGAGCGTGCGCTGGAGCGCATGCTGGCCATGCGCGCCTACCAGCGCGACAAGCACGTGGACCAGCGCGAGAACACCGAGGTGCTGGCCCAGGTGCAGATGAGCAAGGACGAGGTGGAGGACATGTACCAGATCATGGCCATCGCCAACTACGAAGACCGCTTCGTCATCCCCAGCACCCACCGCGAGTACGCCGAGAACACCTTCGACGTGCGCGGCGGCTGCGGCTTCTCCTTCGGCAACGGCTGTTCCGAAGGCAGCACGGAGACCAGCCTCTTTGGCAGCGGCAAACGCAGAACCATTCCCATCAAGGCAGGAGTCTGATCATGAGCAACCCCGCCACCCTGACCCTGCGCGTGCTCGCACGCCTGCTGTCCTACCCCGACGCCGAGCTGCGTGGCCACCTGGGCGACCTCAGCGCCGCGCTGCACAGCGAACAGGCCTTGGGCGCCGCCCGCCTGGGCGAACTGGACGCGCTGCTCAAGTCCATGCGCGTGCGCGACCCGATCGAGATGGAAGCCGACTACGTACAGCTCTTCGACCGCGGCCGCAGCACTTCGCTGCACCTCTTCGAGCATGTGCATGGTGACAGCCGCGACCGCGGCCCGGCCATGATCGACCTGGCCCAGACCTACGAGAAGGCCGGCCTGTATCTCGCCGAAGGCGAGCTGCCCGACTACCTGCCCGTGGTGCTGGAGTTCGTCTCCACCCAGCCGGCCAGGGAGGCGCGTGCCTTCCTCGGGGAAATGACCCACATCCTCAACGCCATCTTCAGTGCCCTGGTCAAGCGCGAGAGCGCCTACGCCAGCGTGCTGGGCGCGCTGCTGGAAATCGCCGGTGAAAAGGCCCAGGCCGTCAAGGTCGCCGAGGAGCCGCCGCTCGACGAAAGCTGGGAAGAGCCCGCCGTCTTCGGCGGCTGCTCCACCGAAGGCCAGGCCAGGCCCGGCCAGCCCCAGCCGGTGCGCATCGTCAGGAAGACCGCCGCCGGGGCGGCGCAAGGAGTGTGAAATGAGCTACATCAACCAGTTCGTCTTTGGGATCTATCCCTACATCTGCCTCACGGTGTTTCTGCTGGGCAGCCTGATCCGCTTCGACCGCGACCAGTACACCTGGAAAAGCGATTCCTCGCAGCTGCTCAAGGCCGGCCAGCTGCGCTGGGGCAGCAACCTCTTCCACATCGGCATCCTCTTCCTCTTCTTCGGCCACACCGTGGGCATGCTCACGCCTCACTTCGTCTACGAGCCCTTCATGACGGCTGGCGCCAAGCAGCTGCTGGCCATGGTCTCGGGCGGCATCTTCGGCGTGCTGGGCTTCATCGGTGTCACCCTGCTGCTGCACCGCCGCCTCTTCGAGCCGCGCATCCGCGCGACCAGCAAGACCAGCGACATCGTGCTGCTGCTCCTGCTCTGGCTGCAGTTCGCCCTCGGCCTGGCCACCATCCCGCTCTCGGCCCAGCACCTGGACGGCAGCATGATGCTCAAGCTCGCCGAGTGGGCCCAGCGCATCGTCACCTTCCGCGGCGGCGCCGTGGAGCTGCTGGCCGACGCGGGCTGGGTCTTCAAGGCGCACATGTTCCTGGGCATGAGCATCTTCCTGATCTTCCCCTTCACGCGCCTCGTGCACGTCTGGAGCGGCTTTGCCACCGTGGCCTATCTGGCCCGGCCCTACCAGCTGGTGCGCAGCCGCCGGCTCAACGTGCCGGCCGGCCACAACCAGCCGGGAGCCCGCGTATGAAGACCCCCTGCTCACCGAGCTGCGGCTGTGCCGACACGGCCGTGACCCTGGCCCATGTCAATGGCGTGGCCCTGCACGCCCCCGGCGAGACGCCGGGCGAAGACGAGTTGCGCCAGCGCGCCTGCACCGAGTTGCTGCGCCAGGCCGCGCAACGTGCCGGCCTGCTGGCCGCGGATGACATGCCGCTGGATGGCATCCCCGGCGAAGCCGCCACTGGAGCCATCGAGGCGCTGCTGGAGCAATGCCTGCAGATCCCCGAACCCTCGGAAGAGGCCTGCCGCCGCCACCACGCAGCCCATGCCGCGCGCTACTGCATCGGCGAGCGGGCGCTGGTACGCCACATCCTCTTTGCCGTCACACCGGGCGTGGACGTGGTGGCATTGCGCCGCCGCGCCGAGCACGCCCTGCTCGACGTGCGCAGCCACGACGGCACGGGTGACCCCTTTGCCGCCACCGCCCGCGAGCTCTCCAACTGCCCCAGCGGCGCCGAGGGCGGCGCGCTGGGCTGGCTCACGGCCCAGGACTGCGCGCCCGAGTTCGCGCGCGAGATCTTCGGCCAGAGCGACGTGGGCGTGCTGCCGCGCCTGGTGCACAGCCGCTTCGGCCTGCACGTGGTGGAGGTGCAGCAGCGCGAGGCCGGCACCGACCAGCCCTTCGAGGCCGTGCACGGCGCCATCGCCATGACGCTGCGCCAGCAAAGCTATGTCACCGCGCTGCGCCAGTACCTGGCCCTGCTGGCCGGCCAGGCCGAGATCGAAGGCGTGGAACTGGACGCCGCAGACACCCCGCTCGTGCAGTAGGGAACGCCGATGCCCGACGAGCCGCTGGAGCGCCTGCGCCGTTTCCACGAGCAGACCTTCCCCGGGATCCAGGACCAGTTCCAGGACCTGGTCGCCCACGGCCAGCACCCGCACATCCTCTTCATCGGCTGTTCGGACTCGCGCCTCGTACCCTATCTGCTCACGGGCACGGGCCCGGGCGATCTCTTCATCGTGCGCAATGTCGCAGCCTTCGTGCCGCCGCATGACGGCATGCTGCCCGCCCCCTCTGGCGACATCTCGCCCGAAGGCGCCTATCTGGGTGCCGCGCGCCGTTTCACGGGCTACCACGGCACGGCCGCGGCCATCGAGTTCGCGGTGCTCAGTCTCCAGGTCACGCACATCGTGGTCTGCGGCCACAGCCACTGCGGCGGCATCCGCGCGCTCTACGAAGGCGTGCCCCCGGGCGCGATCAACCTCGAGGCCTGGCTGGACCTGGGGCGCGAAGCCGCCCTGCCCGTGCAGGTCAGCCCCGAGGCCCTGCGCCGCACCGAGCAGCGCGCCGTGATCCTGCAGCTCGAACGCCTCATGGGCTACCCCATGGTGCGCGAGCGCGTCGAGTCCGGCCAGCTGGCCCTGCACGGCTGGCACTATGTGATCGAAGAGGGCGAGGTGCATGTGTTTGACGTCAGAAGCGGACAGTTCGTGCCCGCTTCCAGCGCCACCCACAGCGGCACGGGGCCCTACCGCGACAGCCCGGTCTTCAACGAGATCGACGAGAGCTACCGCCCGCAACAGGCCTGAAAGCACCCGCTATTCCGGGTTTCGGAGACTGGACGCTGCGCGCGGGCCAATGCCACAATGGCCGCGACCCATCTCCGAAGAACAGAACACCATGCGTCGCGCCCCCTGGTCCACCGGAACCCGCCTGCTGCTGGGCCTGGGTCTGCCCCTGCTGCTGCTCGCCGGCTACGCCTGGCTCGCCACGGTGCAGTTGCACAACATCGAACAGTCCGCCGAACGCATGAGCGCGGCCGACCGCGCCCAGGCCGAGGCCGCGGGCCAGCTGCTGGCCGCCACCGAAGCCATGTCCGCCGTGGTCATGGACGTGATCAAGGCGCCCATCGCCGCGCCCCCGCAGCCCCTGCAGGCGCAGCAGCTGGCTGCCAACCGCCAGTTCGACGCCGCACTCGCGACGCTGGAGCGCAACGCCGACGCGACCTTGCTGGCCAATCTCAGGAAGCAGCGCGGTGCCCACACCGAATCGGCCGGGCGCGTGCTCAAGCTCGTGGAAGAAAACCTGCGCCCCGAGGCCTCGCTGCTCTTCATCGGCGAGACCCTGCCCGCGCTCAACGCCCTGCAGGCCTCGATCCAGACGCTGACCACGCAACAGCGCCGCAGCGTGGAACGCGGCAGCATCGCCACCGCGCGCACCCTGCTGCTCGCGGCCGGCGTGGTGGCCATGCTGCTCTCGGCCCTCTGGGCCTGGTGGGTGCTGCACCCGGTCAACCGCAGCCTCAAGGGCACGGTGCAGGCCGCACGCCGCCTGGCCCAGGGCGATCTCGACAGCCCCATCGCCGTGAGCGATCCCGGCGAGGCCGGCCAGCTGCAGGCCGCGCTGCGCGATCTGCAGCAGCGCCTGCGCGAGACCGCAGCGCAGATGCAGCAACAGGCCGAGCAGCTGGAACAACAGGCAGAGGCGCTGGCACGGCCCGTGCAGCGCGAGGCCATCCAGAGCCCCCCGCAGCAGGCCCAGCTGCAGCAGGCCGGCACACAGATGCAGGCCCTGGCCGGCACGATCCGGCAGAGCAGCGAGAGCGGACGCCAGGCCCAGCAGCTCGCCACGACAGCGGCCGAGGTCGCCGAGCGCGGCGGCGCCGTGGTGGGCCAGGTGGTGGACACCATGCAGGCCATCCGCCAATCTTCCGACCGCATCGCCGACATCATCGGCACCATCGACGGCATCGCCTTCCAGACCAACATCCTCGCGCTCAACGCCGCGGTGGAAGCGGCACGCGCGGGCGACCAGGGCCGTGGCTTTGCTGTGGTGGCCACCGAGGTGCGGGCCCTGGCCGGGCGCAGCGCGGCCGCGGCCAAGGAGATCAAGCAGCTCATCGAGGCCTCGGTCAGCAGCGTAGCCCAGGGCGGCAAGCTCGTGGAGCAGGCCGGCCAGACCATGCAGGACGTGGTGGCGCAGGTGCAGCGCGTGGCGCAGACCATGGCCGAGATCACGCAGCACACCCAGGCACAGGACGCCGGCCTGGACGCGCTGCGGCAGACCCTGGGGCAGCTCGAACAGATGGCCAGCGGGCTGCAGGACTCCGCCGCCTCGGCCCGCGCGCTCGAAGTTCGGGCCCGCACCCTGGCCGGCAGCGGCCGCATGGCGCCACGCCTGCGCTGAACCCCGGCCCACCACAGGTCGGCCCGCGTGCAGGGCTGGCACCGGGCGGCAGCAAAGCTTGACCCAGCGCAAGAAACGGCCCGGGCTTCGCCCTTAGTCTATGGCGGCCATGAATCCAGCTCTCCCCTTCCCCCACATTCCTCTCAGCAGCACCGCCTGGCTGGCGCGCAGCGGTCTGCGCCCGCTGATGCTGGCCGGTCGCAGCCTGCTGCCCATCGTGCAGGGCGGCATGGGCATCGGCGTCTCGGCACACCGCCTGGCCGGCAGTGTGGCCGCGCTCGGCGGTGTGGGCACGCTCTCGTCGGTCGACCTGCGCCGCCACCATGCCGATCTGATGGAGGCCACGGGTCACCTCGAAGCCGGTGACGCCGCCAAGACGGCCATCAACGCCGCCAATCTGGAAGCGCTGCGGCGCGAGATCCGCGCCGCGCGTGAGCTTGCGCAGGGCTTCGGCCTGCTGGCCGTGAACGTGATGCGCGCCGTGGGCGAATACGCGGCCTCGGTTACGACCGCGCTGCAGGAGGGCATCGACGCCGTGGTCGTGGGCGCCGGCCTGCCACTGGACCTGCCCGATCTGGCGCAGGACCATCCGCAGACCGCGCTCATCCCCATCCTGTCGGATGCGCGCGGCGTGCAGCTCATCGTGAAGAAATGGGAGCGCAAGAAGCGCCTGCCCGATGCCATCGTCATCGAGCACCCGCGGCTGGCCGGTGGCCATCTGGGGGCCGCGAAGATTGCCGACCTGAACGACCCGCGCTTCGACTTCGAAAACGTGATCCCGCAGTCACGCGAATTCCTTAGATCAGCCGGCATCGAGCAGGAGATCCCGCTGATCGCCGCCGGCGGCATCCGCACGCACGCCGACATCGCGCGCCTGCAGTCCCTGGGTGCGGCCGGCGTACAGCTGGGCACGCCCTTTGCCGTCACCCTGGAGAGCGACGCCCACCCCGAGTTCAAGCGCGTGTTGGCGGAAGCGACGCCCGAGGATCTGGTCGAATTCACCAGCGTGGCCGGCCTGCCCGCGCGCGCCGTGGCCACGCCCTGGCTCAAGGCCTACCTCAAGATCGAGCACAAGCTGCAGGCCGTGGTGCACCACAAGACCCGCTGCACCAAGAGTTTCGACTGCCTGGCCCAGTGCGGCCTGCGCGACGGCCTGCCGGGCTGGGGCCAGTTCTGCATCGACAACCAGCTGGCCGCCGCGCTGCGCGGCGACGTGAAGAAAGGCCTGTTCTTCAGCGGCTCGGGCGCCTTGCCCTTCGGCGCGCAGATCCGCAGCGCCCGCGAACTGGTGGAACGCCTGCTCACGCGCCAGGAGACGCTGGCGCCGGCCTGAGGTTCACGCTGCGCCGGCTGGGCTGAAGCTCAGCCTGCCAGCCAGCGCACACCGACAGCCAGCACGAGCACGACCAGCAGCACGGCCACACCGGCCAGCCAGCGCAGCTGCCGGCGTTGTGCCTCGACCGCACGCACCAGCTGGGTGTTCTGATCTGCGAGCTCCTTGATCAGCTGCGTGGCACTCTGCATCTGCACCTGCAAGCCGGAGACAGCCGCTTCGCTGGCCTGCAGCCGGTCCTGCAACTGCGCCAGCGTTGGCGGGGCCGCGGACGCCGGGCCTGGCGGCACGGACGTGGCCGGGCCGGCGGCCTTGTTCCAGAGCGTGCGCGCACCTTCCGCCACCTTGGGCGCGTTGCGGATCACCTCGCCCCAGGGCACAGCCTGCAGGACGGTCAACCAGGGGATGGGCATGGTGGCGCCTCAGTCGAAATCGAAGATATCGGATAGAAAGCCTTCGCGCTTGCGCTTGCGGCCGTAGCCGTCGCCGCGCTGCTCGGCATAGGCCGGCGCTGCAGGCACACGGGCGGGCGCTGCGGGAGCAGCCGCGCCCTGGCTGCGGTCGATGATCTTGTCGAGCTCGCCACGGTCGAGCCAGACACCGCGGCACTGCGGGCAGTAGTCGATCTCGATACCCTGACGCTCGGACATGACCAGGCTGACGTTCTGGCACACAGGACATTGCATGGGAGAAGCTCCTTGGAGAGTCAGCGGCCATTCTGCCGCCGGGCGCTTTCCGCAGCAGACCATGGGGAAACCCGGCCCCGGGACCCGCCTGCGTACATACGGCCCGGGGCACAGGCCGCGGCCTGCGAATACGCATACACTGCGCGGCAGGGAGCCCACCACGAACGCAAGGAAAGCCGCCACATGCCTCTTGCCTGGGCCAGCGTCTTCAACCCCCGCAGTTTCCGCGGCCGCCTGACCCTCTGGTTCGGCGGCCTGTCCCTGGCCACGCTGCTCAGCGTCGGCCTCTACGTGGGCCACATCGCGACAGAGGAGCTGGCCGACTTCGGCGGCCAGAGCCTGCACATCAGCGCGCGTTCGGCAACCGACCTGCTGGCCAGTCAGCTGGCCGAGCGCGACCGCGAGATCCGGCTGCTGAGCCAGGCCGCAGCCTTCACGCGCGGCGACCTGCGCGATCCGGAGATCGGCCGGATGCTGGCTGCGCGCAGGCAGACCTTCGACCAGTACGCCTGGATCGGCCTCACCGACGCCCAGGGCCGCGTGCTGCAGGCCTCCGACGACCTGCTGGTCGGCCAGGATGTGAGTCAGCGCCCCTGGTTCCAGGCCGCCCTACAGGGACCCTACACGGGAGATGTCCATGAGGCCCTGCTGCTGGCCAAGCAGTTTCCGCAGCGCACCCCGGACGAACCCCTGCGCTTCATCGATTTCGCTGCCCCGATCCGCGATGCCCAGGGCCGCGTGCGTGGTGTGCTGGGCGCGCATGTGCACTGGAGCTGGGTCACGGCCACGGTGGAATCGGTGGTCACGCAAAGCGCCGCACGCCGCAAGGTGGAGGTGCTGATCGCCAACAGCGCCGGCGACATCCTCTACCCCTTCCGCCTGGCCGGCGCTGTCCGCATGCCGACGCGCAGCCGACCGGGCGCAGCCTACGAGGCGCTGCGCTGGCCCAACGGGCAGACCTATCTCACCAGCCAGGTCGAGGTGCAGGCCCGCACCAGCGTGGATCTGGGCTGGCGTATCGTGCTGCGCCAGCCGCTGGATGCGGCGCTGGAGCCGGTGCGGGTGCTGCGCCAGCAGCTGCTGCTCTTCGGCCTGGTCGCGGCCGCGGTCTTCGCGCTCATCGCCTACCGTCTGGCCACGCGCGTGAGCCAGCCCATCGAGCAGCTGGCCGAGGCCATGCACCACATCGAGCGCGGCGACCAGCCCCCGGTCTATCCACAGGACGGCGAACAGGTCACCGAGATCCGCCAGCTCAGCGACTCGATCCAGTCCATGACCGGGGCCGTGCTGCGGCACGAACGCGAACTCGAGGCCCTCAACGCCTCGCTCGAACAGCAGGTGCGCGAACGCACCGAGGCCCTGTCCATCGCCAACCAGGAGCTCGAGCGCCTGGCCACGATCGACAGCCTCACGGGCCTGAACAACCGGCGCCGCTTCGATGCCCGCCTGCACGAGAGTTTCCAGCTGATGCGCCGCACCGAACGGGGCTTCTGTCTCATGCTCGTCGATGTCGACCACTTCAAGTCCATCAACGACCAGCACGGCCACCAGAGCGGCGACGAGGTGCTGCGCCGCCTGGGCCACCTGCTCACGCAGTGCACGCGCGTGACCGACTTCGTGGCACGCTACGGTGGTGAGGAATTCGTGGTGCTGGTACCCGACGTGGAGGACGAGGACGAAGGCCGGCTCATCGCCGAGAAGATCCGCACCACGATCGCCGGCGCGGTATTCCCGGCCGTGGGGCGCGTCACGGCCAGCGTGGGCCTGAGCTGCACGCGCAAGGGTGACACCGAAGCCGGCGAGGTGGTGGCGCGCGCCGACCAGGCGCTCTACCAGGCCAAGGCCGAGGGCCGCAACCGCGTGGTGTGGCTCTAGGCCCTGCTCAGCAGTGGATGGCCATGCGAAGGCCGCAGGCATCGAGCGGCGGCAGGGCCGGCAGCGTCAGGGCCTGCGCACGCACCAGGCGCTGCGCCGTCCACAGGCAGGCCAGCGCGTCCAGCACATCGTCGGCCTGCACATCCCGGCGAGGGCGCTCATCCAGCAGGCGCTCGGCCTGACCCGGAAAATGCGGGGCCAGCAGCGCGAGGCGCAGCGCGCGGCCCGCTGCCGTCTTCTTGCCATGCGCCAACGGCTGGCCGGCGTTCATCTGCAGGAAGCAGACCTCGGGGTGGGTCTCATGGACGCTGCGCGCCCGTGCGGGCGCGGCGCGCAGCACGGCATCCACCTCCTCCACCTTGCGCAGGATGTTGTAGGCCTGGATGGACATGCCCTTGCCCTCGATGGCGCGGCGGCGGTGCGAAGCCTCCTCGTGGCTGGCCGCATCCAGCACGCCGCGCAGCGGCGCCGTAAACACCGAGCTGGCCCGCGGCCCGAGCCGCTCACGCGCGGCCTGGTCGCAGGCCCGCTCGCCCGACTCACCCAGGCCGATCGGAATGTCCACCGCCACGCATGCCGGGGCCGGGCAGGCCTGCAGCAGCTGCTCGAAGCGCGCATACACACGGCCCTCGACATCGCCGCCGTCCGCCGGCAGTTGCGCGACGTACCAGCCGGCCGGGCAGCCATCGACGCCCGCAAGAGGCAGCGCCTGCTTCAAGCACCAGCCCTGGGATAGAGAATCATCTGCGTGCAGCGAAACAGTGCCAGCGTCTTGCCGCTCTCGCGGTGCGTGACCGTGGCGTCCCAGACCTGGGTGGTGCGACCGCTGTGCACGGCCCGCGCCACGCACAGCACGGCGCCGTCACGCGCCGTGCCCAGGTGGTTGGACTTGAGCTCGATGGTGGTGAAGCCGTTGGCCCCTTCGGGCAGGCTGCTGATGCAGCCATAGCCCGCGCAGGTGTCGGCCAGGGTCACGATGCTGCCCGCGTGCAGAAAGCCGTTGGGCGCCATGAGCTGGGTGCGCACCGGCATCTCGGCCCGCACCTCGCCGGTCTCCATGTGCGTGATGACGATGCCCAGGTGCCCGGGTAGCATGGCCTGGCCGCGCTGGTTGAGTTCGTGTGCAGAAATCATGGTCGCCTCCTGGCCCCATGGTAGCGGGCGATCGGTGCTGCCGCCTGTCACCCGCGCTTCAGCCGGTGCGCCGCCCTCATTCGGCGGGAATCTCCGGTTCCACCAGCAATGCCAGCAACTGCAACGATTCCTGCCAGCCCATGTAACAGGCCTCGGGCGGAATCACGGCCGGGATGCCTTCCTGCACCACGTTCAGCTCGGTGCCGCAGAACACGGCCTTGAAGGTGATGGTGGTCTTCATCTCGCCGGGCAGGTTGGCATCGTCGAAGCGGTCGGTGTGCACGATGCGCTCGCCCGGCACCAGTTCCAGGTATTCGCCGCCGAAGGCATGGCTCTGCCCCTGGCTGAAGTTGGTGAAAGACATGCGGTAGCGCCCGCCCACACGCACGTCCATCTCGTGCACCTGGCCTGTGAAGCCATGCGGCGGCAGCCACTTGACCATGGCCCCGGGGTCGAGGAAGGCGCGGTAGACGCGCTCGGGCGGTGCGCGCAGCACGCGGTGCAGGCGGACGGTGTTCGTGCTCATGATGATCTCCTGTGCAGCAGTCCGAGGAATGTCCCTCAGTCTGTACGACGAACGAAGCCGCCCGGAATCGACAAGCGATTCAGAGCCAGCGCCGCACCCGCCGCTTGTAGGCCCGGTAGGCCTCGCCGAACTTGGCCTCCAGCACCCGCTCCTCGGGCTGGATCTGGAAGCGCGTGATGTAGGCCGCGTAGGCCAGGGGCGCCAGAAAGGCCGGCCAGTTCCAGAGCTCGCAGGCATAGCCGAAGAGCAGCAGCAGCAAGCTCAGGTACATGGGATTGCGCGTATAGCGGTAGATGCCGTCGGTCACCAGGGCCGAGGCGCGCTCGGGCTGCAGCGGGTTGATGGTGGTGCGCGAGCGCCAGAGGCTGGCCACGGCGGCCAGCACGCACAGGGCACTGAGCTGGAAGCTCAGGTCCATCACCACCTTGCGCACGAAAAAGAGCGCATCGTCAACGGGCAGCGCCGGCAGCAGGTGCATGGCCGTGCCCAGCAACAGGGCGATGACGGGCGCAGGGATGCGGGTTTCCAGCGGGTGCCGGGCGACGGACGGGTGCGCGGAATCAGACATGGAGGGCACGGGAAAAACGGACACGTCGCTCACGAGTCTAACGCGCGCCGGCGCCCTCGACGCTCAGACCGGCAGCCAGCGCCGCCAGAAGGGCTGGCGCTCCGGCTTCACGCCCAGGGCCTGCAGACGCGCTTCGATGGCGCTGCGCCCGTGCCGGCGTGCCGCCTCCAGCGGCGTCATGTCATCGAAGTCCGAGCGCAGGTGCGGATCCGCTCCCTGCTCCAGCAGGCACAGCGCCACTTCGTCATGCCCGTGGATGATGCTGGCCACCAGCGGCGTGCACAGCACCTCGGGATGCTGGTAGTTGGGGTTCACGCCGGCGCGCAGGTGGTAGCGCACCAGCGCCAGATCGCCCTGCGAGGCGGCGGCATAGAGGTCTTTCCAGTCTCCGGCGGACATGCGGTCTCCTTGATTCTTGTTTCAAAGGCACTAGAGCGGTGGCCTGAAGGCCTTGCGCGCCTTCGCCACCCGGGCACGGACCGCGCAGTCCTCCACATGGTCATTGAGCAGGCCCATGGCCTGCATGAAAGCATAGACCGTGGTCGGGCCCACGAACTTCCAGCCGCGCTTCTTGAGCTCTTTCGACAAGGCCACCGACTCGGGCGAGGTCGATCGCGTCTGCGGCGCCCCCTGCGTCTTCGGGTCGGGCTCATAGCGCCAGATGAAGGCCGCCAGCGAGCCCTCAGCCTGCACCAGCTCCCTGGCCCGCTGCGCATTGTTGATCACCGCCTCGATCTTGCCGCGGTGCCGCACGATGCCCGCATCCCCCAGCAGGCGCTCCACGTCGCGCAGCGTGTAGCGCGCCACCCGATCGAAATCGAAGCCATGGAAGGCCGCGCGAAAGTTCTCGCGCTTGGCCAGGATGGTGCGCCAGCTCAGGCCCGACTGGAAGCCCTCCAGGCTGAGCTTCTCGAACAGGCGCCGGTCGTCCGCCACGGGCTGGCCCCATTCCTCGTCGTGGTAGGCCAGGTACTCGGGCGTGGCACTGCACCAATGACAGCGCGGCTGGCCGTCGGGGGCCGTCCAGGTCTTGCTCATCGTCTCCTCCCTGTGCCCCGTCCGGGCCTACTCGTCCAGAAAGCCACCCTTGTAGAAACTCCAGGCCGTACCGTCGTGCAGATAGAAATAACCGTCGGCGCAGAAGTCCTTGCCCGGAAAGTACTCACGGTAGGCCTTGGGGATCAGGCGCAGCAGCTGCTCGTCTTCCAGCAGCTCGAATTCCTCAGGGGTGATGGGCCGGCCGACCCGTAGTTTGGGTGTGTCCATGGGGGCATCGTAACCGGCCCGCGCGCTACCCCAGCCGCACCACCTCGCCCCGCAGATTGAACGGCAGGTAGTTGCCGATGGCCCCGCGCTTGATGTCCTCCACCATGCGCTGCAGCGGCGCCTCGGCATCCGGGCCATCCACCATGGCAGCCGCGAAGACCAGGGACCAGGGCTGGCCGAACTGCTGCGCCTCGGCGGCCAGGCTCGCGAAGGAGTCGATCTCGGCCGGGGTCTTGTCCACGCACATCAGCGGCGCCAGCGCGCCGCCTTGCCCCGCCTCAAAACGGGCGGCCTGTTCGGGCGTGCTGTCCGCGGGCAGTTCGGCGCTGGCAAAGACCAGCAGCAGGCGCTGGGGCTCGGTCTGGTGGCGGGCGGCCAGCAGCAGGTCATCGAAGGTGGTGATGTTCATGGCTTGATTTTCGTCAGGGCCGTGCCACACTGGCAAGTGCCTCGCCTCGAAACAACGCCGCGCGGGAACTCGCCCAAGGTTTGTGGCAGGTCAAAACCCCGGGGCGGCGCGTCCCTAGCATCCCTGTGAAACAGCCACGGAGTCATGCATGAGTGATACGACCCACAGCCCGGCCACCACAGCGGCCCTGGCCCCGCAGGACATCAGCACCGAGGTGCTGCTGGAGAAATACGCCAAGGGTGAGGAGCAGGACATCCTGCAGGTGAACCGGCGCGTGGCGCACGCGCTGGCCGCAGTGGAAGCACCGGAACAGCGCACGCACTGGGAAGGGCGCTTCCTGCAGGCGCTGCAACAAGGCTTTCTGCCGGCCGGGCGCATCCAGTCGGCGGCAGGCACGGAGCTGACGGCCACGCTGATCAACTGCTTCGTGCAACCCGTGGGCGATTCGATCGCGCACGACGACGAGGGCCACCCGGGCATCTACGTGGCGCTGATGGAAGCGGCCGAGACCATGCGCCGTGGTGGCGGCGTGGGCTACGACTTCTCGCGCATCCGCCCGCGCGGCGCCTGGGTGGGCAGCACACAGAGCAGCGCCTCGGGGCCCGTGAGCTATATGCGCGTGTTCGACCGTTCCTGTGAGACGGTGGAATCCGCCGGCAGCCGGCGCGGCGCGCAGATGGGCGTGCTGCGCTGCGACCACCCGGACATCGAGGAGTTCATCCACGCCAAGGACAGCGGCGACCTGCGCAACTTCAACATCTCGGTCGGCGTGACGGATGCCTTCATGCAGGCCGTGGTGAACGACGGCGAGGTGGAGCTGGTGCACCATGCCGAGCCGGGCACCGCACAGAAGGCCGAGGGCGCCTACGAAGCCAAAGACCGCCACCTCTGGGTCTACCGCAAGCTGCGCGCGCGCGATCTGTGGGAACAGATCATGCGCTCCACCTACGACCACGCCGAGCCCGGCGTGCTCTTCATCGACACGATCAACCGCGACAACAACCTGTCGTATTGCGAGACGATAGCGAGCACCAACCCCTGCGCCGAACAGCCCTTGCCCCCCTACGGCTGCTGCTGCCTGGGCTCCATCGACCTCACGCGCTTCGTGCGCGAACCTTTCGAGGAGAAAACGCACTTCGACTTTGCCGGCTTCGCCGACCTGTGCAAGACCGCCACGCGCATGCTGGACAACGTGCTCGACGTCACCGTCTGGCCGCTGCCGCAGCAGGAGCAGGAGATGCGAAACAAGCGCCGCGTGGGCCTGGGCTATACGGGCCTGGGTGACGCGCTGGTGATGCTGGGCCTGCGTTACGACACGCAGGAGGCACGCGACATGGCGCGGCGCATCAGCGAGGTGATGCGCGACGCGGCCTACGAGGCCTCGTGTGAGCTGGCGCGTGAGCGCGGGCCGTTCCCGCTCTTCAACGCCGATCTGTACCTGAGCAGCCCGCGTTTCGCATCGCGCCTGCCCGCCGCGTTGAAAGACAAGATCCGCCAGCACGGCCTGCGCAATTCGCACCTGCTGTCCATCGCGCCCACCGGAACGATCAGCCTGGCCTTTGCCGACAACGCCAGCAACGGCATCGAGCCCGCCTTCAGCTGGCACTACACGCGCAAGAAGCGCATGCCCGACGGCAGCTTCAAGGAATACGCGGTGGAAGACCACGCCTGGCGCCTTTACCGCCACCTCAAGGGCGTGGACGCACCGCTGACACCGGCCTTCGTGACCGCGCTGGAGATGAGCGCCCAGGCGCATGCGGCCATGGTGGCGGCGGTGGCGCCCATGATCGACACCGCCATCTCCAAGACCGTCAACGTGCCGGCCGACTACCCCTATGCGGACTTCCAGGACCTCTACCTGCAGGCCTGGCAGTCCGGGCTCAAGGGCCTGGCGACCTACCGGCCGAACGCGATCCTGGGCAGCGTGCTGAGCGTGGCGCCCACGCCGGCCGCGCCACTGGAGCTGGACGACGCCAACCGGCGCCTCGCGCTGGAGCGCCTGCCCGCGCCCGTGCTGGCCTCGCTGCGCTGGCCCGGCCGGCCCGAGCTGCCCGGCGGCAACCTGGCCTGGAGCTTCATGGTGCGGCATTCCTACGGCGAGTTCGCGCTCTTCGTGGGCGAGCTGCCGGGTGAGGAGGGCGGGCCGGCCCAGCCCTTCGAGGTCTGGGTCAACGGCGCCGAGCAGCCGCGCGGCCTGGGCGCGCTGGCCAAGACGCTGTCCATGGACCTGCGCGCCAACGACCCGGCCTGGCTCAAGCTCAAGCTCGACGCGCTGGCCACGGTTGCGGAAGAGCGCTCCTTCGAGATGCCCTTCCCGCCGCACGGCGAGCGCCGGCTTTTCCCCGGCGTGGTGGCGGCCACGGCGGCCGTGGTGCGCTGGCGCTGCGAGCAGCTGGGCGTGTGGCGCGAGCGGGCCAAGGGTGTGCAGCCGCCAGCCACCCCCGTGCTCGACGCCATGTTCAGCCGCGAGGAACCGCAGACCGGCCCCTCGGGCACGCTGGCCTGGGCGGTGGACATCGACAACCCGGCCACGGGGGAGGCTTTCACGCTCACCCTCAAGGAAGTCACGCTGCCCGGCCCCGACGGCAACGTCACGAGGCCCTGCGCAGTGGGCTTCTCGGGTAATTACCCGCGCGCGCTCGACGGCCTGGCACGCCTGCTCTCGCTGGACATGCGCGTGGTGGACCCGGCCTGGATCGGCATGAAGCTGCGCAAGCTGCTGAACTACGCCGAGCCCCTGGGCTCCTTCATGGCCTTCGTGCCCGGCCTGCCGCACGGTGAGCGTCGCCAGCAGACCTGGCCATCGACCGTGGCCTACCTCGCGCGCCTCATCATCCACCGCTACGCCATGCTGGGCGTGCTGGACGAGCAGGGCTACCCGCTGCGCGAGATGGGCGTACTCGAAAGCCCGGACACCGGCGATGCGGATGAGCCCGCCGCCATGGCGGGCCGCCCCTGCCCCGAGTGCGGCAACCCCACGGTGATCAAGAAGGACGGCTGCGACTTCTGCACGGCCTGCGGCTATGTGGGGCAGTGCGGCTGAATGTCCTGAAAGACATCACACGGCACGCCTAGTTCTACCGAACTATTGGGCGCGGGGGTGCTTTGCGCTACGCTATCAGCCCGTTCAACACTTCGCGTCTGCCTTATGTCCGCCCCTCTGAGCCCCGAGTCCACCGCCTTCCACATCCTGCGCAGCATGCCGGAGGCCGTGATTTTTTCTGACCTGGAAGGCATCGTCCGCGTCTGGAACCATGGCGCCGAGAAGATCTTCGGCTGGACGGCCGAGGAAGCCATCGGCCAGAGCCTGGACATGATCATCCCCGAGCGGATGCGCAAGGCCCACTGGGACGGTTTCAACCAGGCTATCGCCCGCGGCGGCGTGAAACCAGGACGCACCTCCATGATCACGCGCTCGCTGCACAAGACCGAGGAGTTCATCTACATCGACATGAGCTTCGAGATGGTGCGTGACGACCAGGGCCAGATGCTGGGCTCGCTGGCCGTGGCGCGCGATGCGACCAAGCGCTTCAACGAGGAGAAGGCGCTGCGCAAGCAGCTGGCCGAGCTCACGACGCCCAAGCCGGCGAGCTGAAATGGGCCAGGTCCTGCCCGGCTTCAACAGCCCGGCCGCGGGCTTCGAGCAGCCTTACGCGATGCTCGAAGCCTGCCACGAGCGTGTGCAGCGCACGCTGGATCTGCTGGAACGCCTGATCGACCACGTGGCGCAGCACGGCCACGATGCGCAGAGCCGCTCCGCTGCGGCCGATGTGCTGCGCTACTTCGATCTGGCTGCGCCCCTGCACCACCAGGACGAGGAGCTGCACGTCTTCCCGCCCCTGCTCGCGGGCGAGGACGTGGCCTTGCAGGCCGTGGTGCGCCGCCTGCAGGCCGAGCACCGCGAGATGGAAACATGCTGGGCCGCGCTGCGGCCCACGCTGCTGCGCTGGCGCGAGGCCGGGGCCAGCGACGCCCCCGACGCCACGCTGCGCGCGCAGGCGGCGCGCTTTGCGCAGCTCTATGCCGGCCACATCCCGGTAGAGGAAACCCTGGTCTTTCCCGGCGCACAGGCCGGCATGGATGCCGCACACCAGGCTGCGATGGGCCAGGAGATGCAGGCGCGGCGGCGCGGCTGAGCGCGCCAACCTTGCCCCGACAGGCCTAGTCGCGCACGATCAGCACGGGCTGCGTCGCATGGGCCAGCACACGCTGCGCCACGCTGCCCAGCACCAGCTTCTCCAGGCCGCGGCGGCCGTGCGAGCCCATGACGATGAGATCCGCACCGCGCGCGTTGGCCGTCTCGGTGATGCCGCGCCAGACGGCATGCGACTCCACCACTTCGACCTGCACCGTCACCCCGGCCGCAGCCAGCGCGGCGCGCGCGGCCTCGGTGGCCTCGGCCGCTTCCGCATGCGCGGCGCTCAGGTACTCGGCCTGGCCATAGGCAAAGTCGCTGCCCAGGCCGGTGAAGGGATAGGGGTCGATCACATAGATGGTCGTGGCCTGGCTGCCAAAGGCACGGGCCAGGCCCGCGGCCTTCTCCACGGCCTTCTGCGCCGTGGGCGAGCCGTCGACGGGGATCAGGATGTGCTTGAACATGGTGAATCCTCCTGTGGTCAGCGGGGAGCGTCCTCACCCTGGAAGGCGTGGGCGCGCAGCGTGACGACCAGCGTATCACGACAGGCCGGCGCAGCGACAGGCTGGATGGGCGTGGTCTCGTGGATCACGCGTGCGTCGTCGAGCAGCAGCACGGACCAGGGCTCGGCCAGCGTGAAGCGCTGGCCCTGCGGCCCCGCGGCCTCGAACACGCGTGTCTCGCCGCCCTTGACGCCACGGCGCTGCACCAGAAAGACGGCCACCAGGTCCACGCCGTCGCGGTGCGCGCCCTCGGGCGTGGGCCGGCCGATGCCGTCGGTGGTGTCGATGCGGAAAGGATGGGCCTCGATGTACCAGCGCTGCGCGCCCTTGAGCGCGCTGGCCGTGCGCCCCAGCCAGCGCAGCAGCCGGCCCCAGGCGGGTTGCGCCACCATGGCGGGCTCCATGGGCTCGAAGAGACGCTGCATGCCGCCATGCAGGGCGTTGTATTCGAGCGGCTGCCAGTGCGGCCGGTGCGGCACCTGGCTCAGCGCCTCGCCGTCGAGCACGAAGCAGGAATGGCGCCGGCGCCGGTAACGTCCGCCGTCCTTGAGAAAGGTGTCGGGCGGCAGCGCGTCCCAGTAAGGCTGCAGGGCCTGCAGCTCAGCCGCGGTGCAGCCGCTGAGCCGGGCCACGGCTGCCGCATCCAGCACCGCATGCCCCTGGCGCTGCAGGGTCGCGTCGAGTTCGGCGGGTGGTGTGAGCGGAGGCAAAAACAAGGGGCTGGTCATGACAGGCATTGTGCCCGCCGTGACCAGCCCCTTGCAGGGGGTCGGGAAGGATCAGCAGTTGGCGCGAGACGCGGTCAAAGTAACCACTGGCGCTGCGTTTGCATCCGCAGCGTCATACAAGATCTGGCAAGACGCTGGAGTCGTAGCACCGTAAGGCCGAATCGTGATAGTCGAGGTAGCAGCAGCGCCTCCAGCGGCCAAGAGGTAAATACCATCCGCACCGGGAGCGCTTGCGGCCCCAACCGGCACGTTCTCCAAACCTGCGGCCGCCAAGATCCCCGCCTGGAGTGCCTGGGGATAGCGATTGACCATCTGGATTGTTGTTCCGTCCATATTGATGGTGGCACAAGTGGTCGTTGTACCTGCAGCAATATCGAGTTCGCAGCGAGCGCGGGCAAGTGCAGCTGCAGAGCGAATAGATCCGTAAACCGCTTGCATCTTGGCAAAACGTGCATCCTGCTGGGCAGCGATGTAACGCGGCAGCGCGATGGCGGCCAGGATGCCGATGATGGTGATCACGATGATCAGCTCGATCAGCGTGAAACCTTGGGCAGACTTTTTCATGGAGAACTCCAACGTGGATGAGCGAGGTATGGCCCGAATTGTGCCCCAGCCATGGCAACTCATACAAATTTGATAGCAAAAAAGCGCCTCGCAGCGTGACTTTTTGACGCTGTACCGGCCGCACCGGCTACAGTTCACCCCATGAAGCTCCAGTTCCGCCACCCCCTGCGCACCCTGCTCACCGGCCTGCTGGCCATGCTGCCGCTGGCGGCGACGCTGATCCTGATCGGCTGGGCCCTGAGCCTGCTCTCGACCTGGCTCGGGCCGCAGAGCGTCTTTGGCCAGCTGCTGGTACGCCTGGGCCTGGGGGGCACGGGTTCGGAACTGCTGGGCTATGCGCTGGGCCTGCTCCTGCTGCTGGTCTGCATCTACCTGCTGGGCCTGCTGACGGAAGCCGGGCTGGAGCGCGGCCTCTCGCGCGGGGTCGACAGCCTGGTCCAGCGCATTCCCGTGGTGCGTACCGTCTACGACGTGATCCAGAAACTCGTGGCGCTGTTCTCGCAGTCGCAGGCACCGGGGCTCAAGTCCATGAGCCCGGTCTGGCTGCATTTCGGCGGGCGCAGCGACGGCGAGCCGGGCACGGCCGTGCTGGGCCTGCTGTCCACGCCCGAGCCGGTGCTGCTGGGCGGCCAGCCCTACCTCGGCGTGCTCGTGCCTACCGCCCCTGTACCTGTGGGCGGCGGCCTGCTCTTCGTGCCGGCTGCCTGGGTGGAAACGGCCGAGCTGGGCGTAGAGGCCGTCACCAGCATCTATGTGTCCATGGGCGTGACGGCCGGGCAGTACCTGCCGACCCGGCCCCGTTCCAGCTGACGCGCGCAGACTCCGCGTTTACCCGGCCGGTCCGGCCCCGGAACCGGACGCACAATTTGGGCTCGTCCACTGCCGCCTTCATCATGCGCAAGACCCTCGCCTTTCTGCTCGCCAGCCTGCTGCTGGCCCTGGGAGCCACCGCCCAGACCTTCCCCTCCAAGCCGGTGCGCATCGTCATCGGCTTCCCTGCCGGCGGCCCGCTGGACCAGCATGCGCGCCTGCTGGCCGACCGGCTGCAGGCCGTTCTCGGCCAGCCCGTGCTCATCGACTACAAGTCGGGTGCCGGGGGCACCGTGGGCGCTCAGGAGGTGATGAAGGCCGCGCCCGACGGGCACACCATCATGCTGGCCAATACGGGGGTGATGGTCATCAACCCGGCGCTCTACAGCAAGCTGCCCTATGCGACGCTCAAGGACTTCGTGCCGATCGCGCGCACGGCCATGCAACCCCTGGCCCTGCTGGTCAACCCCAAGCTGCCCGTGAACACGCTCAAGGAGTTCATGGACTACACGCGTTCGCGCCCGGGGCAGGTCAACTACGGCTCGGCCGGCAACGGCGGCATCAGCCACCTGGTGCCCGAGATGTTCAAGAGCAGCACCGGCCTGTTCATGGTCCATATCCCCTACCGCGGCAGCGCACCGGCCTTCACCGACCTCATGGCTGGCCAGGTGCAGTTCATGGCCGAGTCGATTCCGCAGGCCGCGGCCTATCACAAGCAGGGCAAGGTGCGCGCGCTGGCCGTGACCAGCCGCGCGCGCAACCCCGCCCTGCCCGAGATTCCCACGGTGATCGAGAGCGGCATCGCCGGCTTCGAAGTCGTGGGCTTCTACGGCTTTCTCGCGCCCGCCGGCACGCCCAGGGACGTGGTGGCGAAACTCAGCGACGCCTTCCGTCGGGTACTGAGCCAGCCCGATCTGCGCGAGCGCATGATCACGCAGGGCGCCGACCCGGCCTTCCTCGGTGCGGACGAGTTCGCCAGGTTCCTCGCCGCCGAGATGCCGCGCTGGGCTGCGGCCGTCCAGAAATCCGGCGCACGGCTGGATTGAGGCACGCGCCATCATCGCATCCCCACCATGAAACCCGGCAAACCCACCGGCCCCGTCGCCCCGCCCGGCACCACCTGGCCCTCGGCCCTGGCCATCCTGCTGGTGCTGGCCGTGATGGCCGATGCCGCCTACCTGCTCTACGCCGAGTGGCGGCACTTCAGCAATCCGGACATGGGCACGCTGGTCATCGCTGCCGCGCTTGCCAGCCTGGCCCTGTGCGCGCCCTACAGCTTCTTCTCCCGCCGCCCCAGGGAGGCCCTGGTCACGGCCCTGCTCGCGCTGGCCTGTGTGGCCGGCGCGCATGCGCTGCTGCTGTCGGGCCGCCTCGACTACCGGGCCCCCTGTGAGGATGGGCTGTACGAATGCGCACGCAAGGGCCTCAACCGCACCATGACCCGTTACCCATGAGCCATCCCCTGCTCGCCCCCCTGCAGCTCGGGCTCGATGCCCTGCGCACCGACCCGGGTACCACTGCCGCCTTCTGCCGCCTGGCACGAGCGCAGGATGCCCTGCTGGCCGCACTGCCACCGCGCTACGGCGAGGTCCTGCTGGGCCTGCTGGACCGGCTCGAATCCAGCGCGTTGTTCTCGGAAGAGAGTTGTTCCTTCAGCCAGCGCGATCTGCTCGACAGCCTGCAGCTCTGGCTGGACAAGGCCGGCGCGCAGCTTGCGGGCTGAGCGTGCTATCACCCGGGTAAACCCTTGCCATGTGCGCGATGCGCACAGGGTCTGTCGCGGGTGCAGCGGTCACCGAAATCCCGTATAAAACACCTTCGCCCGGTCTCTCGGGCCGGCGTACCACGATGGAGGACCGAGCGATGGCCAAACTCAACGTCAACGGTGAGGAACAGGAGTTCAACGCCGCCCCCGATACCCCGCTGCTGTGGGTGCTGCGTGAGCAGCTCGGGCTCACCGGCACCAAATACGGCTGCGGCGTCGCCCAGTGCGGCGCCTGCACGGTGCACATCGACGGTGCCGCCGTGCGCAGTTGTGTGATGCCGCTGCGTGCGCTCAAGGAAACGCAGCAGGTCGTGACCATCGAAGGGCTGTCACGCAACGGCACGCATGTCGTGCAGCGCGCCTGGCAGATGCTCGACGTGCCGCAGTGCGGCTTCTGCCAGAGCGGCATGATCATGGCCGTCAGCGCCCTGCTCAAGGACAAGCCCAATCCCACGGACGCGGACATCGACGCCTCCATCACCAACATCTGCCGCTGCGGCACCTACAACCGCGTGCGCGCGGCGATCAAGGTGGCGGCGCAGGGCATGCCAAGGCGTCGCGTCTCCGCTGCTGACGGCCTGCAGACCGAGGAGGGCCTGTCATGAACACAGTGCAACAGGACGGGATCACACGTCGCAACTTCCTGGCAACCACGGGTGCGGCGGCCGGCGGCCTGATGGTGGGCTTTCATGTGCCGCTGGCCCAGGCCGCGGACCTGCCGCCCGAGATCAACGCCTGGGTGGTCGTGAAGCCCGACGACACGGTGGTGATCCGCATCGCCCGCTCGGAGATGGGCCAGGGCACGCTGACCGGCCTGGCCCAGCTCGTGGCCGAGGAGCTGGAATGCAACTGGCGCCGCGTCACCACCGAATACCCGACGCCGGGCCAGAACCTCAAGCGCCAGCGCGTCTGGGGCAATTTCGCCACCGGCGGCAGCCGCGGCATCCGTGAATCGCACGACTATGTGCGCAAGGGCGGCGCCATGGCCCGCATGATGCTGCTGCAGGCCGCGGCCGAGGGCTGGGGCGTGCCCGTGGCCGAGTGCAGCGTGACACGTGGCGTGATCACGCACACCCCGACCGGTCGCAAGACACTTTACGGCCGCGTGGCCAATGCCGCCGGCAAGCTCACGCCGCCGGATCCAGCCAGCATCACGCTCAAGGACCCGAAGAACTGGAAGGTGGCAGGCCAGCGCATGCTGCGCCTGGACACCTTCCGCAAGACCACGGGCCAGCAGGACTACGGCATGGACCTGCAGCTGCCGGGCATGCTCAACGCGGCCATCAAGGACTGCCCGGTCTTCGGCGGCACGGTCAAGAGTTTCAACGCCGCGCCCATCATGCGGCGCCTGGGCGTGAAGAAGGTGGTGCAGGTCGGCCCCAGCGCCGTAGCCGTGGTGGCCACCACCTGGTGGACGGCCAAAACCGCGCTCGACGCACTGCAGATCGAATGGGACCTCGGCCCCAACGCTGCCGTCTCGCAGGCCGATATCCACGCCATGGTGCGCGGCGGCCTGGACCTGTCGACACCTGCGACCTCGGTGGGTAACAGCAACGGCGATGCGGTGGCCGCCATCACGGCCGCGCCACGCCGCATCGAGGCCATCTACGGCTACCCCTACCAGAACCACGCCTGCATGGAGCCCATGAACGCCACCGCGCGCTGGACCTCGCAGCGCTGCGAGGTCTGGGTGGGCACACAGAACGGCGAGGCCGCGCTGGCCGCCACGGCCGAGGCCGCGGGCCTGCCGGCCACGCAGTGCGAGGTCTACAAGCAGCTGCTCGGCGGCGGCTTCGGCCGGCGCGGACGCAGCGACTACATCACCCAGGCGGTCACGATTGCCAAGTCCATGCCGGGCACGCCAATCAAGCTGATCTGGTCGCGCGAGGAAGACATGCAGCACTGCTTCTTCCACCCCATCACCGCCGCCAAGCTCAGCGCCGGCCTGGACGAGCAGGGCAACATCACCGGCCTGCACATGCGCATCTCGGGCCAGTCCATCCTGGCCACGGTGGCGCCACAGGCCATGCGTGATGGCAAGGACATGGTGGTCTACCAGGGCCTCAACGCCAGCGGGCCCGAGGCCTCCATCGGCTACAGCTTCCCCAACCTGCTGATCGAACACGCCATGCGCAACCCGCCTGTGCCGGCGGGCTTCTGGCGCGGCGTGAACCTGAACCAGAATGCCATCTACCTCGAGTGCTTCCTCGACGAGATCGCGCACACCACAGGCCAGGACCCGCTGGCGCTGCGGCGCAAGCTCATGGTCAACCATCCCAAGCACCTGGCCGTGCTCGATGCCGTGGCCGCGCGCGTGGGCTGGGGCAGCCCTGCGCCCGCGGGCGTGTACCGGGGCCTGGCGCAGACCATGGGCTTCGGCAGCTATGTGGCCGCCTGCGCCGAGGTCTCGGTGAGTGCCGAGGGCAAGCTCAAGATCCACCGCATCGTCGCCGCGACCGACTGCGGCCACGCCGTGAACCCGCAGCAGATCGAGGCCCAGGTCGAGGGCTCCTTCGTCTACGGCCTGTCGGCCGCACTGTTCGGCGAGATCACGGTCAAGGACGGGGCCGTAGAGCAGAAGAACTTCGACACCTACCCCGTCATGCGCCTGGCCGACATGCCGCCGGTGGAAACCATCGTCATGCCTTCGGGCGGCTTCTGGGGCGGCGTGGGCGAACCGACCATCGCCGTGGCTGCGCCGGCCGTGCTCAACGCCATCTTCGCCGCCACGGGCAAGCGCATCCGCGAGCTGCCGCTCAAGAGCCAGGACCTGCGACGCGCATGAAGCTGCTGTTGGCCGCCGCCGTGCTGGCCCTGCCCCTGGCGGGCGGGGCCGTGACGGTGGTGGGCGACGGCATCCCCGCGGCGCTGGAAGGCAAGACGGGTGACGCGGCACGCGGTCGCGCCATTGCGGCCAGCCGCAGCCAGGGCCTGTGCCTGCTGTGCCACAGCGGCCCGGTTCCCGAGGAGCGCTTTCAGGGCAATCTCGCGCCGGATCTCGCCGGCGCCGGTACACGCTGGAATGCCGCGCAACTGCGCCTGCGTCTCGTCAATCCGCAACACTTCAACCCGGACAGCATCATGCCGGCCTACTACCGCAGCGCAGGCTTCACGCGCGTGGGTGCACGCTGGCAGGACCGCCCCATCCTCGACGCCCAGCAGATCGAGGACGTGATCGCTTGGCTGATGACGCTGAGAGACTGAAACGCATGGAACGCCGTCTGTTGCTGCGGACCGCCACCGGCCTCACCGGCTGGCTGCTGCTGCGCCCGGCACAGGCCAACAACCAGCTGCAGGACGCTGTGCGTGCCTGGGCCGGCGGCACGCCCGTGCAGAGCGGGCGTGTGCAGATCGACATCGCCACCCTGGTGGACAACGGCAACACGGTTCCGCTGGCCGTGCGGGTGGACGGCCCCATGACGGCGTCCGACCATGTGGTGGCCATCGCCGTCTTCAACGAACGCAATCCGCAGGCCGATGTGCTGCGCTGCCAGCTGGGCCCGCGCGCAGGCAAGGCGCAGGTGAGTACGCGCATCCGTCTGGCCACCACGCAAAAGCTCACGGCGGTGGCGCGCTTGAGCGACGGCAGCTGCTGGCAGCAGACGGTGGAAGTCATCGTCGCGCTCGCCGCCTGCCTGGAGGAATTGCAGTGAGCGCGCGCACCCTCATCAAGGTGCCGAAGACGGCGCGCCGGGGCGAGGTGATCGAGATCAGCGCCATCATCGGCCACCCCATGGAGTCGGGCTTCCGCCCCGGCGCCGATGGCCAGCGCCTGCCGCGCAACATCCTCACGCGCTTCAGCTGCCACTACAACGAGGAGCTCGTCTTCGTGGCCGAGTTCTCGCCGGCGATATCGGCCAACCCGCTGATCGCCTTCCACACCGTGGCCGTGGCCAGCGGTACGCTGCGCCTGAGCTGGGAGGGCGAACAGGGCTTTCGTCACAGCGAGAGCGTGGCGATCACCGTCTCATGAGGGCGCACCGTATCGTCTGGCTGGCGCTGCTGCTGGCCGGCACACTGCAGGCGCAACTGGCGCCCGAGCAGCGCCGCTCCGATGTTGAGGCCATGCACCCGGACTTGCAGGCCATGCAGCGCGACGACACGCGCAACCCGGCCATGCTCTGGGTCCAGCAGGGCGCGCAGCTCTGGCAGCGGCCGGCCGGCGCGCAGCAACGCGCCTGTGCGAGTTGCCATGGCGAGGTGCAGCGCCTGCGTGGCGTGGCGGCACGCTACCCAACCTTCGATGCGCCCAGCGGCGGCGCGCTCAACCTGGCGCAGCGCATCCAGCGCTGCCGCACGCAGCACCAACAGGCCACCCCCTGGCCGCTCGAGAGCGAGGAGCTGTTGGCCCTGGAAGCCCTGGTGGCGCTGCAGTCACGTGGACTGCCTCTGAGCCCGCCCGAAGACGCGCGCCTGCAAGCGCTGCGGGAACAGGGGCACACGCTCTATGTGCAGCGCCTGGGCCAGCTCAACCTCTCCTGCGCCCAGTGCCACGACCAGCGCTGGGGCCAGCGCCTGGGCGGCACGCTGATTCCGCAGGCCCATCCGAACAGCTACCCGCAGTACCGCCTGGAATGGCAGGGCCTGGGCTCGCTGCAGCGCCGCCTGCGCAGCTGCCTGAGCGGCGTGCGGGCCCAGCCCTGGCCGCTGGGCGCGCCCGAGCTCGTGGCGCTGGAGCTCTACCTGGCCGAGCGGGCGCGCGGGCTGCCCGTCGAATCTCCCGGCGTGCGTCCGTAAGCTTGGCGAATGCGGGTATATATACGGCATGCGTTTGCCCTGGTTACGCGCAACCAGCCTCAAGACCCGGGTGGTCCTGGCCGTTGCCCTGCTCTTCATCGTTTTTGCCGGTCTGCTGACCTGGCTCACCCTGCGGCACTTCGACCAGAACTTCCGCCAGAACCTCTACCAGGACCAGTTTCTACTGGCCAGCACCCTGGCCAAGGCGCTGGACGACAAGCTGGAGCAGAGCCAGGAACTGCTGCAGCTCACGGCGCGTGACGTCCCGGCCGCGGCGCTGCGCGATGCGCGTGCGGCCCAGGACTTCCTGGACCGCCAGGCCGCGCTGCGTGCCATCTTCACCGACGGGCTGGCCCTGCTCTCGGAGGACGGGCGTCTGATCGCCGAGTCGCCCTACCTGCCCGGGCGGCGCGGGCGCGATCTGAGCGGTCTGGACGCCTATCGCTCGGTCTCCGCGACCCGGCAACCCCACATCTCACGCCCCTTCGCCTCGGAGCGCGCCCAGGGCCGGCCGGCCATCACCATCAGCATTCCGCTGTTCGACGGCCGGGGCAATGGGGTGGGCCGGCTGCACGGCAGCATCGAACTCGAAGGGCGCAACTTTCTCTCCGACCTCAACCACGTCAAGCTCGGGCGGACCGGCTACATCTCTCTCTTCACGCGCGAGCGCATCTTCATCACCAACCGCAACCCGCAACGCATCCTCAAGCCTATCGTGCAGCCCGGACTCAATCCGCTGGTCGACCGCGCCGTGGCCGGCTTCGAAGGCAGCGGCACGGTGGTAACGTCGCGCGGCGAGGAGGTGATGAGCAGCTTCAAGCACCTGGGCACAGTGCCCTGGCTGCTCAGCGTGAACCTGCCCGTGGCCGAGGCCGAGGAGCCGCTGCGCGAGGCGCGCAACCTCCTGCTGACGGGCATCGCCGCGGGCACGCTGGTGGTGGTGGTACTCATCGGTCTGATCATGCGCCGCGCGCTGACACCGCTGGAGACCTTGACCCGACATGTGCGGTCGCTGCACGACCGGCCGGGCCCACAGCGCCAGCTGGCGCTGCAGCGCGACGACGAGATCGGCACCCTGGTGCAGGCCTTCAACGACATGGTCGGCCGGCTCGACCGCCAGCAGCAGACGCTGCGCGAGAGCGAGGCACGCTTTCGCAGCCTGGCCGAGCTCTCGACCGACTGGTTCTGGGAACAGGACGAAGCCTTCCGCTTCACCCAGGTCTCGCGCGGCATCTATGGGGCGGACATGGTGCCGCACATCGGACGCACGCGCTGGGACCAGCCCGTGGTCTCGCCCGACGAAGAGGGCTGGGAAGCCCACCGCGCGCTGCTGAACCGGCACGAACCCTTCCACGACTTCATCTACCAGGTGCGTGACAGCCAGGGCATGGTACGCACCCTGAGCATCAGCGGCACGCCCATCTTCGACGAGCAGGGCGTGTTCCGCGGCTACCGCGGCGTGGGCTCGGACATCACGGACCGCAAGGCCGCGGAGCAGCGCATCGAGTACCTGGCCTACCACGACGCGCTGACGGGTCTGCCCAACCGCCTGCTGGTGCAGGACCGCTTCGTGCAGGCCATGGCCCAGGCCGACCGCCACCAGACCCGCATCGCCCTGGTCTACCTGGACCTGGACAACTTCAAGACCATCAACGACACGCTGGGCCACGCCGCCGGCGACGAGCTGCTGCGCGAGGTGGCCCGCCGGCTGCGCGAAAGCGTGCGTGACAGCGACACCATCAGCCGCCAGGGCGGCGACGAGTTCCTGCTGATGCTGGGTGAACTGTCCGACACCGAGGTCGTCGCGGCCGTGGTGCTCAAGATCATGGACCGGCTGCAGGAACCGGTGCGCATCGGCACGCAGGAGCTGTCGGTCTCGGCCTCGATCGGTGTGGCCATCGGCCCCGAGGACGGCCGCGACTTCGAAACCCTGCGCAAGAAGGCCGACATGGCCATGTACCGCTCCAAGGAAGCGGGGCGCAATGCCTACCACTTCTTCGATCCGACGATGGACGCCGAAGCCGGCGAACATCTGCTGATGCGCAACGGACTGCGCCGGGCGCTGGAGCGTGACGAGTTCCTGCTGCACTACCAGCCCCAGTACGACCTGGCCAGCGGACAGCTGACCGGTGTCGAGGCGCTGATCCGCTGGCAGCACCCGGAACTGGGCCTGGTGGCGCCGGCACGCTTCATCGGCGTGGCCGAAGAAAGCGGGCTGATCGTCGCCATGGGCGACTGGGTGCTGCAGCAGGCCTGCCAGCAGGCCATGCGCTGGCGGCGCGCGGGTCTGCCGCCGCTGACACTGGCGGTGAACCTATCGGCCATCCAGTTCAAGCGCGGCCAGGTCGAGCAGTCGGTGCGACGGGCGCTCGAGGCCTCGGGCCTGCCGCCGCACCTGCTGGAGCTCGAGCTCACCGAATCCATCCTGATCCAGAACATGGAAAGCGTGCTCTCCAGCGTGCGTGCGCTCAAGGAGGTCGGCGTGAAACTGGCCATCGACGACTTCGGGACCGGCTACTCCAGCCTGGCCTATCTGAAGCAGCTCGACATCGACCTGCTCAAGATCGACCAGGGCTTTGTGCGTGACCTCGCGAGCGACCCGGACGATGCGGCCATCGTGCGCGCCATCATCCAGATGGCCCGCAGCCTGAACCTGCGCACGCTGGCCGAAGGCGTGGAAACCGGGCAGATACGCGACCAGCTGCGGGCCTTCGGCTGCGATGCGGCGCAAGGCTACTTCTATTCACAGCCGGTGCCCGCACCGGAGATCGAGCGCCTGCTGGCTCAGGAACCGCGCGCCCCTCAGTTGAGGGCTCCGACCTAGAAACTCTCCCAGTCGTCGTTAGACTCTCGAACGGTAGAGACGCTGCGGGACGACGCTGGCGCGACAGGCCGGGCTAGCGAGGGCGGTGCGACGGGCTTCTTCGTCGGACGCGGAGCTGCTGGCTTGGAGGCAGCGGCAGGTGGGCGAGCGACGGCTGGCGCTATAGGGAGCGATCCGGCCCTCGCGGCCAGTTTGAACACACTGACTGCCTGCACGAGTTCGTCAGCCTGGCCCTTGAGGCTGCTGGCCGCGGCGGCCATCTCTTCCACCAGTGCGGCGTTCTGCTGCGTGGCCTGGTCGATCTGGGTTACGGCTTCGCCCACCTGGGCCACACCCTTGTGCTGCTCGCTGCTGGCTGCGCTGATCTCGCCCATGATGTCGGTCACGCGCTTGATGCTGGCCACCACCTCTTCCATAGTGTGCCCAGCTTGGTCCACCAGGGCCGTGCCCTGCTCGACGCGGCCCACGCTGTCGCTGATCAGTGCCTTGATCTCCTTGGCCGCCTCGGCCGAGCGGCTGGCCAGGGTGCGCACCTCGCCGGCCACCACGGCAAAGCCGCGACCCTGTTCACCCGCACGCGCGGCCTCGACGGCGGCGTTGAGCGCCAGGATATTGGTCTGGAAGGCGATGCCGTCGATCACGCTGATGATGTCGGCGATCTTGCGGCTCGAATCGTTGATGCCCTTCATGGTGTTCACAACCTGGGCCACCACCTCGCCGCCCTGCACAGCCACCGTCGAGGCGCTCTGCGCCAGCTGGTTGGCCTGGCGCGCGTTGTCGGCGTTCTGTTTCACGGTGGAGTTCAGCTGCTCCATAGAGGCCGCCGTTTCCTGCAAGGCGCTGGCTTGGCTTTCGGTACGGGCCGACAGGTCCTGGTTACCCTGCGCGATCTCGGCGCAGGCCGTATCCATGCTGGCCGCTGAGGCACGCACCTGGGCCACGGCCCCCTCCATGCGCTGCAAGGTGGACAGCAAGGTCTGCGCGGCGTGCGACTGCACGGTGATGCCCTGCAGACCGTCGAGCGCAATGCCGTCCGGCCGGTCCACAGCCGCAACCAGGTGGCTGAGCTCGGCACCCTGGCGGGCCATACGGCCCATGCCCACGGCCAGTACCACCTCCAGCGCGGTCTGGATCACCACATAGACGGCGTGCAGAACAACGACAGCAAAGTCCGGCTGGCTCAGGCAGTAGAGCCCGAAACCCGCGGCCTGCAGGCGGTCGAAGACGACGTGGTGTACGGCAAAGGTGACTGCGGACAGCACGATGGGACGCCAGTCCTGATAGACCAGCAGCAGGGCCAGCGTGACGAAGACGCCGAAGTGGAACTCGGTCATGCCGCGGGCTAGATCGATGTGCAGCGCGACAAAGCAGGACTGGATGAAGGCCAGGGCCAGGCTGGACCGAAGCGTGCCCTTGCTGCTCGCATAGACCCCCAGGGCCATCAGCACCAGGGCGAGAGACGCACCCCAGGCCAGCCCCGATTCGACGAAATTGAAGCCAAGAATGATCGCCGCAATGGCACTCAGACCGATTGCGGCCAGCATGATCCGATCACCCAGCAGGGCCTGAGCGGACAACTCACCGGAGCGGGAGGAGGGAGAAACTTGCATGCGGGTAAGCGCCTTTGCTTTGCGTGAACAGACAGCTCCCTGCTGCAGGTCCTTGCATCTTGGCCAAGGACGGTTCTATTTGGGTGCAACGTTACGCGGAACGCCCGCTCGTCGTCAATGCACTTTGTCACGGGCGGGGGAAGCATGATAAGTGGTCTTGACACAGATCAACATCTTTTTGACATAGACAAGGCGAAGGCTGGGGTGTTCTGAGGGGGAACTTTTCGTCCACCGGCTATATCATTCAGGTCATGCGCGTCTTTCTGCTGATCCTGATGACAGCCCTGCTGCCCCTTCGGGCCGGTTTGGGCGATGTCATGGCCATGGAGCGCACGCGGCTGGATACGATGGCCGATGTGCATGTGGCGGCGATGCGCGACTGCCATCAGCCTGCACAAGATCACGCGGCGGCGGAACGTACGACCCCTCATCACGCGCCCCTGATCCCCGCCGACGAGCTGCAGGCCGATCAGGGGTGCAGTGAATGCACGGTCTGCCACGTGGCCGCACTGCCTGGCACGCCGGTGTCCGCAGTGCTGGTCCCGGCCGGCCATGCAGCGCCCCAGGCCCGCGTGCTCCGCCCCCTCAGCGCCGACCCCGTGGCAGGCTTCAAGCCCCCCATAGTCTGAGGCTCACACCCGAGGTGCGTCTGCGATCCAGCCCTGGGGCTGCGCGGACGCCGGATGCCGGCAGGCCCTGCGCCTTGCCAGACTGCGCAGCATCTGCCGCGCGCCCCCACTAACCGACAGATCACGGAACAATCATGCGAACTACAACCATCACCCTCCTCTGCGCCGCGCTGCTCGGCGCCGGACCGGCCTGGGCCCATGGCAACGCCTCACACGGCGCGGCCGCTCATGGCAGCCACATGGCTGTCAAACAGCAGCAGGCCTGGGGCATCGCCGGCGAGGCACGTCAGGTCCAGCGCACCATCACGCTGACCATGACGGACAACATGCGCTTCAGCCCCGACCGCATCGAGGTGAAGCAAGGCGAGACGGTGCGCCTGCGCGTGCGCAACGCCGGCAAGCTGCTGCACGAGCTGGTCATCGGCACGCGCGAGACGCTCGCGGCACACGCCGAGGCCATGCTCAAGAACCCCAACATGGACCACGATGAGGCCCATATGGTGCACGTCGATCCCGGCAAGACCGGCGAGATCATCTGGACCTTCAACCGCGCAGGTGAGTTCGAGTTCGCCTGCCTCATCGCCGGCCACTTCCAGGCCGGCATGAAGGGCAGCATCACGGTCCGACCCCTCTGACACCGGAGCCCACACCATGCACCGACGTACACTTTTGGCCAACGCCGCAGCGCTGGCCCTCGCCCCTCTGTCCATCACGGCGAACACACGTCCCGTGATCGAGGTCTGGAAGACGCCGACCTGCGGCTGCTGCAAGGACTGGATCCGCCACCTGGAGTCCGAAGGCTTCGCGGTGAAGTTCCACGATCTCCCGCAGGCGCGCAAGGACGAACAGCGCCGGCGCCTGGGTCTGGCGGACAGGTACGGCTCCTGCCACACCGGTCTCGTGGGTGGCTACGTGCTCGAGGGCCATGTGCCGGCGCGTGAGATCCATCGCCTGCTCAAGGAAAAGCCCAAGGCCCTCGGCCTGGCCGTGCCGGGCATGCCCGTGGGCTCGCCCGGCATGGACGGGCCGGAGTATGGCGGCCACAAGGATCCCTACGAGGTGCTGCTGGTGCAGCGCGACGGTAGCGCGCGCGTCTACCAGGCCTATCGCTAACGCGCGGCAGTCAGGGGGCAGGCGGCGGCGCCACGGGGGCGCCCGCCGCCATCTTCTGGTACGCCACCTTCTGGGCCAGATCGGCGTCGCTGTCGCCGTAAGCCAGGGCGATGGCACGGAAGGTCTCGTGGATGTCCAAGAAGGCCTCGACGACATCCGGGTCGAAATGCCGGCCTGCCGTCTGTCGAATGATGTCCATGGCCTCCTCGTGCGGCATCGGGTCCTTGTAGACCCGGCGGCTGATCAGCGCGTCGTACACATCGGCCACGGCCATCAGGCGCGCCGAGATGGGAATCGCGTCACCCTGCAGGCCCTCGGGGTAGCCCGAGCCGTCCCACTTCTCCTGGTGGGAGTAGGCGATCTCTTTGGCAATCGTCAGGAAGCCGACCTCGACACCCAGCTGCTGCTCCGCGTGGGCGATGGCATCGCGCCCCAGCGTGGTATGCGTCTTCATGATCTCGAACTCCTCCGACGTCAGCTTGCCCGGCTTGAGCAGGATGCGGTCCGGGATGCCCACCTTGCCGATGTCGTGCAGCGGCGCCGACTTGAACAACAGCTTGATGGTCGGCACGGTCAGGTAGGCGGCAAAGCGCGGGTGGTTGGACAGCCGGCGCGCCAGCGCCTGCACATAGTGCTGGGTACGGCGGATGTGGTTGCCAGTCTCGTTGTCGCGCGTCTCGGCCAGCGAGGCCATGGCCAGGATGGTCACGTCCTGGATGGCCATGACCTCGCGCGTACGCTTGTCCACCTCCTGCTCGAGGAAGGCGTTCTTGTCACGCAGGAAATCGGATGTAGCCTTGAGCGCCAGATGTGTCCGAACGCGCGCCTGCACGATGGGCGGGCTGATTGGCTTGGTGATGTAATCGACAGCGCCGAGCTCGAAGCCGAGCTGCTCGTCCTCCACCTCGGCCTTGGCCGTCAGGAAGATGACCGGAATGTCGCGCGTGGCCGCATCGGCCTTGAGCCGGCGACAGACTTCGTAGCCGTCGATGCCCGGCATCATGATGTCCAGCAGGATCAGGTCGGGCGGCTGCTCCGAGGACACGATCCTGAGCGCGCGCTCGCCGTTGTTGGCGGCCTTGACCTTGTAGGTGTCACGCAGCAGCGACTGCATCAACGCCAGGTTGTCCGGGGTGTCGTCGACGACCAGCACGGTGGCACGCTCGGGCAGCGCGGGAATGTCGTGGTTCATCATGTCTCCCGTCAGGTGGATGGCAGGCGCAGGACCTGCAGCGCCGTTTCGAAATCGAACTGGCGCAGTGCCTGCGCGAAGGCCTCATGGCGCGCGCCCAGACCGGCACGCACCATGGCCTCGTGCTGCGTATAGACCTCGGTGGCTTCCATGTCGTCGTCGGCCAGCAGGCGCTCGAGTCGCTGGCAGACGTCGGCGACAGCCTGCGGGTCCAGCGGGACCTCCGGGGTCATGATGGGCGGTGCATTCTGCCGCTCCAGGTGCTGATCCAGCGCCGTGAGCAGCGGCGGCAGCAGGCTGGCACAGCGCTGCTGCGCCTGCGCACGTTGCGCGGCACTGGCCTGCGGATGACAAGCCTCTTCCAGCTCGGCCGCGGCCTGCTGCAAGGCGTTGGCGCCTATATTGCCCGCCACTGTTTTGAGCGTGTGGGCCAGACGTTGCGCTGTGCCAAGATCAGCCCCGGCCAGCGACGCGGCCAGTCGGTCCGTCACGTCGCGCTGTCCCTCGACGAAGCGTTGCAGCATGGTGAGGTAACGATCACTGCGTCCAAGCACGCGGCGCAGGCCCTGGGCAGTGTCCAGGCCCTTGATGCTTGGCAGTTCCGCGCTCTGGGGCACCGCTTGGGCCGGACGGGCCAGCCCGGCCACGGCTGCACGCTGCGGCAACCAGCGTTGCAGGCTGCGAAACAGCAGCTCGGGCTCGATGGGCTTGGCCACGTGATCGTTCATCCCGGCCGCCAGACAGGCCTGCCGGTCGGTGTCCGACGCGTTCGCCGTCATCGCCACGATGGGCAGTGCTTCCTTGCCGGGCAGGCTGCGGATCTGGCGCGTGGCCTCCAGGCCGTCCATGACCGGCATCTGCATATCCATGAGCACGATGTCGTAGTCCTCCTCCCGGACCCGGTCCACCGCCTGCTGACCGTTGACGGCCAGCTCGACCAGCAGGCCGGCATCGCGCAGGAGGTCGGTCGCAACTTCCTGGTTGAGTTCGTTGTCCTCCACCAGCAGCACACGCGCGCCCTCAAACTGAGGGGTCGCTCCCGACATGGCCAGCCCGTTCGACGGCTCTGCGAGGTCGGGCAATGGTGCGCTCAGCGCACGCACCACGCCCTCGAACAGCAGCGAGGGACTGACCGGCTTGATCAGCACATCACGGATGCCGGCTTCCTCTGCGCTCTTGAGCACCTCCTCGCGTCCGTAACCGGTCACCAGGACCAGCCGCGGCTGGTGGGCCAGCGCACGGGCATGGATACGCCGAGCGACGTCCACACCATTCATCTGAGGCATCTGCCAGTCGAGAAACACGATCTCGTAAGGACGACCCTCGGCTTCGGCTCGATCAAGCGCAGCCAGCGCCTGCGCGCCGGAGGATGCCGTGTCAGGCTGAAGCTGCATGCCTGAGAGCATGCCGCTGAGCAGCTGGCGCGCACTCTCGTTGTCGTCCACCACCAGCACGCGCCGGCCCGCCAGCTCCTGGCTCAGCGCCGGGGCACGCTGCGGCGTGCTGCCGATACCCAGCCGCGCCGTGAACCAGAAGGTGCTGCCCTGACCGGGCAGACTGTGCAGGCCGACCTCGCCGCCCATCAGGCGCGCGAGCTGCTTGCAGATCGCCAAGCCCAGTCCGGTACCACCGAACTGGCGCGTGGTGGAGCTGTCGGCCTGCTGGAAACTCTGGAACAACAACGCCTGCTGTTCCGGCGCAATACCTATGCCGGTGTCAATGACGGCGCCATAAAGCAGGATCTCACCCTCGAAGCGCTCACGCAGGCGCAGCTGGATCTGGATCTCCCCGTGCTCGGTGAACTTCACCGCATTGTTGGCGTAGTTCACCAGCACCTGCCCCAGGCGCAAAGGATCGCCGACCAGCTGGCGCGGCAGAGCGGGATCAATGTCGAACAGCAACTCCAGGCCCTTGGCGGAGGCCTTCTCGGAAACCAGGTTCGCGACGTCGTCCAGCACTTTGTCAAGCTGGAATTCGATGCGCTCGACGCCCAGCTTGCCAGCCTCGATCTTGGAGTAGTCGAGGATGTCGTTGATGACGCCCAGCAGGTGCTGGCTGGCGCCCTGGATCTTGCGCAAGTACTCGCGCTGGCGCACATTGAGCTCGGTCTTGAGCATCATGTAGGACATGCCGATGATGGCATTCATCGGCGTGCGGATCTCGTGGCTCATGTTCGCGAGAAAGGCACTCTTGGCCTGGCTGGCCGACTCGGCCAGCTCCTTGGCCTCGCGCAGCGCCTCGCGTGCGGCCCGCTCATCACTGATGTCCTCCATGATGCCAAGCAGGCCCGGCTGTTCGTCGGTACCACCAAATCGCCGGCCTGTGACGCGCAGCCAGAACAGGCTGCCGTCGCGCCGGCGCATCTGTACTTCGTCGTGGTGCAGCTGCCCGGCCCGCACCATGGCATAGGCCCGGGCGCCCGTGTCCAGCCAGTCCTGCTCGGTGGCATAGAGCACACGCGCAGACTGGCCGACCAGCTCACCCGGCCCGTAGCCGAAGATCTCCTCCAGTCGGCGGTTGCATGACACGATGATTCGCTGCTCGAAGCGCACGATGCCCACCGGAACGGCCGCGAAGATCAGCTGCAGCTGATCGTTGACCGTGGCAAGCTCGGCCGTGCGTTCTGCGACCAAAGCCTCGAGCCGGGTGTTGAGGGTAAGGATCTCCTGCTCGGCACGTCGCCGCTCGGAGATGTCGCGCAGCATGGCGGTCAACATCAGCTCACCATCGATGCGCTGGTGCGAAATCGACACTTCAATCGGGAACTCATCGCCGTTCTTGCGGCGCCCAAAGACCGCCGCCTGCCGACCCATGGCTCGGTGGCTCTCGGTGCCGCGAGCGAAAGCCTTCATCTGCTCACCATGCCCCGAACGAAATCTCTCGGGCAGCAACTCGTGCACCGGCTGACCCACGATTTCATGGGCTGCATAACCGAACATCGACAAGGCAGAGGGATTCATGTCGGTAATGCGCTGCTGCCGGTCCACCGTGATGATCGCGTCCAGCGCCGTCTCCAGGATGGCCGCGTTGCGGGCACGGCTGTGCTCGAGCTGCATCTGCGCCTGGTGTATCCGCTCGCTCATGCGATTGAAGCCGCGTGCCAGCGCCACCACTTCCTTGGGTCCCTTCTCTGGCACACGCAGGGCTGCATCAGGTCGCGCCGCGAGCTGGTTGACCGAATGCTCGACGTCGGCCAGTGGCTGCGCCACGTGCCGGCGCAGCAGCCAGCCCAGCACGGCCGACAGTGCAGAGACGATGAGCAGCTGGATCAGCAAGTGCTGCAGTGTCTGGTACTTGACCAGCTCGTACTCGTGCGTCAGGTCGAACTCCAGGAACACGGCGCCGCGCGCGGTCGAACGCAGCACCGGCCCCTCGAAAACAATGAAGTAGGGCGCCAGCACACGTACCCGTCGACTTGCCTTGTCCACCTGCAACTCCGGCTGGCGCCCGCGCGTGACCTGGTTGAACCAGCCGGTCGAGAAACCGGGGATCACGTCGGCGGCAGCATGCCCCTGCCACGCCAGGCGGTGCGCGAGCTCAACGCCCCCATCCGCATTGATCACGGCCAGCACACGCAGGCGCGGCTCGGTCGCGGCCACCGAGAGATCAGCACCCACCGCCGCCGGATCGCGCAGCAGGTCGCGCTGAGCCGAGCGTGCCATGTGTTCGACCTGCAGCAGCGCATCTGCACTCGCGCGCTCGATCACGTGGCGCTCGGCATTGCGCACATCAATGGCATGGAACGTGGCGAGCAGCAAACCGAAAACCAGCAACACGCCCAGGGGCAGTGCGCGACGCAGACTGAGATGACGCGCCCCCACCGGCTCACCTTCCCGGAGGCAAAAAGGAGGAATCCGCCACTTCGGCAAGGCCGAAGGCACGCTGCAACAGGGCGTCTTGTTGCATGGCGGGTTGCAATTCCTGCAGCACCCTTGCGAGCTGACCGTCTCGCTGCATCCACGCACGGTTGTCCGCCACATCCAGCATCTCCAGGCCCTTGTAGGCCGTCGACACCTCGGACGGACCGAGACGCAGGCGTGCAGCGAGAAGCCTCTGCGCCTCTTCGGGCTGGGACCGCCAATGAGCCAGGGCACGGAAGTGGGCTGCAACCAGCTGACGCACGGCGTCGGCATGGCTGTCCAGGACGCTGCGGCGTACGGCAAGCACATCGACGATGCGTCCCGGGATGCGGGCGCTGTCGAAAATGCGCCGGGCACCGAGTCGCTCCAGCTGGCTGACCCAGGGTTCGACCGAGATGATGAAGTCGACCCGGCGCTCACGGTAGAACTCGATGCTGCGGTCCAGGGTGAAGGATTCCTTGCGTACCTGCTCGATCCGCAAACCGGCTGCAGCCAGAAGGGCACTGAGCATGATGGCGCCGCCCGCGCTGTCCTCCACCGCGATCCGTCGGCCCGCCAGCTCCTTCAAGGTCAGGGGTGGGTGGGCGAGCACGGCGTCCGCGCCCGCCGAGACATCCAGAATCAACACGGCACACAGATCCAGGCCGTCGGCCTGTGCTGACAGCATTTCGTCGAGCGTCAGCATCGCGGCCTCCAGCTGGCCGGATGCCAACGCCCGCAAGGCATCGGTGTTGGACAGCAGCTCGATCAGGCGCACCTGGCGCTCGTCCAGCCACCCTTTCTCGCGTGCGAGAAAGACGAACTCGTAGCCCGGGAAGACGATGCTGCCCAGACGTAAGGGCGGCTCCGGAGGGGCACAGCCGCCCAGCGCACCGCCCAGCGACAGTGCCGCTGCGGCGTGCAGCACGGTACGGCGCCGGGTCGCCGCGAGAGCCCCGGCGTATCGATGCTTGGGTACGAGCTTCATCATGCGGGTCTAGCCTAACACCGGCAGCAAGCCTCCCTATGTGGACTGTGGTCTTGGGCGCCGGAGCTGATGGTGGATGATGCGGCAGCGCGCGGCGGCGGCGCGGCATGGATAACCCTGCCAACGAGAAATAATGCACGCCCGGCCCACTCTGTTCAGAAGAGCGAGGCTTGTCCCTGCGTCAGCCCCGGCCGGAACTGTGTCCGGTCCAGCGCGATGCGCTCGCGGTTCAGGCCTAGGCGTGTACAGGCCTTGTGGAAACGCTGGGCGATCAGATCAGCCCACAGGCCGCTGCCGCGCATGCGCGTGGCCCAGTCACTGTCGTAGTCCTGGCCGCCGCGCATCTCGCGGATGCGCGCCATCACGCGCGCCGCGCGCTGCGGGTAATGCAGCTGCAGCCACTGCTGGAAGACCTCGTTGAGCTCCCAGGGCAGGCGCAGCACGGTGTAGAAGGCGCTGCGCGCCCCCGCCTCGGCGGCGGCGGCCAGCACCTGCTCCATGTCTTCGTTGATGAAGGGAATCTGCGGCGCCACGCTCACGCCCACGGGCACGCCGGCCTGGGCCAGGGTGCGGATGGTGCGCAGCCGCCGCTGCGGTGAGGCCGCACGCGGCTCCAGCTGCCGGGCGAGTTCGCCGTCGAGCGTGGTGATGGTCACGTAGACCGCAGCCAGCTGATCGGCCGCCATCGGGGCGATCAGGTCGAGGTCGCGCTCGACCCCGCTGGACTTGGTGACCAGCGCAAAGGGATGGCGCGCATCACGCAGCACTTCGATCAGCGCGCGCGTGAGTTGGAGCTCGCGCTCCACGGGCTGTTAGCAGTCCGTCACGGTGCCGATGGCCAGATGGCTGGGGCGGTAGCCGGGCGCGGCCAGCTCCTCGCGCAGGCGATCGGCCAGGCCACGCTTGGCGATGATCACGCGCTCGAAGTCCAGCCCCGGCGACAGGCCCAGATAGCTGTGCGTGGGCCGCGCGTAGCAGTAGCTGCAGCCGTGCTCGCAACCGCGGTAGGGATTGATCGACAGATCGAAGGCGATGTCGGGCGAGTCGTTGCGCACCAGGGCGCTGCGTGCTTCCTCCCAGCGGATCTCGGTCTGCCACTTCGGCGCCTCGTCGGCCAGCGCTTCGTCCCAGGTGCCCCAGCCGTCGTCGTAGGCTGCACGCGCTTCCCTTTCAAAGCGATGCGCGGTGCGGCTAGCCGCACCGCGTCCCTTGAGCGCATGCAGGGGTAGCTTGAATTCGCTCATGACCGCCTCCTTGGAACTGTTTATTTATACAGTATTTTGGTGGCCGTGGGCCAGGGAGACCCTGCCGCCTCATCGCTTACAGTGCACGCCATGAGCCTCTCCCACAGCGTCGACTTCTTCGAGCGGCAGTTCCAGCGTCAGCTGCGTGAGCAGGAGCACACGCTCAACCCCTTCGAGGAGTCCGCCCTGCCCTGGCTGCGGGGGCGCGTGCTGGACTATGGTTGCGGCCTGGGCCAGCTGAGCCTGGCCGCCGCGCGGCGCGGCTGCGAGGTGCTTGCGCTCGACGCCAGCGCAACGGCGATTGCCCATCTGCGGCAGGTTGCGCAGGACGAGGGACTGGCCATCGATGCGCGCGAGGCCGAGCTCTCGGCCTACCGGCTCAGCGATGATTTCGACAGCGTGGTCTGCATCGGGCTGCTGATGTTCCTGGACTGCGACAGCGCCTTGCAACAGCTGGCGCAGCTGCAGCAGCGGCTGCGGCCTGGGGGTGTGATGGTGCTCAATGTGCTGGTCGAAGGCACGAGCTATCTGGCCATGTTCGACCCGCAGCGCCACTGCCTGCTGACAGCGCAGCAGCTGCGCGAGCGCTTTGCCGGCTGGACTCTGGAACTGTTCGAGCTGCGTGACTTCCCCGCACCCGGCGACACCGTCAAATCCTTCGTGACCCTCATCGCCCGCAAGCCCTCGGCCTGAGGTGCCGCCGCCGGTCGGCTCACGCCACCGCCTGTCGATCCGTTGCGGCCGGTCCGCAACAGACCCGGGACATTCCGCAAGACTGGCGGGCAAGGCGGTTTTATAGTGGACCGCATGCATATGCTCATGATGCTCCCGCCCCGGTCGGCCTGCCTGCGATGGGCCGGCGCGGCTTGCCTTCTGATGCTGGCCCTGCTGGTCGGCTGCAGCAGCACGCCGAACTCCAGCGCCTCCGGCCACAGCGATACCGGGCAGGCGTCCTACTACGGCAACGAGTTCCACGGCCGCAAGACAGCCAATGGTGAACGCTTCGACCAGGGCAAGCTCACGGCGGCCCACCGCAGCCTGCCCTTCGGCACACGCGTGAAGGTCACCAACACCCAGAACGGCAAGACCGTGGTGGTGCGCGTGAACGACCGCGGACCTTTCGTCAAGGGCCGCATCATCGATCTCTCCAGCTCGGCTTTCAGGAGCATCGCCAGCCTCAACGCGGGCGTGGTGCCGGTCCGCATCCAGGTCATGGATTGAGGTTCTGAGACGCTGAGCCTGCGGCGCTGCGTATCATCGGCGCATGCATGCTTCCCCCCTGCCCTATCCCGGCGCCATCACCGATGTGACCGGCATCGAAGTCGGCCATGACAGCGACACCCGTCGCCCCACGGGTTGCACCGTGGTGCTGGCGCGTGCGGGCGCCGTCGGCGGCGTCGACGTGCGCGGGGCCGCGCCCGGCACGCGTGAGACCGATCTGCTGGCGCCCGGCAACCTCGTGCAGCGGGTGCACGCCGTGCTGCTGGCCGGCGGCAGCGCCTGGGGCCTGGACGCGGCCGGCGGCGTGATGCGCTGGCTGGAGCAGCAGGGCATCGGCCTGGACACGGGCCATGGCCTGGTGCCCATCGTGCCAGCGGCCGTGATCTTCGACCTGGGCGTGGGCGATGGCCGCATCCGCCCCGATGCCGAGGCCGGCTACCGCGCCTGTGCGGCAGCCAGCGGCCAGGCCCCCGCGCAAGGCAATGTGGGCGCCGGCAGCGGCGCGCTGGTGGGCAAGCTGCTGGGCGCGGAGCGCGCGATGAAGGGCGGCGTGGGCACAGCCAGTGTGACGGCCGCAGGCCATACGGTGGGCGCGCTCATCGTCTGCAACGCCGTCGGCGATGTGCTGGACCCGGCCTCGGGACGCCTGCTGGCTGGCGCCCGCAGTGCCGACGGTCGGACGCTGCAGGACACACGCCAGGCCCTGTTGCAGGGCCTGCAAGCGCGGCACGCGCTGGCCGGAAAAAACACCACCATCGGCGTGATCGCCACGGATGCGGTGCTGGACAAGGCTCAGGCGCAACGCTTAGCCCAGGTGGCCCATGACGGGCTGGCGCGCAGCATCAACCCCGTGCACACCCAGCTCGACGGCGACACCCTTTTCGCCCTGGGCACCGGCACCAGTGGCCGCCCTGCAGACATGCTGCTGCTGGCCACGCTGGCGGCCGAGGCCACGGCCCGCGCCGTGGTCAACGCCGTGCATGCCGCGCGTGGCCTGAGCGTGGGCGCGCAGCACTGGCCCGCCTGTACCGAATTGATCCAGCCATGACGCAAAAGCTCTCCCTCTGGCTGGCCCATCTGCGCGACCTGCTGGTGCCGGCCGCGCCCTTCGTGCTGCTGGCAGCCGCGCTGCTGGCACTGGCCTACTGGTGGCTGGACCCCATGCCACCGCGACGCGTCACGCTGGCCACCGGACCGGCACAGAGCGCCTATGAGGAGTGGGGCCAGCGTTACGCGCGGCTGCTGGCGCAGCAGGGCATCGAGGTGGTGCTGCGGCCCAGCCAGGGCTCGGCCGAGAACCTCGAACTGCTGCGCCGCGGCGAGGTGGACCTGGGCTTTGTGCAGGGGGGCAGCGGTGCGGCCGACGAAGACGAAGAACTCAGCGCGCTCGGCAATCTTTTCGTCGAACCCTTGTGGATCTTCTACCGCAGCGCGGCCGTGCCCCGGCTCGAGGGGCTGCGTGATCTGCAGCGCCTGCGCGTCAACGTCGGGACGGCGGGCAGCGGCGTGCCCGCGCTGATGCAGCAGCTGATCGAGGCCAATGGCCTGGACCCGCAGCGCATGCAACTGCAGCAGCTCGAACCCACGCCGGCCGTGGTTGCACTGCTGGACGGGCGCATCGACGCACTGGTCTTCGCCTCGGCGCCGGAGTCACTGCTGGTGCAGATGCTGCTCAAGACCCCGGGCATCGCCCTGATGGACCTGGCGCAGAGCGAAGCCTATGCACGGCGTTTTCATTTCCTCAGCCCCGTCACCCTGCCGCGTGGCGTGGTGGATCTGGCCACCGACCTGCCGCCGCGCGATGTACGCCTGGTGGCGACCACCACCACGCTGCTGGCCGGCCCCGAGGTGCATCCCGCCCTGCTGCAGCTCTTTTCCCAGGCCTCGCTGCGCCTGCACCGCGGCGCCGGCTGGTTCAACCGGGCGCGCAGCTACCCGAATGCGGATCTGGCCGGCTACCCGCTGGCACGCGAGGCCGAGCGCACCCTGCGCAACGGCGTGCCCCTGCTGCAGCGCTACCTGCCCTTCACCCTGGCCAATCTGCTCGAACGCATGTGGCTGGCCCTGGGCCTGATCATCGCCCTGCTGCTGCCCCTGGGCCGTATCGTGCCGCCGCTCTATGAATTCCGCGTGCGCTCGCGCGTGTTCCGCTGGTACGCGCAGCTGAGGCAGATCGAGGAACGGCTGCAGACCGGCCAGACCACGGTCGACGCCCTGGTGCAGGAGCTGGACGAGCTGGAGACGCGGGTGGGTCGCATCCGCATCCCGCTGTCCTACGCCGACGAGCTCTACGCCCTGCGCAACCACATCGATCTGGTACGGCGGCGCCTGCGCGGCGAGGCGCCGCCGCCCGGGCAAGTCTGAGCAGCCCTCAGGGCTGAGGGTCGGCCTGGATGTCCATGTAGACGCTGTTGCGCATGGCCAGTTCAGCCACGGCATCGAAAGCGCGGTCGACCACGGCCCCTTGCGACACCAGACGCAGCTGGTCCTGGGCCACCAGACGGTCGAACATGCGCCGCGTCATCGAATGGTTGGCGCCGTTGCTGCTGGAGAACAGGCAGAGGCTGGCGTTGTCACTGAGCCAGACCAGCTGCAGGCGCACCCATTGCCCGCTGACCTGCAGCTCGATCCAGCTGCCGGGCTGAAGCTGGTCCAGCTGCAGCCCGGCAGCATCCGCCGCCGACTCCAGCGGTGCCGGCTCGGTCTCGGACCCACGGTCCACCAGGCCCATGGGCTCGGTCGCGGGGAAGTCGGCCGGGACCGTCGCCGCGAAATCGCCCCTGGGCGCCTCGACCATGTCATCCATGAAGCCTGAATCCCGTGCCTCCTCCGGAGCCAGCCAGGGCCCTTGAGCCGGGGCAGGGGTGGCGGCACGCAGGCTGCGCGCGGACGACATGCCATCCATGCCACCCTGGTGCAGGGCAAACAGCTGGGCGAAGAAATGCTCGGTCTGCTCGGCAGGGTAGTCGATCAGCGCCAAACCCTGGCGCAGACCCTGCACGAGTTGCGGAATGAGCTTGACCAGCTGGCCGGGCTGCTGGCGGGTCAGATCGGGGCGCACACTCCAAAACAGATCCTCGAGCAGGGCCACATGATCCGCCCCGCCCGAGCCACCCGCCGAACCATCGATCCTGGCCTTGGCCATGACCTGGGCCCAGGGGCCACAGGCAAAATCGACCACGACATCGGGCACCAGCACGGTGTCGGGTTGCTGGCGGATGTGTTCAGCGATCTGTCGCGCCAGCTCGTTGCGGCGCTCGGCCTGCTGCAAAGCCTGGACGGCCGCCTGCCGCTGCGCCTCGCGGACCTGCTCGGCCTGGGCCCAGTGGCGATGCAAGCGCTCCAGCGCTGCGGCAAAAATTGCAGGGTGACCAGCCCGTGCCGGGTCGATTTCACCCAGCGCCATTCGCAGATGCGCTAGAAAGTCCTCGAAGCCAGGCGTTGCTTCTTCCGGGTATGCAAAACTGTGCTGCACAACCTCTTCCAGCAACAGACGCGCGGGATGTTTCTTGTCGTGGAAGAAATTCAGATCGTTGCGCGCCAGCGCGAGCAGCGCCGGCTCCAGCTCGTAGATCAGTTGCCAGACCGGCGGCAGGATACGCGGATCACCGGCGATGTTGGCAATGATCAGGTTGACCACTTCCTGCGCCAGCTGCTCCGGGTTCTGGGCCGAGCCCGACACCAGGCCATGCAACTGCTGCACCGTCAGCTGCGCGGCCGCAACGGCGGCCGGCCTGGGCGCAGGCCCCGCACCCGACGTGGCAAGGACGGCAGCCCCCGGAGCCGAAACGGTGTTGCCGCGCGCCGGACCCGCGCTGCCCATCTGGACCGGACGCTGGATGGCATAGCGCGCGGGTTGGATACGCTGCTGCCTGAGCTGCCCCAGCAGACTGCGATAGACCTCCCGCAACTGCTTGCCCAGCAGGGGAACGAGGACCTGCGACCAATAGGCGTGCGTACGCCCATCGCCCGGCTGTTCCGCCAGCAGGGTTTGCAGGACTTCCAGAAAAACCTCGGGGCGCAGGGGATTGCGCTCGGAGCGGACCTGCGCAAAACCCATCAGGGCGCTGACCAGTGCGTTGAGCTCGGACAACTCCAGCTCGGACTCGAGCAGGACCTGCTGCAGACCACGCACTGTGCTGATGCGCTGCTGCACCTGCTGCTCGTCCATCAGCTCGAGCTGGTCGAAGCGGATGCTCGACGGCCCGGTATCGACGATCGTGCTGAGCGGGTTGTCTCCAAGCTCGCGCTCAAAGGCAAGGCGCAGCATCTCCGGATAGCGTCGGCGCAGATCTGGTGCGACTTGCGTCAGCGCCATGACGGCACGCGCGCGGTTGTCCCGCTCAGCCAGGTCACGCGTCTGTTCAGCGTAGCGACGCAACCCTTCTCGTCCCTCTCGCAGGAGCTCGTCCATGACATTCAGTCCCTGACGGGCAGCCTCGTGCAACAAGGCTGTCAGCTCGGGCGTCGGCGCGACAGGAACAGGGCGAGTAGACATGACCGTTGATCAGGACTCTATCGGTTCAGGCGCAGAGGAGCAAGACGGGAAAGCTCCACACGATTACTTCAGGGCCTTGTAGCGCACCCGCTTGGGCGCGGCGCCTTCCTCACCGAGTCGCTTCTTCTTGTCGGCCTCGTACTCCTGATAGTTGCCGTCGAAGAAGACCCACTGGCTGTCGCCCTCGGCGGCCAGAATGTGGGTACAGATACGGTCCAGGAACCAGCGGTCGTGGCTGATGACCATGACCGAGCCGGCGAACTCCAGCAGCGCGTCTTCCAGCGCGCGCAGGGTTTCGACATCGAGGTCGTTGGACGGTTCGTCCAGCAGCAGCACGTTGCCACCCGTGGCCAGGGTCTTGGCCAGGTGCAGGCGGCCGCGCTCACCGCCGGAGAGCATGCCCACCTTCTTCTGCTGGTCGCCGCCGTTGAAGTTGAAGCGGCCGCAGTAGGCGCGGCTGGGCATCTGGAACTTGCCCACGGTGATCATGTCCAGACCACCCGAGATGTCTTCCCACACGGTCTTGTCATTGGCCAGTTCGTCACGGTGCTGGTCGACGAAGGCCATCTGCACGGTCTGGCCGATCTTGACCTCGCCGCTGTCGGGCTGCTCCTTGCCGGCGATCAGCTTGAACAGCGTGGACTTGCCCGCGCCGTTGGGGCCGATGATGCCGACGATGGCGCCCGCGGGCACCTTGAAGCTCAGGTTGTCGATCAGCACCCGGTCGCCAAAGGACTTGGTGACGTTCTTGAACTCGATGACTTCGTTGCCCAGGCGCTCGGCCACGGGGATGAAGATTTCCTGGGTCTCGTTGCGACGCTGGTATTCGTAGTCGCTCAGTTCCTCGAAGCGGGCCAGACGGGCCTTGCTCTTGGCCTGACGGCCCTTGGGGTTCTGGCGCGCCCACTCCAGTTCCTTCTTCATGGCCTTGGTGCGGGCGTCCTCGGTGCGCTGCTCCTGCTCCAGACGGGCTTCCTTCTGCTCCAGCCACAGGGAGTAGTTGCCCTTGTAGGGGATGCCCTGACCGCGGTCCAGTTCCAGGATCCACTCGGCGGCGTTGTCGAGGAAGTAGCGGTCGTGGGTGATGGCCACCACGGTGCCGGGGAAGCGCTGCAGGTATTGCTCCAGCCAGTCCACCGATTCGGCATCCAGGTGGTTGGTCGGCTCGTCGAGCAGCAGCATGTCGGGCTTGGACAGCAGCAGGCGGCACAGCGCCACGCGACGCTTCTCGCCGCCGGAAAGGTTCTTGATCACGGCGTCCCATGGCGGCAGGCGCAGCGCGTCGGCGGCGATCTCCAGCTGGTGCTCGCCGCCATCGCCGGCGGTGGCGATGATGGCCTCGAGCTTGGCCTGCTCGGCCGCCAGGGCATCGAAGTCGGCATCCGGCTCGGCATAGGCAGCGTAGACCTCTTCCAGTCGGGCCTGGGCGGCCTTGGATTCGCCCATGCCGCCTTCAACGGCCTGGCGCACGGTTTCATTGGGGTCGAGCTGCGGCTCCTGCGGCAGGTAGCCGATCTTCAGGCCAGCCATGGGGATGGCCTCGCCCTCGTACTCCTTGTCCACGCCGGCCATGATCTTGAGCAGGGTGGACTTGCCCGAGCCGTTGAGGCCGAGCACGCCGATCTTGGCGCCGGGGAAGAAGGACAGGGAGATGTCCTTGAGGATGTAGCGCTTCGGCGGCACGATCTTGCCGAGGCGGTTCATGGAAAAGACGTATTGGGCCATGAGCGGTCAATTCTGCGGGGGTAAAAGCCGCATTATCCCAGCCCGACGGTCTGCAGAGGCTACGGCTCAGGATTTGGGCGGCTGCTTGCGCTCGTTGAGCAGGGCTGCCTGGGCCACGGCGTCCAGGGCGTTGTCCACCATATGGCGCTCGGACACGATGCGCATGAGTCCGCGGGTGCGCAGCTGCTCCATGGTGCGGCGCGACATGGAATGCGCCAGGCCCTTGCCCGAGATGAACATGAAGAGCGTGCGGTGCGGGCTGGCCCAGGTCAGCTGGGCCCGTACCCACTCGCCCTTGAGCTGCAGCTCGACCCAGCAACCGATGGCCAGGTCGGCCGCATTCCAGCTGGCCGACATCGGCGCCCCGGCCGTGCCGGCGTCGGGCATGACGTCGCCCTCGGGCAGGTAACCCGCCTCGTCGGCCTCATGGCCCGCCATCCAGATCTGGTCCGCATCGCCGGCCTCGATCACGCCAAAGCCCGTGCTCTCCTCCCCGGGGTCCTGCGAAAACTCCTCGGGTAGATCGTCGGGCAGGCCTGCCAGCTCTGTCACCTCCAGACCGTCGACCGGCCCGCCCAGCTCTTCCGGGACCACCCCGGGCCGCAGGGGTTTGGCCACCGGCACCTCAGCAGCCGGCGGGGCTGTGGGCGGCTTCACCTTGGGCGGCTCGAAGGCCTTCTCATGCAGCGCGATCAGGTCGTCGAGAAAGCGCGGAATGCGCTCCGGCGGGTAGTCGATGAGCTGCAGACCCTGACGTAGCTTGACCAGCAGATTGGGGACAAGCTGCACCAGGCGTGCGCGATTGCGCCGCGCCAGCTTGGACTGCACGCTCCAGAGCAGGTCATCGACCAGTGCCAGATAACCGTCGGCATCGTCGGTGCCGCTCGCGCGCAGCTGCGACTCGGCAACCACCTGCGGCCAGGGCCCGCTCAGAAAGGTCTGGATGAACTCGGGGATCTTCTTGTCGCGCATGCGCTCCTGGAAGTCGGCCGCCAGACGTTGCGCGAGCAGGTTACGCTGCTCGGCATGCATGAGGGCCTTGGCTGCCTCTTCCTGCCTGGCTTTGAGAGCCAGGTCCACGCGGGCCCACTGGGCATCGAGCATGGTCAGCGCCCGGGCAAAGGACTCGGGATGACCGTCGCTGCCCAGCAGTTCAAGCACGGCCGAGGTGACCATCTTGAGGAAGCGCTGGAAGCGCTCGTCGTTCTCGGTCTTGTAACCCAGGCTCTGGTGCGTGATGCGGTCCAGGAACTGGCGCGCCGGATGGCGCTTGTCGCTGAAGAAGCGCGGATCGTTCTGCGCCAGCTGCAACAGCAGCGGCTCCAGCTCCTTGACCTGCGCGCGCACCGGCGGCAGCAGGCGCTGGTCCTTGCCCAGGTTCTCCAGCATCAGGCGCACCACCTCCTCGCCCAGCTGCTGGCCGAGCTCGCGGTTCATGTTGCCGCCCTTGTTCTTGGCCGTGGCCTTGGCGTCCTTGAGCGCGCGTTCGCTCAGGCGCTTGATCATGGGCTCGACCATCTTCAGGTCCTCGATCGCCACCATCGAGGCCGGCACCGTGTGCAGGAAGTCCTTGCCCTTGTGCGCACCGCCGCCGAGCTCGATCTCGGTGGTCAGCAACTTGCGCAGCTTGTCCAGCGTGAGCATGGTGCGGGTCACCGGGTTCTCGACCGGCCTGCCGCTGGCGTCACCACCCGAGGCCGTCAGCAAGGGCACGACGGGCTCGATGCCCTGCGAGCGCAGCCAGTCGGCCAGCTCCTTGTAGAGGGAGCGCAGGCTGTTGCCGAGGATGCCGGCCGCCGGCGTGATCAGCGCGGTGCGCGCCTGCTCGCTGGGCACATGCTGCAGCAGGGTTTCGCGCAGCGCGCGCGCAAAGGTCTCGGGACGCAACGGGTTCTGGTGCGCCTGCACCGACATCCAGCCCATGAGGCTGCTGACCAGGGCATTGAGCGGCGGGATCACCTCGTCGGTGGCGAACTGGATCTCCTGCTGCGCCAGCGCAAACTCGATATTGGCTTCGAGCTGCCCCTCGTCGAGCAGCTGGATGTCGTCGAAGCGCACCAGGGCCTCGGGGTCGCTGGCGTGGCTTCCGCTGCGGTAGATGGCCAGGCGCAGCTGCACGCCGAAAGTGGCACGCACGGCCTCGGCCTGGCGCCGCAACTCCTCGACGATGGGCTGGCTCAGCGTACGCTGGTTGACCTTGGAGACCTTGCCCCCCACCTGATGCAGGGCCAGATCCAGGCCTTTGATCACATCGTCCATCAACGGACCGGACTGCTCCAGCACCGCCTCGATGCAGTCATGCAGGGATGGCTTCTCGGCGGTCGGATCATCCGACACACCCAGACGTCGCGAGAGGAACTTCTTCATGTGGAAAAAACTAGGGCCCACCGGGGCGGGGCCCCAAGTACTTGTTACATTTTCTCCGCAGCAGAGCAGACAGCATACACGTGCGCAACATTTGCTTACGGGTATGACATAAATGACCAAAGATGGCACATAAAAGTCGCTGGGTGAACAATTTGCGCCCGGGCCGGCACCGGAGGCCGAAGCATGAGACAATAGCCATCGTTGCGCTCCAGTTGGCCGCAACACCAGCGCCCTGCTGGGGGCTCGAATCACCGCAGACTGCGGCCCGGTCCGGCCCACTCCTTGAACCCTATCTGCCTTTGACTGGCCGGGTGCTCTCAGCACCTGTACAGGCCGATATCCCTGCGCCCCGGATGGGCGCCTCTTACATGAACTTTGAAGAACTGAAACTGGCCCCGGCCATCCTGAAGGCCGTGCGCGAGCAGGGTTACGAAACGCCCACCGCCATCCAGGCCCAGGCCATCCCGCTGATCCTGCAGGGCAGCGACCTGCTCGGCGGCGCCCAGACCGGCACCGGCAAGACCGCTGCCTTCACCCTGCCCCTGCTGCACAACCTGAGCATGCGCCGCAGCGCCCAGAACAAATGGGGTGGCAACGCGATCCGCGCACTGGTGCTCACGCCCACGCGCGAACTCGCCGCCCAGGTGGAAGAGTCGGTGCGCAGCTACGGCAAATACCTGCAGCTGTCTTCCACCGTGATCTTCGGTGGCGTGGGCATGAATCCGCAGATCGACCGCGTCAAGAAGGGCGTGGACATCCTGGTCGCCACGCCGGGCCGCCTGCTGGACCTGCAGCAGCAGGGCTACATGGACCTGTCACAGGTGCAGATGCTGGTGCTGGACGAAGCCGACCGCATGCTGGACATGGGCTTCATCCACGACGTGAAGAAGGTGCTGGCCCTGCTACCCAAGGAGAAACAGAGCCTGCTGTTCTCCGCCACCTTCAGCGACGAGATCCGCGCTCTGGCCGAAGGCCTGCTCAAGAACCCGCAGAGCGTGCAGGTGACCCCGCGCAACACCACGGTGCAGCGCATCACCCAGGCCGTGCACCCCGTGGGCCGCGGCAAGAAAAAGGCCCTGCTGGCCCACATCATCAACCAGAACAACTGGAGCCAGGTGCTGGTGTTCACGCGCACCAAGTTTGGCGCCAACAACGTGGCCGAGTACCTGGAGAAAAACGGCATCACCGCGATGGCCCTGCACGGCAACAAGAGCCAGGGCGCCCGCACCCAGGCCCTGGCCGGCTTCAAGAGCGGTGAGATCCGCGCCCTGGTGGCCACCGACATCGCCGCACGTGGCATCGACATTGACGACCTGCCGCACGTGGTGAACTACGAAATCCCCAACGTGCCGGAAGACTATGTGCACCGCATCGGCCGCACCGGCCGCGCCGGCAAGGAAGGCCAGGCCGTCAACCTGGTCTGCCTGGACGAGGAAGGCTTCATGGCCGAGATCGAGCGCTTCACCAAGCAGCAGATCCCCGTGGTGCCGATCGAGGGCTACGGCCCCGAGGCGGGCGAACGCGCCGAACCCATCGCCATGGGCCGCCAGACCATCTGGGGTGGTGCCGGCAAGCCGCCCAGCCGCGAGGTCATGGCGGCAGCCGCCAAGGCCGCGCGACAGGAAATGATGCAGCGCATCCGCGACAACAAGGCCGCCCAGGGTGACCGTGGCGGCAAGAGCGGTGGTGCCCCGCGCAACGGCCAGGGCCAGCCCCGTGCGCAGGGTCCCGCCCGTCCGCAAGGTGCCAAGTCCCAGGGCCAAGGCCAGGGTCAGGCTCGCAACAACGAGCAGCGCCGCAGCCACAACGGCCCGCGTGGCCAGGGCCAGGGTGGCGGCCAGCCTGATCCGCTGCGTACCGGCACCGATGCACTCAGCCAGGGCGGCGGCAAGGGTGGTGGCGTCGATCCGCTGCGCACCAACTACGGCCGCATCAGCCACTGAAAGCGCGCC
>JAIESX010000020.1 GCA_019745555.1 Burkholderiaceae bacterium | reverse complement strand
ATGCTCGAGCCCAACGGCCGGCGCGTGCTGCAGATCGTCGGCAAGTACAGCGAGGACCATCGCGGCATCCTGCAGGTCGCCGAGATGCCTGCTGCCATCGCCGCGCTGGAAGCCGCCATCACGCAGGAGGAGGCCGAGCGCCGGGCGGCCGAAGCCGAGGCCGCCGAGAAAGGCGAAGATCTACCCGAAATTGAAGGCGTGTCCCTGCGCCAGCGCGCCACGCCCTTCGTCGAGATGCTGCGCCGCTGCCAAGCCGCGAACAAGGAAATCGTCTGGGGCGTGTGAGGATTCCCTTGAGCGGAACGCCGTGGAACCGGCTCCGCCGGGCCACTGGCGTTGCGCCCTGAAGGGGGGCTGAGACTCGCGGCGGCTAGCGCCACAACGTGGCGCACAGCCTGGTGGTTAATCTACCTTTGCGCCCGAGGCCTTCACCACCGCCGCCCACTTCTTGTGCTCGGCATCGATGAAGCGCGTGAACTCCTCCGGCGTGTTGCCGCCGGGGATGGCACCCAGGCCGCGCAGGCGCTCCTGCATGGCGGGCGTGGCCAGGGACTTGGCGGTTTCCTGCTGGATGCGGTTCACGATGTCGGCCGGGGTGCCGGCCGGCGCGAGCAGACCGAACCAGCTGCTGGCCTCGAAGCCCTTGAGCTGACCCGCCTCCTCCACCGTCGGCACCTCGGGCAGCGAATCCGAGCGCCGGGCGCTGGTCACTGCGAAGGCCTTGAGCTTGCCCGACTTGATGTGCGGCATGGCCGAGGGCAGGTTGTCGAACATCACGTCCATATTGCCCGCCACCATGTCCAGCAGGGCCGGGCCCGAGCCGCGGTAGGGAATGTGGGTCATGAAGGTGCCCGTCATGGACTTGAACAACTCACCTGCCAGGTGGATGGAGGTGCCGTTGCCACTGGATGCCATGTTGAGCTTGCCGGGGTTAGCCTTGGCGTACTTGATGAAATCGGGCACGGAGTTAATGTTGAGCGCCGCAGCCTTGTCCGCGTTCATCACCATCACGTTGGGCACACCGGCCACCAGCGTGATGGGCGCGAAATCCTTCTGGGGCTCGTAATTCAGCTTGGCGTACAACGCCCTGTTGATGCCATGCGTGCCCACCGTGCCCATGAAAAGCGTATAGCCGTCGTTCGGCGACTTGGCCACCTGCTCTGCCCCCACGTTGCCGCCGGCCCCGGCCTTGTTCTCCACCACGAAGGGCTGCCCGAAGGCCTTGCTGAGCTCGGGCGCGATCGCACGCGCCAGGATGTCGGTGGTGCCACCGGGCGCGAAGGGTACGACGATCTTGACCGGCCGGTTCGGCCAGGCCCCCTGGGACCAGGCGAGCGGGGCACAGGCCAGCAATGCGGCGGCGATGAGATGACGACGGTTCATGCTTGGATCTCCTCTTGCTTGATCGGTCCAGTGTAGGGAGAGGAGCGGGGTCTGTGACCTAGGGTTTGCCTCGGTGTTTGTCGCCTGGGCTACTGTCTCCTCTGATGCTCGACCCGGCAAGCCACGCAAACAGAAAACCACCGCAAAAAAAGAAAAGCCACCCGAAGGTGGCTCTCGATCAGCAGCGCAGAACGCTGGAAGGATCAGTCCGCGTAAACGCCAGCCGCCTTCAGCACCGGGCTCCACTTGGCAATCTCGTCAGCGACGAACTTCTTGTGCTCGGCCGATTCCATGCGCTTGTCGGTGACGACCACGGCACCCAGGCCTTCCTGCTTCTTGACGAAGTCGGCGTCCTTGAGCGCGGCCTTCAGGGCAGTGTTGAGCTTGGCCACCACGTCGGCCGGCGTGCCCTTGGGGGCGTACAGGCCGTGCCAGATGGTCACCTCAAAGCCCTTGAGGCCCGACTCCTGCAGCGTGGGCAGGTCCTTGAGGGCGGGCGTGCTCAGGCGCTTCGCTGTGGTCACGGCGTAGGCCTTGACCTTCTTGGCCTCGATCTGGCCGCTGGTGTTGGTGGTCTGGTCGCACAGCAGGTCGATCTGGCCGCCCAGCAGGTCGGTCATGGCCGGGCCGGTGCCCTTGTAGGGCACGGTGGTCATGTCGATCTTGAGCGCATTCTGGAACATCAGGCCGCACAGGTGCGAGGCCGCGCCGATGCCGGCATTGCCCAGGTTGACCTTGTTCTTGTTCTCGTTGATCCAGGCAGCCAGTTCCTTGTAGTTGTTGGCCGGCAGACCGGGCTTGCCGATCAGCGTCATGGGCACGTCGTTGACCATGCCCAGGTACTCGAAGTCGGTCTCGACCTTGAAGGGCAGGTTGCGCACCAGGGTGGGCATGGTGGCCATGCCGATGTGGTGCAGCAGCAGGGTGTGGCCGTCGGGCGAGGCCTTGGCGACCTTGTTGGCGCCGATGGAGCCGCCGGCACCGGCGGCGTTGTCGACCACCACGGTCGCGCCACCCAGGGGCTTGCGCAGGGCTTCGGCCAGGTCACGGGCCACGCGGTCCGTCGGGCCGCCGGCCGAGAAGGGCACGACGATGGTGATGGGCTTGGAACCCGGGAAAGACTGGGCCTGGACCGTGAAAGCGGCGACGGCGGCGGCCAGCATGAGCAGACGTTTCATGGTGCTTCCTCCTAGAGATGCGGGAAAGTCTAATCCCGTGCCCAGGCCCTGCGAGCTCGGAAACTACTTAGTTCCGCGCCCGGTTGGATGCACGTCATTTGTAACTGCGCGCATCCTCGATCACCTTGCCATCATTGGGCAAGGTACCCGGCAGCACCAGCTCGATCTCGCCACGCAGCTTGGTCACCTCGCGCACGGTCTCGGCCATGCGCAGGGCGAGCTCGCCGGGGCCGCTGCATTCGGTTTCCACCCGCAGAGTCATGCGGTCGTCGGCCACCTCGCCGGCCACCACCAGGCGGGCACGCCCCGCCTCGGGGTGACGGCGCAGGATCTCGGCCACCTGCCCCGGGTGCACGAACATGCCGCGCACCTTGGTCGTCTGGTCGGCGCGGCCCAGCCAGCCGCGGATGCGCGTGTTGCTGCGCCCCGTGGGACAGGGACCGGGCAGCACGGCCGAGAGATCGCCGGTGCCGAAGCGGATCAGCGGATAGTCCGGGTTGAGCACGGTGACCACCACCTCGCCGACCTCGCCTTCGGGCACCGGGTCGCCCGTGCCCGGGCGCACGATCTCCAGGATCACATCCTCTTCCAGCACCAGCCCCTCACGCGCGGAGGTCTCGTAGGCAATGAGCCCGGCATCGGCCGTGGCATAGGCCTGGTAGGCCGTGATGCCGCGCTCGGTCAACCAGTCGCGCAGGCTGGGCGGGAAGGCCTCCCCACTGAGCAGGGCCTTGGTGATCGACAGCTTCGTGCCAGCCTCCTGCGCCTTCTCGACGAGGATCTTGAGAAAGCTCGGCGTGCCGGCGTAGGCCACGGGTTGCAGGTCGGCGATGGCCGCGAGCTGCTGCTCGGTATTGCCCGTACCGCCGGGAAAGACGGTACAGCCCAGCGCGTGGGCGCCGGCCTCCATGATCCAGGCGCCGGGCGTCAGGTGGTAGCTGAAGCAGTTGTGCACCAGGTCGCCGGCTTGGAAGCCGGCGGCCGCGAAGGCGCGCGCACTGCGCCAGTAGTCGATGGCATGGCCCTCGGGCTCGTAGATCGGGCCGGGCGACTGGAAGACCCGCCGCGCGCCCTTATCACGCAGCAGCCCGCGCCAGCCGATGGCCGCAAAGCCGCCCAGCGGATCGCCGCCCGCGGCGCGCGCCGCCTGCTGGCGCGCCAGCAGCTCGTACTTGCGCGTCACTGGCAGCCTGGCCAGCGCCGCGCGGCTGCTCACCGCCGCCGCGTCCACGCCGCGCAGGATCTCGGCAAAGGCTGGCGCCATGCGCTGGGCCTGAGCCACATGGTCGGGCAAGGCCGCCATCAGCGCTGCTTCACGCTGCGCCGGGTCGCGCGTTTCGAGCGCGTCGTAGTGATTCATTTTTGCGCTCCCTAGGCCAGCCAGCGCTTGCGGCGCTTGTAACTCTTCACGTCACGGAAGCTCTTGCGCTCACCCCCGCCCATGCCGAGGTAGAACTCCTTCACGTCCTCGTTGCTGGCCAGATCGGCGGCCGCGCCATCCATCACGATGCGGCCCGACTCCATGATGTAGCCGTAGTCGGCGTACTTCAGCGCCATGTTCGTGTTCTGCTCGGCCAGCAGGAAGGTGACGCGCTCCTTGGCGTTGAGATCCTTGACGATCTCGAACACCTCCTCGACGATCTGCGGCGCCAGGCCCATGGAGGGCTCGTCGAGCAGCACCATGCTGGGGTTGGCCATGAGCGCGCGACCGATGGCGCACATCTGCTGCTCGCCACCCGAGGTGTAGGCCGCCTGCGAGGTCCGGCGCGTCTTGAGGCGCGGGAAGTAGGTGTAGACCTTCTCCAGGTTGGCGGCGATCTCCCCCTTGTCGCGACGCGTGTAGGCACCGGTCAGCAGGTTCTCCTCGATGGTCAGGTGGGCAAAGCAGTGCCGCCCTTCCATGACCTGCACCACGCCGCGCTGCACCAGGTCGGCCGGCGTCAGGTTCTCGATGCGCTCGCCGCGCAGCTCGATGCTGCCCTTGGTCACCTCGCCGCGCTCGCCCTTGAGCAGGTTGGAGATGGCCCGCAGCGTGGTGGTCTTGCCCGCGCCATTGCCCCCCAGCAGCGCCACGATGCCCTGCTCGGGCACCTGCAGCGACACCCCCTTGAGCACGAGGATCACATGGTTGTAGATCACCTCGATGCCGTTGACGTTGAGAACAATATTGGGTTTATCCATGTCTTGCTTTCCTGACCAGATGAAAGACCCGCTGTGCGGCCCTTTCATCTGGCGGCTCCAGGTGGAGCCGCCGCCCCTCCCTGCCGGGGAGGGGTTGGGGGTGGGTAGCGTCAGGACCGGCGCCGCCAGTCCTGTGCGGCTACGCCGCTCAGGATTGGCAGTCCTTCGGGTCGCGCCGGCTGATCTTCTTCTCCGCCGCGTACTTGTCGGCCGCGGCCTTGACCATGGGCTTGATGATCTGCTCGTCGGCCTGGTACCAGTCGGAACTCCAGACGAACTTGCTGCCGTCCCAGGTGTGCACACGCGCCCAGGAGGCGCCCATGTGGTCGGCGCAGGAGGTGCTGATCGGGCGCATCACGCCCTTGAAGCCCAGTGCGTCGAGCTTGGCCTGGGTGAGGTTGAGGTTCTCATACCCCCAGCGCGCCTGCTCGCCGGTCACGACCTTGCCCTTGCCGAAGCGCTCCTGCGCCGCGCGCACGCCTTCCACGGCAAACATGGCTGCCTGCAGACCGCGCATGTAGAGCACCTGACCCACCTCGTCCTTCGGTCCGGTGCCCTGGCCCTTGGCGTGCACCTTCTCCAGGATCTCCTTGACTACCGGCGCGTTCGGCTCGGCGCCGTGCTGCATCATGATGGCGTTGTAGCCCTTGGCTCCCGCACCCACGTCCTTGACGTCGGGCTCGGCACCGGCCCACCACACGCCGTACATCTTCTCGCGCGGATAGCCCGTGGCCTGGGCCTCCTTGAGCGCGGTGGAGTTCATCACGCCCCAGCCCCAGTTGAGCACGTAGTCCGGGCGGTTCTGGCGGATCTGCAGCCAGGTGGCCTTCTGCTCCACGCCCGGATGGGTCACGGGCAGGAGGCTGAGCTGGAAGCCGTGCATGGCCGCGCGCTCCTGCAGCAGCGGGATGGGCTCCTTGCCGAAGGGGCTGTCGTGGTAGACCAGCGCGATCTTCTTGCCCTTGAGCTTGTCGTAGCCGCCTTCCTTCTTGGCGATGTGCTGGATCAGCGTATCCGCAGCCACCCAGTAGGTGCCCGAGAGCGGGAAGTTCCACTTGAACACCATGCCGTCCTGGCTCTCGCTGCGGCCGTAGCCGGCGGTGATCAGCGGGATCTTGTCGGTCGGGGCCTTCTCGGTCAGCGCGAAGGTGATGCCGGTGGACAGCGGCTGGAACACCGTGGCGCCGCCGTTCTTGCCCTTGAGGCGCTCGTAGCACTCCACGCCGCGGTCGGTGGCGTAGCCGGTCTCGCATTCCTCGAAGGAGACCTTCACGCCGTTGATGCCGCCGCGCGCATTGGTGAGCTTGAGGTAGTCCACATAGCCGTTGGCGAAGGGCACGCCGTTGGGCGCGTAGGCGCCGGTGCGATAGACCAGCACCGGGAAGAACTGTTCCTTGGCTTGCGCGAACGCAGCCGTGGAAGTGAGCGCACCCGCGGCGGCGGCGGCCGTGAGCGCGGTGGCGAGGGCGAGTTGACGAAGCTTCATGGTTTGTCTCCTGTTGAGGTGGTGGTTGAAGCAGGCGGGAAAACTCTCGGTACAGATCCGTGCGGCATCAGTGAGGAAATGGCCACAGGCGCAGCTTCTGCTTGCCGATGGACCAGAGCCGGGCCAGGCCGTGCGGCTCGACGATCAGGAACCAGACGATGAGCGCGCCGAAGACCATGAATTCGGTGTGGGAGATCGCCGCGGTGGAGATCTCGACGCCGAAGAGCTGGCCGATGGCCGGCAGCAGCTGGTTGAGCACGATGGGCAGGATCACGATGAAGGCCGCGCCGAAGAGGCTGCCCATGATGGAGCCCAGGCCGCCGATGATGACCATGAACAGCAGCTGGAAGGAGCGGTCCACCGAGAAGGCCGCCGGCTCCCAGGATCCCAGGTGCACGAAGCCCCAGAGCGCGCCGGCCACGCCGACGATGAAGGAGCTCACGGCAAAGGCGCTGAGCTTGGCGTACATGGGGCGGATGCCGATCACCGCGGCGGCCACGTCCATGTCGCGGATGGCCATCCACTCGCGGCCGATGGCGCTGCGCACCAGGTTCTTGGCCAGCAGGGCGAACAGCACCAGCAGCGCCAGGCAGAACAGGTACTTCTGCAGCGGCGTCTCCACCGGCAGGCCGAAAACCTGCAGATTGGAAACGGACACCGAGCCCGAGGGCGTGTTGTTCGTGAACCAGCCGATGCGCAGGAAGGCCCAGTCGCAGAAGAACTGCGCGGCCAGCGTGGCTACCGCCAAGTACAGGCCCTTGACGCGCAGGCTGGGAATGCCGAAGAACATGCCCACCAGCGTGGCGAAGAAACCGCCCGAGAGCAGGGCCACGAGCAGGGGCATGCCTTCGATGCGTACGAAGGTGTTGTAGGCCGCGTAGGCACCCACCGCCATGAAGGCCCCCGAACCCAGCGAAATCTGGCCGCAGTAGCCCACCAGGATGTTCACGCCTACCGCCGCGAGCGAAAGGATGAGGAAGGGGATGAAGATGGCGCGGAACAGGTACTCGTCGGCCAGCAGGGGCACGCCGACGAAGGCGAAGGCGATCAGCGCCAGGATGGCCCAGCGGTCCTGCGCGATCGCAAAGATCTGCTGGTCCGCCGCGTAGGAGGTCTTGAACTGGCCGTTTTCTCTGTAGAACATATAACTACCGATCAATCATCTTTTGGCTTCAGCCGCTCACTGTGTTCGCTTAACTTGCTGCGCAAGTTAGCCTTCGCCGAAAGATCATTGGTCGCGTATTTCATACGCGGTCAATGATCTTTTCACCGAACAGTCCCTGCGGCCTGAACAGCAGAAACACCAGCGCCAGCATGTAGGCGAACCAGATCTCGATGCCGCCGCCCACATAGGGGCCCAGATAGACTTCGGAGAGTTTCTCGCCCACGCCGATGATCAGGCCGCCGATGATGGCGCCGGGCACCGAGGTGAGGCCGCCCAGGATGATCACGGGCAGTGCGCGCAGCGCCACCGTGGTCAGCGAGAACTGCACACCCAGCTTGCTGCCCCAGATCATCCCGGCCACCAGGGCCACCACACCGGCCACGCACCAGACGATGACCCAGATGCGGTTGAGCGGGATGCCGATGCTCTGCGCGGCCTGGTGGTCGTCCGCCACGGCGCGCAGCGCGCGCCCGGTCCCGGTTTTCTGGAAGAACAACGAGAGCCCGGCCACCAGCACGGCCGCAATGCCCGCAGCGATCAGATCCTCCTGACTCACCAGGATCCCGCCCTCAAACACCGACTGGAAAGCAAAGATCGGGTCCTTGGGCATGCCGATGTCGATCTTGTAGATGTCGCTGCCGAAGATGGTCTGGCCCAGGCCGTCGAGAAAGTAGGTGATGCCCAGCGTGGCCATGAGCAGCGTGGCGCCCTCCTGGTTCACGAGGTGGCGCAGCACCAGGCGCTCGACCAGCCAGGCCACGATGAACATGCAGGCGCCGGCCAGCAGGAAGGCCAGCACATTGGCCAGCCACTTGCTCTCGACACCGATCCAGCCCGGCACCCACTCCGCAAAGCGCGCCATGGCCAGGGCCGCGAACAGCACCATGGCACCCTGGGCGAAGTTGAACACCCCCGAGGCCTTGAAGATCAGCACAAAGCCCAGGGCCACCAGTGAATACAGCATGCCGGCCATCAGGCCGTTGAGCAGGGTTTCGATGAAAAACGCCATATCGTTTCCTCAGTGGCTCGTGCCCAGATAGGCCCGGATCACTTCCTCGTTGTTGCGCACCTCGTCGGGCGTGCCGTCGCCGATCTTCTTGCCGTAGTCGAGCACCACCACGCGGTCGCTGATGTCCATCACCACGCCCATGTCGTGCTCGATCAGCACCACCGTGGTCCCGAACTCGTCGTTGATGTCGAGCACGAAGCGGCACATGTCCTGCTTCTCTTCCACGTTCATGCCGGCCATGGGCTCGTCGAGCAGCAGCACCTGCGGCTCCATGGCCAGGGCCCGGCCCAGGTCCACGCGCTTTTGCAGGCCATAGGGCAGCTGGCCCACGGGCGTCTTGCGGTAGGCCTGGATCTCCAGGAAATCGATGATGTGCTCGACGAATTCGCGGTGCCGGATCTCCTCACGCTCGGCCGGGCCGATGCGCAGCGCCTGCAGCAGGATGTTGCTTTTGATCTTGAGGTTGCGCCCCGTCATGATGTTGTCCAGCACGCTCATGCCCTTGAAGAGCGCCAGGTTCTGGAAGGTGCGCGCCACGCCCATCTCGGCCACCTGGCGGCTGTTCATGTGATGGAAGGTCTGACCACGGAAGGTGATGGTGCCGTGCTGCGGCACGTAGACGCCGTTGATGCAGTTGAGCATGGAGCTCTTGCCCGCGCCGTTGGGGCCGATGATGGCGCGGATCTCGTGCTCACGCACATTGAAGGAGATGTCCGTCAGCGCCTTCACGCCGCCGAAGGCCAGCGAGATGTTCTGTACGTCGAGGATGACGTCGCCGAGCTTGCGTTCTTTCATGTGTCTCTTCTTCTCTGGCGGCTCAGGCGGCCTGGGCCACGGCCGGGTAGCGTTGCGCCTCGCGGATGGGCAGCGTGGCCGAGACCATGCCCGTGCGCCCGTCCTCGAACTTCACCTGCGTCTCGATGTACTGCTCGCTGCGGCCCGCGTAGAGCGCGTCGATCAGGACCTTGTACTTGTCGCCGATGAAACCGCGGCGCACCTTGCGCGTGCGCGTGAGCTCGTCGTCGTCCGGATCCAGCTCCTTGTGCAGCACGAGGAAGCGCGCGATCTGCGTGTCGGCCATGCCCTCCTCGGCCGCGAGGTCGGCGTTGACCTGGGCCACGCACTCGGCCAGCATGTCCAGCACCTGGGGCTTGCTCGCCAGGTCCACATAGCCGCCGTAGGGCAGACCCTGGCGCTCGGCCCAGTTGCCCACGGCCTCGAAGTCGATGTTGAGGAAGGCGCAGACCTGCTCGCGGCCGTGGCCGAAGACCACGGCCTCCTTGATCTGCGGGAAGAACTTGAGCTTGTTCTCGATGTAGTTGGGCGCAAAGATGGCGCCGCTGGCCATCTTGCCCACGTCCTTGGCGCGGTCGATGATGTGCAGGTGCCCGTCGTGGTCGATGCGGCCCGCGTCACCGGTGTGGAAGTAGCCCTGCGCGTCCATCACCTCGGCCGTGGCGTCCGGGCGCTTGTAGTACTCCTTGAGCACCGAGACGCCGCGCACCAGCACCTCGCCGTTGTCGGCGATCTTGATCTCGATGCCCGGCGCCGCCTCGCCCACGCTGTTGAGCTTGACGCGGCCGTTCTTCTGGATGCAGACATAGGCGCAGGTCTCGGTCTGGCCGTAGAGCTGCTTGAGGTTGATGCCAATCGACCGGTAGAAGCGGAACAGGTCCGGCCCGATGGCCGCACCCGCCGTGTAGGCCACGCGGATGCGCGACAGCCCCAGCACATTGCGCAGCGGCCCGTAGACCAGCACATTGCCCAGGGCGTAAAGCAGGCGGTCGGTGAAGGGCACGGGCTTGCCGTCCAGGATCTCGGCGCCGCAGCGCCGCGCCACCGCCATGAACTTCTGGTACAGCCAGCGCTTGGGCGCGGCCGCGTCCTCCATGCGGATGGAGACCGAGGTCAGCATGCCCTCGAAGACCCGCGGCGGCGCGAAGTAGTAGCTCGGCCCGATCTCGCGCAGGTCGATGCTCACCGTGGCCGCCGACTCGGGGCAGTTGATCGTGAAGCCCGCCACCAGCCACTGGGCGATGGAGAACAGGTGGTCGCCCACCCAGGCCGGCGGCAGGTAGGAAATGATGTTGTCCGCGGGCACCAAGCCGTCCACCTCCACCCCGCCCTGCGCTGCGCGGATGAAGCTCTCGTGCGTCTGGCACACGCCCTTGGGCCGGCCCGTGGTACCCGAGGTGTAGAGGATGACCGACACATCGCCGGGCTGGCCCTGGGCCACCGACTGCTCGTAGAACGCCGGGTGCTGCTGCGCATACTGGCGGCCGAACTCGAACAGGCGCTCGATGCTGATCAGGCCTTCATGGCTGTAGTTGCGCAGACCTCGCGGGTCGTCGTAGATGATGTGCTTGAGCAGGCCCGGCACGCTCTCGCGCAGCTCCAGCAGCTTGTCCACCTGCTCCTGGTTCTCGGCGAAGGCAAAGTTGATCTCCGCATCCTGCAGCACGAAGGCCATCTCGCTGGCGATCGCGTCCTGGTACATGGGCACGGGCACGCCGCGCAGGCTCTGCGCCGCGATGAAGGCGAGGTAGAGGTGCGGCCGGTTGTCGCCCACGATGGCCAGGTTCTGGCCCGGCTCGAAACCCAGCGCCGCCAGGCCGCAGCTCATGAGCTTCACATCCTCGGCCGCGCGCGCCCAGCTCCAGGTCTGCCAGATGCCGTATTCCTTCTCGCGCAAGGCCGGCGCCTCGGGCCGCTGGGCGGCGTGCTGCATCATCAGTCGCGGAAAAGTCGTCTGCATCCTTTTTCCTTGTGGGACTCACCGGACGGCATCCCGCCATCCATGGAGCCCATGGTAGGACGGCGTTTGACGTTGTGTTGTCGTTGCGACGACAATTCAGGGCAATCCCTAGCTGGTACTTACCCGCCCCGGGAGCGGACTCGCTGACCGATAAGCTCGCCGACCATGTCCAACGAACCCAGCCTGCACCAGCGCCGGCGCGCCCTGACCGAGGCCGAGCTCGCCGGCATCCCCTGGCTGCCGCGGCTAACCGCCGAGGAGCGCGCCTATGCGGTCAGCGAACTGCAGATCACCGAGGCCCTGCCCGGCGACCTGGTCTGCCGCATCGGCCGGCCCGTGACCTACTGGTTCGGGGTGGTCGACGGCCTGCTCAAGATGAGCGGCGAGAACGCCGACGGACAGTCCGTCACCTTCACCGGCCTGCCGCCCGGCGGCTGGTTCGGCGAGGGCACCGTGCTCAAGCGCGAGGCCTACCGCTACAACGTACAGACCCTGCGCAAGAGCCTGGTGGCCGGCCTGTCCGTGGACAGCTTCCACCGCCTGCTCGACCAGTCCATCGGCTTCAACCGCTTCGTGATGAACCAGCTCAACGAGCGCCTGGGCCAGTTCATCGCCGCGCGCGAGATCGACCGCATGAACAGCCCCGACCTGCGCGTGGCGCGCAGCCTGGCCGCCCTCTTCAACCCCGTGCTCTACCCTGGCGTGGGGGAGATGCTGCGCATCACCCAGCAGGAACTGGCCTACCTCGTGGGTCTGTCACGCCAGCGCGTCAACGAAGCCCTGGCCACGCTCGAGGAGCTCAAGCTCATCAAGGTCGAATACGGCGGCCTGCGCGTGCTCGACCTCAACGGCCTGCGCCAGCTGCGCGTCCTCTGATCACAGCGGGACGTTCAGCCGCGCCCCCAGCGTCCAGTTGCGGCCCGGCGCGGGCTCGTAGAACTGGCTGGCTGCCTGGTTCACGATGACCGAGCCCACGTATGCCTTGTCGCCCACGTTGTCGACACGCGCGTAAGCCGTCAGGTTGCCCTTGCCCACCGCCCAGCCATGGCTGGCCTTGAGGTGGAAGACGGTATAGCCATCGGCGCTGGCCACATTCGTGTCGTTGGCATAGAGCCGCCCGGCCCGTACCAGCTCCACACCGGCCTGCGTGCCCAACCGCGTGGGCCGCGCCACGTCCAGCCGCGCACCCGACCACAGCAACTCGCCAAAGAGGAAGTGCTGCGGAATCCCCGGCAGCTTGTTGCCGTCGGCCACCGGTGTCGTGCCATTGGTGAAGGCCTGGCTGTAGCGCGCGTCGATGGCACTGGCCGAGAGCAGCGCGCGCCAGTGCGAATTGAGCAGCGTACGGCCCGCCAGCTCCCAGCCCGTGCGCGTGGTGCCCGGCGCGTTCTTGAAGGCGGACTGCCCTTGCACCGTGCGCTGCACCACGATCTCGTCCCGGGTGTCGATGTCGAAGAACGACAAATCAATCCGGCTACCCGGCGCAGGCACCCATTTGGCTCCCGCTTCAAGGTGGCGACTGCGTGCAGCGGCCAGGGTGGTGTTGAACGTCGGCGTCAGCGGTGTTGCACCGTTATCCAGATAGGCCACTTCCACAAGCGTGGGGGTTTCGAAGCCCTTGCCGTAGTTGGCGTAGAGGTTGAGCGTATCGGCGGCATGCCAGGTCAGGCCCAGCACCGGGTTGGTCGCGCTGTAGCGCACATCGCCAGAGCCATTGCCATTGCTCAGGAAGTAGTCCTCGCTGCTGAGACGCACGGTGCTGCGCCGCATGCCACCCCTGAGCGACCAGCGCTCGGCCAGCAGGGCCGTGCCCTGCACGAACACATCGCTGTTCTCCGACTGGTTGTCCTCGTCGCGGCTCAGCGTACCGTCCTTCTCACCGCCCGGTGAGCCGCCGCCCTGGCGGCGCTCCACCGCGCGGTCGAACTCATAGCCCGCCACCCAGCGCAGCGGCGTGCTGCCGATGCGGGTCTGCGCGTTGTACTGCAGGCCCGTGCCGTAGTAATGCCGGTCCAGCCCCACCCAGTTGCCCGAGGCCAGGTACTGCAGGTTGTCGCGCGTGCCGAAGTACAGGCGTGCGGTCAGGCTGCTGTCGCGATCGAGTTCGTGTGTGAGCGAGGTGCCCAGCTGGTTCTGCCGCGTGATCTTGCGGGTGCGCTGCGTCAGCGCGCCGGTACCCGCCTGCGTACGGTCGGCCGCCAGCTGCGCCGCCGTCAGACCCAGCGGGTCTTCCGCCAGCGGCATGTCGAAGTGGTTGAACACCAGGTTCACGCGCGTGCCCGCGTCGGGCCCGAAGCTGATCTTGCTGTTGAACTGCTTCCGTTCGGTGGCGCTGTTGTCGCGGTAGCCGTCGGTGCTGAAGGTGCTGTAGTCGGCCACCAACCCCACCGTGCCCACGCGGCCGGCCATCTGCACGTCGCTGCGCCGCAGCCCGTAGGAACCCACATAGCCCTGGACGCTGAACTCCGGCACCTCGGGCGCCTCGCGCGTCCAGGCCTGGATCACGCCGCCGGCCGAGTTGCCATACATCAGCGCCAGCGGCCCGCGCAGCACCTCGATGCGATCGGTGGAGGTCAGCGCGATGGACGAGCCCTGTCCCTGGCCGTCGGGCGTGGTGGCCGGGATGCCGTCGATCAGCAGGCGGATGCCGCGGATGCCGAAGGCCGAGCGCGCGCCGAAGCCGCGGATCGACACCTGCAGGTCCTGCGCATAGTTCTGCCGGTTGAGGATGGTCAGGCCGGGCACACGCGCCAGTGACTCCGACAGATTGACCTGCGGGCCTGCGCTCTGAATCGTCTCGCGCTCCACGGCCTCGATGGCCGCCGGCGCATCGAAGCTGCGCTGCTGTGCGCGCGAGGCCGAGATCACGACATCGTCCAAGGTCTGGGCTGCGAGCTGGGTCGAGCCCCAGCCTGCAAGCAGTAATGCAATCTGTGTCAGCTTCATGAGGTCCTGCCTTCTTCTTGTCTGGTGATTGAGATTTTCTGGTGGATGCGAGGCGATGCGTGGGTCATGCGCTCACAACCAAGCGCAACCAATTGCTGCGCAGCAGCACTCTCTTTTCGTGATCGCGAATAAGAACAAAGCCGGAGTGCACAGGCTTCGTCCAATCGCCTCACATCAAGCGAGCCCTTGGTTGACAGGTGTATGAATGTTTCTATCATCGATTTGCCTTTCCAACATTCAGGGAAAGACCTCCCTCTCGTTGAGGGGGAGATAGGGAAATGCATTGCAACTTAACGAGGAGACAAGCGATGAAGCGGTTACTTCTTCTTGCAGCCATTCCCGTCGTGTTCGCAGGCTGCGCGACCACGTCCGGCGTACCCGAGGGTCCCAAACTGAGCCACACGCCCGTCCTGGACAAACTCGACAGCCCGTGGGACATGGCTTTCCTGTCAGATGGCACCATGTTCTTCACCGAGAAGTGCCTGGGGCTCTCGGTACGACGAGCCAACGGCAACGTGTCCAAGATCCTCGGTATGAAAGACGCCAAGGGCTATGGCTCCACGGCCAACGACCTGTTCTGCGAAGGCCAGGCGGGCATGGCCGGCGTCGCCGTCGATCCCAACTTCCAGAACAACCGCACCGTCTACGTCTACTCGTCCTCGAGCATGACCGCGCCGGGCACGAACCGCGTCCTGCGGCTGCGCCTCAACGACACCCTCACCGCGGTGGCAGAGCGCACCGACATCGTGACCGACATCCCCTACAAGCCGCGGGCCAGTGACCATCCCTTCGGGGGGCCGGGCGCGCACAACGGCGGTCGCATCCGCTTCAGTCCGGGCGACGGCTATCTCTACGTGACCACCGGCGACACCCACAACGGCGAAGTGCCCCAGAGCCCGACCCGCATCGGCGGCAAGGTGCTGCGCATCGACCGCGACGGCAAGGCCGCGCCGGGCAACGGCGCACCGGCTGGTTTCGATCCGCGCGTCTACACCTACGGCCATCGCAACCCGCAGGGCATCACGTTCCGACCGGGGACCAACCAGCCCTACACGGCCGAGAACGGCCCCTGGCACAGCGATGAGGTGACCGCGCTGGTGCCCGGCGGCAATGCCGGCTGGGATCCGCGTCCCAATGTGGGCGGCCGCGGCGCCTGCCCGGACAACTACTGCGGCTACAGCCCGAACCAGATGGGCGCCATGGACCCGAAAGAACGCGCCGCCTTCATGCCCATGACGGACACCCGGACCTATCCGAACGCCATGCGCCCCGCGTGGAACAACGATGGCCTGTCGCAAGGCATGTTCGGAGCCACCTTCCTGGCCGGTCCGCAGTGGAAGGGCTGGAACGGCAAACTCGCGGTAGGGTTTGGCGGCATCGGCATCCACGGCACGCCGGTGGGCAACCGCATCGACATCCTGGACATCGCGGCGGATGGCAAGTCCGCGAAGCGCACCACGGTCAACCTGCCCATGCCGGCCGCACGCTTCCGCTCCCTGGTGCAGGGGCCGGACGGCAGCCTGTACGTGGCCACCGACGAAGGTGCGATCGCGCGGCTGACGCCGAACTGATGCGCAAGCGCTGAACCTGTGCTCGTGACGCGTGGGAGCCCCGAGGCTCCCACGCTTTTTGGAATCAGAGGAGATGCCGTGAAGTTTCCATCCATCTGCGCCCTCATCGCCCTGGGGCTGCTGGCGCCCGTTGGCCAGGCACTGGCCGACGAGGACGAGTTGTACAAGACCAAGAACTGTTTCGCCTGCCATCGGGTCGACAGGAATCACCTCGGCCCCTCGTTCAAGAGCATCGCCGCCAAGTACGCTGACGAGCAAGGCGTTGAAGAGAAACTCGCCCGCAAGGTCCGCGAGGGCAGCGTCGGCGTCTGGGGCCAGGTGCCCATGCCGGCCCAGCCCCAGGTCAGCGAAGCCGAGGCGCTGACGCTGACGCGCTGGATCCTGACGCGCAAGTGAGCGACGACCGGGTGTTCGCTGCACGGCGGCCTCAGGGCTCCTGGACCGACAGCTGCAGCGAGGCATACCACTGCGCGAGGTTCTGGATGTCCTGATCGCTCAGCGGTTTGGCGATCACGCTCATCACCTCGTGGTGGCGCTTGCCGCTGCGATAGTTGCGCAGCTGCTCCACCAGGTAGATCTCGGGCTGACCGGCCAGGTGCGGCACATTGGGCTGCATGGACAGGCCCTGTGGTCCGTGGCAGACCGCGCAGGCCATGGCCGCGCGCGCCTTGCCGGCCGCCACGTCGGCCTGCGCCGTGGCCGCCACCAGCAACAGGCCGAGCGATACGCCGGCCAGCATGATGCGTTGTTTCAAGCAAAGCTCCCACTCAAAAAAAGCGACGGAGATCGTCACGACCTCCGTCGCATCGACTCAGGCCTCTCAGTTGCTGTAGGTCACGCGGTAGATCGCGCCCACATAGTCGTCAGAGATCAGCAGCGAGCCATCCTTCATGACGGCCACGTCCACCGGGCGGCCCTTGTAGACGCCGTTGGCGTCCAGCCAGCCCTCGGCAAACACCTCGTGCTTGCCCGCCGTGCCGTCAGGCTTGACCGAGACGAAGTCGATCAGCGCGCCACTGGGCTTGCTGCGGTTCCACGACCCGTGCGCAGCCACGAAGATGCCGCCCTGGTACTTGGCCGGGAACATCTTGCCGTTGTAGAAGGTCATGCCCAGTTGCGCCTGGTGCGCGGGAAACTCGACCTGCGGCTTGGTCCACTTGGCCGGGGCCTTCATGTCCTTGAGGTCGGGCGCGGCCGCGGTGCCGGCGATCTTCACGCTGTTGCCGTGGATGAACGGGTAGCCGAAGTGCTCGCCGCCCTTTTGCGTGATGCGGTTGAGCTCGCCCGGCGGAATGTCGTCACCCATGCCGTCGGTCTGGTTGTCGGTGAACCAGACCGTCTTGTCGCGGGGGTTGATGTCCATGCCCACCGAGTTGCGCACGCCCACGGCCACCACCTCACGCTTGGAGCCGTCGAAGGGGTCCAGGGCAATCATGCCGCCGATGCCCAGCTTCTCGTACAGCGCCACCTTGCCCGCGGGCTGCACGTTGTAGGGCTGGCCCAGGGTGATGTAAAGGCGGCCGTCATCGCTGACGCGGCAGGTGCGCGCGCCATGGTTGAAGGACTCCTCCTCCACCGGGATCAGGCCACCCTGCGGCACCACCTCGATCACCGCCACGTCCGGACCCTCGTAGAAGAACTCGGCCGCCGGGAAGTTGAGCACGCGGTTGTGCTCCACGACGATCAGGAAACCGTCCTTGGTCCAGCACACGCCGTTGGGCACCTTGAAGTTCAGCGAGGGCGCAAAGGCCTTGACCTCGTCGGCCGCGCCGTCACCGTTGCGGTCGGTCACGGCCCAGACGCGCGTCTTGCGCGTGCCCACGAAGAGCATGTTGGTCGACGGCGCCACCGCCATGTGGCGCGCATCGGGCACCACCGCGTAGAGCTCGATCTTGAAGCCCGGCGGCATCTTGATGTTCTTCAGGTTGGCGCGGATCGCGTCGGCGTTGCGCCCTTCCTGCGGCACCACCGGAATGTTCAGATCGGTGGTGGCCACCTTCATCTGCTTGAGCGTGGACAGATTGTCCCGGCCCGACTGCGCTGCGGCCGCGGCGGCGAAGCCCGCCGCGAGCAGGGCCAGGCCCAGCTTGCGTGTGATCATGTGTGCTCCTCTGGTTTTCTTGCTGTTTCCGGCGCGCCGCCCGGCGCACCGGTTCGGCGATTAAGCCCACGCCCTGTCGGTCGCGCAAGGCGGTTTGCAGCTAGTCACGTTGGCAGTGGGGCTGTTGTGTCTCGATTTGGAACACTCGGCGCAAGGCAGCGCATCGACCAATCAACACCAAAGCGTCGCACGTCGATCATCGGCGCAAGGCTCATCAATATTGCTTATATCGCTTAGTGCCCGCAGCGCATGAGCTCTCCGTGGAAACCCTAGATAAACCAAAGTGCACCATGCCTAGCATGGCAAGGCTCTGCACAACTACACCGCACGGAGACCCTCATGCGCAAGTTCATTCCCCTCGCCGGCGTGTTGCTCGCCGCTCTGCTGGCCGGCTGCCAGTCCACCCCGCCGCAATCGGCTGCGGTCACCACCTCGCCCGCGGCGGGCGCCGCCCCCGCAGGCCAGCCCGGCTGGAAGCAGGGCATGCCCGCCAACATGGCCAGCTCCACCCTGGCCCCGCTGCCCGGCAAGAACACCGTGACCTCCGCCGCCGAGATCCCGCTGGACAAGCTGCGCCTGCCGCCGGGCTTCAAGGTCGAGGTCTGGTCCACCGGCACGCCGGGCATCCGCGCCATCAGCCGCGGCGAAAGCGGCAAGATCTACGGCGGCACGCGCGGCCTGGGCCGTGTCTACGAGATCACCGACAACGGCAGCAGCCGCACCAGCCGCGTCGTGGTGGACAAGCTCAAGCAGCCCGCCGCCACCATCCACAACGGCAACCTCTACGTGATGGCCATCGACAAGGTGCTGCGCTACGACGGCATCGAGAAGAACCCCAACGTGGCCCCGGTCGACATGACGGCCGCCTTCAAGCTGCCCCCGCTGGAGCACCACAACTGGAAGTACATCCGCTTCGGGCCCGACGGCAAGCTCTACGTGCCCTTCGGCGCACCGTGCAACATCTGCACCCTGCCCACCGATGAATACGCCCAGATCCGCCGCTACAACGCCGACGGCTCGGGCATGGAAGTCATCGCCACCGGCGTGCGCAACACCGTGGGCTTCGACTTCCACCCCGTCACCGGCGAACTCTGGTTCAGCGATCACGGCCGCGACTGGATGGGTGACGACACCCCCGAGGACGAACTCAACCGCCTGCCCAAGCCGAGCTGGTGGAAGCTGGGCATGGGCGGCACGCCCTTCTTCGGCTTCCCCTACTGCCATGCCAAGGGCGTGGCCGATCCGGACGTGAAGAAGGCCAACCCCTGTGAGGGCGTGACCCTGCCCGTCACCACCGTGGGCCCGCACGCCGCGGCCATGGGCGTGCACTTCTACACCGGCAACATGTTCCCGCCCGTGTTCAAGAACGCCATCTTCCTGGCACGCAAGGGCTCGTGGAACCGCAGCACCAAGTTCGGCTTCGACGTGGTGGCAATCACCGCCAACCCCGACGGCAGCGGCGCCACGGTCACGCCCTTCATGACCGGCTTCGCCGACCCTGCGGCCAACACCTTCTGGGGCCGTCCGACCTACTTCCTGCAGATGCCCGACGGCGCCCTGCTGGTCTCCGACGAGCAGACCGGCGCGATCTACCGCGTCTCCTACGCGAAGTAAGCCGCCCCGGCTGAACCGATAAGCAGGGCCCGAGAGGGCCCTGCTTTTTTTCCTCAAGCTCCTGCCATGAAGATCACTCCCCGCTCCCTCCTCGCCGCCCTGCTGCTCCTCACCGGCCTGCACGCCCAGGCCCAGCAGCCCGCACGGCTCGAGCTCTGCGTGGCCTGCCACGGCCCGCAGGGCAACTCGCAGAACCCGCAGATCCCCTCGCTGGCCGGCCAGCCCAGGATCTTCGTGGAGAACCAGCTCGTGCTCATCCGCGAAGGCCTGCGCGACATCCCCACGATGAAGGGCGTGCTCGACGGCCTGAGCGACCCGGACCTGATCGCGCTGGCGCAGTACTTCGCCGCCCAGAAGCCGGCGCCCATGCCCGGGGCGGTGGACGCGGCGCGCTACCAGCGCGGCAAGGAGCTGGCGGCGCAGAGCCTGTGCGGCAGCTGCCACCTGCCGACCTACCAGGGCCGCGAGCAGGTGCCGCGCCTGGCCGGCCAGCAGGAAGCTTTCCTGCGCGAGGTCATGCTCGAATACCGCGACAAGCCCGGCCCCGGCCGCGACACCGTCATGACCAACGCCCTGCGTGGCTTCAACGACGATCAGCTCGACGACATGGCGCACTTCCTAGCGCATTTCGGAAAGCAGCCATAAGTGAGCGGGAACCTACAATCGGTTCCCCATGAGCAACGACTTCCCGCCCGGCAAACCCGCCGGCCCCCTGCGCCGCGCGCCGCGCCCCGAGGGCGCCGCCGCCCCCAGGCCCGGTGCGCCCGCCGGCAGCGCGGCCACCAGCCGCATCAACAAGCGCATGGCCGAGCTGGGCCTGTGCTCGCGCCGCGAGGCCGACGCCTGGGTGGAGAACGGCTGGGTCAAGGTCAACGGCCAGGTGGCCGAGATGGGCCAGCAGGTGCTGCCCACCGACCGCATCGAGATCGACAAGCAGGCCCAGAACCAGCAGGCCACCCAGGTCACCATCCTGCTCAACAAACCCATCGGCTACGTCAGCGGCCAGGCCGAGGACGGGCACGAACCCGCCGTGGTGCTGGTGCAGGCGCAGAACCGCTGGCGCGACGACCGCGCGCCCATCCGCTTCAACGGCAGCCAGCTCAAGGGCCTGGCGCCTTGCGGGCGGCTGGACATCGACTCCACCGGCCTGCTGGTCCTCACGCAGGACGGCCGCATCGCGCGCCAGCTCATCGGCGAAGACTCGACGATGGAAAAGGAATACCTGGTGCGCGTGGTCTACCTGGGTACGCCCGCCGCCGCCAGCGCGCCCAGCGAGCTGCAGACCATCGATGAAAAAGACCCCGTCTCCACCAATGTGCAGGCCGTCTTCCCGCCCGCCATGCTGGCCAAGCTGCGCCACGGCCTGAGCCTGGACGGCCAAGCCCTCAAGCCCGCCAGGGTGGACTGGGAGAACCCCGAGCAGCTGCGCTTTGTGCTGACCGAAGGCAAGAAGCGCCAGATCCGCCGCATGTGCGAACTCGTCGGCCTCAAGGTCGTGGGCCTGAAGCGCGTGCGCATCGGCCGCGTCATGCTGGGCCGGCTGCCCGTGGGCCAGTGGCGCTACCTGGCGCCGCACGAGAAGTTCTGAGCCGCCCCTCCTCGGCGGCCGGGCCTTGAAACCCCGGCCCCCGCCCATAATTCCCGGTTTTCTGCGGCGCCGCCGGCGCCTGGCCGCTGTTTGTCACGATCCGAAAAGCTATGAGCGACACCACCACCATGAGCAAAAAGACCCATGCCTTCCAGGCCGAAGTGGCCCAGCTGCTGCACCTGGTCACCCATTCGCTGTACTCCAACAAGGAGATCTTCGTCCGCGAGCTGGTCTCCAACGCTTCCGACGCCTGCGACAAGCTGCGCTACGAAGCCCTGAACAACAGCGCGCTGTATGAGGACGCGCCCGAGCTGCGCGTGCGCATCGCGCTGGACAAGAAGGCCCGCACCCTGACCATCAGCGACAACGGCATCGGCATGAGCACGGCCGAGGCCATCGACCACCTGGGCACCATCGCCAAGAGCGGCACGCGCGAGTTCATGAACAAGCTCGGCGCCGACAAGCAGGCCGACGCCAAGGAACAGGGCCAGCTCATCGGCCAGTTCGGCGTGGGCTTCTATTCCGGCTTCATCGTGGCCGACAAGATCACCGTGGAATCGCGCCGCGCCGGTCTGAAACCCGAAGAGGGCGTGCGCTGGATCAGCGGCGGCACCGGCGACTTCGAGGTGGAGGCCCTCACCCGCGCCGAACGCGGCACCAGCGTCATCCTGCACCTGCGTGAAGACGCCGAGGAATATCTGAACGCCTGGAAGCTCAAGCAGATCATCGGCAAGTACTCCGACCACATCGCCCTGCCCATCCAGATGCGCAAGGAAGAGTGGAAGGAAGGCGAGAACGGCCAGCCGGGCGAGATGGTCACCACCGACGAGTGGGAAACCGTCAACAAGGCCAGCGCCCTCTGGACCCGCCCCAAGAAAGACATCAGCAAGGAAGAGTACGAGAGCTTCTACCAGGGCATCAGCCACGACTACGAAGCCCCGCTGGCCTGGAGCCACAACCGCGTGGAAGGCAGCACCGAATACACCCAGCTGCTCTACGTTCCGGCCAAGGCCCCGTTCGACCTCTGGAACCGCGACAAGAAGGGCGGGCTCAAGCTCTATGTGAAGCGCGTCTTCATCATGGACGAGGCCGAGGCCCTGCTGCCCAGCTACCTGCGCTTCATCAAGGGCGTGGTGGACAGCGCCGACCTGCCGCTCAACGTGAGCCGCGAGCTGCTGCAGGAAAGCCGTGACGTGCGCGCCATCCGCGACGGCAACACCAAGCGCGTGCTCACCCTGCTGGAAAACCTGGCCAAGGCCGACGTGCCCGCCGCCGACGCCAGCGAGGAAGACAAGGCCGACGCCGGCAAGTACACCAAGTTCTGGGCCGAGTTCGGCACCGTGCTCAAGGAAGGCCTGGGCGAGGACTTCGGCAACCGCGAGCGCATCGCCAAGCTGCTGCGCTTTGCCAGCACCAGCAGCGACACGCCCAGCGTGAGCCTGGCCGACTACAAGGCCCGCATGAAGGAAGGCCAGGAGGCCATCTACTACATCACCGCCGACACCCTGGCTGCGGCCAAGAACAGCCCGCAGATCGAAGTCTTCAAGAAGAAGGGCATCGAGGTGCTGCTCATGACCGAGCGCGTGGACGAGTGGGCCCTGAGCTACCTGACGGAATTCGACGGCACCCCGCTGCAGAGCGTGGCCAAGGGCGCCGTGGACCTGGGCAAGCTGCAGGACGAGGCCGAGAAAAAGGCCGCCGAGGAAGCCGCCGAGGCCTTCAAGCCCGTGCTCGCCAAGCTCAAGGAGGCCCTCAAGGACAAGGCCGAGGACGTGCGCGTCACCACCCGCCTGGTGGATTCACCGGCCTGTCTGGTGGTGAAGGAAGGCGATATGAGCAACCAGCTCGCCCGCCTGCTCAAGCAGGCCGGCCAGAAGGCCCCGGACAGCAAGCCCATCCTCGAAGTGAACCCCGAGCACGCGCTGGTGAAAAAGCTCGACGGCTCGGTGCACTTCCACGATCTGGCCCACATCCTCTACGACCAGGCCCTGCTGGCCGAAGGCGGGCTGCCGGAGGATCCGGCGGCGTATGTGAAGCGGGTGAATGCGTTGCTGGTTTAAGCAACTTCCGCGCTGCAACAAAAAGCCGCCTTAGGGCGGCTTTTTGTTGCTCAGTCGGTTTCAGCTTTCTCCCCCAAAGCGGAAGTTCAGACTTGTCTAAACGACAGCTGGTATGCAGCGATTACGGTCGGTTGCTACGGAATCCTGACCGTCCTGATTCGGTCACATAGCGGTCACCTGGTCCGACGGGGAACAGGCCCTGAACGTTGGAGTTGACCGGCACGCACCGGCAGGGCGCCGCGAGGCGTAAGCTCACCAGCACGCCTCGCGGCGCCCTGCCGGTGCGTGTCCGAGTCGAACGACCTGTTAGACCTCACGACGCGCTCCCGCCGGCCTTCCACAGCCGAACCCCGACGTAAACCCCAAACGCCGCGAGGAGGAATGCGCAGCCAAGCTGGGAGTACGCCCACACTGCGGTTCCGAGGCTGTTGTCTCTTGCGAGCGACGAGAGCCACACCGTTTGCATGAACCACGACAGAAAGAAGAGACAAAGCAGAAGCGTTGCCACTAGGAGCATGGCTAGCTTGGTTCTCGACCAGTTCCGAAGAGCGTGCATTCCGTGAGGTCTAACGTGATGTACATCGCAAAACCTGCGAAATAAAACGGCGCCTGCGTGATAAACCGTCCATTGGATCCACCCTAAATACCTGTCAGCATTGAAGAAATCTCAAGTCTCGTGGCCGTTTGTACAGGTATAAATGAAACCGATAAACCACGCAGGATTCTGGTCAGATTCTAGGGAGCCTGGCCCGAGAGAAATATCCCCCGAAAGGGGCATAGGACAACATTTCTGGCCTCCTCTTGGATGAGCGCTTTCGGAACGAACGGCCATTAGTGCCCAGAAAATCGAACGGCGGCAATCAGCCTTATGCAGTCCTACGCCTAGCAAGTGCAAATGGCGGCTTCACTCAACCAGCCATTCAGCCGCTCGTCATCGCAGCAAGCGGGATCACATCAACACATCCCGTATCGACGCATCCTTGCCAAACTGCGCCTTGGCATAGGGACACAGCGGCATGACCTTGGTCTTCGTCTCGCGCGCCCAGGCCACCAGCGCATCCAGCAGCTTGCGGCCTATGCCCTGGCCGGTGAGGGAGGGGTCGACGTCGGTGTGGTCGATGATGATCAGCGTGGGGTTGGCCCGGCTGTAGGTCATCTCGGCGAGGTGGCCGCCCTCGGGGCGGGCGATGAAGAAGGCGCCTTTCGAGCCGGCTTCCTGGTGCTGGACGGTGTGGGTCATGGGGCCCATTTTGCACAGGGCTGTGTGGAGCTGCCCGGTGCTCAACCGCCCTCGATCCGGTTGCGCCCCTTCTGCTTGGCGGCGTAGAGCTGCCGGTCCACGGCCTGCAGCAGCTCGCCGTGGGACGGCGACTCGCCCGGCATCGCGGTGCCCATGCCGACGCTCAGCGTCACGCGCTGGCCGTGGGGCGAGAGCTTGTGCTCCAGGGCCTGTTCGGCGATGAGGCGCTGACAGCGTTCGGCCACCTCGCGTGCGCCCTGGGCGTCGGTCTCGGGCAGCAGGATGACGAACTCTTCGCCGCCGAAGCGCGCCACCACGTCACGCGGCCGCACCGCCGCCTGGCCCAGGACCTGGGCGATGGTGATCAGGCAGCTGTCGCCCTGCAGGTGGCCATAGAGGTCGTTGTACTGCTTGAAGAGATCCACATCCAGCATGAGCAGGGACAGGGGCGTGTGGTCGCGGCTGGCCTGCGCCCATTCGCGCTCCAGGCTGGCGTCGAACTGGCGGCGGTTGGCGATGCCGGTCAGGCCGTCCTTGAAGGACAGGGCCTCCAGCTCGTGCTGCAGGGCGACGAGTTTCTCTTCGGTCTTCTTGCGTTCGCTGATGTCGAACATGAAGCCCACGAGGGCCTCCACCTCGCCCGCGGCATTGCGCACCACGTGCACCACGTCGCGGATCCAGACGTAGCCCTTGTCCTTGGTGAGCGCGCGGTAGTCGGCCTCGTGGTCCACGCCGCATTTCGATTGCGCCACGCAGAAATTCACCACGCGCTCGCGGTCTTCCGGGTGCATGCGCGCGGCCCAGTCTTCCACGCTGACCCAGCTGTCCTGCGACCAGCCCAGCAGGGCCTCGATCTGCGGGCCGATGTAGGCGAAGCGCATGGTGGCCCAGTCGATCTTCCAGGGGATGGCGCGGGTGGACTCCAGCAGGGTCTTGTAGACCGCGCTGTCGGCGCTGAAATCACTGGGGTCGGACATGGGGGAATGTGGTGGCGCCATGGAGGGGCTATGGCCCGAATTTAACGGATACCGTGGCCAGCCCCCCCCAGCCAATGCAAGACCTGTGCAGTCTCACGCGCCGCAAGCCGGGCTGCGCGTGGTGGTGTTCATGGCGGCTCGCCCGTGGACAGCTGGGATGCAAGCCGGGCGGCTTCTTCGTAGAAGGCGGCGATCAGGGGCGACTGCCTGCGCTCTGCGCGGCAGATGATGTGCACGCGGGTGCACATGGCGCTGTCGGTCAGCCGCAGCTTGACCAGCCGCGGGTCGGGCACGTAGGCAGTCTCTGCCACCACGCCCAGCCCCAGGCCCTGGGCCACGGCCTCGCGCACGGCTTCGCGGCTGCCCATCTCCAGTGCGTTGTAAATCTGGATGCCGCGGCCGGCCAGTTCCTGTTCGAAGACGCGGCGGGTGGTGGAGCCTTCCTCACGGATGACGAAGCGCTGACCCTGCAGGTCATGGATGGAGATGGCACCGCGCTGGGCCAGCGGGTGCGCCACAGGCGCGAAGACCACGAGGTTCTGCACGCGGTAGGGCATGCTGTGCAGTCCCTCGGCGTCTACATGGTTGAGCACCAGGCCCACATCGCCCTGGTAATCACAGATCTTGGCGGTGATGGTGCGTGAATCTCCCACGCCCACGGCCACGCTGACCTGGGGATAGGCCTGGGCATAGGCCTTGAGGATGGGCACGACGTTGTACGGCCCGATGGCATGCACGACCAGGCGCCCGGCATAGCGGCTGCGCGCCGCGGCCAGCAGGGCATGGGCATCTTCCTCGGCGCTGAAGGCGCGGCGGGTGTGATCGAGCAGCGCGCGACCGAAGGCCGTGAGCTCCAGCCGGCGCCCGCGCCGGTACAGCAGCTCGACGCCGTATTCCTGCTCCAGCCGCTGGATGTGCGCCGAGACGGTGGGCTGCTGCAGTTCCAGCGCGCGGGCGGCGGCCGTCATGCTGCCCCAGCGGGCGGTGGCGTCGAAGGCCTTGAGCGCGGCAAGAAGACTGAGTCCTGACATAGATGCGACCTATGGATGACTTCATTCTGAGACAGGCAAGTTTCATTTGGATGACACCTTGCCTGCGCAAACTGGCGCTGCCTCCCACGGGAAGCAAGCGCACTCCGCGCCGGCCCTGACCGGGGACGGCGCGGAGCCTCGGAACACCACCCACGAGAAACCGCCATGCCACCAACCGAAGCCCTGCTTGCCTTGCGCAATGTTTCCGTCACCTACCCTGACGGCCATGTGGCCCTGCACAGCACGAGCCTGCAGGTGCGGCCGGGGGAGTTTCTTGTGCTGCTCGGCGCCTCGGGAGCCGGCAAGTCCACGCTGCTGCGCAGCATCAACGGCCTGGTCCGGCCCACGGGCGGGGAGGTAGTGGTGCCGGACCTGCCGGCCACGGGCCTCTTCGGGCGCCATCTGCGCGAGCACCGCCGCCGCTGCGGTATGGTGTTCCAGCAGCACCATCTGATCGGCCGGCTGTCGGTGCTGGACAACGTGCTCATCGGTCGGCTCGCCAGCCGCAGCTTGCTGGGCACGCTGCTGCCCTGGCGCCGTGAGGAGAAGCTTGCCGCGCTGGCCGTGATCGACCGCGTGGGCCTGCTGCCCAAGGCGCTGGCACGTGCAGACACGCTGTCGGGCGGGCAGCAGCAACGCGTGGGCATTGCCCGCGCCCTGGTGCAGCGCCCGCGCCTGCTGCTGGCCGATGAGCCCGTGGCCAGCCTGGACCCGGCCACGGCCGAGGACGTGCTCAACCTGCTGCACGGCATCTGCAAGAAGGACGGCCTGACGGCCATCGTCAGCCTGCACCAGGTGGAGCTGGCGCGCCGCTATGCCGACCGCATTGTCGGCCTGCAGCAGGGCCGGGTGGTGTTTGAAGGCAGCCCTGCCGATCTGAACGCCGGCGCCGTCTCCGAGCTGTATGCCCATCGCCCCGCTGCAGTGCCGGTCAACGGCATTCCAGAGGCCCGCCTGCCCCATCCCCCCATCACCCCTACCCAGCCCAAGGAGCTGCAACCATGCTGAACCGCCGTCTCGCCACCCAACTCGCCGCCGCCGCGCTGCTGTCCTGCACCCTGCCCGCGTACGCCCAGGGCAAGAACCCCGACAAGCTGCGCGTGGCCCTGCTGCCCGATGAGAACGCGGCCAGCATCATCCAGAACGCGCAGCCCCTCAAGCGCTACCTGGCGCAGGCACTGGGCAAGGAGATCGAGATCACGGTCACCACCGATTACTCGTCCATGATCGAGGCCATGCGCTTCGGCCGCATCGAGGTGGCCTACTTCGGCCCGTTCTCTTATGTGCTGGCTAAGTCCAAGGCGCCGGCCATCGAGCCCTTTGCGGTGGGCGTGGAGCGCGGCTCACCGACCTACCAGTCGGTGCTGATTGCCACGGCCGGCGGCCCGGTGAAGACGCTGGCCGACGTACGCGGCAAGCCCTTCGGCTTCGGCGACCAGGCCTCGACCTCCAGCCACCTGGCGCCGCGCGCGCACCTGCTCAAGAAGTACCAGCTTGATGGCGAGAAGGACTACCGCCCGGTCCACCTGGGCACCCACGACGCCGTGGCGCGCGCGGTGCAGGCCGGCCAGGTGCCGGCCGGTGCGCTGTCCAAACCCATCCTCGACAGTCTGATCACACGGGGCATCGTGGATGGCAGCAAGATCGTGCAGCTGGATCTGTCGCCCCCGATCCCGAACTACCCGATGGTGATGCAGACCAGTCTGACACCGGCGCTCAAGCAGGCCATCCGCACAGCCTTTCTGGAGATCAAGGACAAGGAGATCCTGAAGTCTTTCCGCGTCGAGGCTTTCGCGCCGACGGACGACCAGGCTTACGACGTGCTACGTGAGACCGCGACCATCCTCAAGCTCGACCTGGGAAGCATGAAGTGAGCGGCCTGGCACTTGAATCCATCGTCGTCGCGGACCGGCGGCGCCTCTTGCGGGGGCTGGCCTTTGCCGCAGCGGTGCTGGCCGTCTGTGCGCTGGCGCTGCACATCACCGGCTTCTTCGATCTGCAGCGCTTTGTGGAGGGCGCGCCCGCCATCGGCCAGCTGGGCTCGGAGATGGTGCCGCCCAACTTCAACCGCTGGCAGCACTGGCTCATCCCTTTGCGGGACACGCTGGCCATGTCGGTCGCGGGCACGGCGCTCACGGTGGTGCTTTCTCTGCCGCTGGCCCTGCTGGCCGCCCCCAACACCACGCCCCACCCGCTGCTGGGCCGCGTGATGCGCGCTGTGCTTGCGGCCTTCCGCTCGGTACCGGAGATCATCCTGGGCATCATCTTCGTGGCGGCGGTGGGCTTCGGCGCGCTGCCCGGCGTGCTGGCCCTGGCGCTGCATTCCAGCGGGATGGTCGGCAAGTTCTACGCCGAGGCTATCGAGCATGTGGACCCCAAGCCGCTGGAGGCGGCCCTGGCCGCAGGTGCGAGCCGCTTTCAGGTGATCACGCATGCCGTGCTGCCGCAGGTGCTGCCCCAGCTGGCCGACATCACCATCTACCGCTGGGAATACCACTTCCGCGCCTCGGCGGTGCTGGGCATCGTCGGTGCCGGCGGCATCGGTTTCGAGCTGATGGCCGCGCTGCGACTGGTGCGCTACGACGAAGTCTCGGCAATTCTTCTATCGGTGCTGGCCTGCGTGCTGGTGGTCGACACCATCGGCGCGGCCCTGAGAAAACGACTGAAATGACAAATACCTCTTCCCTGCCCAAGATCGTCGTGACCCAACCCGTACATGCGGAGGTGCTGGCCAAGCTGCAGGCCCACGGCCACGTGGTGATGAACCCGGGGCCCGAGCCCTGGAGCGACGCAGAGCTGATGGCGCACCTGCAGGAGGCCGAGGGCCTGCTGGCCTTCATGCCGGACCGGGTGGATCGCCGCACGCTGGAGCACGCGCCCATGCTGCGCACCGTGGCCTGCGCGCTCAAGGGCCACGACAATTTCGACCTGCGCGCCTGTGCCGAAGCCGGTGTGAGCGTGAGCTTTGTGCGCGATCTGCTGACCGAGCCCACGGCCGAGCTCGCCATCGGGCTGGCGATTGCTGCAGCGCGTCATGTGCTGGCCGGTGACCAGGCGGTGCGCCGCGGCTACGCGGGCTGGCGGCCGACCTTCTATGGCACGGGGCTGCACCGCTCCGTCGTAGCGGTGGTGGGCCTGGGTCCGGTGGGGCGGGCCATCGTGGAACGGCTCAGCGGCTTCGGCTGCGCCGAGCTGCTGGGCGTGGACCCGCAGGCGCGAGACCCGCGGGTGCAGGCGGTGGACCTGGACACGGCCCTGCGCCGGGCGGACTACCTGATCATGGCCCTGCCGTTGCTGGCGCAGACGCGCCACCTCATCAGTGATCGGGCACTGTCGCTGGTGAAACCGGGACAGATCCTGGTCAACATCGGGCGCGGCTCGGTGGTGGACGAGGCGGCGGTGGCCCGGGCGCTGGAGGGCGGCCGGCTGGGCGCCTATGCGGCGGACGTCTATGAAATGGAAGACTGGCTGCTGCCGGACCGGCCGGCCGAGGTGCACCCCGCGCTGATCGGGAGCAGCCGCACGGTGCTCACGCCGCACATCGGCTCCGCCGTGCGGCAGGTGCGCCTGGCCATCGAGCACCGCGCAGCAGACAACCTGCTGCAGGCGCTGCGTGGCGAGCATTTCAGCGACCGGGTCACCGTGGCCGACATGGTGGACTGAGCGCGCGGCGTGGGCCGGCCCTTCGCCCGGGCGGCAAATCCCCTGGGGCCGGCGGGTTTACCGGTAGGTATTTATGCATAGGGACTAACACCCTAGGGGCGGCCTGGGGACCGGCCTATGCTCGGCCTCCTAATGAGCAACATCATTCTGCAAACCCACAAGCTCACCAAGGAGTTCAAGGGGTTCACGGCCGTGAGCCAGGTGGACCTGTCCGTGGTGAGCGGCTCCATCCACGCGCTGATCGGGCCCAACGGCGCGGGCAAGACCACGTGCTTCAACCTGTTGACCAAGTTTCTGGAGCCCACCTCGGGCTCGATTCTTTTCAACGGCATCGACATCACGCGCGAACGCCCGGCGCAGATCGCGCGGCGCGGCATCATCCGTTCCTTCCAGATCTCGGCGGTCTTCCCGCACCTGACGCTGCTGGAGAACGTGCGCATCGCGCTGCAGCGCCAGCTGGGCACGGCCTACCACTTCTGGAAGAGCGAACGCACGCTGGACCAGCTCAACGAGCGCGCCCTGGCCCTGCTGGCCGAGGTGGGTCTGGAGAGCTGGGCGCACGAGCTCACCGTCAACCTCTCCTATGGCCGCAAGCGCGCCCTGGAGATCGCCACCACCCTGGCCATGGAGCCCGAGCTCATGCTGCTCGACGAACCCACCCAGGGCATGGGCCACGAGGACGTGGACCGCGTGACGCAGCTGATCAAGAAGGTCTCGGCGGGCCGCACCATCCTGATGGTGGAACACAACATGGGCGTGGTCTCGACCATCGCCGACACCATCACGGTGCTGCAGCGCGGCGCGGTGCTGGCCGAAGGCCCCTATGCCGAGGTCTCGCGCAACCCGCAGGTGATGGAGGCCTATATGGGCACCACTTCTGGCGAACTGCAAGGCGCGCATTGAGCATGACAACGACTCCCGCACTCGAAATCAAGAACCTGCAGGCCTGGTACGGCGAATCGCATGTGCTGCACGGCGTGGACATGGTGGTGCACCCGGGCGAGGTGGTGACGCTGCTGGGCCGCAACGGCGCCGGCCGCACCACCACGCTGCGCGCCATCATGGGCCTGACGGGCACGCGCCAGGGTTCGATCCAGATCAACGGGGTGGAGACCATCGCCTCCCCGACCCACCGCATCGCCCACCTGGGCGTGGGCTACTGCCCCGAGGAACGCGGCATCTTCTCCAGCCTCTCGTGCGAAGAAAACCTGATGCTGCCCCCGCAGCTCAAGGGCACGGACGGCGGCATGTCCATCGACGAGATCTATGCCATGTTCCCCAACCTGGCCGAGCGCCGCCAGAGCCAGGGCACGCGCCTGTCCGGCGGCGAGCAGCAGATGCTGGCCGTGGCGCGCATCCTGCGCACGGGCGCCAAGCTGCTGCTGCTCGATGAAATCTCCGAGGGCCTGGCGCCGGTGATCGTGCAGGCACTGGCACGCATGATCGTGACGCTGCGCGAGAAGGGCTACACCATCGTGATGGTGGAGCAGAACTTCCGCTTCGCCGCGCCGCTGGCCGACCGTTTCTACGTCATGGAGCACGGCCGCATCGTGGAGCAGTTCCCTGCCGCGCAGCTGCAGGCCAAGACGGCCGTCCTCAACGAATTGCTGGGCGTGTGACGCCCGGCCCCCTCATCCGGTTCTTTTCCCCCACCACCTCACCAGGAGACACCATGAAAAGACAACTGACCGCCATCGCCCTTGCGCTGGGCATCGCCGGCCTGGCCGCCACCGCGCAAGCCCAGGACAAGGTCCGCATCGGCTTCATCACCGACATGTCCAGCCTCTACTCCGACGTGGACGGCAAGAACGGCGCGCTGGCCATCCAGATGGCCATTGACGACTTCGGTGGCAAGGTCAACGGCAAGACCATCGAGCTGCTGTCTGCCGACCACCAGAACAAGGCCGACATCGCCGCCTCCAAGGCGCGCGAGTGGATCGACACCCAGGGTCTGACCATGCTCTTCGGCGGCACCAACTCCGGCACCGCCCTGGCCATGGCCCAGGTGGCCAACGAGAAGAAGCGCGTCTTCTTCGTCAACGGCGCCGGCGGCTCCGCGCTGACCAACGCCCAGTGCACGCCCTACACCATCCACTACGCCTACGACACCGTGGCCCTGGCCAAGGGTACGGCTGGCGCCATCGTGGAGCAGGGCGGCAAGAGCTGGTACTTCCTGACGGCCGACTACGCCTTCGGCCAGCTGCTGGAGACCGATGCGTCCAACGTGGTCAAGGCCAAGGGCGGCACCGTGGCTGGCGCCGTGCGCCACCCGCTGAACGCGTCCGACTTCTCGTCCTTCCTGCTGCAGGCCCAGAACTCCAAGGCCCAGATCCTGGGTCTGGCCAACGCCGGCGGCGACACGATCAACGCCATCAAGGCCGCGCGTGAGTTCGGTATCAACAAGAGCATGAAGATGGCCGGTCTGCTGGTGTTCAACTCCGACGTGCACAGCATGGGCCTGCGCAACACCGAAGGCCTGCTGCTCACGACGAGCTGGGACTGGAACCTGAACGACGAGTCGCGCGCCTTCGGCAAGAAGTTCTTTGAGAAGACCAAGCGCATGCCGACCGACATCCAGGCCGCCAACTACTCGGCCACGATGAACTACCTCAAGGCCCTGCAGGCCACCAAGACGGAAGACGCCGACAAGGTGATGGCGTATCTGAAGAGCACCAAGCTCAAGGACTTCTACGCCGAGGGCGTGATCCGTCCGGACGGCCGCTACGTGCACGACATGTACCTGATGCAGGTCAAGTCGCCCGCCGAGTCCAAGCAGCCCTGGGACTACTACAAGGTCGTGAAGAAGCTGCCCGGCGACGAGGTGTTCACCACCAAGGCCGAGAGCAAGTGCGCCCTCTGGAAGTGATCGTCTGAACTCGGGCCGGCCCACGCCGACGGTGTGGGCCGGCCCTGCAACGTGCTGTACACATGGAAATCTTTGGTAAATCGCTTCCGGCCCTGCTGAGCCAGCTCCTGCTGGGGCTGGTCAACGGCTCTTTCTACGCGATCCTGAGCCTGGGCTTGGCCGTGATCTTCGGCCTGCTCAACGTGATCAACTTCGCGCACGGGGCGCTGTTCATGCTGGGGGCGCTGTTCACCTGGATGGCCATGAACTACCTGGGCATCGGCTACTGGTGGATGCTGCTGCTGGCACCGCTGGCGGTGGGTCTGATCGGCATCGTGATCGAGCGCACCATGCTGCGCTGGATCTACAAGCTGGACCACCTCTACGGCCTGCTGCTCACGCTGGGCCTGACGCTGCTGATCGAGGGCCTGCTGCGCTCGATCTACGGCGCCTCGGGTCTGAACTACGACACGCCCGAGCTGCTCGAAGGCGCGACCAACCTGGGCTTCATGATGCTGCCCAACTACCGCGTCTGGGTGGTGGTGGCGTCCATCACCGTCTGCCTGGCGACCTGGTACGTGATCGAGAAGACCCGCCTGGGCGCCTATCTGCGCGCCGGCACCGAGAACCCGCGTCTGGTGGAGGCCTTCGGCATCAACGTGCCGCTGATGGTCACGCTGACCTATGGCTTCGGCGTGGCGCTCGCGGCCTTTGCCGGCGTGCTGGCAGCGCCGGTGATCCAGGTCTCGCCGCTGATGGGGCAGAACCTCATCATCGTGGTGTTTGCCGTGGTCGTGATCGGCGGCATGGGTTCCATCCTGGGCTCCATCCTCACCGGTCTGGGCCTGGGCATCGTCGAAGGTTTCACCAAAGTGTTTTACCCCGAAGCCTCCTCGACCGTGGTCTTCGTGATCATGGTCATCGTGCTGCTGACGCGCCCGGCCGGCCTGTTCGGCAAAGAGAAATAAGAGGCTCGCCCCACCATGAACATCAAGAAAATCGGGTACGGCCTTCTGTTGCTGGGTCTGCTGGTGGCGCCTTTTGCCGGCGCCTACCCCGTGTTTGTCATGAAGCTGATGTGCTTTGCACTGTTTGCTTCGGCCTTCAACCTGCTGCTGGGCTACACCGGCCTGCTGTCCTTCGGTCACGCAGCCTTTCTCGGCGGCGCGGCCTATGTGGCCGGCCACGCCATCAAGGTATGGGGCTTGACCCCCGAGATGGGCCTGCTTGCGGGCACGCTGGGCGCAGCGGCCATGGGCTGGGTCTTCGGCGCGCTGGCCATCCGCCGCCAGGGCATCTACTTCGCCATGATCACGCTGGCGCTGGCGCAGATGGTCTTCTTCATCTGCCTGCAGGCGCCGCAGACGGGTGGCGAAGACGGCCTGCAGGGCGTGCCGCGCGGCAAGCTCTTCGGCCTGCTCGACCTGAGCGACGACGTGGTGATGTACTACGTGGCGCTGGCCATCGTCATCGCGGCCTTCCTGCTGATCGTGCGCATCATCCATTCGCCCTTCGGCCAGGTGCTCAAGGCCATCAAGGAGAACGAGCCGCGCTCGATCTCCCTGGGCTACGACACGCAGCGCTTCAAGCTGCTGGCCTTCGTGCTCTCGGCCGCGCTGGCCGGCCTGGCCGGTTCGCTCAAGACCCTGGTGCTGGGCTTTGCCACGCTGAGCGACGTGCACTGGACGGCCTCGGGCCAGGTGGTGCTGATGACGCTGGTGGGCGGCATGGGCACGCTTTCCGGCCCCATCCTGGGCTCGGCGCTGGTGATCCTGCTGGAGAACAAGATCGGCGAGATCGGCGGCTGGTTTGCCAAGTTCACTGGCGTGGAGTGGTTTGCCTCGCTGGGTGAGTCGGTCACCATCGTCACCGGCTTCATCTTCGTGGTCTGCGTGCTGGCCTTCCGCCGCGGCGTGATGGGCGAGCTGATCGCCTGGCTGGAGCGCCGCAAGAGGGGCTGAGCGCCAGCCCGCCCTGTCAAAAGCCGCCCGCAGGCGGCTTTTGTTTTTGAGGCAGGTCAAGACAGGGCCGGTCGCGGCGCGCACAATCATCACGCACGGACAGCGCCCCGCGCCTGCCGGAAAGGAATGCCATGCGCCCCCTCACCGCCCCCGCCCGCCTCATCGTCACCACCCTGGCCACGCTGCTGATCGCGGGCTGCGCCGTGGAATGGGAGAACCCCAAGCCCGCACGCCAGCTGGCCCAGGCGCAGCAGCCCCCGGGCTCGGCCTACCTGGGCTGGCGCGTCTACCAGGACCGCTGCGCCGCCTGCCACGGTCTGGACGCGCAAGGCACGGCCAACGCCCCCAACCTGCTCAGACGTCTGCAGACCCTGGGCCCGCGCGAATTCGTCAGCCTGGTGCTCTACCGCTACGACAGCAGCCTGCAAGGCGAACCCGCGGCCACACGCGGCAGCCGCGAGGCGCAGGTGGAGGCCCTGATGGAACGCCGCGACCAGCCCCTGGCCATGCCGGCCTGGCGGGACGAACCGCGCGTGAACGCGCACGTGCTGGATCTGTACGCCTGGCTGTCGGGGCGGGCGGAGGGGAAGATCGGGACGGGCAGGCCGCTGCCCTGAGGGAGCGCCGGCAGAGCGCATCAGGCCCGGGGCTCAGGCGGGTTCGTCGTACTCGACAAACAACGCGCCGTTCGCGGCCAGCCAGCGCTGCACCAGCTTGCACGCCTGCTCGGGCTGATCGTGGAAGAGGCGCACCCGCATCGCAAAGACCTTGTCGAAACGCTCGCCACCAAGATCGAGCTGTTCCAGGCTGGCATGCACAAACCTGGCGACGCCGGCCTCCACGAACGGCCTGTTCCGCTTCTCGGCCGCGGCGATCATCTTCGGCGAGCGATCCACCGCCACATAGCGGCCGGTCCCCAGCTGCTGGCAGACCAGGGTAGCCGCGACACCGTGGCCGCAGCCGATTTCCAGCACCCGGTCGGTCGGCCGGATGCCCATGGCGGCGACGAAACTCTCGATCCGATCGGGCATGGTCAGTTGCGGCTCACGCGCGGGGACTTCAGTACGTGAGTTCCAGCACCGTCACCCGCTGCTGCACCGCCGGCCAGACGCGGCCCACGAGCTTTTCGCCATTGAACTCGGCCGCGACGGCGCGGTCTTCGGCGCTGGCGAGCTTGAGCTTGGAACTGGACACGCCGGCGCCCACCGGCGGCACGCCGGGCAGCGTGGCCTGGCCGTCGAGGCGCAGGCGGTCGCGCTGGGCATCGAAGTAGCCGCGCGGGCGCGTGAAGATCACCAAGGCCTGGGCATTCTGGTCAGCTGTGGCGATGCGTTCGGGGCGCAGGTGGATGATGCCGCTGCTGCGCGGGAAGGCACTGCGATAGACATGCGTGGTGGCATAGCCCGAAGCCTGCAGCTCGAACTCATACACGGCGCCAGGCCTGGCGCTGAAGGGGCCCCAGCGGCCGTCGGCGCCGGTCTTGTGCGTGTACACGGCCGCACCGCGGCGCGCGCCGGTGGCGGCATCGATTTCATAGATGGCGAGCTGTGCACCGGGCAGCGGCAGGTTGTTGGCGTAGTTGCCGCTGGCGGGGTTGAGCGGGTCCAGGCCCAGGCCGGTGACGGTGCCGCCGAGCTGGACGCTGGCCTCGGGCACGATGTCCACGGCAGGCGCGCGGCCGGTGATGAAGCGGTAGGACGCGGCGAAGGCGGCGTAGGAGTAGGACGTTTCGCGGTGGTCGATGCGCGGGATCACGACATTGGTCGCGCCCCTGAGCTCGGGGCCGGCATACGTCACGTTGGTGGGCTTGCCCGCGGCGCCGATCCACAGGCCGTCGGGCTGGGCGAACTTGTCGTTGCTGTCGCTGCGGATGGTCATCCAGCGCACGGGGCCTGTCACTTCATCGCCGCTGGGGTTCTTGGGTGCGTTCAGTCCTTTGAGAAAGGGGCCAGTGCCCGAGAACTCGTTGCCTTCGCGGAAACCCGGGATGGCCCAGACGCCGTGGTTGGGGGTGCCGCCCAGGATGGCATGCGAGACGGTGGCCGCCCCGCCACCGTTCTGGATGTAGTTGCGGATGGCGTTGCCGCCGCGCGAATTGCCGATCAGCACCACCTGCGGCGCGCCGGTGGCACGCAGGACCTTTTCCACCTCGGCCTTGAGGTAGGCCATGTGTTCGGCGGTGGACGTGCGCCCGGGCTGGGGCTTGCTGTCGTCGTCACGCGCGAGCGGATAGGGCAGCTCGATGGCGTGCAGGCGCTCGCGCGGCCAGCCGTTGGATTCGAAGCGCCAGAGCGTGGTCTGCCACAGCGCGGCGCTGTCGCCGTTGCCGTGCACGAAGACGATGGGCGGATGCTGGGAGGTGGACGGCGCCGAGGCGCAGCCGGCCAGCAGGGCCAGCGCCGCAAAGGCGGCCCAGAGATGGCGACGGGTCAGCATGATCAGGGCTCTCTTTCAGGTGACGAGGAAGACGGGCCGCGCCAGCAAGCGCCGCGCGCCCGGGCCGAAAAACCTTATAGCGGAAGTTCTTTGCAGGGCGTCGTCAAGGTGACAGCCCGGCCGGCCCTATTCGAAACCGCCGGCACGCCGCAGCGGTGCCGTGTCAGGGGCGGCCAGCATGTCGATCAGCAGGCGCGCGGCCTGCGGCTGCTCGGCCCGGCTGGCAATGGCAGCAGCATAGAAGGTGGCTGACTCGAATTCCCGGGGCAGCACGCCGGCGAACTGCACACCGGGCGTGGAACGGATCTCGGTGACCTGGGCACAGCCGATCAGGCGGCTGCCGCTGGCCGCGGCGAGCTCGTGCATGGCCGCCGTGCCACTGGCACAGGGACGCAGCCTGGACTGCAGGGTCTGGGCCAGGCCCAGGCGCTGGAGCACGCCCATCAGGTGCAAGCCCGCCGTGGACTTGTGCAGGTCCGGGCAGTAGATGCCCTGGGCCGCCAGCAGCGTGGCCTTGAGCGCCTCGGGCGTGTCCACCCGAGGCGGGGTGTCGCCGGCCCGGACGGCCAGGCCGGTACGCACCCGGCCCAGGGCCCGCACCGAACCGGGCTGCACCCGGCCTGCAACGGTGAGTTCGTCGATCAGCGGCTCGGTGAGGATGAGGACGTCGCAGGGCTCGCCGGCCAGCAGCTTGTCGCGCATCTGGCTGACCGCGCCAAAGTGCCCCTCGATGGCACGCCCGGTCTCGTTGTAGAAGGTACCGCGCAGCTGCTGCACGAGGCCCTGCGCGGCGCCGCCGCTGAGGATGTGCACGGAGCTCATGGTTTTCGCTCCTGCGGGAGGTCGCCGGCGCAAACAGCCTGCAGGATGTGCATTCGGTTGTGGCGCATGGTCGGTCTCCTCCGGTGTCGTTCTGAACCATGCTAGCCCGACACGCGCGGCCTCACCCCCGGACTATCCCTAAAGAGCGTGGGCGGCACACCACCGGCGTTGCAATTCGCGACAGGTTTCTGCGCCGCTGGATGACCTCAGACCATCAGGGGTTCTTCCTGCATGGCTTCGAGCTGGTCTTCGAGCATCTGGATCTGGCCTTTCCAGTAATCGCTGCTGCCGAACCAGGGGAAGTTGAGCGGGAAGGTGGGGTCGTCCCAGCGGCGCGCGAGCCAGGCGCTGTAGTGGATGAGACGCAGGGTGCGCAGGGGTTCGATGAGCGCGAGCTCGCGGCGGTCGAAGTCACGCATCTGTTCATAACCATCGAGCAAACAAGACAGCTGATACGTGCGCTGGGCGCGCTCGCCCGAGACCAGCATCCACAGGTCCTGCACGGCCGGGCCCATGCGCGCGTCGTCCAGGTCCACGAAATGCGGTCCGGGGCCGGCCGCGGCGGGCACATCGGTCGGCGTCCAGAGGACGTTGCCCGGGTGACAGTCACCGTGCAGGCGCAGACGGCGGATGTCGGTGGCCTCGCCTGCCAGCACCGGATGCTGGGCGATCAGCGCCAGCGCCTCCTCGCAGCGACGCTGCCAGAGGGACTGCACGTCCAGCGGAATCATGTCGTGCGCGAGCAGCCAGTCCATGGGCTCGCGACCGAAGCCCTGCAGGTCCAGCGCCGGGCGCTGCACAAAGGGCTGCGCTGCGCCTACGGTGTGCAGTCGCGCGAGAAAACGGCCGATCCACTCGAGCACTTCCTCGTCGTCGAGCTCGGGCGCACGCCCGCCGCGGCGCGGACTGACGGAGAAATGGAAATCTGCATGCTGATGCAGGGTCTGCCCCTGCAGCTGCAGGGGCGCGACCACGGGCACCTCGGCGGCCTGCAGCTCGGCGGCAAAGGCGTGCTCTTCGAGGATCTGCGCCGTGCTCCAGCGGCCCGGCCGGTAGAACTTGGCCACCACCACGGTGCCGTCTTCGAGATGCACCTGATAGACGCGGTTCTCGTAGGAGCTCAGGGCCTGCAGGCGGCCATCGCAGGCCAGCCCCTGGCCCTCGAGCGCGTCCAGCACAACGGCGGGGGTCAGGTGTTCGTAAGGATGGCGCGACGCGTGGTTCATGCGCTGATTGTCGCCGCCTCGACAGCAGACCGGTACCGCTGGCGTTTTCCCCTAGGCAGCGGCATGGGGTGCATGGATAAACTGGATCGCATGGTCCCTCTGCTGCCCTTCCACCGCAAGCTCGCACTCGGCACGGCCGGCGTGGCGCTGGCCGTGGCGGCGCTGACGGGCATCGGCGCCGGCCTGGTCGCGCACGACCGGCTCGAGGACACGCTGGTGGCCCAGACCACCGAGGATGCACGGCGCCTGCTGCGCCAGGAAGGCTTCCGTCCCGAAGGCGTGCAGGCCACGCGCAACGCCCAGGCTGCGGTGCAGGCGCTGGCGGCCTCGCACTTCGACATCGCCCAGATATACACCGCCGGCGGCCTGCTGATGGCCGAGCAGTTCAGCGCCGATGGCCGCGCGCTGGAGGCGGAGTTGCCCCCGCATGCCGCGCGCAGCTACACAGCAGCCTGGTACGAGCGGCGTTGGCTGCCCGGGCGGCGACCGGTGCTGCGCGTGTTCATCCCCTTGCGCAACGAAGGCCAGAGCCTGGCCGGCTATTTCGAGGGCGCGCGCCTGGTCCCCGACTGGCAGCGCCAGCGCATGCTGACGGATGCACGCCGCACGGGCTACCTCACGGCGCTGGCCGTGCTGCTGTGCGGCCTGGCGCTGTACCCGCTGGTGCTGCGCCTGAACCGCGACAGCCAGCGCCGCCAGCGCGAGCTGCTCGAATCGCACATCGCGATGATGGAGGCGCTGGGCCGGGCGATCGCGCGGCGCGACAGCGACAACGGCATCCACAACTACCGCGTGGCCTGGATCTCGGCCACGCTGGCCGAGGCCGTGGGCCTGCACGGCACCCGCATGCAGGAGCTCATCGTTGGCAGCTTCCTGCACGACGTGGGCAAGATCGGCATTCCCGAGCACATCCTGCTCAAGCCCGGCCCGCTGAGCAACGAGGAGATGCTGATCATGCACACGCACGTGGGCATGGGCGAGGACATCGTGGCTGGCGCGGGCTGGCTGGCCGGTGGCCAGGCCGTGGTGGCCGGCCACCACGAGAAGTGGGACGGCACCGGCTACCCGCGCGGCCTGGCCGGCACCGATATTCCGCAGGTGGCGCGCATCTTCGCGATCGCTGATGTATTCGATGCGCTGTGTTCGCGCCGGCCCTACAAGGAACCGGTGGCGCTGGAGCAGGCGCTGGCGGCGCTGCGCGCGGAATCGGGCAAGCACTTCGACCCGCATCTGGTGGAGGTCTTCGACCGCATCGCCCCCGAGGTCTACCGCACGCTGACCGAGGCCGACGAGGACCAGCTGCAGGCCCTGCTCACGCGGATGGTGCGCAAGCACTTCAGCCTGTAAGGCGATCGCCGGGCGCGGCACGCACCAGCTGCACGTTGCACACGGCCTGCCGGGCCACGCGCACGGCGACACCGTCATCTGCAGCTGAACCCGCCCCCAGCACCAGATCGCTCACCGCATTGCGCTGCGCCCAGTCCAGCAGGGCTGACGCGATGTCGGGCGCCATGAGCACATGGCAGGAGGTCTGGTGCCCTGGCCCTTCCAGCCCCTGGGCCCAGCGTTGCAGCTGCGCAAGCTGGCGACGCTGCGCCAGACTGTCGCTGCGCGACGGCGGCACCAGCACCGTGACGCAGGCCAGCCGGGCGCCAGGCCGCGTGCCCAGCGCGCGCAGCGCGGCGCGGCGCAAGGCCTGCAGGGTGTCGGCGGGCGTGTCCTCCTGCGGCACGGCGAGCAGGACGATGGGCACCTCGCTCAGCGCCCGCGCGGGCCGCAGGGCGGGCAGGCCGCGCAGCAGCCGCTGCGCACGCCACCAGCGCCGCCACTGTGTCCAGGCCGGGGCGAGCTGCAGGGACTCGCCGCGCGCCGTCACGCGCACCTGCTGCGGGTGGCGCAAGTCGAAGGCGAGATGCGCGGCCGAGGGATAGCGCTGCGCAGGCTCGGGCGCCAGGCAGCGCAGCAGCACCTCCTGCAGCCAGGGCGGAATCTCGGGCCGCCAGCGCCGCGGTGGCGGCGGCTCGCGCCACAGGCGCTGGCGCAGCGCGGCCTCGGTGTCGGGCAGGCCGTAGGGCAACTCGTGCGTGAGCAACTGGTAGAGGATGGCGCCGAGCGCAAAGATGTCGCTGCGCGGATCGCCGCGCACGCCCAGCAGTTGCTCGGGGGCCATCCAGCCCGCTTCGCCGGCGGCGGCACCGGCCAGGCCTGCATGCAGGTCGGGGTGGTGGGCATGCCAGGACAGTCCATAGCCAAGCAGCACCACGCGACCTTCCGGCGTGATGCGTACGCGGTCGGGCCGCAGGCCCAGATGCACGACCTGCTGCAGATGCAACTGGTACACGGCCTGTGCCAGGGCCACGCCCAGGCCCACCACCTCCTCGATGGCCGGCAGGGCCGGCTGATCCAGCCGCTGCTGCAGGCTGGCGCCGTCGATGGACTCCATCACCAGCCAGGGCGGCTGTGCCGCGTCTTCTGCGTCCACGAGACGCGGCACCTGCGGGCCGCTCAGGACGCGCAGCGCCTGGTGTTCGACCTCGAAGCGGCGCAGGTCTGCGGCATCACCGTGGTCCGTACGCGGCTGCTTGAGCACGAGCGCGCAACCGGGATCGATCTGGCCTTCGACGCATTGCACCCGATAGAGCCCCGCATGCGCGCCCTGGTGGATGCACTCGCCGATGAGAAAGCCGCCCAGCCTGCTGCCGGGCGTCTGCAGCTCCGGTGAGGTCATCGCCCGATCTCCAGGCGGTCGGCGAAGAAATCGGGCAGGCCTGCGCGGCGGATGGCGTCGGCCGCGGCATGGTGGTCGTACGCCACACGGTGGAAAGTGAGTTCGGACTCCTCGCTGTCGTAGAGCGTGTACATGGCCTTGGGGCTGCCATCGCGCGGCTGCCCGACCGAGCCGATGGTGGCCAGCCAGTGGCGGCGCGCCGACACGGGGATGGGCACGCCGGGGGTGGGTACGAAGGGCACGAGCTGGCCGTCGGCCGCGCGGTAGTAGAGCGACTGGCGGTGCACATGACCGCCGAAGACGTAGCGCACCTGTTCCTGCACGCTGGCGGCGTCCAGGCTCTGCCCGGCGGCCGCGGCATCGTAGACATAGCGCCAGAGCTCGGGCTCGTCGACGGTGGCGTGCACCAGCAGGGCGCGGTCGAGCTGCTGGGTCATGGGCAGACTGTCCAGGTAGGCCCGCTGGCCGGCGTCGAGCTGCGCGTGCGTCCATCGGGCGGTGGCCTCACCCAGGGTCTGCTGGCCCTCGGGCGGGCGGGCGGCCATCTCGTCGTGATTGCCCTTGAGCACCAGCGCGCCCTCCTCGGCCAGGCCCATGACAAGGTCGACCACGGCCCCCGGATCCGCACCATAGCCCACGAGGTCGCCGAGGAAGGCGTACTGCGTGACCTGCTGCTCGCGCGCGTGCGCCAGACAGGCCTGCAAGGCGTGCAGATTGGCGTGAAGATCGGACATGAGGGCCAGGCGCATGAAGACAGTATGCCTTGGCGCCCGCCCCTCGACACGGGGTTTGTCCTCACGGCTGACCGCCGGAGCGGGCGCTACGATGGCCGGTCGGAGGACCCATGACCCAGCAGTACGACTACATCATCATCGGCGGCGGCTCGGCCGGTTGCGTGCTGGCCGCCCGCCTGTCAGAAGATCCACGCGCCCAGGTCGCACTGCTGGAGGCCGGCCCGGCCGATCGCAGTGTACTGATTCACTGCCCCGCAGGCCTGGCCCTGCTGGCCAAGAGCGGCCAGGCCAACTGGGGCTTCCAGACCACGCCGCAGCAGGGCCTGAATGGCCGGCGCGGCTACCAGCCACGCGGCAAGGTGCTGGGCGGTTCGAGTTCGGTCAACGCCATGATCTACACGCGCGGCGTGCCGCAGGATTACGACGGCTGGGCTGCGGCCGGCAATCCGGGCTGGCGCTGGGACGAGGTGCTGCCCTACTTCCGCAAGGCCGAGCACAACGAGCGCGGCGCGGATGCCTTCCATGGCGTGGACGGGCCGCTCAACGTGATGGATCTGCGCAGCCCCAACCGCTACAGCCCGCACTTCGTGCAGGCCGGCGTGCAGGCCGGCTATGTGCACAACGAGGACTTCAACGGCGCCAGCCAGGAGGGCGTGGGCCTGTACCAGGTGACGCACAAGAATGGCGAGCGCTATTCCGCCGCCAAGGCCTACCTCACGCCCAACCTCGGGCGCCCCAACCTGAGGGTCATCACGGGCGCGCAAACCACACGCGTGCTGTTCGAGGAGCGGCGCGCCGTGGGCGTGGAGTTTCTGCAGGGCGGGCACAAGCAGACGCTGCGCGCTGCGCGCGAAGTCATCCTCTCGGCCGGCGCGCTGCAGTCGCCGCAGCTGCTCATGCTCTCCGGCGTCGGCCCGGGCGGCCTGCTGCACCAGCACGGCATCCCGGTGCTGCACGAGCTGCCGGGCGTGGGCCGCCACTTGCAGGACCACGTGGACGTCGTCACCGTCTACGACGCACCGCAGCTCACCGACCTCTTCGGCCTCTCGCCCAAGGGGGTGCTCAATGTGCTGCGCGGCATCTGGGAATGGCGCCGCTCGCGCAGCGGCATGCTGACGACCAATTTCGCCGAGGCCGGCGGCTTCATCCGCAGCCAGGCCGGCGAGCCCGTGCCCGATCTGCAGCTGCACTTCGTGGTCGGCAAGCTCGTGGACCATGGACGCACCACGACCACGGGTCACGGCTACTCCTGCCATGTCTGCCTGCTGCGCCCCAGGAGCCGCGGCAGCCTGCGCCTGGCCAGTGCCGACCCGCTGGCCGCGCCGCTGATCGATCCCAATTTCCTGGGCGAGCGCGACGACGTGGACCGCCTGGTCCGCGGCTTCAAGCTCATGCGCAGCATCCTGTCGCAACCTGCGCTGGCGCGTTTCGGCGCGCAGGAGCTGCCGGCCTCGGCGGTGGCCAGGAGCGATGTGCAGATCGAGCAGTTCATCCGCAATCACGCCGACACCATCTACCACCCCGCGGGCAGCTGCCGCATGGGGCCGGGCGAGATGGATGTGGTGGACGCCCAGCTGCGTGTGCACGGCCTGCAGGGCCTGCGCGTGGTGGACGCGAGCATCATGCCGGCTCTGGTGGGGGGCAACACCAATGCACCGGTGATCATGATCGCCGAGAAGGCGGCCGACCTGATCCGGGCGGCGGCGAACTGACGGGGACGGGACGGCGTGTCAGGTTTTTTCTGACACGAGAAACCGGCAGATGCCGATTCAAGTTGGCTGACACGGGGCCTACAGTGATTTCACCACATCGCATGCTGGTGTGATGCAAGGAAAACCTGTGAGAACCAACCCCATTTCGCTCAACCCTTTCAGCCTGATGATGGAGCCCGAGACCGTGCTCCAGGCCATGGAGCGCTCCACCTCGCTACGCTCGCTGCGCCGCCATCAGCTGCGTCCGCTGGACAAGCCCCTGATTCCCTATGCCGTCGATCCGGCCGCCGAGGCCGGGGACGACGACGAGACCCTGCCGGGCGAACTGTCGAGCCACTGAGCATGCCCGGTCCGGCGCTGTTAGCATCGGACGCATGCACTTCTGGCCCTCCTGCGGCTATGAACGCCTGCAGCCCACAGCCGAGGGCTGGCTCGCGCTCACGCCCGACTATCTGCGCCTGGTCCTGGCGCGCCCCGAGCTGGCGCTCGTGCCCGAATCCTGTCCGGCCGAGCGCCGCCTGCACCGGGCCCTGCACGACGACCCGCTGCATCCGGTCGACGCCGCGACGCTCGCGCGCATCCGCGATGCCGACGCACGCGAGAACTACACCCACTTCCTGAACTGGCGCGACGCGCTGCGACAGGCTGGCACGCTGGAGGCCTGGTACCTGCAGCTCATGCGCAGCGGGCGCATCACCATCCCTCCGCTCTTCATCGACCTCGTGGTCCAGGCGGTGCTGCGCCATCTGCTGCGCGACACGGAAGACGTACTGGCGCTGCGCGCGGCCGAGCTCTTCTTCCGCCCGCAACGCATCGCCGTACAGGACGGGCAGGTGCTGGCCGGCGACCAGGCCGTGGTGGACCAGCACAGCGAGGACGCCGGTCTGGGCGCGCTGGGTCGCCTCTTGCTGGAGAACAAGACCGCGCTGCGCACCGCCGAGCTGGCCGTGCTCGACGCCAGCAACCCGGCGCCCTACCTGGAACGCAGCGAGAGCCACCGCAGCCTGCTGGACCTGACGCATGAAGTCACGCAGGACCTGAGCCACGGCCTGACCCTGCGCATGACACGTGCGCGCAGCGGCCTCAAGGCACTGGCCCATGTGCTGGAACTCTGGGTACGGCACTTCCTGGCCGTGGACGTGAAGATCGAGCCGCTGGCACGCGTGGACGACGCGGCCTGGCGCTGGCACATCGGCCTGGACAGCGAGGCCACGGCCATCCTCAACGATCTTTACGAGGGTGTGGAGGTGGACGCGGCGCGCATGCAGCGGCTCATCAGCCTGTTCCGCCTGACGTTTGCAGACACGGCCCTGGTGCAGCCGGACATGGTGGGCAAGCCGGTGTACCTAGGCCTTGCCATGAACCCGCAGGGTTTGCTGCGCCTCAAGGCCCAGAACCTGCTGCTCAACCTGCCGCTGAAGCAGGCGCAGTAAGGCGGCAGCGCAGGCTTACATATTGCGGCGGTACTGCCCGCCGACTTCGAACAGCGCGGTGGTGATCTGCCCCAGGGAGCAGACCTGCACGGCGTCCATCAGCACCTCGAAGACGTTGCGGTTCTCGATCACGGCCTGCTGCAGGCGCTGCAGCATGGCCGGCGCTTCGGCCGCATGGCGGGTGTGGAAGTCGGCGAGACGCTGCAGCTGGCTCTGCTTTTCCTCTTCGGTCGAGCGCGCGAGCTCCAGCTTTTCCATCACCGTGTCGCCATGCGGGTTGCGGAAGGTGTTGACGCCGATGATGGGCAGCTCGCCGGTGTGCTTGAGCATCTCGTAGTGCATGCTCTCGTCCTGGATCTTGCCGCGCTGGTAGCCGGTCTCCATGGCGCCCAGCACGCCGCCGCGCTCGGCGATGCGCTCGAACTCGGCCAGCACGGCCTCCTCCACCAGCTCGGTCAGCTCCTCGATGATGAAAGCGCCCTGGTTGGGGTTCTCGTTCTTCGCCAGCCCCCATTCCCGGTTGATGATGAGCTGGATGGCCATGGCCCGGCGCACCGAATCTTCGGTGGGCGTGGTGATGGCCTCGTCGAAGGCATTGGTGTGCAGGCTGTTGCAGTTGTCGTAGATGGCGATGAGCGCCTGCAGCGTGGTGCGGATGTCGTTGAACTGGATCTCCTGAGCATGCAGGCTGCGGCCACTGGTCTGGATGTGGTATTTCAACTTCTGCGACCGTTCGTTCGCACCGTACTTCTCCTTCATCGCCACGGCCCAGATACGGCGCGCCACGCGGCCCATCACGGTGTATTCCGGGTCCATGCCGTTGCTGAAGAAGAAGGACAGGTTGGGCGCGAAGTCGTCGATGTGCATGCCGCGCGCCAGATAGGCCTCGACCAGCGTGAAGCCGTTCGAGAGTGTGAAGGCCAGCTGGCTGATGGGGTTGGCACCCGCTTCGGCGATGTGGTAACCCGAGATGGACACCGAGTAGAAGTTGCGCACGCCGTGGTGCACGAAGTACTCGGCGATGTCGCCCATGACCTTGAGCGAGAACTCGGTGGAGAAGATGCAGGTGTTCTGGCCCTGGTCTTCCTTGAGGATGTCGGCCTGCACCGTGCCGCGCACGTTCTCCAGCACCCAGGCGCGGATCTTGGCAGCCTCGGTGTCGGTGGGCTCGCGGCCGTTGTCGGCCTTGAACCTCTCCAGGTTCTGGGCGATGGCCGTGTTCATGAACATGGCGAGGATGGTGGGCGCCGGACCGTTGATGGTCATGCTCACCGAGGTGGCCGGGTTGCAGAGGTCGAAACCGCTGTAGAGCACCTTCATGTCGTCGAGCGTGGCGATGCTCACGCCCGAGTTGCCGACCTTGCCGTAGATGTCCGGGCGCGGATCGGGGTCGTTGCCGTAGAGCGTGACGGAATCGAAGGCGGTGGACAGGCGCTTGGCCGGCATGCCCTCGGACAGCAGCTTGAAGCGCTTGTTGGTACGGAAGGGGTCGCCCTCCCCCGCGAACATGCGCGTCGGGTCCTCGTTCTCGCGCTTGAAGGCAAAGGTACCGGCGGTGTAGGGGTAGCTGCCGGGCACGTTGTCCAGCATCAGCCACTGGAGGATCTCGCCGTGGTCTTCGTACTTCGGCAGCGCCACCTTGCGGATGGTGGTGCCGGACAGGCTCTTGACGGTGAGCGCGGTGCGGATCTCCTTGTCGCGGATCTTCACCACATACTCGTCGCCGGCATAGGCCTGCTGCATGGCCGGCCACTGGGCCAGCAGCTTGCGCGCGTCGGCGTCCATCTGCAGCTCGCGCGACTGGGCCAGGTCGATCGCGGCCTCGGCGGCCTTGGGGCGGTCGGGTTTGTCCACGCTGAGCATGCGCGCGGCTTCGCGCAGCTGCTGGATCTCGCGTGCCAGCCGGGCCTGGGCGCGCGCGCGGCGCTTGTAGCCGCGCACGGTGTCGCTGATCTCGGCGAGGTAGCGCGTGCGCTGGGCCGGCACGATGGGCGTCTGGTTGCTGCTGTGGCGCACCTCGACCCGGGGCAGCCGGCCTTCGCCGAGGTTCAGGCCCAGGGCCTGCAGTCGGGCCTTGAGCGTCTGGTAGAGCGCGGTCACGCCGTCGTCGTTGAAGCGCGCGGCCATGGTGCCATAGACCGGCATGGCCTCGGGTGACACGTTGAAAGCCGCGCGGTTGCGCTGCACCTGCTTGGCCACATCGCGCAGCGCGTCGGCTGCGCCCTTGCGGTCGAACTTGTTGATGGCCACGAACTCGGCGAAGTCCAGCATGTCGATCTTTTCGAGCTGGCTGGCGGCGCCGAACTCCGGCGTCATCACGTAGAGCGGCACATCCACATGCGGCACGATGGCGGCATCACCCTGGCCGATGCCCGAGGTCTCGACGATGACCAGGTCGAAACCCGCGCACTTGCAGGCCGCCACCACGTCGGGCAGGGCGGCGCTGATCTCGCTGCCGGCCTCGCGCGTGGCGAGCGAGCGCATGTAGACGCGCGGGCCCTGGCTCCAGGGCGAGATGGCATTCATGCGGATACGGTCGCCGAGCAGGGCCCCGCCGCTCTTGCGGCGCGAGGGGTCGATGCTGATGACGGCCACACGCAGTGTGTCACCCTGGTCCAGGCGCAGACGGCGGATGAGTTCATCAGTCAGGCTGGACTTGCCCGCGCCACCCGTGCCGGTGATGCCCAGCACAGGCACCTTGCTGCCCGCGGCCTGCTCGACCAGGCTCTGGCGCAGGGCGGCAGCGGCACTGCCGTTTTCCAGCACGGTGATCAGCTGGGCCAGCGCGCGCCACGCCGCTTCGGTGTGGCCCTGGATGGCGCTCACGGCCTTGGGCGCATGGGCGCTCAGGTCGTGGTCGCAGCGCATGACCATCTCGCCGATCATGCCCTGCAGGCCCATGCGCTGGCCGTCCTCGGGGCTGTAGATGCGGGTGACGCCGTAATCCTGCAGCTCGCGGATCTCGGCCGGTACGATGACACCGCCGCCGCCGCCGAAGACCTGGATGTGCTGCCCGCCACGCTGGCGCAGCAGATCGATCATGTACTTGAAGTACTCGACGTGGCCGCCCTGGTAGGAGCTGACGGCGATGCCCTGCACGTCTTCCTGCAGCGCGGCGGTGACGACTTCGTCGACGCTGCGGTTGTGGCCGAGGTGGATGACCTCGGCGCCCATGCCCTGCAGGATGCGGCGCATGATGTTGATGGCCGCGTCGTGCCCGTCGAAAAGACTGGCAGCCGTGACGAAACGCACCTTGTGCTTCGGGCGGTAGTTGGCCAGGGCCTGGTAGTCGGCGGAGAGCTGGGTCATGCGCGGGCTCGATTGACGTTTACGTAAACGTCAATCTTAGCCCTTTCGGCCCTTCCGACCAAGAAAAAGGGGCGCCGAAGCGCCCCTTTTTTTCCCTGCCTTCGGGCAGATGGCTGATTACCTGTACAGCACCTCGGGCAGCCACATGCCAATGGCCGGGAACTGGTACAGCAGGATGATCGCCAGGACCTGGATGCCCATGAAGGGCAGCATGCCGGCGAAGATCTGGTTCAGCGTCACGTGCGGCGGGCTCACGCCCTTGAGGTAGAAGGCCGACATGGCGACCGGCGGCGACAGGAATGCGGTCTGCAGGTTCAGGGCCACGAGCAGGCCGAAGAACAGCGGATCGACCCCGAAGTTGTCCAGCAGCGGGATGAAGATGGGCATGAAGATCACGATGATCTCGGTCCACTCCAGCGGCCAGCCGAGGATGAAGATGATGACCTGGCTCAGCACGAGGAACTGGGTCTTGGTCAGGTTCATGGACATGACCCAGTTCTCGACCAGTTCCTGACCGCCCAGCAGCGCGAAGGCCGCCGAGAAGATGGCCGAGCCCACGAAGAGCCAGCACACCATGGCAGAGGTCTTGGCGGTCAGGAACACGCTTTCCTTCACGACCTGCAGGGTCAGCTGCCGGTAGGCGAGCGCGAGCAGGAAGCCTCCCAGGGCGCCGACGGCGGCGGCCTCGGTCGGCGTGGCCAGTCCCATCACGATCGAGCCCAGCACGGCCAGGATCAGGATGAGCAGCGGGAAGAAGCTTGTCAGCAGCATCTTGAACACCTCGAAGCGCGTGAAGCTCAGCAAGGCGTAATAGAGGGCCAGGGCCAGGGCACCGACGCCCAGACCGATCCAGAAGCCCAGGGGTGCGGTGCGCGCCTCGGGCTCGGCCGGTGCGGCGGCTTCGGCCGCAGCAGCGGGTTCGGCGATGCTGGACGCATTCTCCTCGGCCGCCTCTTCCTCCTCGGCGCCCGGGGGCTCCTGCACGCCACCGGCGCTGGCCTGTTCTTCCTCATCGGCACCCGGCGGCTCGGCCAGGCCGCTGGCACTCTCTTCCTCTTCGTCGAAACTGTTCGAGCCCATGGTCTGGAGCTCGGAGTAGTCCTCGACCACCTGAGGCGCGGTCACGCTGCTGTAGCTCCAGAGCGCGACAAACACGAAGAGCAGCAGCGGCAGCAGCACCACACCCAGTTGCTTGAGCAGGTAGCCGGTGGGCACCTCGGCGTTGCGCTGGCCCTTGAGGGCCTTGAGCAGGGCCGGCAGCACACGGGCGCCATGCGAGGGCGCAACCTTCTCGAGCAGCGGCGGCAGCGGCACATAGCGCTCGGCTTCGGGCAGCGGGGGGGCCAGCTTGGGCTTGAACTTTGCCAGGATGATCACGTACAGGATGTACAGACCGGCCAGCATCAGCCCGGGGAAGAAGGCGCCGGCGTAGAGCTGCACCACGGACACACCGGCGGTGGCGCCGTAGACGATGAGCAGCACCGAGGGCGGGATCAGAATGCCCAGGCAGCCGCCGGCCGTGATGGCACCGGCCGAGACCCGGACGTCATAACCTGCACGCAGCATCTGGGGCAGGGCCAGCAGCCCCATCAGCGTGACCACGGCACCGACAATGCCGGTGGCGGTGGCAAACACCGCACAGGTCACGAGCGTGGCCACGGCCAGCGCGCCCGGCAGGCGCACCAGGGCCAGGTGCAGGCTCTTGAAGAGCTTCTCGATAAGGTTGGCGCGTTCCACGAGGTAGCCCATGAACACGAACAGCGGAATCGAGATCAGCACGTCGTTGGACATGACCTTGAAGGCCGAGGCCACCATGAGGTCCAGCGTCTTCTGTGTGTTTTCCTCGTAGGCGATCCAGGTGAAGATCATGCCCATGCCCATCAGGGTGAAGGCCGTGGGGAAGCCCAGCATGATGGCCACGACCACCAGCGAGAGCATGAGCAGGCCGATGTGGCCGTTGGTGATCTTCTCGGCGCCGACCAGCATGGCAATGGCGGCGATCACGATCAGCCCCATGAGGCTGAAGCCGAACCAGAGTTCTTTGCGCAGTTTCATTTGTGGGCGCCTTCCTTGGCAACGTACTTGTCCAGCGCCTGGATGTCTTCGTCTTTCACGTGCACCATTTCCTTGAGTTTGTCGACGTCCACCTCTTCGACGTCCTCTTCGCGAGAGGGCCATTCGCCGTCACGGATGCACAGGATGCAACGGATGATCTCGACGAGGCCCTGCAGGGAGAGGATCGCACCCGACAGGGGGATGATGAACTTGAAGGGATACATCGGCAGCGGATCGGCCGAGAAGGTCTGCTCGCGGATCGCGAGCGACTCGTTGAAATAGGTCCAGCCGGCCCAGGTCAGTGCGATGATGCCCGGCAGGAAGAACACGAGGTAGAGGATGAGGTCGATCCAGGCCTGGGTGCGCGGCTTGAAGAAGCCGTAGAGCACATCACCGCGGACATGGCCGTTCTTGGCCAGGGTGTAGGCGCCGGCGGTCATGAACAGGGTGCCGTAGAGCATGATCTGGAAGTCGAGCATCCAGGCGTGCGGCTTGTTCAACACGTAGCGCGAGAACACTTCCCAGCTGATGGTGAGGGTGAGGATGAGGGCGGTCCAGGCGAAGATCTTGCCTATCCAGGTGGACAGGCGATCGACCGTGAGCAGGAAGTTCTGCATGGGGGTCCTAGCAGTCAGTTAAAGGTCAGGTGGGCTGAATAAGGAGAGGGCGCCGTGGCTTGCACCACAGCGCCCTCCCAGGCAGGACGGATTTTATCCGTTCAGGCCATCAGCCCTTCTTGGCCGGCTGCTTCTTGGCGAAGTAGTGGTTGGCGGCCATCTTGAAGTCCACGGTGTAGTCGTTCCACCACTGGGTGGCACGCTCGGCGTAGGCGCGCTGGGAATCGATCACCTTCTTGAACAGCGCGTTCTCGGCGCCTCGCTTGGCGATGATCTTGTCCCAGGCGGCCAGCTGGCCCTGGAGCACGGAGTTCGGGGTCTTGTAGAACTTGACGCCCTGCTTCTTGAGCTCGATGTAGTCGGCCGAATTGCGCTCGATGGCCTTCCAGCTCATGTCGGCGCTCGCAGCCTGCACGGCGTAGTCGATCACAGACTTGAGTTCGGCCGGCAGCGCGTTGACCTTGCTCTTGTTGAACAGGATCTCGAACTGCTCGCCAGACTGGTGGAAGGACTGCAGCATGCAGTTCTTCACCACGTCGGGGAAGCCCAGCAGGCGGTCCGACGAAGCGTTGTTGAACTCGGCGCCGTCGATCAGGCCGCGGTCCAGGGCCGGCACGATCTCGCCGCCGGGCAGCGGGTTCACGGCTGCGCCCATGTCGGTGTACATGTCGACGGCCAGGCCCACGGTACGGAACTTGGTGCCTTTGACGTCAGCCGCCTTGGTGATCGGCTTCTTGAACCAGCCGAAGGGCTGGGTGGGCATGGGGCCGTACAGGTAGGACACGACGTCCATGTTGATGGCCTTGTAGATCTCGTCCAGCAGGGCCTTGCCGCCGCCGTAGTAGTGCCAGGCCAGCAGCATGTTGGGGTCCATGCCGAAGGACGGGCCCGAACCCCAGAGGGCCAGGGCCGAGTTCTTGCCGTAGTGGTAGGCCACCACGCCGTGACCGGCGTCGAGCGTGCCCTTGTTCACGGCTTCGAGCAGCTGGAAGGCCGGCACCACGGAACCTGCTGGCAGCACGTCGATCTTGAGCTTGCCCTCGGCCATCTTGTTCACCTTGGTGGCGAAGTCCTGGGCGTACTCGTGGAAGATGTCCTTGGAGGGCCAGGTGCTCTGCAGGCGCAGGGTGGTGGTAGTCTGCGCGGTGGCCAGCATCGGGGCGGACACGGCACCAGCGGCAACGGCAACGCCCTTGAGCAGGCTGCGGCGGTTCGGGGATTTGTTATCGATCACGGTAGTCTCCGGTAGTGGACAAGACGACGTGGCAGACGCATGTTTTTTGTCTGCCATCGGGCACGCATTCTGCGCCTGAGCGGGCATACGCATTCCTAGGGGTTTTCACCAGTTTTTCATTCTCCGGGCGTGAAAGTGTTTTCACACGGGCTGCGAGCTCGATCCAATGCGGACCAATCTGCAGAATGCCTTCACATCCAAGGGTTTTCTGCGTGCGTGTTTGCGCATCGCAAAAAACAGTGAGATAGCTGTCACAGCCCAGCCCGTGTTTTTGCGTATCCTTGAGGGCTGCGCGCGCGTCCCGCGCCCTCGTCATGAATCCGATCCAGCTCTTCGACCCAGCCTCCAGCACCTACACCTATCTGCTCTTCGACGCAGACAGCCGTGAGGCGCTGATCATCGACCCGGTGGACGAGCAGCTTGAGCGTGATCTCGCCGTGCTGCGCGATTACGGACTGCGTCTGGTGCTGGCCGTCGAGACCCACGCCCACGCCGACCACATCACCAGCGCGGGCCTGCTCGCTGAGCACACGGGGGCACGTACCGCAGCCCCCGAGGCCTGCGGCATCCGCACCGCGACCCTGCAGCTGACGGAGGGCGCCGAGCTCGCCTTCGGGCGCGAGCGGCTGCGCGCCCTGCACACGCCGGGCCACACCGCCGGCAGCATGAGCTATGTCTGGGAACACGCAGGCCGGCACCATGTGTTCACCGGCGACACACTGCTCATCAACGGCTGCGGACGCACCGATTTCCAGTCTGGCGATGCCGCTGCGCTCTACCGCAGCATCACCGAAAAACTGTTCAACTTGCCGGAGGATACGGTGGTCTGGCCTGGCCACGATTACCAGGGCCGGCACAGCAGCACCATCGGCACGGAGAAGCGCAGCAACGCACGTGTGGCAGGTCGCTCGCTTGATCAATTCGTCCAGCTGATGAGCGAGCTGAACCTGCCCAAGCCGCGCCGCATCGACGAGGCCGTGCCAGCCAATCTGCAATCGGGGCTGCGCCACGACGCCGATGGCGCCGCGCTGGCTGCAGTGCGCCCGGCCGAGGGCTACGCCGGCAATGTCATGCCCCAGCTCGCCTGGGCCTGGGTGCAGTCGGGCGAAGGGGTACTCGTCGACGTGCGCACCGACGCCGAGCGTGAGTGGGTGGGCTTCGTTCCCGGCGCGATCGGCCTGGCCTGGAAGCAATGGCCAGGCATGCAGCTCAACCCCGCTTTCGACAGCGGCTTGCGTGCCGCCGTACCGCCGGGCAAGAAGGCACTGATGCTGTGCCGCAGCGGCGTGCGCTCGATCGCAGCCGCCCGACGCGCCACCGAGCTCGGCCTGGAGGCCTACAACATCCTCGAAGGCTTCGAAGGCGATCCCGATGAACACGCGCAGCGCGGCCGCAAGGGCGGCTGGCGCTTCCACGGCCTGCCCTGGCGCCAGGGCTGAGCCTTCACGACCTGATACTGTCCACCTTATGTCTTTTCTGGCCATCGACGTCGGCAACACACGCCTGAAATGGGCGCTGTTCGACGCCCCCCAACCTGGTGCGCACGTCATCGCCCAGGGCGCCGAGTTTCTTGACAACATCGACCGCCTGGCCGAAACAGCCTGGGCACAGCTGCCCGCGCCACGCTGCATGCTGGGTTGCGTGGTCGCCAGTGACGCCGTCAAGCACCGGGTCGAGGCACAGATGGAGCACTGGGATATCTCGCCCCAGTGGGTCATCGCCAGCAACAAGGAAGCAGGCTTGAGCAACGGCTACGACCACCCCGCACGCCTCGGGCCGGACCGCTGGGTCGCCATGATCGGCGCCTGGCATCGCATGCAGGCGCTGGGGCCACTTCGCCCCATCGTGGTGGCCATGGTGGGCACGGCTGTGACGGTGGAGGCTATTGACGCCAGCGGCCGTTTTCTCGGTGGCTACATTCTCCCCGGGCACGGCATCATGCTGCGCGCGCTGGAGTCCGGCACCGCGGGCCTGCACGTTCCCACTGGAGAGGTGCGCCCCTTCCCCACCAACACCAGCGATGCGCTGACCAGCGGCGGCACCTATGCCATCGCCGGCGCCATGGAACGCATGGTGCAGCATGTGCGCACCCACTGCGGGGCCGAACCCTGGTGCGTGATGGCTGGCGGCGCCGGCTGGAAGATGGCCCCCAGTCTGGCCACGCCCTTCGAGCTCATCGACACGCTGATTTTCGACGGCCTGCTTCAGATCGCCCGGCATCGCGGCTTCTGCGACCGGGCCTGAGGCGTCCTCAGCGTTCCGGTGCGAGCCAGGCCTCGGCCAGCTGTACCCAGTAGGTGGCGCCGAGCGGAATCAGCTCGTCATTGAAATCGTAGCTCGGGTTGTGCAGGGTGCAGGGCCCGCCGCCGTGCCCCATCTCGCGGTGCACACCGTCGCCGTTGCCGATGAAGGCGTAGGCCCCGGGCTTGGCCAGCAGCATGTAGGCGAAGTCTTCCGCGCCCATGGTGGGTTCCTGCCTGAGCACCATGTCCTCGCCCACGATGCCGGCCATCACGCGGCGCGCGAATTCGACTTCGCGCTCGGAATTGATCGTGGGCGGGTAGTTGCGCTCGAACTCGAAGTCACAGCGCGCGCCAAAGGCGGCACAGGTGTGCTCGGCCACCTCGCGCATGCGGGCCTCGATCTTGTCCAGCACCTCGAGCGTGAAGGTGCGCACCGTGCCCTGCAGCTCGCAGCTGTCGGCGATGACGTTGGTGGCCTCGCCCGAGTGGATCATGGTCACCGAAATCACGCCGGACTCGATGGGCTTGATGTTGCGGCTGATGATGGTCTGGAAGGCCTGCACCATCTGGCAGGCCACGAGCACGGGATCGACCGCGTTATGCGGCATGGCCGCATGGCCGCCCTTGCCGCGGATGGTGATCTTGAATTCATTGCTGGAGGCCATGACCGGGCCCGGGCTCAGCGCAAAGCTGCCGGCCGGCATGCCCGGCCAGTTGTGCATGCCGAACACCGCCTCCATCGGAAACTGCTCGAACAGGCCGTCCTTGATCATGCGGTCGGCACCGCCGCCACCCTCTTCGGCCGGCTGGAAGATCAGGTAGACCGTGCCGTCGAAGTTGCGGTGTGTCGCGAGGTGCTGGGCCGCGGCCAGCAGCATGGCCGTGTGGCCGTCGTGGCCGCAGGCGTGCATCTTGCCGGCATGCTGGCTGGTGTGGGCGAAAGTGTTCTTTTCCTGCAGCGGCAGGGCGTCCATATCGGCGCGCAGGCCGATGGCACGACTGGAGCTGCCGTTCTGAACCACACCGACCACCCCTGTGCCACCCAGGCCGCGATGCACCGGGATGCCCCAGGCTGTGAGCTGCTGTGCCACGAGTTCGGCGGTGCGGTATTCCTCGAAGCAGAGTTCGGGATGGGCGTGGATGTCGCGCCGGATCGCCGCAATGCCGGCCGACTGGGCGACGATGGAATCGATGACCTTCATGGCTGCGAGTCTAGCCCTTCGTCCGCCCCTCTGTCAGCCGGGGGTATCCCCGGCGGCCCTGAGGTTCAGGTGCGCACCCGTCCGTCGCCGGTCAGCATGGACAGCTCGACGAAGCTCGACGCGACATGGTTGGCAGACGAGAAGTTGACCTGGAAGCCACCCAGGCTCTGGCTGCCGATGGATTCGATGCCCTGGATCAGGGCATCGCGGTTGCCGATACGGTTGCCCGCCCGCTTGAGGCCCTCGGTCACCACCTTAGCGGCGAGATAGCCCTCCATGCTGGAAAAGTTGGCCTGCACATTGCCTGCCTTCTTCACGGCATCGGCGAACTCGCGCGCGATCGGTCGTGCCGGGTAATAGGGCGAGGGCACGACCTGGGAGACCACGACGCCGGCGCCATCCTTGCCCAGCTCGTCGGCCAGCGCCTGCGTACCCACGAAGGACACGTTGTAGAAAGTGCCACCATAGCCGGCGGCGCGCGCAGCACGGATGTAGGCAGCACAGGACTTGTAGGCACTGATCTGCACCACAGCATCGGGCATGGCGGCATTGATGGTGCGCACCGCAGCCGCCACGTCCACCGAGTTGCGCTCCACCGTGGCCGTGGCCACAGGCTTGAGCCCGAGCTTGTCCAGCGCCAGGGTCACGCCGTCCAGGCCCGCCTTGCCATAGGCATCGTTCTGGTGGAAGACCGCGATCTTCTTCAAGCCGAGGTTGGTGAGCTGGCGCACGATCAGCGCGGTCTCGTCGTTGTAAGAGGCACGCAGGTGAAAGACCTGCTTGTTGAAAGGCTCACGCAGGCCCATGGCACCGGTGAACGGGGCGATGAAGGGAATCTGCGCCTTGGTCAGCAGCGGCAGCGCGGCGAGGCTGGTGGGCGTGCCGATGTAGCCGAAAAGCGCATGCACGTCCTCCGCAATCAGTTTCTGCGTATTGGCAACGCATCGATCGGGTTCATAGCCATCATCCAGGGAGCGGATCTCGATCGTCTTGCCGCCGACGCCGCCCTGGGCGTTGACCTGCTCGAACCAGAGTTTGGCACCCTGCTGGAACTGGATGCCGAGCTCTGCAGCCGGGCCGGAGAAAGCGGCCGACTGCCCCAGAACGATCTTGTTGCTGCCTTGGGCTTTGAGCAGGGCGGGAGCGGCCAGCAGGGATGCCGCGGCCAGGCTGAATTGGCGACGTGTCGTCATCTTGAGTCCTCGAGAGCTGAGTGAGGCCCGGCTTGTGACCGGCTCACAGGTTCAGGACACTGACTGTTACAGTGTCCACAAAAGGAAAAGCCCTCTCTGAGAGGGCTTTTCTGATTTGGTTGCGCGAGGAGGATTTGAACCTCCGACCTTTGGGTTATGAGCCCAACGAGCTACCAGGCTGCTCCATCGCGCGGTAATCCAACATTATAGCCTATTTACTCAGCCTTGGCTGCTTCGGTTTCAGCGGGGCGGTCCACCAGCTCGACGAGGGCCATGGGAGCGTTGTCACCGACGCGGAAACCCATCTTGAGAATGCGGGTGTAGCCACCCGGACGGGTCTTGAAGCGCGGGCCCAAGTCGTTGAAGAGCTTGGTCACGCTGTCGCGGCTGCGCAGGCGGTCGAAAGCCAGACGGCGATTGGCCAGCGTGGGCTCCTTGGCCAGAGTGATCATGGGCTCGACGACGCGACGCAGTTCCTTGGCCTTGGGGACCGTGGTCTTGATGACCTCGTGCTCGATGAGCGAGTTCATCATGTTGCGCAGCATGGCGAGGCGGTGCTCGCTGGTGCGGTTGAGTTTACGGAGACCGTGTCCGTGGCGCATGGTGCTTTCCTTTCTTTATATAAACGGGCAGCCGTATCAGGTACTGCCCGGTGCACCCAGCCCTCAAGGGCTGGTTTCGGTAGACGACCCGCATGAAGCGGGCCGTGATTTTAAATCAACGCTTTTCGAGCGCGGCCGGCGGCCAGTTCTCGAGCTTCATGCCCAGGGTGAGGCCGCGAGAAGCCAGCACTTCCTTGATCTCGTTGAGCGACTTGCGACCCAGGTTCGGGGTCTTGAGCAGTTCGTTCTCGGAGCGCTGGATCAGGTCGCCGATGTAATAGATATTCTCGGCCTTCAGGCAGTTGGCCGAACGCACCGTCAGTTCGAGTTCGTCGACCGGACGCAGCAGGATCGGATCGAACTGGCTGCCGCTGCGCGGTGCCGGTGCGTCGAAGGCGGCAAGCTCGCTGCCTTCCAGCTGGGCGAAGACGGCCAGCTGCTCGACCAGGATCTTGGCCGAAGCGCGCACGGCGTCTTCAGCCGTGATGGCGCCGTTGGTCTCGATCTCGATGATCAGCTTGTCCAGGTCGGTGCGCTGCTCGACGCGGGCGCTCTCGACGGTGTAGCTCACGCGTTTGACCGGCGAATAGGAGGCGTCCAGCACGATGCGGCCGATGGACTTGGACGGCTCGTCGCCATGACGACGCAGCGTGCCCGGCACATAGCCACGGCCCTTCTCGACCTTGATCTGCATATCGAGCTTGCCGCCGGCCGACAGCGTGGCGATGGCATGCTCGGGATTGATGATCTCGACGTCGTGCGGGGTCTGGATGTCACCGGCGGTGACCACACCCTCGCCATCCTTGCGCAGGCTCAGCGTGACTTCGTCGCGGTTGTGCAGCTTGAAGACCACACCCTTGAGGTTCAGCAGGATGTTGACCACATCCTCCTGCACGCCGTCGATCGACGAGTACTCGTGCAGCACGCCGGCAATGGTCACTTCGGTGGCCGCGTAACCCGGCATCGACGACAGCAGGACGCGACGCAGCGCGTTGCCCAGCGTGTGGCCATAGCCACGCTCAAACGGCTCCAGCGCCACCTTGGCGCGGTTCGGCCCGAGTTGTTCGACGTTGATTGCTTTGGGTTTCAGCAGACTGGTTTGCATGCAGACTTCCTGTCAATACCCCCGGCTCGTTACACCGGTAAGGCTGGTGAAGCACCCGGCGGGCATGCCTGCCAGCCGGGAACGGAATCAAATCGAGAGCTGATTAGCGCGAGTACAACTCGACGATCAGCGATTCGTTGATATCGGACCCAAATTCGTCGCGATCGGGAACCTTCTTGAAGGTGCCCTCGGCCTTGTCGATGTTCACTTCCACCCAGGCCGGGATGCCGACCTGCTGCGCCAGCTGCAGGGCTTCGACCACGCGGTTCTGCTTCTTGGACTTCTCGCGCACGGCAATCACGTCACCGGCCTTGACCGAGTAGGACGGGATGTTCACTGCCTTGCCATTGACCAGGATGGCCTTATGCGAGACCAGCTGACGTGCCTCGGCACGCGTCGAGCCGAAGCCCATGCGGTACACCACGTTGTCCAGACGGGACTCCAGCAGGAACAGCAGGTTGGCGCCGTTGCTGCCCTTGCGGCGGCTGGCTTCCTCGAAATAGCGGCGGAACTGGCGCTCGAGCACGCCGTACATGCGCTTGACCTTCTGCTTCTCGCGCAGCTGCAGACCGAAATCGGAAGTGCGGGCGCCGGAGATGCGGCCATGCTGGCCGGGCTTGGAGTCGAATTTGGCCTTGTCGCTGATGGAGCGGCGGGCGCTCTTCAGGAACAGGTCGGTGCCTTCACGGCGGGAAAGTTTGGCCTTGGGGCCGAGATTGCGTGCCACTTGATCTTCCTTCTCTGTCAACTACCGCGGTCTGACACCGCGGGAGCCACCGGCAGACGCCGGTGGCGGTGGGCTTGGTTAAAACGAATACTTTACAGCGTCGCGCTCAGATGCGACGGCGCTTCTGCGGACGGCAGCCGTTGTGCGGCACCGGCGTCACGTCGGAGATGGTGTTGATGCGGATGCCCAGGGCAGCCAGTGCACGCACCGAGGACTCACGGCCGGGGCCGGGGCCCTTGATCTCAACGTCCAGGTTCTTGATGCCCTGCTCCATGGCCGCGCGCCCGGCCACCTCGGACGCCACCTGGGCGGCGAACGGCGTGGACTTGCGCGAGCCCTTGAAGCCCTGGCCACCGGAAGAGGCCCAGGACAGGGCATTACCCTGGCGATCGGTGATCGTGATGATCGTGTTGTTGAAGGAGGCGTGCACGTGGGCGACGCCGTCAGCCACGTTCTTGCGGACCTTCTTGCGCACACGCTGCGCGGCACTATTGGCGGGAGCTTTAGCCATGGTGATCTTTCAATGCCAGTTTATTTCTTCAGAGCGGCGGCACCCTTGCGCGGCCCCTTGCGGGTACGGGCGTTGGTACGCGTACGCTGACCGCGCATGGGCAGGCCACGGCGATGACGGAAGCCACGGTAGCAGCCGATGTCCATCAGTCGCTTGATGTTCATCGTGGTCTCGCGACGCAGGTCACCTTCGATGGTGATGCCCGCGATCTGGTCGCGAATCTTCTCCAGATCCGCGTCGGTCAGATCCTTGATCTTCTTGGAGTATGCAATGCCGCAGGCATCGCAGATCTTGCGAGCGCTCGTGCGACCGATGCCATAGATGGCGGTCAAGCCAATCTCAGCATGCTTATGCGGCGGAATGTTGATGCCAGCGATACGTGCCATTTTCGTCCTCTATAACTCTTGCAATCAGCCCTGGCGCTGCTTGTGGCGGGGATCCGTGCAGATCACGCGCACCACGCCCTTGCGGCGGATGATTTTGCAGTTGCGGCAAATTTTCTTGACCGAAGCCGAAACTCTCATGGTTCTCTCCTAAAACTCTCTTGCCTTGCGATTCACTTGGCGCGGAACACGATCCGCGCGCGGCTCAGGTCGTAAGGCGTCAATTCAACCGTCACCTTGTCACCGGGAAGGATGCGGATGTAGTGCATGCGCATCTTGCCCGAGATATGCCCCAGAACAACGTGGCCGTTTTCCAGCTTCACGCGGAAGGTCGCGTTCGGCAGGTTTTCCACCACCTCGCCCTGCATCTGAATCACATCATCTTTCGCCATCCCTCTCAGGCCCCCAGCGTCGGCTTGAAATTGGCCTTCTTCAACAGCGATTCGTACTGCTGCGACATCATGTAGTTCTGAACCTGGGCCATGAAGTCCATGGTCACCACCACGATGATCAGCAGGGAGGTGCCGCCGAAATAGAACGGCACGTTGTACTTCAGGATCAGGAACTCCGGCAGCAGACACACGAAGGTGATGTAGATCGCACCGGCCAGGGTCAGGCGCAGCAGGATGCGGTCGATATGTTTCGCGGTCTGATCACCCGGGCGGATACCCGGAATGAAAGCGCCGCCCTTCTTGAGGTTGTCCGCCGTCTCACGGCTGTTGAACACCAGCGCCGTGTAGAAGAAGCAGAAGAACACGATCGCGGAGGCGTAGAACAGAACGTAGACGGGCTGGCCAGGGGACAGGCTGGCCGCAATGTCCTTGAGCCACACCATCGAATCGCCGCTGCTGAACCAGCTGACCACGGTGGCCGGCAGCAGGATGATGGACGAAGCGAAGATGGGCGGAATCACACCGGCCATGTTCAGCTTGAGCGGCAGGTGCGAGGACTGGCCGCCGTAGACCTTGTTGCCCACCTGGCGGCGCGCATAGTTCACCAGGATCTTGCGCTGGCCACGCTCGACGAAGACCACGAACCAGGTCACCAGGAACACGAGGGCTACGATGAACATGGCGGCGATGATGCTCATGGCACCGGTGCGCACCAGCTCGAGCAGGCCGCCGATGGCGCTCGGCAGACCGGCAGCGATACCGCCGAAGATCAGGATCGAGATGCCGTTGCCCAGACCACGCTCGGTGATCTGTTCACCCAGCCACATCAGGAACATGGTGCCGGCCGTCAGCGTCACCACCGCAGTGAAACGGAAGCCGAAACCCGGATCGATCACCAGACCGGGCGAGCTTTCCAGCGCCACGGCGATGCCGAGGGACTGGAACAGGGCCAGGCCCAGGGTCGCGTAGCGCGTGTACTGCGTGATCTTGCGACGACCTGCTTCGCCTTCCTTCTTGAGCTGCTCGAAAGCGGGCAGCACATAGGTCAGCAGCTGCATGATGATCGACGCGGAGATGTAGGGCATGATGCCCAGCGCGAACACCGTGAAGCGCGACAGCGCGCCACCCGAGAACATGTTGAACAGGCTCAGGATGCCACCCTGCTGGCCCTGGAAGAGCTGGGCCAGCTGGTCGGGGTTGATGCCCGGCACCGGGATGTGCGCACCGATACGGTACACCACCAGGGCGAGCAGCAGGAAGACCAGCCGGCGACGCAGGTCGCCGAACTTGCCGGTCTTAGCAATCTGGGCCGCGTTCGTTGCCACTTCGTTCTACTCTCAGATCCGTTGGATTCAGGCCACGCTGCCGCCGGCGGCCTCGATGGCAGCCTTGGCACCCGCAGTGGCGCCGATGCCGTTCAGCTTGACGGCCTTCTTGATCTCGCCCGACTTGATGACCTTGACCACCTTGGCCAGCTCACCGACCAAGCCGGCTTGCTTGAGCGTCAGGAGGTCGACGGTGTCGGCACCCAGCAGCTCCAGCGTGCTCAGCGTGATCTCGGCGTTGTACTTCAGCAAGTGCGACTTGAAGCCGCGCTTGGGCAGACGGCGATGCATGGGCATCTGGCCGCCTTCGAAGCCAACCTTGTGGTAGCCGCCCGAACGCGATTTCTGGCCCTTGTGGCCGCGGCCGGCGGTCTTGCCCAGGCCGGAGCCGATGCCGCGACCGACGCGACGCTTGGCGTGCTTGGCGCCCGCTGCGGGCTTGATGGTATTCAGTTGCATCGTCGGGCCTCTCAGAGAACCTTCACCAGATAGGCGATCTTGTTGATCATGCCGCGCACGGCAGGCGTGTCCTGCAGTTCGCTGACGCTGTTCAGCTTGCGCAGGCCCAGGCCGCGCACGGTGGCACGGTGCGATTCCTTGCAGCCGATGGGGCTGCGAACCAGCTGGACCTTGACAGTTTGTTGGTTAGCCATGTCTGTAACTCCCGTTTAAGCGAAGAGTTCTTCAACGCTCTTGCCGCGCTTGGCCGCCACTTCCGCAGGCGTGCTGCAGTTGTTCAGGGCGTCCAGGGTGGCACGAACCATGTTGTAGGGATTGGTCGAACCATGGCTCTTCGCCACGATGTCGGTGATGCCCATCACTTCGAAGATGGCGCGCATCGGGCCGCCGGCGATGATGCCGGTACCTTTGGGAGCGGGAGCCATCATCACGGAGGAGGCGCCGTGGCGACCCATCACCTTGTGATGCAGCGTGCCGTTCTTGAGCGAAACCTTGAGCATGTTGCGACGGGCTTCTTCCATGGCCTTCTGCACGGCAGCCGGCACTTCCTTGGACTTGCCCTTGCCCATGCCGACGCGGCCATCGCCATCGCCCACCACGGTCAGCGCAGCGAAACCCAGAATACGGCCACCCTTGACCACCTTGGTCACGCGGTTGACCGCAATCATCTTCTCGCGCAGGCCGTCCTCAGGACCCTCGGCCCCTTTGCCCTGCATCTTTGCTTGAACTTTAGCCATTTTGGATTCCGATCTGCTTAGAACTGCAAGCCCGCTTCACGGGCGGCATCGGCCAGCGCCTTGACACGGCCGTGGTATGCGAAGCCCGCGCGGTCGAAGGCAACCTTCTCGACGCCGGCAGCCTTGGCCTTCTCGGCGATGCGCTTGCCGATCAGCTGGGCCGCGGCGGCATTGCCGCCCTTGCCCGAGCCGCCCAGCGACTTGCGCACTTCGGCCTCGGCCGTGGAAGCACTGGCCAGGACCTTGGCGCCATCGCCCGAGATCACGCTGGCATAGATGTGCAGATTGGTGCGGTTCACGGTCAGACGCGCCACGCCCTGCTGGGCGATACGGATGCGGGTCTGACGTGCACGGCGAAGACGCTGCTCTTTCTTGGTCATCATGGTGCAGCTCCTTACTTCTTCTTGGTCTCTTTGATCACGACCGTCTCATCCGAATAACGGATGCCCTTGCCCTTGTAAGGCTCGGGAGGACGGACGGCGCGGATTTCCGCGGCGATCTGGCCGACGCGCTGGCGATCGGCACCCTTGATCACGATTTCGGTCGGGGCCGGGGTGGCGACCGTGATGCCGGCAGGCATCTCGATGTTCACCGGGTGGGAGTAACCCACGGCCAGGTTCAGCTTGGCACCGGTAGCCTGGGCCTTGAAACCCACGCCGACCAGGTTCAGCTTCTTCTCGAAACCCTTGCTCACACCGACGACCATGTTGTTCACCAGCTGACGCATGGTGCCGCTCATGGCGTTGGCTTCGCGGGAGTCATTGGCGGGGATGAAGCTCAGCTTGCCACCCTCGTTGCTGACCTTGACCAGGGCGGACTGGGCCAGCGACAGCGTACCACCGGCACCCTTGACGCTGATCTGGTCGGCCTTGATCGACACATCCACCCCGCTCGGGATGGCAACAGGCATTTTTCCTACGCGCGACATTTCAGTGTTCTCCTCAATGCCTTAGGCCACGTAGCACAGCACTTCGCCACCGACACCGGTAGCGCGCGCCCTGCGATCGGTCATGACGCCCTTGGGCGTCGTCACGATGGCCACACCCAGCCCGTTCTGGACCTGGGGGATGGCATCACGGCCCTTGTACACGCGCAGGCCGGGACGGCTCACGCGCTCGATACGCTCGATCACCGGACGGCCGGCGTAGTACTTCAGGGCAATTTCCAGCTCGGACTTGCCACCTTCGGTCTTCACCTGGAAGCCGTCGATGTAGCCCTCGTCCTTCAGCACCTGGGCGATGGCAACCTTCACCTTGGAGGAAGGCACCGACACCGAGGTCTTGGCCACCATCTGCGCGTTACGGATACGCGTCAGCAGGTCGGCGATGGGATCACTCATGCTCATCTCTAATCTCCTGCTTACCAGCTGGCCTTGGTGACACCGGGGATGTCACCGGCGAAAGCCATTTCACGGATCTTGGCGCGGGCCAGACCGAACTGTCGGAACGTGCCGCGCGGACGACCGGTGATGGCGCAACGGTTGCGCTGACGGGTCGGATTGGCGTTGCGCGGGAGCTTCTGCAGGCCCAGACGGGCGGCTGCGCGCTCTTCCTCGCTACGCTTCATGTCGCTGGCGATGGCCTTGAGTTCCGCGTGTTTCTTCGCGTACTTGGCGACCAGTTTGTCTCGCTTGAGCTCGCGCTCGATCAAAGCTACTTTAGCCACAGGTCACCTCAGTTCTTGAAGGGGAAACGGAAGCCGGCGAGCAGTGCCTTGCACTCTTCGTCCGTCTTGGCCGTCGTCGTGATGCTGATGTTCAGGCCGCGCAGGGCATCCACCTTGTCGTACTCGATCTCGGGGAAGATGATCTGCTCTTTGACGCCGATGTTGTAGTTGCCACGGCCATCGAAGGCACGGCCGGAGATACCACGGAAGTCACGCACGCGCGGCAGGGCCACGGTGACGAAACGGTCCAGGAATTCGTACATCTGCACGCCGCGCAGGGTCACCATGCAGCCGATGGGCTGCTGCTCGCGGATCTTGAAGCCGGCGATGGCCTTCTTGGCCTTGGTCACCACAGGCTTCTGGCCGGCGATCTTGGCCAGATCACCGACAGCGTTGTCCATGACCTTCTTGTCGGCCACGGCTTCGCTCACACCCATGTTCAGGGTGATCTTGGTGATACGCGGCACCTGCATGGGCGACTTGTAGCCGAACTTGGCGGTCAACTCAGGGACCACCTTCTCACGATAGTGTTGTTGCAGACGTGCCATGGTTATGCCACCTTGATTTCTTCGCCGCTGGACTTGTAGACGCGCACACGCTTGCCGTCCGCCAGGAGCTTGATGCCGACGCGGTCAGCCTTGCCGGTGGCGGCGTTGAAGATCGCCACGTTGGACTGGTGGATGGGCATGGACTTCTCCACGATGCCACCGGTCGTACCCTTCATCGGGTTGGGCTTGGTGTGCTTCTTCACCAGGTTCACGCCCTCGACCACCACATGGGTCTCATCCTTGCGCAGCGCGACCTTGCCGCGCTTACCCTTGTCACGCCCGGTGAGGACGATGACTTCGTCGCCTTTGCGAATCTTGTTCATGGCGTGTCCTTAGAGAACTTCGGGAGCCAGGGACACGATCTTCATGAACTTCTCGGTACGCAGTTCACGCGTGACCGGGCCGAAGATGCGGGTGCCGATGGGCTCCAGCTTGTTGTTGAGCAGCACGGCGGCATTGCCGTCGAACTTGACCAGGGAGCCATCACCACGGCGGATGCCCTTGGCGGTGCGAACCACCACAGCGCTGTAGACCTCGCCCTTCTTGACGCGGCCACGCGGAGCGGCTTCCTTGATGCTCACCTTGATGATGTCGCCAACACTGGCGTAGCGACGCTTGGAACCGCCGAGCACCTTGATGCACAAAACGGACTTCGCGCCGGTGTTGTCGGCGACTTCTAACCGAGATTCAGTCTGGATCATTTCAATATTCCCAACTTGCACCGGATGACGCCTGGGGCGACCAACCGGTCAGTCTTGGGCCCGTCGTCCACGGCACGAACCACTCGCGCCGCTTTTGCTGGGCAGAAACCTCGCCTTTTCAAGCGAAGCCCGTAATTGTGCCAAAGATTTGAAGGAGCGTCAAGCGTCTTGTTCGGACGGCCAGCGCAGATAGTCCTGGGCCAGGGCCAGAAAGGCCGCCAGGGCCGGATCCCGGCCCGTCTCTTCAGCCAGGATGCGCGCCACGGCCGGGGCAAGATCCGCCGCCAGCGCCGCATCGAGAAACAGCAAACGGGACCGCCTGGCGAGCACATCCTCGACAGTCAGCGCATACTCATGAAGCGCGGCGAAGCGCACCATGGCTGCCGTCAGACCAGGGGCCAACTCTTCTTCGGCGCCCGGCAAGCCCGCCAGAGCGGATGCCTCAGCGCCATATAAATGGGGACCAGGTGCTGCCGCGATGCCGGGGCCGGCCTGGGCTGGGTCTACCGGCGCCCCCACCAGACGCAGGGAAGCACTGACACCCGCGGGGCGCTGCGGCAGCAAGCCTGAACGCACGCAGCGCTCCAGCACATCCTCCGCCATGGCGCGGTAGGTGGTCCATTTGCCCCCCGTCACCGTGACCAGGCCGCTGGCCGCCTGCAAGACCGTGTGCTCGCGGCTGATGCTGCCGGTGTCGGCATCGTCGCCCCCCGGGCGCACCAGGGGTCGCAGGCCCACCCAGATGCTCAGCACATCGGCCGGGCCGGGCGCGCGTTCCAGATAACGGCCCGCCTCACCCAGGATGAAATCGAGCTCGGCCCGCAACGGCCGCGGCTCGCGCGGCAGGTCGCTGCGCGGCGTGTCCGTGGTGCCCAGCACCAGCTTGCCCAGCCAGGGCACGGCAAACAGCACCCGGCCGTCGGCCGTCTTGGGCACCAGCAGTGCGTGCTCACCCGGCAGGAAGGACCGGTCCACCACCAGGTGCACGCCCTGGCTCGGCGCCACCATGGGCTCCACGGCCTTGCCCTGGCCCGCCCCATCCATCTGGCGCAGGCCATCCACCCAGACTCCAGCGGCGTTGACCACGCAGCGGGCGCGCACTTCGTACGTCTGGCCATCGATGGCGTCGCGACAGCGCAGGCCGACCAGGCGCGTGTTCTCGTGCAGCAACTCGGTGACCGGGCAGCAATTGAGCAGCAGCGCGCCCTCACGTGCCGCGGTACGCGCCAGCGCGATGGCCAGGCGCGCATCGTCGAACTGGCCGTCCCAATACTGAACACCGCCGCTCAGGCCCTGGGCTTGCAGGCGTGGCAGAGCCGCCATTACCTCGGCACGGTTCAGGAAGCGCGTATCACCCAGGCCCGCGCGGCCGGCCAGCAGGTCGTAGAGCTTGAGGCCGATGCCATAGAAGGGCGTCTGCCACCAGGCATAGGAGGGCATGACGAAGGACAGTCGCGAGGCCAGATGCGGCGCATTGGCCAGCACCGTGCTGCGCTCGCGCAGGGCCTCGCGCACCAGCGCGATGTTGCCCTGGGCCAGATAGCGTACCCCCCCGTGCAGCAGCTTGGTCGAGCGCGAAGAGGTGCCGCCCGCGAAGTCATGCGATTCCAGCAGCACCACCGAATAGCCGCGTGCCGCGGCATCGAGCGCTACACCCAGACCGGTGGCGCCACCACCGACCACGGCCAGATCCCAGGTGTGCGGTTCGGCCAGGCGCGCCAGCAGTTCGGCGCGACGGGTGGGCAAAGGTGCATTCATAGATGAGAAGCGACGTCTTCAACGGGCCCAGCCGCGCGCCCGCTCCACGGCCTCGCGCCAGCGCGCGAGCTTGGCTCGGCGCCCGGCCTCGGGCAGTTGCGGCTCGAAACGGCGCTGCAGCCGCCAGAGCGCCGAGAGTTCATCCGCGCCGGACCACAGACCGCTGGCCAGCCCCGCCAGGCCGGCCGCGCCGAAAGCCGTGGTCTCGGTCAGGGCCGGACGCAGCACGGGCACGCCCAGGCAGTCGGCCTGCAGCTGCATGAGCAGATCGTTGCGGCTCGCACCGCCGTCCACGCGCAGTTCGTGCAGGGGTACACCGGCATCCTGGCCCATGGCCTCGAAGACGTCGGCCGTCTGCAAGGCTATCGCCTCCAGCGCAGCGCGCGCGATGTGCGCCCGGGTCGTGCCGCGCGTCATGCCCACCAGGGTGCCGCGCGCATGACCGTCCCAGTCCGGCGCGCCCAGGCCCGCGAAAGCGGGTACCAGATAGACATCCTGGGTATCGGGCACGCTGGCCGCCAGATCCTCGACCTCGCTAGCCGACTGGATGATCTGCAGCCCGTCGCGCAACCACTGCACGGTAGCCCCGGCCATGAAGACCGAGCCCTCCAGCGCATAGCAGGCCGGCGTACGCGGGCCCAGCCAGGCCACAGTGCCCAGCAGCTGGTGCTGGCTGTGCACGGCCGCGTCCCCCGTGTTCATCAGCATGAAGCAGCCCGTGCCATAGGTGTTCTTGGCCATGCCCGGCGCAAAACAGGCCTGACCGAAGGTGGCCGCCTGCTGATCGCCCGCGATGCCGGCCACGGGCACGGCGGCGCCCAGCAGGCTGGCCTCGGTCTCGCCGAAGACGCCGCTGGAGGGGTGCACATGCGGCAGCACGGCATGCGGGATGGCGAAGAGGTTCAGCAACTCCTCGTCCCACTGCAGGGTGTGGATGTTGAAGAGCATGGTGCGCGCGGCATTGCTCGCGTCGGTGGCGTGCACTTGCCCGCCCGTCAGGTTCCAGAGCAGCCAGCTGTCGACGGTGCCAAAGGCCAGTTCGCCGGCCTCGGCGCGCGCACGCGCGCCCGGCACATGGTCCAGCAGCCACTGCAATTTGGTGGCCGAGAAATAGGCGTCGAGCATCAGACCCGTCTTGCGCTGGATGCGCCCCGCCCAGCGCGAGCGCAAGCTGTCGCAGAGCGCGGCCGTGCGCCGGTCCTGCCAGACAATGGCGCGCGCCACCGGCTCGCCCGTGCGGCGGTCCCAGAGCACCGTGGTCTCGCGCTGGTTGGTGATGGCCAGCGCACGCAGCTGCCGCGCCTCCAGACCGGCACGCTGCAGGGCCTGGCGTGCCACAGCCAGCTGGCTGCTCCAGATCTCGCTGGCATCGTGCTCGACCCAGCCGGCCTGCGGAAAGTGCTGGGCAAACTCCTGCTGCGCCAAGGCCACGACGCGGCCCTGGCGATCGAACACGAGCGCGCGCGAACTGGTGGTGCCCTGGTCGAGGGCAAGGATGTGTTCCATGGGCTCGCAGGTTATCGCAAACTGCGACAATCCACACCCGGATTTCACCTCGGGCGGCCCAGGAACAACACATGAGCGTACGCATTGCATTCATCGGCGGCGGCAATATGGCCAGCGCCATCATCGGCGGCCTGATCAAGCAGGGCCGGCCGGCATCAGCCTTCGAAGTGGTCGAGCCTTTTGCCGAGGCGCGCCAGGCGCTCAAGGACAAGTTCGGCATCGTCGCCCACGAAAAAGCGGGGGCTTTCCTCGCCGGCGTCGGCCTGGTGGTCTGGGCCACCAAGCCGCAGACCTTCAAGGAGGCCACCCTGCCGGTGCGCGCGCATGTGGTGGGCGCCCTGCACCTGAGCGTGGCCGCCGGCATCCCCAGCGACAGCATCGCCCGCTGGCTGGGCAGCGAGCGCATCGTGCGCAGCATGCCCAACACGCCGGCCCTCATCGGCCTGGGCATGACCGGCCTGTATGCACGCAGCGGGGTCACGGCGCAGGACCGCGCGCTGATCGAGAGCGTGACGGCCACCATGGGCGAGTCACTCTGGGTCGAGCGCGAGGAACAGCTCGACGCCGTGACCGCCCTCTCGGGCTCCGGCCCGGCCTATGTGTTCTATTTCCTCGAGGCCATGACCCAGGCGGGGACCGAGATGGGTTTGCCGGCTGAACAAGCCTACAAGCTGGCCGTGGAGACTTTCCGCGGCGCCAGCGCCCTGGCCCGGGCCTCGAGCGAGCCGCCCGAGGTGCTGCGCCAGCGCGTCACCTCCAAGGGCGGCACCACCTATGCGGCGATCACCAGCATGGAGGAGAGCCAGGTCAAGGCGCTGTTCGGCCAGGCCCTGCATGCGGCCGAGCGGCGCGCGCGCGAACTCGGGGTCGAGTTCGGCAAGGACTGAGCGCGCTGCTTATCTGAAAGCGTAGCCGGCCACCACGCCGGCGAACACCGTGCAGCCGAACCAGTGGTTGACGCGGAAGGCCTGGAAGCAGCCTTCGCGCGTGCGCCCGCGGATCAGCCGGTGGTGCCAGACGATCTGGGCCACGGCCGCCAACAGCGCGAGGAACCAGACCCAGGGCGCGAGCTGCTCCACCAGCAACACGGTCCAGAGGATCAGGTGAATGACATAGAAGGACGTCACCGCCGCCACATCCCAGGACCCGAGCGTGATCGCCGAGGTCTTCATGCCGATGCGCAGGTCGTCGTCGCGGTCCACCATGGCGTACTCGGTGTCGTAGGCCAGCACCCAGAACAGGTTGCCGATCAGCAGCCCCCAGGCCAGCGGCGGCACCTGCTGCTGTACGGCGGCGAAGGCCATGGGGATGCCGAAACTGAAGGCCACGCCCAGCACCGCCTGCGGCATGGCGAAGAAACGCTTGGCAAAGGGATAGACGATGGCCACGGCCAGCGCCGCGAAGGACCAGGCCACGGCCACGCGATTGGTCGTGAGCACCAGGCCGAAAGCCAGCAGGGCCAGCACCGCGCCCAGCACCAGTGCCTCGCGCACCGAGACCTTGCCCGCCGTCACCGGGCGCTGCGCTGTGCGCTTCACATGCTTGTCGAAGTCACGGTCGGCCACGTCGTTGAGGCAGCAGCCCGCACTACGCATGAGGATGGTGCCCAGCACGAAGACGATCAGCAGGTGCCAGCCCGGCCAGCCCCCGGCCGCCACCCACAGGGCACTCAGCGAAGGCCAGAGCAACAGCAGCCAGCCCGCCGGGCGGTCCCAGCGGATCAGGTCGAGATAGAGGTGGAACTTCTCGCGCAGCATCCCGGTAGCTGGTGCAAGTCAGCTCAGGACAGGCGCTTCACGCCCGGAAGCTCGCAGGCATAGATCGCGTTGCGCAACGCGGCGATGGCCTCATACCGCGGGAAGCTGCGGCGCCAGACCAGCACCACGCGGCGCGTGGGCGCTTCGCCGCTGAAGGGCAGGTAGCGTACAAAGCCTTCGTCGGTGTTGGGTTTGAGCTTGCCCTTGGGGCCCAGGGCCGACTTGGGCACGCTCAGGCGCGGCACCAGGGTCACGCCCATGCCCGCAGCCACCATGTGCTTGATGGTCTCCAGCGAGGAACCTTCGAAGCTCTTGCGTATGCCCTCGGCATTGCTGGAGAAACGTGCGAACTCGGGGCAGACCTCGAGCACGTGGTCGCGGAAGCAGTGACCCGTGCCCAGGAGCAACATGGTCTCAGCCTTGAGCTCCTCGCTGCTGATGCTCTCCTGCGCCGCCAGCGCATGGTTGTGCGGCACGGCAGCATAGAAAGGCTCGTCGTAGAGCGGGGCGATGGCCAGGCCGGCGTCCGGAAAAGGCTCGGCCAGGATGGCCGCATCGATCTCGCCGGTGCGCAGCATCTCCAGCAGCTTGACCGTGAAGTTCTCCTGCAGCACGAGCGGCATCTGCGGCGTGTGCTCGATCATCTGGCGCACCAGGTCAGGCAGCAGATAGGGGCCGATGGTGTAGATCACGCCGAGCTTGAGGGGGCCGCTCAGCGGGTCCTTGCCGCGCTTGGCAATCTCCTTGATCGCCGCGGCCTGTTCCAGCACGGCCTGCGCCTGGCGCACGATCTCCTCGCCCAGCGGCGTGACCGTGACCTCGTTGGCGCTGCGCTCGAAGAGCTTGACGTCCAGCTCCTCCTCGATCTTCTTCACCGCCACCGACAGCGTGGGCTGCGAGACGAAGCAGGCCTCGGCCGCGCGACCGAAGTGCTTTTCACGCGCGACGGCAACGATGTATTTGAGTTCGGTCAGCGTCATGATGGGGGCCTGCCCGCACTGGAAAAATCAGTGCGCGCCGCCCCTGGATTGTGCCATCGAGTCGCGCAAAGCGATAGTCATAGTCTTGCGCTGTATCAAGGCACCGTCACGCGCAGCTGCAAAAGACGCGGGCGTTGCGTGGCCGCGTTGCTGCTGTAGACCCCGGGCTGCGGCGCATGGCCGCTGCGCGCCAGCGTGACCCACTGGCCCAGCGGTGCGCTCACCGTGGTGCTGAGTTCACCGCGCTCCTGGGTGGGCAGGTCCTTGCCGGGCTGCTGCCGCACGTTCTGCGTCTGCACCTCGATCTCCACCGTGGCCGGCTTCTGGCCCCCAGGCCAGCGCGGCTTGAACTGCAGGCTCTGGCCGGCCTGCAGCCAGATCAGGCCCTGCTTCACGCCCGCGCCCGTGAGCGCACCCTGGGCCTGCACGGACTGCACCCACTGGATCGGGGTGACCTGCGAAAAACTCAGGCGGGCCGCGCCGCCATTGCGCACCTGCAGCTGCTGTGGCGCCATCAGCGGCACCTGCGGCCGCGTGCCCACCACATAGCCCGCGCCGCCTTCGTCGATCTCGCGCAGCTCGAGCACCAGATCACGCTCGGGCAATTGCGCGGCCACCGGCCAGGCCAGCAGCAGGGAAAGCAGGGTGAGGAACAGTCGCATGAGGGAAACCTCCGCAGTGGGCGTCTTGATTGTGCCAAAGGGGCGTGCGCTGCGGCAGAAAAGAACGCATGCCAGAATTTGTCCACTGCACCCTCTTCACCACGCACTGGAATCCCCGTGAGCCTGCTCTTCACTCCTTACGAACTGCCCGCCCCGCGCGGCCCGCTGGCCCTGGCCAACCGCATCGTCATCGCCCCCATGTGCCAGTACTCAGCCGTCGACGGCGCGGCCACCGACTGGCATCTCGCGCACTGGACCAGCCTGCTCAACAGCGGCGCGGGCCTGCTGACCATCGAGGCCACCGGCGTCACCGCGGACGGCCGCATCACCCCGCACTGCCTGGGCCTGTGGGACGAGCGCACCGAGGCCGCGCTGGCCGATACCCTGCAGCGCGCGCGCCGCAACGCCCCGCCCGTGCCGGTCTGCATCCAGCTCGCGCACGCCGGACGCAAGGCTTCGAGCGCCGCGCCCTGGCACGGCGGCGGCCTGCTGACCGCGGACCAGGGCGGCTGGCAGCCGCTGGCGCCCTCGGCCCTGCCGCAGCTGCCGGGTGAGGCGCCGCCCACGGCCATGAGCCTGGAACAGATCGCACAGACCCGCGCGGCCTTCGTCGCCGCAGCGCAGCGTGCGAAGCGCATCGGCATCGAGGCCATCGAACTGCACGCCGCCCACGGCTACCTGCTGCATCAGTTCCTCTCGCCGCTGGCCAACCAGCGCACGGACGACTACGGCGGTTCGCTGGAGAACCGGATGCGCTTCGTGCTCGAAGTGTTTGCCGATGTGCGCGCCGTCTTCGACGGTCCGCTGGGCGTGCGCGTCTCGGCCACGGACTGGGTCGAGGGCGGCTGGGACACGGTCCAGACCTGCGAACTCGCCCTGCGCCTCAAGGCCCTGGGCTGCAACTTCATGCATGTCTCCACGGCCGGCGTCTCGCCGCAGCAGAAGATCGCGCTCGGCCCGGGCTACCAGGTGCCTTATGCGCGTGCGGTGCGCCAGGCCTGCGGTCTGCCCACCACGGCCGTGGGCCTGATCACCGAGCCGCAGCAGGCCGAAGACATCCTACAGGCCGGCGACGCCGACCTCATCGCCCTGGCCCGCGCCCTGCTCTACAAGCCGCGCTGGCCCTGGGAAGCCGCCGTGGCCCTGCGTGGCCAGGTGCAGGCCAGCGCGCAATACTGGCGCTGCCTGCCGCGCGAGGCGCAAGGCATCTTCGGGGACGTGCGCATCGGCATGCGCTGAGCACAACAGGCCACAGCAGAACTTGTGAAGAAATCGTAGCGGGCGGCCCGAGCGCAAGGCGGACGGAGCACAGCCACCGGAGCGTACGTTGAAGTACGTGAGGATGGCGCGCACCGCCCAACGCCGCGATCGGGTCGCGCAGTAGATTGATTGACAAGTTCTCAGGGACGCTGACGGATCACCAAGGCCGGCAGATCCAGCGACTTGATGCGCAGCGCGGCCCGATCGGCCTCGGCCTGGCTGGTGAAGGGCCCCACGCGCACGCGCGTGAGCGGCTGCGAGCCGAAGGTTTCGGCACCCGCCTCCAGGTCCAGCGACTGCACCTGGGACAGGGCCTTGCGCGCGTTCTCCTCCTGCGCGTAGGCACCGACCTGCACCACCCAGACATAGCGCTGCGGCTGCGGCGCGGGCTTGCGCGCGGCGGTGGTGGGGCGCGGCGGTGTGGCTGCGGCAGGCGTCTGCGTCACGGGCGCAGGTGCGGCGGCAGGCTCCGGCGCAGTAGCCGCCGCTTCAACCCGGGCCGGGCGATCAGCAGCGGGCATCATGGCCGGCGAGGACACCGGTGGCGCGGCAGGCCGGTTTGCAGCAACCACGGGCGGCGTGGGCTCAGGCGCAGCCGGAGGCGTCGTGGCTGCCGTGGCGGGCGCCGCAGGCTCGACCGGGGCCGGACTCGCCTGGTCCACGGGGGGCGCCTGCTCGGCCGGAGGAGTGCTGGCTGCAACGACGGGAGATGCGGCCGGCGTCGGGGCCGGCATTGCCGCGGGGGTTGTCGCCGGCTGCAGCGTGCCCGACTGCTCGCGCGCGAGCTGGGGCAGCGCGCTCTCGCTGGTCTGGAACCAGTTCAGAGCCGACAAGGCCAGGGCCAGCACCGCCGCATTGCCCAACGCCAGCACCCAGAGCCGGCGCGACTGCGGCGCATCGGCCGCCAGCAGCGCGGCGGCCTCCTTGATCTCCGGCGCCTTGTTCAGCGCCGCCGTGATCTTCTCGTTGCAATGGGTGTAGAACCAGGCATTGGCATACAGGCCCGGCACGACGAAGGCCGCGGTCAGCAGCAGCAGCGAGAGCAGGATGGCGCTGGTGTCGGAGTAGTTGAGCACCAGCTTGCCCACGCCGAAAACCAGCAGGGCCAGGCCGATGAGTGCCGCCACATAGGCCAGGGCCCAGCCCCACATGCGGCGGTAGACCAGCCAGTTGAAGGTGGTCCAGTAGGCGGCCCAGTTCCAGCTCGTGCCGGCCCTGCCCTCGCCGTCGAAACGTGCGAAATGGCGCAGGTAATAGTCCTGGCTGCGCTCGCCGATGGCGGCGCGGTAGAGGTAGGCGGTGTCGCCCGAGGCGAGGGGGTTGGGTGCGGCAGTGGCCATGCGGGTTGCCCTGTGGTTGGCCCGAGTCTAATTCAGCCGCGCGTGGATGCCACGCGCTTTCTTGCGGCCTTGCTACTAATTTGCAACTAGGCTTTTAAATAGTCGGTCCGGCTCCCCAGCCATCTCGCCACGTGGCGCTCGGCCAGCGCGGGGTGGCGGTCCAGCATCACGGGCGCGGCCTCGCGTGCCCAGGCCAGGAGATGGCTGTCTTCCGTCAGGTCGGCAAAACGCAGCAGGGCTGCGCCCGACTGGCGCGCCCCCAGGAACTCGCCCGGGCCACGGATGTCCAGATCTCGCCGCGCGATCTCGAAGCCGTCGCTGGTCTCGGCCATGGCCTTGAGGCGCTCGCGCGCCGTCTCGCCCAGGCGTGGCGCGTCGCCGGTGGAATAGAGCAGCACGCAGGCCGAGGCCGCCGCCCCGCGCCCCACCCGCCCGCGCAGCTGGTGCAGCTGCGAGAGGCCGAAGCGCTCCGCGTGCTCGATCACCATCAGCGTGGCATTTGGCACGTCCACCCCCACCTCGATCACCGTGGTGCTGACCAGCACGCCCATCTGCCCGCCGACAAAGAGCGACATCACCGCTTTCTTCTCCGCCACGGGCATGCGTGAATGCAGCAGGCCCACCAGCACACCCGGCAGTGCGGCGCTCAGTTCCGCGTGGGTCTCGGTGGCGTTGGTGAGATCGAGCGCCTCGCTCTCTTCGATCAGCGGGCAGACCCAGTAGACCTGCCGCCCCTGCTCCAGCTGGCCGCGGATGCGCTGGATCACCTCGTCGCGCCGCTGTTCCGACACCACCTTGGTCACGATGGGGCTGCGCCCGGGCGGCAGCTCGTCGATGGTGGAGACGTCGAGGTCGGCGTAATAGCTCATGGCCAGCGTGCGCGGAATCGGCGTCGCCGTCATCATGAGTAGATGAGGCTCGCGCTGCGCGCTCCCCTCATCCCTCGTCTTGCTGTTGCTCGCCCCCACCCCATCCCTCCCCCCGCAGGGGGAGGGCTCCTCAGCACTCTGGGACTTCGAACGCAGCGCCAGGCGTTGAGCGACACCGAAACGATGTTGTTCGTCGATGATGGCCAGGGCCAGGTTCTGGAACTGCACCTGTTCCTGGATCACCGCATGCGTGCCCACCACCAGGCCGGCCTCGCCGCGCGCGATCAGCTCCAGCATGGCCGTGCGTTCCTTCTTTTTCTGGCTGCCGGTGAGCCAGGCCACGCGCACACCCAGTGGCTCCAGCCAGGCCACGAGCTTGCGGAAATGCTGGTCGGCCAGGATCTCGGTGGGCGCCATCAGCGCGCACTGCCAGCCCGCGTCCATGCAGATGGTCGCGGCCAGCGCCGCGACCACGGTCTTGCCCGAACCCACATCGCCCTGTAGCAGGCGGTGCATGGGTTTGGCTTGCGCCAGGTCCTGCGCAATCTCGCGGCACACACGGCGCTGCGCGCCCGTCAACTCGAAAGGCAGCGCGGCCAGCAGGCGTTCGTGCAGCGAGCCCGCGCCGTTGACGCACAGCACGGGCGCACGCAGATGCTCACGCTCGCGACGCGACTGCAGCTGCGAAAGCTGCTGGGCCAGCAGCTCCTCCGCCTTGAGGCGCTGCCAGGCCGGGTGCGTGTGGTCTTCCAGCTGGGCCAGCGACACGTCGGGCGTGGGGTGGTGCAAAAACTCCAGCGCCTGCTTGAGCGTCCACAGCGGCCGCAGCTTGAGCGTGGCCGCCACCTCGGGCGGCAGCGTGTCCGAGAGCTCGGCGCGCTTCAGGCCGCTGCGCACGGCCTTGCGCAGATAGGCCTGGGGCAGCGCGGCTGTCGTGGGGTAGACGGGCGTGAGCGCCGTGGGCAGCTCGCCACTGGCCGAGCGCGTGTGGGGGTGCATCATGGTCCAGCCCAGAAAGCCGCCGCGCAGCTCCCCGCGCGCGCGGATGCGCGTGCCCACAGCCAGCGCCTTCTGCTGCGAGGGGTAGAAATTGAAGAAGCGCAGCACGCAGCTGTCCGTGCCGTCGTTGATCGTCACCAGCAGCTGGCGGCGCGGGCGGTAGGCCACCTCCTGCGCCGTGACCTCGCCCTCGATCTGCGCCGTGTCACCCTCGCGCGCCTCGGCCAGCTTGACGATGCGCGTCTCGTCCTCGTAGCGCAGCGGCAGGTGCAGGGCCAGGTCGATGTCGCGCCGCAGGTTGAGCTTGTCCAGCGCCTTCTGCGGCGCGCTCTTGGCGGCCGGGACTGCCTTCTTCTCGGCGGTGACAGGGGGCTGGGCGGCTTTCGGGGCGCGGGGCATGGGGGCTTATTGTGCGGCAGCGCGCCGGGTTATTGCGGCGCGACCGGCACGGAAACAAGGGCGCGCTTAAGCTGCCGGTCTTCATTTCACGCCATGAGCTACCACCTCGTCTGGTTCAAGCGCGACCTGCGCCTGCACGACCACGCCGCGCTGCACGCCGCCAGCCGGCGCGGGCCCGTGCTGGCGCTCTACATCGTCGAGCCCGGGCTCTGGCAACAGCCGGACGCGGCGCGCCAGCACTACGAGTTCGTGCGCGAAAGCCTGGCCGACCTGCAGCGGGAGTTGCAAGCACACGGCGGCCAGCTGCTCGTGCTGCAGGGGGAAGCCACCGAGGTGCTCACACGCCTGTGGCACGAGCAGCTGGCCGCGCCCTTTGCCAGCCTGTACAGCCACGAGGAAACAGGCAATGGCTGGACCTATGCGCGCGACCGGGCCGTGGCGCACTGGTGCCGCGCCCACGGCGTGCCCTGGCAGGAGCTGCCGCAGTTCGGCGTGGTGCGCGCGCTGCGCAACCGCGACCACTGGCAGGGCGCCTGGGAAGAACTCATGGGCGCGCCCGTGCTGGACACGCCGGCGCTGCGCTTCGCCCCCCTGCCCTGCGCCAGCGAACCCTTGCCACCTTCCAGCGCGCTGGGCCTGGACCCGCACGATCCGCCGCGGCGCCAGCGCGGGGGCCGCGCGCGCGGCCTGGCCGTGCTGCGCTCCTTCCTCGACGAACGCGCGCGCCATTACCGCGGCGGTATCTCCTCGCCGCTGAGCGCGCCCACGGCCTGCTCGCGTCTCTCGGCCTATCTGGCCTGGGGCTGCCTGAGCCTGCGCGAGGTGGTGCAGGCCACGCGCGAGCGTACGGCCTTCAGCGAGGACCCACGGCTCAAGGCCGGCCTGCACGCCTTCCAGAGCCGGCTCTACTGGCACTGCCACTTCATCCAGAAGCTGGAGAGCGAACCCGCCATCGAGTTCGAGAACATGCACCGCGGCTACGACGGCCTGCGCGAGGACGACTTCGACGCCGCGCACTTCGAGGCCCTCAGCACCGGCCGCACCGGCTGGCCGCTGGTGGATGCCTGCGTGACCATGCTGCGCGAGACCGGCTGGCTCAACTTCCGCATGCGCGCCATGCTGGTCTCGGTGGCCGCCTACCCGCTGTGGCTGCACTGGCGCCCGGTGGGCGAGTGGCTGGCGACGCAGTTCCTCGATTACGAGCCCGGCATCCACTGGAGCCAGCTGCAGATGCAGTCGGGCACCACGGGCATCAACACCACCCGCGTCTATAACCCGGTCAAGCAGGCGCTGGACCACGACCCCCAGGGCCGTTTCGTGCGCCAGTGGCTGCCGGCACTGCGCCGCGTGCCCGACAGCTGGCTGCTCGAACCCTGGCGCATGCCCGCCTCGGTGCAGGACGCTTGCGGCGTGCGTATCGGCCAGGAATGGCCCCAGCCCCTGGTGGAGCTGGAAGCCGCCACCCGCGCAGCCAAGCAGCGACTCTACGAGCGGCGCGGCCAGTCCAGCGTGCGCGCCGCCAAGGCCGGCATCGTGCAGAAACACGGCTCGCGGCGCCGGCCCGAGGGCACGACGAAACGCGCGGCACCCGCCGCGCCAGACCGGCAGCTGAGCCTGGACTGGTAAAGCCCTGCGCCAGCCTGCGCGCCGGGCATCTGGGACAATTGCGGCCTCTTTCACTTGGAACGGGTCCGTCCGGCCCTCAAGCCCATGCCTCAAGCCTCCGGCGCCACGCGCGCCCACACCCTCAGCGATTTCGATTTCGAGCTCCCCGCCGAGCTCATCGCCCAGCACCCCGCTGCCGAACGCAGCGCCTCGCGCCTGCTCGACGGGCGGGGCGCACAGCCAGTCGACCGCATCTTCCGCGAGCTACCCGCCTTGCTCCAGCCGGGTGACCTGCTGGTCTTCAACGACACCCAGGTGGTGAAGGCCCGCCTCTTTGGCGAAAAGCCCAGTGGCGGCAAGCTGGAGCTGCTGGTGGAACGTGTGCTGCCCGGCCACGAGGTCGTGGCCCACATGAAGGTCAGCAAGAAGCCGGCCGTGGGCACGGTGCTGCAGATGGCGGGCGGCTACACCGCGGAGCTATTGGGTCGCTGGCCTGACGACGAGGGGCAGCTGTTCCGCCTGCGCTTCAGCGCGGAACCGCACCAGTTGATGGAGCAGCACGGCCACGTGCCCCTGCCGCCCTATATCGAACACGGCGACAGCGCCGAGGACGTGGCGCGCTACCAGACCGTCTTCGCCGCCAAGCCTGGCGCCGCCGCCGCCCCCACCGCCGCCCTGCACTTCGACGAAGGCGTGCTGGCCGCCCTTGAAGCGCGTGGGGTGCAGCGCGCCAATGTCACCCTGCACGTGGGCGCCGGCACCTTCTCACCCGTGAAGACCGAGAACCTGGCCGAACACCGCATGCACCGCGAGTGGTACGAGGTGCCCGCCGCCACGCAGCAGGCCATTGCCGAGACCAAGGTCAGGGGTGGCCGTATCGTCGCCGTCGGCACCACCACCATCCGCACGCTGGAGTCCTGGGCCAAGACCGGGCAAGCCAGTGGCGACACCGAGATCTTCATCACCCCGGGCTTCGAGTTCCGGGTGGCTGACCTGCTGATCACCAATTTCCATTTACCGAAGTCCACACTCATGATGCTCGTGAGCGCCTTCGCGGGTTACGAGCACATCATGGGGCTGTACCAGCATGCGATCGCGCAGCGGTATCGGTTTTTCAGCTATGGAGATGCGATGCTGCTGGAGCGGAAGGGCTGACACGCTGCGCCGCAAGGCTGTGGATTCGGGCCACTTGCAGACAGGAGTACCACGATGAAACGACTGGAAGGAAAGCATGCGCTGGTGACCGGCGCGGCGCGCGGCATCGGCGCCGCCATCGCCCGCGCCTTTGTCGACGAGGGCGCATTCGTGTACGTGACCGACATCGACGACGCCGCCGGCACAGACATGGCGGGCCGGCTGGGGGCCGCAGCCGCTTACCTGCACCTGGACGTGCGGGAGGAAGCCGACTGGATCGCCGCCCTGGAGCGCATAGCACAGAGGAGCGGACCGCTCGATATCGTCGTGAACAACGCCGGCATCACGGGCTTCGAAGAGGGCAACTACACCCATGACCCGGAGCACGCCAGTCTGGAGAGCTGGCGCGAGGTGCACCGCACCAATCTGGACGGTGTGTTTCTGGGCTGCAAGTACGCCATCCGGTCGATGCGGCCGAAGAAATCCGGAGCCATCGTCAACATCTCCTCCCGCTCGGGGCTGGTCGGGATACCCGGTGCAGCCGCCTACGCCTCGTCGAAAGCCGCAGTGCGCAATCACACCAAGACAGTCGCGCTGTACTGCGCCGAACAGGGGCTGAACGTGCGCTGCAACTCCATCCATCCCGCGGCGATCCTGACCCCGATGTGGGAGCCCATGCTGGGCAACGGCCCGGACCGCGAGGCGCGGATGGCCGAGTTCGTCAGCGACACCCCGCTGCGCCGCTTCGGGCTGCCAGAGGAAGTCGCCGCCATTGCGGTCTTGCTGGCCTCGGACGAGGCCGCCTACATGACGGGCGCCGAACTCAACATCGACGGCGGCATACTCGCCGGCTCCGCTGCAACACCGAAATGAGGCAGGACCGCAGGCGTGAAAGACCGGGTACCGCTACAGGATGATCAGAACGAGCGGCGCACCCCGAGCGTCAGCCACTGGATGCGCGCGAAGTTGTACAGCGTATCGTTGTCAGCACCACCATCCAGCATACGGTAGCCCGCGCCGACCGCCCAGTTCGTATCGATGGCGTACTGCGCGCGCAGCGACAGGTCGAGCGCGTGGCCCTGCCCCGAACCCAACGCGTCCACATCGCCGATCAGGCTGACCCGCTGCCCCAGGCGCCGCTCGAACGAACCGTGCAGCAAGGGCACCAGACCGGTGTTGGAACGGCTGGCCGCAACACCGGGTTGCGACAGGCTGATGGCGGCGTCGCGGACCAGACCGGTCACACCCAGGCGCACAGTGGTCTCGGCCCTCTGGATGACCGGCCTGCGCCAGGTGAGGCGATAGGTATCGAAGCGGTAAGTAGCGCTGGTCTGAGGCGCACCCACAAAACTGCTGCCCTCGTAGACCACGGTCTGGCCCAGCGCTGCCGAGCCCCTGAACGTCAGCGGGGCGTAGACGGCGAGCCATTCGTCGCCGCCGGCGGTGGGAATTTTCACGGTGACCCGCCCGGTGCCCTGGGTGCTGCTGGTGCCCAGGACACGCGCCAGATCAAAGCGGGTCGCGCTTGCATCGTTGGGGGACTGGAGCTCGTTTTTTTGAAGCTGGGCGGCACCCAGCTCCAACTCGACCGACACACGCTCCGCCCGGTCCGCAGCACCAGAGGTGGCGGTGAGCATCACGCCAAGGCCAACAAGGCCCCCCTTCAGGAAGTATTTCTGCATGGAAAGTTCAGGACAAGAACTGCACAGACCATGATTCAAGCGCATCCCGTCACTCAGGCCCGGCTGTCACGACGGAAGTCCCACACTCGTCTTGGGACTCTCATGCAAAACGGGGCCAACAACCACCTGTGGCCGCCGTCCGCACACTAGGTTTCCCCTAGACCGTCTGCAGACCCCGCGCATGATGCGCAAAGTGGTCCGCCATGAAGCTCGCGATGAAGTAATAGCTGTGGTCGTAGCCCGCATGGCGGCGCAGCGTCAGCGGGTGGCCCGCCGCAGCACAGGCCGCCTCCAGCAGCTCGGGCCGCAGCTGCTTGCGCAGAAACTCATCGGTTTCGCCCTGGTCCACGAGCAGGGGCAGGCGCTCGCTGGCCGTGGCCACCAGTTCCACCGCGTCCCATTCCTTCCACGCTGACACATCCGCGCCCAGATAGGCCGTGAAGGCCTTCTGGCCCCAGGGCACTTGCGTGGGCGCGACCACGGGGGCAAAGGCCGAGACGCTGCGGTAGCGGCCGGGGTTGCGCAGGGCGGTGACGAGGGCGCCGTGGCCGCCCATGCTGTGGCCGAAGATGCCGCGTGCGTCGGTGGCGGGAAAGTTCTGCTCGATGAGCGCGGGCAGTTCCTGGGCCACGTAGTCGGCCATGCGGTAGTGCTGGGACCAGGGGGCCTGGGTGGCGTTGAGGTAGAAGCCTGCGCCTTCGCCCAGGTCGTACGTGTCTTCATTTGGCACGCCGGGGCCGCGCGGGCTGGTGTCCGGGGCGACGAGGATGAAACCGTAGCGGGCCGCGTGTTCCTGCGCACCGGCCTTGGTGATGAAGGTCTGCTCGTTGCAGGTCAGGCCGGCCAGGTAATAGAGCACGGGGCATTTCTGCCCGTCCACGGCGGCCGGCGGCAGGTAGACGCCGAACTTCATTTCGCAGCCCAAGACCTGGGACTGATGCTTCCAGACTTCCTGGCGGCCGCCAAAGCTGGCGTGGCGCTCGACGCGGTTCATTCCTTCTCTCCTCTTTCCAAATGTCAGTAGTGAATAACGGTACGGATGGACTTGCCTTCGTGCATCAGGTCGAAGGCTTCGTTGATGTCTTTCAGTTCGCGCGTGTGGGTGACGAAGGGCGCGAGCTGGATCTCGCCCTTCATGGCGTCTTCCACCATGCCCGGCAATTGGCTGCGGCCCTTGACGCCGCCGAAGGCCGTGCCCAGCCAGCGCCGGCCGGTGACGAGCTGGAAGGGCCGCGTGCTGATCTCCTGCCCCGCACCGGCCACGCCGATGATGACGCTCTGGCCCCAGCCGCGGTGCGCGCACTCCAGCGCGGCACGCATGACATTGACGTTGCCAATGCACTCGAACGAGTGGTCCACGCCCCAGGTGGTCATCTCCACGATGACCTGCTGGATGGGCTTGTCGTGGTCCTTGGGGTTGATGCAGTCGGTCGCACCAAAGGTGCGGGCCAGCTCGAACTTGCTGGGGTTGGTGTCGATGGCAATGATGCGGCCCGCCTGGGCCTGCTTGGCGCCCTGGATCACGGCCAGGCCGATGCCGCCCAGACCGAACACGGCCACGGTGTCGCCGGGCTGCACCTTGGCGGTGTTCTTCACCGCGCCCAGGCCGGTGGTGACGCCGCAGCCCAGCAGGCAGACCTGCTCGTGGTTGGCTTCGGGGTTGATCTTGGCCAGCGAGACCTCGGCCACCACGGTGTATTCGCTGAAGGTGGAGCAGCCCATGTAGTGATAGACAGGCTGGCCGTTGTAGGAGAAGCGCGTGGTGCCGTCGGGCATGACGCCCTTGCCCTGGGTGGCGCGCACGGCGACGCAGAGGTTGGTCTTGCCGCTCTTGCAGAACAGGCACTCGCCGCATTCGGCGGTGTAGAGCGGAATCACGTGGTCGCCCGGCTTCACGCTGGTCACGCCCTCGCCCACTTCCACCACCACGCCCGCGCCCTCGTGGCCCAGCACGGCGGGGAAGAGCCCCTCGGGGTCGTCGCCGCTCAGGGTGAAGGCGTCGGTGTGGCAGACGCCGGTGTGCGTGATCTTCACCAGCACCTCGCCCTTCTTCGGCGGCGCCACGTCGATCTCGACGATCTGCAGCGGTTGACCGGCAGCAAAGGCGACGGCGGCGCGTGATTTCATGAGGGGAAGCTCCTGGGAAGACAACAGATCAAAAAACAAGGGACGCGCTGCGGCGTCCGTCCAGCGCCCGATTCTCGGGCATCTGCGCCGCGCGGGCCGGCCGCCCGGCTGATAACCCTGAGGGGCCTCCCTACAATAGGCGCCTCCCATGCTCAAATTCGAACTGCTCAAGACCGAAGGCCAGGCGCGCCGCGGCCGCCTCACGCTCAACCACGGCGTGGTGGAAACCCCCATCTTCATGCCAGTGGGCACCTACGGCACGGTCAAGGGCGTGATGCCGCGCAGCCTGGAGGAGATGGGCGCGCAGATCATCCTGGGCAACACCTTCCACCTCTGGATGCGCCCGGGCCTGGACATCATGCAGGGCTTCGGCGGGCTGCATGCCTTCGAGCAGTGGCACAAGCCCATCCTCACCGATTCCGGCGGCTTCCAGGTCTGGAGCCTGGGCGCCATGCGCAAGATCAGCGAGGAAGGCGTGCACTTCGCCTCGCCGGTCAACGGCGACAAGCTCTTCATGTCGCCCGAGGTCTCGATGCAGATCCAGACCATCCTCAACAGCGACATCGTGATGCAGCTCGACGAGTGCACGCCCTACTGGCAGGGCGAGAAGGGCAGCGGCCACATCACCAGCGAAGCCGAGACGCGCGTGAGCATGGAGCTGAGCCGGCGCTGGGCGCTGCGCTCCAAGGCCGAGTTCGAGCGGCTGGAGAATCCCAACGCGCTGTTCGGCATCGTGCAGGGCGGCATGTTCGAGCACCTCAGACTGGAATCGCTGGAAGCGCTGGTCGAGATGGATTTCCCGGGCTACGCCGTGGGCGGCGTGAGCGTGGGCGAGCCCAAGGAGCTCATGAACCAGATCATGGCCCACACGCCGCACCGCCTGCCGGCACACAAGCCGCGCTACCTCATGGGCGTGGGCACCCCCGAAGACCTGGTGCTGGGCGTGCAGTGCGGTGTGGACATGTTCGACTGCGTGATGCCCACGCGCAATGCGCGCAACGGCACCATCTTCACAAGGCATGGCGACCTCAAGCTGCGCAACGCGCGTCACAAGGCCGACCCGCAGCCCATCGACCCCACCTGCACCTGCTACGCCTGCGCAGGCACGGCCGGCGTGAGCTGGAACGAGGGCGGCCGCGCCGGATTCAGCCGCGCCTACCTGCACCACCTGGACCGCTGCGGCGAGATGCTGGGCCCCATGCTGAGCACGGTGCACAACCTGCACTACTACCTGAACCTCATGAAGGAAGTGCGCGCCGCGCTGGACGCGGGCACTTTTGCCTCCTTCGTGCAGCAGTTCCACGCCGACCGCGCACGCGGTATTTAGACCCCGGTGTAAGAAATCGGCGCCCTGCGCCGACCCATGGACAGGCGGGGCCGGTGGTCGGCCCCGTATCTCAACGGAGACCCGTCCATGAAATCCCTGCGCCATGTCCTGGCCATGCTGGCCCTGCTGCTGAGTCTCGGCAGCGCCCAGGCCCTCAACATCCAGCCCTACAGCCCCGCCGCGCTGCAAGCCGCACAACAGGCCGGCCGGCCCGTGGCTCTGCATTTCCATGCCGACTGGTGCCCCACCTGCCGCGCGCAGGAAAAGGTCTTCCAGTCCCTCAAGGGCGATTCCAGCCTGCCACTGACCCTGCTGGTGGTGAACTACGACAAGGAGCGTGAGCTCAAGCGCGCGCTCAAGGTGCGCGCGCAGTCCACACTCATCGTCTACCGCGGCAGCCAGGAAACGCGCCGCTCCGGCGGCGAGACCGAGGCCGCCGTGCTGCGTGATGCGCTGAAGTCCGCCCTCTGAACCGGAGCCCGCGATGACCGACATCACCTTCTCCCATCTCGGCCTGAGCATGGTGGCCGGCAGCCTGACCACGCTTTCGCCCTGCGTCTTTCCGCTGCTGCCCCTGGTGCTGGGCGGCGCCGTGCAGTCCAACCCGCTGGCGCCGCTGGCCATGGGCGCGGGCATGACGGCCTCGTTCGCGGGCATCGGCCTGCTGCTGGGCGCGCTCGGCCCCGCGCTGGGGGTGGACGCCGACAGTGTGCGCACCCTGGGCGCGGCCATGCTGATCGCCTTCGGCCTGGTGATGCTGGTGCCCGTGCTGAACGAGCGCTTCACGCAGGCTGTGATGCCCATCGCCAGCAGCGCGCAGGCCGCGAGCAGCCGGCTCAACGCCGGTTCGCTGCTGGGCGCGCTGGCGCTCGGCGGTCTGCTGGGTCTGGTGTGGAGCCCCTGCTCGGGCCCGCTGCTGGCCTCGGCCATGACGCTGGTGGCCAGCGAGGGCGGGGCCGGGCGCGGCGCCTTCATCCTGGGCCTGTTCGGTCTGGGCGCGGCCGTGCCCCTGGTCGTCGCAGCCTATGCCTCGCGCAGCGGCTTCGTGCGCGCGCGCGGCTGGGTGCTGACGCACGCGGAGACGCTGAAGAAGGTCTTCGGCCTGCTGATCGTGGCCGCCGGTGTGGCCATCCTCACTGGCGCCGACAAGTGGCTCGAAGCACAGGTGCTTGATGTGCTGCCCGAATCCTGGGTGCGGCTGACCACTCTGTTCTAATGACCGGATGCCCGACCACGACGCCCTAGCCGCCCTGCGCCCCGACCTGCTGCGCTTTGCGCGTCTACAGCTGCGCGATGCCGCCGCAGCGGAGGACGTGGCGCAGGAAGCCCTGCTGGCCGCGCTGCAGAACGCACAGCAGTTCGCCGGGCGGGCAGCCATGAAGACCTGGGTGTTCGGCATCCTCAAGCACAAGATCGTGGACCTGATCCGCATGCAGAGCCGCAGCACCAATGTCTCGGCATTTTCGGCCGAGGAGGAAAGCATGGACCAGACCTTCGAGACCCTGTTCCGCGAAAGCGGGCACTGGACGCCGACGGCGCGCCCGCAGAGCTGGGGCGACCCCGAGGCCTGCCTGCGCCAGCAGCATTTCTGGGATGTGTTCGACGCCTGCCTCAACCACCTGCCCGAGAACACCGCGCGCGTCTTCATGATGCGCGAGTTCCTCGATTTCGAAACACCCGAGGTCTGCCAGACCCTGGGCATCACCGTGAGCAACTGCAACGTCATCCTGCACCGCGCGCGCAATGCGCTGCGCCTGTGCCTGCAGCGCGGCTGGTTCGCGCCGGGAGAAGCACCATGCTGAGCTGCAAGGAAGTGAACCGCCTGCTCTCCGAAGCGCAGGACCGCCCGCTGGCGCTGCGCGAGCGTCTGCCGCTGCGCCTGCACCTGGCCATGTGCCAGGGCTGCCGCAATTTCGAGAAGCAGCTCGATTTCCTGCGCCAGGCCAGCCGCGGCTATTTCCGCCGCGACGACGACACACCGACCTGAGGAAGAAAGCGCGGCTCAGGGCCGGGTGCCAAGCACCACGCCCTGCTGCTGCAGCTGGGTCAGCAGTGCGGCGGCATGGCCGTGCAGGCTGCGCGCATCGGCCAGGCCCAGCTGGGCGGCCAGTTGCGCGCAAGCCGACTCACCGCTTTGCGGCAGCGTGGCCAGCAGCGCCAACAGACGCGAAGACACGGCGTTGAGCTGCATGAACTGCACCGTGTCCTGCGCATCGCGCCAGACCAGCAGCCAGGCGGGCTCGGGACGGCGCGGACGGTACTGCGGGCCGATGCGCTGCACCGGCCAGTCGTAGGCCAGGTTCAGGTGCGCGGGGTTGAGCACCACGCTCGCACGCATGAGGTCGCCCGCCGGGTCATGCGCGGGCAGTGGCGGATCCATCAGGTCCACGGCCAGCTCGGCCCATTCGTAGTGCGCGAGTGCAGGCAGCCAGCGCGGCAGGTTCGCCGCGCGACCGGCTTCGAGCCAGCGCGCGAAGTCGCGCGGGATGTCGCGGTGCAGGGGCGAATCGGGCCGGGCCTCGCGCCAGTAGCGGCGCTGCAGGCGGCGCCAGCGTGCCTCGCCCAGCACGCTGCGGCACACGGGCAGGCAACGGTCCAGAAAGCTGCTGAGGTTGTTGAACAGCAGGCCGGCATAGACGGCCGCGGGCCGCGCGGGCACGCCGGCCGGGCGGGGCTCACCACGCGAATCGCGCAGATGGCGCGCGAAGCTGCGCTGGAAGTCGTGCAAGGCAGGCGCTGTGTTCATGCGACCGCCTCGTGGGCTGGCTGCGCGGCCGCCTGCAGGTGCGCGATCTGCGCCACCTCGGCGGCGAGCACGGGCAGGCCGGGGAAGTTGAAGTCGCGCTCCAGGCAGGTGGGCACATGGCCACCGGTGCGCGCATAGGCCGCGGCCAGCAGCTCCCACACGGGGTCTACCACGGGCGCGCCGTGGGTGTCGATCAGCAGACCGTCGGGCTCGGCCTCGTGGCCGGCGACGTGGATGTAGCAGGCGCGCTCCAGCGGCAGGGCCTGCAGCGCCGCGTGCGCGTCATAGCCGTGGTTGTGGCTGTTGACGTAGAGGTTGTTGACGTCGAGGTGCAGCAGGCAATCGGCCTCCTGCACGACGGCGCGCACAAACTCGGCTTCACTGAGTTCGGTGCCCGGCGGCAGCAGATAGGTGGAGGTGTTCTCCACGCCGATGCGCATCTCCAGGATATCCTGCACACGGCGGATGCGCGCGGCCGTCCAGTGCACGGCTTCTTCGCTCAACGGCAGGGGCAGCAGGTCGTAGAGCGGGTGCTCGTCGGCACACCAGGCCAGGTGTTCGGTGTAGAGCGTCATGCCGTGCTGGCGCATGAAGCCCTTGATGCGGCGCAGCCAGTCCTCATCCAGCGGGCCCGGGCCACCCAGTGAGAGCGAGAGGCCGTGGCAAACGAAGGGGTAGCGTTCGGTCCAGGCGCGCAACTCACGCGCCGAACGTCCCCCCGCACCGGCCCAGTTCTCGGGCGCAAGCTCGAAGAACTGCAGCGCGGGCGGCACGCCGGCGGCTAGCGCGGTGATGAGTTCACGGCGCCAGCCCAGACCGGCGCCCGTGGGGGACCGCTGCGCAGGCATCAGGCCTCTCCGCGCGCCGGGTAGTCCTTGGCCACCACAAAGTCGATGGCGGCAAGCATGTCCTTGAACTGCGGGCGTGCAAAGGGCATGGTCTGGACGCTAGCCCAGTACAACGTAAGATCGGGCCGGAGGAGAAACACCCCGGGTTCGGAAAACAGGGCCGGCTCCTCGACACCCGTGGAGGTCAGGCCCCGGCTGGTAGAAACATACAGGCCCCAGCGGCGCGCGACGTCAAGCGTCAGGCCATAACCCAGATCGAGGCCCTCCAAGCCCCATTCACTCGCCGCGCGCTGCGCGCGCTCCTGCGTGTCGGAAGACAGCACCAGCACCTCCACCCCGCGTTGCACGAACTCTGGCAGCAGGCGCTTGAGTTCACTGAGATAGGCGCGGCACTGGGGACAGTGAAAGCCGCGGTAGAAAACCAGCAAGGTGAATTTCGGTGCTCGGCCCGCCTGCAGGAACAGGCCACGGCCAGAGAGAGTGGGGGTTTCCAGCCCGGGCACGGGCTGACGGGGCATCAGGGATTGGGGCATAGTTGACTCCTGGGGACCAACAACAGGCCCGGGACAGACGAGCTTTCTAGCCCGACCGCCCCGGACGCCAGCAGCACGAGGCTGGCTGGCAGAGCTTACTTCTTGGCGCCGCAGGAGGCTTCGCCCTTCTTGCCGCCGCAGCTGGCGTCCATCTTCTTGTCTTTCATGCCGCTGCCCTTCATGTCGTCGGCCTTCTTGTCGGCGCCGCACTTGGCATCGGCTTTCTTGCCGCCGCAGCTCGCGTCACTCTTCTTGTCGGCCTGGGCCAGCTGGTAGCCGGCGTCCAGACGGGTGGCTTCAAAGGGGTTGGCGGTGGCAGCGTGGGCGCTGCCGAGGGCCAGGGTGGCGCCAGCGGCCAGGTTGGCCAGGGTTGATTTCTTCATGCTCATCTCCAGTCGTTCGGTGGGGCACCGCCGGACAGCGGCACCCGGGCCGGCAACAGCCGGCCTGAGCATCAGTCGGCGCAGGGATGAAAAACTTACAGGGCGCCCCAGGGCTCAGTCGAGCCGCTGGAGCTCGAACAATTCGGCGTAAGGCTGGGCCGCCTGCGCCGCGGCGGCGGCCTTCTGGTTGAGGCCCAGCACGCGCGCGTCGAAGCCATGGCCGCGGGTGTTGAGGTTGCGCTGGTGCTGGGAGGCATGAAAACGCAAGAGCTCGGCCTTCCAACGCGCGGCGTCTTCATCAAAGGGCGTGTACAGGTCTTGCTGCATGGCCAGCGTCTTGGCGTCCTGGTTCAGCCAGGCCCACAAGGGGTAGCGCATCTGCCGCGCCACGGCCTCGATCAGTGCATAGGTGCGCTGGTGGGTCACGTTGCTGTCGTTGCCGTGCGGCAAGAAGACGCAGTGGGGTTGATGCTGTGCGAGCAGATGCTGGATGATGAGTTGGTTAGCTTCGTCGAGGCGCGGGTTGCCACCCTCGTCGTTCGGCAGACGCAGGAACGTCAGCTGCGCCGCCGGCAGGCCGAAGAGGGCGCAGCTCGCCGCCTGCTCGCGCTCACGCAGCGCGGCCTTGGCGTCGTCGGTCTGCGCCCCGGCATAGCCAGTCTCCACACCGCTGGCACCCGTGGTGCACACCGCGAGGTGCAGGCGCATGCCCTGCGCCTGCAGGCGGCGCAGGGTGATGGCGATGGCGTCGAAGTCGTCCGGGTGGGGTGCGAGCACCAGCCCCGACAGGCCGCGCGGCAGCGCCAGCGTGTCCAGGGACACCGGACCGCGCCCCGGGGTCCGGGTCTGCGCGTGCACCGCTTCCAGGGCGGCGTCCAGCGCGCGCAAGCCGTCCTTCATCGCAGGGTCACCTGAAATGATCGCGCAACACCCAGGCAAAGGCCGCGAAGAGCGCGACAGCCACGAGGAGGAGATAAAGCCCCCAGGGCTTCTTCTTCTCGGCGTAGGGATCGGTGAGCGCGCGCTCGGCATGGGCCGGCAGCTGGGCCAGCTGGGTCAGCGAGGTGCCGAAGGGGATGTTGATCTTGGCGCGCGCATTGATGGCCCAGCCATTGGCGTCGAGGATGGGGCCCAGGTTGCGGCTGCGCAGCTTGAACCAGGCCAGGATGACGGCCGGACCCGAGATCACGAGCACCAGGCCGGCGATGGCGATGGGCCACTGCCACCAGACCAGGGAGAAGAAGCCCGAGAGCACGGCGGCCAGCGCCGAGCCGATGGCGCCCAGGGCCAGGCCGATGGCGGCAAAGATACCGGCGAACTTGGCCACGTCGAAGGGCGCGGGCGGTGGCGGGGGCGTGGCGGGTGCGGCGGCCACCGTGCCCACCTTCTTGCCGCTGTCCACCGCGGCGGCGGTGAGCTTGTCGTCCGAGGCCTTGGCCTTGCTCGCCGCGATCTTCTGCAGCTGCTCACCGACGAAGCGCGCCAGGCGCTTGTAGGGCGACCAGAAGGCCTGGCGCAGGCTGATGGGGTGCTCGACGATCTTGGTGATGGTGGCATTCCAGTCACGGCCCTGGCGGTCGTAGAACACGCCGTTGCGGCCCACCATGAGCTGGTCGGAGTCGCCTGCGGTGAAGGCGGCAGCCACGCTGAGCTTCTCGCTTCCACGCACGCAGTCGCAGTACACGAGGCAGATGCGCGCGAGCGTGGCCAGCGCGGCGTGGCGACCGGCGTCGTTGACGGCCACGCAGAGTTCGGCCGAGCGGCTGTCCAGATAGAGAGTGCCGACCTGGAAGCTGGCCTTGCCCTGGCGCGTGTAGAAGTCGCGGAAGGCGACGAAGTTGTTGGCCAGGGTCTGCAGGTCGCGCACGTAATGCGCGAGCTTCTCCAGCTGGCGGATGCCCTCGCCTTCGGCCGCCACGTCGGGCTTGGCCGCGAGCCATGCCGCGTAGGGCGCGAGCTTGTCCTTGACGGTCTGCCAGTCGGCCTCGGTCAGCAGGGCGCGCTCGCCCAGCAGGGGCTGCACCGCGGCATCGCGCAGCGCCGCCATGCGCGCGGCCCAGGCCGGGTTGAGCCCGGAGCTCAGTGGCAGCGCGGCACCCGGGTGCACGCGCGCCAGCGGCAGGGCGGCCACGCCCTCGGTGTCGGTCCTGAGCGTGGCGGCTCCCAGCGCGGCCAGCGTGGCGTCGGCGGCGTTGAGCGCCGTGCCGGCGCGCTCGTCATAGGCGGCGAGGCGGCAGCGCACGAACCAGTCTTCCACCTTCTCGGCCACCTCGGCCAGAGCGGCATGGGCCACGGCCGTGGCCTCGCCCAGCGGACGGGCGCTGGCGCCCGCAGCCTCCCAGGCGGCCAGGGCGCGCTGGGCGTGGCGCGCCTGCGCGGCCCGCGCGGCCTCCACCGTGATCATGTCTTCGCTGCTGCCCAGGTCGGCGAGCAGTTCGCGCGCCGCGGCGACGATGACCGCGCCTTCCTCGTCGTCGGCGCGGATGGCGGCCAGCGGCACGCCGGGCAGCCTGGCCACCAGGACCTCGGGGTCCTGCAGGCGCTCGCCGGCCCATTGCACGGCGGCGATCAGCTCAGGCGCGCGGACCTGGCCGTCACCGTCGCTGTCGACGAAGGACAGCGTGCGCGCATCGAACTCGATGCCCTGCACGGGGCAGGACAGCGCGACCCAGAGCTTCTGGTCGAGCTGACCGATGTTGAGCAGCTCGGCCGCGGTGTCCAGGCGGACCTGGTCAAAACCGCCGGCACGGAAGAAACGCCAGTGGGGCAGATCTGGGATCATGGAAGCGCTCCTGTGTTGTTGTGCGGCCATCTTACCCAGAGCGGCCAGGGCCTGCTCAGGCGAGCGTGGGCACGGGCGCGGCCTTCGGGTCGACGACCACGAGCACGTCGCTCTGCGACTCGGCCAGCACGCGCTGCGTGACGCTGCCCAGCAGCAGTTCCTCGGTCACATGGGTGCCATGCTTGCCCATGACGATGAGGTCACAGTGGTCGCGCTCCTCGTGCACGATGACCTCGCGAACGGCGTCGCCGTGCAGCACCACGCCGGTGTAGTCCTCGGGCTGCAGGCCGGCCGCGGCGGCCAGCTCGTGCAGCTGGCGCACGCAGCGCTCGCGCATCTCGCTGCGGTACTGCAGCAGCACGTCGGCACCGACGCCGGCGAACTGCATCTTGCCTTCGAAGGGCACCTCGAAGACGTGCAGCAGCAGCAGATCGGCCTGGGGTGCAACCGTACGCGCGAGTTCGACGCAGGCGCGCGAGGCAGCCGAGAAATCGACCGGCACGAGCGCACGCCGGTAGGCATGGCGCGGCTCCTGCTTGACCACCAGCACGGGCTGGCGGCTCTTGCGCAGCAGCTGCGAGGTGGTGGAGCCCAGCAGCATGCGCTGCAGAAAGCCGCTGCCGTGCGCGCCCACCAGCAGCAGGTCGGCACCCCGCGCCGTGGCGCTGCGCGGCAGCACATCGGTGACCAGCCCCTCCTCCACCACCAGCTGCGGCTGCAGGCCATGGGCCTGGGCCGATTCGGCCACGGCCTGGGTGAGCTCGGCCTGCGCCTGCTCGACGAGACGCGCCGAGACGCCGGCGGCCTGGCCACCCAGCAGGGCGCGCAGCGGCGCCAGCGCGTCCAGGCCCAGGGCGTGCAGCACGGTGTAGCGCGCGCCGTGCTCGGCCGCCAGCAGGAAGCCGCGGTCCACGGCCTCCAGCGAGCTGGCCGAGAGATCGGTGGCAGAGAGAATGTGTTGGAGCTTGCGCATCTGCTTCCTTTCAGGGCTTGCCGCCCAGCTGTTGCACGATGTGCGCAGACATGCCGCGCGCGAGTTCGTGCTCGCCGATGAAGACCTCGCCCAGGCTTTCCTTGCGCAGCAGCTCGGCCTCTTCCTCATTGTGGGTGCGCAGCACCACCTGAATCTCGGGGTTGAGCGTGCGCGCGATCTCGACCATGTTGCGCACGTCCACCGCATCCGGGATGGCGATGACCAGCATGGCCGCACGCGTCACGTGGGCCTGGATCAGCACCTCGGGCGTCTGTGCGTCACCGCTGACCGCGGGCACGCCCTTCTTGCGCAGCGCATCGACGATCTCGCGGTTCTGCTCGGCCACCACATAGGGGATGCTCTGCTCACGCAGCACCTGCGCGATGCGACGGCCGACACGGCCGTAGCCCACCAGCACCACCTGGCGGCTCAGCAGCTTGGGGTCGGTGCTCATGGGCAGCTCGGCCAGCGGGTCGTCGCGCTGCTCGAGCTTGCGCGCCAGCGCGGAACGCGCCAGGATCCAGCGCCGTGCCGGCTCGACCGCGGCAAACAGCGAGGCGTTGAGCGCGATGGAGATCAGCGCGCCGGCCAGCACCAGGCTCTGGCCCTCGACCGGCATCAGGTTGAGCGCCACCCCCATGCCGGCCAGGATGAAGGAGAACTCGCCGATCTGCGCCAGGCTCACTCCCACGGTGAGCGCGGTGTTGAGCGGGTAGCGGAACAGCAGCACCAGGGCCACGGCGGCCACCGTCTTGCCCAGCAGGATGATGGCCACCACGGCCAGCAGCTTGACGGGCTGCTGCACGATGACCATGGGGTCGAACAGCATGCCGACCGAGACGAAGAAGAGCACGGCGAAGGCGTCGCGCAGCGGCAGCGACTCGTCCGCCGCGCGATGGCTGAACTCGGATTCGCGCATCATCATGCCGGCGAAGAAGGCACCGAGCGCGAAGGACACGTCGAAGAGCTTGGCCGCACCGAAGGCCACGCCCAGGGCCACGGCCACGATGCTCAGCGTGAACAGTTCCTGCGAGCCCGTGCGCGCCACCCACCACAGGGCCTTGGGCAGCACGCGCCGCCCCACCACCAGCATGAGCACGATGAAGGCCGTGACCTTGGCCAGCGTCAGGCCCACGGTCTCCCAGATGTCGGAAGCCGTGGCGACCTCGGTCGCCGGCTGACCCGCCGAGCTCAGCAGACCTGCCAGTGCCGGCAGCAGCACCAGCACCAGCACCATGACCAGGTCCTCCACCACCAGCCAGCCGACGGCGATCTGGCCGTTGATGGACTTGAGCAGACCCTTGGCCTCCAGAGCGCGCAGCAGCACCACGGTGCTGGCAACCGAGAGGCACAGGCCGAAGACCAGGGCACCGCCCAGGCTCCAGCCCCAGAGCATGGACACCCCCAGGCCCATGACCGTGGCCACCGCGATCTGCACCATGGCGCCGGGCACGGCGATGCGGCGCACGGCCAGCAGGTCCTTGAGCGAGAAGTGCAGGCCCACGCCGAACATCAGCAGCATGACGCCGATCTCGGCCAGCTGGCCGGCCAGGCCCACGTCGGCCACGAAGCCCGGGGTGTAGGGGCCGATCATGATGCCCGCGAGCAGATAACCCACCAGCGGCGGCATGCGCAGCTGGACCGCGATCAGACCGAACACCATGGCCAGGCCGAAGCCCACGGCAATGGTGGCAATGAGGCTGACGTCGTGCGGCATGGGGCGGGAGCGGCGGTGGATGGTGGAAAGGAGCTTTGAAGATAACCCAATTTGCTGCCCCGGCCCGCAGCGCGGGCAAGTTCGCCAGGCCGACCCGCGCCCGCGCTCAGGCCCGCAGCCAGAACAGCAGCCCCAGATAGAGCAGATAGGCCGAGACGAAGAGCCCGCCCTCGAGGCGCGAGACCTGCTGCCCGCTGCGGAACACCGGATAGCAGACGATGGCCACGAGGGCCGCCAGCGGCAGGTCGATCCAGAGCAGGCCGCGGTCCACGCTGATGGGGCCGGGCGAGGCCACCAGGGTCAGGCCCAGGATGACGAGGATGTTGGTGATGCTGCTGCCGATGAGGTTGCCGATGGCCACGTCGCGGTCGTTCTTCCAGGTGGCCACCAGGGTGGTGGCGGCCTCGGGTGCATTGGTGCCGAAGGCCACGATGGTCAGGCCGATCACCGCCTCGGGCACGCCGAAGAGGCGCGCGATGCTGACCGCCCCGGCCACCAGCAGATTGGCACCGAGCACGCACAGCGCAATGCCCACGGCCAGCAGCAGCAGGTTCCACAGCCAGGGCTTGAGGCCGGTTTCGGTCTTCAGGGCATCGCGGCTGTACTCCTCGGCGAACTCGAGTTTCATGGCCGCGCTCTCGCGCCGGCTCTGGCGCACCAGCAGCACGAGGTAGACCCCGGCGCCGCACAGCAGCAGCAGGCCCTCGTTGCGGCTGAGCTGGCCGTCCAACGTCATCAGCAGCAGGGCCAGCGCGGTGGCGATCATCACTGGCACATCCAGCCGCACGCTCTGCAGATGCAGGGGCAGCGGGCGCAGCAAGGCGCTCAGGCCCAGCAGGAAAAGGATGATGTAGAGGTTGGCGCCCGCGATATTGCCCACCGAGAGCGAGCCCATGCCCTCGCGCACCGAGGTCAGGCCCACAGCCAGCTCGGGCGTGCTGGTGCCGATGGCGACCACGGTGAGCCCGATCAGGATGGGGCGCACGCCCAGCATGGCGGCGATGCGCGTGGCGCCGCGCAGCAGCAGCTCCGCGCCGAGCACGAGGATCACGAGGCCGCCGAGGAAGATGAGCGCCGGGTGCAGGGACATGCGGGGCATTGTCGCGGCGCGCCCGCGGCCTGTTGCTTGACATGTGTCAAACATGGGGCGATTCGCAAATCCCCACAGCGCGGGCCGTTTTCATAATGGGTGACCCACTCAAAGGAGAGTCCGGCGTGTCCACCCAGCCCCACAAGAACACCACCCCGCACTGGCATGCGCTTGAAGCGCCCGAGGTCCTGGCCCGGCTGGACGTGGACCCGGCCCGGGGACTGGACGAGGCCACGGTGCAGCAGCGCCGGGCCACACACGGCGAGAACGCCCTGCCCGAACCGCCGCCCAAGCCCCTCTGGCGCACCTTCGTGCGCCAGTTCAAGAGCCCGCTGATCTACATCCTCTTCGTCGCGGCGGTGCTGGCCGTGGCCCTGGGCCACCAGGGCGATGCCCTCGTGATCCTGGCAGTGGTGCTGGTCAATGCCTTGATCGGCAGCTTCCAGGAAGGCCGCGCCGAGCGCTCCATGGCCGCGCTGCGGCGCCTGGCCGCGCTGCATGTGCGTGTGCTGCGCGCGGGCGAAGAGCAGGTCATCGAGGCGCGCGCGCTGGTGCCGGGCGATGTGCTGCTGCTGGCCGCCGGTGACGCCGTGGCCGCCGACGCGCGCCTGATCGAGGAAGCCCAGCTGCAGCTGGCCGAGGCCGCGCTCACGGGCGAGTCGGTGCCGGTGAGCAAGTCGCTGGCGCCCGTGCCCGAGGCCACGGGCCTGGCCGACCGGCACTGCATGGTCTATTCGGGCACCCATGCCACCGCCGGGCGCGCACGCGCCGTGGTGGTGGGCACGGGCGTGCACACCGAGGTCGGCCGCATCGCCGGCCTGACCGAAGGCGCCGAGGAACCGCAGACGCCGCTGGAGCAGCGTCTGGCGCAGTTCGGCCGCGCGCTCGTGGCCGCGGCGCTGGGCCTCTTCGTGCTCGTGGTGCTGCTGGGCCTGTGGCGCGCGCTGCCGCTGGACCAGGTGCTGATGGTGGCCATCAGCCAGATGGTCTCCATGGTGCCCGAGGGCCTGCCGGTGGCCATGACCATTGCACTGGCCGTGGGCATGCAGCGCATGGCCGAGCGCGGCGCCATCATCCGCCGGCTCTCGGCCGTGGAGACGCTGGGCTCGACCGATGTGATCTGCAGCGACAAGACGGGCACCCTCACGCGCAACGAGATGACGGCCGTGACCCTGTGGCTGCCGGGCAATCGCCGCATCGCGGTGGACGGCATCGGCTATGCGCCGTCGGGCCGCCTGCAGGAGGAGGACGGCCGCAGCGTGGACCGCAGCGACCCGGCCCTGCGGCCCCTGCTGCACGCGGCCGCGCTGTGCAACGATGCCGGTCTGGCCGCGCCCGACGACGAACGCGGCAGCTGGAGCGTGCTGGGCGATCCGACCGAGGGCGCGCTGCTGGTGCTGGCCGTCAAGGCCGGGCTGGACCTGGACGCACTGCGCACGCAGGCCCCGCGCGAGGCCGAGATCCCCTTCGACTCCGACACCAAGCTCATGGCCACGCGCCACCGCTACGCGGATGCGCCGCGGCGCGTGCTGATCAAGGGCGCGCCCGAGGCCGTGCTGCGCCTGCTGCCGGCAGCCGATGCCGCGCTGGTGCAGGCCGCGCGCGCCGCGGCCGAGGCCATGGCCACCCAGGCTTTGCGTGTGCTGGCCTTCGCCGAGGTGGACGACGACGTGCTGGACGAGAGCGCGGGTTTCGCGGCCCTGACCGGGCGGGTGCGGCTGCTGGGCCTGATCGGCCAGATCGACCCGCCGCGCGAAGAGGTCAAGGTAGCCGTGGCCGCGTGCCGCGCTGCCGGCATCCACCCCATCATGGTGACCGGTGACCACAAGCTCACGGGCCTGGCGATCGCGCGCGAGCTGGGCATCGCGCGCGCGGGCGACGAGGCCGTGGACGGCCCCGAACTCGAGCGCATGAACGAGGCCGAGCTGCGCGAGGAGCTGCCCGGCATCGCTGTCTTCGCACGTGTGCAGCCGGCGCAGAAGCTGCGCATCGTCGAAGCCCTGCAGGCCCAGGGCCACACCGTGGCCATGACGGGCGACGGCGTCAACGACGCGCCCGCGCTGGCGCGCGCCGACGTGGGCGTGGCCATGGGCATCACGGGCACCGAGGTGGCCAAGAGCGCGGCCAAGATCGTGATCACCGACGACAACTTCGCCACCATCGTCGGCGCCGTGGAACAGGGCCGCGTGGTCTACGGCAACCTCAAGAAGGTCATCCTCTACCTCTTCGCCACGTCCATGGCCGAAGTCGTGGTGCTGCTGCTGGCCCTGCTGTCAGGCCTGCCGCTGCCGCTGGCGGCGGTGCAGATCCTGTGGATCAACATCGTGACCGAGGGCACGGTGACGGTGAACCTGGTGATGGACCCGCCGGACGGGCACGAGATGCGCCGCCGCCCCGTGCCGCGCGACGACCGGCTGCTGGGCCGCGCCCTGCTGCTGCGCGTGGCGCTGATGACGCCGATGATCGCGGCCGTGACCTTCGGCTGGTTCGCCTGGCGCCTGGGTCAGGGCGTGCCCATGCCTGTGGTGGGCACCGAGACCTTCACCATCCTCGCCATGTGCCAGTGGTTCAATGTGCTGAACTGCCAGTCATCCACGGCATCGGCCCTGCGCCTGGGCCTGCTGCGCAACCGCTGGCTGCTGGGCGGGCTCGCGCTGTCGGTGCTGCTGCAGGCCCTGGTGCTTTATGCGCCCTTCATGAACGCGCTGTTCCACACCCAGCCGCTGCCCCTGGTCTCGCTGCTGCCCTTGTTGGCGCTGGCCAGCCTGGTGCTGTGGGCCGAGGAGCTGCGCAAGCTCGTGGCACGCCGCGCCCTGCGCGCGCGCCACGCGGCATGAGGCGGCCGTGACCTCAGCGCTGCTCGCCCGCCTGGCCCTGACTCAGCGGCGGCGGCAGGTCGTCGCCGGCCAGGCGGCGGCGGAACAGCGCCGCGCGCGCCAGCACGATGGTGGTGACCGGCGCGGTGATGGACAGGATGATGATGATGAGCCAGACGTGCAGCGAGAGCTCGCCTGCGCGCGCCGAGAAATGCACGATGGAGGCCAGCGTCACGATCCAGGCCGCCAGCGTGGAAGCCAGCGCAGGGGCATGCATGCGCGCGAAGAAGTCCGGCAGACGCCACAGGCCCAGGGCCGCGGCCAGCACCACGGCGCCGCTGGCCAGCAGCAGCAGCGCCACCACGATCTCGCTGAAGGGCGCCATCATTCGATCACCTCGCCACGCAAGAGGAACTTGGCCATGGCCAGCGAGCCGACGAAGCCGAACAGCACCATGAGGAAGGCGCCTTCGAAGTACATGCTGCTGTCGTAGCGGATGGCCAGCACCAGCATGACCAGCATGCCCACGATGTAGAGAAAGTCCAGCGCCAGCACGCGGTCCTGGGCGCTGGGGCCGCGCATCAGGCGCACGAGGCCGATCCCCATGGCCACGGCATAGAGGCCGAGGGTGATGGTGATGGCCAGACTCAGCAGGGGGCTCATTCGAGGATCTCCTTGAGCGGGTGTTCGTAATCCGCCTTGAAGTGGGCGATGAAGGCGGCCTCGTCGGCCAGGTCGAAGACGTGCAGCAGCAGGCGGCTGCGGTCGGGCGCGAGCTCGCACCAGACCGTGCCCGGGATCACGGCCGTTATCATGGCCAGCGCGGCCAGGGCATGGTCGTTGCGCAGCTCCAGCGGCACGACGACGAACGTACCGCGCGGCGGCTGCGCGCTTGCGCGCAACACGCCGCGCGCCACCTCCACGCCCGAGCGCACCACGTCACGACCCACGCGCAGGATCAGGCGCGCCAGCAGCAGGGGCTTGCGCACGGGCGGTCCCGAGGGGCGCAGGGGGCGCGCCATCAGCGGCAGCAGGAAGGCCAGCAACAGACCGAGCAGCACCGTGCCTGCGCCCAGGCTGCGGCTGAGCATGAGCCAGAGTGCGAACAGGCCGGCCGAGAGCAGCGGCGCGGGGAACCAGCGTTTCATGGCTGCCCTCCTGTCGCGGGCGAGGGCCGTGGCCGCACCGAGAACACGGCGTCGATATAGGCCGCCGGGGTGTGCAGGGTGTAGGCGGTCTGCCGCATGTAGTCCAGCGCCGCCTCGCCGCGCAGCATCAGGGCCAGGCCCACGGCCAGCAGCAGGCCGATGGGCAGGGTCTCGACCACGCGCAGGCGCGGCGCGGGCCGGGCCTCGGCGGTCCAGAAGTGGCGCATGCCGATGCGCAGCAGAGCCGTGGCCGCCATCAGGCCCGACAGCAGCAGCAGGGCGAACAGCGCCCAGGCAGCCGGGCGCTGCAGATCGAGCAAGGCGGTGAGCATGGCCAGCTTGGCCACGAAGCCCGAGAACGGCGGCAGGCCGCTGATCACCAGGCCGCAGACCGCGAAGGTGACGCCCAGGAAGGCCAGGGCGGCGGGGATGGCACGGCCGATCAGCACCTCTTCCTCGTCGTCGAGGTTGGTGCCCGGCGGTGGCTCAGCGTTGACAAAGAAAGGCAGCGCGTCCTGTCCGGTATCGATTGCGTCGGGGCCAAGCTCGACCTGGCGTGCGCGCTCCAGCAGCTCCACCAGCAGGAAGAGCGCCGCCGCGGCCAGCGTGGAGCTGGCCAGGTAGAACAGCGCACCGCCGGCCAGCACCGGGGCACCGAAGCCGAAGGCCGCGATCAGCGTGCCCGAGGAGGTGATCACGCTGTAGGCCGCGAAGCGTCCCAGCTGCTGCGAGGCCAGCATGCCCACGGCACCGAAGGCCAGCGTCAGCACCCCGCCCCAGACCAGGGCACCACTGCCGAAAAGCGCCGAACTGCCGGCATCGGCCGGAAAGCACAGCGTCCACAGGCGCAGCACGGCATAGACGCCGACCTTGGTGAGGATGGCGAAAAGCGCGGACACCGGCGCGCTGGCCGCACCGTAGGCGCCGGGCAGCCAGAAGTTCAGCGGCCACAGCGCGGCCTTGGCCAGGAAGGCGATGGCCAGGATGGCCGCGCCCGCGTGCAGCAGACCGCGGTCCGCCGCCGGCACCAGGGGCAGCTTGGCGGCGATGTCGGCCATGTTCAGCGTGCCGGTGACGCCGTAGAGCACGGCCACACCGATCAGGAAGAGCAGCGAAGCCACCAGGTTGACCGCGATGTAGTGCAGGCCCGCACGCACGCGCACGGCGCCACCGCCATGCAGCAGCAGGCCGTAGCTGGCGGCCAGCAGCACCTCGAAGAAGACGAAGAGGTTGAACAGGTCGGCCGTGAGGAAGGCGCCGTACAGTCCCATGAGCTGCAGCTGGAACAGCACATGGAAGTACACGCCAGCCTGGTGCCAGCGCGCCAGCGCATAGAGCAGCGAGGCCAGGCCCACGCAGGCCGTGAGCACCAGCATCAGGGCCGAGAGCCGGTCCAGCACCAGCACGATACCGAAGGGCACCGACCAGTTGCCCGGCAGGTAGATGCCGAAGGCCGCGGGCTGGCCCTGGGCCTGCAGCTGCCAGAGCAGGTACAACGCGAGCAGCAGACCGGCCACCGTGGACAGCAGGTTGAAGACGGCCTTGATCTGGCGTCGGCCTTCACCCAGCAGCAGCATGAGCACGGCCGTGGCCAGCGGCAGCAGCACGGGAGCGACGACCAGATGCGAGAGCCCGCCCGTCATGGCCGTTCCTCCTGGCCATCCACATGGTCGCCGCCCGATAAGCCGCGCAGCGCCAGCAGCACGACGAGGAAGAGCGCCGTGGTGGCGAAGCCGATCACGATGGCGGTCAGCACAAGCGACTGCGGCAGCGGGTCGGTGTAGTTCTCCAGCGTGGCCTGCACACCGGCGCGCACGATGGGTTCCTTGTCGAGGGACAGGCTGCCCACGCTGAAGATGAAGAGGTTGATGGCATAGGCCAGCAGCGACAGGCCGATCAGCACCTGGAAGGTCCGCGGGCGCAGCACCAGCCAGACGCCCGAGCCGGCCATGACGCCGATGGCGAGGGAGATCACGACTTCCATCTCAGCGGCCCTCCCCTTCTTCGGCCTCGACCTGGCGGTGCGCGCGCAGCGACTGGTGGGCAATGGCGATCAGCAGCAGCAGCGTGGAACCCACGACCACGGCGAAGACCCCCAGGTCGAACAGCGCCGCCGTGGGCAGATGGATCTCGCCCAGCAGCGGCAGCGTGACGTGGGCTGTGTGCGTGGTGAGGAAGGGGTAGCCCAGCGTCAGCGAGCCCAGGCCGGTCAGCAGGGCCACGCCCAGGCCGGCGGCGATCCAGCGCGGCGGCAGCAGGCGCAGCTGATCCTCGACCCAGCGCGTACCGGCCACCATGTACTGGGCGATGAAGGCAATGGCCACCACCAGGCCTGCGACGAAGCCACCGCCGGGCTCGTTGTGCCCGCGCAGGAAGAGGTAGAAAGCGAACAGCCAGGCGATGGGCAGCAGCAGGCGCACCAGCACGGCGGGCACGCCCATGTAGTCCGGCACGCCGTCGCCATGCGTGGACTTCGAGAGGTCGGCACCGATGTGCTCCACGCGCTGCTGCTCGGGCACCTCGATGGCTTCCTGCGGCGGGCGGAAGCGCCGCAGCAGCGCATAGACCGTGAGCCCGACGATGCCCAGCACCGTGATCTCGCCCAGGGTGTCGAACGCACGGAAGTCCACCAGCATGACGTTGACCACATTGGTGCCGCCGCCTGCGGGCAGGGCCTGCTCGATGAAGAAAGGCGAGATCGACAACGGCGCCTGGCGGGTGAGCAGCGCGTAGGACAGGGCCGAGAGGCCCGCGCCGATCAGCACGGCCAGCACCAGGTCACGCCGGCGGCGCCAGAACACGCGCTGCTCGATGCGCGGGTCGTCTACCTCGACGCGCTTGGGCATCCAGCGCAGGCCCAGCAGGAAGAGCACCACGGTCACCACCTCCACGGCCAGCTGCGTGAGCGCCAGATCGGGCGCGGAGAACCAGGCGAAGGTGATGCACAGCGCCAGCCCCACCACGCTGAGCATGGTCAGCGCGGCGAGGCGGTGGAACTTGGCCTGCCAGGCCGCGCCCAGGGCGCAGACGCCGCCGATGAGCCAGAGCAGCACGAACTCGGGCGTGACCGGCACGCGCGCGCGATCCCCCCAGGCCAGCGGCACGATCAGGGCCGAGGCCACACCGGCCACCAGGCTCACGGCCAGCAGCGCCGCGATCTGCGGCTGCAGGCGCTGCGAGCCGGTCCAGCGGCGCAGCGCGGCCGCGGCCGCACTCACGAAGGCCAGCTTGGCCTCGAACAGGCGCTGGCCGTCCAGGCCCAGCAGCGGCGCGAGGCTTGAGCGGCGCGCCTTGAAGGCCCGCGCAAACAGCAGGTAGACCACCAGGCCGCCGGCCGTGGCCACCAGGCTCATGACCAGCGGCGTGTTGAAGCCGTGCCAGACCGCCAAGCTGTACTCGGGCAGCGTGCCGCCGACCACGGGCTGGGCCGCCGTGGCTAGCAGCGGCCCGATGGACCAGGCCGGCAGCGTGCCCACGACCACGCAGGCCAGCACCAGCAGCTCCACCGGCACGCGCATCCAGTGCACGGGCTCGTGCGGCTGACGCGGGCAGTCGAGCGGGGCCGGGCCGAAGAACACGTCGTGCCCGAAGCGCAGCGAGTACACCACGGCAAACACGCCGGCCACCGTGGCCGCCAGCGGCAGGCCGACTTCGAGCCAGGGCTGGCCGCTGACGAAGACGGTCTCGGAGAAGAACATTTCCTTGGACAGGAAGCCGTTGAGCAGCGGCACACCGGCCATGGCCGCACAGGCCACGATGGCCAGCGTGCCCGTGATGGGCATGGCGCGGTAGAGGCCGTCGAGGCGGCGCATGTCGCGCGTGCCGGTCTCGTGGTCGATGATGCCCACCGACATGAAGAGCGAGGCCTTGAAGGTCGCGTGGTTCATCATGTGGAAGACCGCCGCCACCGCCGCCATCTCGCTGTTGAGGCCCAGCAGCAGGGTGATCAGCCCCAGGTGGCTGATGGTGGAATAGGCCAGCAGGCCCTTGAGGTCGTTCTGGAACATGGCCACGTAGGCACCAAGCAGCAGCGTGGTCAGGCCCGCGCCACCCACGATCCAGAACCAGGCGTCGGTGCCCGCCAGCACGGGCCACAGGCGCGCGAGCAGGAAGACGCCGGCCTTGACCATGGTGGCCGAATGCAGATAGGCCGAGACCGGCGTGGGCGCGGCCATGGCGCGCGGCAGCCAGAAGTGGAAGGGGAACTGCGCGCTCTTGGTCAGCGCACCCAGCAGCACCAGCACCAGGGCCAGCGGGTAGAGCGCGTGGGCCCGCACCACATCGCCGGCTTTCAGCACGGCGTCCAGCTCGTAGCTGCCCACGATATGCCCCAGCACCAGCACGCCACCCAGCAGCGCCAGGCCGCCCGTGGCCGTGACGGTGAAGGCCATGCGCGCACCGCGGCGCGCGTCCTTGCGGTGGTACCAGTAGCCGATCAGCAGGAAGGAAAAGACGCTGGTCAGCTCCCAGAAGATCACGAGCTGGATCAGGTTGCCCGAGACCACCACGCCCAGCATGGCGCCCATGAAACCCAGCAGCAGGGAATAGAAGCGCGCGGCCGGGTCCTCGGGCGAGAGGTAGTAGCGCGCGTAGACGATGACCAGCAAGCCCATGGCGCTGACCAGCATGGCGAACATCCAGGCAAAGCCGTCGAGCCGCACCACGAGGTCCACGCCCAGCCCGGGCAGCCAGGCCAGGCGTTCGGTCAGCACGGCACCGTCGGCCACTTGCGGATAGAGCAGGGCCAGCGGTACGGCCACCGCCAGGGCCACGAGCGCGGCCCAGAGCGATTCAAGGTTGCGCGCATTGGTCGGCAACAGCGCGGCGACCACGCTGCCGACAAAAGGCAGGAGCAAAAGCAACAAGAGGGACATGCCCCGAGTCTAGCGGCGCGGCATGTTTCGCCCCCATCCCCTCAGCGCTTCAAACGGATTTCCAGCAGCCGATCAGCGCTGGGATGCCCAGCCCCATCCAGGACAGGGCGTCGAGCCAGCCATCGCCGAGCAGACCCGCGACCAGGCCGAGCACCGTGAGCCCGGCCAGGACCAGCGGGATGCGCCAGACCGGGCGGGACGCGGGCGTCCCTTCGGATGCCCTCATGCGTTGCCCACCTGTTGCGAGCTGGAGGCCGACTCCACGGGCCGGCCTGCGCTGACGGTGCTGCTGCCGGGCTTGCGCAGCCACAGGTAGAGCCCACTGCCGAGCACGACGATGGTGAGCAGGTCCAGCAGGGCCCAGAGGATCTTCATGGGCATGCCACCGTAGTCGCCGAAATGCAGCGGCTGCGAGAGGTGCAGGGCCTGCACGTACCAGGGCTGCGGGATCATGCCCGCGCTCTCTCCGGTGCGCACATCGACGAGGACGGGGTTGTAGACCTTGGAGGTGAGCGGCGTTCTGCCCTGCAGATAGATGGTGTAGTGCTGCTGTGCGCCCCCCAGCACGCCGGGGAAGGCGATGAAGCCCAGCGTCATGTCGGGGTGCGCGGCCTCGGCCTGGCGTACGGCCGCGTCGAGCGAGACGAAGCTCTCCTGCGGTGGCGGCTCGCCCTGGCCGCTGCCGTCCAGCAGAGGCTGGAGGTGGTGCTCGCGCCAGTGGTTGACGATGGGCTCTTCCAGCGTGTTGATCACGCCGGTCAGGCCCACCACCAGGGCCCAGGCCAGGGTGGTGATGCCGAGCAGGTTGTGCAGATCGAGCCACCGCACCCGCTGCGACTTGTCCTTGCGCACCTGGCCATAGACGAGCTTCTGCATGAAGGGCGCGTAGAGCACGACGCCCGAGACGATCGAAACCACCAACAGCAGCCCCATGAAGCCCAGGAAGAGCATGCCCGGCAGGCCCATGAAGAGATCGACGTGCAGGCGCGTCATCCAGTACATGAAGCCGGCGTAGAAGTCCGGTGCCTTGAGTGCGGCCCCGGTGCGGGCGTCGATGATGGCGAAGTCGAAGACCTCGCGCTCGCTCAGCCGGCTGGCCAGCGAGACGTACCAGAAGGTCTTGTCGTCCTCCTCCTGGCTCATGTACATCACGTACTTGCCGGGAAACTGCTCCCGGGCCCGCGCCACCACCGCGTCCAGATTGTGGCGGGGCGTGTCCTCGGGCATGGCCTCGGTGATGATCGCGTCGTCGCTGAAGTGCTCGATCTCGTGGTGGAAGATCAGCGGCAGGCCCGTCAGGCACAGCAGCAGCATGAAGACGGTGCAGACCAGGCTGCTCCATTTGTGCACCCAGGACCAGGCACGTATCGTCTGGCTTTTCATCGTCTTTCCTCTTTTCCAGTGCGTCGGGCACGCCGCACCTCGCGGCGCGACGTGCCCGGGCGCGTGTCTTGCGGGCAGGCTCAGAAGTGCAGCGTGGCGCTCAGGTTGATCGAGCGCGGATCGCCGGCCTTGATGTAGTCGGCGTACTGGTACATCCAGTACTTGCGGTCGGTCAGGTTGTTGACGTTGGCACGGAAGGTGGTGGCGTAGCCCTGCACCGTGGTGTCGTAGGTGGCGCCCAGGCTGAACAGCGTGTAGCTGTCCACGGTGACGCGGTTCGAGGCGCGCAGCGGCGTCTCGCCCGTGTGCTTGGCGCCCAGACGCACCTGCAGACCCTGCACCTGCGGCACGCGGTAGGCCACCTGCGCGGTCAGCACCTGTTCGGGCGCACCGGCCACCCGCTTGCCGTTGTTGGTGCCGCTGCCCTCGACGTACTCTGCGTCCAGCAGCATCAGGCTGCTGCCCACGCTCCACTGTTTGTTCAGCCGCGCGGTGCCGCCCAGCTCCACGCCCTGATAGACGGACTTGCCGTCCTGCACGTAGACGTTGGCGGCGTTCGCGTACTCGGACGCCTTTTCCACCTGGAACAGGGCCGCGGTGCCGGACCACATCGCGCTGTCCTTCTTCAGGCCCAGCTCCCACTGCTTGCTGACCAGCGGATCGAGCACCTGGCGTGCGTTCACGTAGCTGGTGCCGACGATCGCGCCCTGCTGCAGCGATTCGACATAGCTGGCGTAGGCCATGGTGTCGGGCGTGAGCTTGTTCATCACGGCCACGGTCGGGGTCAGCACGCCCTTCTTCTCATAGCTGGAGGTCACGGCGCCCGAAGCCGCGAGGCTGTTCTGCTCGTAGTTCGTCCAGCGCAGGCCGCCCAGCACCGACCAGGTCGGGCTGAGTTCGAGGCGGTCGCTGACGAAGGCGCTGCGCTGCAGGATCTCCGAGGCGCGGCGTACTTTCAGGTCGTCGAACGAACCCACGCTGTTGTAGGCCACGGTGTTCTGCTCGTAGATGTTGCCCGTGCCGAAGTTGGTGGTGTAGACGCTGGCATCGCTCCAGTCGTTCATCTGCTTCTGCCAGGACACCCCGGCCACGATGTTGTGGCGCACCGTGCCGGTCTGCAGCTTGCCGGTGGCCATGACGTCCGCGTACTGGAACTGGTAGCGCTCGCCGGAGTCGGCGCGTGCGATGTTGTAGTCCCCCGCCGAGTTCTCCAGATGCAGCACCTGCTCGTTGCGGCGCGTCTTGCTGTAGCTGCGACTGAGGTTGGTCTGGACCTGCCAGTCCGGGCTGAGCTCGTACTTGAGACCCGTGGTGACATGGGCGAAGCGGTTGTCGGTATAGCTGCCCGGTCCCACCAGGGTCTGGTCGTTCTTGATCGGCGTGGGCAGGGCGCTGCCGTCCGGGAAGACGGACTGGTAGGCCGTGCCGTTCCACCAGCCCGAGGTACGGATCGAAGGCTCGGTGTCCCTGGCCAGTCGATCCTGGTACAAGGTCTGCAGATCCCAGCTCAGGCGGTCACTGAGCCTGGCGTCCAGGGCCAGCAGCATGGAGCTGCGTTCCAGCCTGCCGCCGTTGGCCGGCTTGCCTTCCTCGCGCGTGACGTTCAGCCGGTAGCCCAAGGCCCCTTCACCCACGCGCCCGCCCAGATCGGCGTTGGCCCGCAGCAGGCTGCTGCTCGCGTAGCCCAGGGTCACGTTGCGCGTCGGCGTGTCCGTGGGCTTCTTGCTCACATAGTTGATGATGCCGCCCGGTGCGCCGAAGCCGTACATGAAGCCCGAGGCGCCTTTGAAGAGCTCGATCTGTTCGAAATGCTCGTAAGGCAGCGTCGTCGAGTAGGCGAGGAAGGGTTTGCCGTCCAGACGCCACGAGGTCTGCCAGTCCAGCTCCAGACCGCGCACCGAGAGGTAGGTGCTCCAGGCGGTGTTGGCACCGGTGTTGTCGGACACCGAAGCGTCCTGGATGAACAGGTCGCCGAGCTTCTGCGAGCCCTGCTCCAGGATCTGCTCGTTCGTGACCACGGCACTGGAGAACGGCGTGTCCTTCTGGGTCACATTACCCAGAGCGCCCGCGCCCACCTTCGCGCCCAGGTTCTGGGTCACCCCGAACACGGCCGGCGCCACCACCTCCACGCTGCCCAGCGTGGCTTCCTGCTGCTGGGCCTGTGCCAGACCGGCACACAGCACGGTCAGCGCAGCCAGCGCCAGCTGATGCTTCCTGAAACCCCCAACCCCCTTGTACGACCCCGACATCGCGATCCCCTCCAAAAAAGAAAGGAGGCGATCATACTCTAAATGAGAACGATTTCTACTAACGTTTATTTAAGGGAGGGGGGTAGAGGCTTTTGGACGGGGGGACGGCGCGTCCATCGAGCACCCGGCGGAGGAACGGCAACCGTAAAGAATCGTGGATGCGGAGAAAACTGGGCCGGCCCAAGCGCCCCCACTCAGCGCTGATAGCAAAGCACCCGGCCCGGAGCGGGCACGCCCGCCGGCTGCGAAACACGCGCCAGCACCTGGGCCAGTGGCCCCGTGTCCTTGGACCCGTTTTCCGCCCCGGCCTGCAACAGAACCGCCTCGCCCGGTTGCAGCGACAGCCCGGGCGGTACGCGGGCCCACCAGACGGGCGCGTACCAGTCCGAGCCATCCAGCACCTTGAGCTGGCAGCTGACCTGGGCCACGCGCCCGTCCGCCATTTCGGCATCGCTGAACTGGTCCTGGCGCGCGAGTTCGGCCGCCGCGAAATCAAACTCCCAGCCCTGGTACACCCCGGTCACCAGCAGACGCCAGCGGGCGGCGGTAGCTCCCGGCTGTCGGCACAGCGGGTAGGCACGGCCGCCGGCAAAAGCGCTGGGGCGCATCTCCGAGGGTCCGAGCGCGTCGCCGCCGGCGAGAAAGCGCAGGTGCAGGCCGGCGCCGTCGGCCCGGACTTCCTCTGCGTCGGCCAGGGTTTGCAACTGCAGCACCTGGCCCGGCGGCAGCAGCATGGTGAGCACCCGCGAACGCGTGCGTTCGCGGGTGCCCTCCCCCATCTCCACGCATTCGCCGCGAACAAGCCGACCTGCAGCGATATCGGCCCGCGTGACCCCGGAACGCAACGCTGCATGGAGATCGCGGTACGTACCGTCCAGCTGGCTGCGCTCCCGGGCCACCTGCGTCACAAGGGCGTGGATTTGCGCACCGCTGCGCGGCGCGGTTTCACAGCCAGCCAGCAGCAGGGATGAGACCGCGACCAACACTTGCAGATACTTGTTCATAGGGTTTTGCTCATTGTGACCCCACCTGCACCCGCAGCCGCCGCCCCTGGATCTCCAGATCCTGCCACTGCGGTGGCACCACCTGTGCGCGGTTCAGCTCGGCGGCGTCGAAGCGGCCCCTGGCGCCGGGCACATTGAAGCTGCCGGCGCGACGCCAGCTCTCGCTGGTCTGGCCGGTCTGCACGTAGACCGCGCCATTCCAGCCGTTGGCAAACACGAGCAGCTCCTCGCGCGCATCGCCGTCCAGATCGCCCAGCCAGACGGCGCAGCCCGCTGCGTTCTGCAGGCACTGGCGCAACTCCCAGCTCTTGTCCTGCTGAATAAAGGGCACGAAACCGTCGGGCAGCGCGCGCCCCTGGGGATACACACGGAATTTCTGCGCCAGCTCTTCGGCGTTCATCTGCTGCTGGGGCTGCGGGTTGTAGCGGTTGGTCTCGGCCAGCAGACGCTCGGCCTTGCGCTCCCAGCCCTGGCCCGCGGGCACACCCTGGCCCGCGGCCATGGCCTGCAGGGCCTCGCGGCCATAGCGGCCGGACTGCCAGCGCAGATAGTTCCAGTCAGGCTCGATCGCCTTGCCATCCGCACCCGCCTTCTGCTGCTGCACGTGCGCCAGATGCGCGGCCACGGCCAACTTGCGCACATGGGTGGGCGGCGCCACGTAGAGCAGCAGGCCCAGGCAGAGCAGCAGCGCGGCGACGATGTTGGTCCGGCCCATGGCCGCCATCCAGCGCTCGCGCTTCAGCCATGACAGCGCATAGCCCAGGGCATAGACCGCCGCGAGAGTGGCGACCAGTGCCGCCCACAAGCGGTCCTCGGACCAGCCGTACTGCGCCACGCGCAGGCCCAGCGCCCACCAGGCCACCCCCACCACCACGAGCAAGGCCAGCCAGGCGCCCTGCAGGGCACGCGCCAGCCAGTCCGGATAGGCCTCGTGCTCGCCGTCCTGGTAGGCGCAGTTGGCAAACAGCACAGCCAGTGCCATGAAACCCAGCATGAGCTTGGCCGCATAACGCGTCTTGAACAGCGGCTCCAGGCCCGTGAACGGCAGGGCCACGGCCCAGAGTACCGCGAAGAACAGCACCAGGGGCAGCAGCCAGGCCGCGATGGACAGGGCATAGCGGCGGATGGTCTCCGTCATGCCCGCGCGCACCAGGCCCAGGCCCGCCGAAGCGGCCACCACCAGGCCCGTGACCGTGAAGACGAAGATGGACTGTGTGATCAGCTCGCGCACGAACTTCACGCCGATCAGCGACATCAGCGCCGCGCCGGCCCAGAGCACGCCCCAGAAGATGCCCGTCATCACCCCGGCGGTCACCAGCAGGATGCCGTTGCGCCAGGCGTAATAGAAGAGGCGCTCGTAACGCCAGCGCCGCGCCTCGAAGTCGAAGCCGCAGAACAGGCCCAGCAGCACGAAGCCCAGCACTGCGGCGATCAGCGTGTCGTGGAAACGCAGGTCCAGACTGCGCACATCCACCCCGGCCGACCAGGCCGTGCCCGCCCCCAGGGCCGCAAACAGCAGGCCAAAGCCCAGCAGCGCCAGCCGCCGCACGCGGGGCGAGAGGTCTTCCACCTGCTGGGTGCAATAGACCAGCAGCGGCAGGGCCAGGGCCACATAGAGCAGGCCGGTGTAGAGCACGGGCTCGGTGGCGGGCCAGGTCTTGCTCAGATGGAGCTTCCACAAGCCCCAGAGCGCCCAGCCCTGCACGGCGCCCGTGAGGGCAAACATCCAGGTGAACGGCATCATCTGCTCCCTGTGTGATTCAAGTGCTGCGCATTCTGCATGAGCCTCTCCTGTGCATCAGTAACGCAAGGTGACAGGCGCCCCCGCCAGCCCCGCGCGCTGCAGCCAGGCGAAGACCGAGTCCACCGTCACGGTCTCGATGCGGTCGCTGTAGCGTTTCTCGCCCGGGTGGTCGTCGAAGGCCACATTGGCCGCGCTCACGCGCGCGCCCAGGCGCGTGAACGCCCCCAGCCGCAGCACCGTGGGCTCGTAGCCCTGGAAACGCAGCCACTCCTGGGCGCGTTCGCGCGAGTACACGCTGGGCTCCATCGCGGCGGCCAGCGTCTCGATGGCCCACTGGTTGCTCTGCTGGTACTTGCGGCTCCAGGGGTAGCTCACCAGGTTGTAGGGCGCGTGGTGCAGGGCCCTGGCCTTGCGCTCGTCGAGCAGCAGGGCGTGCAGCTTGAGCTGCACCTCGCGCTGAGGGACAACCCAGGCGGCTTCCAGGCGCCAGAGATCGTCGAGGAAAAAGTCGCCCAGGCCCTGGCGGTAGAGCGCGGCCTCCTGCGTGCCGCAGTGGTTGAGCTTGTGCAGCACGCGCCAGACATAGCCGCGCCCGTCGTCCTCGCCCGCGCGGGCCGGCGCCTTGTAGGCCAGGCCCAGGTGCGACCAGCGCAGGCCGTACTTGCTCAGGTCCTGCCCCGCGCGCGCCAGCAGCACCACCTGCGCGCCGCTGGCATCGAGCGCATCCCTGGTGCGCTGGGCCAGCGTGAGGCTGCGCTCCAGCGTCCAGACCTGCAGCGGCCGGTGTTCGCAGCTGCGGCCGGCGTGGGCCGGACTCACGAGCAGCAGCGCCGAGAGCGCCAAGCCACACAGGCCGCCCCAGAACTTGCGTGCGATGTTCATGGCGTCACCCTTTCGTTGTGCAGCAGAGCGCGGCCGAGCGCATTGGGGATGAAGGCGATGGCCTCGCCCGCCGCCGAGAGCACCACGCCCGCGCCAATGACGCTGACCGTGAGCACCGTGCCCACGCCCACCGCCGAGGCGCCCAGGCCGCGGCCCGAGATCTCAATGCTGGCCGTGGCGCCGTCCGAGGCGCGCTCCAGCACATAGACTGTGCCGCGCGCCGTGGACTCCACGGTCTTGACCACCAGCACCGCACCCGCAGTGGACAGGGCCACGGGGATCACGACCACGGTGGCGGCCACCGCGCTGCCCGCCACCACCACCGAGGCGATGGGCAGGGCCGAGAGGGTGCTGAGGGCCGAGGCCTCGGTGTGCGCCCGGGCCGGCAGGCTGGCCAGGGCCACGGAGGCGGCGAGCACCAGGGATGCAAGACCTTGTTTCATGAGGACTCCTGTACGTCTTGCGTCATTCACTCGCCACGGGCTGCGGCACGGCGGGCTTCGAGGCGGGCTTCGGCCAGGTCGGCTTCGTGCGCGTCACGCAGGGTCTTGGCCAGCGTGAAGGTGGTGGTGATCAGGTAGAGCCAGCTCACGCCCAGGAAGGCCTTGTAGGTCTCGCTGATCTCCATGCGCAGCAGGCCCCAGCCCGTGAGCGCCATGGCCAGGAAGAAGCCGATCCAGACCACGAACTTGAACATCGGCGAATCGGCCACCTTGCCCTCGGTACGCGCCTTCTCGTTGTCACGCACGAACTTGGCCAGCACGAAGGCCGCCGAGAGACAAAAGAAGTAGCCCATGACCATGAAGGCCCGGTCCAGGTCCTTACCCGGCAGCCAGGCCAGGCCCACGCCGCAGAGGAAGACGGCGATCAGGAAGGACACCCAGACCTGCAGCGACCAGGCTTTGGAATCACGGTGGATGAGCACTTGCATGTAAGACCCCTTGGGGTTGTTGAACATGGCGCGCAGTGTGCGCGGCGGTGCTCAAACCGGAGTCTGATTTCGATACAAGTGGCGCGTCTTTGGATTTTTGGTATCGGATTTCGATACTTTTGGCTGGTCGGGACAGGCCAGCGGCCCGCCTTACATCAGCCGTGCCGCCATGACGGCCATGAACCAGGGCAGCACCAGCGCCACCAGAGACCAGAGCCAGACCGCCAGCGTGGCGGCCGGTGCGGGCGGGCCAAAGGCGTTGTCCCCCGGCTGCCCGTTCTTGAACAAGAGGTAGCCCAGATACAGCAGGACCATGGGGCCCAGGCCGGCGCTGAGCACCAGGCCCGCCAACGATGCCAGCGCACCCGACCCCAGGTCTCGGCCGCGCCGGACCACCGCCACGCCCAGAGCCAGCCCACCCGCCGCGGCCAGCACCAGCAGCACCGGCACGGCCCGCTCCGTCCCGCCCGAACCGCTGGTGGCCAGGTGCAGGCCGTAGAGCAGCAGGGCGAGCGCGTTCAGCAGCGGGACCAAGCCCAGGAGGAAGAAATGCAAACGACCAGATCGCAACATGATGGTGGGGCCCTTCGGGTGCGGCGCTAAGGTGGGGCTATCACCAGGCCTATCAACGTCAAGCCGAAAAAAACCAAAAGCCAATAGACGCCTGCCGCAGCACCTCCGAAAACCATGATGACCAACAGTCTTTTCACGAACACCAGCCTGAGAATGGCCAGTGGCAGCAGAGTCAACCACGTCACTGCGGCAAACAGCGACAGCATGACGGCGAGAGCAGGATAGGCAGCAACATGCAGCGAGAACAGCACCGGCGAAGCATGGATCGTGTAGGTGTGGTGCCATGCAAATCCGGCTGGGCGGGAACGTATGCCGACAACGATCGACCCATCGGACAGAGCATCGCATGCGATACCCCACAGGGCCGGCCACGCAAGCGCAGCAAGGACTGTAATGATCACGGCCGCAAGCAAGGCCGCCCCCGGATTGACTCTTTTCATCATGCGCGCCTTGTCCAGCGAAAAAGACCGCCATGCCACTCGCCAGCTGCGGTCTGTGGCAAGCCGCAAGCGGCAAGCGCATGCCATCGGAAGAGATGCAAACTTTTCATGCGCCCAACCTGCATTGACAGCTGAAGGTCATTGTCACTGTGGTCACAGATCTCGCCAAGTGCTTGTTCGCCCGGCCTTGTCGCCCCACTGGCCACTCAGACGCCGGCCGGCAGCTTGGCGCGCATGGCCTGGCGCCGGTCCAGCTTGCGGCCGTCGGCGATGAAGGTGCCGTCGCCCACGGCGTGCAGCATGCGGCGTTCCTTGCGTGTGGCGTCCACCCAGGCGGCCACGCCCTGCAGGAAGACGACACCGTGCTTGCGGCTGTAGTCGATCAGCTTGCACTCGATGTTCGCCAGGCATTCCATGATCAACGGTGCCTTCACCTGGCTGGCCTTGGCCGGCGTGAGCCTGAATTTCTCGAACTTGTCCGTGTCGGCGCCCGAGCAGGTGCCGATGCCGACGACCTGGTCCAGCAGGTCCACCGTAGGGATAGCGATCACGCACTCTTTCGTCTTGCGCAGCGCGGCAAAGGAATGGTTCCAGGGCCCGGTGGTGAGAGCGAACACCGGCGTGAAGTCCACCACCATCGTCCAGGAGATGGTCATGATGTTGGGCTGCTTCCCGTCATGGGTGGTGACGAGCACCACGGGGCCGGGTTCGAGCAGGGTGAAGGCTTGGTTAAGGGGAAGTTTGTTCATGGGTTTCGCCTCGTCACTTAACCCCACCACCTACCTCACTAATTCAGTTCCTTGACCGCGCGCATCAGCAGAGACTGACGCAACTTGCTGAGCTCATCGATGCCGAGAATCGATCGCAACCGTTGAATCTGGGTCGCGATAGCTAGATCATCTGTAAGTTCCTCCCCATCCCATTCTTTTTGGCTGGATAGTTGGGCCAAAAGCCTATACATACGGTCAATATGTTCTTTCCGTTGTGTCGCGGTACGCTCTCCAACAGTTGCCGCAACATAGCCAGCACTTGCCCCCATTTGACGGAATGCCGCCTCAAAAGGCTGCAGCTGATTCTCAATTTCTGTCGTTAGCCAAACCGCATATTTCGCCCGAATGCTTACCAAATTTGATGCATGGTTCAGCGCCTCTGGTGTTGGCCCCTCACGAAATATCGTTTGCAGTGCTGCGTAAGATTCTTTTATGTACTCTTCGCAAAACTTGGCATGTTTGTCGAAAGCGACATTGGCCATATGTGAGGTCGCCCCCATTGCGAAACTATTCTGGTAACGCATCAGAACTTCACTTCGCTCATGGGCACTTTGATCTCGGATGATCTGAAAAAGGGCAGCAGTTAGCGCGAGCACCAAGGGTACTCCGGCGAGTTCTTTAATCAACTCGCCAGTGCCAAAGATGACAAGACATAGCGAGATGGCAATCACTGCCACCAGAGCCAAGTACATCCATTTCTTATTCGTCATCATTCCCCCAATTTGAGCCAAACGTTTCCAGCTGACCAACGTTACTAAACGTCACGAGCCAACTTAGCTACTCCTTCCCTCAACCCATCCAACTGAACTTCATTCGCGGCCACCGGCGCCCCCACATTCAACCCCACCCGATTGAACAGCCCGCGCCGGAAAGGCTTGCTCATCGCCGTCGGCTTGCCGCCCACGAGTTCGATGCGGCTGAAGTAGGAGCCCCAGAGGTTGGTGAGCGCCATGGGGATCACGGGCACGGGCTGCTGCTCCAGGATCTTCATGATGCCGCCCTTGAACTCCTGCAGCGTGCCGTCGCGGGTGATGCCGCCTTCGGGGAAGATGGCGAGCAGCTCGCCGTCTTTCAGCACTTCGACGGCAGCCTTGAGCGCAGCCTCGTAGGCCTGCGGGTCTTCGCTCTTGGGGGCGATGGGGATGGCCTTGGCCAGCTTGAAGAGCCAGCCCAGCACCGGCAGCTTGAAGATGCGGTGGTCCATGATGAAGCGGATGGGCCGCGGGCTGGCGGCCATGAGCAGCACCGGGTCGATGAAGCTCACGTGGTTGCAGGCCAGGATGGCCGGGCCCTGCGTCGGAATGTGTTCGTCGCCCTTGATCTTGAAGCGGTAGATGAAGTGCGTGAGCAGCCAGGCGATGAAGCGCAACAGGTATTCCGGCACCATCAGGAAGATGTAGATGCCCACCACGGCGTTGGCCAGGCCCACGGCCAGGAAGACCTGGGGCACGCTGAAACCCAGGGCCAGCATGGCGCCGGCCAGCACGGCGCTGACCACCATGAACAAGGCGTTGAGGATGTTGTTGGCGGCGATGATGCGCGCGCGGTGCGTGGCCGGGCTGCGCAGCTGGATCAGCGCGTACATGGGCACGCTGTAGAGGCCGGCGAACAGGCTCAGCAACAGCAGGTCGGCCATGATGCGCCAGTGCGCGGGCTGGGCTAGGAAGGCGGCCAGGCCCATGAGCTCGGCATCGGGCAGGCTGCGCGAGGCGAAGTAGAGGTCGACGGCGAAGACACTCATGCCGATGGCGCCCAGCGGCACCAGGCCGATTTCCACATGGCGGCGGCTCATGAGCTCGCACAGCAGCGAGCCCGTGCCGATGCCGATGGAGAACACCACCAGCAGGAAAGACGCGACCTGCTCGTTGCCGTGCAGCACCTCCTTGGCGAAGCTGGGGAACTGGCTCAGGAAGACGGCGCCGAAGAACCACATCCAGCTGATACCCAGCAGGGAGCGGAAGACGACGATGTTGCCGTGCGCGAGCTTGAGGTTGCGCCAGGTTTCGGTGAAGGGGTTCCAGTTGATCTTCAGCGCGGGGTCGGCCGGCGGCACCAGCGGGATGCGCGCCGCCGTGACGCGGCCCACGATGGCCAGGGCCACGCAGGCGACGGCCACGTTCTGGTGGCCCACCTCGGGCATGGCCACCACCAGGCCGCCGACCACATTTCCCAGCAGGATGGCCACGAAGGTGCCCATCTCGATCATGCCGTTGCCGCCCGTGAGCTCGCGCTCGCCCAGCACCTCGGGCAGGTAGGCGTATTTGACGGGGCCGAAGATGGTGGACTGCAGGCCCATGAGGAAGATGCAGCCCAGCAGCACGGCCACCTGGCCCATGACGAAGCCCCAGGCCGCGATCAGCATGATGGCGATCTCCAGGTCCTTGGTGAAGCGCATCAGCCGCGTCTTGTTGTACTTGTCGCTCAGTTGCCCACTGGTGGCACTGAAGAGCACGAAGGGCAGGATGAAGAGCGCGCCGATCACCAGGCCCGCCAGCGCCGGCGGCAGCCAGCCCACGCTGAGCTGGTAGGTCACCATCACGGTGAAGGCGAACTTGAAGAGGTTGTCGTTGGCCGCGCCGGCGAACTGTGTCCAGAAGAAGGGCGCGAAGCGGCGTTGCTTGAGCAGGGCGAACTGGTTGGGATGGGCGTCGTGGGCCGCGGGCTTCTGCCCCTCAGGCCAGGCTTGGTCAAAGTCGCGCAAGAGAGTCTCCTCCGTTGATTTGTTCTGTTCGCCGGCATTCTGCCCCAGCGCCTTTAACGCGCGGATGACAGGCCAGGCGGCGACTGCAGCCACGAGGTGCTTGAGACTGTGACCCGAAATGAGCTGTCCGGTGGCCTCGTAGATCACGTGGTCCGCCAGCTCGCAGAGCTTGGCCGCGGCATAGATGACGATGATGAGCCACCAGCGCACCGCTACCCCGCGCACTGGCAACGTCGACAAGACCAGCAGCAGCGCCAGCCCCGCGCCCTGCAGCACGGCCCAGGGCAGCAGGTTGCCGCTGCGCCAGCAGATCCAGGCACCGAGCCCACCCCAGAGCAGCACCACGGGCGCCGTCCAGGCGCCGGCGCGTGCCGTGATGCGGCTGGCCACAGCCAGACCCAAGAGGCCGGCAAACGCGAAGCTCATGCCCAGGCGGTCGATGAACAGACCCGCATCGTCCGCCCGCCAGTGGTACCAGCCCGAGGCCAAGGCCGTGAGCACCAGGCCCGTGAAGAAGAGCGCGGCCAGGGCGCGCTGCGTGCCGTCCAGCGCCGCAGCGGGTACGCGACCCAGCACGCGCAGGCCCCAGAGGCCGAAGAGCGCAAAGGGCAGATTGCTCAGCACGTCGAGCGCACAGGGCAGGCCCAGCCAGGCGCGCTGGTCGGCGTAGTCATGGATGTGCGGGGCCTGGGCCAACGATGGACCGAAGCCGGCCCACAGGGCCAGGAGGGCAAGGGCACCGAGCAACAGGGCTTCGGCACGGGACAGGGTGAGTGACATGAAGACTCCGTGAGTGGGCATGCGGCGCAGTGTGGGGCGCACGCATCGCCCACGGGGTCATTTCATGCGACTTTCATGTCGCTGTCTACCGGGGGTATCGATAATCGATACCAAACTCCCCTCCAGCCTTTGTGAGCACGACATGAGTACCACCGCCGATCTCGTCCTGGCCCTGAAGAAGGAGCTCAAGGCCGCGCACATGACCTATGCCGATCTGGCGCAAAAGCTGGACATGGCCGAGAGCAGCGTCAAGCGCATGCTGGCCAAGGGCGACATGGCGCTCTCACGCATCGACGCCATCTGTCGCGCGCTCAAGCTGGACTTTGCCGAGCTCGCACGCCGCGTGGCCGACGCCCAGCCCCTGCTGGCCGAGCTGACCCAGGCGCAGGAGAAGGCCGTGGTGGCGGACAAGAAGCTCTTGCTGGTGGCCATCTGCGTGCTGAGCCAGTGGACGCTGGAGCAGATCACCGCGGCCTACCGGCTCACCGAAGCCGAGGGCGTGAAATACCTCGCCCAGCTCGACCGCCTGGGCATCATCGAGCTGCGCCCGCTCAACCGCTACCGCCTCAAGCTGGCCAAGACCTTCCGCTGGCGCCCGCACGGCCCGGTGATGGACTTCTTCCGCGAGCACGCGCTGCTGGACTATTACGGCGGCGGCTTCGACGGCCATGGCGAAGGCCTGCTGCTGGTGCACGGCAGCATCGCGCGCAGCCTGGCACCGTCTTTCGTGGAGCGCCTGCAGCGCGTGGCCCAGGACTTCGCGCAACAGCACCAGACCGACCAGAAGCTGCCCGAGAAAGACCGCGAGGGCTACACGCTGGTGCTGGCGATGCGCAGCTGGGAGTTCGAGGCGTTTTCGGCGTTGCGGCGATGAAGGCAGACAACTCAATCCGCCAGAAACACCGTCAGCACCCCTGTGTAGCCATACACATGGTGCCGCGCAATCTCGCCGCCGGCGAAGTAGCCGATCAGCGGCACATCACCCAGCGCGTGGCGCACGATCTGCAGCTCGGCGCTGGGCGCGCCGAAGTGCGGGCCGCCGCGGCCTGAGCAGCTGACGTAGATGGCGCCGGCGATCTGGCGCGCCCGCGCGGGCTCGGGTTCCGGCGCCGCCGGTGCGGTGGCGCTGGTCAGGTGCAGTTCCTCGGGCTCCAGCTCCTCGCGGATCTCGGCGCAGATGCGCATGAGGTCGGCGCGCGCGGCCTGGGCGTTGCGCTGGCAGAAGGCGAGCTGCATGCCCTCTTCCACCATGTCAGCCAGGGCCACGCCGCCGCGCTGCGGGTCCAGGCCGATGATGTGGCGCACGCGCACGTCGCTGCCGAAGTTGCCGGTGCGGCGGATGCCGCCGGCACTGGCGTCGCGCGCCGCGTCTTCGGGCTGCACCAGGCCGGCCAGCGTGGCGCGCACGGCAGCGAGCGCGGACTCGGGCTCGTCGAGCGAGACCTTGAGTTCGCGCAGCAGCACCTGCAGCGCGGGCTCGCCGTCGAGCTGGTAGACCACATTGCGCTCGGCTTCGGTGACGCGGTGGCTGCCGGCGATGGGCAGGGCGCCCTGGGTGACGCGCGAGACGATGGCCACGCCTTCACCGAAGGCCACGCCGCTGAGTCCGCCATGGAAGACGCCGCTGCTGCGGCCCTGGCCGCGGATATAGCCGTCGCCGCCCTGGGCGAACTGCACGGTCTCGCCGCGGCTGGCGGCCAGGCCGCCGAAGAGGTAGCCACTGTCGGTGCGCGCGGCCATCTCGTGGATGAGTTCGGCAAGATCGGGCGTGCGGCCGTCGGCATGGACCAGCGCGGTCTGCGCCTCGAAACCCAGGCCCAGGGGCGCGACGCCCGAATAGACGCGGTACTGGTCGGCCGGGATGTCGCAGAGCATGACGGCCAGCGCCGGTTCGTCGAAGTACTCGACACCCGTGACGGCGATGCCCACGCCCACGGTGCCGGCCCAGTCGGTCACCTCGGGCAGCTCGGCACTGAGGTGGGCGAGGATGGCCTCGGCCTCGGCGGCGTAGTGGTCGGTGATGTAGAGCAGGGCCAGCGTGGGACAGGCGCCGGCGCCGGGCAGGGCCAGCTGGGCGCGCAGCTGCGCCAGCACGAGGGCGGCCGCCATGCGCCATTGCGGATGGGTGGCGTGGGCCAGGGGGAAGCGGTTCATCTCGGGTTCAACTCGTCTTGCGGCGGCGCGGCGCGGCTTTCCTGGCCGGTGCGGCGTCGGCCGTGGTGCTGCGGGGTGTCTTGCCGGCGGTGGCGGCCTGCGCGGCGGCCGCGCGCGCGGCCACTTCCTGCATGGCGCTGGCGGCGATAGTCTGGAACTGCTGGGTCAGCGCGTTCCAGTACTGCAGGGGGTCGGGGGTGGCGGCTGCCTTGGTGGCACCCGTGGCCTTGCCGGGCACGGCATTCATGCTGCGCAATGTGGCCAGGGTCATCTTCTGCACCTCGAGCGCCTGCAGCGTGGCCTTGAGTGCGGCGGTGTTCTGCTCCAGCCAGAAGTGCACGGCGCGGAGTTCGCCGATGCGCTTGTCCAGCGCCTCGGGGTCCATGGTAGGCGCGACCCATTGCTGGAAGGAAGCGTTGCCGCCCTGGGCGAGCTTCTGCAGGAAATCGAAGCCCGGCACGAAGGGGCCAAAGGCGTTGGGTGGGGTCTGCTTGGGGTCCATGAAGCCGCTCCTGTACACGCGGCCCCCAGCTTACTCCAAGGCGGCGGGCTGCGCCTGCTGAAGCAGGGCCTCGAACCCGGCCACGGGCAGGGGCCGGCTGCAGAGATAGCCCTGGTAGGCCGGGCAGCCCAGCGCGGCCAGGGCCAGTCTTTGGGCCTCGGTCTCCACGCCCTCGGCCACGACCTGCAGTCCGAGGCTGTCGGCCAGGGCGATGATGGTGCGCACGATGGCGGCGTCGTTGGCGTCGGCCAGCAGGTCGCGCACGAAGGAGGCGTCGATCTTGAGCTGGTCCAGCGGCAGGCGCTTGAGGTAGGTCAGCGAGGAGTAGCCGGTGCCGAAGTCGTCGAGCGCGAAGCGCAGGCCCTGGGCGCGCAGGGTCTGCATCTTGGCGATCACCTCCTCCACGTTGTCCATCAGCAGGCTTTCGGTGATCTCGAGTTCGAGCCGGCTGGCATTGGCGCCGCTGCGCATCAGGGTCTCGCGCACGCGGTTGACGAAATCCGGGTGGCGGAACTGCTGCACGCTGACGTTGATGGCCAGCGTCAGCTCACGCAGCGCCGGCTGCGCGTCCCAGGCCAGCAGCAGGCGGGTGGCCTGCTGCAGCACCCACAGGCCGATCTCGTGCATCAGGCCGCTTTCCTCTGCCACAGGGATGAATTCGGCGGGCGACACGAAGCCGCGCACCGGGTGCTGCCAGCGCAGCAGGGCTTCGCCACCGGTGATGCGGCCGGTGTGGTTGACCTGCGGCTGGATGTGCAGCGAGAACTGGCCGGTCTGCAGGGCCTCGCGCAGATCGGCCTGCAGGGCGGCGCGCGCGTTGACCACGGTCTGCATGCGCGGGTCGAAGAAGCGCAGGCTGTTGCGCCCCTCGGCCTTGGCCTGGTACATGGCCAGGTCGGCCTGGCGCAGCAGCTCGTCGCCATCGGCCTGGCCACCGGCAAACAGCGCGATGCCCAGGCTGGGCGTGCTGTGCTGCAGGCTGCCGCCCAGGCGATAGGGCTGGCTGAGCGCCGTCATGATCTTGCGGCCCACGCCCTCGGCCTGGCTGGCGGCGATCTCCGTCGTCTCGTCCAGGTCCTCGATGAGCACGACAAACTCGTCGCCGCCCAGGCGCGCCACGGTGTCGCCCAGACGCACGCAGTAGCGGATGCGCGCGGCCACCTCGCGCAGCAGCTGGTCGCCCACGCCGTGGCCCAGGGTGTCGTTGATGGTCTTGAAGTGATCCAGGTCGACGAAGATCAGCGCGCCGCGGCTGCCGTGGCGCGCACTGGCCGCCAGCGCATGCTGCAGATGGTCCATGAGCAGGCGGCGGTTGGCCAGGCCGGTGAGCGCGTCGTAGAAGGCCAGCTGGTGGATCCTCTCCTCCGCCTGCTTGCGCTCGCTGATGTCCACCGCGGTGCAGGCCAGCAGCTCGGGCTGGCCCCGGGCATCGCGCAGCAGCAGGCCGCTGGTGAGCATGGGCAGGGCCGCGCCGGTGGCCGTGAGCTGCGGCAGCTCCTGCGGCGCACCAGGCGCACCTTCGCGCACGCTGCGCCAGTAGTCCTCGGCCGCGGCCTGCCCGGCCGGGTCGTAGAGCTCGAGGTAGCGCCGCCCCAGCAGTTCCGCGGGCGTCAGGCCCAGCAGTGCGGCACAGCGCGCGTTGGCGTAGACCAGGCGGCCGTCGAGCCCGGCGATCCACGCGGCCAGGGGCGACTGGTCGAACAGGGCCCGGAAGCGCCCCACCTCCTCGTGCGCGGACTGCAGGCCACGCGTGCGCGCCACGACCTGGCGGCGCAGCAGCCAGGCCAGCAGCACAAAGCCCAGCAAGAGGGTGGCCACTGCGGCCAGCCCCCACCAGAAGCCGCGCGGTACCACGGCCTCGGGCACCTGGCCGCCCCACTGGCGGATGACGCTGGCGTAGATGGAGCGCGGGTCCTGCTGCCAGCCGCGCAGATGGCGGTCGATCGCGTCCAGCAGTTCGGCGTTGCGTCCCTGGGCGGTGGCGAAGTGCAGGCGCGAGGGCTGGAAGACGATGGGAGTTTCAGCGAGCCGGTAGCGCGGGCTGTTGCGGCCGCCGAAGAAATGGTTGGCGATGGCCGCGTCGGCCTGGCCCGTGGCGACACGGCGAAAGGCCTCGTCGAGCGAGGACACGGGCTGCAGCCGTGGCTGCACGCCGAAGCTGCTGACGAGTTCGGCAAAGAGGCCGGCCTGGATGGAGCCTTCGAGCACGGCCACGCGCTTGCCATCCAGGTCGAGGATGGAGCTGATCGGCACGGCCGGGTTGCGGTAGACCTGGGACCAGCTGTGCATGACAGGCACCTGGTGGAAGTCGTAGCGCTCGTCGCGCGACGCGTTGTAGGCCACATCGGGCATGAGGTCGATGCGCCCGTCCTCCAGCGCGTCGAGGCAGGCCTGCCAGTCGCAGCTGCGGAATTCGAGGGTCCAGCCCTCGAGTCGAGCGATCTCGGCGAGCAGGTCGCCGAAGATGCCGGTGGCACGACCGGCGGCATTCAGATAGATCTTGGGTTCGTTGGCGTAGACGCCGACGCGCACCACACGCGGTTCGGCCGCCGATACGGCGGCCAGCAGCAGGCCGATCAGGCCGGCCGCCCCCCAACGAACGCCCTTGCTGCGCACCCTGCCTCCTCGAAGTCCGGACTGCGGTCCATCTTAGGACCTTTTGCGGCGGACCGGTGATTCAGGGTACGCAGACGGTGTGTCTTATTCCACGCGGCCGATGCGCTGCACCAGGGCCGCCATGGCCTTGGCGTCGGCCTGCACGAAGCGCTCGAACTCTGGCATGTCCTGGTACATGAAGGAGGTGCCGGCGGCGGCCAGGGACTGGCGCGCGCGCGGGTCTTCGCTGGCGGCCTTGGCGGCGGCACGCAGCTTGGCCACTGCGGCGTCGGGCGTGCCGGCGGGCACGAACAGGCCGGACCACTGCGAGTAGCTCACGGGCACGCCGAGTTCCTTGAGGCTGGGCACTTCGGGCAGCGCAGCCAGGCGGCCCTCACCCCAGTGGGCGAGCACACGCAGCTTGCCGGCGCGCACGTGCTGCATCACGCTGGACGGACCGGTGGACAGGGCGTCGATCTGGCCGCCGAGCAGGGCCATGACGGCCGGGCCTGCGCCGGTGTAGGGCACGTGCAGCATGAAGGTGCTGGTGGCGGCCTTGAGCTGCTCCATGGGCACGTGCATGGTGCCGTAGTTGCCCGAGGAGCCGAAGGTCACGCTGCCCGGCTTGCTCTTCACGTGGTTGATGAAGTCCTGGTAGGTCTTCCAGGGGCTGTCGGCGCGCACGACCAGGGCCGTGGGATCGGCGGTGAAGCGGGCGATGGGCTTCAACTGGTCCAGGGTGTAGAGCGGGTTGCGCTTGAGCACCTTGTCGGCCTCGGGCAGCACGACCACGGAGGACAGGGACATCAGCACGGAGTAGCCGTCGGCCTTGGACTTGGCCACTTGCGCCATGCCGATACCACCGCCGGCGCCACCCTTGTTCTCCACCACCATGGGCTGGCCCAGGGCGCGCGCCATGGCTTCGGCCACGGGACGGCCCACGGTGTCAGCCACACCGCCGGGCGGGAAGGGCACGAGCATGGTGACGGGCTTGCTGGGGTAGGCGTCCTGCGCGACGGCGGGCAGGACGGCGGCAGCAGCGGTCAGGGCCGCGGCGCTCAGTTGCAGGAACAGACGGCTCAGGGTCATGATGTGGTCTCCTTGGGTTCGACTTGTGGTCAGATCGCTTCAACGGGGTTGTTGAGTTCGCCCAGGCCGGTGATGGCCACGCGCACCTGGTCGCCGGGCTTGAGGAATTTCGGCGGGGTGAAGCCGATGCCCACGCCCACCGAGGTGCCGGTGAGGATGAGGTCGCCGGGCAGCAGGGTCATGGCCGCGCTCATCTGCTCGATCAGCGTGGGGATGTCGAAGATGAGCTGCGAGATGTGGGCGTTCTGGCGCTGCTCGCCGTTGACCCAGGTCTGCATGGTCATGTCGGTGGGCGCCTCGTCCGTGGTGGTGATCCAGGGGCCCATGGGGCAGAAGCCGTCGAGCGACTTGCCCAGGAACCACTGGGCGTGGTTCTTCTGCAGGTCGCGCGCGGTGACGTCGTTGGTGGCGACGAAGCCCCAGACGTAGTTCATGGCGTCGGCCTTCTTGACGTTGCGTGCGGTCTTGCCGATCACCACGCCGATCTCGCCCTCGTAGTCCACGGACTGGGTGTGGGCCGGGTTGTAGCGGATGGGATCGGTGGGGCCGTTGAGCGTGAGCGTGGCCTTGGTGAAGATCTGCGGCCAGGCGGGGATGGCCGACTCCTTGCCCGAGGTGGCGTTGAAGCCGCTCTTGTCGAACTCCATGGCGTGGTCGTGGTAGTTCTTGCCGACGGCGAAGGGGTTGCGCAGGAAGGCCGAGAAGGGCGCGAGGAACTTGACCTGGGCCGAAGGCACGCGCGCGGTCACGGCGGCCTGCAGCTGCGCGGGCGTGATGCCCTGCTCGATCACGGCGAGCACGGGATTGGGGTGTCTGGCGATGTCGCCGCCCACCAGGGCGACTTCCTGCTTGGCCTCGTCGACCAGGGCCAGGTGGACCTGGCCGTCTTTTTGCACACGTGCGATCTTCATGCGGACTCCTGAACAGCAACCCTGAATGGTTGCACTTGGTTTATCTTGGTGCGCATTATAGAACCAAGATTTCCTAGGGAAGCCGTGGAAAACACCTATCGGGCGGATCTATTGGTCTGACTTGGTCAGCACTTTGCTATGATCGCGACCACCTTATCTGTCGGCTTTCATCATGGACCCCTCTGCCCTGCTGCGCGAAACCGTGCTGGACAAACTCAAATCCGGCATCTGGCGCGCCGGCCACCGCATCCCCACCGAACGTGCCCTCTGTGCCGAGTACGGCCTGGGCCGCTCGGCTGTGCGGCGGGTGCTGGGGCAGCTCAAGGATGCGGGCCTGATCACGCAGACCGTGGGCAGCGGCACCTATGTGAGCGAGCGCATCGCCAGCCTGCTGCCGGCGCTGGAGCCGGCGACGGCGACCACGGGCGTGAGCCCGGCCGAGCTGATGGAGGCGCGCCATGCCATGGAGCCGGCCATCGTGGAGATGGTGGTGCGCAATGCCACGCCTGCGGACTTCGCGCGCATGACGCAGTGCTGCGAGCGCGCCGAACAGGCGGGCAACCTGGAGGACTTCGAGCACTGGGACGGCATGCTGCACGAGGTGATCGCCGAGGCGGCGCACAACAGCTTTGTCACCCAGGTCTTCAAGCTCATGAACCAGGCCCGCACCCAGGGCGAGTGGGGCATGCTCAAGCGCCGCAGCGTCACGCCCGAGCGCCGCGCCGCCTACCAGCGCGAACACCGCGCCCTGGTGGCTGCGCTGCGCGAACGCGACCTGGAGCGCGCGCTGGCCTGCACCCGCGCGCACCTGGAGCATGTGCAGCGCAACCTGCTGGGGCATTGAGGTTCAGTGCTTTCCGTGGCCGCCGTGCGCCGCGGAACCCGGCGCCATGCCGAGCACGGGCAGTGACAGCTCGACCTTGCTCTCCACGCCCTTGGCGTCCTTGAAGACCAGCGTCAGCGGAATGCTGCTGTCCTTGCGCAGGGCCGTCTTGAGGTCCAGCAGCATGACGTGGTAGCCGCCGGGCTTGAGCTCCACGGTCTGGCCCGCGGGCAGATCCAGGCCGGCGATGGCGCGCATGCGCATGATGTCGCCCTCCATCTTCATCTCGTGCACTTCGGTCACGCCGGCCACGGGCGAGGACGCGCCGACCAGGCGCGTGCCTTCCCTGGCGGTGAGCTTCATGAAGGCGCCGCTGGCCTTCTGCCCGGGCACGGTGCTGCGGGCCCAGGCGTCCTTGACCTCGACGGTCTGGGCGTGGGCCGCTGCGCCCATCAGGGAAGCAGCGAGAAAGAAGGCGAGGGATGTGCGGATCATGGTGAACTCCTGTGGTGAAAACTATAGAGGGAGGGATGGGTGTCAGTGCGCATGGGCCGAGGCGCTGCCGCCGGGCAGCACTTCGAGCAGAACCGCCGGCGTCTTCATGCCGCGCGTGGACGTACCCTGGGCCGGGATGTCGGCCCAGTCGAGCTGGCCGCTGGCGCAGGTCTGCAGCACGCGGAACCACAGCGCACCGGCCTGGGCCGGCAGGGTGGCGCGCAGCACGAACTCCTCGTACCAGTCGTCGGGCAGGGCCTGCGCCGGGTTCTGCACGGTCCAGCTGATTTCAACCACGTCCTCGCGCACGGTCTTGCCATGGCTTTCGTAGGGCTGGGCCAAGGGCGCACGACGCGTCGTCAGCGCCCAGCCCGCCTTGGGCATGGGCTTGGCACCGCGCACACCGGCAGGCAGGTAGACCTGGATGCCGGTGGTGGGGCTGCCGGCACAGCCGTGACCGACACGGAAGGATGCGCGGTAGCTGCTGCCGGCCAGCGCGGCGGGTTCTTCGAGCACGACGTGGGCCTGGGCCAGGGACGCGCCCAGCACGCACACGCAAGCGAGAGAGAGTTGCTTCAGTTTCATGCGAGGTCTTTCAGAAGTTGTGTTTGAGATCCGCCAGCCAAGTGCGCTGCGGATAGGGATGGAAGTTCCAGTAGCTGCGGTCGGTGAGGTTGTCCACGCCCAGCGAGGCTACGGTCCTGGACGCGAGCCGGTAGCGGTAGCGCAGGTCCAGCACCAGATAGGCGCTGGCACCCGTGTAGGCAAAACCATTGACATCGCTGTTGGTCAGCTGCGAATACTGCTTGCCGCTGTAGCGCACGCCCAGCGAACCGCTCTGCTGCTCATCGAAGCGGTAGCTGGCCAGGGCCGTGGCGCGCCAGACCGGTACGCGTGGCTGGTACTTGCCCTCGCTCGCGGGCAAGGCCGGGTTGCTGACGATACGTGAGTCGGCGTAGGTCAGGCTGCCCGACAGGTCGAGTCGACGCACGAACACGCCGCTGCCGCTGTAGGCCAGCTCGATGCCGTCCGTGCGTATCTTGTCGACGTTCTGCACCCGGCTGGTCGTGGTGCTGCCCGGGATGAGCTGGCTGTAGAGCGCGTCGCGCGTGTTCTCGTGGAACAGCGTGGTGCGCAGCAGGCCATGGCCCAGGTCCTGCTCGAGCGTGAGCTCGGTGGTGACGGACTTTTCGGGGCGCAGGTTCGGATCGTTGATCAGGGTCAGCGTGGCGTTGCTGGTGGCGCCATAGAGCTCGGAGACCGTGGGCATGCGCACGGCACGACCGCTGGCGAGCTTGAATACCTTGTCGGCCGACCACTGGTAAGCCAGCGAGGCCTTGGGCGAAACGTAGTTCTCGTGGCGGCTCGCATAGTCCACCCGCGTCGGCGTCGAGCTGCTGTTGTAGGTGGTGCCGCTGTTCGCGTTCCAGTTCTCCAGGCGCGCACCGAGCACGGTCTTCCAGCGCGGCGCGAAGGTCCAGGTGTCCTGGGCGTAGAGCGCCAGCGTACGGGTCTCGCCGCCCACATCGCTGGTGACCGCGCCGGGGGCATCGCTGACCCAGTTGCCCGTGATCGTCGAGGTGAGGATGCGCAGGCGGTAGATGTCCTGCTGGGCGCCGAAGTCCACGATGTGCGCGCCCTTCACGCCCTGCGGGCGCCAGGTGCTGCGCGCCACCAGTGTCGTCCAGCCGGTGCCGTTCTGATCAACCAGCCGTCCTGCGCCACTGCTGAAGTTGGCACCGGACGTGAACGAAGTGGTCTGCCGCAGCTGGTCTTTGGCGTAGTCGTAGAGGCTGGCCGCCACTTCCCAATCCCACTCGCCCCGGGTGTTGCTCTTGAGCGAGAGGCCGTGCATCACGTGCATGAGCTGCTCACGCGTTGCGTTGAAGGTATTCGTCGCGAGGTTGTAGTTCTGGCCGTTGACCTGCACTGCACCGCTGTAGACCGGATTGCCCGAGGCATCGCGCAGATAAGTCTGGGGGTTTCCCTCGGCATCGTTGATCCAGGTGCCCAGGGTGTAGCTGGCGCGCAGGGTCGACGAGATGTCGTAGGCCAGCTTGATCTTGGCCTGGTCCTGCCGGGTGCGGTACTGGGTGTTGGTGCCCCAGACCCAGGTGTCGGCGTTGGTGGTGTTGGGCGCGCGCACCGCGCCCGTGACGGGCGTGGTGCCTGCGCCACCCGTGGTAGTTACCGGTGTGACGGCGAACACCAGCGGCTGACCGGTGCTGTCGGTGCGGTTCAGACTCAGGCGCCACGACCAGTCGCCGCTGCGGTTGCCCAGCGAGGCACTGGCCTGCTGGCCGCCATAGGAAGCGTCGGTGCCGTAGAGCTTAAAGTTCTGGCGGAAGACCGAGACGCCGGCCGTTCCCTCGAACGCCTTGGGCATGCGCGTGACGTAATCCACCACAGCGCCGACCGAGTTGCCGGGATAGGCCGCCGAATAGGGGCCGTACATCACGTCGACGCGCTCGATCTCCTCGGGGCTCACCATGCCCCAGCGCGGCGTATACGTGGCACCGTTGCCCAGGTAGTTGGAAAGCAGGATGCCGTCGGCATAGACCGCCGAACGTGCGCTGTTGCCCGTGCCCGAGGCGCGGCTGGAGAGCACGGCGTGGTTGTAGTCGCCGATGTAGCGCTTGCGCACCAGCAGGCTGGGGAAGTACTTCAGCGCATCGGGGCTGTCGGTGGCGTTGACGGTCTCTTCGATCTGCTCGCGCGTCACGCCCTCGATGGTGGCGGGGATCTGCGTGGGCAGGGAAGTGGGCTGGCCACTGTGGACGGTGACCACCCCCAGGGATCGGACCGGCGCAGCAGCCGGGTCGGCCGCGGGCGGCGCATGGATCTGTGCCAGCAGGGGCACAGGAAAAGCCAGGGCCAGGGCCCAGGCCAGGCGGGTCTTCCGCATGGAAACGCTCCGGAAACATCGAAACAGGCAGCCGGGCCTGCGCGCGGGCGCTCAGGCAGGCTGTGCGGGATGGATCAGGAGAGCGTGGGTGGGCCGCGTGGCGGCAGCGGCGCCGCCGTGCGGGCCGCGATATGAGCTGCGGCCACGGGCTGCAGCGCGTGGGCCAGTGACGAGGGTGCGAACACCACCGGCGTGAGCACCGGCAGCGGTGCGGCCACGGTGGCGCACAGGGGGCAGTCCAGCGTGTGGCCGCGTTCCTGCGCCGTGCCGTCGGCGTTCTTGACGATGAGCTTCATCGCGCCACCCGTGGCACAGATCAGCTCCAGGGACTGCGGCTGCACCAGGGGCGTGGCGATGGCCACGCCCAGCGACAGCACGAACCAGGCCAGCACGAGGCGGGCGAGGAAACGGGCGTGGCGCAGGGCTTGCATGGCCGGCATTATCGCCGAGCCCTGCGCACGGGCTGGCGGCGGCCGGCTGCGCGGCTTGACTTGCATCAAAGACGACCCCGGGCCGCAGGCGCATGATGGGTCTGTCAGGAGATCACTCATGAGCACCCGCAACACCGCAACTTACAAGCAGCAGCTGCAAGCGCAGCGCGCAACCCTGCTGAGCCTGCTCGCCAGCCTGCGCGGCGGCCAGGTCGGACGCGCCGAGGCCTCGGCCGCCCACTTCGGCGAACGCGAGCCCGACTCGCGCGCGCAGATGGAAAGCGAGCGAGGCCTGGAGTTCACGCTCGATGCGCGTGAGAGCGCCGAGCTCGACGCCATCGACGCGGCGCTGCAGCGCATCGAGACGGGCGACTACGGTGTCTGCACCGACTGTGGCACGGAGATTCCGGACGCACGCCTGCAGGCCGCCCCCGAGACGCCGCGTTGCATCGTCTGCCAGGACCGGCTGGAACACGCACGTCGCTGACCCCTCATTTCATCGATCCAACCAGGAGACCCCCCGCATGAGCACCTTCCACGCCATCGTCTGGCTCGACCGCAGCGAAGCCCACGTCATCCTTTTCGACCGTGAACACATCGCGGCGCAGAAGATCAAGTCGCGCAGCACCCACAAGGCTGGCGGTGCGCCGGGCCGGGGCGACCTGCCCAAGACCCCGCACAGCCCGAAGAACGGCGACGAGGAGTACTACCACGCGATCGCCGAGTCGCTCAAGGGCGTGCACGAGATCCTGGTTACGGGCCCGGCCCAGGCCAAGGACGAGTTCAAGGCCCATTGCGCGCGCCACGACAAGGACATCGACAAGGCCATCGTGGACGTGATCTCCAGCGATCACCCGAGCGACGGCCAGCTCGTGGCCATGGCCAGGCAGTACTTCCTGAAGTACGACCGCATGCAGGGCCAGGCCTGAGAGCCTGTCCGTGCAGAAGAAGAAAAGGCGCTCCACGGAGCGCCTTTTTCTTGCCGCAGCGGCGTGGCTCAGCCAGCCAGCGACGCGATCTTCTGTTCGATGGCGCCGAAGACGGACTGGCCGTCCTTGCCCTTCATCTCGATGCGGATGGTGTCGCCGAACTTCATGTAATCGGTGACGGGCTGGCCGTCGAGGATGGTCTCGATGGCGCGCTTCTCGGCGATGCAGCTGTAGCCCTTGCTCCATTCCTTCCTGCCGTTCACCTCGGTGGCGCGGTTGCTCACCGTGCCCGAGCCGATGATGCTGCCGGCGCGCACATTGCGCGTCTTGGCCAGATGGGCGATCAGCTGGCCGAAGTGGAAGGTCATCTCCTCGCCGGCCTCGCACATGCCCACGGTGCGGCCGTTCCACACGCTCTGCAGCGTGAGGTGCACACGGCCGCCCTGCCAGGCCTCACCCAGCTCATCGGGTGTGACGGCCACGGGACCGAAGGCGGTGGCGGGCTTGCTCTGCAGGAAGCCAAAGCCCTTGGCCAGCTCGTCGGGGATGAGATTGCGCAGGCTCACGTCGTTGGCGATCATGAGCAGGCGGATGCCGTCGATGGCCTGCTCGGGGCCGGCGCCCATGGGCACGTCGGCCGTGACCACGGCCACCTCGGCCTCGAAGTCGATGCCGTGCGTCTCGCTGACACACACCACATCGTCGCAGGGGCCGAGGAAGTCATCGCTGCCGCCCTGGTACATCAGCGGGTCGGTGTAGAAGCTGGCCGGCACCTCGGACTTGCGCGCCAGGCGTACCAGCTCGACGTGGTTGATGTAGGCCGAGCCGTCGGCCCACTGGTAGGCGCGCGGCAGCGGCGCCATGCACATCTTGGGATCAAAGGGGAAGGCGTGACGCGCCTTGCCCTGGTTGAGCGTGACGTAGAGATCCTGCAGCTGGGGCGAGAGGAAGTTCCAGTCATCCAGCACCTGCTGCAGGTGCTGGGCGATGCCGGTCGCATAATGCGCCGTGCTCAGATCGCGTGAGACGACGACCAATTGGCCGTCGCGCGAACCGTCCTTGTAGGTGGCAAGCTTCATCGACGTGTGAGTGTGTGTTTGCTGATCGTTCAGGCGGTTTCGCCGGGCGAAACCAAGAGTCTTTTATTACACCATGGACAAGACACGCGCAGGCATCCAGTCCGTCGAGGTGGGCTACGCCCTGCTGGAAGCACTGGCACGTGCACGCGGCCCGCTGATGCTGCGCGACCTGGCCGCCGCCGCCAGCATGAGCGCGGCCAAGGCCCACCGCTACCTCGTGAGCTTCCAGCGCCTGGGCCTGGTGAGCCAGGACGCGGCCAGCGCACGCTACGACCTGGGCCCGGCCGCGCTGCGCATGGGCCTGGCGGCCATCACGCGGCTCGATGCCGTGAAGCTGGCGCGTGAGCGCCTGCCCGCGCTGATGCCGCAGATCGGGCACACGCTAGCGCTGGCCGTCTGGGGCAACCACGGCCCGACCATCGTGCACTGGGAAGAGTCGCCCGAGGCCGTCACCGTGAACCTGCGCCTGGGCGACGTCATGCCCCTGCTGTCCTCGGCCACCGGGCGCTGCTTCGCGGCCCATGTCTCGCGCGAGGCCATCGCGCCGCTGCTGCGCGCCGAGCTCGCCCGCGCACGTCAACTCGGCCGCACGGACCTGCCGCGCACGCAGGCCGAACTCAAGGCGCTGCTGGACGATGTGCGAGCGCGTGGTCTGGCGCGCGTGGTGGACACGCTGCTGCCCGGCATCGCCGGCTTCTGTGCGCCGGTCTTCGATTTCGACGGCCATCTGGTGCTGGGCATCGTGGCCATGGGCTCGATCGCCACCTTCGACACGGACTGGGACGGCGCCGTGGCCACGGCCCTGGGCCAGGCGGCACGCCAGCTCTCGCGCGACCTCGGCCACAGCGACTGACCATGCCCCACCCCTGGCGTCGACTGCTGCTGTGCGCTCTGCTGGCCCTGGGCGTGCATCTGCTTTTGCTGGCGCTGTTCGGCCCGCGCGTGCAGGCGCCTTACACCAGCACCATCGCCCAGCCCCTGGTCTACGCCCTCGCTGCCGCGCCGCCAGCGCCGACGCCGCCCCAAGCCGCAAGAAAGCCCCGGCGCCCCCGCCCTGCCCCGGCGTCGCTACCCGTGCCGCCCGTACCGCCCGAGTTGCCGCCGCCCGAACCCGTGACCGAAGCCCCTGCGCCGGTGACGACGCCCGAGGCGCCTCCTGCAGTGGCCAAGGCCGAGCCTGAACCTGTGGCACCACCGGCCGAACCCGAGCCGACACCCGCCACCATCCCCGGCTCCATGCGCCTGAAGTACGGCATCCAGGGCGAGGTCAAAAGCATGGCCTACCAGGCCAGCGGCGAGCTGCTCTGGGTCCATGACGGCCGGGACTACGAGGCACGGCTCGAGGTGGGCGCCTTCCTGCTGGGCACGCGCGTGCAGCACAGCCGCGGACGCATCACGCCCGCGGGTCTGCAAGCGCTGCGCTTCAGCGACCGTTCACGCCGTGAGCGCGTGAGCGAGCTGGACCACGAGCGGGCGCTGGCGCGCTTCAGCGTCGGTGCACCGGATGCGGCGCTGCAGCCCGGCGCCCAGGACCAGCTCAGCGTCTTCGTGCAGCTCGCCAGCCTGATGGCCAGCCGCTCCGCCGCCGAGCCTGTGGCGAGCGAACTGGTGCTGCAGGTGGTCGGCCCGCACAGCGTCGATTTCTGGCGTTTCGTCGTGGGCGAGGAAGAGACCCTGAGCCTGGCCGGCGGCGAAGTGCGCGCACGCAAGCTCAGCCGCGTGGTCGAAGGCAAGGACGAGCTGCGCGTGGAGGTCTGGCTGGCACCGGCGCTGAACTGGCTGCCCGCGCGCATCCGCCTCACACAGGCCAGCGGCGACTACATCGACCAGCAGTGGCGCAGCAGCGAGGCGCCCTGAGGCCGGCTTGAAATCGGTGCGGGCGGCACCAGATGCAGGGCGTCACCCTGGACTCGCCCATGAACACGCTTTACGACTCCGACACCTTCATCGTGAACCACCTGCTGGCCCTGGCCGAGGACGGCACGGCCGAGGATGCGCAGGCCGGCAAGCCGGTGCTGCTGCGCCACGGCTTCGAGATCGTGGACAAGCGCTCGGGCAAGGAGCTCTACCTCGACGGCTCCTGGGCCGAACTCTTCCAGCAACGGCTGGCCGAGTGGCAGCGCACGACACCCAGCCAGGAAGAGGTGGAAGACACCCTGGCGCAGTACGCCGAACTGGCCCACACGCCAATCCACGTGCACTGACTCAGAGCAGCGACGTGACTTAGTTGACGGATCGGCCTTGCCCGATCCGCTGCGTGCACGGTGTGTGACTTAGTGCAAGGACGGCGCCCGGGTTTCTGGATAGCGTGGAAAACATAGAGAACCACCCGGTACCGCACCATGACCTCACGCCACCTGACGCTCTCCCTGTGCCGCCACCTCACCAGCCTGGCGCTGCTGGCCACGACCGGTCTGGCCCTGGCCCAGGGCGTGAGCACCAAACAGATCCTGATCGGGCAGAACATCACCCTGCAAGGCGGCAGGAACGAGTACGGTACGGCCGTGATGGACGGCATCCACGCCCACCTGCAGGACGTCAACGCCAGAGGCGGCGTGAACGGCCGCCAGATCGTGCTCAAGACCCTGGACGACGACAACAAGAGCAGCCAGGCCGAGGCCAATGCCCGCGCGCTGATCGAGCAGCACAAGGTCTTCATCCTCTTCGGCTCCATCGAGGGCGGCCCCTCCACGGCGGTAATGAAGGCCAGCGCCGAGCTGCAGGTGCCCTTCTTCGGCCCCATGGCCGGCTCGCCCACGTTGCGCCGGCCGCACCAGCCCCTGGTCTTCCCGGTGCGCGCCGAGCACCGGGACGAGTTCCGCGTGCTGCTGGAGTACATCCGCAACACCGGCGGCAAGCGCGTGGCCTTCTTCCGCGCCGACTCCGACGTCGGCCTGCAGCACCTGGAGAACTTCAGGCGCCTTTGCCAGGAGCTGGGCCTGGAGCTGGTGCTGGACCTGCCCTTCAAGTCTGACATCAGCGACGCCCAGCTGAGCGCCATGGCCGGCCGCATCGCCTCGGCCAATCTGCACGGCGTGATCAACCACGGCAGCGCCGGCCTCTACGAAAAGCTGATCCGCCAGACCCGCGCCCTGGGCAACCCCACGCCTTTTATGGGCGTGAACTCCGGATCCACCCAGCTGGCCCGCCACCTGGGCGAGCTGGCGCACGGCATGCTCTTCGCCCAGGTGGTGCCCAGCCCCTGGGAGCGCAAGACCGAACTCACGCGCGAGTACCAGGAGGCCTTCCGGCGGCACAAGCCGGGCGTGGACTTCTCCTACGGCAGCCTGGAAGGCTATCTGACCGCCAAGGCCTTGGTGGCCGCGCTGCGCCTGGCCGGCCCCAGCCCCACACGCGAAAGTTTCGTGCAGGGCATCCTCAAGGTTGGTGCACTCGACGTCAACGGCCTGCGCCTGCTCTACCAGCCGGGCGACCATGCCGGCCTCAAGCTGGTGGACCTGGCGATCTATTCGCGCGACAACCGCTTCCGGCACTGAGCGCGGTCGCGGGCCGCGACCTCAACGCCGGGCGTGCAAGCGGCGGTACAGCGGATCGACCAGCAGCAGCACGGCAAACAGCCGGCAGATCTGGAACACCGTCACCACGGGCGCGCCCAGCTGCAGCACCTTGGCGGTGATGGACATCTCGGCAATGCCGCCGGGCGAGGTACCGAGCAGCAGCGTGGCCGGGTGCAGGCCGGTGCCCAGCGAGAGCAGCCAGCCGAAGCCCGCACTCAGCACAATCATGACCAACGTACCCACGGCCACGGCGGCCAGCCAGCGCGGTGCCGTGTGCACGAAGGCTGGCGTGAAGCGCACGCCCAGGCTGACGCCGATCAGCAGCTGCGCGGTATTGGACAGCACCGACGGAATGCCCGTGAGTTCGAGGCCCGCCAGCGTCAGCACCATGGCCAGCACCATGGGCCCGAGGAACCAGGGATTGGCATAGCCCAGCCGCTCCAGCGCCAGCGCACTCGCGCCCGCCAGCAGGACCAGCAAGCCCAGGCCCATGGCATCGAAGGCCAGCGGGGTGGTGAGCGCCAGGTCCACCCCCTGCACGCCGGCGAACTGCATGCCGAAAGGAATCAGCACCGCCACGACGAGCAGGCGCAGGCTGTGCGCCGCGGCCACGAGGTCGGTGCGCGCGCCGGCGCGTTCGGACAGCAGCGTCATCTCCGAGGCCGCACCGATGGCACCGGCAAACCAGGTCGTGGCCCGGTTGAGCCCGGGCAGGTGCCGCGCCTGCGTGCGCTGCAGCCACAAGCCGAAGAGCCAGCCCAGCAGCAACGCCCACAGAATGCCCAGCACCACGGCCCACCACAGGCCGAGCACCAGCGCACCCATGACCGGCGTGAAGTACAGGCCCAGCGCCAGGCCGATAGTGCACTGGCCGGCATTGCGCAGCGGCGCAGAACTCAGCGTGGGCGCGCGCAGCATCGTAGCGATGGCGGTAGCCAGCAGCGGGCCGATGAACCAGGGCAGCGGCACGCGCAGCCAGACACAGAGCAGGGCGGCGGCCAGGGCCAGCAGCAAGGTGGCCGCGATGCGTACAGGGGCGAGGGCAGACATGAAGAGCGCGTAGTATCGCCGCACCGGAGGATTTCATGAGCGACGACACGTCTGATTACTGCGTGGTGCAGACCGCCCTGCCCAGCGAAGCCCAGGCCGCCGAGCTGGCCCGCGCCCTGGTGCAGGCCCGGCTCGCGGCCTGCGTGCAGGTGCAGGCCATCCGCAGCTACTACGTCTGGCAGGAGCGCGCGCACGACGAGCCCGAATGGCTGCTGAGCATCAAGACGCGTCGCGCGCTCTACCCGCAGCTCGAAGCCTGGCTGCGCGAGCGCCATCCCTATGACACACCCGAGATCATTTGCCTGCCCATCACGGCAGGCAGCGCGACCTACCTCGCCTGGGTGGACACCAACACCGGGGCGGCCTGAAACTCAGCGCTCAGGCCAGCCTGCGCAAAGCCCGGGCCAGGGTCTCGACAATCTGCGCGATCTGGTCGGTCTCGACCACATAGGCCGGCGCCAGCACCACGTTCTCGCCGGCCGGTCGCACCAGCACGCCCTGTTTGAAGCAGTCGAGGAAGACCTCGTAGGCGCGCTGGCCCACCAGGCCCGGTCGGCTTTCGAGCTCGACCGCCGTCGCCAGGCCCAGGCTGCGGATGCCCACCACATGCGGCAGGCCCTTGAGCGTGGCATGGGCCACATCACCGAGCACCTTGCCCATGCGGCCCGCGCGCGCGAACAGGTCTTCGTCGCGCATCAGGTCCAGCGTGGCCACGGCCGCGGCGCAGGCCACGGGGTGGCCCGAGTAGGTGTAGCCGTGGAACAGCTCGATCTGGTGCGCCGGGCTGTCGCGGTGTGCGTCCATCACGCCGTCGAAGACGTGCTGGCGGCAAAGCACGCCGCCCAGGGGGATGACGCCGTTGGTCACGCACTTGGCGAAGGTCAGCAGGTCCGGCACCACGCCGTAGTAATCGGCGCCGAAGGGCGTGCCCAGGCGGCCGAAGCCGGTGATGACCTCGTCGAAGATCAGCAGGATGCCGTGGCGGTCGCAGATCTCGCGCAGGCGCTTGAGATAGCCCTGGGGCGGCACGTACCAGCCGGCACTGCCCGCCACGGGCTCGACGATGACCGCCGCCACATTGGACGGGTCGTGCAGGGGCAGGATGCGCTGTTCCAGCTCCAGCAGCAGGTCCTCGTCCCACACCGGCTCCACGCCGTTGTAATAGGCGTGCTTGACCGGGTCGTGGATGAAACGCAGGTGGTCCACGCGTGGCAGCAGCGCGCCTGAAAACGTCTTGCGGTTGGCCGGGATGCCGCCCACGCTGATGCCGCCGAAGCCCACGCCGTGGTAGCCACGCTCGCGGCCGATGAAGACGGTGCGCTGGGCCTGGCCGCGTGCCCGGTGCCAGGCCAGCGCCACCTTGAGCGCCGTGTCCACGGCCTCGCTGCCCGAGCTGCAGAACAGCACCTTGTTCAGGTCGCCCGGCGCCAGCGCCGTGATGCGCTCAGCCGCCTCGAAGGAGCGGTCGTTGCCGCTCTGGAAGGCGGTGGCGTAGTCCAGGGTCTCCAGCTGGCGGTTGATGGCCGCGTTGATCTCGCGCCGCTTGTGGCCCGCGCCCACGCACCAGAGGCTGGAGATGCCGTCCAGCACCCGGCGGCCGTCATGCGTGGTGAAGTGCATGCCCTCGGCGGCCACGAAGACGCGCGGATCGAGGGCGAAACTGCGGTTGGGCGTGAAGGGCAGCCACTGGGACTGCAGCGGGATGTCAGCGCGGGCCATGCGAGCCGTCTCCTGAAAATTGCGACAATGGAGGGCCGCGAACGTCATGAGCGAACGCGTCCCAGATCACCCCATCCTGCCACAAGGGTTTCCATGAGCCAAGCCTATATCCTCACCTTCTCCTGCCCGGACCGCCTGGGCCTCGTGCACGCCGTTTCCGGTTTCCTGCTCGAGCGCGGCGGCAACATCGAAGAAGCCGCCCAGTACAACGACCACGCCACCGGCCTGTTCTTCATGCGTGTGCAGTTCTCCTGCGGTCAGGTGACGTACGAGGATCTGCAGGTGCAGCTCAAGCTCTTCGCCGAGCCCTTCAACATGCAGTGGACGCTGAACCCCGCCGACCAGGCCATGCGCACCGTGCTCTTCGTCAGCAAGGAAGGCCACTGCCTCAACGACCTGCTGTTCCGCTGGAAGATCGGCCTGCTGCCCATCGACATCCGCGCCATCGTCTCCAACCACCGCGACTTCTACCAGCTGGCCGCGAGCTACAACGTGCCCTTCCACCACATCCCGGTGACGGCCGCCACCAAGCCCCAGGCCGAGGCCAAGCAGTACGAAGTGGTGCAGGCCGAAGGGGCCGAACTCGTGGTGCTGGCGCGCTATATGCAGGTGCTGAGTGACGACCTCTGCCGCAAGCTCAGCGGCAAGGCCATCAACATCCACCACAGCTTCCTGCCCAGCTTCAAGGGCGCCAAGCCCTACTACCAGGCGCACGACCGCGGCGTGAAGCTCATCGGCGCCACCGCCCACTACGTGACGGCCGACCTCGACGAAGGCCCCATCATCGAGCAGGACGTGGCCCGCGTAGACCACAGCAAGACCGTGGAAGACCTGACCGCCATCGGCCGCGACACCGAAAGCCAGGTGCTGGCCCGCGCCGTGAAATGGCACAGCGAACACCGCGTGATCCTCAACGGGCACAAGACGGTGATCTTCAAATAAGCTGTTCACGCCACCGATCAACCGCCCCGGTTCGCCAGAGCCGCGGCGGTTTTTTCATGCGCGGGCGCCAGGCTTCCCGAGGAACAGCAGCGGGAGCAGAATCTGCGCATGAGCCAACGCACCGTCATCCTTGCAGGCGCCACCGGTCTGGTGGGCCAGCACATCCTCCAGGGCCTGCTGGCCGACCCCGGCGTGAGCGCGGTGCACAGCCTGGGGCGCCGAGCGCCGGCCATGCGGCACTCCAAGCTGGTGACCCACATCGTCGACTTCGCCGCCCTGCCGCCGCTGCCGCCCGCCGACGAGCTGTACCTGGCCCTCGGCACCACGATCAAGGTCGCCGGCAGCCAGGGCGCCTTTCGCGCGCTCGACTACGACGCCAACCTCAACGTCGCCAAAGCCGCGCTCGCCGCTGGCGTGAAGAAAGTGGGCCTGGTGAGCGCCATGGGCGCCGATGCCCGTTCCAGGATTTTTTACAACCGCGTCAAGGGCGAGCTGGAAGACGCGCTGACGCAGCTGCCCTTCGAGGGCCTCGTCATCGCCCGCCCCTCACTGCTGGCCGGCGACCGGGAGGTCCTGGGGCAGCCCAGGCGGTCCGGCGAAGCGATCGGAGAGGGGATTGCCAGGGTGCTGGGTTTCCTTATCCCCGCCAACTACAAACCTATTCCGGCTTCTGCTGTCGCGCAAGCCTTGCTCGATGCCGTTCCGAACGTCAAGGCTCGCAATGTCTTGCTTTCCGGCGCGATGCGGAAAACAAAAAGCCCCGGGGCGTGAAACCCGGGGCTTCCTGTTTGATGCAGCTTGAAAAGATCAGGCCGCCTGCGCCACCTTCTCCACATACCCAAGCTTGTCCAGCGCGGCGGCCAGCTGGGCCACGCTGCGGTCCGGGTTGTGCAGCTTGTCCAGGCCGAAGAGGCCGATGCGGAAGGTGCTGAAATCTGCGGGCTCGTCGCACTGCAGGGGCACGCCGGCGGCGGTCTGCAGGCCCAGGGCCAGGAACTTCTTGCTGTTCTGGATCTCGGGGTCGGTGGTGTAGCTCACGACCACGCCCGGGGCCTTGAAGCCCTCGGCGGCCACGCTGACGAAACCGCGGGCCTCCATCAGCGCGCGTACCTTGTTGCCCAGGGTGATCTGCTCCTGGCGCACCTTATCGAAACCGTACTCCTTGGTCTCACGCATCACCTGGTCCAGACGCGCCAGGGCGTCGGTGGGCATGGTGGTGTGGTACATGTGGCCGCCGCTTTCATAGGCTTCCATGATCTGCAGCCACTTCTTGAGATCGGCGGCAAAGCTGGTGCTGGTGGTGCCGTCGATGGCCTTGCGGGCGCGCTCGCTGAGCATGACCATGGCGCAAGCCGGGGAGCCGCTCCAGCCCTTCTGGGGCGCGCTGACCAGCACGTCCACGCCCGTGGCCTGCATGTCGACCCAGAGGCAGCCGGAGGCGATGCAGTCCAGCACGAAGAGGCCGCCCACTTCATGGACGGCGTCGGTGACCTTCTTCAGGTAGTCGTCGGGCAGGACCATGCCTGCCGAGGTCTCGACGTGCGGGGCGAAGACCACGTCGGGCTTCTCGGCCTTGATCGCGGCCACGACCTCTTCCACAGGGCAGGGGATCCACTGGGCCTGCGAGCCGGTGCCCACGCGACGCGCCTTGAGCACGGTGGAGCTGGCGGGGATGCTGCCCATCTCGAAGATCTGGGTCCAGCGGTAGCTGAACCAGCCGTTGCGGATGACCAGGGTCTTCTTGCCGGTGGCGAACTGGCGCGCCACGGATTCCATGCCGAAGGTGCCGCTGCCAGGCACGAGCACCGAGGACTTGGCTTTGTAGACCTCTTTGAGGATGCCGGAGATGTCCCGCATCACACCCTGGAAGCGCTTGGACATGTGGTTGAGCGCTCGGTCGGTGTAGACCACCGAGAACTCGAGCAGGCCGTCCGGGTCCACGTTGGGCAAAAGTGCGGGCATAAAAACTCCGTTTAAGACAGTGAATGCGCCATTTTCTCACCAAGCCGGATCGGGCGGGCGGGCGCCCAGTCCGGGTTGAAGCCCATGGACGTCTGGGGCCAGAGCATCACGACGGTGGAGCCGAGGAGGAAACGGCCCATTTCGGCGCCTTTTTCGAGGGTGATCCCCTGCCCCTGGTAGTGCCATTCGGTCACCTGAGGCCGGCGCGGCGGGTTGACCACGCCGTGCCAGACCGTGGCCATGCTGCCGACGATGGTGGCCCCCACCAGCACCAGCACCAGCGGCCCATGAGCGGTGTCGAAGACGCAGACCACGCGCTCGTTGCGCGCGAACAGGCCGGGCACGCCGCGCGCCGTGGTGGGGTTGACCGAGAACAGCTCGCCCGGCACATAGATCATGCGCGTGAGCGTGCCTTTGCAGGGCATGTGGATGCGGTGGTAGTCGCGCGGGCTGAGATACAGCGTGGCGAAGTGGCCGTTGTCGAACTGGGCCGCCAGCGTGGCGTCACCGCCGACGAGGGCCGTGGTGCTGTAGCGGTGGCCCTTGGCCTGGAAGATCTGGTCGCGTTCGATCGGGCCGAACTGGCTGATGGCGCCGTCCACCGGGCAGACCCAGGTGGCATCGGCCAGCGGGCGGGCACCGTCTTTCAGCGCGCGGGTGAAGAAGTCGTTGAAGCTGGCGTAGCTGGCAGGGTCCGGATTGGCCGCCTCGGCCATGTTGACGTTGTAGCGGCGGATGAAGCGGCGGATGATGCCCGTGGTGATGGCCCCCATCTGCGAACCGGCCACCAGGCCGGCGAAAGAGGTCAGCGCCTTTTTGGGCAGCAGATACTGCGGCAGCACCGCAAGACGATCGGACACGGAAACCGCCTGAATCAGAGTAAGGAAGCGGGGAATTATCCCTAAAATGGCCTGATCATGAATGCCCCCGCCACCCCCACGCAAGCCGAGAGCCTGCAGCGCGCCGAGCGCCAGGCCCAGATCGTGCGCGCGCTCTCGGCCGTGCTGCCGGCCCACGCCCTGCTCTGGCAGGCCGAAGACACCACGCCTTACGAATGCGACGGCCTCACGGCCTACCGCCAGCGCCCGCTGGTGGTGGCCCTGCCCGAGACCGAGGCCCAGGTCCAGGCCGTGCTCAAGGCCTGCCACGCACTCGGCGTGCCCGTGGTGGCGCGCGGCGCGGGCACCGGCCTCTCGGGTGGCGCCATGCCCCATGCCATGGGCGTGACGCTCTCGCTGGCCAAGTTCAACCAGATTCTCAAGATCGACCCCGTGAGCCGTACGGCCGTGGTGCAGGCCGGCGTGCGCAACCTGGCCATCAGCGAGGCGGCTGCGCCCTATGGCATGTATTACGCGCCCGACCCGTCGAGCCAGATCGCCTGCACCATCGGCGGCAATGTGGCCGAGAACTCGGGCGGTGTGCACTGCCTCAAGTACGGCCTGACGGTGCACAACGTGCTCAAGGTCCGGGGCTACACCGTGGCGGGCGAGCCCATCGAGTTCGGCAGCGAGGCGCTGGACGTGCCGGGCTACGACCTGCTCAGCGTCTTCATCGGCTCCGAGGGCATGCTGGCCGTGACGGTGGAAGTCACCGTCAAGCTGGTGCCCAAGCCGCAGCTCGCGCGCTGCATCATGGCCAGCTTCGACGACGTGCGCAAGGCCGGTGACGCCGTGGCGGCGGTGATTGCCGCAGGCATCATCCCGGCCGGGCTGGAGATGATGGACCAGCCCATGACAGCCGCGGTGGAAGACTTTGTGCACGCCGGCTATGACCTGAATGCCGCGGCCATCCTGCTGTGCGAGAGCGACGGCACGCCCGAGGAGGTGGAAGAGGAGATCGGCCGCATGAGCGAGGTGCTGCGCAAGGCGGGCGCCACCGCCATTGCCGTCAGCAAGAACGAGGCCGAGCGCCTGCGCTACTGGAGCGGGCGCAAGAACGCCTTCCCGGCCAGCGGCCGCATGGCGCCCGACTACATGTGCATGGACTCGACCATTCCGCGCAAGCGCCTGGCCGACATCCTGCTGGCCATCCAGGAGATGGAAGGCAAGTACGGTCTCAAGTGCCTCAACGTCTTCCATGCGGGCGACGGCAACCTGCACCCGCTGATCCTCTTCGATGCCAATGACAAGGACCAGCTGCACCGCTGCGAGCTCTTCGGCGCCGACATCCTGGAAACCAGCGTGGCCATGGGCGGCACGGTGACGGGCGAGCACGGCGTGGGCGTGGAAAAACTCAACAGCATGTGCGTGCAGTTCAGCGCCGAGGAAAACGCACAGATGCTGGGCGTGAAGCGCGCCTTCGACCCGCAGGGCACGCTCAACCCGGGCAAGGTCATCCCCACGCATAACCGCTGCGCCGAGTACGGCAAGATGCTGGTGCGTGGCGGCAAGATCAGCCATCCGGACCTGCCGCGCTTCTGAGCATGCAAGCCCTGCGCGGATTTGCCTGGCTGCTGGTCCTGCAATCCGCCGGCGAGCTGCTGGCCCACGCGCTGCGCCTGCCCTTTCCCGGCCCCGTCGTCGGCCTGGTGCTGCTGCTGGCGGCGCTGAACATCGAGGCCGTGCGCACGCCGGTGGCGGCCTGCGCCGACTTTCTGCTGAGCCATCTCTCCCTGCTCTTCGTGCCCGTGGGCGTGGGCGTGATGACGCACCTGGGCCTGCTCGGTGAGTACGGCGGGCGGCTGCTGCTCGTCATCGCCCTCTCGACCTGGATCGGCCTGGGCGTGAGCGCGCTGGTGCTGCGCGCGTTGATGAAGCCCGAACAGAAATAGCGCCATGCAGAACTTCGTCGAACTCTGGGTCTACCTCTCGAGCACGCCGCTCTTCGGCCTGACGGCCACGATGGCCGTCTATGTGCTGGCCCAGGCCTTCTATCTGCAGCGCAACCAGGCGCCCTGGGCCAATCCGGTGCTCTGGACCGTGGTGCTGATCGCCGGCGTGCTGCTGATCACGGGCGTGCCCTACCCGACCTATTTCGCGGGCGCGCAGTTCATCCACTTCCTGCTCGGCCCCGCCGTCGTGGCGCTGGCCTGGCCGCTGTGGCAGCGCCGCGTGGAGCTGCGCGCGCGCTGGCTGCCGCTGCTGCTGGCCGCGCTCGTGGGCGGCGCTGCGGCGGCCGGCTCGGCCTGGGCCCTGGGCCTGGCCGTCGGCTTGCCCACCGAGCTGGTGCAGTCGCTGACCACCAAGTCCGTGACCGCGCCCGTGGCCATGGGGGTGGCCGAGAAGATCGGCGGCATCCCGGCGCTGGCCGCGGTGTTTGCCGTGCTCACGGGCCTGATCGGCGCGCTCAGCGGCAAGTACCTCTTCGACCTGCTGCGCGTGCCCACCACGCCTGCGGGCTGGATGGCGCGCGGCTTTGCGCTGGGCACGACCTCGCACGGCATCGGCGCGGCGCGGGCCCTGCAGGTCGACGCTGATGCCGGCGCCTACGCCGGCCTGGCCATGGGCCTGCAGGTGGTGCTGGCTTCGCTGCTGATCCCGCTGGTGTTCCGCTGGCTGTAAGCGACAGGCGTGCCGGCTGGTGCAGAATGGCCCGCTGTTTCCTTTGCCCATCTCACGGAGTGACCCCATGTTCATGAACCTCAAGCGCCGCACCCTGGGCCTGGCCGCGGCCGCTCTGCTCGTCGCCGGCCCGGCCCTGGCCGACACCTCCACCGTCAAGATCCTCGTGGGCTTCCCGCCCGGCGGCGGCAC
>JAIESX010000009.1 GCA_019745555.1 Burkholderiaceae bacterium | reverse complement strand
GCCAGGGCGGCGGCAAGGGTGGTGGCGTCGATCCGCTGCGCACCAACTACGGCCGCATCAGCCACTGAAAGCGCGCCCGTAAGAATAGAACGGCCCCGCGGGGCCGTTTTTCATGAGCGTCAACCCGCTGGCGCTGACAAGGTGCCTGGCGCTAGCATCGGCGCATGAGCCCCGACACCACCGCCATCCGCTACGGCCTGCAAGGCCGGGTCTGCATCATCACCGGCGCCGCCCAGGGCATAGGCGCGGCCTGCGCCCGGCGCTTTGCGCGTGAAGACGCCCAGGTTCTCATCGCCGACGTGGCCGACACACCGGGCCAGGCACTGGCCACCGAACTCGGCGCACTGTATGTGCACTGCGATGTGGGAGACCGGGCCCAGGTCGATGCGCTCGTCGCGCAAGCCCTTGCAGCCCACGGCCGCATCGACGTGCTGGTGAACAACGCCGGCATCTTCAAGGCCGCGGACTTCCTGGAGGTCAGCGAGGCGGACTTTGACGCCGTGCTGCGCGTCAACCTCAAGGGCGCCTTCCTCGTGGGCCAGGCCGTGGCACGCGTGATGGCCCAGGCCGGTCGCGGCGCCATCGTCAACATGAGTTCTGTCAACGGCGTGCTGGCCATCCCCAGCATCGCCAGCTACAACGCCAGCAAGGGGGGCATCAACCAGCTCACGCGGGCCATGGCCATGGCCCTGGTGGACAAGGGCATCCGCGTCAACGCCGTGGCGCCAGGCACCATTGCCACCGAACTCGCGGCCCAGGCCGTGCTGACCAGCGAGGAAGCGCGACAACGCATCCTGAGCCGCACGCCCATGAAGCGTCTGGGAGAGCCTGAAGAGATCGCCGAAGCCGTGGCCTGGCTGGCCAGCGACGCGGCCAGCTACATCACAGGTGAGATCCTCACCGTGGACGGCGGGCGCATGGCCCTCAATTACACGGTGCCGGTCTGATGCGCCACACTCCGCTCAGCCGCGCACGAAGAGCGTGACCAGCGGGTCGGGACCAACCTGTCGGCTCCAGTGGCCGTGCACAGCCGGGTCGAAGGTGGCGCCCTCGGGCAGCAGGTCGGCCGAATAGAAATGCTGGCCGGGACCGAAGATGCGCGAGACCCCGCCCTGCAGGCCGATCTCCATCTGCCCCTGCAGGATGAAGCACCACTGCGGCGCGCCTGTGCAGTGGAAGCTGCTGCGGAATCCCACCGGGCTCATGCGCAGCTGGTAACCGCCACTGGCAAACACCCGGGACAGCATGGACTGCGGTGTGCCCTCGCCCAGGGGAATCTGCTCTTCACGAAAGCGGGCGCGGCCATCGGTGTCGGTGTAAAGGATGGTCTGGGTGAAGCTGGACATAGGGTTTGGTTTCCCGTAGCGCGGACAGGCACCGATTATTCCCCAGCCGCACATGGAGCGGACGGAAGCGGTATGCTGCTGACCCTTTAGCACCGATACTCAGAACACCATGCGACTCCTGCACACCATGCTGCGCGTCGGCGACATGCAGCGCTCCGTCGACTTCTACACCCGGGTCATGGGTATGAAGCTGCTGCGCACCACCGACCGCCCCGAACAGAAGTACTCGCTCGCCTTCGTGGGCTACGACAGCAACCCGGACCAGGCCGAGATCGAGCTGACCTACAACTACGGTGTGGACAAGTATGAGATGGGCGGCGCCTACGGTCACATCGCGCTGGGCGTGGATGACATCTACGCCACCTGCGAGCAGATCCGGGCCCAGGGCGGCAACATCACCCGCGAACCCGGCCCCGTCAAAGGCGGCGACACGCTGATCGCCTTCATCACCGACCCCGACGGCTACAAGATCGAACTAATACAAACAAAATCAATGACTTAACAAGTCGGCCGCCATTTCAGCCGCCAAATTGAGGGTGTCGCCATGCGGCTACCCTCTCGGGCTGGCGACTGCGCTATCGGCTCCAGCCATTACCAGGGCCGCCCTGGCAGGTTCCTGCGCTGGTATTGCCGCCCCAGCGCACCCAGTGGCTTTCCGGGTCATGAAGGCGGGGCTAAATCAAATCGGCCTCAGCCTTCCTCCTGCGCACCAGGCCGGGAAGCACGCGGCCACCACCGCGCACCCAGCGCATGAGCTGGGTCTTCGCCTCATCCCATTCGCGCGCATTGACCTTGCGGCGCAGGGTGGACGCCTGGAGGTTTCCCAGACCCAAGTTGTAGGCAAAGTCAGCGATAGCGCTCAGGCGCGTGCCAGCGAGACCGGGACACAGCGCAAGCGTGCCGCGCGCGAAACGCATGGCGTCCTGCTGCATGCGACGGTCGGCGTACTGCTGCGTCCAAGGTTGGCCGGGCACCACGTCGGGACCGGTCGAGCCCCAGCCGCATGTCCACACGCCGGCCGGGCACAGGTAGGGCATGAGCCGGCACCCCTCGAAGGTCCGGATCAGGACGTAGAGCTGCGCCAGGTCAGCCGATGCGACGGTCACGGCTGAGCACCCGCGAAGCGAAGTAGAAGCCGATGATGACGCCCACCAGCTCGCGGTCCCAGTCGCCCATCTTCCAGCCCTGCGCATTCAGGGCCACGACCCACAGGTACAGGGCGATTGAAGCGGCGGCCGGTCGGATGATGCCGTTCCACAGGTCGGCAATGAAGATGCCGGAGCGCTCGGTCGCGCGACTGGCAGCCTGCATGAAGGCGCTCGCCTCGATGCGGGCGATGTCCGCGTCGGCCTGGACCATCACTTCCTTCACGCCCAGCTCGGACTGAAGGCGCAGCCGCTCGCAGTCGCGCGCGTGGCGCTTGTCATCCAGGTCGGCCTGGAGCCGGAGCATTTCCAGCTCGTGCTTGTGGTCCTGCCGCTTGTTGAGCCAGGCGGAGAGCTGGCCCCAGATCATGCGGAATGCCGCACCACCCAGGAAAGAAATAATCGCGCTCATCAGTGCACCCCCATGCGGGGATGCTATGGGCGCGACCCTTCAGTCCCGGATATTTGTCACTCGTCGTCGAGCGCGTTGGACATCACCCGCACGCGGCGCTGGCGCAGGGCGCGCAGTTGCTCGGCCGTGGCTTCTCCGTCGTCATCGCGCTCCAGCTCCTGGCGGATCGAGCCGTTGATCTTGCGCACCGACTTCTCGGCTGCGGAGAACTCCAGCATCTTCTTGCGCCCCTTGGCCGGATCGCCATCGCCCAGCTCGGCCGCAACCTTGCGGGCTTCGTCCGCGCGGCCGTTCTTCATGTAGTAGTCGAACGTCTGCTTGGCATCGAGCACGCGCTTGCGGTCGTCGTAGTAGGCGCGCTCGCGCTGCGCGTCGTCGTTGGCCCCATAGAAGCGGCTGGCCAGCGGCACGCGGTTGACGCTGAACTCCTTGCCACGCGACCCCGCCTGCGCGGCGTCGATGGTCTGGTCAAGCGTGCGGCCAGGCCCGCCGGTCATCGTGTAGAAGATGTGCTTCATCACGTCCGGGTTGATGTCGATCGCGCCAGGCTTCACCTTGTCGCCCCCCGTGGCGTCGCTCAGCAGCTTGGACGCGCCGATCCACACGTCCGGCGTGCTCTCGAAGTGACGGGTGTAGGCCGGCTTCGGATCGGTCTTGCCGAAGCCACGATCGGCCGACTTGAAGACAGGCGCACCCGTGAAGGACTTGTTCTCGGCGAGCTGCACGGCAGGATCGAGCACGCTGGGCGAAATGAGCTGGCCCAGCGATGGCGATGCACCGAGCGGGCTGAAGGCGTCGAGAAACACCCCGGCGATGCTCCAGCCGTACTCGGAGGCGTTGCGCGGGTTCTTGCGGAACATCGCGTCGGACAGCAGTCGGCCGGCGTTGTGGAAGACGTGAGGCCCCAGCGGCAGCGGCACCTTCACATACTCGGCCGGACGCATCGGGTTCATGAAAATCCAATTCCTGGACTTCTCGAACTCGGGGATCAGGTCGTAGCGGTTGCGCTTGGTCTCGTCATCGTCTCCGGCAGCCATGCGGTTGAGCGCATCGAGCACGAAGCCCATGACCGCGATGCCACCCACCAGCGCCTGCGCCTTGCGGCTCGTGACCATGGCCTGCGCCAGCCGGGCCGTGCCCTGCACGCTGGCATTGAAGAACATGTACAGGGAATTCACCACCGGGGTCATGTTCCCCTTGCGGTTGAAGTTGACCGTGATGTTCTTGGCGATGCTCGCGGCCTTGGCCGTCGAGACGTTGGCATCGCGCGCGGCCTGGAAAACCGACAGGCGCACCGCGTTCTCGATGATGTCGTTGTAGTCGTCCACGAACTCCAGGGCCATGCGAGCCAGGCGGCGCGGGTCGGCCTTGCCTTGCTGCATGCGCGCGACTTCCTTCTCCAGGTCGGCCATGCGCTTGTCAGAATTCTCGAAGACCTGCATGTACCCGGTCGTGCCGCCGGCCTCTTGGAACTCGCGGGCGTAGCGTGCCCACTGCCCAGAGCCATCACCCCGGACGATCGCGTGCATGCCCTTGAACGCCTTGGGCAGATTGGCCATCGCCTCGCCCTGCAAGCCCTCGGCGTCCGTGCCCTCCAGGTTGACCAGCGCGCCCTGGATGTCGCGCGCGAAGTTGGTCAGCCAGAACAGCGGATTGCGCTGAGTCAGCAGCGAAGCCAGGAAGCGCGTGCCCGAATTCATCACCTCGAAAATCTTGTTCATCGGGGCGATGTCGAGGTTCTTCATCGCTTTGGCCATGGCCATCGCGCGCTCGTTGTTCTTGTTGAAGACGATGAAGTGCTCTTGGCCGTAGTCCTTGACCATGACCACGTTGTCCGCAGTCTGGAACAGTGGATCGACCGCATCACGTTCTACCAGTCCGGTGTCCTTGTTGATACGCGGCTTGGTTGGCTTGACATCGACCTTCCAGAAGTCCGGGTTCGGGTACTGCTTGGCCATGGCCAGCAGCGTGCGCCCGACGACCGCCTTCTCAGCGCGGATCGCAGCGGTCTCGGCCTGCGCAACCACATTTGCCAGGATGTTCACCACCTGGCGATTGGAGCCTACGGCGCGCTTGGACTCCGGGCCTCGGATTGAGAAGCCCATACCCTTCGGCGTGCCGCCGCCTTTGATGTCGCGCTGGAGCGGGACGTAGTGCTTGTATACGGACTCCCAGGCCGCGATGACGCCAGCGTCCTCCAGGCCATCGGCGACCAGGTTGGTGCGGGTGTCGGCCAGCAGTTGGTCCACATCAGCAGCAATCATCGCAAGCGCTTTGTCCTTGCCGGCGGCCTTGAAGTCGGCCAGGACTTTCGTGGCCTCCTGGTCGCTCATGCCGGACAGAGCCTCATTGTTCTCCATGTCCGGGTTGATCGCCTTCATTGCTGCGTTGCGCTCGGGCGCATGGCGAGCGTGCAGGTACAGGTTCACGTCGTCCATCGTGACGCCGACGTTCTGGCCAGCGACCGCGATCTTCTTCAGCAGTGGCTCGACTTGCTCGTCGTAGTTGCGCGAGACGCGTGCGGCCACGCGCCCGTGGTACAGCTCTTCGCCCAAGTAGGCGTCCTTGGACTCGGCAACCTTGCCGTAGCGCTCGGCGATGGCGTCGCGCACCCGCTTCACGTCGATCTTGTTGTTCTGGATCGCGCGGATGAAGGCGTCGCCGGTACCGGGTTCGGTCACATCCCACGTCTGGGCAGCGGACTGGACGCTGCCCTGGCTGAACAGCACCGCCGTCGTGTTCTGGTTCGGTGTACCGCCAGACATGCGGACGGTCTCGACGATGAACTTCTCAGCGGCCGAAAGATCGGCCTCGCGCAGCCAGCGCGCCAGTCGCTTCAAACCGAAGGACTCAGCCACGCGAGCCAGCGCCTGCGTGATGCGCTCAATCATCGAGCGGGCAGGCTTGACCTGACCAGAGCCGACCGATTCAGCGATTTCGGCGAGCGCTTCTTCCACGGCCAGCGCCTCGTAGTTGGCCAACCGATCGCCAGTCAGCGGACCATTCAGCTCGAACTGCTCGCGCTTGTCTTGGCCGTCGTCGGACTTTTTCCAATCAACGGCAAGCCGGCGTACCGTCGCATCCGTGGCTGCCAGGTCCAGCATTGCCGCGATATAGTCTGCATTCCGGTTGAAGCGGACCTTCGCGCCCCGGTGAAACAGCTCATGAAAGACCGTCTGATGAACGTCGATGACCGAGCCGATGTTGTCGGCGAAAAGAAGTATTCGTCCATCTGGGAGAGTACCCCCCATTGGACGTATCGTCGGACCGACCGCAATGCCAGCGACCGCAGGGTTAGCGACGACTTCGATCCCCGGAGCGTTCGGGATAGTCTTTATGGCCGTCTGTACGGCCTGGCGAACCGCATCAAGCGACATCTTCCCTGGCGTTGAGGCCGCGCGGCTCGGCGCATAGAGCATCAACCCCTTGTCGGTCTCGCGGGTCTCGATGGTCTTGAAGAAGTGATCGAAGCCCGCTCGGATCGCGGGAATCTCACCAGCCGTCGGGTACGGGTAGCTATCGTCCAGCTCGAAGCCCAGGGCCTCGGCAGCCTTCCAGGTCTCGGGGGCGACGATGTTGGCCAGGTAATCGTTCGATGCGTCCTTGTCCTGGAGCTTGGAAATCAGGTAGGACTCGAAGGCACGCGCCGACATTTCGGGGTCGGTCGTCCAGTATTCCTTCGAGCGCTTGGCGTCCAGCTTTGCAGAGCGAGCCTTGATCGCGGTTTGCCGGATTGCCTTCATGACCGCGCCAAAGGCTTCGACCATTTCCTTGCGCACCGCGCCCTGGTGCTGGAACGGCGAGCCACGCGCCGCCAGGGACACGTCCAGCGCGTCGGTCATCATGCCGTCGCCCTTCGATCGCATGCGCGAGAAGTAGTTGTCCAGCGCGTGCCACCACTCATGCCCGAGACTGCCGGCCCCGGACTTCTTCGTGAGGTTGATGACCACCTTGCCGGGCTCGTAGTGCGCGGCGGCCGGGTTCACGCCACCGCCGCCACGGGCACCGAAGGCAAGCCCAAGCTCGCCATTGAGGGATAGCGCCTTGGGCGGCACGCCAATGATGGCGGCCATGTCCATGAGCGCATCGAAGGCGTCGTTCAGGTCTTTCTGCCGACGACCCTGCTCGACCCAGTTGCCGAACTCCACGCCACGGAAGCCGAACGTCTCGCCGAACATCTGGGGCGTCACGTCCTGGCCGTTGCGCATGTCTTCGCCGACGCGCGGCTCGTTGGTGTCGCGGCGCTCGCGCGGGATTTCCTTGGCCTTCTCCAGCTTGGCGACCAGCTCGGCCTGCTTCGTGGCCTTATGCTCGCGCGCTGCTTTGACGTTCTCAAAAGGTCCGGCCACGTCGATGTAATTGCGGCCGACCTTCTTGCCAATGAAGTAGCCGTCCTGGCCGCGCTTTGAATAGATGTCGAACGTGACTTCTTTCTTTGCGGCCGGGTTGATGTCCAGCGAGTCGTACTTCTCCTTGAAAGCCTTGAGCGCTTCTTCTCGGGTCGCGCCCGTGGCCAGCTCGCGCGGCCAGTTGCTGAAGGCAGTGGCGGCCGCCTCCTTCTCGACGGTCCAGATGACGCGCGGCGGGTTGTACTCGACCCGGTTGTACATCGAGTATTCACCCGAGCGGATGCGCACACCGTCCAGTGACTTGCCATGCCCGACAAGCGTGTACAGCTCCACTCGGCCAGCTAGGTCGCGCATGCCTTGGGAGGTGAACTGCGTCATGAGCTGCTTAGCCCGCTCCACGCTGAGCCGACCGTCCATGAGCTTCATGGTCGAATCGCGCAGGCTGCGAACCTGCTCGGCCCAGCGCTTGACCTTCCAGGACTGGCGCGGCTTGGAGGGAATCTCATCGCGCGCGGCTCGCGCGAAGGCCACCGCCCACGGGTCAGCACCGCCATCCAGCAGTGCCTGGTAGTCCGGCTGGGGCCACACTTTGGAAAGCGGCTGGCTGGCGATGTCGTCGTCGGCCACCGCGCCCAGGTCATCCTTGAACGATGTCCAGACATCCTTGCGAGCACCGCCGATCTTCTCGCCGAAGTCGTCGATGCGGCCTGCCGGTGATACGGATGCGGCGTCGCTACGGGCTTTCGCCTTGGTTTCCGTTTTCGGTTGTGATGCCGGAGCGTCCGGCTTTGCCACTGCTCGCGGGTCTGGCGTTGGCTCGACGGTCGTGATGGCGACGCCGTTGTCGAATGGGTTGGTGCCCATGGCGGCCAGCTCACCATCCTCCGGGTTCCACCAAAGCGTGACGGCTTTGCCATTCCGGTCGGCCAGCTTCTGAATCCGCGTGGCCATCTCCTTTGCGTCAGCCTCGGTCGAGCCTTCTATCTTGAAGGCGTTGACGATGGCCTCGCTTGGCGTCATGCCAGGCGTCGGCATGGGCGCTTGAGGCTCCTGCGACGGGGCTGGACTGCTGAAGATGTCCGTCTGGCCACGCGCAGCGGCCACATCGGCAGTCCGGTCGCTGCCGGTCAGAGTGAAGTCGTCGCGCTGCGCATCGGCTTGCGCACGCTGCTCGGCTTCGCGCTCCTGCTGCTGGCGCTCCTTTTCCGCCTGCTCCAGCTTGGCCAGGCGGTCTTCGATTTCCTGCGGGGTGTAGCTGGTCAGCCCTTGCTGGTCGGCTTGGTCTTCGGCGGATCGGCTCGCTTGAGCTGGTCCAGCGTCTTGCGATCCTGCGGGTCGGGCTGCTTGCCCGCCAGCATCTTCTTGAACAGGCTCACGCCCTGCGGGCTGTTCCAGACCTTTTTGGCTTCCTCGTTCATTCTCGGGCCTCAGTTGGTTGATGATGTCGCCACGGCTGGCGCGCGGCACTTCCCCGAACATGTCCGAGGCGGGCTTGTTCGCTTCAGTGTAGGCCATGTCGGCAGCCGCTCCGAGCGCTTGCACCACGGGCTTGACGCTGCGCGAGTTGCGCACGAACAGGTCCAGCACTTCGCCGACCAAGGGATCGGCCGTCATGTCGAGCTGCTGCGCGGCCTTGGCCAGTGCAATGCCATCGCGGCGCGCGTTCACCGCAATCTCGGCGGCCTGCGTCACCACGTCGCGGATGTCCAGCGCGCCAGCGCCTTCCAGGCGGGCCATCTTCGGGGCCACCTGAGCGAGCGCTGACAGGATCAGCCGGGCCTCTGGGTCTTGCGCCTGCGCGTACAGGCGCACGAGCTGGTCATTGCCATAAGCGCGCGAGAAGACGGCGGCGCTGATGCGGTCCACCGCCTGCTTGGTTGGCTGGCCGTTGGTGTCCAGGAGCCCGCCCTGCTCAGCCTGCGGCATGGCGCGCACGAACTGGCGCACGGTCTCGGGCGTAACAGAGCCGTCCTCGGCGAACTGGAGCGCATCCAGGCTAACCCGCTGCGCGTCGTTCTTGGCCTGCTCCACAGGGGACAACGTGAGGTTTCCGACCGTATTGGACACATCGCCGATGTCGGCGGTCAGGGACTCCTTGGGCATGATGCGCACCAGCACCGGCTGCTTCATGCCCTTGATGACTTTCTTGTCGATGCCGTGCAGAGCGTCCCCGCTCAGCTCCTTGAGGTAGCCGCTGGCCTTGCCGTTGGCGTAGGCGCTCTGCAAGCCAGCGATGCGGCCGTTGCCAGCGATCGCGCGAATCGCCTGCACCTGGTCGTTGCCATAGTCCACATTGGCCGTGCCGTCGGACTTGTTGGACGCAAGCACCTGGTCGGCTTCGACCACGGCGTACTGCACGGGAATGCGTCGGCCATCGCTGGCCACCGCCACATCTGACTTGCCGATCTGCTTGGACGGGACCGATCCGCCAGAAACGACGGGCGCGCCATTGGCGAAGTCGCGCGAGAAGCCCAGCCGGCCGTAGTCGGGATTGGCTGCAATGCTGGTCATCTGCGCCACGGACGAAGGCGTCGCGCGGTTGCGGTTCTGGAGCACCATGCCATCGTTCTGTTGCGGCGGCGTCCAGCCAGAGCCCAGAAGGCGCTGGATCAGGTCGGATGGGGTGGAGACCGGACCGGGCTCGGGCGACTGTGCACGCTGCGCGGCTGCGCGCTGCACGTCAGGCGTCAGCCCCAGACTCTTCATGCGCTCGACTTCGGCCTGGATGGCGGCCTGCTGGTCAGTCGGCATGGGGCTGGCATTGCCCTGCGGATCGACCTGCATGGTCGGCTGCGGATTGCGCACGGCCGGGTCAAAGCCCAGCGCCAGCGGTTGCGGCTCGGGTTGCGGCGCTGGCGCAGGCTCCTGGCGCTGCGGCAGCTTGTCGAAGATGCGCGCCACGGTCTGCTGGATGACCTGCGGGGTCTGGCGGTCGGCAATGTCCTGCGCGGCCTCGTCGATCGCACGAGCGACCTGGCGCTCGATGCCGCCCTTGCCAATGTTTGCCGCGTTCGTGGCCACGTCAGAGCCAGCACCTACGCCCAGGCCGATCATGCCGCCATACAGACCCTGCTTGCCCATGGTGTTGAGGTCGATCGCCTCACCCTTGGCGGTCTGCTTGCCGACGTAGTTGGACGACTCTTCTCCGCCCTCTTGCAGGAACTCCTTGGCCCCGGTCTTGACAGCGGACTTGCCAGCCTCGATGACACCCCGGCCGACGGTTTCACCGGCCAGACGGCGCGCGACGACACCCTCGGCACCGCCGCCCAGCAGCTTGCCCAGCACCAGCGATGCCGCGCCGCTGATGCCTGCGCCCGTGTACCGGTCGCCCATGGCCTGGCCTTCGGTATCGACGAAGGTCTCGGCCGCGTTCTGCGCCGCGCCGGTCACGACGGATGCGCCGGTCGCGGCAGCGCCAGGGGTGACACTGGCCAAGCGCGGGGCGATCTTCGCAATGGTCGGTAGCGCCTTGACCACGCCGGCCGCAGCGCCAGCCGGCAGGAACATCGAGCCCACGGTGGAAACTGCCGTATCGGCCGCCGCGCGCGGGTTGCGCATCACGACGCCAGGCAGGTCCATGATGCCGACATTCGGGTCTTGCAGCGCCTGGTTGATGTTGGCCTTCTGCGCGTTGAGCGCGTCCGACCCGATCACCTGGTCGATGGCTTCCATGCCGCGCTTCATGGCGTTGGAGGTGTCCACGCCGATGCGGTCGCCAGTGGCCAGGCGGCCCAGGTCGGCTACTCCCTTGAGTGCGGTCGGGCCGATCTTCAGGGCCGTGGCAACGATGTCGCGGAGGTTGTCGCTCCAGCTCGCGTCTGGTGCTGCTTTGGTCCCCGGACCATCCAAGAAATCGGCGGCCTTGTTGCCACTCTGGCCGTCCAGGAACTCATCAGCTCGCATTACTTCATCCCAAAGTCTCTTTGCAGGGTTGCCATGGCGGCTTCGCGGGAAATCTTGCCCGCCTTGTAGGCCGCCTTGACCTCATCGGGGCTCTTGAACTGCCCCGACTGACTTGGGATTTTTGGCGTGCTGGCGCTGGCTGCCGGATTTTTGTTCCCGGTACCAGACAGACCACGGCGAGCCAAACGCTTTTCGACCTCGGCGGAAATGGTCGCTTCGTCAGCGCCAGGCATTTCCTTCTCGACGGCCGCGATGATGGCGTTTCGGGTCTTGGCGTTGGTCGCGTCCACGCCCGTCCCCTTGGTCGGCGCGACGCCGATCGTGCGCGGATCGCCACGGGTCGGGATGGCCGTCACCGACGCCTGCCCGGTCTCGTCGTCCACGACGGTCACGGGCTTGTCCAGGCCACTCGTCACGCGGTCGCGGCGAGCGTTGGAGAGTCCAGCCGCTGCACCGGAAGCGCCGGCCGCTGCGTTGCGCTGGTTGGCCAGGGCAGATTCCGCATCGGCGAAGAGCTTAGCCAGCGCAGGGCTACCCTCGAACTGGTTGCCGGTCAGCGCGTTCAGCGTCATGCCGGTGTTGCCCACGTTGTCGAACGGAGCCTTGCCGCTCGTGGCGTAGAACGCCTGCGCGGTAGGCAGCGCCAGCGCCGGGTTCTGGATGACAGCGGCCCGGTCGCGCATCTTCTGCTCGATGTCGGCGGCCTGCGCCATGTCGTCCACCTTGCCGCCGACGCCCAGCGTCTTGTTGTAGAGCGCCATCGAGCGGGCGATGGTGCTCATTTTGGCGGGGTCCACTGGCGCGGGCTGAACAGGTCCGACGCCATCGGCCGGCACGTCGTAGGACGGACCGAAACTGCCGGTGTTGATGAAAGTCTCGATGGCCGCGCGCCGATCCAGCGGCACCTGCTGCTCAAGCATCACGGTCTTGAGCGGATCGCGCTGGAGCCCGAGCTTGAGCGCCAGCAATTCGGCTTCGGTACCGGCCTTGTTGCCGCTCATGGTCTGGTTGTAGACCTGCGCGCCCTTGAGCATGGCATCCTGCTCTGCGTTCTGGCGGTACATGGGAGCCAGGGCCGCCGCCTTTATGAGGTTGCCGATGCCCTGGCCTGCGGCGAGCGCGCCGCCTCCGTCAATGGTGAAGTTCACTGTCCGATCCTCCGAAGTGCGTCCAGCCAGGACGTGTTGCCCGAGCCCGTCCAGCCCTTGGATGCGTTGAGCGTTGCGATCGGGTCGGCCGTGGCATTGGCTGCCGCCAGGTCCGCGCCCGTGACTTTCCCAGCGGAGCCGCCGCCCATGAGGCCAGCGCTGCCGATCCCCTGGAGCACGCTGCCGCCGAACTGGAGCCCGGCATCAGGTCGGCCGGCGACCTGGATGGCGATCTGGTCGGCCCCCTGGTTGCCGCGCGAAAAGCTCCCGAGCTGGTCGATCGCCTGCCCGGCATCCATCAGGCGAATGCCCTCGTTCATGCGCAGGCGGTTGGCCGACGTGGACTTGCCCAACAGGCGGGCCAGTTGCTCGGCCGCCTTGAGCGAGGCCACGTCCGAGGCGGCCTTGGCCGTGGTGTAGTCGCCCGAGACATTGCCCTGCGTGGTCTGCTGCTGCGAGCGAATCGCCTGGCTCTCACTGACCGGCGTCAGAAGCTCCTGGCTGATCTGGTCGGCAATCTGGGTCTGCTCGGTGCGACGGTCTTCGGTGTTGAACTCGCGCGCCGTGCCCATGGCCTTCTGCTCGGCCTGCATCTGCAATTCGCGCTGGCGCTGGAGACCTTCGCGGATGGCCGCGTTCTGGCGTTCCTGCGCGTCCTGCGCGGCCTTGTACTGCATGGCCGACCCGGCGAACATGGCGACGAGGGATGCTATGGTGATCGGGTCCATGTCTTAACCTCCCTCAGTTGCCTGCATAGCGCTGGGTCGGCGCGGAAACGCCGTACCACTGCTGGCCATAGCCCGCACCTGCCGCGCGGCCTGCGTTGACCTGGTTGGCCAGGTATGCCTGGCTCAGGTCGTTGAACAGGCTGCCAATGCTGGAGCCCGAGCGCTGCTGCGCCACGCTGTCCGCGTTCACCTTCAGGCCCTGCAAGGCCATCTGCGACGCGGTACCGGTGTCGATACCCGACTGCGCCATGCTGATAAGGTTCGAGCGGGTCTTCTCGTCGGATGCCTTCAGGTCGGCCGCCGCCTGGTCGGCGATGCCGCCAGCGCGAAGCAGGCCCTCGTTCGTGCGACGGTTCAGCTCCGCGTTGCTGTCCACGTCCACCGATCCGCCCAACAGACCCATACGGGCCAGGCCGAAGCGGTTGGTCCGCTCGGCTTCCTTAGCCTGGCGATCCACTTCGGTCTTGTTCAGGTCGTAGACGGTCTTGCGCTGGTCTGCATAGAGCGTGTCGCGCGCGTTGGCCGGATCGCCATCGACCCAGAACCCGCTGCCGTCAGGATTGGTTTTCTTCACCTTGTTGGCGAAGATGTTGTTGATTTCGTCCGTGGCCGCCTTGATGCGTGCCTGACGTTCTTCCTCTTGCCTCCGGCTTTCGGCTGCCGGATCGCCACCACCACCACCGCCCATTCAGTCCTCCAACTTCTGCCGCACCACCGTGTAGGCCGGCTCAAACCCCTTGCGGGCGAGCAACCTGGCCATGCCAGGCGCGCACCGCGCTTCAATCACTTCGGCACCGGCTGACCGGCACCACTGCCTGAACGTCTCCCAGAAGGCGTCCATGGCCGCATCCATCTGCTCGCCGGCCAGCGCCATGACATTCACCGCGAGCTGACGCGGGTAATGGATGAACTCGAAGGCCCCGGCCAGCACCGGCCGATCGCCCTCGTACACCGCGCCAATGACAGCCCGGCCGTCGCGCACCATCCCGAACAGGTCTTGCGGCTCAAAGTCACCGCAGGCCGGGCATCGCGTCCACAGCGCCAGCATCGCGTCCTGCTGATCTTCAAGCCCCTCGTGGTCGCCGACGGAGAAAAATCGCACCCGCATCAGGTCGGCCCCAGGTCATCGAAGTACAGCGTCACCGCGTCCAGGCGGAACGGCTTGTTGTCGAAGTTGCGGAACTTCAGCGAGAACTCGGTACCGCAGCACTCGACGGGGATCATTCCACCGCCGCGCGTGTTGCCCTTAACTCGGACCGGATCGGTGAAGGCAGTAGGGTCGCGCACGTCGAAGCCGACCGAGAACTCGCAGCGACCCTCCATCACGAGGTCCGCGCCGAAGATTCGCTTGTTGCGCCCTGGCTTCTTGAGATCCATGTACGGGAGCTGGATGACCACCTCGTAGGGCTGGCCCTGGTCCGCGTGCACGTCCGGATCGAGCTTGAAAACGTCGTCACCGCAGCGGATGTAGAGCGTCTGGCCCAGCTCCGCGAAGGCGTCGGCCGTGGCCGGCAGGAAATAGTGCGACCAAGCCGCAATCTTGGCCGTGCGGGAAATCGAGTAGACGAACAGCTCGTTGCCCATGGCGCACACGTACTGGCCAGTGCCATAGAAGTAGAACGCCTTGGGCGTGAAGCCCCCGGCTTTGATGCGCGCGCGCACCAGCGTGTCGATGGGCGAGCCGACATCCAGGTCGGCCAGGTTGTTCGTGAGCTGGAGCGTCGTGATCGAGCGAAAGCCGTAGTCCGAGAGGAAGTACAGATCGCCCGAGACGTTGGCCACCGTGCGCGGGTAGCTCGTGCCCACGTTCTCCACGATGTCCTGGAGCGCCATGGCGGCCGGGTCCGGGTCCACCTTCCAGACCTGCGCGCCATCCTTGGACAGCACGATCAGGTTGTTCTGGTACACCCCGAGCGCGTTGGCCCCGCGATCGCCGCGCGAGTTGAGCCCGGTCGGAAGAAAGCCCGCGTCATTGGCGGCGCTCCAGTCACGCGGGTTGCCGGTCTTGCAGTAGCGCACCGTGTCGCCGTTGACCGCAAAAATCTTGGACGCGAGCTTGACGACGCCGGGCGTGTCCGGGCATGCCAGGTCGGCAATGTGCGTGCTGGCGCTGCCGTCCAGGTAGTGGTGCTCCTGAAAGCCGCCCTGGTACCGGATGGCCGCATAGATGAAGCCGTTGAAGACATCGGCAAAGCTCACGTCCTCGACCGGGTAAGAGCCCGAGGAATACGGCACGCGGTTGGCTTGGAACAGCGTGTTGGCATGCGCGACCGTGCCCTGGCCGTAGAACGTGTGCAGCTTGCCGAATGCGGCAAACAGGCCCTTGGTGCCAGGCTCCAGCGTGGCCACCAGCGTCAGGCCGGGGCGCTTCTCCGTGGCCAGGCCCGTCGTGACGTAGGCGTTCTTCATCTCGCGCAGGCGGTTGGCGTCCGAGACGGACGCGCCCTTGCGCATGTCGATGCCGAGGTCGAAGCGGTCGAAGGTGATTTCCGCCACGTCAGCCCCTCAGTCGGTACCCGTCACCGGACTTGACGACCTGCGCTTCGCGCGATTCCTTGCCTCCCGCGAAGTAGCGCCGGCCTTCCTTCTGCCGGGTCTTTTCCTTGTTCAGCATGGTCTGAAACGCCTGCGCCGGAGCCTGCGCGTCCGGATGGCGGTAGTGCGCCTTGGCGTTGGCCAGGGCGTACAGGAACACCAGGCGATCGGGCACGCTCGGACGGTCGCCCGCCTGCGTGAAGCGGCTCTTGGTTGCCGTGTGCTCGACGATCAGGTCATAGGCGCGCTCGGGGACCGGCCAGATTTCGAGCTGGCCATTGAGCGTGCCGTACTTCTCGGGCTGCTGGCGCAGGGTCTCGAAGGACCGGTCGGTCTCGGTGATGCCGTAGGTCAGCGGCTCGCGGATCGTGCCGGATACCTTCACCCAGACGGAAATGACGCTGCCAGGGTCGATGTCCTCGCCGGCTGCATCGTCGTGCCAGTCGTACAGGTACGAGTCTGCCTGCGTCGTGATGATCGACTTCTTGCGCATGGCCGGAGGGTCCAGCTCAGCGAATACGAAGTCATGCGCCTCTTGGAGGTAGCTCTTCAGGGTCGCCTCGTTGTTCTTCGCAGCCGACCCCTGTGCGACGAAGCCCAGGCGCACCCGCAGCTCGGTCAGTAGCTCGCCCAGCGTCTTATTGCGTTCGGCGAGCCCGTTCATTGGCCGGCCTCCAAGCCGATCATGGACAGCGCCTTGCCGCGCATCGGATGCGCCTCGGGTACCGGCTGCCAGTCCTTCGGCAGGGACATGTCTTCAGGCACGCGGGCCATGACCAGCGTGCCGGCATTGACCTTGAAGAAGTGGTCGTTGACGTTGACCACCAGCACGCCGGCCGCGTCACGCTGCTTGAAGGGCACGGCTTGCAGGGCCTGGTGGAATGCCCCCTGATTCCAGTAGTCCGGATTAAGGGTCGCTTGCTCTTGCTGTTCCATTTCGTTCCTTTCTCAGGCGGGGAACTTGGCTTTCAGCCAGTTCTCGAACATGAAGATCGCCCGGCTGCCCATGTGGCCCGAGACGCCCACGAAGGCGGCCGTCACCAGAGGCGAGAAGCCCGCGTTCTCGCACAGCCAGAACGTGATGACACCCGCGAAAGCGCTGGTCACGATTTCCCCAACGAACTCCACCAGGTTGAAGACGCGGGCGTGGCCGGTTTGCAGCTTGCGCATGAAGTTCACGATGCCTCCGAGAATGGCGAGCATGAAGACCCACAGGTACGTCACGAGCGAATAAGAGGTTGGGTCTTTGTCGATCATGTTCAGGCGATGGCGTTGATGGGGATGACGCGCTTGGGCTTGGCCTGGGGCACCCCGTTGACCATGCCGAAGATATCCTTGCGGTCCTCGCGGAAGTCGCCGTCGATGTAGATCGGCACGCACCCGGTCAGGAACTCGATGCCGGCCGCAAAGATCGGCACTGCGTCGGAGTAGGCGTTGTCGCAGGAGCGGTCCCACAGCGGACCTTCCAAGAACATGCACGAGCCCTGGCAAATCTGGAGCATCGGGCAGCTCGGGCAGTCCTTGCGCTTGCTCCAGTGCGTGGACGTGTTGAGCTTGACCGCCGCCAGGTCAGAGACATGGCCAATGCGATGCGCCTGGCCATTGGGTGCAACACTGGCCGCGCTCACGTTCTGGCAGGTCAGCACGTTGCCGCGCAGGTCCACCGCGATCTTGTCGGCCTGGTCCATCGAGCACTTTTGGCCCAGGCTTGATGCCGGCCGGCCCGTGCGGATGGAGTTGATGAAGGATGCGGTCCTGTTGCGCACCGCCTGAACGTTCGCGGCCTGGCCGGTTCGGACCTCGTGGAAGGCAAGATTGCGAAAGCCATGCAGCTCGTCGGCTTGCAGCGACTGAGCGATGCCGCCCTCGTCGTAGGCGTCCACAAAGCCGCCCTCACCGATCGGGACCATCGGGTCGCCAGTCAGCTCGACAAAGAAGCGCTGGATGGCTGCGCGCGAAACGTTCGAGCGGTTCACCATGGCGTTGAAGCTGATCCGTCCCTTGGGTGCCAGTCGCGCGTACAGGTCCATGATGGCCGCGCGCTTCTCGGGGTCTTGCAGCGGATCGGGGCCGCGCACATGCTGGCCAGGGCCATCGTGCGAAATGCCGACGCTGAAGCCCATCTGCTCGAGCCAGTCGCTCGTCTCAGCGTTGAGCAGCGAGCCGTTCGTGATGACGGACAGAGCCGCGCTCGGGTACTTGGCGCGAATCGCTTCGGCCAGTGGGCGCAGGGTCTTGATGTAGACCAGGGGCTCGCCACCCCAGAACTCGACCGCCTCGGGAGGCGTCTTCACCCAACCATCGAGGCCGGCGATGAAGGCGTCCACGTCGCCGGGGTTTGTCTCATCGGCGCGTGGCACAAACCGCTGGGAGCAGTATTCGCACTCGTAGTTGCAGGAGAGGCCCAGGCTGATCTTGAGCACGCGCGGGCTGGTCTTGCCCAGTGGGGTTTCTTTGGAAGTGACCGGAGCCGAAGGCCGGGCAGCCACGTCCAAGCGAGAAACGATCCGCTTGCCCATAGCGTCGGTCAGATCGCTCGTCTCATTGTCGTACTGCATCCAGACGATCGAGCCGTCGGGTTTGCGCGCGTGGATGGTGAACTTAGCCATGCGTGGCCTTTACGTTGATGTTGAGCGAGACGTTCATGAAAAGGCCGTCAAAGTCAGAGGGCCGCTGCTGGTGAACCATCCGCGCGTCGTGAAGGACCAAGAGTCCGCGATGCGGAGCAATCCAGAAAGTGCGCGGCGCTTCCCACGGCATCCGTGGAGCCTGTCCGCCGTTGTTTGTCACGAAGTTGGCGTTGTTCGACAGACCAAGACCGTTTTTGCCGAATTGGTAGACCGGTCCGCCAAGGTGATCGACAACTTCAGGGTTCAGCTCACGTCCGAGCGGGAAGTAGACGCCATGGATGTGCGAGAAGCCCTGGTCGGTGTGGGTCAGGATTTCCTGGCCTTTCTCACGCACCACGACGCGGCCGACGACGGAGATAACCTCGCCCTTTCCGGCCATGAACTCGTACGCGCAGGCCGTGACCAACCCTTTCAGGTCGGCACACAGATCGGCTCTGTCCGCAAAGATGTCGTGCGGCTTGCGATCCCACACTTCAGGTCCAGTGCGGACCTCTCGCCAGAGGTCAAGCAGGCCGTCGTACAGCCGGGCGTCTGTTTCCGCATCGAAGCCAGACGCCCAGACACCGACAGGCCAGGCAAACAAATCAAGCCTCATACGACACGCACCTCAAGGTCGTCCGTGCCGCTAAAGTGCTTGAAGCCGCACTTGAGTTTCGCGGTCTCGCCAGCAACCAGGTCGGATGCTCGGAAGAAGACGAGACCAGTTCCGCCAACCGTGCGACAGCGACTGTGCGACAAAGCGCCAGCAGTCGCTTCTAGGTACACATCGACTTCGCGGTCGGCGATAGCCAACCCGTCCTGACCGACAAGCTCGAAGGAAACCTGAACCTGATCGTCTGGCGTAACTTCAATCGCTGCCTGGGCGAATTGAATCCTTGGGAAGAAGTGCTCCCCGGTCATGCGCTGCACGCGATCGGACAGCTCAATCCCCGATTCAGCCTTCACCAGGTCGGCATGGCAGACGTTGACAGTGATCGCCCATTCGCTCACGGGGCTATCCGCAAACGGGATCAGGACGGAAATGACAGGAAAAACCTGGACCACCGTTGCGTGGTACTCCCACGAGGTCATCTTGGACGGGAACGTCGCGGGGAAGAGTGCGAACGGAGCATCAAAGATGGACTGATGAACCTTCTCGCTGTTGGCCGCAGCCGCGTCGTACAGCATGAAGCAGGCGTGATCGCCGAAGTGGCGATGCGCGCGCAAACCCTCAAGGTCAATCTCTCGCCAGTCGTTAGAGAGGTTGGTAACTGCATACGCGCCGCGAGACTCAATGACGTTCTCCGGGCTTGAGCCTTCGCCTTGCACAGGCACTGCCGTACCTGTGCGAAAGCGCAGTACGGAACCGATCAGCTCAACGTCCAGCGGGAAAGGACGGTTCTTTTCGACGACAAAGCACTTCATTTCTCCCCCTTAGCAGCAATCGCAAGCGCAGTTGCAGTTGCAGTTGTAGTTGTATTGAACGGATCGGAGCTGAATCTGCGATCCGTTGTCGATCAATTCCACGCGCGTCTGGCCAAGGTTTCCGCCGCCGTAGCAGTTGATCGGCCCCTCTGGTACGCAGTTGCCCGCATTGCCGTTGCAGTTAATGCCGTACATCCGAACGGGGGCACAGTTGGCCACCGACGCGAAGAAGTAGTCGTGCAGCCATCCGTATGCAGCGCCCCAGATGTGACCGTTTTCGTTTGTGTATGCCCTCCAGGAGCCGCCACCACCTACGAAACCGATGTTGTTTGAGTTCGCATGGATGTACTTGATGCCGTTCGGCGACTCGTCATCCAGCATTTCAATCCAGGAACTGGCACCGTTATCGACCCAGACCCGAAGGCGAGCATTCTGGATATTGAGGTTTCCAGTCATCGTGTCGCCAGTCTTGGCCACACGGCTTGTCACGTCACCAGCAGGCCCCTGCGGACCCTGCGGACCTTGCGGACCCTGCGGCCCAGTCAGACCTTGCGGACCAGCAGGACCAGTCGCTCCGGTCGGGCCTTGCGGGCCAGTTGCTCCGGTGTTGCCCTGGGGACCAGTTGGACCAGCCGGGCCAGTTGGACCAGCCGGACCCTGAACACCCTGTATGCCCTGGTCGCCTTTCTCTGCGAGCTTGCCCCACTGCGTGCTGGCAGCATCGGACGGAGTGACGTTGGTGGATGACTGCTTGGCGATCCAAGAACGGCCGTTGTAGAAGACGGCATCGTCGGCGACGTAGGCCGTCACGCTGCTCCACTCGCCGCGCCAGGTCATGCCGCGCGCACCTTGCGGGCCTTGGATGCCTTGAGGCCCTTGGATGCCTTGTGGACCTTGTGGACCTTGTGGACCGGTTGCGCCGGTCGGACCCTGCGGCCCGGTCGCTCCGGTGTTGCCCGTGTCACCTTTCAGACCTTGCGGCCCGATCGGGCCGGTCGCGCCCTGCGGCCCGGTCTCGCCCTGGATGCCTTGCGGACCCTGCGGACCGATCGGACCGACTGGACCCATGGGACCGACAGGACCCTGCACGCCCTGGTCGCCCTTCTCGCCCTTACCGAAGGGCACGCCACCAGACCAGACGCCCGGCGTGCTGCCCAGTCGCAGGTACAGAAAGCCGTTGTCGGTGGACAGGAAGGCGAAGCCGTGCGGCTCGTTGTTGTAGTTGGCGCGGTCGGCATAGACGCCAACGGCATCCACGTCAAAGGACATGCCGGCCACGCCTTGGATGCCTTGCGGACCTTGGGGGCCGATCGGACCTTGCGCGCCCATCGGCCCCTGAATACCTTGCTCGCCCTGCGGGCCTTGGGGACCAGTCGCGCCAGTGGCTCCGGTCGCACCGGTATCACCCTTGTCGCCCTTGTCGCCCTTCAGGCCCTGCTGACCTTGGGGGCCTTGTGCACCAGTCGCGCCCGTGTCGCCTTTGACGCCCTGCGGACCCTGGATGCCTTGAGGGCCTTGGGGTCCGGTCTCGCCTTGCGGACCGCGTTCGCCCTGCTGCCCTTGCGGACCAACGGGGCCAGCGACGCCTTGCAGGCCCTGCATGCCCTGCGGGCCAGTGGCACCCTGCGGACCTTGTGGGCCAGGGATGCCGTTGCGCAGCTCAGGCTTGAGCTGATCGAGGCCGACGACATCGCTTGCGAGCGAGCCGTCGTCCTTCTGAATCTTGGCCAGGTTCGTCCGGACCTGATTGATGGATTGCGCAGCCGCGTCCAGCTCCGCGTTCAGAGCGGCATGGTCGGTGTCATCGCCCTCGCGCTCGGTGAAATCGGTGTCGCGGGAATACTCTTGCGGCTGCGCCATCTTTGCTTCTCCTGCCGGGGATTACTTCTCGACCTTTTCGGTCTTCTCGGCTTTGACCTTCACGGCGGCCTTCTCGACCAGCTCCTTCAGGCGCTCGCCTTCGTCGTCGCCGTAGACCTTGGAGACCTTGGCCGCGCCGTACTTGGCGCTCAGGCGCTCGTGCTCGGTCGATGCGTCCACTTCGATGACACCGGCTTGATCGCCTTCGGTGACGTTCTCCTTGCCGAACATCTGGCGCAGCAGCGACAGCTCGTAGGGCGGCACGGTGACGGGGGTGATGGTGTTGGCGTCACGTCGGATCGTGACGTTCAACAGGGGGACATTGGTCTTGCTCATGGCTTCCTCGCGTTCTCAGGTTTGAAGAAGCCCCGACCGGGGTGAGCCGGCCGGGGCGTTGGCATCGCCGATCAGGCGATGGCGAGGACAGCCTGCGCGTTGCGGCGGTTGGTAGAAAGCGCGCAGCGGAGGTTGACCATCGCGTACATGGCCAGCACGTCGTGCGGGCGGATGGGGGTCACGATGTCCATGTCGTCATCGCGGTACTTCATGTGCTTGGTGTTCAGGAAGTAGCAGCGCTTCTCCCATTGCACGGTCGGCGTGGTCAGGGCATCGAGTTCCTCGAACTGCGGGTCCCAGATGATTTCCACGCCCTTGAAGTACAGGCCGGTGTTCACGCCGTTGCCGACGCCTGCGTCCAGACGCTTCACCTCGCCAGCGTTGGCGTTGTTCGTGACGACGATTTCCTTGCGGTATGCGTCGATGAACTTGCCGCCGGCCAGAATGAAGTTGGGGCTGCCACCGTTCTTAATGCAACGACGCCAGCCGGTTTCCATGGCCTGCGCCAGCGTGCCCACCGTGCCGGTCTGGATGCCAGTCGCGGCATGGTTGCGCCAGTAGGTCGCGGTCGCGCCGTCCAGGCCGCCCACGACGCCAGTGGAGGGATCGGTGGAAACCAGCGTGTCCAGGCCGCCGATCGCGTCGGCGTCTTGCGTGCCGTCGCGGTGCAGCTCCAGGTCCAGCTTCTGCATGAAGCCTTCGCGCAGGGATTCCATCTGCTCGTCCAGCAGGTTCAGCAGTTGGACCTTTTCGTTCTGCTCCAGCTTGAACGCGCCGCGCTCACCTTCGCGCACCTTGATACCGGCACCGAAGAGGCGGTCATAGTCGATGTACAGGCCATCGACAGCACGACGCCAGGGGAAGGCGGCCTGCTCGGTCGTGTTGCGCTTGTTGAACGAGACTTGCTCTTCGCCGTAGGCCCAGGCGAAGTTGCTGCCGTAGGTCTTGCGGACGTTCTCGACGACGTTCTGCTTGGCACCCAGGAACGTCTTGCGACCTTCCATGAGCTTCTTCAGAAGGGGGCGCTCCGTGGCGATCTGGTCCACGGGCATGTTGCGCAGGTACTCGTCCAAGGAAACCTTGGCCAACTCCTGCAAGTCTTGATTGGAAATGGGCATGTCGCTGCTCCGAAATGAAAGGTTTGAAAAACACCTTCCACACCGTCCACGGCAGACCCTTCCCGTGCGTTCAGCGCATCAGATTCCCGGCGCGACTCGGGTACGGCTTGATCTGGTGCACTTGGTCCTGGTGGACGCGACCCCACCGGTGCAGCGACTAATTCGGCGTGTACCGCATCGAGGTGCTGGCTGATCCGCTGCGGGAGGCGATCCCCGCTTACGCTCATTGCAGACCAGTCAGCACGACGATGCAGAACTGGCAGAGAGAATTTTCAGTCTCCGTCAAGCCCTCGCCGGATATTTGTTCACATGCCGCGCATCTTCTGCGCGACTTTGCTCATCGCGCCGGCCTGGCCGCGCGTCAGCTCGCCTTCATTGACCTCTTCGTCGGTCTCGCCTTCTTCCAGGTCCAGGTGCGTGATCTGAAGCTCGACGCTGCGGTTCTCAGAGCCCTCGGTTGCGGACTGGCGAGAGCCGACCACCTTGGCCTTGGCCTCGAACATGAGCACCGTGCCGACAGCCGGCAGCGACTTCATGCCCAGCTTTTCCAGCGTGTCGTTGTTCAGGTCCAGGCGCAGACCATAGGGGTAGCGCTCCTGCTCGGGCGATCCGATGACCATGCTTTCGCTCTTGGCCTTGGCTTCCTTTTTGGTGATCTTCAGGTCTTTCATGGCCATCGCTGGCCTCCTTTCGTGCTACGGGTCAGATGCCCAGGTTGTCCAGGTGTTGAGCCAGGCGATCCATCGGAGAGTTGCCCTGCGCGGCAGGCGTGCCCAGTTGTGCGGGGCGCGAGCGCAGGGGTTGCGCCTGGCTGGTCGGCGCGGCCTTGGGCACGACGATCCCGTCGTACATCATCTGGAGCGCGGCGGTCCATTGCTTGGGCTCGAAGGTCTGCACAAAGCGCTGGAGGTTGGCCGGGTTCTGGAAGTGCTCGCCGATGATCTTCAGGCGCGCGGGATGGTCGGCTTCCTTGGCGCGGGTCTGGAGGTAGGCTTCCATGGCGGTCGCGGCCGACTGCACCGTCTGGCGGTACTGCTCCTGGCTCTGCGCGCGCTCGGTCTCGGCTTGCTGGCGCTGGGTCAGGTCCGCCTGCGTCTTGCGCAGCTTGGCCAGCTCCAGGGCCTTGTCGCGCGTGATTTCCATGTTCTCGACGGCCTGCTTCAGGTCATCGTGGCCAGCCAACAGGTCCACGCCTGGCGCTTCGACCCCGAGCTTCTGGTACAGCGCCGCGCGCTGCGTCTCGATCATTTCGAGGGCGACGCGGATGTTCTTCTCGTCGCCTGAGTTGACCAGGCGGCCAAACTCTAGCGTCGTTGCGAACTCCTGCGCGCTCATGCCGGTGGACTTCACCAGCTCGCGGAACTCGGTGATGTCGGCTTCGAGCTGCTTCTTCTCGGCGAACACCGCCTTGATGCGCTCCTTGCCGCGCTCGGACTTCACGCCCTCCAGCAGCTCGGCTTCTTCCTGCTCCGATGTCTTGCCCTGCGTGGGATCGGCGGCAGGCTTGTCGGCTGCGGGCGGATCGCCTGCGGGCTTGTCGTCGGCCTTGGGCGCATCGGCGGGCTTGTCGGCAGGCTTCTCGCCCGACAGCTCGTCCAGAAGGGCGAGCATCTTGGGGGACTGGGGCTTGTCGGTCGGCAGCTCGTCGTTCGTGCCGGTGTCTGCGGCAGGTTCTTCGCCGGCACTCGCCTGCGGATTGGCGTCGGTACCGGCATCGTCGTCACCGGCAGGAGCGCCCGCGTCATCGGTCCCGGACGTATCGACGGCGGACGTGTCGCCCGATGCGCCGCCGCCCAGATCGCCGCCTTCACCGTCGGCGGGCTTCATCAGGCGCGAGAGCATTCGTTGCTTCCAGAGTGGCATGGTGGATTTCCTTGGTTGTGGTTGGGGAACTTATGCGGGCAGACCAGCCGGCAGGCCCGGCGGAATGGCCGGGGCTGGCATCGCGGGAGCCTTGGGGATGAACTGCTCAACATCCAGGCGCTCGTCGAAGCGCTTGATGGTTTCGCGCAGCAGGTTGATGAGGGGTTCAGCGTCCGCGCCCTGCATGCGGGCCTGCGTGATCCCTGTCACCAGGTTCTGAATGATCGGGAGAATCTTTCCCCAGTTTTCCTGCTCTTCGAGCTTGTCGGGCGCGCCAGTGGTGCCGGCTCGAATGCGCATCTCGACCATCTCGAACACCTGGTCGCGCGAGAGCTGGGGCCAGTCGTAGGGCTTGACCTCGACGACCATGGGCAAGCCGCCCGTGTTAATGGTCTGCGGCTCGGGCGGACCCATCATTCGCTCGACCTGCGCCGGGGTCAGCTCTTGCAGAAGAATCTGGGCCGCGTACTGGGCAATCTCCTGAAGCCAGTCTTCGACCTGATCGCGGAACTCGCTGGTCCGGCCAGACAGCGACTGCTGCATGATCGACGCCTCAGTCGCGGTCTTGGGCTTGACCACCGTGGAGCGGGCCGCATCCTGCAAGCCCGTGACCTGCTCCCAGTCGTAGCGCACGGCGCTGGTGTCGTACACCACGGGGTCAATGGCCGGATGCTCGCGCGGCATGATGACCTGCGACAGCGGCTTGCCCTCGGTGTCCACGATCGTGATTTCACCCAGCTCACTGTCCTTGAAGCGCTTGATGCTTTTCTCGCTGACTTCTCCCGATGCCACCCAGCCAGGCAGGCACAGGTCGCGGTGCTCGTTGAAGCGATCGCGTGCCTGGTTGTGCTCGTCTTGGAGGATGTAGGTCAGGTCCACCAGACTCGGGGCCACGAACTGGCCATCGACCACCTGGTAGGGCAGCAAGAAGAACGGGTACCACCGCTCGCCAGCCTTGCGTGGGGAATACGGATCGCGCAGCCAGAAGTCACAGCCCTCGGCCATGGTGTAGACGCGCTGGGTGTTCTTGTCCCAGATTTCCAGGATGGCGATCTGCTTGTCCTCGTCCAGCATCGCCGCGCCGCTGGCCAGTCGCCCGTCCTTCTTGGGCATCTGGGCGTTGTCCTGGTACGCCTTGGCATTGGTCAGCTTCATGCCATAGGTCGCCTCGGCGGTGGACTTCTTCATGGGGATGATCTGGCACAGCCAGTCCGCATCCCGGTAGTCGAAGAACTCGCACACCGACGGGTCGATCAGCAGGTTGTCGGTCAGCACGCGGTCGATGACCAGACCCTCGGCCGCGACGACTTCGACCTGCTCCTTGAGCGCCGTCATGAGCTGGCGCAGCTCTTCGATGTTTGCTTCCTGCGCCTGGCGCTGGTCGGGATCGTCGATGTCGGCCATCAGGCGCTCGGCCTCGGCGATGTTGTCCTGCGTGTCGTTGATGCGCGCCAGGATGATCGGGTCGTTCTGGATGTCGCGCTGGTACATGACCTTGACGATGCCGAAGGACGACGTGAGCGAACTGCGCACGGTCGCCTTGGCCCGGTCCTTCAGTCGCGCACGCTCCAGACAGCGGTTCGTGACCGTCTCGATGGTCTTGCAGAACAGCTTGAGGTTGTCCGCCCGGTACAGCGGGGTCGCGCTGATTTCCGGGTTGCGGGCGTAGATGCTGGGCAGGATCGCGGTGATCGTGCCGTGGATCAGGTTGGCCCGGTGCTTGTAGAAGTCTTTGGCCTTGGGGTCAGCCTGCCAGTTGAAGCCAGCCACCTCGGCGCGGTTGTGGCGCACGCGCTTGTGGAACTTGTCCCAGTACGCGCGTGCGTTCGAGATTCGCTTGTTCCACTTGCGCGCCAGCTCGTCGGGCTGGGGCGTGTCGCGCGAGCCATCGGCTGCGGTCTTGTTTTCTTCGGTCATCGGCATGGTCAAACCCTCAGTCGATAGGTGTCGTCGTCGTATTTTTTGGTCGGCTCATCCAGGTCGGCGGATATTTGTTCCTCGTCCGGAGAGCGACGGCGGCGCATGACGCCGTAGCGCGTGGCGTCCCAGGCGTGGTCCTCGGCGTCGGTGTCCACGTCTTCCGGGTTGTCGTCCGATGGCGGCAGGGCCGGAACGGTGCGCAGCCAGTGCTTGCAGCTCGAAAACACTTTCAGCCGGTCCTCTGACAGCAGGCGGATGATTTCCTGCGCGCCGTTGACCCGTGAGCCCTTGGCGTTCCAAGCCTCCATCCACTTCACCCCGCCCTCGCGGAATATCTGGCCGATCGAGCGGTCCGCGCCGATCTTGGAGAAGATGGCCGGGTCTGCCAGGTTCAGGCGGTACTCGTAGCCCAGGCGCTCGTCGTGTTCCTCGATGGCCCTGATCTTCCTGGCCACCTTCGCGGCGTCTTCGCGGCTGCCCTCGTTGGGCTTCTCGCCGATGCCATACAGCTCGCGCCAGATGTAGTGCACGCCGTCTGGGTCCATGGCCATCCAATAGACGGCATACGGGCGGGCATAGCCCCAGTCCATGGACTTCCAGACCTTCCAGCTCGACGGAATGGCAAAGGGCTCCACGACGTGGCGCTTCACGTCCCAGACGCCCTCCAGGAAGCTACCGACGTGGATGTCCCAGTCGCCATCGAGCCATGCCTTGCGCCGGTTCGGGTCCTTCAGGGCCTGGAGCGTGGCCAGGTAGTCCGGATCGTTGGCCAGCAGAACCTTGTTCTCGAAGATGCTGGAGCGGATGGCGACGCGCGGCTTTTCACCCTCGTTGCGGATGACTTGGCCGGATGGCACGCCACCCTCACCCAGGCGAAAGCGCTCCTTGACCGCGCCGTGCCCCTTGCCGAATGGGTTGCAGGTCGCGCGCACCATGCGGGGCATGCCGGGAAACGATGACCGGCAGGTCGAGTGCATGGCCTCGTAGAAGCTCAGGTCGCGCCAGTTGGTCAGCTCTTCAAACCCGAGCCAGGGGTACTCGTGGCCGTGGTAGTTCCAGTAATCGTCCTCGCTTGCGCCGTAGCGGAAGAACAGCATTTCCCCGGTCGGCCACTCCCAGTAGTGCTCGGCCTTGTTGAACTTGGCTTCCGGGAAGAACTGGGTGAACCATCGGCGGGACTTGGCCACCACGTCCGCGAGCTGCGGGTAGGTCAGGCGAAACAGCACGCCGCGCCAATGCTGGCCGTAGCCCTTGCCCGTGTGCATGGCGAATGACATCAGCAGCGTGTCGGTCTTGCCGCCGCCGCGCGTGCCGTGCATCAGGGCCTCGAAGGTCGGGCACGTCAGGAATCGAAACTGCGCGCCAGGCAGCGGAGCCCAGCGCGCCATCAAGCTCCGCCCTCCTGGCGCTCGGCCATCATCTTTTCCCAGGCTTCCTCGGACATCACGCCGGGCACGACCAGCACACCCTTCGGAGCCTCGGGCACCAGGTCCTTGCCATTGGCCCCAGTGATTTCCTGCTTCTTGACCAGAAAGCCCTTCAGCTCGGCCAGGAAGCGCAGCGCGCCCAGCTTGTCGTGGGTCTTGAGCTTGAGGCTGCCGCCGGTGGAGCTGAACGACTCCGACACTTCGGACACGGCTGCCGCCTGTTCGTCGGTCAGGTCATCGCTGGAGCGCAGCTTCACACCCTGCGGACCCCAGGTCATCAGGTCGCGCTGATTGGCGAAGGCGATCTTCACCACCTCGGCGACGATACGCTCGATCGTGACCTCGTTGGCCTCGGCCGCTTTGTCTCGAAGCTCTTGAATCCTCCCCTGAACCTCCCTATTGCCGGCCAGCTCGGAGGCGCGCTTCCAGACGGTCTCATCCTTCCAACCGCGTGAGTTTGGGAATGCCTGGCGGTACGCCTCGGCCTGCGACAGACCGGCCGCGACGCCCGTGGCGAATGCTTCCTGCTTGGGGGTCAATGGCTTCATTTTTTCCCCCATGCCCGGCTGTGCTCGTCGTACATCAGCGCCGCCTCGATGACGGCTTCGATCGGCGTCACTTCAATGATCCGGGCCGATGCCTGCATCCCGCTCATGAGCGCTCCCCGGTCCATGTCGGTGATGGTCGGGCGCTTGGCCAGATCGTCCAGGGCGTTCACGCTGGCGCGCACGATCCGCATGTCTGGCTCGTCACCGGTCCAGCCCAGGTACATCGCGCAGGCGGCGGCCACCGAGAACAGGACCGACCCATGCGCCAGCAGGCGCTCGCGGTCGGCACCGGTCAGGGCATGAATCTGGGCGGTCACGGCCTCCGCGTTCCACTTGGCACGGGCAGCCTGCTTCACGAACGGATGGACGCCCACGGGCTTGCGCTTCTTCTTCATGGCTGGACCACCCTTCCATCGCGGTAATGCAGGCGCTTTCCGATCCGGCTGGGCAGAGCGAGCGCATCGGTTGCACCAGGTCGGCCCGCATAGGGGCGCAGCTCTCGACCGTCGTAGTGACTGCCGCTCGGCACGGTTGCCGCCACGGCTGTCCTCGGGCCGGCAACGCTGGGCGTCGTGGTCTTGGTGTTCTCGCTCATGCGGCCCCCTTAGTCAGAGGGACCACCGAAACCTTGACCATGCCGCCGATGTCATCGGACACGTCGAACGTCACCCGGAAAATGCTGTCGTCCACCTTCAGGGCGTCGGCCAGGCCATCGAGCCCGGCCTTCATGCTGGCGAGCATGTTGTCGGCGTCGCGGTTGCGCTTGTCCGGCGGGTAGAAGACCAGGTGAACTTCGGCTTCTTCGGCCCCCAGCAGGGTCGCGGCCGACATTCCGGCTTTGCGGGCCTGCAACCAGCAGGCGGTGCGGTATGCCTTCTTCACACGGTGCAGCGCCATGTGGTGCAGGCGCGCATTCGGGCTCAGCTCTTTCGGGGGCCAGGGTAGGACTACGGTATTCATGCTTCGATTTTTTGCACCGGCTCCTTCTCCGGCGGATATTTGGTCAACAGATGAGGCTGAAGCGTCACCAGGTTACGGCGGCCCCCGCCATCGAGGCGAACGGTCAGGCGCTGGAAGTGATCCAGCTTGGATTCGGCCCCTCGGTGCTTGATAACGGTCCCAACCCGACCGGTCGGCGTCATGACGCGAGTGCCCACAGGGAAGTCCTCCATGTCCAACATCCGCTTCAAGCCGCCACCAGCCTTTCGACGGTGATGGCCAGGGCGTCAAGCTCATCGAGCTTGCGGATCGCCCAGGCGCGGCGCTGGCCATGCAGACCCATCAGCGAGCCGGTATGGCAGGACGGGCACAGGGCCACGGACGTGAACCATTGACCTTGCTTAATTTCGTGGCAGTCGCTGGGGCCAGGCGCGTCACAGACAGCACACGGCAGCGACTTCACCCGCTCGATGTGGCGCTTCTCGGCGGCAGTCGGGGCCTTCTTGTTCTTCGACTGCATCAGCCCCACCCCAAAACGATCTGCTCCAGCAAGCGATCGGCCGTCTCACGGTCGAGCTGCGGGAGGATGTGGCGCAGCACCCCGTCGATGGCGGCCTCGTAGAACCGCTCGAAGTCGTCCTGCTCCATGGACTCGTAGGCGATCGAGCGCGGCACCTGGACCAGCTCGCCCGTGATCGGGTCAATGACCGGATCGACATAGCCCGTCACCAGCTTCACGGCGACAAGGGCCTTCTCGGGCGTGTCGTAGGTCTCCGAGTTGTCGGCGACCAGCGCCAGCAGCGCGAAGAGCTTGCGGTGATGGGCACCGTGACGCGGGCGTGCCCACTCCAGGCGCAGCCATGTTCCCGGAGCCATGCGGTCGAGCCGGCGCTTGAACTTCAGCCAGGCATCGTGATCGGCCGGCGTCGATCCGCGCAGGCCCTTGTCGGTCTTGATGAGCACAGCCTTCATCCCGCCACCTCGAACAAGTCCAGGGTCTCGGGTTGCTTGGGCTTGGCCACCTGGCGGCGGACCACAGGGAACACCAGGCCGCTCTTGCGCTGGGCCAGGGTTGTCAGGCCGGCGCGCTGGGCGCACTTCGGCCCGACAGGCAGCGTGCCAATAAGGACGGCGGCCTGATCCATGGGGCGACCACACAGGGCGCAATAGAGCTTCATGGCAGCGCCCCCACTGCCAGGCCGAAAGCGACTTCCTGCTCGCTCAACGGCGTCTCTCCAGCATCTGGCGCGCGCGCTCCGTCACGTCGGCCGGGCCAAACGTAGGGGCAAAGCGGGCGATGTTTCGCTTGACCACGACCATCATGGCCGCCGCCGCCTGCCGATTCGGGTACGTGCTGGCCACCAGGCGCGCGCAGCACTCCAGGCACTGCATCCGGTACTGACCACCCGACGGCCGTCGTCCGAATGACTCGCAGGCCGGGCAGTGGGCAGTCGGTGCACCGGACGGGTCGGTCTTGGCAGATTCCAAGGGTTCGGCAGTCACGCATGTCACGCGGCCCCCTTCGGCATGGCCATGCGCTGGCGCAGACCCTCGATCAGCTCGCGCACCTTCTCGGGATTCGCAGTCGCCCTCCCTGGAGCTGGCAGCGCTTCCATGCGAGGCGGTACCGGCGGCAGCTCACCCTTTGCCAGTTGCTCGTCCAGGATGCGGGTCCAGCGCGCCTTCGCGCGGTCCCAGCTCGCCTGGCGCAACTCCCACGAGCCGAACTCCACGGCGGCCCAGTAGATCGCCGGAGCGCTCCAGGTGTCCGTGCCGTTGTCGCGCTGACGCATCTGCTTCACGGCCTCGATGAACGCGGCCTCGTGATCCACGGGCGGCCGGCAGAGCAGAAGGAACTCGGGCAGCGTCGGCGGCCACACGCGCGACATGCAGGCTTTGAGGCCACGCTGCACTTCCTCGGTCGAGTAGCCGGCAAGCGCCATCGACCAGACGGCCTTCATTTCGCCCAGCGTCACACCGCGCCATTGGTCGGTGAACTTCTGGCCATAGACGACCATCAGGAACTTCAGCAGCTCCTTCGCGCCGTCCTCAGTCGGTTGCCATGTCGTGAGGTTCATGCGGCACCCCCGACGAGCTGCGCGTCCGTGATGTCGATGACGTTGGCCGGCCGGCGCTCCATCAGCTCATCGACCCACGCCTGATCGGCAGCCTGGCGTGCAGCCTTGGACTGCGGCATGGCCACGCCCGGCTTCTGCCCGGCTACCCAGTCGGCCTTGAAGCCCTGCCAGCCACGGGCGCAACACAGCGCCAGCACGTCCGCCAGACCCATGCCAGCCTTCGTCGCTTCGCGCTCGATGCCATCCAGCGCGGTCTGGGTCAGCGGGGCCTTCTTGGCTTTGCGGATGGCCAGGAAGTCCGACCAGACGCCTTCGGAGACGATGGCAGGACGTTCAGCAGGGCGATTCCGCGCAGCGGGCTTTTCATCTACTACGTCAGTAGTAGATGTATCTCTTCTCTTCTCTTCTCTGGTCCGCGTTTTGTCCGCATCGGATGCGGACGATTTACGGACTTCTCGCTTGCGGTCAGCATCCTGCGCGCGCCGCTTCGCAGACTGACCGTTGTGAGTGTCAAAACGAGGCAGCGCAAGGCCGTGCACCGTGTCGTGCTCAAGCCAGCCGACTGCGATCATGGCGTCAGCGAACCCGTCCCAACGCAGGTGTGCGTCCAGAACTTCGGGGCTGTACCCGTCGAGCCGTCCGTCCTCGGAGTGGGCATCGAACAGACACCAAACGGACATCAGTCCGCCCACCGTCCGGAGCGTGTCCGCTTTCAATGCGGACGCAATGCGGACAACCTTCGGGTGCGTGAACAGGTCCGCGCGCATCTTGATCCAGTCGCCTGCCATGCCTTACTCCTTGGCTGGCGATGCGCCTGAGCGCTTGCGCTTGATCGTTGTGAGGAAAAGGTCCGGATGCGCGAGCTTCACTGCGGGCGGGATGCCCCGAACGATCCAGTTCTGGACTCGCTGCACGCTTCCTGGCTTCTGGAAGCCCAAGCGCTTTGCGAGCTGTGTAGGTCCGCCGAGGTCTTGGATGAGCTGGCGGTCCGCCTCCAATGTGGGGTTGCTAACGTTGTTCATGCCCCACATTAAACACCATGTTTACACAGATGTCAACATACTGTATAAAACAAACTGTTTAGTTTCTGCGAGAATGTCGCCATGAACCCCCAGATGCAACGGCTCTACCAGGCAGCCAAAGACCTCAAAGGCATCACCGGCCAAGCGGCGCTCGCGCGTGCGCTGGGCTCGTCATCCCAGACGCTGCACAACTGGGAGCTGCGTGGAATCTCGAAGCAGGGGCTTGTGCTGGCTCAACGCATCATTGGCTGCTCTGCCTCGTGGCTGGAGACTGGCGCAGGCGCAATGTCCATTGCTGGGACTTCAAACGTCGCGCCCGCACCCGTTGGCGGCAGGTCTATCCCACTCATCAGCTACGTCCAGGCAGGCGCATGGACCGACGTGGTGGACAACTACCAACCAGGCGATGCCGATGAGTTCCTGCTGACCGATCTGGAGCTTTCAAGCAGCGCCTTCGCCCTTGAAATCAAGGGCGACTCAATGCTTCCCGAGTTCAAGCCTGGCGATCGGGTCATCATCGACCCGTCCATATCTCCGCAGCCCGGCGACTACGTTGTCGCTAAGAACGGCGAAGAGGAAGCCACCTTTAAGAAGTACCGGCCGCGCGGCGTGAACGAGCGCGGCGACGTGGTATTCGAGCTGGTTCCGCTCAATGAAGACTACCCATCCATGCGGTCTGACGTGACGCCGATCCGGATCGTCGGGACGATGGTCGAGCACCGCAAGTACCGGAGGCGCACATGAACCTCGGTCCTGATGGAATGGCTCCAACTGAAGCGATGAAGACGCGACAGCGCAAGACCGAATACTGGGTTATGGCGGTCGTTGTCGTAGCCAATATCACCGTCTTGACCTGGACTTTCTGGCCACACGGCAAGGAAAGCTACGAGGACTGCCAGGTCCGCGTTGCGGAAAAGGCCAAGGGCAACGCGACCATCTTCCTGCACCTGAAATCATCTGTCTGCCAGCCCCTCAAGCCATCGGCCGATGACTTCTTGAGCCAGTAACAGAAACCGAGAACCACGGCCACCAATGACAACAATCGAACCTCTAACGCTGACCTGCCCAATTCGCGGCGTCCTCAAGCCGTCCAAAAAGCGCTCAGCCGACCTCAGTTCTCTCGAAGAGCGTCACCGCATCGACGCCATTCGGCATTGCCTATCACTCGGGTACGATCCCAAGCGCTTCAAGATCGAGGCCGTCGTCGCCAAATTCGGGCACGGCGGCAAGAACAGCTTTCGCTGCGACTTCGCCATTCTGGACATCGACGCTGCGCTGATCGACAGCACCAAGCCGGATGCGGTCGAAGAGATGCTGAAGCACGCCGTCGTCCTGGCTGAAATCAAGCGTGACGACAGCAAGGCCGACTACGTGCGCAAGACGCAGGTCGAACCCCTGCTCAAGTTCGCGCCTCGCAACGACACCATTGCCCTCTACTGGGATGGCGTCAATCCCCGAGTGTTCTGGACTGAGACCGACGGCAAGACTACGGCCATCAAAGGCGGCCCGATCGCGCTTTTACCCAGACCGGGCAAGTCGATCAAGGCCACGACGCTCAAGCACCCGGACCTGCTTCCACCGGAATCACTCCTGGATGTGTTCTCCAGGATCGAGGATGTCCTTCACGGCGCGAGCGTGTCGCTCGAAGACCGATACGAAGTCATGCTTCAGCTCATCCTGGCCAAAATCTACGACGAGCACGAAAGCGAATCGAATCCCACGACCGCATGCGCCTTTCAGGACTACGAATCGACTGGGACCGCGCCCAAGACGGCGGCCAAGGACCTGAACGCGGTCTTGTCCTCGGCGGTTGGCTTTTACAGCTCGCACCTGCCCAAAGCCATCGACGACCAGTTCCACATCGACGATGACATCCTGGCGTACTGCGGGCAGATCATGGCCCCGCACCTCATCACGGCGGCAAACAAGGAGGTCATCCAGACCTTCTACATGCAGTTCGCAAAGGACCTCTATCGCTGGGACCTGGCGCAATACTTCACCCCGCCGACGGTGACGGACTTCATCGTCGAAGCCCTTAACCCAGGCTCTGGCGAGCTGGTCAAGGACCCGGCCTGCGGCAGCGCCGACTTCCTGGTCGCCACATTCCACCGCAGCCGCGCGCGCAAGATCAAGAACGCGGCGGACATGACTTACGGAGCGGACGACGACAAAAAGGCCGTCCAGATTTCCGTGCTCAACATGCTGCTCAACGGGGACGGCAAGACCAACATCAAGAAGGAAGATTCGCTGGTCGCGGTTGCCAAAGACCGCGAGGCAGCACGGGCCGACAAAAAGTTTCGCCCGACCCAGTTTCACGCCCTGGTCTGCAATCCGCCCTTCGGCGTCAAGATTGTCGAGAAACGGCGCGAAGTCCTGCGCGAGTTCAACATCGGCCACGTCTGGCGCAAGGACGATGCAGGCGTGTGGAACAAGACGGATGAAGTCCTGGCACAGCAGGAAAAAGGGCTGCTCTTCGCCGAGGTCTGCGTTCACCAGGCTCGCCCAGGCGGGCGCATTGCAATCATCCTGCCGAACGGCTACCTCGGAAACCGATCGGACCGGTACGTCGCCTTCCGTGAATGGCTGCTTCGAGAGTGTCGCCTTGTCTCGGTCTGCGGCTTTCCTCGATTCACCTTCAAGACCAGCGGCGCGGATGTCAGCGCGAGCGTGGTGTACCTGGAGAAGCGAGACAAGCCAATCGCGCGCGCCTCAGACGATGCGGATTACATGTTCAATGCCGAGCTGATCGAGAACGTCGGCTGGAGCGTAGGCGACAAGAACGCCCTGCCGGTTTTCGAGCGCGAAGAGACCGATGGAAGCTACATCGTCGGCGGCGACGGCAAGAAGATCGTCAAGTCCGACTTCGCGGCAGTCCTTGAGGACATGCGCAGCAGTCCGGCCGTGTCGCACTTCCCCTGGCTGGTGAAGTCAGTCACCCCGCCATCTGGTGGAAAGCTCGGATGGGCGGTCCCCATTTCGACGGTCGTGAGCGATCCCGTGCTCACGCTCGACCCGAAGCGGCACTCCCGCAAGTACGCTGCGCTCATGGAGAAGATCAAGGCGGGTCCGCACATTGGACTGACGGACATCTTCGAGCCGACTCCGCAGGGACGAGCATCGGCGGGCACGGCGCTGAAGATCAAAGACGATCACCTGTATCACTACATCGACATCGACAACATCGGCGCGGGCGACTACAAGGTCACGACCATGCGCGGCTGGCAACTGCCGCAACGGGCAAAGCTCCAGGCCGGCCCCCTCGATGTCTTCGTCGGAAGCATCTGGAGCAGCGTGACCAAGTGGTGCTTGATTGGCACCAACCCGCCCGAAAACCTTGTCGTGACCAATGGCTGCCACCGCCTGCGCATCAAGCCAGGAATGGATAAGTACCTGGTCGATGTCTGCATCTTCCTTTGCTCTGAGGCATACGCGACCCAGATGCGCGCGCTCGCGCGAGGCTCAGACGGCCTTGCTGAGATTCATGAAGCCGACCTGCCCCAGGTGCTCGTGCCGCTCATCGCCGACGCAAAACAGAAGGCGGCTGTCCAGCCTTTTGTCGATGCCATCCTGAAGGGCAGCGCCTCACTGAAGGGCGCAGTGCAGGACATGATCGTCCGCTCGACGCTCTCCCTGCCACTGCCTGAGCCTCGCCCACACCATTCGGCGCTGGTCTGACCGGCACACCCTCCACCCACAAACCCGCTTCGGCGGGTTTTTTTTCGTCCTGACTCTCCGTGTTTACCCGATTTTCAACAAAACCATAAACACCACGTTGACAGAATCGTAAACATGGTGTTTAATTCACTCCATCGCACCTCAACGCGAGACGACCAAGGCCAAGCGATACGTGGCCGAAGCCGACAGGAAGCAAAGGCGGGTCCAGGAGCAGTGCTCCGATGCGGTTGAAGCGATGCAACCAAACGATGGAGTGAACATGAACCTAGACCTTCGCTCCGTACCGAAGCAGCACACCGCCGCACCAGGCACGGACGCACCAAAACACACACCTGGCCAAGAGCGCGTCCTGCTGGTCAAGGTCAAGAACGTGTACGGCAACGCCACGGTCTACCCGGCCAACGAGAACGCCGAATTCTTCGCGGCAATCGCAGGCACCAAGACCCTCAGCACCGTAGTCCTGGCTTACGCCAGACGCCTTGGCTTCGACATCAAGCAGGTTGAGGCCTACAACCTGGCGGGGGTGGAGGCATGAGCCCCTACCTGCTCGAACGTCTCTACTACCGACTCGGCCGGCCCACCTGGTACTGGCCGACCGTGCTGACGCTGATCTTCGTCCTGATCGTCGTCGGCAGCTCCTGCGCTCCGGAAATGGAAGTCGCGGTATGAGCGGCTTCGATCCCGCTCGCGTGGCCAAGGTCGGCCGCCGCATCCCCAAGCATCCACAACCGCCGCGCCCTGAGCGCTGGCGCGACTACCTCAAGGACCTCGCGCGAGCCATGTTGCTCGTCGTCGCGGTCATGTTCATCAGCGCCGTCACGGTCGCGCTGATGGCCCGATGAATCACCCCAAGGAAAACCCATGAACGCAATCACCAAACATGAGGCCGCAGCGATGCCAGCACTGGCCATGACCGAAGGCGAACTGATCGACGTTCTCGCCACCAGTTTGTACCCCGGCGCGCAAGTCACGTCGATCAAGATGGTCCTCGGCTACTGCAAGGCCGCCGGCCTGGACCCGATGCAAAAGCCCGTGCACATCGTCCCCATGTGGGACAACAAGGCCGGCACGATGCGCGATGTCGTCATGCCCGGCATCGGTCTGTACCGCACCCAGGCCGCGCGCTCCGGCGAATGCGCAGGCGTCTCCGAACCCGAGTTCGGCCCGGACGTGACCGAGACAATCGGCGGCCAGCAGATCACCTTCCCCGCCTGGTGCCGCGTCACCGTCAAGCGCCGCCTGCCCACGGGTGAAGTGGTGGACTTCACGGCCAAGGAGTTCTGGAAGGAGAACTACGCGGTCAAGGGCGGCAAGGAAAGAAGCATTGCACCCAATGCAATGTGGACCAAGCGCCCCTACGGCCAGATTGCCAAGTGCGCGGAGGCCCAGGCCCTGCGCAAAGCCTTCCCCGAAATTGGCAGCGAGCCCACCGCCGACGAAATGGCCGGCAAGTCGCTGCATGAAGATGACACCGTAATCGACGCCAGCACGGGCGAGGTCACTGGCCGCAAGCCTGCCGTGGCCATGCCGGCACGCAAGCCTGCGCCAGCGCAGGAACAGACCGTCAGCGACGCACAGCCCAAGACTGAGACCGCAGCACAGCCCCAGGCGCAGCAGACCAACGGCGCACCGGCCACCGTCGGCGAAGTCGCCTACATCCTCAAGAAGATCAACGCCAAGGGCGTGACCATTCCGCAAGCCCGCCAGATGGCCGGACTGCCCGAAGGCGAGAACCTGGAAGGTCTGACCAAAGACGGCTTCATCGCCCTGAAGGATGCCCTGCAATGAGCGGCCTGACCTTCGACGAGGCGACGCACACCTACCGGTACAACGGCAACGTCGTGCCGGGCGTGACGACCATCCTCTCGCCCCTGACCGACTTCAGCCGCGTACCGCCGCACATCCTGCGCGCCGCTGCCGACTTCGGTACCGCCGTGCACCTGGCCTGCGAGCTGGACGACCTCGGCACGCTGGACATGGATTCACTGGACCCAGCGCTCACGCCCTACCTTGCGGCCTGGCGCAAGTTCAGCGCGGAACATGAAGTCGAGTGGACGCTGATCGAGCAGCCGGTCTACCACAAGGCGATGGGTTACGCCGGCACGCTGGACCGCCTCGGGCGCGTGAAGGGCCTGGCCACCGTGCTCGACATCAAGAGCAGCGCGCAGCTCTACCCAAGCGTCGGCCCACAGCTCGCGGCCTACCAACAGGCCGCCGAACATCCGACCGTTCAGCGCATGGCCGTGCAGCTCAAGAGCGACGGCACCTACACCGCGAAGACCTACACGGACCCGACCGACTGGCCGGTGTTCGCCTCCCTTCTCACGCTGCGCACCTGGTGCGCGCGCCACGACATCACCCCCAACTTCAAGGACTGAACCATGGAAACCAAGACCCAAGACACCATCGCATACGACGCCAGCAGCGCGATCGTTCTCGCCGGCAAGGCGCAATCAGCTCTCTCCAGTGCCAACGACTTCGTGATCGACAGCCACACGATGTTCGAGCTGGCCAGCGACGACCTCAAGCAGGTCAAGGCGCTCCAAAAGGAAGTCGAAGAGAAGCGCACAAGCATCACCGGCCCCCTGAATCAGGCGGTCAAAGCCGTGAATGACTTGTTCCGCGCGCCCAAGGACTACCTGGACAAAGCAGAAGCGACACTCAAGCGCGCCATGGTGACGTGGACCACCGAGCAGGAGCGCCTGGCCGCCATCGCACGCGCGGAAGCAGAGGCCGCAGCCCGAGCCGAACGTGAGCGCCTGGCCGCCATCGAACGCGAGCAGCAGGAGGCCGCACGCAAAGCCCAGGAAGAAGCGCAGGCAGCCGCCGCTGCCGGCGACCAGGAAGCCGCAGCGCGCGCAATGATCCAGGCGCAGGCCGCGCAGGAGCAGGCGGCAATGGCTGCCGTGACTGCCAACGTCGTCACCGCCGCGCCAGCCGTCGAAGCCCCGGCCAAAGTCTCGGGCATCAGCGGTCGCATGACCTTCAGCGCCGAAGTCACCGAACTCATGGAACTGGTGAAAGCCGTGGCCGCAGGTACCGCGCCGATCGAGGCGATCCAGGCCGACACCAAGTTCCTCGGAGCCCAGGCCCGCGCCTTCAAGAAGGCCGGCCAGCTCTACCCCGGCGTCATGGCCGTGGCTGAACGCAGCATTTCGGCCCGCGCTGCCTGAAGGGAAGGCCCATGAAGCAGTCGCAAACCGAGTGGATTCTGACCAGGCTGAAGCACGGCCCCGTCACCGCGATCGACGCGCTCGACGGTTGCGGCTGCTTCCGACTGGCTGCCCGGATCAATGACCTGCGCCAAGCAGGCTACGACATCGAAACCAAGACCCTAGAACTGCCCAACGGCAAGCACGTCGCGCAGTACCACCTGAAAGAGAAAGAGACAGCGACATGCTGAACCAAGTCCAGATCATCGGCCGCGTCGGCAAAGACCCAGAAGTCCGATACCTTCCCAGCGGCGAAGCCGTCGCCAACTTCTCCGTGGCCACCACCGAGAAGTGGAAGGACAAGCAGTCCGGCGAGCTGCGCGAAGAGACCGAATGGCATCGCATCAGCACCTTCGGCCGCCTGGACGAAATCGTCGGCCAGTACGTCAAAAAGGGCGGCCTCGTCTACGTGAGCGGAAAGATCAAGACCCGCAAGTACACCGACAAGGACGGCTCGGAGAAGTACGCGACCGACATCCGCGCGAACGAGCTGAAGTTGCTCAGCAGCCGCGAGAACAACCAGGGCGGCGAGCACGCGCCCCGTCCCAGCACCAACCAGCAGCGTCCAGCGCCAGCCGCCCAAGGGTCCGGCTTCGACGACATGGACGACGACATCCTGTTCTGACGAGACCCGCAATGAATGACCAGATAGATCAAATTGCGACGATGCTCGCGCACTTCGTATGCGCCGACAGCGGCGATGACGCGACCAGCTTCGGAAGGCATCAGACAAAGCAAATCTCTACAGAGCACGACGCCGGAGTAAGACTGCGCTTTGCCCCGCTTGAACCTTCTTTGGCATACACAGCGCAGGTCAATGGAGAGCGAGAGTTCGCTATGGACGCAGCCTTGCTCTTACAGACACCTCAAGACTTGCTTGGAAATCTCACTGAAATTGCGCTTGTCTCCGGCGACACCGTGAAATGGTCCGCCTTCAAGAAGCTCACCAAGAGACCGCCAGGAGTATGGGTCGCATCGCCAGGAGCGGACTTGTACGAGTATCACTCCCGCTTCATACGAGCCAACGGCAGCTCGGACTATCGGAAACGGGTTGCCGCCATCAGCAAGACCGGCAGACCGGTGCGGGTCATCATCGAGGGCACAAAAAACCAGGGCGGCGTTTCAGACGGCGTGTTCTTGGTGCTGGCGGCCTCAATGGTGGAAGACTCAGTTCGGCCTGGAGCGTTTCAGGCCACGGTCAGAGAGCGCGCCGGGCTGATCTTTCCGGTACCACAGGGCGAGCATCTGGACGTATTCAAGCTGCGTGATGGTCCGATGGTCGGCGACAGACGCAAGTCACTGCTTCACTGGGTCGCAAAGCACTCCAGGCGCACGACTGGCGGGCTGACCGTCGTGAAAGAGCACTTGCGCGGAGTGCATCAGTTCGAGATTGACGGTTTCAGCGTCACCTTGAAGGGTGCGGCATGAGCGTCCAGCAAGACATCCTCATGCGCCGGTTCATCTTCCAGCGCAATGAGGACGTGTCTGGCATGTCCGGGACTGGGATCGTCGCCGAAGGCGTCCAGTTCACGGACGGCACCGTAGCCGTGCGCTGGCGCTCGATGATGGCCAGCCACGTCATTTACCCAAACGTTCACGCCGCCGAGCACATCCACGGCCACGGCGGCGCAACAAGATTGAAGTGGTTGGATTGAATGAGCATGAGCGTCGAAACCATTGATTCCGACGAGTGCGCGGCCTTGCTCCGTTGCACATCGGAGCAAGTCGAAGAGCTGGCGCGTGCCGGCGAGATTCCTGGCCTGAAGATCGGCCGGAGCTGGCTCTTTGTCCGCTCCGACTTGCTGGCCTACCTGGCAGAGAAGGCCCGCCGCGAAGCCGACGAGCGCCGGGCCAAGCGCCAGCCCGGCGTGGTGCAGATCACTGCGAAGCCGAAGCGCCGGCAGCCGCCGCCGCTGATGTTGCCCACAGCCTAGCGGCCAGATCGGACCCTCGGAATGACGCATACCGCTGGGCCATGGTCGAATTGCTCGACCAGCCCATGATGCGGTTGACCTCTTCCAGGCGGAACATCCAGTTGCCCGTGGCGTCCTTCAGCTCCAGCCAGCGGCATGTGGCCTCGTGCCGCAAGTCGTGCTCGTGCAGGCCCACGATCCCCGCATACTCGAACGCCAGCCGGTACCGAAAGCTCAGACGCTGGCTGACCTTCTTGATCGGAAGGTCCGGCTCTTCATCCATGAACGGGAACAGGCGCGCGCTGGGTAGCATGGGCCGCGTGCTCAGGTAGTTGGCCAGAGCTGCATGCGCCTCGGGTCGCATGGGCACATCGCGGAACGACACCTTGCCGCGCCACTGCTTGCTGTTCTGCACCCGAATCACCTTCGCATCCATGTCCACCTGGCCGCGCGTCAGCGTGTACGCCTCCTTCAGGCGCAGGCCCGTGTTCACGATCAGCAGGTACATGGTCAGCAGGGCATTGCCGCCCTTGAGCTGAAGCCCGCGCTGCTTGTCCTCGCGCTGATGGCCAGACAGGACCGCGACGATCTTCTCGTGCTCTCCAGGATTCAGCCGGCGATCGCGCGCGACGTTCTCCTTGGCCTCCCCGCCGGCCGCTTCGGCGAGCTTCGCATCGACCTCGGAATAGTTGGCGTACCCCTTGGGCAGCAGGCGCGTCGGGTTCTGCATCACCACGTCGGGATGATGGCGCAGGTACTCGTCGATGGAGCGCCCGAGCGCTTGGACCCGGTGCTTGATGGATGTCGGCGTCAGGTTGTTTTTGACCTTCAAGCGCTGCACGTACTCCATGAGCCACTTGTAGCTGGCATCGGCCAGGCGCACGGACCCGACCTCCATCACCAGCGAGCCCAGGGCGGATTGCTGGGTCGGCGCAGCCAGCCCGCTATTCATCCAGGCCCGCACCACATGGGCGAGCGTCACCGTGTTCTTGGGTGCTGCCTTCAGCAGCTCTGCCGGCGGCGCGATGTCCGCCATCTTCATCAGCCGCCACTGGTCGGCGTAGGCGTTGGCCTCGGCCTCAGTGTCGAATGTGAAATACTTGCGGCCACCAGGAAGCGATGGATGCCGCAGCCCGATTTCCCACTTGCCCGAAGGCTTCTGTCTTGCTCTTGCCATGCCGGTCCCCGTCTCGTTCAGACGGCTATGCTATCCGATCGGCAGCGTCTCAGCCGCCATTTTGTGGCGGCTGGAGCTGGTTTTCAGGGTATTTGAGCTGGGCGAAGCACCGGATATAGCGATGCAAGTTGTTGATTTTCAAGGAGTTCGACAGATGGCCGAATGTGGGCTTAATGGCTACAAGATCGAGCTGATCCAGCGCGACGCCTGAGCCCCGTCCGGGGCCCGATGGCGTGATTTTTTCGCCATAGACCACGGGTCCGTCACCCCCACGGTCGCCGCCTGCGGCCGACTCAGGCTAGGATGGGCACCACGACGGGCAGCCCCGCCCGTCGCATCCCCTGCGAGGTCCCGTACCTTGAGAGTGACTGCCCTGCTCCAGCGCATCCTGGCATCGGCGCCGGCCGAGCCGGAGGTACTGCACGACTGGCGCCACCGCATCCTCTCGACCATCCTGCTCTTCGTCGCCGTACTGGGCGTGCTGACCGCCCTGCCCAGCATCTGGCTGGCGGCCCAGCAAGGCCTGTGGAGCATCGCCTGGATCGACCTGGCCGCCCTGGTCTGGGTGCTGGCGCTATGGAAGTACCCTCGCCTGTCCTACCGTATGCGCACCTGGAACCTGCTGACCCTGGTCTACCTGCTCGGGGTCTGGTTCCTCTTCATCGTCGGACCGGTCAGCCAGATCTACCTCATGGCATTTCCGGTCATGGCCGCACTGCTGCTGGGCCTGCGGCCTGCCTTGTTCGCCCTGCTGGTCAACGCACTCACGCTGATGACCGTGGGCTACCTGGGCAACAACGACCTGCATCTGCCCGGCTTCGAGTCCCGGCCTTTCGTGGAGTGGACGGTCATCACGCTGAACTTCCTGTTCATCAACACCATCATCACGATCTCCTGTGCGGTGCTCCTGCAGCAGCTCGAGCGCTCGCTGGAGCGGCAGCGGGTCATCACCGCATCGCTCCAGCAAGGGCAGGACGATCTGCAGCGCGTCAATGCAGAACTGCAACGCACGGCCGAGGCGCTGAACCGCCTCGCCTACTATGACGAACTCACCGGCCTGCCCAACCGCCGCCTGCTCATGGACCGGCTGACCCAGGCCCAGGCCAGCGCCCGCCGCAAGACCCGGGGTGCCACCCTGCTTTACCTGGACCTGGACCGCTTCAAGAACATCAACGACGCGCGCGGTCACGCTGCCGGGGACGCGCTGCTGATGGCGGTGGCACAACGCCTCAGCGGCCTGATGCGCGAAGACGATACGGTGGCACGCCTGGGTGGCGACGAGTTCGTGATACTCGCCCTGCATGGCAGCACCGAGACCGAGGGTGATGGCCGCACAGCCCGCGTGATCGCCGGCAAGGTGCGTGAAGCCTTCGAACAACCCTTCATCGTCGACGGGCAGCCCTATACCGCCCATGCCAGCATCGGCGTCGTGGTGCTGGGCGCGAGCGCACAGACCGCCGAAGAGCTGCTGCGCGACGCCGATACCGCCATGTACCGTGCCAAGGCGGCCGGCCGCAATCGCATCGCCTACTTCGAAGCAGCGATGCAGCAGGAGGTCGAGGCGCAACTCGTACTGGAACACGAGCTGGCACGGGCCATCGAGCAGGATCAGCTGGACCTGCACCTGCAATCCCAGCTCGACGCTACCGGCGCCGTGGTCGGCGTCGAGCTGCTGCTGCGCTGGACGCATCCCACGCTGGGTGCCATCGCACCGGCACGCTTCATCCCGATCGCCGAAGAGAGCCAGCTCATCCTGCGTCTGGGCGACTGGGTGCTGGCACAGGCCTGCCAGATCCAGCGGCAGCTGCTGGCCGCGGGGCATGCGCTGCCGATCGCCATCAACGTCAGTCCGCGCCAGTTCCACCAGGCCGATTTCGTCGAGCGAACCCTGACCCTGCTCGACCGGCACCAGGCCGACACCACGCTGCTGGTCTTCGAGGTCACCGAGGGCCTGCTGCTGGACAACCTGGAGCGCACCAGCCAGCGCATGCAGACCCTGGCAGCCCGCGGCATCCGCTTCTCCATTGACGACTTCGGCACCGGCTATTCCAGCCTGGCCTACCTCAAGCGCCTGCCCCTGCACGAGCTCAAGATCGACCGCAGCTTCATCCAGGACACTCCGCAGGACCCGAACGACACCGCCATCGTCGCCATGATCCTCTCCATGGCAAGCCACCTGGGCCTCAAGGTTGTCGCCGAGGGCGTGGAAACCCGGGCGCAGGCCGACTTCCTCTCCACCCATGGCTGCGACGCCCAGCAAGGCTTTCTCCACGCCCGCCCCCAGGCCCTGGACGCGTGGCTGGCCGCCACCCGTCACAGCCACAGTCTTTTCGGTACCCTGTGAATCCCCTGCCCTCCCTGCCCCGTCCACTGCGCGATCCCGCGCCCATGCTGCACACCACCCTGCAGCAATGGGGTGGTCACGGCGATCTCTGGGTCTTCGGCTACGCCTCGCTGATCTGGCGACCCGACTTCGACTACGAGGAGCGCCGCCCCGCCCATGTGCGCGGCTGGCACCGCGCACTCAAGATGTGGAGCCGCGTGAACCGCGGCACGCCCGAGCTGCCGGGCCTGGTCTTCGCCCTGCTCACGGGCGGCAGCTGCCATGGCATGGTGTTCCGCGTTCGGCAGCCGCAGGTCCGCGAGGTGCTGCACACCCTGTGGGAGCGCGAGATGCCCACCGGGGTCTACGACCCGCGCTGGCTGCGCTGCGAGACCGCGCACGGCCCGGTCAGCGCCCTGGCCTTCACACTCTCGCGCCGCAGCCCGAATTACACCGGCTCCCTGAGCCCGGACCAGTACCGGCACATCTTCAGCCATGCGCGCGGCCGCTACGGCAGCACGCACGACTACGCGCGCCAGACCTACGACAGCCTGCGCACGCACGGCATCCGCGACAAGGCGCTGGAGGCTCTGCTGGCGCACGCCCGCTGAGACCTCGTCCCTGGCAGGGTCGTCGCCCCCGCGCTTGCGGGGCCGGCAGCGGCCTCCTACAGTGTGACGACGCATCACAACCACAGGAGACACCATGCGCACCCCCCTCTTGCCACTGGCCGCTGCGGTCCTGCTGACCGCCTGTGCCACACCCACCGGGCCCTCCGCCAGCGCCCAGCTCCAGCCCACGCGTGGCAACAGCACCAGCGGTGAGGTCCGCTTCGTGCAGCACGGCGACAAGGTGCGTGTCAGTGGCGAGGTCCGCGGCCTCAAGCCCGGAGCAGAGCACGGCTTCCACGTGCACGAGAAAGGCGACTGCTCGAGCGGCGACGGCATGAGCACCGGCGGTCACTACAACCCGGACGGCCGCAAGCACGGCGCCCATGGCCGGGGCGAGCACCATGCCGGCGATCTGCCCAGCCTCAAGGCCGACGCCCAGGGCGTCGCCCGCTTCAGCTTTGAATCGAACGGAATCAGCGTCGGCGGCGGCAAGGCCGACATCGTCGGTCGCGGCCTGATCGTGCACCGCGATCCGGACGACTACACCACCCAGCCCACCGGCAACGCCGGGCCACGCCTGGCGTGCGCGGTCATCACCCGCGGATAGACCTCAGGTCCGCGCCTGCAGGATCCGCTGCGCCCGCGCCAGATCCTCGGGCGTGTCGATGTCGGTGACACAGCCGGGGTCGTCGACCTCCACGGTCCAGAGCCGATGACGGCGCACCACGGACGCTGCACCGGACGCACCACCCAGCGCCATCAGCGCCTCACCGCAGGTGCGCGCAAAACGCACGGGATGGCCCTGGCGGCCCTGGTGGACCGGTCGCACCACGGTCTGCGCATCCGGCGCAGCGGCAATCAGGCGCAAGGTTTCGGGCCGCACCAGCGGCAAGTCCGCCGGCAGGATCAGCCAGCCGTCGGCGCTGGCCGTGGCACGCACGGCCGCGACGATGCTGTCGCCCATGCCCGGATGCGGCGCCTCTTCCAGATGCCAGGGCAGACCGCTGGCGCGCACGGCATCCAGCGTGTGCGCCAGCACGGTCTGGTCACCCAGCAGGGCCTGCAGCTTGTGCGTGGCACCGCCCGCGGCAAGAAAACGTTCGCCGCGCCCCGAAGCCAGCACCAGGACTGTCGGCTTCATGCGGTCGAGACACAACCGGGCGCAGTGCCCACGCTGGCGCGCGCGGCGTTCTTGACCTGCACGATCTCAGCCACGATGGCCACGGCGATCTCGGCCGGCGTGCGCGCACCTATGCTCAACCCCACGGGGCCATGCAGGCGCGCGAGCTCTGCCGCACTGAGGTCGAAATGCTCGGCCAGGCGCTGTTTGCGCGCCGCCTGGTTGCGGCGCGAGCCGAGCGCACCCACATAGAAGGCCGCCGACTTGAGCGCCTCCAGCAGGGCCATGTCGTCGAGCTTGGGATCGTGGGTCAGTGCCACAATGGCCGTGTGCGCATCGGGCAGCAGCTGGCGCACCACGTCGTCGGGCATGCCGGGCAGGCGCTGCACGCCGGGCAGATCCATGGCGTAGGCCTCGCGCGGATCGCAGACCAGTACTTCGAAGTCCAGCAGCGCCGCCATCTGTGCCACGGCCTGCGAGAGCTGGCCGGCGCCGATCAGCAGCAGGCGCCAGCGCGGGCCGAACACGGTCGTGAGCGTGCGTTCGTCAAAGACCAGGCCCTGGCCGCGCATCGCATCGGCCAGCGTCACCGCACCCGTCGCCAGGTCCAGCGTGCGTGCCACCAGCCTATGCTCAGCAGTGCGCACCAGCAGCTGCGCGATCCAGCCCGTGTCCTGCACAGGCTCCTGCACCAGACGCAAGGTGCCGCCGCAGGGCAGGCCGAAACGCGCCGCCTCGTGGGGGTCCACGCCATAGACGATCAGTTCGGGCCGGGCTGCCGCGGCGTCCTGCACACCCGCAGCGAGGGCGGCCTTGGCACGCGCAACCAGATCGTCCTCGACGCAGCCGCCCGAGACGGAGCCGCTGACCACCCCGTCCTCACGCACGGCCAGCAGCGCCCCGGGCGGGCGCGGTGCGCTGCCCCAGGTCTGCACGACGGTGGCCAGCGAGACCCCATGACCGGCCTGTTTCCAGGCCAGCGCATCGGCCAGCACCCGCAAGTCCAGACTTTCCATCCTGCCGCCCCTCCGGTCTTTCTATACTGCGAGTATGACCAAGATCGCCGACCTCCGCAAAAGCTATGAACGCGCTGAACTCAGCGAGGACGCCTCCCACGCCGACCCGCTGCAGCAGTTCGATCAGTGGCTGCACGAAGCCATCCGGTCCGAGTTGCCCGAACCCAATGCCATGACCGTGGCCACGGTGGGCAACGACCTGCGGCCGTCTACACGCATCGTGCTCATCAAGGGCTACGACGCTCGCGGCATCGTCTGGTACACCAACTACGAAAGCCGCAAGGGTCGCGAACTCGCGGGCAACCCTTATGCTGCCCTGCAGTTCCACTGGGTCGAGCTGGAGCGGGTGGTGCGCATCGAAGGCCGGGTCGAGCAGGTCAGCGCCGAGGAGAGCGACGCCTACTACGCCAGCCGCCCGCTCGACTCGCGCATCGGCGCCTGGGCCAGCCCGCAAAGCCAGGTCATCCCGGGCCGCGGCGTGCTGGTGGCCAATGCCGCCAAGTACGGCGCGCAATTCCTGCTGCAACCGCCGCGCCCGCCACACTGGGGCGGCTACCGCCTGGCGCCCGACCGCTGGGAGTTCTGGCAGGGCCGGCCCAGCCGGCTGCACGACCGGCTGCGCTACACGCAGAACGGGGGCGGCTGGACGCGCGAACGGCTCGCGCCCTGAGCCTGCTCAGAGCAGGCCGACCAGGGCCATGGCCAACGGCACCGTGAACAGCGCCGCTGCATTCGACACGATGATGCTGGCCGTCACCAGCTCCTCGGCCACGGCATAGCGCTGCGAGAACAGGAAGACGTTGGCCCCCATGGGCAGCGCCGCCGTCACCACCATGATCACCAGGGCCAGGCTCGACAGCCCCATCAGCAGGCCCAGGCCGGCTACCAGCACCGGCATCAGCAGGTTCTTGACCAGCGTCAGGCCGAGCGCCCCGCGCAGATGCGGACCGACGGTGGTGCCGGCCAGCGTCACCCCCACGAGCAAGAGCGCCAGCGGACCGAAGGCATTGCCCAGCCATTGCAGAGGCTTGTCCACCACCTCTGGGATGGCCCAGCCCGTCTGCGCATAAAGCAGCCCCGCAATGATGGGCAGGGGCACGGGATGGATCACGGCATTGCGCACGGCGCCCAGCACCGTACGCAGCATGGCCCGCACCCCCTGCCCGCCACCGCTGGACTCGCGCGCCACGGCCAGCTCCAGAACCACGGTACCGGCGGTCAGCAGCACCAGCGCATGCAGGGAAATCAGGGACAGCAGAATGACAAGCCCCGCCTCACCATAGGCCAGGCTGACCAGCGCAATGCCGATCATCACCGTGTTGCTGAAGGTGGTGGCCAGGGCCAGCACCGCGGCACGCCGGTTGAAACCCTGCCAGAACAGCATCAGCGCAAAGAGCAGTAGCACCGCCGCGAAGTAGGTCAGCAGCGGCAGGGCCTCGAGTTCCTTCACATCCACCTTGCCCATGGTGCGGAACATCAGAGCGGGCGTGAGGACCAGAAAGACCAGATTCGAAAGATCCTTGCTCGACTCGGCGCGGATCCAACGCAGGCGACCGGCCACATAACCCAGGATCACGAGCAGGACGACAGGACCGAGGGCGGAGAAGACGGGATGGTTCATGCGGGCTCTATGCTAGTTCATAGAGTTTGAGTGTTGGGAACGCGCCTGCTCACGCTACAAGCCAGGCCTCGCTCCGGCGGCTTGGTAGGGCCGGGGTGAGCGCCCGGCGACGCGACGCAAGAAAACCTTAAGCAGCCGCCCGCAACTTAGGTCCAGCCAGTTCCGGCTGAAGCACCAGCCTTTGCGGCGCAGAGTAGCAATAGAAGTGCCTGCCAGTCGCGCGGCCGATCGCACACAGCCCCACGCGCTCAGCAACCATATGTCCCATCTGCGTGATCCCGCTGCGCGACACCACGATCGGCACCCCCATCTGCGCCGACTTGATCACCATTTCGCTCGTCAGACGGCCCGTGGTGTAGAACACCTTGTCCGCAGCGTCCATCGAGGACGGATCCTGCAGCCACATCCACCCCGCGATGGTGTCGATGGCGTTGTGGCGCCCCACGTCTTCGACGAAGATCAGCATCTCCTCGCCGCGGAACAGCGCGCAGCCGTGCACAGAACCAGCGGACTTGTAGGTGCTCTCCTGCAGGCGGATGGCGTTGACGATGCCGTAGAGCTGGGCCTGGGTCAGGCGCGCGTCGGGTGGCAGCGCAATCTGGTCCACCTCGTCCATGAGGTCGCCGAAAACGCTGCCTTGGCCGCAACCCGTGGTAACCACGCGCTTGGCGGTGCGCTCCTCGACATTGGCAATGCCCTCGCGCGTCTTCACGGCGGCAGCGCCGACGTCCCAGTCCACGGTGATGGACTCCACCTCGTCCACCGAGCGCACAAGACGCTGGTTGCGCAGATAACCCAGCACCAGCAACTCGGGCTGCGCGCCCAGGGTCATGAGGGTCACGAGTTCGCGCTTGTCCACATAGACCGTGAGTGCCCGCTCTGCGGGGATGGACAGAGTACTGGCCTCGCCGTGTTCGTTGACAACGGCGACTTCGCGCGTCAGCGGAGCGCTCGCACGGGTGAGATGGGGGAGCAGGCGTTCAGGCATGCCGGCAGCGTACAACAAAAAGGGCCGGGTCTTGCGACACCGGCCCATGACCGCAATGCGCTTGCGGATCAGGACTTCTTGGCAGGGGCCGCCGGTGCTGCGGCAGCGGCCGGCTTGTAAGGACCAGGGTCGGCGCAAGGCGCCGTGGCCACGGGCTTGGCGTCCTTGGACTTCGCCGACTTGCGGTAGTGCGCAACGGTGCGGTCCTGGGCCTTGCAAAGCAGGTAGCTCTCGACCTTGCCGGCGTGCGCAGCCTTGGCCGCTGCTTCTGCAGCAGCCGCCTTGGCCGCGTCATTCGGTGCGGGCAGCTTGGCCAGAGCCGAGAGGCTCAGGGTACTGGCGGCGATGAAAAGGGCAATGGATTTCATGCGGATCTCTCTTTCTTGGACTCAGGCCTTGACCGGGGCGCCAGGCACCGCAGGCTGGCTGCGCTGTGCCGGGATCTTGCCGGCCTTGATGTCGTCGTACCAGAGCTCGTGGTGTTCCTTGGCCCAGGTCTCGTCGACATAGCCAGTCTTCATGGCGTCATAGGCGCCCGCCATGCCCACCGTACCCATGTAGATGTGACCGATGAACATCGCCATCATCAGCACCGTGGCCACGGCATGGATCATGTGTGCGATCTGCATGTCACCACGCAGGTACTCCAGACCCGGCACCAGCTTGTCGAGCACCAGACCGGATGCGACCACGATCAGGCCGAGGAAGAACACACCGCCCCAGAACAGCACCTTCTCACCAGCGTTGAAGCGGTGCGAGGGCACCTCCTGCCCGGACAGCAGACCACCACCCTTGACGAGCCAGGTGATGTCTTCCTTGCGCGGCAGGTTGTCCTTGATGAAGGTGAGGATCACGATCACCAGGGAAACCGCGAACACCGGGCCGGCGAAGTTGTGCAGGTTCTTGAGCACATAGGCCAGCCATCCAAACAGCGTACCGCCGATGATGGGATGCAGGAAGTACTTGCCAAAGGCCATGACGATGCCTGACACCGCGAGGATGACGAAGGCGATCGCGTTCGCCCAGTGGGCTGCGCGCTCGAAGGCCGTGAAACGTTCGATCTTGCGGCCGGTCTCGGCACCGTGCAGCTGCATCGTACCCTTGCGCCAGTAGAACAGGCCCACAGCGCCCAGCGCGATCAGCAGCAGCGCGCCACCGTAGGGAATGATCCAGTGGTTGCGCACCTGGCGCCAGGCTTCGCCAGCAGTGGTGAGCATGGAGCCCGGGTACTGCACGAAAGGCTGGATCAGATTGCCGGCCTCGGGCGCTTCATGTCGCGGCAGGCTGCTGTAGCCCGTGACGCCGGCCCCGACCGCACGCCACATGGGCGCGTTGTTGCCGGGCTGCACCTGGGCGCGCTCGGCATTGGTCTGAGTGGCGTAACCCGGCTCCTCGCTGGCATCGGGCTTCACATCAAAGATGTTCTGGCTCTTGATGCCACCCTGCTGCGCCGGCACCGACTTGGCGGGCGGCTCATCAAGCTTGAGTTTGTCCTGCTGGGCCAGGGCCGGAGCGGCCCAGCCCAGGGCCATGAGCATGGCCACGGCGAGAGCTTTTTTCATGAGGCGTCCGTTCTTCAGTTGACCCGGTTGTACTCGTTCTGGCCGTACTGGCCGCGCGCCTTGAGCTTGGACTCCCAGCTGGCCTTGTCACCCGGCTTCCAGTCCGGATCGACGTAGGCCTTGCCGGTGCCCTTGTAAGAGGGGGCATCGGATTTGGCGCCGGCAAGGGACTGGTCCACCTCGCCGCAGGCGGCGAGCAGGAAGGCGGTCGCGACGATCGTCAACGCTTTTTTCATGACTTGGCTCCTGCAGGTGCGGGCTTGCCAGCCTGGCGCGAACCGTAGGCCGTGCCCCAGCCCCAGACCTCAGCGCCCTTGCCACGCTGCAACACACGGGTGCGGAAGATGTCGGCCACCATGTCGCCGTCACCGGCGAGCAGGGCCTTCGTCGAGCACATCTCGGCGCAGGCGGGCAGCTTGCCCTCGGCCAGACGGTTGCGCCCGTATTTCTCGAACTCGGCCTGGCTGCCATGGGTCTCGGGACCGCCGGCGCAGAAGGTGCACTTGTCCATCTTGCCGCGCACACCGAAGGTGCCCTGCGAGGGGAACTGCGGCGCGCCGAAGGGGCAGGCGTAGGAGCAGTAGCCGCAGCCAATGCAGATGTCCTTGTCGTGCAGCACCACACCCTCGTCGGTGCGGTAGAAGCAGTTGACAGGGCAGACCGCCATGCAGGGGGCATCGCTGCAATGCATGCAGGCCACCGAGATGGACTTCTCGCCGGGAACCCCGTCGTTGAGGGTGACCACACGGCGGCGGTTCACGCCCCAGGGCACCTCGTGCTCGTTCTTGCAGGCGGTGACGCAACCATTGCACTCGATGCAGCGCTCGGCGTCACAAACAAATTTCATGCGTGCCATGTCTTACTCCTCAGGCCTTCTCAATCTGGCAGATGGTGGTCTTGGTTTCCTGCATCATGGTCACGATGTCGTAACCATAGGTGGTCGCCGTGTTCACCGCTTCGCCGCGCACGATGGGTGCTGCCCCCTTGGGGTAGTAAGACAGCATGTCAGCGCCCTGCCAGCGGCCGGAGAAGTGGAAGGGCATCCAGACCGTGTCGGGTCCGACGCGCTCGGTCACCAGGGCCTGCACGTTGATGCGCGCGCCGGTAGGCGTGCTCATCCACACCCGCTCTCCGTTGCGGATACCGCGCTCAGCGGCCGCCTTGGGGTGGATCTCCACGAAGGCTTCCTGCTGCAACTCGGCCAGCCAGGGGTTGGCGCGGGTCTCCTCGCCACCGCCCTCGTACTCGACCAGACGGCCCGAGGTCATGATCAGGGGGTACTTCTCGTGCACCTTGTCGGCCACGTTCTTCTGTTGCAGCGACTTGTACAGAATGGGCAGGCGCCAACGGTTCTTCTGGTCGTCGTGCGTGGGGTACTTGGCGATCAGGTCCGGACGGGTACCGTAGACCGGCTCGCGGTGCTGCGGCACCGGATCCGGGAAGTTCCAGACCACGGCACGGGCCTTGGCGTTGCCGAAGGGGTGGCAGCCATGGTTCTGCATGAACACGCGGATCATGCCGCCCGAGGGGTCGGTCTTCCAGTTCTTGCCCTCGGCCGCCTTCTGCTCGGCCTCGGTCAGCTCACCCCACCAGCCCAGCTTCTTGAGCAGGACATGGTCGAGTTCCGGATAGCCGGTGGTGATGTCGGCACCCACGGAGTGCGAACCGCTCTCGGCCAGCAGGCTCTTGCCTTCGCGCTCGACACCGAAATTGGCGCGGAAGTTGCCGCCGCCGTCCATGACGTGCTTGGACGTGTCGTACAGGTTGGGCGAGCCCGGGTGCTTGAGTTCGGGTGTGCCGTAGCAGGGCCAGGGCAGGCCGAAGTAGTCACCCGACATGTCGTAGCCGGTCTCCTTGTCGACCACCTTGCCCTTGCACTTGAGCGTCTTCACATCGAAGGCGTTCATGTGGCGCATGTGGGCCTTGAGACGCTCAGGGCTCTGACCCGTGTAGCCGATGGTCCAGACGCTGCGGTTGATCTCACGCAGGATGTCTTCGGGCACGGGCTCGTCCATGCCCTTGACCTTCTGCATCTTGTAGTTCTTGACCAGTTCCTTGTCGAAGCCCAGCCTCTGCGCCAGCTGGTACATGATCATGTGGTCGCTGCGGCTCTCCCACAGCGGCTCGATCACCTTCTCGCGCCACTGGATGGAACGGTTGGACGCCGTGCACGAACCGCTGGTCTCGAACTGCGTCGCCGCAGGCAGCAGGTAGACCGCGCGGTTGGGGTTCAGATCCTCGGGCTTGCCCGGCATGGCGGCCATGGCAGCCGTGGCCGACGGGTAGGGATCCACAACCACCAGCAGGTCCAGCTTGTCCATGGCGCGCTTCATCTCCAGACCGCGGGTCTGGGAATTCGGTGCATGGCCCCAGTAGAAGACGCCGCGCAGGTTCTGGTCCTGGTCGATCAGCTCGTTCTTCTCCAGCACGCCGTCAATCCAGCGCGAGACGGTGATGCCCGGCTTGGTCATCATCGCAGGCGAAGCGTACTGCTGCTTGATCCACTCGAAGTCCACGCCCCAGGCGTTGGCGAAGTGCTTCCACGCGCCTTCGGCGACGCCGTAGTAACCCGGCAGCGAGTCGGGGTTGGGACCGACGTCGGTCGCGCCCTGCACGTTGTCGTGGCCACGGAAGATGTTGGTGCCGCCGCCGGACTTGCCGACGTTGCCCAGCGCCAGCTGCAGAATGCAGGAGGCGCGCACCATGGCGTTACCGATGGTGTGCTGGGTCTGGCCCATGCACCAGACGATGGTACCGGGACGGCTCTCATGGAGCATCCGGGCAACCTTGATCATCTGAGCCTCGGACACACCGCAGGCCTCCTCAACAGCCGCAGGCGTCCACTTGGCCAGCACGTCCTTCTTGACGTCCTCCATGCCGTAGACGCGGTCGTTGATGTACTTCTTGTCTTCCCAGCCGTTCTTGAAGATGTGGTAGAGCAGGCCGAAGAGGAAGGGGATATCGGAGCCCGAGCGGATGCGCACGTACTCGTCGGCCTTGGCTGCGGTACGGGTGAAACGCGGGTCGACCACGATCATCTTGCAGCCGGTTTCCTTGGCATGCAGCATGTGCAGCAGGCTGACCGGGTGGGCCTCGGCGGCGTTGGAACCGATGTACAGGGCGACCTTGCTGTTCTGCATGTCGTTGTACGAGTTGGTCATCGCGCCGTAGCCCCAGGTGTTGGCCACGCCGGCCACCGTGGTGGAGTGGCAGATACGCGCCTGGTGGTCGCAGTTGTTCGTGCCCCAGAAGCTCACGAACTTGCGCATCAGGTACGCCTGCTCGTTGCTGTGCTTGGACGAGCCGATGAAGTAGACGCTGTCCGGACCGCTGGCCTTGCGCAGCTCCAGCATGCGGTCAGCGATTTCCTTGAGTGCCGTGTCCCAGCTGATGCGCTCGTACTTGCCATTGACCAGCTTCATCGGGTAGCGCAGGCGGTACTCACCGTGACCATGCTCGCGGATCGAGGCGCCCTTGGCGCAGTGCGCACCCAGGTTGATCGGCGAATCGAACACCGGCTCCTGGCGCGTCCAGACGCCGTTTTCCACCACAGCGTCGATGGCGCAGCCCACCGAGCAGTGGGTGCAGACGGTGCGCTTGACTTCGATCTTGCCGTCACCCACACCCACCTTGCTGGCGGCACGGGCCTTCTTGACGAGCGTGAGCTGCGAGGCAGCCAGACCGACACCCAGACCCAGGCCCGAGCGGCGCAGGAAGGCACGGCGGTCCATGGTGGGCAGGGCCTGAGACAGGCCACGGCGCAGGCTGTGCACAAAGGGCGAGCGGGCCGTGGCCTCGGTCGCCGGGGATTTCTTGGTGAGCAACATGTCTCTCTCCAGCTTGAGCTTTGACTTGGTGTTTAGAGGCGGGTGGTCTGGTAGTAATGCTTGACGTGTTCGGTCAGCTGGTAGCCGCCACCCTTGTTGGGCGCGGGCTTGAGCTCCTGGGCAGCCTGTTCGGCCGGCTGTGCGGCCGGCAGCAGACTGGCCACCGCGGCCACGGCACCGACCGTGCCCGCCCCTGCGAACAGGGTGCGACGCGACAATTTCCCTTGGGCTTGTTGACTCATGCTGGTCTCCTGTGACTAACGTTTATCCGTTACCAGGATAGGAACGGATATGCATAACCTCCTGCGAATTTATCAACGCGGAGTCGATTCAGCAAGCGAATCTCCTGATAAGTCCTGACCGTGTTTTCCCTCGTGGAGCACCTTAATTTAGTAATGGCTGATATTTACACGCGCACTCATGCTCGACCTACGACGCAGGCACACCAAGGCGGCACAGGGCTTTGCGTGATTGCTGCTTCGCAGCATCGGATCCGTGAGAAGACAGCCTGACGCAGACGATGCGACAAGTTGTCGCAAGTCATCATGCAGCAGATAAGAATGCTTCCCAATTCGAATCTCCTCGCCGTGTTGCACGCAGGTCGAAACACGCGATACCCGAGAAAATCACTCGGAAGTGCTCGCTAGAATCCTTCACTTCCCGCATGCACAACGTGACCCCGACCCCGCACCCGGCCGATAGCGCCAAGATGGCCGAAGGCTGGCCCTACTGGTCCATCCTCGTCGTCGACGACGAGCCGGGCATGCGCAACTTCCTCGTCAAGACCCTGGGGCCGCGCTGCCAGACCGTGCACGAGGCCGGTAGCGCGGAAGACGGCGCCGCGCTGCTGCGTGACCACCACGTCGATCTGATCATTCTGGACATCGCCCTGCCCGGCATGAATGGCGTGGTCTGGCTCAAGGACCTGCGCGAGCACGGCTACACGGGCCAGGTCATCCTGATCACGGCTTTTGCCGACCTGGACACGGCCATCGAGGCGCTGCGTGCCGGCGCCTCGGACTTCATCCTCAAGCCCTTTCGCGTGCCGCAGATCCTCAACGCCGTGCGGCGCTGCTACGAGAGTGCACGGCTGGCGCGCGAAAACTTCGTGCTGCGCCACACGCTGGCGCGCAGCCAGTTCGCCGACAACGGCCTCGTCGGGCGCTCGACCCAGATCGCCGAGCTGTCGGCCTCGGTGCGCCGCGTCGCCCCGGTCAACAGCACGGTGCTGCTGCAGGGCGAATCGGGCACGGGCAAGGAGCTGGTGGCGCGCGCCCTGCACGCCCTGAGTCCGCGCGCGCACGGCCCCTTCGTGCCGGTCAACTGCGCCTCGGTCTCGCCCGAGCAGATGGAGAGCGAGCTCTTCGGCCACGCCAAGGGAGCGTTCGCCGGCGCCACACGCGCGCGCGACGGCCTGTTCTATTACGCCCAGGGCGGTACGCTGTTCCTCGATGAGGTAGCCGAGCTGCCGCTGGCGCTGCAGGCCACCCTGCTGCGCGCGCTCGAAGACCTGCAGATCCGGCCGGTGGGCAGCCAGCAGCTGCTGCCGGTGAACGTGCGCATCATCGCCGCCACCAACCGCGACCTGCAGCAGGAGGTGGCCGAGGGGCGCTTTCGCAAGGATCTCTACTACCGCCTGCAGGTGGTGGAGCTCGCCCTGCCACCGCTGCGCGAGCACAAGGAGGACATTCCCGACCTCGTGCAGCACTTCACCAGCCAGCTCGCCCCCGTGCTGGGGGCCTTGCCACTGCAGCTAACGGCCGCCGAGATGGATTACCTCACGCAGTACGACTGGCCGGGCAATGTGCGCGAACTGCGCAACCTGATCGAGCGCTCGCTGATTCTGGGCACGCTCAACGTGTCGGCGCTCTATGCCATGGACAAGAAACGCCGCGCTGCCACAGCGGCACCGACCGACCTGCACACGCTGGAAAAGCAGCACATCCTTGCCGTGCTCGACTCGGTGCAGGGCGACAAGACCCGGGCCGCACAGCTGCTGGGCATCTCGCGCCGCACCCTGGAGCGGCGCTGCGCCGAATGGGCCCTCTCGTGAAGCCCTGGCCAAGGTTGCGCGCCCTGCTCGCGCCACGCTGGCTCACGCATTCCATCCGCAACAAGCTGCTGGCCATGGCCCTGCTGCCGCTGCTGGTGGTGCTGCCGCTGCTGGTGGGCGCGCTGGTGATCTGGGGCAACGCCGCCTACGACCGCCTGCTGATCACCAAGGTGCGCAGCGACCTGGCCGTGGCGCGCGGTTATTTCGAGCAGGTGCTCTCCGAAGTGGGCTCGGGCACGCAGGCCGTGGCCGCCTCGCAGGCCCTGTACCAGTCGCTGCACACCCGCGACCTGCCCGCCGTGCAGTCCCTGCTGATGCGCGAGCGCCAGCGGCTGGGCTTCGATTTCTTCAACCTCTACGCACTCGACGGCCGGCTCATCACCGCCGGCTGGCTGCCCACCGCCAGTCCTTCGGCCGAGTTGCGCGCGCCCGCCAGTGGCCCGGCGGCCATCCACGCGCGCATCAGCACGGACCAGGCGGCGCTGGCCCGGCTCGAGCCCGCCGATCTGCTGGCCCTGGCGCCGCACCTGGCCCCGCGCCTCCATATCCCTTTGATCGCCACCCGCAGCGCCGTACCGACCACGCGCAGCGTCGAAGACCGCGCCCTCGTGATGCTGGCCACCACGCCTGTGCGCGGTGCCGACGGCAGCATCGTGGCGCTGCTGCGCGGTGGCGTGCTGCTCAACCAGAACCTGCCCTTCATCGACCACATCAACCGCATCGTCTACCCCGAAGGCTCGCTGCCCTTCGGCAGCCACGGCACCGCCACGCTCTTCATGGACGATGTGCGCATTACCACCAATGTGCGCCTGTTCCGCGACGAGCGCGCCATCGGCACGCGCGTCTCGCAGGCCGTGCGCGAAGCGGTGCTCAGCCGCGGCGAGACCTGGCTGGACCGCGCCTTCGTGGTCAACGACTGGTATGTCTCGGCCTACGAGCCGCTGGTCGACGCTGGCGGTGAGCGCGTCGGCATGCTCTATGTCGGCTACCTGGAGCAGCCCTTTCGCTACGTCAAGTACGGCATGCTCGCGCTCATCGTCGGCATCTTCGTGCTGGTGATGATCCTGGCCGCGCTGTTCTCGCTGCGCTGGGCGCGCAGCATCTTCCGTCCCCTGGAGCAGATGAACCAGACCATGCAGCGCGTGGAGGATGGCGACACAGGCGCACGCGTGGGCGCGGTCAGCGCGCGCGACGAGATCGGCGCGCTGGCCGGGCACCTGGACGAGCTGCTGGACGTGATCGACGACAAGACCCGCGCGCTGCAGCGCTGGGCCGAGGAACTCGACGCCAAGGTGATCGAACGCACACGCGAGCTCGCACAGAGCAACGCCTCGCTGCAGCAGGCCCAGGCCCAGCTGGTCAAGTCCGAGAAGCTCGCCGCCATCGGCCAGCTCACGGCCAGCGTGGCGCACGAGATCAACAACCCCATCGCCGTGATCCAGGGCAATCTGGATCTGATGCGCGAAACCCTCGGGCCACAGGCCGCGCCGGTGCAGGCCGAGCTCAGGCTGCTGGACCAGCAGGTCGAGCGCATGCGCCTCATCGTCACCCAGCTGCTGCAATACGCGCGCCCGACCGAGTATGCCGGCTATGTGGAAGCGGTGGATGCGAACCAGGTGCTGGAGAACTCGCTGGTGCTCGTGGCCCATCTGCTGGCCCGCACACACATCGAAGTACTGCGCGATCTGCAGGCCACGGCGCGCACCGGCATCAACCGGCAGGAGCTGCAGCAGGTGGTGATCAACCTCATGATCAATGCCATCCAGGTCATGCCCGAGGGCGGTACGCTGCGCCTGCGCACGCGTGACCGCGAGGACGGCAAGGCCGGCGTGCTGCTGGAGATCAGCGATACGGGACCAGGGCTCTCGGAACGCGTCAAGGAGCGCCTGTTCCGCCCCTTCTTCACCACCAAGAACGATGGCAACGGCCTGGGCCTTTGGATCAGCGTGGGGCTGGTCGAGCGCTATGGCGGCAGCATCGAGGGCCTGAACCGCCGGGAACTCGGCGAAGACAGCCCGGGCGCGACCTTCCGCGTCTGGCTCCTGACCGAGCCGCTGGCGCCGCAGGAGGGGCCGACCGGTCCGATGGAAGCGCGACGCGCCTAGTCCAGCATGTCGAAGCCCTGCTGCTCGACCGAGATGAAGGCGCGCGTGAAGCCCGCCAGCGCGGCGTAGAAGCGTGCCCGCGGATGCGCCTCGAGTGCGTCGCAGAGCTGGTTCACCCAGGGTTGCAGGTAGTCGACGAAGAACTCGCGCTGCTTCGTGAGGTTGGCCACGGCCACGTCGTCGCCCGCGATCAGGTAGCGCATGACTTCACAGAGGTAGGCAATGTGGTCCTCGGTCTCGGGCAAGGTCTCGTCGCGCGCCAGGCCCAGCGCAGCCAGCGCCTCACGCAGCTGCACCAGCGGTTTCTCGTTGAGGAAGCCGCTGAGATAGTGCGAGGCAAAGAGATAGACCTCGGGCTTGCCCACGCCGCCGAACAGCGTGTGGTATTCGCCGGTCACAGCCGCCAGCTCCATGTCGCGCGCGACACCCACCAGGCCGCGCCAGGGCTCCTCCAGAAAGCCGCCTTCGGCCGGCGCCTCGGTGGCCGCCACACGCAGCTGCGCCAGCAGCTCATCGCCGGGCGGTGCGTAGTAGAGCGCAGCGAGCAGGCCATAGACCTCGGCACGGGCCGTCTCCTCGTCCAGCGTTCCTTGCGCCAGTTGCGCGTCTTCGGTGTTCTTGTCCGTGCTCATCGTGTCGGTCTCTTCAGAGGTCGGTGATCTTGGTTTCGTTGGGATTGCTGTAGATGTCGATCACACGGCAGTCGCCGCACATCTTCAGCCGCTCCAGGGCTTCGCCCTGGAACATGGCGTGGCCGGCCAGCTTGCCCAGCATGGCCTCGATGGCCTTGAGCGTGCCGAAGGGCTTGCCGCAGCGCACGCAGGCATAGGGCTGCATCTCGTTGATGACCACGGCCTCCTTGCGCTGCGGCGTCAGCCGCAGCTGCGGTACCAGGCTCAGTGCCTGCTCGGGACAGGTCTTGACGCACAGGCCGCACTGCACGCAGTTCTTCTCGATGAAACGCAGCTGCGGTGCATTCGGGTTGTCCTGCAATGCGCTGGCCGGGCAGGCATTCACGCAGCTCAGGCACATCGTGCAGGCATCCTTGTTGACGGCCAGCGCCCCCAGCGGCGAGCCCTGGGCCGGCAGGGCGATGAGTTCGGGCTTGGCCGGGGCCTGCTCGACCAGATGGTCCAGCGCGAGCTCCAGCGTGGCGCGCTTGTCGGCCTGCACGGCAAAGCTGGCGGTCCTGCCCACGCCCTGGGCCGGCGCTGCCTGCAGGGCTGCGTCCAGCTCGGCCAGGTCGCGGGCATCGCGGGCATGCAACAAGCGGAAATGTTCACCCGTGTAGCCCAGGCCCGCGAGGATGGTCTGCGCCACATTCATCTGTGCGCGCACCGCCTCCAGGTACTGCGGTGCCTCCTCGCCCGTCATCAGCACCCAGACGTTGCGGGCGCCATAGGCCATGGCCGACAGCCAGACCTCCAGGCCCAGCGACGCGGTGTGCCAGAGCGGCACAGGAATGACCCGCGCAGGCACGCCACGCACATCGGGGTCGATCCGCGCAGCGCGGCCCAGGTCGCCGATCAGGCGGGCGCCGGCCTGCTGGCTGTGCAGCAGGAGCGCTGGCTCGCGTCCGCCGGCTCGCTGGTAGGCCGACAGCAGGGTCTTGAACTTCACGCCCTGCTCGCTGGCACGCGGGTAGGCAAAGCTCAGCGCCCCACTTGGGCAGACCGTGGTGCAGGCGCCGCAGCCCACGCAGAGGTTGGGATTGACCTTGATCTGCTGGCGCTCCTTCTCGGAGCTGATGGCCGAGGCCGAGCAGACCTCGATGCAGGCATTGCAGCCGGTCTTCTCGTTGCGGCTGTGCGCGCAGAGCTTCTGCTTGTAGGTGAAGAACTTGGGCTTCTCGAACTCGCCGACCAGGCCGCGCAGCTCGATCAGGGTGCGCGGGTCGTGGCCATCCCAGAGGAAATAGCCCTGGGGCCGGGCATGCTGACTGAAGGCCGGGGTGCCACGAAGATCGAGCACGAGGTCGAAGGTCTCCTTGTCCGACTGCGGCTCGCGCGTGAAGTCGATCGCCCCGGCCACGCCGCAAACCTTGACACAGGCGCGGTGGGACTTGCACTTGGCGCTGTCGATCTGGTAATCGAAGCCGATGGCCCCTTCCGGGCAGGCGGCAATGCAGGCATTGCAGCGCGTGCACAGGTCCAGGTCGATGGCATTGGTGGTCTGCCACTGAAGCTCGAAGGCACCCAGCCAGCCCGTGAGCGCCTCGATGCGCCCGCTCATCACGGGGTAGCGGCGTTCCTGCATGCCGCCCTCGGCACCGGCGCCGGTGCTGAAGATCGTGACGTCCAGGCTGTCGGCCAGCAGATCGGCGGCACGCTCGGCGGCATCGAGTGCGCCGACGATCAGCAGACGCCCCGCGCTCCTGTAGGTCACCGTGGGCACGGGCTCGGGGTCGGGCAGGCGCGCCGCCGCCAGCAAGGCGGCCATCTTGGGCATGGCCTTGCTGGCATCCTTGCTCCAGCCCCCGGTCTCGCGGATGTTGACGAAGCGGATGGGCACGGCCTGTGCACCTTCGGTCTGCTGGGCGATCTCGCCGAAGAGGCGAGCCTCCTGCGTGCAGGCGACGACGACCTCGTCGCCCCGGCCGAGCGCCTGCTGGAAGGCACCGGCTTCGCGCCGGCACAGGGTGCTGTGCGTCGTCAGCGTTTCGTCAAGCGCTGCCCCCAGGCCCTTGGGGTCCAGCGGCATGGTCTTGTTGCAGTCGCAGATCAGCGTCGTCATGGTGTGGGGTCTCGTCGGGTTCGGTGGCGCGCACCTCGGAAGCCTCGGGCTCCGGGTCGCTGTGCGCCGGTACAGATGCCTGGGCCGGCTGCGCGGCTGCAGGTGGGGATTTCTTCTCGTCCTCGACCAGGCCCAGGAAATGGGCACTGGCCATCTTGCGCAGCATGGAGGCTGGCATGGGGTTGGGCGTGTTGTAGTCGTCGATGTAGATGTCCAGCCCGTCCATCACGTTGAAGTGCGGATCGGAAAAGAGCTTGCGCATGGCCGCGTGCTTGACCGCAGGATCCACATCGCCCGCAACGTAGCGCCGGAAATCGGACTGCGGTGTCAGGGTCTGCACATCTTCCAGTGTGGGCGGCGGGGGTGCCTCCACCACCTCCGGTGCGACCATCGTCTCGGCAGCGGGCTGTGGGCGCGCAACAACCTCCGGGACGGGCGGAGTAGCGGCGGGCGCCGGTGGCTCCTCGACAGGCTTGCCCTCGCGCAAGGCCTGCTTGCGCTGCGACCAGCGGCCCAGGAATCCCTCAGCCATGCTCGCCTCCGCCGTATTTCTTTTCGGTGCTCACCGAGGCCGGGTTGCCGAACCGGTCGGTCAGGGGCTTGAAGCTGTCCGGGCGCTTGCGCCGTTTGGGTTCGATCACGTAATGCTCATCAGCGTAGGCCCGGAACCAGTCCACCACCTCAGGTGGCGCGGGCACCTGTTCGACCGTCTCCTGGGCGTCCAGCCAGCGCCCGGCATCGTGGTAGCTCACGGACACGGCGACCGGACGTGGGATGGGCTCATCGGCCACCGAAGCCTCTTCATCCATGCGCCAGAGCACGAACCAGCAGGGCGCGGGCGTGGTGGCGTTGAGGTAATAGCCTTCGGCATCGTCGCGGAAGAGCTCGACCGTGAAGCCGGGATGCAGCCATTGCTCGCCGTCCTCGTCCTGGCGCAAGCGGCGCGGCTCGCCCCCAAAGGCCGGCTCGTGCAGGACCACATCGGCCAGCTCCCAGCGCCAGGGTTGCCACTGGCTCATGGGGCCGGTGATGCGCACCTTGCGCATCACGACGGCCACCGGCAGGGAGGTTTGCTTGCTGTTCATACAGCCGTCACTGTAGCGGATAGGAAAAGACCTGCCTACGCGCTCTGACGCGACAAATTGTCGCAAACCCAAACGGCACGTGCACATGAAAAAAGCCCTGCGCTGTGGCGCAGGGCCGTGGGCAACCCGGGTCGGCGAAGCCGCTTCAGCCCAGCATCACCTCCGCCGCACCGAAGCCCTGCGTCTTTGCCGGCTTGCCACCACGACGGATCGAGACCGCGCAGTACTTGAACTCCGGGATCTTGGCGACCGGGTCAAACGCCGCGTTGGTGATCAGGTTGGCCGCCGCCTCGTAGTAGGCGAAGGGGATGAAGACCGCGCCGCGCGGTGTGCCGTCGTCACGGCGCAGGTGGATGGCCACCTGGCCGCGGCGCGAGGCCACCGTCACCACATCACCGGGGTTCAGCCCCAGCTCGGCCATGTCGGCACCGCACATGGAGGCGGTGGCGATGGGCTCGATGGCATCGAGCACACCGGAACGACGCGTCATGCTGCCCGTGTGCCAGTGCTCGAGCTGGCGGCCCGTGATCAGCACGAAGGGGTACTCGGCATCCGGACGTTCGTTGGCCGGGATGATGTCGGCCGGCACCAGTTTGACCTTGCCGGTGGGCGTGGGGAAGTCGTCGATGAAGACGATGGGCTGCCCCGGATCATCCGCGCTCAGGCAGGGATAGGTCACGCTGGATTCCTTTTCCAGGCGATCCCAGGTGATGCCCGAGATGGCCGCGTGCATGGCCTGGCGCATTTCCTCGTAAACCTCGGCCACGCCGGCATGCTCGCCGCGGTAGTTCCAGTCCAGGCCCATGCGCTTGGCGATCTGCTGGATGATCCAGAGATCAGGCTTGGCGTCGCCGGGCGGTGTCACGGCCTGCTTGCCCAGCTGCACCATGCGGTCGGTGTTGCTCACGGTGCCGGTCTTCTCGGGCCAGGCGGTGGCGGGCAGGATGACGTCGGCCAGCCAGGCGGTTTCGGTCATGAAGATGTCCTGCACGACCAGGTGCTTGAGCTCGGCCAGAGCGTGACGGGCATGGTTGAGGTCCGGGTCGCTCATGGCGGGGTTCTCGCCCTCGACATACATGCCGTGGATCTTGTGCGGATCGCTGTCGTCGGCCAGGGCCTTGTGCATGATCTCCACCACGGTGTAGCCCGGACGGTCGTCGAGCTTGGTGTTCCAGAACTTCTCGAACCACTGGTGCGCTTCCTGGTTGTCCACGCGCTGGTAGTTGGGGAACATCATGGGGATCAGGCCGGCGTCGCTGGCGCCCTGCACGTTGTTCTGGCCGCGCAGCGGGTGCAGGCCGGAACCGGGCTTGCCGATCTGGCCCGTCACCGCACACAGCGCGATCAGGCAGCGTGCGTTGTCGGTGCCGTGCACGTGCTGGCTCACGCCCATGCCCCAGAGAATCATCGAGGCCTTGGACTGGGCGAACTCGCGCGCCACCTCGCGCAGCGTGGCGGCCGGGATGCCGCAGATGGGCTCCATGGCCTCGGGGCTGTAGCCCTGGACATTCTTCTTGAGCGCCTCGAAGTTGCTGGCACGGTTCTTGAGGAAATCCTTGTCGACGAGGCCTTCCTCGATCACCGTGTAGATCATGGCGTTGAGCATGGCCACGTCGGTGTCCGGCTTGAACTGCAGGGTACGCCAGGCGTGCTTGCCGATGTCGGTCACGCGCGGATCGGCCAACACGATCTTGGTGCCCTTCTTGGCCGCGTTCTTGAACCAGGTGGCCGCCACCGGGTGGTTGGCCGTGGGATTGGAACCGATCAGCAGGATGAGCCCGGAATGCTCCACGTCGTTCACCTGGTTGGACACCGCGCCCGAGCCCACGCCCTCGAGCAGGGCCGCCACGCTGGAGGCATGGCACAGGCGCGTGCAGTGGTCCACGTTGTTGCTGCCGAAGCCCGTGCGCACCAGCTTCTGGAACAGGTAGGCCTCTTCGTTGCTGCCCTTGGCCGAGCCGAAGCCCGCCAGCGCCTTCTTGCCGTACTTGTCGCGCAGGGCCTTGAGGCCGCCGCCCGCCAGATCCAGCGCCTCCTCCCACGTCGCCTCGCGGAACATGGTGGAGATGATGGACGGGTCCTCGCTCATCTGGCGGTTGAGCTCGTCGATCGCCTCGGGGTCCTTGGGCACGCCTGCCTTGCGGATCAGCGGCTTGGTCAGGCGCTGCGGGTTGTGCGCGTAGTCGAAACCGAAGCGGCCCTTGACGCAGAGGCGGCTGTGGTTGGCCGGGCCGTCGCGCCCGTCCACGCTGATGATCTTGTTGTCCTTGACGTTGTAGGTGATCAGGCAGCCCACGCCGCAGAAAGGACAGACCGAGTCGACCTTCTTGTCGACCTGCTGCGAACCCACGCGGCTCTTGGGCATGAGCGCACCGGTCGGGCAGGCCTGCACGCATTCACCGCAGGCCACGCAGGTGCTGTCGCCCATGGCGTCGCCGAGGTCGAAGACGATCTCGCTGTGGCTGCCGCGCAGGGCATAGCCGATCACGTCGTTGACCTGCTCTTCACGGCAGGCGCGCACGCAGCGGTTGCACTGGATGCAGGCATCCAGGTTCACGGCCATGGCCGGGTGCGAGACATCGGCCACCGGCTGCTCGCGGCGCAGGGCCTTGAGCTCGGGACGTACGGTGACGCCTGCTTTCTTGGCCCATTGCGAGAGTTCGCCGTGCTGCAGCGACTCGTCCTGCTCGTCCCATTTGTAGCCCTCGTCGGGCATGTCGGAGAGCAGCATCTCGAGCACCATCTTCTGGCTCTTGACGGCACGCTCGCTCTTGCTCTGCACTTCCATGCCGGCGGTGGCGCTGCGGCAGCAGCTCGGGGCCAGCGTGCGCTCGCCCTTGATCTCGACCACACAGGCGCGGCAGTTGCCGTCGGCGCGATAGCCTTCCTTGTAGCAAAGGTGCGGGATCTCCATGCCCATGCGCTTGGCAACGGTCAGGATGGTCTCGCCGGCATAGGCCTGGGCCTTGCGGCCGTCGAGCGTGAACTCGACGACCTGGGGCATCACTTCATGGGGTTTGGCGGGTGCGTTCATCTTTTCAGGCTCCCAGTTCTTGCGGGAAATACTTCTGGACACAGCGGATGGGGTTGGGTGCGGCCTGGCCCAGGCCGCAGATGGACGCATCCACCATGACCTGGCTCAGGTCTTCAAGCAGGTCGTTGTCCCAGGTGTCCTGCTCCATCAGCTGCACGGCCTTGGCCGTACCCACGCGGCAGGGCGTGCACTGGCCGCAGCTCTCGTGCGCGAAGAAGCGCATCATGTTCACGGCCGCCTGGCGCGCCGTGTCGTGCTGGCTCAGCACGATGACCGCCGCTGAACCGATGAAGCAGCCGTAGGGCTGCAGTGTGTCGAAGTCCAGCGGGATGTCGCCCATGCTGGCCGGCAGGATGCCGCCCGACGCGCCGCCCGGCAGGTAGGCGTAGAGCTCGTGGCCATCCTGCATGCCGCCGCAGTACTGGTCGATGAGTTCGCGGATGGTGATGCCGGCTGGCGCGAGCTTGACGCCCGGATGCTTGACCCGGCCACTGACGCTGAAGGAGCGCAGGCCCTTGCGGCCGTTGGCGCCGAAGCTGGAGAACCAGCTCGCGCCCTTCTCCACAATGTCGCGCACCCAGTAGAGGGTCTCGAAGTTGTGCTCCAGCGTCGGGCGGCCGAACAGGCCGACCTGGGCGATGTAGGGCGGACGCATGCGCGGCTCGCCACGCTTGCCTTCGATGGACTCGATCATCGCGGACTCTTCGCCGCAGATGTAGGCGCCGGCGCCGCGGCGCAGCTCGATCAGCGGCAGCGCGCAGGGCGGGTTGGCCTTGAGCCTGGCGATCTCGGCCTCCAGCAAGGCGCGGGCGCCGTGGTATTCGTCGCGCAGGTAGATGTAGCAGGCCCCCACGCCCACGGCGTAGGCGGCCACCAGCATGCCTTCGAGGAAACGGTGCGGATCACGTTCGAGGTAGGTGCGGTCCTTGAAGGTGCCGGGCTCACCCTCGTCGATGTTGATGGCCATGAGCTTGGGCGCGGGCTGCTCACGCACGATGCGCCACTTGCGGCCGGCCGGGAAACCGGCGCCGCCCAGGCCGCGCAGGCCCGAATCTTCCATGGCCTTGATGATGGGCTCGACCTCGCGCTTGCCGTTCAGCAGGTCCGCGATCATCTGGTAGCCCCCCTTGGCCTTGTAGGCCTCGAAACCGACGTAGTCGGGCGAGACCTGCTGCTGCGTGGGCACGGGCGAGACGGACTTGAGGGCCAGCGCCGCCGGCTCGAAGCTGGCCTTGGCGTTGGACTTGGGGTGGGTGCTGGCGGCGGCCTTGACCGCCTTGGCCACGCTTTCCGGTGTGGCGTGCAGCACCGGGTTCTGGTGCACCACGGCCACCGGCGCCTGCTCGCAGCGGCCCACGCAGGGCGCGGGAATCACGCGCACCTTGGACGGGTCGGAACCCAGCGCGGTCTGCAGCTTGGCCATCAGGCTCTGGGCGCCGCCCATCTCGCAGCTCAGACCGTCGCAGACACGCACCGTCAGGCCGGGGGCCTTCTCGTCGCCCTTGACCACCTCGAAGTGGTGATAGAACGTAGCCACCTCGTAGACCTCGGCCATGGGGATGTTCATCTCCTTGGCCAGCGCCACCAGATGGCGGTCGTGCAGGCAGCGGTAGGCGTCGTTGAGCTTGTGCAGGTGCTCGATCAGCAGGTCGCGGCGGTGGCCGCCCTCGGGCCGGGGACCGATCAGGGTGACAACTTCGGCCAGCGACTTGTCGTCGGCCTGGCGACCCTTGAGCTTGCTCTTGCGACGGATGCGTTCGCGCAGGTCATCGACCGTGGCAACGGCCACGGCCTGGATTTCGCCTTTGCGGCCCGGATGGTTCATGCTGTGTCCCTCGATTCATAACTAGGCATGCGCGCAGTGTCCCGGGCACGCGGGCCCGGGTCAAATTCGATCGAAACATGACATCATTCAAAAAATAAATGATGCAATGCGTCAGATAGCAGTAATTCTTATTAAAAGAGGCTGCCAGCCTCGATCCGGGACATCAGGCGTGCAGCAAACCGCTGTGCGCTGCCGCGTGGCGCAGCCAGGCCGCGTCCTGGGCCAAGGTCAGGGCGGCTTCCAGCGGGCGGGAGTGGCGCTCCTTGGTCTGCACCATGAAGCCGATGGAAGTGCGCACTTCGGGGCCACTCAGTGGCCGGGCCTCCAGCTCGCGGTAGGCACGCACCGCACCCACCAGGGCGCCGGGCATGATGCAGCTCACCGCCCCACCCACAGCGCTGAGCGCCAGGGTCAGCAGTGAGTTGGTCTCCAGCACGGGCCGCACCTGGACCCCGGCTTCCGCGAAAGCACCGTCGACGATGTGGCGGTTGTACATCTCGGCCGTCATCAGGCACAGGGGCAGGGCCGCGGCGTCCTTCCAGCTCATGGGCTCGCCGAAACGCATGCCCTGCTCGCCCGGCCGGGCCGCCTTGCGCACGAGGAAGTAATGCTCGGTGTACTGCAGCACGGTCTGCAGCGCGCCGGGTCGCACGCGCTCGATGAAGCCCAGGCCCATGTCCAGCGTCAGCTCCTCCAGCCCGGCCTCGATCTCCTGTGAACTCATGGAACGCACCACGGGCGTGATCCCCGGATGGCGCGCCTGCAGCATGGCCGCGAAGCGCGCGGCCACCGGCTCGGCCGAGGGCACAACGCCGATGCCCAGCCGCCCCTGGGGCTGGCCGCTGACGCTGCTGAGGTCCTGCTTGAGCAGCTGCTCCTCGCGCAGCATGCGGCGTGCGCTTTCAAGCAGGCGCTCGCCTTCGGGGGTGAAGCCGACGAAGGTGCGGCCGCGGCGCACGATGGGGCTGCCGAACTCCTCCTCCAGCGCGCGGATGGCGTTCGAGAGGGCGGGCTGCGTGACGAAGCAGGCCTGGGCCGCACGGGCGAAATGCTTGTGCTCGTCAAGGGCGACGAGGTAGCGCATGGATACGAGCAGGTTCATCGGTCTGCGATCTTGCCAGATCGTGAACTTATGCACGAAGCCAACAGGGCTTCAGGGGAAACCACTAGCCCCAGTACCGCATTTGATTCATTTAAATAACTATATTCGATCACCCGAGGTATCGGCCACCAGCAGGCCGAGGACGTCGTTGGATCGCGGGCAGACACCGCAGGAGATGGACATGTTTCGACTTTTGATACTCGCCCTGGCCGGCGCCGTGGGCTTGAGCGCCATGGCATCCGACCGCGGCGTCACACCGACGGAGATCCGCCTGGGCGCCTCCGTAGTCCTCAGTGGCCCGCTGGGACCGCAGACGCAGGAGTTCGGCCAGGGCTCGCGCCTCTATTTCGACGCCGTCAACGCCGCCGGCGGCGTGCATGGCCGCAAGATCGTCTACACCACGCTGGACGACGGCTTCGACGTCAAGCGCGCCGTCGACAACACGCGCCAGCTGATCGACGAACAGGGTGTCTTCATCATCTACAACAGCACCGGCACGGCCCAGACCGGGGCCATCCTGCCGCTGGCCGAAGCCAGCCGCACCATCATCTTCGGCCCGGTCACCGGCGCCACGGCCTTCCGCCAGAAGGTCAACCCCTACCTCTTCCACGTGCGCGCCAGCTACGCCGACGAAGCGCGCCGCATCGTCTCGCATCTGGTGGACACCGGCATCAGCCGCGTGACGGTGGTCTACCAGGACGACGGCCTGGGCAAGACCCTGCTGGCCGAACTGCAGCAGGCGGCCGCGGCCGCCAAGATCAAGCTGGATGCCGAGGTGAAGATCGACCCCAAGGCCCCGGACTACGCGGCGGCCGCAGCGGCAGCCGAGCGGGCCCAGCCCCAGGCCGTTCTGCTGGGCATCGCCGGCGGGACGCTGTCGAATTTCGTCAAGGCCACGCTGCAGACCAGCATACGACCTAGCTTCTACGGCTTCTCGGTCGCCAACGTGGACCTGATCCGGCGCGACCTGCAGGACAACGCGCGCGGCATCGTGCTGGCCCAGATCATGCCGCCGCTGCGCAACACGACCATCCCCGTGGTGGCCGAGTACCACCGCCTGCTGAAGGAAAAGGACCCGGCAGCCGTTCCCTCGGCTTTCCAGCTCGAGGGCTTCGTGCACGCCAAGCTGCTGGTCGAGGGTCTGCGCCGCGCCGGGCGCAACCTGAGCACGGCCTCGTTCATCAAGGCCATGGAAGAAGCTGGCGAGATCAGCTTCGGCCGCTTCGCGGCCCGCTACTCACCCACGTCGCACAACGGCTCGTCCTACGTGGAACTGGCCATCATCGACAACGCGGGCCAGCTGCGCTACTGAGCCTCCAAGGCGTCCCGGGCTTCAGGTCTCTTTCGAGATCTTGATGCTCGGGAACTTGCTCGAAAAGTCCTTGTTCTTGGCGGCGATCGCCACGGCCACCTGGCGCGCCACGGCCTTGTAGATGCCAGCGACATCGCCGTCCGGGTCGGCCACCACGGTGGGCTTGCCGTTGTCGGCCTGCAGACGGATCTGCATGTTCAGCGGCAGCGCGCCCAGGTAGTGCATGCCGTACTCGGCCGCCATTTTCTTGCCGCCATCGACACCGAAGATGTGCTCGGTGTGGCCGCAGTTGCTGCACACGTGCACGGCCATGTTCTCGACCAGGCCGAGGATGGGCACCCCCACCTTCTCGAACATCTTGATGCCCTTCTTGGCGTCGATCAGCGCGATGTCCTGCGGCGTGGTCACGATGACCGCACCGGTCATGGGCACGCGCTGCGAGAGCGTGAGCTGGATGTCACCGGTGCCCGGCGGCATGTCGACGATCAGATAGTCCAGGTCCTTCCAGTTGGTCTGGCGCAGCAGTTGCTCCAGCGCCTGGGTGGCCATGGGGCCGCGCCAGATCATGGCCTCGTCCTGGGCCACGAGGAAGCCGATGGACATGACCTGTACGCCATAGTTCTCCAGCGGCTCCATGGTCTGGCCGTCCTCGCTTTCGGGCCGGGCGTCGATGCCCATCATCATGGGCTGGCTCGGCCCGTAGATGTCGGCGTCCAGAATGCCCACGCTCGCGCCCTCGGCCGCCAGGGCCAGGGCCAGGTTGACGGCCGTGGTGCTCTTGCCCACACCCCCCTTGCCCGAAGCCACGGCGACGATGTTCTTGACCTTGGGCAGCAGTTGCACACCGCGCTGCACCGCGTGCGCCACGATCTTGCTGTTGATGTTGACCGAGACGTTGTTGACGCCGGCGACACCCTTGGCCGCGGCAATCAGCGCCTTGCGAAAGCCGGGAATCTGGCTCTTGGCCGGATAGCCCAGCTCGACGTCGAAGGACACATCGCCATCCTGCACGCTGAGATTCCTGATGGTCTTGCCCGAGACGAAATCCTTGCCCGTGTTCGGGTCCACGACGGCCTTGAGGGCGTCCATCAAGGCCTGTTCTGTCACTGCCATTCCGTTTACTCCTGAAGTGCGCGTAGTCTAGCCGCGACGCAATAGGCCCGCCGGGACAGGCAATTTGCACGGCAAACCCCCATTCCTGATCCGGAACGCTCGGCGGGCGCAGCCCCCACCGCATAATGGCTCGCATGATCGATGCGCCCGTCGACAAGAGCCGCCCGAACATCGGTCTGCTGCTGACCGGTGGCGGTGCGCGCGCGGCCTACCAGGTCGGGGTGCTGCAGGCCCTGAGCGAGCTGCGCCGCCAGCGCCAGCCGGAGCAAACGGCCAGCCCCTTCGGCATCATCACCGGCACCTCGGCCGGCGCCATCAATGCCGCCGCCCTGGCCTGCGGGGCGGACGACTTCGACCTGGCGGTCGAGCGCATCGCTACGGTCTGGTCCAATTTCCAGGCCGGCCAGGTCTACGAAGCCGACCTGCTCGGCGTGCTGCGCAGCGGGGCGCGCTGGATGAGCCTGCTCTCGCTGGGCTGGCTGATCGCCCGCTGGCGCCGCATCAAGCCGCGCTCCCTGCTGGACAACAGCCCGCTGGAGCAGCTACTGCAGCGCATGGTGCCGCTGGAGCGCCTGCCCGAACTGATCGCGCGCGGCCATCTGCGCGCCCTGGCCGTCACGGCCTCGAGTTACAGCTCGGGACATCACGTGACCTTCTTCGAAGGCGTCGAGGAGCTGCAGCCCTGGATCCGCTCGCAACGCCTGGCCGTGCGCGACCGCATCACACGCACCCACCTGCTGGCCTCTTCAGCCATCCCCTTCGTCTTCCCGGCCCAGGCCCTGCCCATCAACGACGGCACCGAGTACTTCGGCGACGGCTCCATGCGCCAGACCGCGCCTGTGGCCCCGGCCATCCACCTGGGCGCCGACCGCATCCTCGTCGTCGGCGCGGGCCGCATGAGCGAGCCGCGCGACACGCTCACCCGCGCCACCCCCACAAGCTACCCCTCGCTGGCGCAGATCGCCGGCCATGCCATGTCCAGCATCTTCCTGGATGCACTCGCGGTGGACATCGAGCGCATCCGCCGCATCAACCAGACCCTGAACCTGATCCCGCGCGAGGCGCGCCAGGCCAGCGCGCTCAAGCCCGTCGAGCTGCTCGTGATCTCGCCCTCGGAACGGCTGGACCAGCTCGCGGCCCAGCATGCCGGCGCCCTGCCGCATGCGGTGCGCGCCCTGCTCAGCGGCCTGGGCGCCTCGCCCAGCCAGGCCGATGTCAAGGGCGGCGCCCTGACCAGCTACCTGCTCTTCGAGGCCGTCTACACCCGCGAACTCATGAAGCTGGGCCGCGAAGACACCCTGAAACAGGAAGACGAGGTCTGTCGCTTCTTCGGCTGGAACGGTACCGTGGCACCCACCCCGGCGCCGCGGCCCGAACGCCGCGACCCGCTGCGGGTCTAGGATCTGCCGTCCCGGGACCGGACCGGGCGACTAGGGCCTGTTCACACTATTTTCTTGAGATGCGTTGCGGAACAAAAAGGCCATACGCAAGGCTTCGCAACGCCGCGTATGGCCTTTTTGTCGAAACATCCGGTTTTGGCCGCAACCCGAAGGGAACGGGGTGCAAACGGCGCCACTCGTCGTTGCACTCCTCGCCCAGACGTCCAGTCTGGGCTTCGTCGCGCGCCTAGATTGGCGCCGTTTGCATCCCGTTCGCACTCAAGAAAATAGTGTGAGCAGGCCCTAAAATCGCGGGTTCCCTCCGAAAGACCCGGCTCATGACCCGCAAGCTCTTCGTCACCACCGCCCTGCCCTACGCCAACGGCAACTTCCACATCGGCCACATCATGGAGTACATCCAGGCCGACATCTGGGTGCGGTTCCAGCGCATGCAGGGCCACGAGGTCAACTTCGTCGGCGCGGACGACACCCACGGCGCGCCCATCATGATCGCCGCCGAAAAGGCGGGCAAGACACCCCAGGCTTTCGTGGCCGACATCGCCGCCGGCCGCAAGCCCTATCTGGACGGCTTCCACATCGCCTTCGACAACTGGAGCTCGACCGACAGCCCCGAGAACCACGCCCTCGCCAGGCAGATCTACCTGGACCTCCAGGCCAACGGCCTGATCGCCAGCGAGGTGGTCGAGCAGTTCTTCGACCCCGAGAAGGCCATGTTCCTGCCCGACCGCTTCATCAAGGGCGAGTGCCCCAAGTGCGGCGCCAAGGACCAGTACGGCGACAACTGCGAGGTCTGCGGCGCGGTCTATGCGCCCACCGATCTCAAGAACCCCTACTCGGCCCTCTCGGGCGCCAAGCCGGTGCTCAAGAGCTCCGAGCATTTCTTCTTCAAGCTCTCCGACCCGCGCTGCGTCGCCTTCCTCGAGGACTGGACGCAGGACGGCCGCCTGCAACCCGAGGTGGCCAACAAGGTGCGCGAATGGTTCACCGTGCGCACCAACCCCGACGGCACGCAGAGCGAGGGCCTGGGCGACTGGGACATCTCGCGCGACGCGCCCTACTTCGGCATCGAGATCCCGGGCGCGCCGGGCAAGTACTTCTACGTCTGGCTCGACGCCCCCGTGGGTTACCTCGCCTCGCTCAAGAACCTGCTGGACAAGCGCGGCCAGGACTACGAGGCCTATATCGCAGACCCGAAGCTGGAGCAGATCCACTTCATCGGCAAGGACATCGTCACCTTCCACACCCTGTTCTGGCCCGCCATGCTCAAGTTCAGCGGCCGCAAGACACCGGACCGCGTCTTCGTGCACGGCTTCCTCACCGTGAACAACGGCGAAAAGATGAGCAAGAGCCGCGGCACCGGCCTGGACCCGCTCAAATACCTCTCGCTGGGCATGAACCCCGAGTGGCTGCGTTATTACCTGGCCGCCAAGCTCAGCGGCCGCAATGAGGACATCGACTTCAACGCCGAAGACTTCATGGCGCGTGTCAACAGCGACCTCGTGGGCAAGTACATCAACATCGCCTCGCGCGCGGCGGGCTTCATCGCCAAGCGCTTCGGGGGCAAGCTCGGCGAGTACTCGGGCGACGGCGACGCCCTGCTCGAACACCTGCGCGACGGCGCCGCCGGCCTGGCCGAGCTCTACAACGAACGCGACTATGGCAAGGCCCTGCGCGAGGTCATGCTGCTGGCCGACCGCGTCAACGGCTATGTGGACCAGAACAAGCCCTGGGAACTGGCCAAGCAGGAAGGCATGGACGGCCGCCTGCACGATGTCTGCACCGTCTGCATCGAAGCCTTCCGCCTGCTCACGCTCTACCTCAAGCCCGTGCTGCCGGCGCTGGCCGTGCAGGTCGAAGACTTCCTGAAGATCCAGCCCCTGCAGTGGACCGACGCCACACGCGAACTGGGCGCGGGCCACGTGATCGGCGAGTACAAGCACCTGATGCAGCGCGTGGACATGAAGCAGCTCGAAGCCCTGTTCGAGCCGCCGGCAGCGCCCGAGCCGGAAAAGCTGCTGCCCGGCGGCGAAGAGATTGCGCCTGTGATCAGCATCGACGACTTCGCCAAGATCGACCTGCGCATCGCGAAGATCGTCAACTGCGAACCGGTCGAAGGCTCGACCAAACTGCTGCGCCTGACGCTCGACGTGGGCGAAGGCAAGACCCGCAACGTCTTCAGCGGCATCGCCAGCGCCTACAAGCCGGAAGACCTGGTGGGCAAGCTCACCGTGATGGTGGCCAATCTGGCCCCGCGCAAGATGAAGTTCGGCATCAGCGAAGGCATGGTGCTCGCCGCCAGCCACGCCGACGAGAAGGCCGAACCCGGCATCTACGTGCTCAACCCCTGGCCGGGCGCCCAGCCTGGCATGCGAGTCAGGTAGTCAGGGTTACGCCGGGCAGGGCGCCACGATGTAATGCGCCCGCCCGCTGCTCTTGACCCGGTACAGCGCCTCATCCGCACAGCGCACCAGGCTCTCGGGTACCAGGTCCTGGCTGGCCACGACAGTGGCCACGCCGATGCTGACCGTCAGATGGTCCGCCACGGGGGAATCGGCGTGCGTGATGCGCGCCTTGGCCACCTCGTCCATGCAACGCTGGGCCACGGTCATGGCCACATCGCCGTCGGCGCCGGGCAGCAGCAGGGCGAACTCCTCGCCACCATAGCGGGCCACGAGCTCCCCGGTGCGCTGGGCGCAGTCGTAGAGGATGCCCGCCACCTGGCGCAGGCAGGCGTCGCCGGCCAGATGGCCGTAGCAGTCGTTGTAGCGCTTGAAGTGGTCGATATCGAGCAGCAGCAGGGAGATCGGCAGGCCGCTGCGCATGCTGCGCTGCCATTCGCTGTAGAGGTGCTGGTCGAACTGGCGGCGGTTGGCCAGGCCGGTCAGGCCGTCGGTGGCCGAGAGCAATTCCAGCTGCTGGTTGCTGCGCTCCAGCGCCATGCTCTTCTGCACGAGTTCGGTCACGTCCAGCCGCGCCATCACCAGGCAACCCGAGGGCGTGCTGATCTCGTAGAGGTGCATCCAGCGGCCGTCGCTGCGGGGACGCAGCAGCGGGCGTTTGAGCTTGCCGCGCCCGGCCAGGCGCTCGCGCAGCCAGGCCTCCTCGCGACCGCGGGCGTCCGGGATGGCGCCCCGCTCCAGCGTACGGCGCAGGATGGATTCGAAGGTCTGGCCGACCAGTTCCCCGCCATAGCGGTAGGGGGCCAGCTCGGTGGCCTGCTTGTTGAAGAGCTGCAGGCGGTCATGCTGGTCGTAGATAGCCACCCCCAGGGGCAGCGCATCGATGGCCTCGCGCAGGCATTCCTGCGCGATCTCCAGTTCCTGCCGCTCGTACTCGGCAGCCAGCAGCTGCCGCATCACGGCCCGGCCCAGCAGCAGCAGGCCGGCCAGCAGGACCGCGCCCAGCCCCACGGCCCAGACCGTCGCTGCGCCCGCCGGCACCAGGGCCACGGCCAGCGCGGTCAGCCCCATGGCCGCCAGCAGCACGCCCAGGCCCAGTGCGGTGAGCCGGCGAAAGCCGGCCATGTCCATGAAATCGGCCAGATGCTTCAAGACGTTCCTTGGTTGAAGCAGCGACAACCCCTGAAAAGCGCTCGGGGCACACCGGATGGCTCCCCCGGTGTGCCCCTCGCTCCCTTCCTGATGCTGTGACAGCAGCAGGAAGGACTTTAGGCAGGCCAGGCCGTCCTGCCTATCCCCCAAAAGGGTCATAGCGCAACAGTCCGCTTACCGCTAGATGAAAAAGCAGGCGCTACACTGGTCCGATGCCAGCGCCACGGCCCCCGTCCCACCCCCACTGGTGGACCGACATCCACCGCTCGCCGATGGTCAACCGTCGCCTGGGCATCAGTCTGGGCTTCATCGCCGGCGCCACCAACGCCGGCGGCTTCCTGGCCATCGGGCAATACACCTCGCACATGACCGGCCTGCTCTCAGCCGTGGCCGACAACCTGGTGCTGGGCCAGTTCCTGCTGGTCGCGGCCAGCCTGGCCGCCATCGCCGCCTTCGTGGGCGGCGCCATGACCACGGCGCTGATGGTCAACTGGGGGCTGCGGCGCCAGCTGCGCAGCAGCTACGCCCGGCCGCTCGCGCTCGAAGTCAGCCTGCTGCTGGTCTTCGGTATCTTCGGTGCGGCCCTGCAGCTGCACGCCGCGCTCTTTGCCCCGCTCACCGTGCTGCTGCTGTGCTACATCATGGGCCTGCAGAACGCGGTGATCACCAAGGTCTCGCAGGCCGAGATCCGCACCACGCACGTGACGGGCCTGCTCACGGACGTGGGCATCGAGCTGGGCAAGCTGCTCTATCTGAACCGCTCACCCGCGCCGACCCGGGTGCGCGCCAACCGGCAAAAGCTGCGCATCCACCTCTCCCTGGTCGCGGCCTTCCTCGTTGGCGGCGTGGTCGGCGCGCTGGGCTTCCAGCGCTGGGGCTACATCACCACGGTGCCGCTGGCCGCCTTCCTGGGCCTGCTGATCTCGGGGCCGCTGCTGTATGACCTGCGCCACGGGCGCCTGGCGCCGCCTGCCACCCCGGGCTGAAAACCGCACCCCACGAACAGCCCCCGGCGTACACTGCCCTCCATGCCCCCTGCCGAAACGGCCCGTGCCCTGGCCGCCTTCCGCCCCAAGCTGCTCGACACCCTGCCCGGCTACACGCGGGCCCATTTCGCGCGGGATCTGGGCGCCGGCCTCACGGTCGGTGTGGTGGCGCTGCCGCTGGCCATGGCCTTTGCCATCGCCTCCGGGCTCAAGCCCGAAGCCGGCCTCTTCACCGCCATCATCGCGGGCTTCCTGATCTCTGCCCTGGGCGGCAGCCGCGTGCAGATCGGCGGGCCGGCCGGGGCCTTCATCGTCATCGTCTACGGCATCCTCGAGCGCTACGGCCTGGCCAATCTCATCATCGCCACCGCCATGTCCGGTGTGCTGCTCTTTCTCATGGGCCTGTTCAGGCTGGGCGCGCTGATCCGCTTCATCCCCATCGCCGTGGTCATCGGCTTCACCAACGGCATCGCCGTGCTCATCATGCTTTCGCAGGTCAAGGACTTCCTGGGCCTGACGCTGGACAAGGTGCCGGCCAGCTTCTTCGCCCAGCTCCAGGCCCTGGGCGGCGCGCTGCACACCGTCAACCCCATGGCGCTGGCCCTGGCCCTGGGCTCGCTGCTGCTGGTCGCCCTCTGGCAACGCCTCATGCCGCGCCTGGGGCCGGACAAGCTGCCCTTCTCGGGCAAGCTCACCGTGGTGCCCGGCACCATCGTCGCCCTGGCGCTGGCCACGCTGCTGAGCTGGGCGCTGGCGCTGCCGGTGGAAACCATCGGCAGCAAGTTCGGCGGCATCCCGGCCGCGCTGCCGGCCTTCGTCTGGCCGGAGTTCAGCTGGAGCACGGTGCAGTTCCTGCTGATGCCGGCCCTGACCCTGGCCCTGCTGGGCGCCATCGAATCCCTGCTCTGCGCGCGCATCGCCGACGGCTACACGCCGGACCGCCACAACCCCAACCAGGAACTCATGGCCCAGGGCGTGGCCAACTTCGTCACGCCCTTCTTCGGCGGCATGCCTGCGACGGGCACCATCGCGCGCACCGTGACCAATGCCAAGAGCGGCGCCGTGAGCCCGGTGGCCGGCATCGTGCATGCGCTCACTTTGCTGGCCGTGGTGCTGGTGGCGGCGCCGCTGGCGCAGCACATCCCGCTGGCCGCGCTGGCCGGCATCCTGGTCTACGTGGCCTGGAACATGGGCGAGTGGCGCGAGTTTCTGCACCTGCGCCAGTACCGCCTGCCCTACCGCCTGACCCTGCTGGCCGTCTTCGGCCTGACCGTGATCGTGGACCTGACGGTGGCGGTCGAGGTAGGCCTGATCGCCGCCGCCCTCACCTTCATCTACCGTATCTCCAGCCTGAGCCGGGCCGAGCCGGTCAGTGCCAGCGACCAGCCCGGGCTCGCAGGCCGGGAAGCCGAGGTCCAGGCCTGGCGGCTCTACGGCGCCCTGTTCTTCGGCGCCGTCAAGCTGGTCGAGAACCTGGAACACCAGCTGCCCGCGCGCGCCCTGGTGCTGGACCTCAAGAACCTGATCTACATCGATTCCTCGGGGGCCGACACTCTGCTGGACCTGGCGCGCAGCTGCGAGAGGCAAGGCGTGCGCCTCATCGTCTGCGGCCTGGCGCACCAGCCGCTGGACATCGCGCGGCGCTCCGGCCTGCTGCAGGCGTTGCCGCCCGCCCAGGTCTGCCCGGACCTGGCCAGCGGTCTGGACGCCGCCTTGTCCGCACCCTGAACGTCACGCCGGCCGGGGCTGCGCAGCAGGGGGCTAAAATGCCCGGTTCCTGTCGAGAAAGACCAGTCCCATGCACCTGTTCCGCTACCCCGACTACCAGTCCGACGCCACCCAGTTCATCAACCAGCTCAAGACCGCCAAGCCTGATCTGGAAGCGCGCCAGCGCCAGGGCCGCGAGCTGCTCTGGGACAAGAACGTGGACCGCCAGGCCTGGGAAGGTTTCAAGGCCGCCCGCGTGGCCCAGAAGCCCTACGTCTACCAGACCGGCAACGGCCAGTAAGCATCCGGGCGACCCTGGTCGCCTGAGCCTGCCATGAGCGAATCCCACGACAGCGCCGGCCTCGAGGCCGCCGAGGCTCCGCACACCGCGGCCCTGCCCGAGGTGGTGGACCACGTGGCCGTGGCCCGCCTCTACGGCGAGCCGCTGTTCCAGCTGCCGCAGGACCTCTACATCCCGCCGGACGCGCTTGAAGTCTTCCTCGAGGCCTTCGAAGGCCCGCTGGACCTGCTGCTCTATCTGATCCGCAAGCAGAACTTCAACATCCTCGACATCCCCATGGCCGCGGTCACGCGCCAGTACCTGAGCTATGTCGACGAGGTGCGCACGCGCAACCTGGAGCTGGCCGCCGAGTACCTGCTGATGGCCGCCATGCTGATCGAGATCAAGTCGCGCATGCTGCTGCCGCCCAAGAAGACGGCCGAGGGCGAGGAGGCGGAAGACCCGCGCGCCGAGCTCGTGCGCCGCCTGCTGGAATACGAGCAGATCAAGCTGGCCGCCGCCTCGCTGGGCAATCTGCCGCAGTATGGCCGTGACTTCCTCAAGGCCCAGGTCTATATCGAGCAGGCGCTGCAGCCGCGCTTCCCCGACGTGCATGTGGTCGACCTGCAGGAGGCCTGGGCCGACATCCTCAAGCGGGCCAAGCTGGTGCAGCACCACAAGATCTCGCGCGAGGAACTCTCGGTGCGAGAGCACATGAGCATCGTGCTGCGTCAGCTGCAGGGCCAGAAGTTCGTCGAGTTCGAGCACCTGTTCCAGCCGGACAAGGGTGTCCCGGTGCTGGTGGTGACCTTCATCGCACTGCTCGAACTGGCCAAGGAAAACCTGATCGAGATCACCCAGGCCGAGGCCTTTGCGCCTATCTATGTGCGGCTGGCCTACACGCCGGCCTGAAGTGCAAGGCGAGATTTCCGTGCCCCCGTCCTCCCACCATTCCTTTGATGTGCTCATCGTCGGCAGCGGCCTGGCCGGCCTGAGCGCCGCGCTGCACCTGGCCGCCACCCACCGCGTGGCCGTGATCACCAAGCGCAACCTGGGCGACGGCTCCAGTGGCTGGGCCCAGGGCGGCATCGCCGCCGTCATGGGCGAAGGCGACACACTTGCCTCCCACGTACAGGACACGCTGGTCGCCGGCGCCGGTCTGTGCGACCCCGAGGCCACGCGCTTCGTGGTCGAGAACGCGCCCGCCAGCATCCGCTGGCTGCAGAGCCTGGGCGTGCCCTTCTCCCAGGAAGACGGGCAGCTGCACCTCACGCGCGAAGGCGGTCACAGCGAACGCCGCATCGTGCACGTGACCGACGCCACCGGCGCGGCCGTGCAGCACACGCTGATGGACCAGGTGCGGGCCACACCCAACATCACCCTGTTCGAACACCACATGCTGGTGGACCTGATCACCAGCGCCAAGCTGGGCCTGCCGGGCCAGCGCTGCCTGGGCCTGTACGCGCTCAACGAAGTCACCGACGTGGTCGACACCTTCAGCGCGCCGCACACCATCCTGGCCACGGGCGGCGCCGGCAAGGTGTATCTGTACACCACCAACCCGGACACGGCCACGGGCGACGGCATCGCCGCGGCCTGGCGCGCGGGCTGTCGCGTGGGCAATATGGAATTCATCCAGTTCCATCCCACATGTCTCTACCACCCGCACGTCAAGTCCTTCCTGATCACCGAGGCCGTGCGCGGTGAAGGCGGCCGCCTGCTGCTGCCCGACGGCACGCGCTTCATGCCCGCGCACGATGCACGCGCCGAGCTGGCCCCGCGCGACGTGGTGGCCCGCGCCATCGACTTCGAGATGAAGAAGCACGGCCTGGACTGCGTGCACCTGGACATCAGCCACCAGCCCAAGGCCTTCCTGCTCGAGCACTTCCCCAATATCTACGCGCGCTGCATGGAGCTGGGCATCGACATGGCCAGGCAGCCCATCCCCGTGGTGCCGGCCGCGCACTACACCTGCGGCGGCATCGTCACCGACCTGGACGGCCGCGCCGACCTGCAAGGCCTCTACGCCGTGGGCGAGGCGGCCTACACCGGCCTGCATGGCGCCAACCGCCTGGCCAGCAACTCCCTGGTCGAGTGCATGGTCTACGCCCGCGCCGCGGCCCAGGACATCGCACGCGCTCAGCCCGCACCCGTGCCGCCACTGCCCACCTGGGACGACAGCCGCGTGACCGATGCCGACGAATCCGTGGTCATCTCGCACAACTGGGACGAACTGCGCCGCTTCATGTGGGATTACGTGGGCATCGTTCGGACCAACAAGCGCCTGGAACGCGCGGCGCATCGCATCGCACTGCTGACCTCCGAAATCCAGGAGTTCTATTCCAGCTTCCATGTCACGCGCGACCTGCTGGAGCTGCGCAACCTCGTGCAGGTTGCCGACCTGATCGTGCGCAGCGCACAATCGCGCCATGAAAGCCGCGGCCTGCACTTCAGCCGCGACTACCCGCAGACCGACGCCACCGCGCGCCCCACCATCCTGGTGCCGCCCAGCCCCTGAGGCGCCCAAGAGGACTCTTATGTACCGCACCCTGCTCAAATCCAAGATCCACCGCGCCACCGTCACCGACTGTGAGCTGCACTACGAAGGCTCCTGTGCCATCGACGAGAACCTGCTGGAAGCCGCCAACCTGCAGGAGAACGAGCAGGTCCACATCTGGAACATCAACAATGGCGAGCGCTTCATCACCTACGCCATCCGTGGTGAACGGGGTTCCGGCATCATCTCGGTCAACGGCTCGGCGGCACGCCGCGCCGCCGTGGGTGATCTGCTGATCATCGCGGCCTTTGCCCAGGTGCCCGAGGAGAAGTGCAAGGGCTTCGAGCCCAAGCTGGTTTTCGTCGACGACAAGAACCGCATCAAGGAGCAGCGCAGCCATATCCCCGTGCAGGCCGCGCACGAGCCCGTGCAGGTGGACCATCAGGGCGGCGACAGCGCCTGAGCACCGAAAGGACAGACCATGACCGAACAGACCATCACCCTGCACCGCGCGCCCAAGGCGCCCGTGCACCCCAAGACCGAACGCTGGAGCGTGGACGCCATCGAGGCGCTGTTCCAGCTGCCCTTCCCCGAGCTGCTCTACCGTGCGCAGATCGTGCATCGCGAACACTTCGACCCGACGAAGGTCGAGTTCGCCACCCTGCTCTCGGTCAAGACGGGCGGCTGTCCCGAGAACTGCGGCTACTGCCCGCAGGCCGCCGAGTTCGACACCGGCGTCAAGGCCAGCAAGCTCATGGAACTTGAGGAAGTTCTGTTTGCGGCGAAACGGGCCAAGGACGCCGGCGCCACACGCTTCTGCATGGGCGCCGCCTGGCGGGCCCCCAAGGACCGCGACATCGAGAAGGTTGCCGAGCTGGTGCGCGGCGTGAAGGGCTTGGGGCTAGAGACCTGTGCCACCCTGGGCATGCTGGAAGACGGCCACGCCGAACAGCTGCGCGACGCCGGCCTGGATTTCTACAACCACAACCTCGACACCGCGCCCGAGTTCTACGGCGACATCGTCTCCACGCGCGACTACCAGGACCGCCTGGACACGCTGGCCCGCGTGCGCGGCGCCGGCGTCAAGATCTGCTCGGGCGGCATCGTGGGCATGGGCGAGACCGTGCGCCATCGCGCCGGCCTGATCGCCGAACTCGCCAACCTCGACCCCTATCCCGAGTCCGTGCCGATCAACAACCTGGTGCGCGTCGAGGGCACGCCGCTGGCCGACCAGGCGCCGATCGACCCCTTCGACTTCGTGCGCACCATCGCCGTGGCGCGCATCACCATGCCCAAGGCGCGCGTGCGCCTCTCGGCCGGCCGCCAGCAGATGGGCGACGGCATCCAGGCCCTGTGTTTCCTGGCCGGCGCCAACTCCATCTTCTACGGTGACAAGCTGCTGACCACGGGCAACCCGGACACCGAGGCCGACATGCAGCTCATGCAGCGCCTGGGCATGAGCCCGGCCCAGCAGCCGCCCGGCAAGACCTGATCCGCTTTCCCATCCCACCGCGACTGGAGACCACCGTGAGCGAACCGACCTCCACCAACAACGGCGCCTCCCCCTACGGCACCCTGCCGCCGGCCAGCGCGCCGGCCACGCGCAAGCCCATCAGCCTGCCCCGCCTGCAGGAAATGCACGCGCGCGGCGAGAAGATCACCATGCTCACGGCCTACGACGCCACCTTCGCCGCCACGGCCGACGCGGCCGGTGTGGAATGCATCCTGATCGGCGACTCGCTGGGCATGGTCTGCCAGGGCCTGAGCAGCACCGTGGGCGTGACGCTGGAGACCATGCGCTACCACGTCGAGAGCGTCACGCGCGGCGTGCGCCGCGTGCAGGGCACGGCCTGGATCATCGGCGACATGCCCTACGGCACCTTCCATGAATCCAAGGAGCAGGCCTTCCGCAACGCCTCGGTCCTCATGCAGGCCGGTGCCCACATGGTGAAGATCGAAGGTGGCGGCTGGACGGCCGAGACCGTGCACTTCCTGGTCGAGCGCGGCATCCCCGTCTGCGCCCACCTGGGCCTGACGCCGCAGACCGTGCACGCCCTGGGTGGCTACCGGGTGCAGGGCCGCGGCGACGAGGCCGCCGCCACGCTCAAGCGCCATGCGCTGGAGCTGCAGGACGCCGGTGCCAGCCTGCTGGTGCTGGAGATGGTGCCCGCGGCACTGTCGGCCGAGATCACGCAGGCCATGCCGCGCTGCGCCACCATCGGCATCGGCGCCGGCGTGGACTGCGCCGGGCAGGTGCTGGTGCTGCACGACATGCTGGGCATGAACCTGGGCAAGATGGCCAAGTTCGTGCACAACTTCATGGCCGACGCCGGCAGCGTGCGTGGGGCCATGGAAGCCTACGTCAAGGCCGTCAAGGAAGGCCGCTTCCCCGTCAACGCCCAGCACGCCTGGTAGATAAGATCGCCCCCTGAGCCGCCTTCGGCGTCATCCCCAGGGGACGGCGCCAGCGGCCCGGCAAAGCCGGTTCCGCGGCGCCCCACGGTTGGACCCTTGCACTCTTACTCATGAAGCTGATTCACACCATCGCAGAACTCCGTGCGGAATTGGCCCGGCATGAGCGCCCGGCCTTCGTGCCCACCATGGGCAATCTGCATGAGGGCCACATTGCGCTCGTCAAGCAGGCCAAGCCGCTGGGCGACGTGATGGTGAGCAGCATCTTCGTCAACCGACTGCAGTTCCTTCCACACGAAGACTTCGGTACCTACCCGCGCACGCTGGAGGCCGACTGCGAGAAACTCCAGGCCGTGGGTTGCGACATCGTCTTCGCGCCTAGCGAGCAGGAGCTCTACCCCGACCCCCAGGGCTACAAGGTCCATCCGCCTGCGGAGCTGGCCGACATCCTCGAAGGCCACTTCCGCCCCGGCTTCTTCGTCGGCGTCTGCACCGTGGTGCTCAAGCTCTTCAACCTGGTGCAGCCGCGCTACGCCGTCTTCGGCGCCAAGGACTACCAGCAGCAGATGGTGATCCGCCGCATGGTGGCCCAGCTGGGCCTGCCCATCGAGATCGTCACCGGCCCCACGCTGCGTGCCGAGGACGGCCTGGCCCTGTCCTCGCGCAACGGCTACCTGAGCAAATCCGAGCGCGCCGAAGCGGTACAGCTCTCGCGCACCCTCAAGAGCATGATCGCCATGCTGCTCGCGGGCGAACACAATATCGCGGCCATCGAGCAGCATGCCATGCACACCCTGTCGCGCCGCGGCTGGAAACCGGACTACATGACCGTGCGCCGCCGCCACGACCTGCAGCCCCCGCAGGCTGATGACCTGATGCACAGCGACCGGCTGGTCGTGCTCGGCGCCGCCCGACTCGGCACCACCCGATTGATTGACAACCTGGAGGTCTAAGACCTCCAGGTTGCGTCGAAGGCTAACAATTGCCCGAAGGGCTTGTTATGCCGGAGACACAACATCGAGGTGTAAACCTCGATGTTGCGGCACAGACTGGCAACTACCCGCAGGGCTTGTTAGTCGTAGACACAGCGCATCAGAGATTCCCAGATCGCGGCGCAGGTGCCCTACCTGCGCTCATCCATCGGATGCGTCCGCCAGCGCCCCGGCCAGATGCCGTGGGCCACGAAGACCGTGCCCATGACCAGCATGTCCACCTGCAGCTGCACGCCGTACTGCTCCAGCGGCAGCCAGGGTGAGCTCAGGCCTTCATAGTGCGTCACCGACTGCGCCATGTGCATGCCCACCAGCACGTTCCAGGGCGCGAGTCCGGGTGCCGTCCACTTGAGCCCGGTGGCCACCACACGTGCACCGGGGCGCAGGTGGCGCAGCAGATGCTCGATGGCCTGGGGGCTTTGCAGGATGTCGTGCGTGAAGTGCAGCAGCACGGCGTCGGCCACCTGGGGCAGCAAGGCAATCTCGGCGGCCGAGCACTGCAGCACCACATTGCTCCAGCCGGCACGCTGGGTGCGCAGGCGCGCCAGCGCCAGCATCTCGGGGCTCTGGTCCACGGCCACCACGCGGCCGGAGGGGCCCACCGCGTCGCGCAGCAGGGGCAGGCTCATGCCCGTGCCGCAACCCAGGTCCAGCACGACCTGGCCCGGCCTCAACTGCAGGTGGTCCACGGCCATGCGGCGGATGAATTCGTAGGGCGCGAGCTGCAGCTCGTAGCTGCCCGCACGCCAGCCGTAGAGCGCACGCGCAGCCGCATGGTCGTCTTCGGGTTGTGGTGCCCCGGGTGGAATCTCCTCGCGCATGGCCGCCTCCTCGCGGTTGTTGTCGCCGGCCGCCACAGCCGGCTCCCACGGCACAGCGTACTCTCTTTTGAGCCCGGTGACGCTGACACCCGAGCCCGCTCAAGGGGCTCTCCGTGCGGCCGGTTCAGGCCAGCGCCAGCAGCACCAGCCCGAGGGCCGCGGGCAGGCCCTGGATGAACAGGATCTTGCGGCTGGCCGTGGCCGCACCGTAGACCCCGGCCACCAGCACGCAGGCCAGGAAAAAGACCTTCACGCCGATTCCCGCGGTACCCAGGCTCAGCCCCCAGAACAGGCCCGCGGCCAGAAAGCCGTTGTAGAGGCCCTGGTTGGCCGCCAGCGTCCTGGTGGCCTGGGCGAACTCCGGCGTCAGATTGAAAGCCTTGCGCCCGGCGGGCCGTTCCCAGAGGAACATCTCGAGCACGAGAATGTAGACGTGCAACAGGGCGACAAGGGCGACGACGATATCGGCAGCGAGAGACATGAGACGAGCCCCTGAAACAGGAATGGGGCGACTGTACGCCTAGCGCAGGAATTCGCGCACCGGCACCAGGGTGGCCGCCGGATCCTCCTCCTGCGGTACATGGCCCAGGGCGTCGAACATCACGAGCTTCGAGCCCGCGATGTCCTGCGCAAAACGCCGCCCGTAGTCTGGCGGAATCAGCCGGTCCTGTGCGCCCCATAGGATGAGGGTGGGCAGCTTCAGGTCCATGATGTCGGCCTCGCGCCCCGTGTTGCGCTGGATCAGGCGCTGGCGCAGGGCCGCGCGGTTGCCCTCGCGCCGCGCCATGTCGGTGTAATGCGCCACGAGCTCGGGCGTCACGCGCGAGGGGTCGCCATAGACGCTGCGGATGGACTTGTCCATCAGGCCCGGCGGCAGCAGATTGCGCATCAGGGGCTGCAGCGCCGGTATGCCCGCCACGCGAAAGCCCAGGGGCACGGACCCGGATTCGAAGCGGTAGCCTGCGGCATCCACCAGGATCAGCCGGTCCACGCGCTGCGGGTGGGCGTGCGCCACGGCCCAGGCCACCTCGCCGCCCAGGGAGTTGCCGCCGATCACGAAGCGCTGCACCCCGAGCTGGTCCATGAGCGCTGCCACGAAGCGTACATAGACCGCGATGCTGTAGTCGTTGGCCGCATTCGGCCCCGTCAGGCCGAAGCCCGGCAGGTCGAAACGGATCACGCGCCGCTCCTTGCGCAGCGCCGCCGCCCAGCCGTCCCAGGTGTAGAGGCTGGCCGCGGTGCCGTGCACGAGCACGATGGGCAGCGGGTCGCTGCGCGGACCTTCGTCGCGCAGGTGCACCTGCAGGCCCTCCACCTCGACGAACTGCGAGGGCGGCTGCCCCCAGCGGGCCTTGAGCTCCGCCACCGGGATATCGGGCGCCCAGGAGAAGGCGATGAAGCCGCCGGTGGCCAGCAGCACGACCAGCACCAGGCCGGCCAGCAGACGGAACAGGATTTTCATGGGAGGCCTCCTTGCGGGATGCGGCAGTCTAGGCCCGTGCCTCGGCTCGTCCTGTCACCCGCCCGACAGATTCTTGAAGAAGTGTCGCGCCAGCGCGCGCCAGAAGTCCGCCCCCGAGTGCGCCTCGGCCAGGCGTGCAACGTCGGCATAGCCCTTGTGCAGGATCACGCCGATGATCAGCGCCAGCAGCGCGATGGCCAGCCACTGCAGCACGGTCTTGAAGACCTCCTCAGCGCGGGATGGCATAGGTGCCCACCGCATGGGCCACGGGCTCGTCCGAGCCTTCGGAATACAGCGTCACCTCGCCCACGGCCAGCGTGCGGCCCAGCTTGAGCAGCTTGCAGACCCCGATGATGTCGCGGTCGCCCGCAGGCTTGCGCATGAAGTTGAAGCTCAGGCTGGTGGTCACCGCGAGCGGCACGATGCCGATCTCGCCCAGGATGGCCACATAGAGCGCCACGTCCGCCGTGGCCATCATCACCGGCCCCGACACCGTGCCCCCGGGCCGCAGCTCGGCCTGGCCCACGGTGTGGCGGATGGTCGCGCCCTGGTCGCCGACGGCGACGATGGTGCAGGGGGTCTGGGGGAATTCCCGGGCGAGGAAATCGGAGAGTTCGGTCAGGGTGGGCATGGGCGGCATCTTAAAGGACGAGGATTCGCGACCACTGATGTCGACCGCCGGGTTGGTGCGTCAGTCTCTCAGACCTTGGCTTGCCGAAGGATGGCACAGGGTAGGAACGATCCCACGACACATGCCCGACACCGACGCTTTACTCAGGGCACCGCTCGCTCAACCATGTGCAATGGAGTGGGGACTCCGATACGACCTGTTGACACCCATGTCCGGCGCTTTTGAAAGATCTACCAGAGCAGTCCTTTTCGCCAGTCGGCAGGGGGCAACCAGGTGATCTGTCGCGGATCACTTGCTTCTACAGCACCTCGCTGTACCAGGGCATACACAGCCGGCTGAATCTCGGCGAACGATCGAGCCTGCGACCCCACCATGGCGCCAATCCGGTTATTGTGTCGGTCCATGGCACTCGACCTCTTGGCATTGCCTTCCATGACCTGCGTGATCAATTCGACAGCGTACGGGCTCAGAGTAAACGCCACCACTGCGCTCGCAAGGGTGTGTCGATAGGCATCCAGAGGCCCGTGTCTTCCACCCGGGAAGCCCGCGCTGGCCACGTGACTCCATGTGTACCCCAGAACGAAAGCGGGATACGCGCTTAACAGCAGCACCACGGCGACGACGGCAAGAAGGACCGGCCTCCCTTTCATGCGACGAATCACAGTACGCCCTGACATGAGCGTCAAACCCGGCGCAGCAGATGGGCGTGCACCGCGCCCGCCTTGAGATGGCGGTGTAGTTCCAGGCCCAGCGGGGCCAGCTGTGCCTCGCCCCAAGCCGTGGGGCATTCCAGGTACACATAAGCGCCGGGCGCCACCACGCGTGCTGCAGCCAGCAAGGCGGGCTCGAACAGATGAGCGTCGAAGGGTGGATCGAGAAACACCAGATCCGCGCTGCCGTCAGCGCTGGCCTTGAGCGCCGCAATGCCGTCACCGCGCTGTACCTGCACCGCCTCGGCCTTGAGCTGTTCCTTGATCTTCTTCAGCTGCGCCACCAGCGCGGCATCCTGCTCCACCAGCTTGACCTCTTTCGCGCCGCGCGAGGCAGCCTCGAAGCCCAGGGCGCCGGTGCCAGCAAAGGCGTCCACGCAGCGCCAACCGGTGAGGTCCTGGCCCAGCCAGTTGAAGAGGGTTTCGCGCACGCGGTCGGGCGTGGGGCGCAGGCCGGGCTTGTCGGCCACGGGCAGCTTGCTGCGTTTCCACTGCCCGCCGATGATGCGCACCTCGCCCGCGGGCTGGCCCGTGAGCGGACGACCCGCGCTTTGGGCGGCAGGCTTCTTACTGGCCGCCATCACGGCCCCCGACGATGACAGTGACCATGCGCTCGGGCTGCAGCTTGCGCGCGAAGGCCGCCTTGATGTCGGCCACCGTCACTTTCGCCACCTGCTGAGTCCAGGTATCCAGATAGTCCAGCGGTAGGCCATGGGCAGCGATGTTGGCCACGTTGTCGAGCAGCTTGCGGTTGTTGTCGATGCGCAGGGCGAAACCGCCGATCAGGTTGTCCTTGGCGGCTTTCAGCTCAGCCTCGGTCGGACCCTGCTCGACATAGCGGCGCAGGGTGTCGCGCGCCACCTGCACAGCCTGGGCGGCCTGGTCGGGGCGGGTCTGCAGGCCCATGGTGAAGGAGCCGGCGTGCAGGCCCGGGTTGAAATAGCTGTAGACGCTGTAGCTCAGGCCGCGCTTCTCGCGCACCTCGGTGGTCAGGCGCGAGACGAAGCCGCCACCGCCCAGGGTGTAGTTGCCCACGGTCAGCGCGAAGAAATCCGGGTCGTCACGCTTGAAGCCGGGCTGGCCGATGAAGACGTGGGCCTGGGCCGAGTCGAAGGGGATTTTGATCTCGGCCGCTTTCTGGAGCGGCCGCACCTCGGCCACGGTCGGCAGGGGCTCGCAGGCTTTCACAGGCAGGCGTGCCAGCAACTGCGCCACCAGGGCATCGGCCTGGGCGCGCGTGATGGCGCCCACGATGCTGACCTTGGCGCGGCAGGGTTGCAGGTGGCGCGCATGCCAGGCCTGCATGTCGGCCACGCTGATGCGCGCCAGCGTCTCCTCCGTGGTGTCGCGGGCATAGGGGTGATCGTCGAAGACGGCGCGGTTGTAGGCGCGCACGGCCACGGTGGCAGGCCGCGTGTTGGCCTCTCGCAGGGCGGCAGCCATGCGCTCACGCTCGCGGGTCCATACGGCTTCAGGGTAAGCCGGCTCGGCCAGCTGCCGCGCGGCCAGCGCCACGACCTTGGCCAGCAGATCGGGATAGGTCAGCGAGCGCAGGGAGAAGCTCACACGGTCGCCACCATCACCCCCTCCGAAGCTCGCGCCCAGATCGGCCCAGGCTTCGCCGAGGGCGTTCTCGTCCAGCGCCGGCTCGTTGCCTGCCGCACGGATGCCCTTGCTCATCATGGCCGCGCTCACGCCGGCCAGGCCAGTCTGCTCTGCCGGGTCACGCCGGCCGCCGGCGTCGAAGTCCACACGCACGTCGACCATGGGCACGGTGGGGCTCTCGACCAGCCACACCCCCGCGCCCGAGGGCTGGGTCCAGTGCTGGATGGGGATGCCGGCCTGGGCGGCACCCACCAGACCGAAGAGCAAAGCGATAGCTACGTTTTTGATAGCGGACATCTTGGATTGTGTTCTCATGGCCCTGCCCTCCTCAATGACGGCCACCGGCCGGAAGCACGCGACGCGGGCGGTTCGGGTCCGGCGGCTGGGGCAGCAGCGTGGCCACGGTGAGCTGGTCCTCGCCGAAGTAGCGTGCAGCGACAGCCTGCACCTGCTCGGCGGTGATGGCGCGCAGGCGCGTGAGCAAGCGGTCGTTGGTGTCCAGCGGCAGGCCCAGCACCCAGTAGGTGCCGATCTCACGCGCCTGGTTGAAGAGCGAGTCACGCTTGTAGACCTCGCCGGCCACCCACTGGGTTTTGACGCGCTCGAGCTCTGCCGCGCTCACACCTTCGCGCGCAATGCGTGCCACCTGCTCGCGCAGCGCGGCCTCCACCTGGGCGGCCGTCTTGCCCGGGGCGGGCACGCCGTCGAGGATGAACATCTGCGGGCCGCGGCCCAGCAGGCCGTTGCTGGCGCCGGCGCTGTCGGCCACGCGGTCGGCGCCCTGCGTCAGCGCGCGGTCCAGGCGGGCGCCGCTGTAGCCGTCGAGCACGGCAGACAGTACCGTGAGCGCCAGCGCGTCGTCGTCCTCAGGCGTGGGCGTTTCCACGTTGCGCAGGCCAGGCACCTTGTAGGCCAGGCTCACATAGGCCTGCTCGGCCGGCGCCTTGAGCTCCACGCGCTTGAGGCCGGCCTGCGGGGGCTCGCTGCGCGGCTTGCGCGCGGGCACGGGGCGTGCGGGGATCTTGCTGTAGTACTTGTCGGCCAGGCGCTTGACCTGCGCCGGTTCCACATCCCCCACGACCACGATCACGGCATTGGCGGGCACGTACCACTTGCGGTAGAAGTCGCGCGCGTCCTCCGGCGTCATGGCGTCGAGGTCGCTCATCCAGCCGATGATGGGGCGGCGGTAGGGCGAGGCCGTATAGGCCGTGGCCATGAGCGTCTCGTAGAGCAGGGCGCGGGGGTTGTCGTCGGTGCGCAGGCGGCGCTCTTCCTTCACCACCTCGATCTCCTTGGTGAACTCGGCATCGGGCCAGCGATTGTTGGCGAAGCGGTCGGCCTCGAGCTTCATCACGTCTTCCAGGCGCGTGGCCGGGATCTGCTGGAAGTAGCCTGTGTAGTCCAGGCTGGTGAAGGCGTTCTCGCGCCCGCCGAGGGCCGCCACGCGGCGCGAGAACTCGCCGGCCTTCAGCGTCTTCGTGCCCTTGAAGAGCATGTGTTCCAGCACATGGGCCACGCCGCTCGTGCCGTCGACCTCGTCCATGCTGCCCACGCGCAGCCAGACCATGTGCACTGCCGTGGGCGCGCGCCGGTCGGGCTGGACGATGAGTGTCATGCCATTGGCCAGGGTGTATTGCTGGGCGCGGGACTGGGCCTGCAGGGGGGAGGCCAGCGCCGCGCAGAGGGCGATGAGGAGGAGGATCAGGCGTTTCATAGAATGGAGTGATTCTATGAAGCACTGAAATGTTCAATCTTTTCAAGAAAAAAGGCCCCACGCCGGCGCCAGCGGCCGCTGAAGCCCCGGCCCGCCAGGGCTGGCTGGGCAAGCTGCGGGCGGGTCTGCGCAAGACGGGCTCCAGCATTGCGACCGTGTTCACGGGCACGCGCATCGACGACGCTCTCTACGAGCAGCTCGAAGAAGCCCTGCTCATGGCCGACGCGGGCGTGAACGCCACGCAGTTCCTGCTCGACGATCTCAAGCGCCGCGTGAAGGAAGCCAAGGTCACCGAGCCCACCGCCGTGAAGGCCCTGCTGATCGACGCGCTGGCCGATCTGCTGGCGCCGCTGGAAAAGCCCCTCACCATCGGCGCGCAGCAGCCCACGGTGATCATGGTGGCCGGCGTCAACGGCGCGGGCAAGACCACCAGCATCGGCAAGCTCACGCACCATCTGTCGAGCGAAGGCGCCAGCGTGCTGCTGGCAGCGGCCGACACCTTCCGCGCGGCGGCGCGCGAGCAGCTCATGGTCTGGGCTGAGCGCAACACGGTGGAGATCGTGCACCAGATGGGCGGCGACCCGGCCTCGGTCTGCTTCGATGCCGTGAGCGCGGGCAAGGCACGCGGCAAGGACGTGGTGCTGGTCGACACAGCCGGCCGCCTGCCCACGCAGCTGCACCTGATGGAAGAGCTGCGCAAGATCAAGCGCGTGGTGCAGAAGGCCGACGCCAGCGCGCCGCACGAGGTGCTGCTGGTGATCGACGGCAACACGGGCCAGAACGCGCTGGCCCAGGTCAAGGCCTTCGACGAAGCCCTGGGGCTCACGGGCCTGATCGTCACCAAACTCGACGGCACGGCCAAGGGCGGCGTGCTCGCCGCCATCGCACGTGACAAGCCCGTGCCCGTGTACTTCATTGGCGTGGGCGAGCAGCTCGACGAGCTGGAGACCTTCAAGGCGCGCGAGTTCGCGCAGGCCCTGCTGGACTGAGGCCGCGTGGCGGACGGCTATCTCATCCTCATCATCGGTGCCACCCTGGGCGGCCTGGTGCAGGGGCTCTCGGGCTCCAACTTCGGCATGACCTCCACCGCAGTCTGGGCCTGGTTCCTCGCGCCCCAGGTCGTCGCGCCTCTGGCGCTCACGGGCTCGCTGACCGGACAGGTGCTGGGCGCGCTCACCCTGCGCCGGGGCTGGCACTGGCGGCGCTTCGCGCCCTTTCTGATCGGCGGACTGCTGGGCATCCCGCTGGGCGTGCTGCTGCTGCCACGTCTGGACACCGATCTCTTCAAGCTCGTGCTCGGCAGCCTGCTCGTACTGACCTGCCCTGCCCTGCTGCTGGCCAGCGAACTGCCGCGCGTGCACGTGGGGGGCCGCATCGCCGACGGTCTGGCGGGCCTGGGCGGCGGCATCCTGGGCGGACTCGGAGGCTACACGGGCGTGATCCCCACGCTGTGGACCACGCTGCGCGGCCTGCCCAAGGACGAGCAGCGCGCCATCATCCAGAACTTCAACCTGGGCATCCAGCTCGTGACCTTCGGCGCCTACCTCTGGCAGGGCCTGATCACGCGCGCGCTGCTGCCGCAGCTGGCCCTGCTCATCCCGGTGGTGCTGCTGACCTCCTGGGTCGGCACGCGCATCTACCTGGGCCTGTCGGAAGTGCGCTTCCGGCAGCTCGTGCTGTTGCTGCTGACCGCCGCGGGCGTGGCCATGCTGGCCGCAGCCCTGCCCCGCCTGCTGGCCTGAAGCTCACCCCGGACAAATCTCACGCCTGCCGCCACCCGGCCAGGCCGGACTGGGGCTTACCCTATTGAGCCCCGGGTGCCAAGCACGCAGCATGGGGGTCTATACCCGGGCACCCGATGTGACGCCACCCCAACCAGCACCTTCCGAGGAGATCGCCGCCACCTATGCGTGGCAACCCACGCTGGCTTTCCTGCGCTACACCGTGGTCGCCATCCTGGCGGCCTCGGCGGTCTTCATCTTCATCATCTTCGTCTTCCTGCCGGACCAGATCCCCCGGGCGTTGGGCCCGGGGATGCTGTCGCTGGTGGCACTGACGTCGTGGGGCCTGCTGCGCCGCGGCCGCACGCGTGACGCCGTGCTGCTGCTGGCCGGCGGGGTCTGGATCTCGGTGACGGTGATCGCCACGCTCTACGGCGGCATCCGGTCCACCATCTACTACGTCTATCCCCTGGTCATCTTCCTGCTGGGCTGGATGATCAGCACGACCGCGGCGGTGGTGGCTGCCGGCACCACCTCGGCCGTCACCATCGCGCTGATCCTGGCGGACGCGCGCGGCTGGCTGCCAGCCTCGCTGCCTGCCGAGCCCATCCTCTACGGCGTGGTCCAGATCTTCGTCTACCTCCTGACCGCAGCCATGGTGATCTACCTGGTGCAGGCCTACCGTCGCCAGCTGCAGGCGCTGCAGCAGGTGAGCGAGGACATGCGGCGCGCCAACGCGGTGCTGCGCCAGTCCGAGCTCAAGTTCGCCACTGCCTTCAGCTCCAGCCCCGCGGCGGCCTCGATCGCCACCCTGGCCGAGGGGCGGTTGATCGAGGCCAATGCCAATTTCGAACGTGACTTCGGCTGGTCGATCTCGGATCTTCGCGGCATCACGGCCATGGATGCCGGCCTGTGGCCCGATGCCAGCCAGCGCGAGCTGTGGGTCAACACGCTCAAGCAGCATGGCCGTACGGTGAACTACGAGACCGTCTGGCTCCACCGCAATGGCGAGCTGCGCCATGTGAGCATCGCCGGCGAGATCATCGACCTCGACGGCGTGCCCTGCATCCTGGCCTACACCACCGACATCACGGCCCGCAAGGCGGCCGAGGAGGAAATCCAGCGCCTGGCCTTCTTCGACCCGCTGACCAAGCTGCCCAACCGCCGCCTGCTCATGGACCGGCTGGAACAGGCCATGGCGGCCTGCGCGCGCCACCAGCGCCTGGGCGCCCTGCTCTTCATCGACCTGGACAATTTCAAGACGCTCAACGACACCCACGGTCACGACAAGGGTGACCTGCTGCTGCAACAGGTCAGCGCACGTCTGGCCGATGGCGTGCGCGAGGGCGACACCGTGGCGCGGCTGGGTGGCGACGAGTTCGTGGTGATGATCGAGGACCTCGCGGCGGATGCGATGACCGCGGCCAAGCAGGCCGAGAACGTAGGACGCAAGATCATGGCGGCGCTCAACGAGCCCTACGACATCCGGCCGCTGCAGGTGCACAGCACGCCCAGCATGGGCATCACGCTGTTCGGCGCACAGCACGAGAACCTGGAAGAGCCGATCAAGCGCGCCGACCTGGCCATGTACCAGGCCAAGAACGCGGGACGCAACACCCTGCGCTTCTTCGACCCGCGCATGCAGGCCATGGTGACAGCACGCGCCAACCTGGAGCACGACCTGCGCCTGGCCCTGCAGCTCCAGCAGTTCGTGCTGCACTTCCAGCCCCAGGTGCAGCGCGGCGGGCGCGTCACCGGCGCCGAGGTGCTGCTGCGCTGGCCTCACCCGGAGCGCGGACTGGTGCCGCCGGGCGAGTTCATCACCCTGGCCGAGGAGACCGGGCTGATCCTGCCGCTGGGCGAACGGGTGCTGGAGCAGGCCTGCCGCCAGCTCGCGCTCTGGGCCACGCAGCCGGCCATGGCGCACCTCACGCTCTCGGTCAATGTCAGCGCGCGCCAGTTCCAGAAGGAAGACTTCGTGGACGGGGTGCTGGCCGTACTGGAGCGCACAGGCGCACCGCCCCAGCGCCTGATGCTCGAGCTCACCGAAAGCCTGCTGATCAGCAACATCGACGATGTGATCCGCAAGATGGATGCCCTCAAGGCCCGCGGGCCGGGCTTCGCGCTCGACGACTTCGGCACCGGCTACTCCTCGCTCTCCTACCTCAAGCGCCTGCCGCTGAACCAGCTCAAGATCGACCAGGGCTTTGTGCGCGACATCCTGGTCGACCCGAACGACGCGGCGATTGCGCGCATGGTCATCGTGCTGGGCGAGAGCCTGGGCCTGGAGGTGCTGGCCGAGGGCGTGGAAACGCCGGCGCAGCAGCAGGCCCTGCAGGCCCAGGGCTGCCACGCCTACCAGGGCTATCTCTACAGCCGGCCGGTCCCGCTGGAGGCCTTCGAGGCGCTGGCGCGGCAGCCGGGCTGGCCCGTCATCGAGCCCCGTCCCTGAGTCCTGAGCGTTGCCGATGCAGGACGGCGCGGCAATTTCTCACACCCGGACCACGCGACTGGGGCTTACCCCGATTGAGCGCCGCCGCCGCAGCCCGCAGCATCGGTGCTGGCGGTCGGGCAGCGGCGCCCGGCCCAAGAGCACAGAGGCCGATCATCACCACACCAGAACCCGATCGCACGCCGCAGGAGTATGTCGCTGACCGCATCACCTGGCAGCCGACGCTGACCTTCCTCCACTACGCGATCCTCACCATCCTGGCCGGCACGGCCTGCTTCGCGGCCGTGATCTTCTGGTTCCTGCCTGCGCACGCCTCCCAGGCCTGGGGCCAGCTGGCCATGGCGGGCGTGGCCCTGGTCGGTACGGTGCTGCTGTGGCGCCGGCGTTACCGGCTGGGCATCTACTGGATGGCCAGCGGGGTCTGGCTCTGCATCATGGGGCTGTCCGCATTTCACGAAGGCGTGCGTACACCGATCTACTACGCCCTGCCCATCGTCGTCATCTTCCTCGGCTGGGTGGTGGGCACGCGGGCTGCGCTGCTCACCGTGGGCATCACCATCGTTGCTACCGTGGCGTTGATCGCTGCCGACATGCTGGGCTGGCTGCCGGTCGTTCCGCCCTCGCCCCCGCTGCTGCACGGCATTGCCCAGAGCTTCGTGCTGCTGCTGTCGGCGGCGCTGGTGATCTACCTGGTGCAGGCGTACCGCGAACGGCTGCAGGAGATGGCGCGTGCGCATGAGGTGCTGCGCCAGTCCGAACTCAAGTTCGCCACCACCTTCAATGCCAATCCGGTGGCCGGGTCCATCGCCACGCAGGCCGAGGGGCGCATCGTGGCGGTGAACGACAACTTCGTGCGTGACTTCGGCTGGAGCCGCGAGGAGCTCGAGGGGCGCACGGCGGTAGAGATCGGTCTGTGGTCCGACATGCAGGCACGCACCCAGTTCCGCGAGGCCCTGTCACGGCAGGGCCGTACCATGAACCACGAGACGGTCTGGCGTCACCGCAACGGCGAGCTGCGTCGCATCAGCATCTCCAGCTCCGTGATCGAACTCGACGGCGTGAGCTACATCCTGTCCTTCTGCACCGACATCACCACACGCAAGGCCGCCGAGGAGGAGATCCAGCGCCTAGCCTTCTACGACCCGCTGACGGGCCTGCCCAACCGCCGCCTGCTCATGGACCGCCTGGAGCAGGCCATGACAGCCTGCGCGCGCCACCAGCGCCTGGGCGCCCTGCTCTTCATCGATCTGGACAACTTCAAGACCCTCAACGACACCCATGGCCATGACATGGGCGACCTGCTGCTGCGCCAGGTGGCGCAGCGTCTGGCCAGCAGCGTACGCGAGGGCGACACCGTGGCCCGGCTGGGCGGCGACGAGTTCGTCGTGATGCTCGAGGACCTGAGCCGTGACGCCGTCGAGGCGGCCACCCAGGCCGAGATTGTGGGCCGCAAGATCCTGACCGCGCTCAACGAGCTCTACGAGATCCGCGCGCTCAACGTGCACAGCACACCCAGCCTGGGGGCCACGCTCTTCGGCGCCGAGGTCGAAAACCTGGAAGAGCCGATCAAACGCGCCGACCTCGCCATGTACCAGGCCAAGAATGCGGGGCGCAACACCATCCGCTTCTACGACCCACGCATGCAGTCCCTGCTGCTGGCCCGCGCCGATCTCGAGCGCGACCTGCGTGCCGCACTGCAGCAGGACCAGTTCGTGCTGCACTACCAGCCGCAGGTGCAACGCGGCGGCCTGGTCGCCGGCGCCGAAGCCCTGCTGCGCTGGCAGCACCCGCAGCGCGGCCTGGTGCCACCAGCCGAGTTCATCGCGCTCAGCGAGGAGACCGGGCTCATCCTGCCCCTGGGCGAGCACGTGCTGGAGCTGGCCTGCCGCCAGCTCGCGCTCTGGGCCACGCAGCCGGGCATGGCCCATCTCACGCTCTCGGTCAACGTCAGCCCACGGCAGTTCCAGCAGGAGAAGTTCGTGGAGCAGGTGCTGGCCGTGCTGCAGCGCACGGGCGCGCCGCCCGCACGCCTCAAACTCGAACTCACGGAAAGCCTGCTGATCAGCAATGTGGACGAGGTGATCGCCAAGATGGACGCCATCAAGGCACGCGGCGTGGGCTTTGCGCTCGACGACTTCGGCACCGGCTACTCCTCGCTCTCCTACCTCAAGCGCCTGCCGCTGGACCAGCTCAAGATCGACCAGAGCTTCGTGCGGGACATCCTGGTGGACCCGAACGACGCGGCCATCGCGCGCATGGTCATCGTGCTCGGGGAAAGCCTGGGGCTGCAGGTGATGGCCGAGGGCGTGGAGACTCTGGCACAGCAGCAGGCGCTGCAGGCCCTGGGCTGCCATGCCTATCAGGGCTACCTCTACAGCCGGCCGCTGACGGTCGAGGCCCTGGCCGAACTGGCCCGCCAGCCGGGCTGGCCCATCATGACGCTGCGCGGCTGAGTCAGCGCACCAGCAGGCGACCCGGGGCCGCGTCGGTGACGGCGCCGATCTCGGCCGCGGCCTCGAAACCGTGGCGACGGAAGATCTCCAGCACCTGCGGCACCGTCTCCGGGCCGCAGCTCACGAGCAGGCCGCCGCTGGTCTGCGGATCGCTCAGCAGGGCCTGGTCCACCGGGGCGAAGCCCGATGGCAGCGTCACCGAGGCGCCGTAACCGGCCCAGTTGCGGCCCGAGGCGCCGGTGACAAAGCCCTGGCTCGCGAGCTCACGCACACCGGTCAGCAGCGGCACGCGCGCCCAGTCGATCTCCACCGAGCAGTTCGCACCGCGCGCGAGCTCCAGCGCATGGCCGGCCAGGCCGAAGCCCGTGACGTCGGTCAGCGCGTGCACGCCGGCCAGCGCCGCGAGCTCGGGGCCGGGCGTGTTGAGCTTCGTGGTGGTGGCGATCATCTGCGCGTAACCCGCGGCATCGAGCTTTTCCTTCTTGAGCGCGGCCGAAAGCACGCCCACGCCCAGCGGTTTGCCGAGGATGAGGCGATCCCCGACCTTCGCATCGGCATTGCGCTTGACGCGCTGGGGGTGCACCAGACCCAGGGCCACGAGGCCGTAGATGGGCTCGACCGAATCGATGGTGTGGCCGCCCGCGATCGGAATGCCCGCGGCCTTGCACACGGCCTGGCCACCGTCGAGGATGCGACCGATGGTGGTGGTGCTCAGCACATTGATGGGCATGCCCACCAGGGCCAGCGCCATGATGGGCGTGCCGCCCATGGCGTAGACGTCGGAGATGGCGTTGGTGGCGGCGATGCGACCGAAGTCGTAGGCATCGTCCACGATGGGCATGAAGAAGTCGGTGGTGGCGATCAGGGCCTGCTCGTCGTTGAGCTGGTAGACGGCCGCGTCGTCCGCGGTCTCGATGCCTACGAGCAGCTCGGGCGGCATGGGCAGGCCGTTGCTGCCCTTGAGGATGTCGGAGAGCACGCCCGGGGCGATCTTGCAGCCACAGCCGCCGCCATGTGACAGCGAGGTGAGTCGGGGTTCGGCGGGAAAGGCAGGGGCGTTCATGTCAGATCCTGGAGCAGTGCAAGCAGGGCCGCCTGTTCTGCTGCAGGAGTGAACAGCGGCGCGCGGAGCTCGCATTGTGCCCGCAAGGCCAAAACCCTGCCGGACTCGTCGCGACAGCGTCGCAGCAGACGTGCCAGGGCCGCGGAATCGTCCACAGGGAAATAGCCCCCGTAGTCCGCGCCCAGCATGCCCACATTGCCGTCGATGCGCGTGGCCAGCACGGGCGTGCCGCTGCACACGGCCTCCATGAGCACGTGGGCGCCGCCTTCCATGCGGCTGCAGTGCACGAGCAGGTGGGCGCGCTGGATGTGGCGGCGCACCGCCTCGTGCGGCAGGCCGCCGAGCCAGCGGTAGGCGAGGCAGTCGGCCATTGTGGCGCGCGCGGCCTCACCGAGTGCCGGATCCAGCGCCTCGCCGATGTGGTCGATACGGATGTCGGGGCGGTCACGCAGCAGGCGCGCCGCGGCCCACAGCGTCTGCGGTCCCTTCTCGTCGCGCAGATGGCCGACCATCACGGCGCGCAGGCGCGCACCGGTCTTGTCCGCGGAGCGCCGCGTGGTGGTGGACTGGAAGATCACGCGCGTCTTGGCGCGGTGCTCGGCGGGCAGGGCCTGCGGCCCAAGCTCTTGCAACACCACAAGCCGCTGCGCCAGCGCCAGCGAACGCTGGGCTGCGGCATCGTGCCGGATGTCGCGGTAGAGATCGGTACCTGTGAGCACCACGGCCAAGCCTCGGCCCGGGTGCGCCTGCGCCCAGGCGGCGATGACGTCCGCCGAGCGGCGCGCATGCAGGGCCAGCAGGGCCACGGCCTGCGGGTACTCGCCTGCCTGCCAGGACGGGATGATCTGCGTGCGGTAGTGCGGCGCCAGCAGGCGCGACCAGCGCCAGGCGGTCTGCCAGTTGCCGTTATTGGCCTCGGCCAGCGCGGGGCTGGCAATGAGCACGAGGGGACGTGTCACTCAGGCCTCAGCCCAGAAAACGGCGAACCAGGCCCGCGCATCGGTCCAGGCCTCGATGCGCCGATAGCCAGCCGCGGCCAGCAGGGCCTGGAAATCGGCCAGCGCGTACTTGTACGAGTTCTCGGTGTGGATGCGCTCGCCGCTGGCGAAGTGCCGCTCCCCCCCGGGCCAGCGCACGGTGAGCGCGCGCCGGGCCTCCAGGTGCATCTCAATGCGCGAAGCTGCCTCGTTGAAGAATGCGATGTGCCGCCAGTCCTGCACGGAAAAGTAGCTGTCGAGCAGGCGGTTGAGGTGCAGCAGCACATTGCGGTTGAAGGCCGCGGTGACGCCGAGCGCATCGTCATAGGCCGGCTGCAGCACATCCAGCGGCTTGCGCAGGTCCACCCCGATCAGCAAGCCACCGCCCTGCGCAGCCGCATGCGCCTGGCGCAGAAAGACCAGCGCCTCCCCGGGCGTGAAGTTGCCGATGCTCGAGCCCGGGTAGAACAGCAGGCGCGGTCCTCCGCCCACTTCGGGCGGCAAGTCCAGACGGCTGGAGAAATCCATGCCCACGCCCAGCATGTCGAGCGCGGGAAACTGGCGTTGCAGGCAGTGCAGTGCATGACGCAGATGATCGGCCGAGATGTCCACGGCCACGTAGCGCGCCGGCTGCAGCAGCTCGAAGAGCCGGCCGGCCTTCTCGCAGTTGCCCGCGCCCAGGTCCACCAGCGTCGCGCCACGCGGCACACGCTGCGCAATGGCCGGACCGTGCTCGGCCATCAGCACGGCCTCGGTGCGCGTAGGGTAGTACTCGGGCAGCTCGGTGATGGCGTCGAACAGGCGCGAACCGAGGGCGTCGTAAAAGTATTTGGGGGCAATGCGCGCTGGCACGGCCATGAGTCCGGCCAGCAGCTCGGCGCGCAGGGCCGCGGAATCGCTCTGGTGCAGTTGCAGGAAACGGGGCTGGCGCAAGGCGATGGCCGTCATGGGCGGCACTATAGCTCGCCATACCGGATCACCCGCTCATGGTTTGCACCCGGTGACCTGGGGCGGCCTAGAATCTGCCGACTTTCTGACGATGTCTGATCGCTAGCAATTTCATAGCAAACATCCTCCATGGCCCGCAACACCCAGGTCCCCGCCGACCACCACGCCCCGCCCGTCACCCAGACCCTGGCCCGCCATGTCGCCACGCATCCCTCCAGGGGCTGGAGCGACGCGGTCGAGCATGAGGCACACCGCACCTTCCTCAACTGGCTGGGTTGCGCCGTGGGCGCCGCGCAGCATGAATCCGTACACGCCGCACTGGGCGCCGTGCAGATGCTGCAACCCGCACCGCAGGCCAGCGTGCTGGGCCGCGCCGAGCAGGTGGACATGGCCGGTGCCGCGCTGATCAACGGCATCAGCTCGCACACCTTCGACTTCGACGACACCCACCTCAAGACCATCATCCACCCGGCCGGCCCCGTGGCCTCGGCCGTGCTGGCGCTGGCCGAGCACCGGGGCCTGTCCGGCCGCGCCGTGATCGACGCGCTGGTGCTGGGCATCGACGTGTCCTGCCGCGTGGGCAACACTATGTACCCCGAGCACTACGACCGCGGCTGGCACATCACCGGCTCCACCGGCACGCTGGGCGCGGCCGCCGGCTGCGCGCGCCTGCTGGGCCTGGACGAGCACAAGACCGCCATGGCGCTGGGCATCGCGGCCTCGCAACCCATCGGTGTGCGGGAGCAGTTCGGCACCATGACCAAGCCCTTCCATCCGGGCGGCGCGGCGCGCGCGGGCCTGATGTCCGCGCTGCTGGCCAGCCAGGGCTACACGGCCAGCCCCAGGGCACTGGAAGCGCCGCGCGGCATGATCCAGACCGTCTCGACCAAGTACGCCTGGAACGAGATCACCGACGAGCTGGGCCAGCGCTTCGAGATCTCCTACAACAGCTACAAGCCCTTTGCCTGCGGCATCGTGATCCACCCCAGCATCGACGCCTGCGCCCAGCTGCGCGCCCAGGGCGTGAAGCCCGAGGAGATCGAGCGCATCGAGCTCAAGGTGCACTCCCTGGTGCTGGAGCTCACGGGCAAGAAGGAGCCGGCCGACGGCCTGAGCGCGAAGTTCAGCGTCTACCACGGCTGCGCCTGCGGCCTGATGTTCGGCAAGGCGGGCGAGGAGCAGTACAGCGACGTCATCGTGAACCGCCCCGACATGGTCGCGCTGCGTCGCAAGGTCGTGGCCACGGTGGACGAGCACATGGCCGAGGCCAGCGTGGACGTGACCGCCTTACTCAAGGACGGCCGCCAGGTCCATGTGTTCGTCCGGCACGCCATCGGCTCGCTCGAGAACCCCATGACCGACGCCATGCTCGAGAGCAAGTTCCACGACCTGTCCGACCCGGTGATCGGCAAGAGCAGGACGAACGCGCTGATCGCCGCCTGCTGGAAGCTGGCCGGCACAGCCGACGTGCGTACGCTGACCGCGCTGGCCCGGCCCTGAGAACCTGACCGCCGACCGCTAGGCCGGCGTGCGGCGATCCAGCCGCGGCATGGGCAGCACGGCCCCGCCCCCGGCGGCGGGCGCCTCACCGCCGGGACGCACCGGCTCGGCGCGGCTCGGTGCCAGGCGCAGGAACACGCCGAGCGCCATCAACAGCAGCGCCGCGCTCACGATGATGGCGACGGGGTAGTAGAGGTTGCCCGCCATGTCCAGCTGGCTGTACTTGATGACCATCATCAGGCCTTCGAGCGAGAGTGCCACGCAGACCGTGCCGATGAAGCGTGGGAGCGTACGGCGCAGCATGACGATGACATCGTGATCGGCCTCGGTGCCGTACTCCTTGCTGATCACCAAAGCAAGCTCGTAGACCGCCATCGCGATCACGCTGGCGTTGACCAGCTTGACGATGATCTGGGTGACCTCACCGCCGCTGAGCACATGACCGATCGCCTCCACCACCGTGGTGGCGACGATGGCGCCGGAGATGGCGAAGAAGATGAGGGTGAAGCCGCGGGCGAACAGCTTTTGCGTGGCCGACAGGAGGTTCTCGTTGGAAGTCATGGTTCTCCAGTGGGGGACAGGGTCACCGGCCCCGACGCATCGTCGAGGCCGTTGGCCGGGAAGTGGACGCAGCGCACCTGCAGATGCCAGGCCAGCACGCGGGCCGGGACCGGCAGCAGGCGGTTGGCCTCCTCGGGCTGCACCGACACCTGCACACCCAGGCTGTCCATGGCCGGCAGCCAATGGTCAAGGAAGTCGGACAGGTCGATCGGGCCGGGTTGGCATGTCGCCCAGGCACCGCACGCGAAGGCCCGCGCATCGTGCGGCTGCGACCAGACCGGCAGGCAGGACTCGCCATCCTCGAGCGTCAGCGAGATCCAGCCCCCGGCATCGAGCAGGCCCCAGACCTGCATCGTCTGGACCACCTCCTGCACGAAGCCCTGGTAATGCGGGGTGTCCACCACGGCCGGTGTCGGCTGCAGGCCCAGGATCTGGACCAGAGCGGGGGGAAGCTTGAGCGTGTGAGCCATGACGCAGCCCAGCTTAGGGGGGACGCCCCCCGTGCTCAAGGAAAAATATATTTTGTTTCCTGCGTTACCGCAAGGCACGTGTGTGCATGCCGCACCTCCGCGCCAGGGCGTCAGGATGCGCGCCGCTGTTCGCGCAGCATGTAGAGGTACAGCCCCTCCACCTTCTCGCGCGCCCAGGGCGTCTTGCGCAGGAACTTCAGGCTGGAGCTGATACTGGGGTCCACGCTGAAGCAGCGCACCGTGATGCGCTCCGCCAGTCCAACCCAGCCGTAGTGGGCCACCAGGGCCGTGAGGATGGCCTCGAGCGTCAGGCCGTGCAGCGGATTGCGCGGCTGGGCCGGTGGTGAGGTCATGGACGGCCCAGCTGGTTCAGGCGGTGGCGGCAGCGGCCTGCGCGCGCCGCTTGCAGGCCAGGGCCGCCTTGATGACGTCGCGCTCGTGCACGCCGTACATCCCGGCGAAATCGCGTGCGCTCTTGCCACTGGCCTCGAAGGCCCGGTTCAGCGCTTCCTGGCGCGCGATGCGTTCCGCACTCTCCCCCAGTGCGGCGTCCAGAACGGCGGCCATCGCTTCATCCGCAGGCATCACACGCGCGAGGTAATCCTGGCGGCTCAGGCCCGACGCTTCAAAGGCCGCGGAGAGCTGGGCCCGCAGCTTGGGCCGGAGGTCTTCCTTGGTGCGGACCTGTCGGCGACGGTGCAACTCGACCACCGCCTGGTACACGTGCTCGGGCGCCACCTGCTCGACCGCCGTACCGTCGAGGTCGTGCCGCGCCTTGCCCGCTGCCACACATTGCAGATAGGGCGTGGAACGTGCATGTACCGAAAGCGCGGCCTTGAGGCTGTCGCGCTGGAACAGATCGGGATGCCGCTCCAGCAGGTCCTGGAAGATGCCGCGCTTGAGCGGCAGGAACTCGGCCCCGAAAAGATGAGGGTAGAGGCCAAACAGCTGCTCCAGCACGGGCATCGCCGCCTGCTTGCGCTGCGCCGGTTTGGCTCTGGTTTCGGATTTCGCGGCAGGTGCCGTCTGCGCATCGCTCAGCTGTTCCGCAGACAAGGAAGGGTTGGTCGTCATGGATTGGGGCTTCTCGTGAAGCCCCGATTGTCCGTCACCCGGACCTCCGCTGCTGCACCGCATTAGACTCGCCACATGACCTGGCACGCCTCGCTGCAACTCGACTACACCCGCGACAGCGCACGCAGCGTGGCGCACTACCGCCACGATGGCCCGCTGCGCATCCTGCAAAGCCTCTACCCCGAGGGTGAGGGCATCTGCCACAACGTGCTGGTGCACCCGCCCGGCGGCCTGGTGGCCGGTGACACGCTGGACATCCGGCTCACGGTCGGTGCCGGGGCCCACGGCCTGGTGACCACACCCGGTGCGACGCGCTTCTATCGCAGCACGGGCGCGCCCGCACGGCAATGGCTGCACGCGCGGCTGGACAGCGGGGCCCGGCTCGAATGGCTGCCCCTGGAGGCCCTGGCCTACAACCAGTGCCTCGCCGAGAACCGCGCCGTGTTCGAGCTGGCGCCCGGCGCCGAGCTGCTGGGCTGGGACGTCACAGCCCTGGGTCTGCCCGCGGCCGATCAACCCTTCGTCGCCGGCCGTTTTGCACAGCACCTCGAGGTGCCCGGCGTCTGGCTGGAACAGGGCCGCATCGATGCGCAGGACGCGCGCCTCATGGACGGCCCGCTGGGCCTGGCCGGGCAGCGCTGCCTGGGCACGCTGTTCTTCGTGGCCGGCGAGCCCATCGCGCGCGAACGGCGTGAGGCGGCGCTGGAATGTGTGCGCGAGTTGATCGATGCACACGCCCTGCGCGCCACGGCCGGCGCCACCAGCCCGCACCCGCAGGTGCTGGTGGTGCGGGTGCTGGCCCCGCTGGTGGAACCGGCCATGCAGCTGCTCAAGAGCCTGCGCGCCGCCTGGCGCCAGCAGCTCTGGCAGCTTGAGGCGGTGCCGCCGCGCATCTGGGCCATGTGAGGAATCTGCCATGAACGATACCCAGGCCTTCATCCTGCAGCAGCCGCAACAAGCGGCGCAGCTCATCCTGCTCTTCCATGGCGTGGGTGCGACCGCGCAGTCCATGGCCCCGCTGGGCCTGGCCTATGCGCAGGCCTTCCCGCAGGCCATGGTGGTGGCGCTGGACTCGCCCTACCCCTCCGAACTCGCTCCGGGTGGCCGGCAATGGTTCTCTGTGACGGGCATCACGGAAGAGAACCGCGAGCAGCGCGTGGCCGCGGCCCTGCCCGCGTTCGAGTACGCCGTGCGCTACTGGCAACAGCGCGCGGGCGTGGACGCTGCAGGCACCGCGCTGGTGGGGTTTTCGCAGGGCGCCATCATGGCCCTGGCCTCGGCGCTGCGGCCCGAGCCCGTGGCCGCGCGCGTGATCGCGCTGGCCGGCCGCTTCGCGGTGCTGCCCGAGCAGCCCCTGCACGAGAACTGCACCGTCCACCTGCTGCACGGCAAGACCGACGCCGTCATGCCCTACCGCCACGCCATCGAAGGCGCCATGCGGCTCAGGACCCTGGGCGCGGACTTCACCGCCGACGTGCTGCCCTTCGTCGGTCACGAGCTTCACCCGGAACTGATGGCGCTGGCGGTGGAAAAGCTGCAGCAGCACATCCCGGCACGCCTGTGGCTGCAGCCCGGCGAGACGCCGGACTGAGCAGGCCCCTCAACCCAGCAGGCGGAACAGGCCGTAGGCCGAGAGCACGCCGGTCAGGACCAGCATCAGGGTCTTGACCAGGCGCGTGGGCAGCAGCGCACCGATGGCGCTGGCGAGGAGGATGGCGGCGAAGATGTACGTCGTTTTCATGCCGCGATCTTAGAGCCTGTCCGCACTGCGGGGGCGTACACCATGGACCACAATGCGGGTTGAACACCGACACGGAGACCCACCCGCATGGACAGCACCCGCCAGATCATCCTCAACGCACTCGGCGCCCCCGAGCTCATGCAGCTGCAGAGCGTGCTCCTGCCCCCGCCCGGCCCGGGCGAGGTGCAGCTGCGCCAGACGGCCATCGGCTTCAACTACATCGACGTCTACCAGCGCAAGGGCGCCTACCCCCTGCCCCTGCCCACGGGTCTGGGCCATGAGGCCGCGGGCGTGGTGCAGGCCGTGGGCGAGGGCGTGACCGGCTTTGCACCGGGCGACCGCGTGGCCTATATGAACGCCGGCATTGGTGCCTATGCGGAGCGCCGCAACGTGGCCGCTGCGCGCCTGGTGCACATCCCGGCCGGCGTGAGCGACGAGGACGCCGCCGCGCTGCTGTTCAAGGGCCTGACCGCGCAGTACCTGCTGCGCAAGACACACCGGGTGCAGCCGGGCGACCTGATCCTGGTGCACGCGGCCGCCGGCGGCGTGGGCCAGATCCTCTGCCAGTGGGGCCAGGCCCTGGGCGCCGAGGTGGTGGGCACGGCCGGCTCGGCCGAGAAATGTGCCGTCGCCCGCGCGGCCGGTGCAGCCATCGCCATCGACTACAGCCAGCCCGGCTGGCCGGCCGCGCTGCTCGAAGCCACGGGCGGGCGCAAGGCGCGCGTGGTCTACGACTCGGTGGGCAAGGACACGATCCTGCACTCGCTGGACCTGGCCGCGCCTTTCGGCCTGGTGGTGATCTACGGTGCGGCCTCGGGCCCGGCGCCGGCCATCGAGCCCGAGCTGCTCAACAAGAAGGGCTGCCTCTTCCTGACCCGGCCCTCGGTCTTCCCGCACAACGCCGATCCGGCCGTGTTCCGCGCCAACGCGGCGGAGCTCTTCGCCGCCATCGCGGCCGGTCATGTGAGCGCGCGCATCGGCGCGCGCTTCGCGCTGGCCGATGCCGCGGCGGCCCACCGCGCCGCCGAGTCGCGCGCCACCCAGGGCGCCATCCTGCTGCAGCCCTGAACTAGGGCCTGTTCACACTATTTTCTTGAGATGCGTTGCGGAACAAAAAGGTCATGCGCAAGGCGCGAAACGCAGCCGGGGTGGCCCCCCGGCAAGGCTTCGCAACGCCGCGCATGGCCTTTTTGGCCGCAACCCGAAGGGAACGGGGTGCAAACG
>JAIESX010000018.1 GCA_019745555.1 Burkholderiaceae bacterium | reverse complement strand
GGTTTGAGCGACTTCATCGGCAAGCCCATCTCCCTGCAGAGCGAGGCCTCAATGTGGCAGGAGCAGTACGACATCGTGCTGCTCTGATGTCGGGGTCGCCGACGCATGCGCATTGCCATCATCAATCGCAACTTTTCGCGCACCGGTGGCGGCGCCGAGAGTTATGCCGTGGCCATCGCGGAGCAACTGGCGGCACGCCATGAGGTGCATGTGTTCTCGCAGGAGAGCAACCAGCCGGTGCCCTGCATCACCTACCACCGCGTCTCCAGCACCGGGCAGAAGCCGCGCTGGCTCAACCAGCTGGTCTTTGCGCTGTCGAGCTGGTGGCAGACCCGCAAGGGCTTTGACGCGGTGCATTCGCACTAGAACACCTGGCACGGTCAGGTGCAGACCATCCATGTGCGGCCCTTGCGCTACAACCTGCTGCACGGCAAGCGCGGCTGGAGACGCGCCTTGCAGTGGCTCAAGATAGGGACCAGTCCGCGCCTGGCTACCTACGTCTGGCTGGAAGGGGCACGTTTTGCGCGCCGGCCCGGGCGCAGCATCGTGGCCACCTCGGAGATGCTGCGCCAGGAGTGCGAGCAGGCCTATCCGCACAGTCGCAAACGCCTCTCGGTCATCACGCCCGGCACGGTCTTGCAGCAGGACAAGGTGACGCGCACCATGGCCCGGCGCATGCTGGACCTGCCACCCGACCGGCCGCTGCTGCTTTTCGTCGCCAACGACTACAAGCGCAAGGGCCTCGATGCCTTGCTGCCGGCCTTGCAACAGCTGCCACCCGACGTGCAACTGATCGTGGCCGGCAAGCCGGGCGCCGCGCCGCGCTATGCGGCTTTGGTACGTGAGCTGGGCCTGGAGTCCCGCGTGCACTTCCTGGGCTCGCAGGACGACCTGGTGCCGGTCTACCGCGCGGCCGATTGCCTGGTGCATCCGACGCTCGAAGATACCTATGCCATGGTGGTGCTCGAGGCCATGGCGCATGGCCTGCCCGTCGTCGTCAGCGGCCCGGTGCACTGCGGTATCTCGCGTGAATTGCACGACGGTCAGGAGGCCATGCTGTTGCATGATCCGCGCAACAGTGCGGACCTCGCACGTCTGGTCCGCACCGTGCTGGACGATGCAGGCCTGGCCGATCGTCTGCGCGGGCAGGGCCTGGCCTTTGCGCAGGCCCATACCTGGGAGAGGGCGGCGCTAGAATACGAAGCCCTGTACCAGCAGGCTCTCTCCATCCGCTCCCTATGACTGACAAACCCCGGCAACGCTGGCTCATCATTTCGCACGCCTTCAATATGGACGGCCGTGCGGCCAGCCATACCATCACCGACAAGCTGCCGCATCTCAAGGCGGCAGGCATCGAGCTGGTGGTACTCAGCGGCGTTTCCGGCGAGCAGGACCCGGAACTGGAGCATTACCGGCTCTGGCCCGCCGGCCCCGCTGGTTTGCGCTTCGACCTGCGCCATGTGCTGCGCAAGCGTTTCGGCAAAGGGGTGGTCTATCGCGTGCTGATGCTGCTGGCGTCCATCGTGCTTGTGCCGGGCATGGTGGTCGAGAAACTGTTGCGCCCGCTGGAGAGCTCCTGGTCCTGGTGGCTCACGGCCTACCTCAAGGGCCGGGCGCTGGCGCGGCAGGAGCCTTTCGATCTGATCTATTCCACCGGCGGTGCCTACGCCGCCCACGTGGCCGGTCGGGCGCTCAAGTTCGCCACGGGTACGCCCTGGCTGGCCGAGGTGCACGACCCGCTGGTCGTGCCCGGCACCACGCCGCGTACCCCGCACCAGAAAAAACAGGCGGACATCGAGCGCCAGATTTGCACCGACGCAGACATCGCCATCTGGTTCACCGATCAAGCCCTGGCCAGCGCGCGTGCGCGCCATCCGCAGCTGGGTGACAAGGGCAAGATGATGCTGCCCGGCATCGACAAGCCCTTCGACGCCTTGCCACCCTATAAGCCGGGGGCGAAGTTCGTGGTCGGCCATTTTGGTTCGCTGTCGGCCACGCGCAGCATGGTGCCTTTCATCAAGGCCTTGGAACTGCTCAAGACCCGCCGCCCTGAGCTGCTGGCGCAGACCGAGCTGCACATCTATGGTGGCGCCATCGACGCGCCTGCCGCCGAGTTGCTGCAGCACTCGCCGGTGAGCGCGCAGGTGCGCCAGTTCGGCCGCATCGAAGCCGATCCGGCCTCGGGCCTGTCCGGCCGCGACCAGATCCTGCATCGCATGCGTGGTGTGGACGTGCTTCTGCTGCTGCACGGCGAAGACCCGCTGTGCGAGGAGTACATCCCCTCCAAGCTCTATGAGTACCTGTGGATGCAGCGCCCCATCCTGTCCATCGTTCATCGCAACCCGCAGATGGCGGCGATGATCCGCGGCGAGGGACATGTGACGGTGGAGACGGGACGTGTTTCGGGTGACAGCGATCCGGCTGCCGTGGCGCAGCCGCTGGCTGTCGAGCTGGAGAAGCTGTACGGGCGCTGGCAGACGCCAGGACTGCCCGACAGCGGGCGTGGCAGTCCGTACACCACTCAGGCCGCGGTCCAGCAGTTGCTGGGCTGGGCTGCAGCTGCCCCCCGCTCGTGAGCCATGGCCCGGCGGTTCTCCTTCATGCCCGCATTGCAGGCGTTGCTGTGATGGCTGCAGTGTTCGTCCCTGCAGTGACCTGCGGAACGACTGGGCCCTGATGGACATCCGGCGGACGCTCTATTTCTGGGGGCTGCTGGCCTACCTGGCCATCTTGCCGGTAGCCCATACCGTGGCCTTGCGCAGCCTGCTGCTGCTGTTGCTGCTCGCTGTGCTCGGCGTGTCCGTGCTGCGCAAGGGATGGCGCCAGTCCCTGGTATGGGAGGCCTGGTCGCTTCCGGTCTGTCTTCCGGTGCTGCTCTGGATGGCTTACCTGTGCCTTTTTCCCCTCTGGGCTGAACAGGCCGAGCCTGCCTGGGCCAACCTTCGAGGGCAATGGGGCCTGTCCATCCTTGCCTGGTTGGTCGGCTGGGGTGGTGTGCTGCTGATGGGACGGCGCGGGCCATCCTTGCTGCAGCTGGCGCTTGCAAGTGGCTTCCTGGTCCTTTTGCATCTTGGCATGAGCCTGCTGGCCTGGTCCGGCCTGCTCGGTGCCGCCGTTCCGGCCGACATGCCTCTGGCGCTGATGTGGCGCTCCTTTCTGTCCGTGGTGGGTGGAACGGCAGAGGCAGGCTGGAGCTGGCAGCCCTTTCCCTGGGGGTTTCGGGGCTTCGATCCCATGCACGGGAATCTGGGCTACACCTCGAACCAAGCCATCGTCCTGCTCCTCTGCTGCCTGCTTTTTGCCTGGCGCAGCCATGTGTCCCGCGTCACGGGGCTAGCGGCTGCGGCCATCGTGGTCTGCTTCGTCAGCGTCGTGATTGCCTATTCGCGTGGCGCCGTCCTCTACGGCCTGCTGATGGCTGTGCTGGCAGGGCTGGTGTATCAATTGCGCCTGCGGGGAGCTGTCGCTGGTGGTGCGGCACCCTCCCGGCCGGTGTGGCGGAAGGGGCAGCTTGTGCTTGTATGGGCCGTGCTGGCTTCCCTGCTGGTCGTGGCTGCGCTCTCCTTCAAGAAGGACCCGCGCTGGCATCTCATGGCGGACAAGGCCCGCGTGGTCTTTTTCCTGGTTGATGATCCGGTTCGCTTTCTCTGTAAGGGGCCGGATGAATCCATGCTGCAAGGGCTGCGCCATGAGATGCAGGACCGTGGGCCGGCCTACGTCTCGGATCTCATCGGCGGTTTGAACGGGGATGGTGCGCGTGTGGCCCTCATGCGGGTCGGGCTGGTTCTGGTGGCCGAGCGACCCTGGGGACTGGATGGCTCCCGCAGCTCGTACAAGCAACTGATCGAAGCCAGGTGCGGACATCCCCCGGTGATGCTGTATGAGCATGCGCATCAGGGGTGGCTGGACACGGCCCTGGCGCTAGGGTGGGCGGGCAGCGGTCTGCTGGGCCTGGCCTTGCTCTCGCTGGCCGTTTTTGGCTGGCGCAATCTCAGGCCAGACGCGGCAGGACCTTGGGCGATGGCGCTGCTGCTGCTGTCGGTCTTCTGGATGGCCCGGGGCTTTGCCGACTCTGTCTATCGTGAGCATCTGCTGCAGATGCAGGCCGTTTTGTTGGGCTACCTGGCAGCTCGCACAAACCTGGAGCGTCGGTCAGCAGCAGCGCGGCATCAGTTGGCAGCGGCCTGAGGTCGGATAAAAAGTGGTGCGTGTCGCCTGTTGCGCTGCACGAGCCAGTTACGCAGTCTCTCCTTCAGGACGCGTTTGAGCGAATTGCGGTAGTGTCTGCCGATGCCGCCTCCTACACCGGCGATCACGGGCGGGGTGCGCAGGAGCAAGCCGTTCAGGCCCTGAGCCAGAATCGTGTCGCGGAAACACTCTTCCAGGCCGTAGCCCTTCTCCTTGTCGATGCGAAGGTGGGCATCGTTCAGGTAGCGCTGATAGGCCTCGACGCTGGCCATGTAGAAGCGTGTGTCGATATACGCCAGGCTGGTCTTTCTGAAGGGAGAGAAGACGTCGAGGAAGACACCCTTGAAGGCCAGCCTGCCATTCCACTCTGCCAAGCAGGCATGGAAATTGGAGACCCAGAGTTTGGCTGAGCACTTTGCGAAGCACTGCGCTTGTGCTATGAAGCGGGAATGCGCCAGTGCGTGGCGGACGATTTCGCCTTCACCGTGGCCTCGCCCGTAGCGCTGGACGGCCGTGATGTCGTTATGGAAGTAGAGGCACTCGATGGCTGCGTTCGGAAATCTGCCCCTGAGCGGCACAGAGAAATCGTAACCCGATCCATCGCAGATCACGATCTGCAGATGTGGGTCGATCTGCAGCCACTCCCCGACGGACTCGATGGTGAGCCGCAGCCGTTCCTCGGTGTCAGTCAGGGCGACGCCCGTGTCATGGGCAATCACGCTGGAGGTCAGGAGGATGGGGGGGGTGATGGGCATGGACACGTGACGGAGAGGGTGTGGCATCAGATACGACCCAGGAGCCGGCGCAACCTGCGACCCGTGCGCGAGAGCCAGTTTCCGCCCTCCCGAGGCCAGTCCATGTTCCGCTCCCAGGCCGATTGCAGGATGACGCCGCAATACAGCTGCGCCAGTTGCTGCTGCGTGATCCCCTTGCGCTGGTCGCGGTCGAACTGCCATGCGTAGTGGTAGACCTTGAACAAGGCCTGGCAGGGGCGCAGGGCAACGGCCTGATAGGCCAACAAGGCCTCGCCATACCAGCGCGACTCGATCGGGGCCTGCTCGATGGCGTCGGCCAGGGTCATGCCGCGCGGTTGCAAATACCGTTCATCCAGGCTCTGCCAGACGTCGCGATGCCATACCAGGGGGAAGGGGCCGAAGCTGTAGCGACGCCCTGCGCGTGCGAACAGTCCCTGGACCAGGTCCGCTTCGCGCACGAAGGCGTCGATCACGCGCTGGCGCCTGTGCTGCAATGCATCTTCCAGCAGGTCGTGCGCCTCATCGAACATGGTGTACGGGGCTCCGTCATGGCCGATGTAATCGGATGTGCGGATGGTGCGTATGAAATAGGCGTCGGAATCAAGACAAAGGTAGGCGCTGGACAGTCCAAGCCGCCAGAACTCGGACTTGACGACCTGCTGCGCCAGATAGCCGGGCATGCGGGCAACCCGCTGTGCCATGCCGGCGTGGGATGCTGCGAGGATGTCCTCATCGGCCAGAAGTTCCACACCCAGGTCCGAGAGGTGCTCGCGAAACAGCGGGAGCTCGTTGCCGGGAACAGAGACGTAGAAAGGGAGCTTCTCGGCATTGTGCTCACGTACCGAGCGGGCCAAGCGCACGACGCGGCGCAGGTCGGTGCTGTAGCTCTTGCAGTAGAGGGCGAAAGGCTTCATCGGCGGCGGTCTTCGTAGCCGGTTATGACCTTGGCGGCGAACAACGGAATGTGTGTGGAACAAGCCACCATGATGCGGCGCAGGGTGTGGAGGTCCTCGCCAGCCTGTACGCGTCCGCGCCGCGTGGTGGTGGCTGTGGTGTAGCCGGCCTGCCTGGCCATCTCCACGTGTCCGGGTGAGAACAGGCCGTAGGGGTAGCAGAAATGGCGGACCGGGCATTGCAGCAGCCGCTCCAGGTCCTGCCGCGAACCGGCAATTTCGTCGCGCGCTGACGCGTCATCAAGCTCGGTCAGGCGTGCGTGGGTGCGCGTGTGAGAGCCGATGTCCATGCCTGCATCGCGCCAGCAGCACCAGTCCTCGAGATCCATGAGCGGTTTCTGGGCAACCAAACCCTCGTCCCAGCAATTGCGGCCACCGAAGAGGCCACTGACGCCATAGATGGTGGCCGTGAAGCGGTAGCGTTGGAGCACGGGCAGGGCATGCTGGACATTGTTGCGGTAACCGTCGTCGAAGGTGATCCCGACCACCCGGCCGGTTCGCTCCCCCCTGAGATAGGGTTCGAGATCCTGCATCGACAGGCCGCGGTAGCCCAGCATGCTGAGGAGTCCCATCTGCCTTGCGAATGAGCCTGGCGAAACCACGAGACCACGCAAAGGCGTTCCGCGCGGAGGCGGCTCGTCGATCTGGTGGTACATGAGGATGGGAATCCCGCTCATGTCTGCATCCGGTTGAGATTCGCATAGTAGCCGCCTGCGGCCAGGAGATCGGCGTGGGTGCCGCGTTCAACGATGCGGCCCTGATCCAGCACCAGAATCTGGTCGGCGTGCTCGATGGTGCTGAGCCGGTGGGCGATGACCAGGGTCGTGCGGTTCTTCATGAGCGTGGCCAGTGCGGCCTGCACCTGACGCTCGCTCTCGGTATCCAGCGCCGAGGTGGCTTCGTCCAGGATCAGGATCGGGGCATTCTTGAGCAAGGCGCGGGCGATGGCGATGCGCTGACGCTGGCCGCCTGAAAGCTTGGCACCGTCTTCGCCGATGGAGGTGTCAAGTCCCTGCGGCAGCTGCTGGATGAAGTCCCACGCATGGGCGGCCTGCGCGGCGGCGATCACCTCGTCACGGCTCGTGGTCGCGCGCGCGCCGAAGGCGATATTGGCCTCGACGGTATCGTTGAAGAGGACGATGTCCTGGCTGACCAGGGCGATGTTGTGCCGCAGGCTGGCGAGCGTGAGTTCGTTGATGTCGACGTCGTCGATCAGGATGCGACCACTGGTGGGGCGGTAGAAGTGGGGGATCAGCGCGCTGATCGTGGTCTTGCCGCCGCCGGAGGCTCCGACCAGGGCCACCGTCTGCCCGGCGCTGGCCTCGAAGCTGATGCAATCCAGTGCCTGTCGCTCCGCGCCGGGATAGCTGAAGCTGACATTGTCGAAGCGGATCTGGCCTCGGGCATGTGGCAGTTCCAGGCGGCCAGGGTCCTGTTCGTCCGGCATGTCCAGCAGATGGAACACGCTCTCGCAGGCCGACAGGCCCCGCTGCAGGATCGGGTTGATGGCCGTCAGCTGCTTGATGGGGGAGATCATCAGCAGCATGGCGGCGATGAAGGAGACGAAGCCGCCCGCCGAAGCACTGGCTTGTCCGGTGGTCTGGCTCAGCGCCAGGTAGGTGATGGCGGCGACGGCCATGGCCGCCACGAGGTGCGTGATCGGGGTGAGGGCGGATGCCGGCACCGCCTCGCGCATCATGGAGCGCCTGAATCTCTCGGTGTCCTGGAAGAAACGCTCGCGCTGCTGCTGCTGGCCGCCGAAGATCTTGATCACCTTGTTGGCGTCGGTGGTTTCTTCGATCGTGTGCGACATGGCGCGCAATGCCTCGAAGCTGGAGCGGCTAGCGGCACGGATGCGGCGGCTGAGTTGCTTGATGATGAAGGCGATGAGCGGCCCGATGGTGAGCGTGATGACCGTGAGCTTCCAGTCGAGGTAGAGCAGGTAGCACAGCAGTGCCACGACGGTGAGTGACTCGCGCACAGCCGTCACGAGGACGTTGGTGGCGGCCTGATTGACGTTGTCCGTGTCATAGATGAGGCGCGAAATCAGCTTGCCGGCCGACTGTTCATGAAAGGTCTGGGTCGGCATGGTCAGGATCTTGTCGAACAGCTGGCGGCGCAGGTCCAGAACCAGGCGGATCGAGATCCAGGTCATCAGATAGTTGGTGCAGAAGGAGAGCACGCCGCGCAGCAGGAACAGCAGCAGGATGCCCAGCGGTATGGCCCAGACCAGGCGGCTGTCCCCGGTCTTGAAGCCGTTGTCCAGCAGATACTTCATGATCGCCGGAAACACCGGCTCTGTCGCTGCCGTACACACCATGCCGAGCACAGCCAGCGCGAACGGCTTCCAGTAAGGCCGGACATAGCCGAGCAGTCGGAAATAGAGCGCGCGGTTGCTGGCGATGGCGGGGCTGTTCTGTGTCATGGCGGAGCGCTCATGCGGAGCGCATCGGCGGTCATGTGGGCTGGCGCGGATAGGGCCAGCCGTGATGCGGGGAGTCTACCCGAATTGAAAAGGGGCGCCCCTCGCAGACAGGCAGGTCTGCCAGATGCAGAGGTATGATTCAGCCACGGCGGCTGGCCCACGCGCACCGACCGTCATCGCAGTTTCACGCATCGGTTCAACTTTTGTCCCGCCTTTCCGTCATCCTCATCACCAAGAACGAGGCCTCCAACATCGAGGCCTGTCTGCGCTCGGTCGCCTTCGCAGACGAGGTCTTGGTGGTCGATTCGGGCAGTACAGATGGCACGGCGGAGATCGCCCGACGTATGGGCGCGCGCGTGGAGATCACACCGGACTGGCCTGGCTTCGGACCGCAGAAGAACCGGGCCCTGGCCCTGGCTCGCCATCCCTGGGTGTTCTCCATCGATGCCGATGAGCGGGTGACGCCCGAGCTCCAGGCTGAAATCCTGGCGGTGGTGCTGGGGGAGGGCGAGATCGGAGCCTGGGAGATCCCTCGTCTGACGCAATTCTGCGGCCAATGGATCCATCACTGCGGCTGGACCCCCGACCTCGTGCTGCGCCTGTTCCGGCGCGAGGCGGCGCGGTTCAGCGACGACCTGGTGCACGAGCGTGTACTGTTTGAAGCCGGCCCGGTCGGGCGGCTCAAGACGTCCTTGCTGCACTACAGCTACCCCACACCCAGTCACTACTGGCGCAAGCTGGAGCAATACAGCCAGGCCTGGGCGCAGCAGCGTCACCAGGCCGGGCAGCGGACCAGCATGAGTCGCGCCGTGGCGGCCGGCGTCGTCGCCTTTGTCCGTAGTTACCTCTTTCGCCTGGGGATATTGGACGGGGCCATGGGCTTCGCTGTGTGTACCATGCAGGCCCAGGCCGCTTTCGGCAAATATTTCGCTCTGTACTGTCTGAACCGGAAAAATGATCCATCGTCTGACATCGTTCCGCCGCCTGCTTGAGGCCGCTGGCCTTCTGCTGGCTCTCGCCCTGGGCCTGGCTCAGCCAGCCCTGGCCCAGTTCCGTGTTGAGGTCTCGGGTGTCGGGCTGACCCAGCTGCCCATCGCTTTTGCACCCTTCCGGGGGCAGGATGCGGCGCCGCAGAAGATCAGTGCCATCGTCCAGGCCGACCTGGAGCGCAGCGGCCAGTTCCGCAGCGTGGCGGCCCGTAGCGCGCAGCTCGACGAGAACGCCCGCCCGGACCTGGTGCCGTGGCGGCAGGCCGGGGCCGATTCGCTGCTCACGGGCAGCATCACCCGTCTGGCCGATGGCCGCTACGACGTGCGCTTCCGTCTCTGGGATGTGGTCGCGGGGCGTGATCTGGGTGGGCAGAGCTATGCGATTGCGGCGGCCGACCTGCGGCTGGCCGCGCATCGCATCGCCGACTTCGTCTACGAGAAGCTGACCGGCGAGAAGGGCATCTTCTCCACCCGCATTGCCTATGTCACCAAGGCCGAGCAGCGCTACAGCCTGTGGGTGGCCGACGCCGATGGCGAAAGTGCGCAGCCGGCCCTGAGCAGCCCCGAGCCCATCATCTCCCCCAGCTGGTCGCCTGATGGCCGGCAGCTGGCCTATGTGTCCTTCGAGTCGCGCAAGCCCGTGGTCTACATCCACGACGTGGCCAGCGGCAAGCGTCGACTCGTGGCGAACTTCCGTGGCTCCAACAGCGCACCGGCCTGGGCGCCTGATGGCCGCAGCCTGGCGGTGACGCTGAGCCGTGATGGCGGATCCCAGCTTTACACGCTGGACGTCAACACGGCCGGCGCCGAGCCGCGACGGCTGACCCAGTCGTCCAGTATCGACACCGAGCCCACCTATTCGCACGACGGCAAGCACCTTTACTTCGTCAGTGATCGCGGTGGCAGTCCGCAGATCTATCGCATGCCGGCCGCGGGCGGCAATCCCGAGCGTGTGACGTTTACCGGCTCTTACAACATTTCCCCGGCGCTCAGCGCCGACGGGCGCTGGCTGGCTTATATTTCCCGGGTCAGCGGTGTCTTCAAGCTGCACGTGATGGAGTTGGCCACGGGCGCCGTCACCGCGCTGACTGAAACCACGGCCGATGAGAATCCCAGTTTTGCCCCCAACAGTCGTCTGCTGCTGTATGCGACCAAGCAACAGGAGCGTGAGGCCCTGATGACCACGACCCTGGACGGAAAAATCAAGGCCCGGCTTGCCGGACAGGGTGGAGACATCCGCGAGCCCGACTGGGGCCCGTTCCAGAAAACATCCAACTGATTCCTTTCACACCTTCGCTTCTGCAGGAGTAAGACATGTCGATCAAGAAATTCGCGCTGCTGGGCGCCATCGCTCTGGTGATGGCCGGCTGCTCTTCCGTGAACCTGGACAATCCGCCGGTGGACGACCGTTCCACGGGTGGCGGTGCCGGCAGCGGCGGCGCCAGCAGCACGGTGGCCCAGACCACGGTGGCCCCTGTTGATGACGGCAAGGCTGCCCAGGCCGCCATCGCCAACGTGTCGCGCCTGGTCTACTTTGACTACGACAGCTACGTGATCAAGCCCGAATTCCAGGCCCTGATCGACGCCCACGCCCGCCACATCCGTGCCGACCGCAGCCGCAAGGTTGTGATCGAAGGCCATACCGACGAGCGCGGGGGCCGTGAATACAACCTGGCACTGGGCCAGCGCCGTGCCGAAGCCGTGCGCCGCGCACTGGGTCTTCTCGGCGTAGCCGACAGCCAGGTCGAGGCCGTGAGCTTCGGCAAGGAAAAGCCGGCCGTTCCTGGCAACGACGAGTCCGCCTGGTCCAAGAACCGTCGCGCTGAAATCAGCTACCGCTGATGATGCGCTGCATCGAGATGAGCAGATCCCTGCGTCTGGCTGCGCTGCTGCTGTGTGCCCTGGGCAGCACAGCAGCGCACGCCCTGTTCAGCGATGACGAAGCCCGTCGCGCCATTCTCGATCTGCGCCAGCGCGTGGAGAGCATGCGGTCGGAGTCCGAGCAGCGTTCCTCCGACCAGATCACGCGCCTGTCGGAGGAAAACACCCAACTGCGTCGCAGCCTGCTGGAACTGCAGACCCAGATCGAGACGCTGCGTACCGAGCTGGCCCGTCAGGTCGGCCAGAACGAGCAACTGGCCCGTGCCGTGGCTGAATTGCAGCGCCAGCAGACTGACGTGATCATGGGTCTGGACGAGCGCCTGCGCAAGTTCGAACCGTCCAAGGTCATCATTGACGGCCGAGAGTTCATGGCCGAGCCGGCCGAGCGGCGTGATTTCGATGCCGCCCTGGGCGTGTTTCGCAAGGGGGACTTTGCCGAGGCGCAGAACGTCTTCACGGACTTCATCAAGCGTTACCCCTCCAGCGGCTATGTGCCCTCGTCCTTCTTCTGGCTGGGCAATGCGCAGTACGCCACGCGCGACTACAAGGAAGCCATCCAGAACTTCCGCAACCTGCTGACGCAGGCGCCCGATCACCTGCGTGCGCCCGAGGCTGTGCTGTCGATCGCCAACTGCCAGGTCGAGCTTAAGGACACCAAGGCTGCACGCAAGACCCTCGAAGACCTGATCAAGGCCTATCCGCAGTCCGAGGCCGCCGCCGCCGCCCGGCAGCGCCTGCCGCGTCTGAAGTAGGCTCCTGCGGGACCTCGCCCCGGGCTTTAGAATCCGGGGATGCAAACCACCGACATTTCCGCACTCAACACCCTGGTGTTAGGTGCCTCATTTGCACTCTCGCTGCTGTTCGGCGCGATTGCCCAGCGCACGCATTTCTGCACCATGGGGGCGGTCAGCGACATCGTCAACATGGGCGACTGGACGCGCATGCGCCAGTGGAGTCTGGCCATCGGTGTAGCTATGGCGGGTTTCGCGTTGCTGGCCTACACCGGCTTCATCGACCCGGCCAAGACCCTGCACGGTGGCAATCGCTGGCTCTGGCTGTCGGCGGCTGTCGGTGGCCTGCTCTTCGGTTTCGGCATGGTGCTGTCATCGGGCTGTGGCAGCAAGACCCTGGTGCGGGTGGGCAGTGGCAGCCTCAAATCCCTCGTCGTTCTGCTCGTCATGGGCTGGGCGGGTTTCGCCACCATGAAGGGCATCACCGCTGTGCTTCGCGTGGATACGGTGGATCGCGTGGCCGTCGAGTTCGCAGGCACGGCCAGCCTGCCCCAGGTGCTGGCCGCTCCCCTGGGCCTTGCGCCTGCCACGATGCTGCTGGTGCTGGGGCTGCTGATCGGCGCTGTGCTGATCGTCTGGGCCTTGCGCGGCGAACAGTTCCTGCGCGCCGACAACCTGCTGGCCGGTTTCGGCGTCGGTGGCATCATCGTTGCCATGTGGTGGGTCAGCGGCCATCTGGGTCACCTGGCGGAGCATCCGGAGACCCTGGAAGAGGTCTATCTGGCCACCAACTCCGGCCGGGCTGAGGCGCTGAGCTTCGTGGCACCGGTCTCCTACACCCTGGACTGGCTCATGTTCTACAGCGACAAGAGCAAGGTGCTGACGCTGGGCATCGTCTCGGTCTTTGGCGTCATCACGGGTTCGGCGCTGATGGCGCTGTGGGGCCGCACCTTTCGCTGGGAAGGCTTTGGCAGCACGGAAGACGTGGCCAACCATCTCGTAGGGGCGGTGCTCATGGGCGTGGGAGGCGTGACTGCCATGGGCTGCACCATCGGCCAGGGCCTGACCGGCCTGTCCACTCTCGGTCTCAACAGCGTCGTGGCATTTGCCGCCATCGTGGCGGGCGCCGTGCTGGGCTTCAAGTACCAGATGTGGCGCCTCGAGCGCATGGGTTGAGGCCATGACGGCAGCGGCAGACAGCGCCGAACGCCGTTTCGGCGGTCTGGCCCGCCTCTACGGTGTTGCCGGCGCACAGCGCATCCGCGCGGCGCACGTGGCCGTGGTCGGTGTGGGCGGGGTCGGCTCCTGGGCCGTGGAGGCGCTGGCGCGCAGTGGTGTGGCCCGCCTGACGCTGTTCGATCTCGATCACGTGTCCGAGTCCAATATCAACCGCCAGATCCAGGCGACCGAGACCACTCTCGGGCAGGCCAAGGTACTGGCCTTGCGCGACCGCATCGGTCTGATCCATCCGGGCTGCGAGGTGCAATGCATCGAGGAGTTCGTCGAACCCGGCAACTGGCCCGCTTTGCTGCCGCCCGGGGTCGATGCCGTCATCGACGCCTGCGACCAGGTGCAGGCCAAGACCGCGATGGCAGCCTGGGCGCGAGATCGCGGTGCCCTGTTCATCACCGTGGGTGCCGCTGGCGGCAAACGCCTCGCGCATGAAGTCAACATCGAGGACCTGGCCAAGGTCACGCACGATCCCTTGCTGGCCCAGCTGCGCTACCGTCTGCGCAAGCACCATGGCGCCCCGAGGGAAGGGCGCAAGATCGGTGTGGCCTGTGTCTACAGCCGCGAGGCGGTGCAGGGGCCAGACGCCTCCTGTGCTGTCGAAGGCGATGGCAGCCTCAACTGCAGCGGCTACGGCTCCCTGGTCTCGGTGACAGGGGTCTTTGGTCTGTGCGCCGCGGGCTGGGTGCTGAATGCACTCGCAACGCGGCTTGAAACTGACGCAAAAAACACGCTATAATTTAAGGCTTGTCGGGGCACGCAATAGCGTCCCGCTGAGTGGGACGTTAGCTCAGTTGGTAGAGCAGCGGACTTTTAATCCGTTGGTCGCAGGTTCGAATCCTGCACGTCCTACCAAGTACAATTTGATAGACCGAATATTCCTCGATAGCTCAGTCGGTAGAGCGCCGGACTGTTAATCCGTAGGTCCCTGGTTCGAGCCCAGGTCGAGGAGCCAATAAAAAGGCCTTGCAGAGATGCAAGGCCTTTTTTGTTGTCTGTACGCCATGAGGCAGGCCAAAGAAAAAGGGGTCTGATCTTGCGATCAGACCCCTTTCGATCTGGTGGGTCCTGTAGGATTCGAACCTACGACCTACGGATTAAGAGTCCGCTGCTCTACCAACTGAGCTAAGAACCCGAAGCAGGAATTATGACATGAAATCGTCGGCCTTCCGTCGGGAGAAGGCCGCATCGTCCGGAAAATTTGCATCGCCCTGAACCGGGCGAGGAGGCCACATGAAAAATTCTTCTGTCGTCGCTCTGACCCTGGTCAGCACCGTCTTGCTCTCGGCCTGCGGTGCCGAGACAGCCACGACGGCCGCCACCGCCGGGGCCGTCAAGAAGCAGGAAATCGAGCAGGGCAAGCAGACCATGGAGCAGGTCCAGCAGAAAGTCGGCGAGTCCCTGCAGCAGATGCAGCAGGCGCCCGCGCGTGCCGCCGACTGAGACCCTCGACGCTCAGTCGCCGAGCTGGCTGCTGAGGTCCAGCCAGCGCTCTTCGAGCTGATCGAGCTCGTTCTGCAGCGCACCCAGGCGCTGGCCGAGCTCGGTGATTTGCTTGATGTCGGACAGGCCTGAGAGCTGCTCTTCGAGCGCGCCCCTCTCTTGCTGCAGCTCGCCCAGGCGGGCCTCGGTCTTCTCCAGTTCCTTGCGCATCTGGCGGGTACGGTTGTCCTCGCGCTTCACGGGGGCCGCGACCGGAGCGGGTGGCGGGGCGCTGGCTGCAACCGACACCGCAGCCTGCGCCTCCTTGAGCACTTCGCGCTGGCGCTTGGCCTCCTCCAGCAGGTAGCGCTGGTAGTCGTCGAGGTCGCCGTCAAAGGGACTGATGCCGCCGCGTGAGACCAGCCAGAACTCGTCACAGACCGAGCGCAGCAGGGCGCGGTCATGGCTGACCAGCATCACCGTGCCTTCGAACTCGTTGAGCGCCACCGAGAGCGCCTCGCGTGTGGCCAGGTCCAGGTGGTTGGTGGGCTCGTCCATCAGCAGCAGGTTGGGGCGCTGCCAGACGAGCATGCACAGCACCAGGCGAGCCTTCTCGCCGCCGCTCATGGTGCCCACGGCCTGCTTGACCTGGTCGCCCGTGAAGTTGAAGCTGCCCAGAAAGGTACGCAGGTCCTGCTCGCGCGTGGCCTGGCCGCTGAGCGCGCCGCGGGCCGTGGTGTCCTTGACGAGGCGGATCATGTGCTCCAGCGGCGTGTCCTGCGGACGCAGCACGTCAAGTTCCTGCTGGGCGAAGTAGCCGATGGCCAGGCCCTTGCCTTCTATGATTTCTCCGCCCAGCGGTTTGAGATCCCGCGCGATGGTCTTCACGACCGTGGACTTGCCCTGGCCGTTGGCACCCAGGATGCCGATGCGCTGGCCGGCCAGCACCGACTTGCTGACGTTGCGCACGATCACCGTGGGTGGCGTGCCTGCCTGTGCGCCTTCGGGTGGCGGGTAGCCGCAGCTGACCTCCTGCAGGGCGAGCATGGGGTTGGGCAGGTTGGCCGGCTCCTTGAACTCGAAGGTGAAGTCGGCCTCGGCCAGCACCGGGCCGATCTTCTCCATGCGCTCCAGCGCCTTGACGCGGCTCTGTGCCTGCTTGGCCTTGCTGGCCTTGGCCTTGAAGCGGTCGATGAACTTCTGCAGGTGGGCGATCTTCTCCTGCTGCCGCGCATAGGAGGCCTGCTGCAGCTCCAGCTGCTCGGCACGCATGTCCTCGAACTTGCTGTAGTTGCCGCCGTAGCGTTTGAGCTGGGCCTTCTCGATGTGCAGGGTCACGCCGGTCACGGCGTCGAGGAATTCGCGGTCGTGGCTGATCACGAGCATGGTGCCCGCGTAACGTTGCAGCCAGGCTTCGAGCCAGACCAGGGCATCGAGGTCCAGGTGGTTGGTGGGTTCGTCGAGCAGCAGCAGATCGCTCGGGCACATCAGCGCACGGGCGAGCTGCAGGCGCATGCGCCAGCCGCCCGAGAAGCTGTTGACCGGCTGGTCCAGTTCCGTGGTCTTGAAGCCCAGGCCCAGGATCAGGGCCTGGGCGCGGGCGGGCGCATCGTGGGCACCGGCGTCGTGCAGCTCCATATACGCATGGGCCATGCGCTCGCCGTCTTCCGTGGCTTCGGCCGCAGTGACTTCGGCCTGGGCGGCGGCCAGGCGGGTATCGCCGGCGATCACGAAGTCGGTCGCCGATTCGGCGGTCTCCGGCATGTCCTGCGCCACCTGGGCCAGACGCCATTGCGCGGGGATCTGGCACTCGCCTGCGTCTTCGTGCAGTGTGCCGTTGAGCAGGGCGAAGAGGGTGGACTTGCCGGCGCCGTTGCGGCCCACGAGGCCGACCTTTTCGCCAGGGTTGATGGTGGCGGACGCGCCGTCGAGAATCACCTTGGCGCCGCGGCGCAAGGTGATGTTTTTCAGGATGATCATTGGGGTTTCAGCAGTGCTTCACGGGTGACCAGCAGGACCTGGTCTGTGCCAGCACTCGTTTCCAGCCAGGCGACTTCCAGTTGGGGGAAGGCGGCTTCAAAGTATGCGCGCTCGTTGCCGATCTCCAGCACCAGCACGGCATGTTCCGACATGTGCTCCGGCGCGTCACGAAGCAGGCGGCGGATGAAGTCCATGCCATCGCTGCCGCCGGTCAGTGCGAGTTCGGGCTCGGCCCTGTATTCAGCGGGCAGCGCGGCCATGCTCTGCGCATTGACGTACGGCGGGTTGCAGAGAATGAGGTCGTAGGGGCCGCGCACACTGCTCAGGCCGTCGGAGTGCAGCAGGGTGATGCGGTCCTGCAAGCCATGCTTCTCGACGTTGATGCGGGCCACGGCCAGGGCGTCCTCGGAGAGGTCGGCACCGTCCACCGTCACTTCAGGCCAGGCCAGGGCGGCCAGCACGGCCAGGCTGCCATTGCCGGTGCACAGGTCCAGCACGCGCCGCGTGTGCCCGCCCAGCCAGGCATCGATGGTGCCGTCGGCCAGCAGCTCGGCGATGAAGCTGCGCGGCACGATCGCACGTTCGTCCACGTAGAAGGGCACGCCCTGCAGCCAGGCTTCTCTTGTCAGGTAGGCGGCGGGCTTGCGGGTCTGGATGCGCTGCAGCAGCAACGCGGCGACTCGCGCCTGCTCCTCGGGCGTCACGACGCGTTCGGCCACGCCGTCGAGGTCGTCCAGCGGCAGGCCCAGGCGCCAGAGCACCAGCCAGGCGGCTTCGTCGAAGGCGTTGGTGGTGCCGTGGCCATAGGCCAGCTGCGCGGCCTCCAGCTGCTGCGCGCCGGCCTCGATCACGGAGATCACGGTCGGCTCGGTGGCGGGCTGCCCGCTCATGACGCGAGCTTTTCCAGCACGCGCCGGTAGATGTTCTTCAGCGGCTCGATGTCGGCCACGGGAATGTGCTCGTCGATCTTGTGGATCGTGGCGTTCGTGGGGCCGAGCTCGATGACCTGCGGACAGATCCGGGCGATGAAGCGGCCATCGCTGGTACCGCCGGTGGTGGAGAGCTCGGTCTCGAGGCCGGTCTCGTCACGGATGGCGTCGCGCACGGCGTTGACCAGGGTGCCAGGCGTGGTCAGGAAGGGCAGGCCACCGATGGTCCAGGCCAGTTCGTAGTCGAGCTCGTGGCGGTCCAGCACGGCCGTCAGGCGCTGCTGCAGGCTCTCGGGCGTGGATTCGGTGCAGAAGCGGAAATTGAAGTCCACCACGATCGAACCCGGGATCACGTTACTGGCCCCCGTGCCGCCGTGGATGTTGCTGACCTGCCAGGTGGTGGGCGGAAAGAAGTCGTTGCCGCGGTCCCACTCGATGGCGGTCAGCTCGGCCAGCGCCGGGGCGAACAGGTGGATGGGATTGCGTGCCAGGTGCGGGTAGGCGATGTGGCCCTGCACGCCCTTGACCGTCAGCTTGCCGCTCATGGTGCCGCGCCGGCCGTTCTTGATCATGTCACCGGTGCGCTGCACCGACGTGGGTTCACCGACGATGCAGTAGTCCAGCTTGACGCCGCGGGCCTCGAGCGCCTCGCAGACCTTGACCGTGCCGTCCACGGCCGGGCCTTCCTCGTCGCTGGTCAGCAGCAGGGCGATGTTGAGCGGGGCCTGCGGCTGCTGGGCGATGAACTCCTCCACGGCCACGACAAAGGCCGCGATCGAGGTCTTCATGTCGGCCGCGCCACGGCCATAGAGCTTGCCGGCGCGGTGCGTGGGCGTGAAGGGGTCCTGGCTCCACTGGGCGACAGGGCCGGTGGGCACCACGTCGGTGTGCCCGGCGAAGACCAGCAGCGGTGCGCCGGGGGCAGCCGTACGCTGGGCCCAGAGGTTGCTGACGCGGAAATCATCGGGCCCGCTGGCCAGGGTTTCGCAGGCAAAGCCCAGGGCCTGCAGGCGTTCGGCGATGAGCTGCTGGCAGCCGGCGTCGTCAGGGGTGACCGAGGGGCGGGCGATCAGCTGTTCGGTCAGTTGCAGGGTCAGGGACATGCGCAATAGGAGGAGGGCCTGTCAGCCGTGCTTCACGTCGAGCGTGATCTCGGTGAAGGACGGTTCGTCGTCGTGGTGGTCTTCGGCCGCCTGGGCCTGGGCCGGCTTCTGGAAGTCGTTCTGCAGCCGCCACATGAGGTTGGTGGGCGAGTCGGAGTTGGCCAGGCCTTCCTTGCGGTCGACCACGCCGTCGGTGATGAGGCGGGCGATGTCCTGCTCGAAGTTCTGCGAGCCTTCGGCCATGGCCTTTTCCAGTGCTTCCTTGATGCTGGAGAAGTCACCCTTCTCGATCAGTTCGGAGATCAGCTTGGTGTTGAGCATGATTTCCACCGCCGGGGTCCGGGCGCCCGTGACCGTGCGCAGCAGGCGCTGCGAGACGATGGCCTTGAGGGCGCTGGCGAGGTCGCCCAGCATGGTCTGGCGCACTTCCACCGGGTAGAAGCTCAGGATCCGGTTCAGGGCCTGGTAGCTGTTGTTGGCGTGCATGGTGGCCAGGCAGAGGTGGCCGGACTGCGCATAGGCGATGGCGGCCGACATGGTCTCGCGGTCGCGGATCTCGCCGATCATGATCACGTCCGGCGCCTGGCGCAGTGCGTTCTGCAGCGCCGTGTGAAGGTTCTTGGTGTCGGCGCCGATCTCGCGCTGGTTGACCACCGAGCGCTTGTTCTTGAACAGGTACTCGATCGGGTCCTCGATGGTCAGGATGTGGCCCGAGGCGTTCTCGTTGCGGTAGTCGATCATGGCCGCCAGCGTGGTGCTCTTGCCCATGCCGGTGGCGCCCACCATGAGGATCAGCCCGCGCTTTTCCATGATGAGATCGCCGAGGATGGGCGGCAGCGAGAGCGAGCCCAGCGTGGGGATCTCGCCCGACACGTAACGGATCACGGCCGCGACCGAGCCGCGCTGGCGCATGGCGCTGAGGCGGAAACGCCCCACGCCGGCCAGCGGGAAGCCCATGTTGAGCTCGCTGTAGGCGTCGAGCTCGGCCATGCGCTCCTCGGGGATGATCTCGGCGAGCAGGTTTCGCGGCGCCTCGACCGGCAGGGCCTGGTTGTTGATGGGCACACACTGGCCGTTGATGCGGATCAGCGCCGGCGAATGCGCCGACAGATAGATGTCCGAGGCCTTCTTCTCGGCCATCAGGCGCAGGATCCGTTCCATCGTGCCCATGGGGCGTTCGGCAGTGGTGCTCATGTTTCCTCCGTGGCGGGTCTGGGCCCTGTCAGTCGGTGTCAGTCGCGCAGCAGGTCATTCAGGCTGGTCTTGGAGCGCGTTTGCGCATCCACGGTCTTGACGATGATGGCGGCGTAGGTGCTGTAGTCCTGGCCGCTCTTGGTCTTCTTGGGCAGGTTGCCGCTGATGACCACGCTGCCGCTGGGCACGCGGCCATAGACGATTTCACCGGTTTCACGGTTGAAGATGGGCGTGCTCTGGCCGATATACACGCCCATGCCGAGCACCGAGTTCTCTTCCACAACCACGCCCTCGACCACTTCCGAACGTGCGCCGATGAAGCAGTTGTCCTCGATGATGGTCGGGCCGGCCTGCACGGGCTCGAGCACGCCACCGATGCCCACGCCACCCGAGAGGTGCACGTTCTTGCCAATCTGGGCGCACGAACCGACGGTGGCCCAGGTGTCGACCATGGTGTTTTCATCGACGTAGGCACCGATGTTCACGTAGCTGGGCATCAGGATGGCACCCTTGGCGACATAGCTGCCGCGGCGGGCCACGGCCGGCGGCACCACGCGCACGCCGGTGGCGGCCATTTCTTCGGCGGACAGGTGGGCGAACTTGGTCTGCACCTTGTCATAGAAACCCAGGTCGCCGGCCTTGATGACCTCGTTGTCCTTGAGGCGGAAGGACAGCAGCACGGCCTTCTTGATCCACTGGTGCACGGTCCACTTGCCCACGGCTTCGCGCGTGGCCACGCGCAGGCGGCCCTTGTTCAGTTCGGAGATCACATGCTCCACGGCCTCGGCCACTTCCTTGGGCGCGGACTTGGAGGAGATGTTCGCGCGGTTGTCCCAGGCGGCTTCGATGATCTGCTGCAGTTGTTGGCTCATGTCGTGTTCAGTTCTCAGTTTCGGGATTTCACAAATTGGACGATGCGCTCGGCCGCTTCCACGCATTCGGCGGTTTCGGCCACCAGCGCCATGCGCACGCGCCCGGCGCCGGGGTTGACGCCGCGGGCTTCGCGCGCGAGATAGCTGCCGGGCAGTACGGTGACATTGTAAAGAGCGTAGAGCTCGCGGGCGAACTCGGTGTCGGATCCATGCACGCCGGCCCAGAGATAGAAGGCGGCATCGGGCAGGGCGACGTCGAGCACCGGCGCCAGAATCGGCGTGACGGCGGCGAACTTCTGCCGGTACTGGTTGCGGTTCTCGACGACGTGTTGCTCGTCGTTCCAGGCCGCGATGCTGGCGGCCTGCACCACATGGCTCATGGCGCTGCCATGGTAGGTGCGGTAGAGTAGGAAAGCCTTGATGATGGCCGCGTCGCCCGCCACAAAGCCGCTGCGCAGGCCTGGCACATTGCTGCGCTTGGACAGGCTGGTCAACGCGATCAGGTTCCTGAAATCCGTGCGTCCGAGCTTGAGAGCCGCCTCCAGTCCGCCCAGGGGCGGCTCGTCGCGGAAGTAGATCTCGCTGTAGCACTCGTCCGAGGCGATCACGAAACCGTAGCGGTCGCTGAGCTCGAAGAGCTTTTTCCACTCGTCCAGCGGCATCACGGCACCCGTGGGATTGCCGGGCGAGCAGGCGAAGATCAGCTGGGTGCGGGCCCAGACCTCGGGCGGTACGGAGTCCCAGTCCACTGCGAAGTTGCGCGACGGGTCGCTGGGCACGTAATACGGTTCGGCGCCGGCCAGCAGGGCTCCGCCCTCATAGATCTGATAGAAGGGATTGGGGCAGAGGACCAGGGCGCCGGGCTTGCTGCCATCCACCACCGTCTGCGTCAGCGCGAACAGTGCCTCGCGCGAGCCATTGACGGGCAGGATCTGGGTGGCCGGGTTGACCGCGAGGCCATAGCGGCGCTGCAGCCAGCCGGCCATGGCCTCTTTCAGCGCCGGTTCACCGGCGGTGGCGGGGTAGCCGGTCAGGCCGGTGTCGAGCGCGGCCGCGAGGGCCTGTTTGATGAAGTCTGGCGTGGCATGCTTGGGTTCGCCGATGCCCAGGCTGATGGGGCGGTAGGCGGGATTGGGCGTGATGCCGGCGAAAAGCTGCCGCAGCCGTTCGAAAGGATAGGGCTGCAGCTTCTGGAGCAGGGGGTTCATGGGATGGAATTATCCCGGAACTCCCCGCCCGTTCCGGTCGTCAGCGCGCCGTTCTGGCCGTTCTGGCCGATCGCAGCGCCCGCTGCACCAGCAGATCGATGGACAGCACCAGCGCGATGCCGATGGCCATGATGGTCACCACATCGGGCAGGTCGGTCGAGATGATCACGCCGAAGCCGCGCGGGGGTGCCAGGCGGTCGGCCGTGGTACAGACGAAATCGGCCGCGGCCATGCCCGTGTAGTGCATGGCACAGACGGCCACGGCCATCACCACGGCGGCCACGAGGCGCAGGACGACGGGTCGGGTGTTGAAGGCAAGCCAGAGCGCCGCAGTGGCGGCCACGATGGCGATCAGGATGGACAGCGCCACCAGCGCGGTCGACCAATCGATGTAGCCGCCAAAACGCATGCCGTACATGCCCAGGTAATGCATCACCACGACGCCCAGGCCTACGGCGGCGCCGGCGACCAGCAGGCGGGAGCGGTTGGACGGATCTCGGGCCACATAGACCAGCCCGTAGGCCGTGGCGGCGCAGACGACCACCAGGGAAATCACGGTCTCCACCATGGAGTAGCCCACGCGCAGGTCCATCTTGAGCGCAGCCATGCCGATGAAGTGCATGGTCCAGACGCCGATGCCGCCCAGGGCCAGGGTGGCGGCCAGCAGGTCGAAGGAATTGATCTTGCCGTCGGGGCCGATCATGCGGCGCGCGGCGCTCAGCGCTACAAAGGAGCCGACAAAGGCCAGGGCAAAGGAGAGGGCGACGTACAGCGGGTCGTAGCTGGAGATGACTTCCGGATTCATGGTGATGCGTTCCTGCGGTGAGACAGGAGCGCATCCTAGGGCGGGAGCGGAGCCGGCTTGACTCAAGTCAATTCTTGTCCGGCCTTGTCCATGCAGAAATGCACAGATTTGGCGCCTGTGTGCCCTGCCCCTCAGGAACGTGGGGTGTTGGTCAGGTAGCTCAACACCAACTTGTCCTGTTGAGTTAAGGAGTGGAACGCCATGCCGGTGAAATGCGATTCGCCGTCCTGAGCCCGGTGGCTGTGGCAGACCGTGGCCTTGACGGTGATGGGGCTGGGTTCGCCCTCGACCAGACCCTGGATCGTGAGGGCGATGACCTTGCCCACGGCGGCCACGGCGTCCGGCGTGCTGACCATGGCGCCTTGCAGGCTGATGTCGACCAGCAAGCCCTCCTGCTGCTGTTCGCCCATCTGTGTCACGACGGGCCAGCGGGTCCTGGTGCGCATGGACTGGCGTACCAGGCGCGCGTCCACCTGGTTCGGATACGCCAGCAGGGCATAGACAAAGGGCTTGTCGTAGGTCTGCAGCACCTTGCTGATGAAGGAAAACTCGTGCTGACCCGTGAAGCCGCGCACGATGCAGACGTCGCCTTCGGTCAGGCCCGGATCTTCGCCCTCGGGGCCCTGGGGGCCGACCATGACGCCGCGGTTTTCGATGGCGCCGAAGAGCTGGGCCTCTTTCTTGCTGGCGCCTTCGACCAGGCGGCGAACCTGCAGCGCAATGCCGGGGCGCAAGCCCAGTTCCTTGAGGGTGGTCTGAGCGACCTGCGGGGCGTTGTCACTGGCGGCCTGGTTCATGGTGGCGTCTTTTCCTGCGGTCGTTCGGCTCAAAGTTCGTGAATCTACACGCTCTGCCGCAGCTGTGCCATGGTGACCGGTTGCACAGTGTGTGTGCAAATGCAACCAGCCCGGGTTTACCCGGGGCGCGCTTAGCACAAATGCGGCCGCCCGTCGCTCTTTTTCACCCTGCGCAGGACGTTATGATTTCGCGTTCCTTCTGTTCCCCCGACCGAGTCCACCACTGTGCGTCTTACCTCGATCAAGCTCTCCGGTTTCAAGTCCTTTGCCGAGCCGACCAACTTCATGCTGCCGGGGCAGCTGGTGGGCGTGGTCGGCCCCAATGGCTGCGGCAAGTCCAACATCATGGACGCCGTGCGCTGGGTGCTGGGCGAGAGCCGCGCCAGCGAGTTGCGCGGCGAGTCCATGCAGGACGTGATCTTCAACGGTACCACCACGCGCAAGCCGGCCAGCCGCTCCAGCGTGGAGCTGGTGTTCGACAACGCCGACCATCGCGCTGGCGGTCCTTTCCGTGAGTACGCGGAAATCGCCGTCAAGCGCGTGCTGACGCGCGACGGCACCAGCAGCTACTACATCAACAACCAGCCCGTGCGCCGGCGTGACGTGCAGGACGTGTTCCTGGGCACGGGCCTGGGCCCGCGCGCCTATGCCATCATCGGCCAGGGCACGATCAGCCGCATCATCGAGTCCAAGCCGGAGGAGCTGCGCCTCTTCCTCGAAGAAGCCGCCGGCGTCTCCAAGTACAAGGAACGCCGTCGCGAGACCGAGAACCGTCTTTCGGACACACGCGAGAACCTCACGCGGGTCGAGGACATCCTGCGCGAACTCAACGCCAACCTCGAGAAGCTCGAGCGCCAGGCCGAGGTCGCGCAAAAGTACAACAGCCTGCATGCCGACGTCACGCTCAAGCAGCAGCAGCTCTGGTACCTCAAGCGCTCCGAAGCCGAGGCCGACCAGACCCGCATCAAGCAGGAGGGCGAGAAGGCCGTCATCGAGCTCGAGTCCCGCGTAGCCGACCTGCGCCACATCGAGGCCGACCTCGAGACCATCCGCCAGGCCCATTACGCGGCCGGCGACCAGGTCAACCAGGCCCAGGGCCTGCTGTACGAGGCCAGCACCGAGGTGGGCCGCCTGGAGGCCGAGATCCGCTTCGTGGTCGAGGGCCGCCAGCGCGTGGAGGAACGCCTCAACACGCTGAAAGAGCAGACGGCCCAGTGGGCCACGCGCAAGACCGATGCGCAAGCCGAGATCGAGAAGCTCGCCGAGCTCGCCCTGGTGGGGGAGGAGAAGACCACCGAGCTCGCCGCCCAGCTGGAAGAGCAGTCCATGGCCCTGCCGGACCTGGAAGAGGCCCTGCGCCAGGCGCAGAACAAGGCCAACGAGCAGCGCAGCAGCGTGGGCCAGGTGCAGCAGCAGATCCAGGTGCTGGCCGCCGAGCAGCGCAGCATCGACGAACAATCACGCCAGCTCCAGCAGCGCCGCGAGCGTCTGGACACCGACAAGAAGGCTCTGGCCGCTCCCGATGAAGCGCGCCTGCAGAGCCTGCAGGCCCAGTCGGCCCAGGCCACCGAAGCTGCTGCCGTAGCCGAGGCCCGCCTGCATGAGCTGCAGGACAGCGTGCCCCAGCTCGACGAGGCGCGACGCGCCCAGCAGGAAACACTGAACACTGAAGCGGCGAAGCAGACCGATCTGTCCGCCCGCATGGAAGCGCTCAAGGCGCTGCAGGACAAGGTCAAGACCGACGGCAAGCTCCAGCCTTGGCTGGCCAAGCACGGTCTGGCCGATCTGCAGGCCCTGTGGACCAAGCTGCACATCGAGCAGGGCTGGGAAAACGCCCTCGAGGCCGCGCTGCGCGAACGCATGGGCGCGCTCGAGGTCAGCCGCCTGGACATGGTCAAGGCCTTGGCCTCTGACGCGCCGCCGGCCAAGCTGGCCTTCTACAGTGCGCCGCAGGCCGGCGTGCCTGAGCGCTCTGCCGCTCTGCCCCGCCTGGCCGATCTGCTGCGCGTCAACGACGCCGGGCTCAAGGCCGTGCTGGTGGACTGGCTGCAAGGCTGCTACACCTCGTCCAGCTTTGAGGAGGCGCTGGCCCAGCGCAGCCAGCTGCAGCCCGGCGAAACCATCTACGTGAAGAGCGGCCACGCCGTCAGCCTGCACAGCGTGAGCTTCTACGCCCAGGACTCCGAGCAGGCCGGCCTGCTGGCCCGTGCCCAGGAAATTGAGAACCTCGAGAAGCAGCTGCGTGCCCAGTCGCTGATCAGCGAAGAGGCGCGGACCGCCCTGGTCCGCGCCGAGGCCGCCTATGCCGACGCTTCGCAGCGCCTGGTCACGGCCCGCCGCGAAGCCAGCGAGACCCAGAGCCGGGCCCACGAGCTGCAGGTCGAGACTTTGCGCCTGACGCAGCTGGCCGAGCAGACCCGTGCGCGCAGCGAGCAGATCGCCGGCGACCTAGCCGAGGTCGATGCCCTGCTCGAGGAACTGCAGGAGCGCCGCGTGGCCGCCGAAGGCCGTTTCGAGGAACTCGACATGCAGCTGGCCGACAGCCAGGAGCGCCACGCCCAGCTCGACGAGCGCGTGCTCGAGGCCGAGCGCAAGCTCAATGCCTGCCGCGAACAGCAGCGCGCCCTGGAGCGTCAGGCCCAGGAAGCCACCTTCTCGCTGCGCACGCTGGACGCCCGCAAGGCTGAACTCTCGCGCGCCATCGAGACCGCCGACCAGCAGGCCGCGTCCATCACGGGCGAGGAGCAGCGGGCGCGTGATGAACTCGCGCGCCTGACCGATGCGGCCGCCCAGGCCGGCCTGCAGAACGCGCTGGCGCTCAAGCTCGAACGCGAGCAGGCCCTGGCCGCCAAGAAGAGCGAGTACGACGACCTGACCGCCAAGCTGCGTGCCAGCGACGAGCGCCGCCTCAAGCTCGAGCGCGAGCTCGATCCCCTGCGCCAGCGCATCCAGGACATGCAGCTCAAGGAGCAGGCCGCGCGCCTGGGCTTCGAGCAGTACGAACAGCTATTGGCCGAGGCCCAGGCCGATCTGACGGCTGTGGCCAAGTCCATCGAAGAGGGCAATGTGCGCCTCACCGGCCTGCAGGGCGAGATCGAGCGCCTGAACCGCGAGATCGCGGCCCTCGGTGCCGTCAACCTGGCCGCCTTGGAAGAACTGGCCCATGCCCGCGAGCGCAAGCAGTTCCTCGACGCCCAGTCGGCCGACCTGACCGACGCCATGAACACGCTGGAAGACGCCATCCGCAAGATCGACGGCGAAACCCGCGAGTTGCTGGCCGGTACCTTCAAGACCGTCAACGAGCATTTCGGCCGCATGTTCCCTGAGCTCTTCGGCGGCGGACAGGCCAAGCTCATCATGACGGGCGACGAGATCCTCGACGCCGGCGTGCAGGTCATGGCCCAGCCGCCGGGCAAGAAGAACCAGACCATCCACCTGCTTTCGGGTGGTGAGAAGGCGCTGACCGCCATCGCACTGGTGTTCGCCATCTTCCAGCTCAACCCCGCTCCGTTCTGCCTGCTGGACGAGGTGGATGCGCCGCTGGACGACGCCAACACCGAGCGTTACGCCAAGCTCGTGAGCAGCATGAGCAAGGGCACGCAGTTCCTCTTCATCAGCCACAACAAGATCGCGATGGAGATGGCCGAGCAGCTGATCGGTGTGACCATGCAGGAGCAGGGCGTCTCGCGCATCGTGGCGGTGGACATGGAGTCCGCCGTGTCCATGGCCGAGACGGCGTGAGGCAGCGCGGAGCCGGGCGCCGATGAGCAAGCTGCAGATCGGACTGGCCATCGCCGGCGTGCTGCTGCTCGCCGCGCTGGTGCTGCACGGCATCTGGTCTGCGCGGCGCCACCAGCCGCGCCAGGCTGACCCCGAGCCCGAAGGTGCTGCCTTGCGCGACGCCGAGGCAACCCTGCCGGCCGACCCGGTACTGGGTGCCGTGCCGGCAGCAGACGGCCTGCTGCTGCCGCCCTCTGCTGAAAAGAAGCCGCTGCTGGACCCGCTGATCGACGTCCTTGCCACCATCGAGCTGGAGCATCCCGTCTCGGGCGAGGCCGTTTTGCAGCACATGCCCGCCACGCGCCGCGTCGGCAGCAAGCCCTATGGCATCGAGGGCCTGCACCAGGCCGATGGCCAGTGGGAGCCGCCGCAGCCCGGCCATCGCTACAGCGCGCTGCAGGCCGGTGTGCAGCTGGCCAACCGTGCGGGCGCGCTCAACGAGATCGAATACTCCGAGTTCGTCGTCAAGACCCAGGCTCTGGCCGATGCCCTGGGCGGCACGCCCGAGTTTCCCGACATGCTCGACGCCGTGGCCCGTGGACGTGAGCTCGACGCCTTCGCCAGCGAGCACGACGCCCAGCTCAGCGTCACGCTGCGTGCGCGCCACACGGCATGGAGCGCAGGCTATGTGCAGCAGCACGCCGCGCGCCTTGGCTTTGTGGCCGGTGTGCTGCCCGGGCGCATGGTGCTGCCCTCGTCCCAGCCGGGCCAGCCGCCCATCCTGGGCCTGCAATACGACCCCCAGGCCGCACTGGCCGCCGACCCCTCCATGACGGCCATCCGTGACGTCATGCTGAGCCTGGATGTGGCCCAGGTGCCGCGCAGCGAGCAGCCCTATGTGCGCCTGCGCGAGGCCGTCAAACACCTGGCCGAGGTCATGGACGGCCAGATCACCGACGACAACGGCCAGCCGCTGAGCAGCGACGCCATGGACCTGATCGGATCCGAGCTCGAGACCCTCTACGACAAGCTCGACGCGCGCGAACTCTCGGCCGGCTCGCTGCTGGCGCGTCGTCTGTTCTCCTGAATTTCCTGCTTGCACCGATGACGCCCGATTTGTTCGATGCGGCGCCCGCCGTTCCATCCCCCGCCGAGCGCGTGCAGCAACTGCACCGCTTGCTGCATCACCACGCGCACCGCTACTACGTGCTCGACGCGCCCGAGATCCCGGATGCCGAGTACGACCAGCTCTTTCGCGAGCTGCAGGCCCTCGAAGCCGCGCACCCTGAATTGCTGACGCCCGATTCGCCGACCCAGCGCGTGGGTGGCAAGGTGCTCGACGGCCTGACGCCCGTGCGCCATGCCGTGCCCATGCTGTCCATCGAGACCGAAACCGACACCACGGCGGCCGGGGCGCAGAGTTTCGACGCCCGCGTGCGCAAGGCCCTGGGCCTGCAGGAGTCCGCCCCCCCGGTGGAGTACGCCGCCGAGCTCAAGTTCGATGGCCTGGCCATCAACCTGCGTTATGAGCGCGGTGTGCTGGTGCAGGCCGCCACGCGTGGCGATGGTGAGACCGGCGAGGACGTGACGCAGAACGTGCGTACCATCGGCCAGATCCCGCTGCGTCTGAACGGCTGCGAGGCCCCGGTGCTGGAGGTGCGTGGCGAGGTCTATATGCGTCGCGACGATTTCGAGGCGCTCAATGCGAAGCAGCGCGAGAAGGGCGAGAAGACCTTCATCAACCCGCGCAACACCGCGGCCGGCGCCATCCGCCAGCTCGACCCGGCCCTCGTGGCCCAGCGCCCGTTGAGCTTCTATGCCTACGGCCTGGGCGAGGTGCAGGGCTGGTCTGTCCCCGGCACCCATGCGCAGATGCTCGACGCCCTGCAGGCCATGGGCCTGCCCGTGTGCGAGGAGCGTGCCGTGGCGCAGGGCGCCGCCGGCCTGACCGCCTTTCACGAGGCCATCCGTGCCCGGCGCGACGCGCTGCCCTTCGACATCGACGGCGTGGTCTACAAGGTCAATGCCCTGGCCCTGCAGCAGCAGCTCGGCTTCAAGACCCGCGAGCCACGCTGGGCCGTGGCGCACAAATACCCGGCGCAGGAGATGCTGACCACGGTGCAGGCCATCGAGGTACAGGTGGGCCGCACGGGCAAGCTCACGCCCGTGGCCAAGCTCGCGCCCGTTTTCGTAGGCGGTGTGACGGTGACCAATGCCACGCTGCACAACGAGGACGAGGCCCGGCGCAAGGACGTGCGCGTGGGTGATACGGTCATCGTGCGCCGCGCGGGTGATGTGATTCCCGAGGTGGTGGCCGTGCTGCCCGAGAAGCGCCAGCCTGGTGCCGAGATGTTCACCATGCCGAACACCTGTCCGGTTTGCGGCTCGGCCGCCGTGCGCGAGGAGGGCGAGGCCGACTACCGCTGCACCGGCGGCCTGTACTGCAGCGCCCAGCGCAAGCAGGCCATGCTGCATTTCGCGAGCCGCCGGGCCGTGGACATCGAGGGCCTGGGCGACAAGCTCGTGGACCAGCTCGTCGACAGCGGTGTCGTGAAAACCCTGCCCGATCTCTACCGACTGGGCCTCACCGCCCTGGCCAGCCTGGAGCGCATGGCCGACAAGTCAGCGCAGAACATCGTCGATGCACTGGAGCAGTCCAAGCAGACCACGCTGCCGCGTTTCCTTTACGGCCTGGGTATCCGCCATGTGGGCGAGGCCACGGCCAAGGCGCTGGCACGCCACTTCGGCAAACTCGATGCCATCATGGATGCCAAGGAAGACCAGCTGCTGCAGGTGCCCGACGTGGGACCTATCGTGGCGCAGAGCATCCACACCTTCTTCCAGCAGGCCCACAACCGCGAGGTCGTGGAGCAGCTGCGCGCCTGCGGCCTGCGCTGGGAAGAGGGGGAACCCAGCCCCGCCGCCCAGCTGCCGCTGGCCGGCAAGACCTTTGTGCTCACAGGCACCCTGCCCACGCTGAGCCGCGACGAGGCCAAGGAGATGCTGGAAGCCGCCGGTGCCAAGGTGGCCAGTTCGGTCAGCAAGAAGACGGACTACTTGGTGGCGGGTGCAGAGGCCGGCAGCAAGCTGGACAAGGCGCGCGAGCTGGGCGTCACGGTGCTGGACGAGGCAGGGCTGCGGGCGCTGCTGTCAACCGCGGCCTGAGTTCTGGTCCTCATCCGGGAAGCTCTCCGGGCGCTGCCACAGCCACACCGCCACACAGCCCATACAGGCGATGGCGGCCCAGGCCGCCCAGCGCGGGTGGCTGCTCCACAGCAGCCAGGCGCCCGAGGCGGCCATGAAGCCGCTGGACATCCATTTGGCCTTGCGGCTCACCACGCCGCCACGGCGCCAGTCGCGGATCATGGGGCCGAAGGCCGTGTGGTTCTCCAGCCAGCCCAGCAGGCGTGGCGAGCTGCGCGCCGCGGCCCAGGCCGAGAGGAGGATGAAGGGTGTGGTGGGCAGCACCGGCAGGAAGGCACCCACGATGCCCAGGACCAGGAAGAGCAGGGCCAGGCCCAGATAGACGGCACGCGCCAGTGCGGAAAGCGGTGCGATCAGCGGGCCGGGCGGGGGCGTCGGTTCGGAGGACATGGACCTCCATTGTGCCGGGTCCATGCGCCGGGTTTATGCTCGGACCTGAAGCAACGACCCTCGCCATGACCGTCCGCACCATCCTCAAGATGGGTGACCCGCGCCTGCTGCGCGTGGCCCAGCCCGTGACCGAATTCGATACCGATGCCCTGCATCTGCTGGTCACCGACCTGCTCGACACCATGGCCGCGGCCAACGGCGCCGGTCTGGCCGCGCCGCAGATCGGTGTGGATCTGCAGGTGGTGATCTTTGGCAGCGGCGCGCCCAATCCGCGCTATCCGGACGCACCCATCGTGCCGCGCACGGTGCTGTGCAATCCGGTAATCACGCCGCTGGGGGAGGAAGAGGAGCTGGGCTGGGAGGGCTGCCTCTCGGTGCCGGGCCTGCGCGGTGTGGTACCGCGCTGGCAGCGCATCCGCTACCAGGGCCGTGATCAGTATGGCGACGCCATCGACCGCACGGTGGAGGGTTTTCACGCCCGTGTGGTGCAGCACGAGTGTGATCATCTGATCGGCAAGCTCTACGCCATGCGGGTGCGGGACTTCACGCAGTTCGGCTATACCGAGGTGCTGTTCCCCGGGCTGGACGCCAGCCAGGACGACTGAGGCCGGCCCGGGCTGACGCTCAGAGCGGTTTGACCTGCACCTTGCGCCACTTGATGGGGCCGCCGTTCACGCCCTTGACGCCGGGGCCGAACTGCAGTGCGAAGGGGCCGCTGCCGTACTTGTTGTTGCGGATCTGCGCGGTCTGAACGCCGTTGAGCTTGACCGTGAGCTGGTCGCCCCGGGCGCTGATTTCCAGTATGTTCCAGCGCCCGCCGGCTTTGTGGACCGTCGGAACGGGCACCGGCGCGAAGTTCACGATGGCGCCGGTGGCATAGGTCGGGTCGGGACGGATGTCCCAGATGTTCGCCTCATAGGCATTGTCGGCCGTGATCTTGGCAGGGTCCGAGGCCCGGAAGAAGATGCCGCTGTTGGTGTCGGTGGCGGCCCAGAACTCGGCGTAGATCTCGAAGTCCTTGTAGTTCTGCTTGGAGACCAGGAAGCCGCCCTTGCCCTGGTTGGCGGTGATCCCGCCCTGGTCCACTTGCCAGTTGGCGTCGCCGATGCGATTCCAGTTGTCCAGGCCGCGCTCCCCGTCGATCAGCGTGACCCATCCGGAACCTGGCCAGCTCGCGCAGGCAGCCAGGCCCAGGGGAAGTGCGAGCAGGATCAGCCTGCGCGATAGAGCGTGCCGCATGGAAGTCTCCTTGGTGTCGTTGTGTGCTGCGGGCAAGGTGCCGCAGTCACACTATCTCACGTGGCCCCGGAGGTCTGTCAAGCGGGGAAACGGGGGCTGGCTGGCAGCCCTCGCTCAGGACGCGAGCACGCCCAGCAGCTCGGTTTCGATGGCGATCTGGGCGCGGTTGTTTTGCAGTTCGGGACCGTCGACGAGGAAGACGTCGTCCACCCGTTCTCCGAGGGTATTGACCTTGGCCAGCTGCAGGTTGATGCGGTGGCGGGCCAGCACGCGCGCCACCTTGTAGAGCAGTCCGGCCTGGTCGCTGGCCGTGATGCTGAGCAGCCAGCGCTGGGCCTTCTCGTCGGGCTTGAGCGTGACGCGCGGCATGACGGGAAAGCTCTTGACGCGCCGCGAGAGCCGGCCGCGGCTGGGCTCGGGCAGCGGGCCGCCCTCGGCGATCACGCGCGACAGTTCCGCCTCGACCATGGCTGTCATCTCCCGGTAGTGGTCCTGCAGGCTGCTGCTCACGATCTGGAAGGTGTCGAGCGCGTAGCCGTTGCGGGCGGTATGGATGCGCGCGTCCAGGATGCTGAAGTCGCTCTGGTCGAAGTAGCCGCAGATGCGGGCGAAGAGGTCGGGCTGGTCGGCGGCATAGACCAGCACCTGCAATCCTTCGCCCACGGGCGAACGGCGTGCACGCACGATGGGCTGGGCCGCGCCGACGTGGCGCGAGAGGTTGCGCGTGTGCCAGGCGATGTCGTCGGCGTCGTGACGCATGAAATAGCTCACGTCCAGCGTGTCCCAGAGCTTTTTCTGCGCCTCGTGCGGCAGGCTGTGCAGGGCCAGCTTGACCAGGGCTTCGCGCTTGTGCGCCTCCACCTCGGCGGCCGGCGAGGGCGCGTGGCCGCCGAGCGTACGCAGGGTGTAGCGGTACAGATCCTCCAGCAGCTTGCCCTTCCAGGCGTTCCAGACCTTGGGGCTGGTGCCGCGGATGTCAGCCACCGTCAGCAGGTAGAGCGCGGTGAGGTAGCGCTCGTTGCCCACCTGCCGGGCGAAGGCCTGGATCACGTCGGGGTCGCTGAGATCGGACTTCTGCGCGATGCGGCTCATCGACAGGTGTTCCCTGACCAGGAACTCGATGAGCTGCGCGTCCTCGCGTGCGATGCTGTGCTGACGCGCGAAGCGCCGCACCTCCTCGGCGCCCAGGTCGGAGTGGTCGCCGCCGCGGCCCTTGGCGATGTCGTGGAAGAGCGCGGCCGTGTAGAGGATCCAGGGCTGGCCCCAGCCGGCAGCCAGCTGGGAGCAGAAGGGGTACTCGTGCGCGTGCTCGGCCATGAAGAAGCGGCGCACATTGCGCAGCACCATGAGGATGTGCTGGTCCACGGTGTAGACGTGAAACAGGTCGTGCTGCATCTGGCCCACGATGCGCCGGAAGATCCAGAGGTAGCGTCCCAGCACCGAGGTCTGGTTCATGAGCCGCATGGCGTGGGTGATGCCGCGTGGCTGCTGCAGGATCCGCATGAAGGTGGCGCGGTTGACCGGGTCGCTGCGGAACTTCGCCGTCATCAGGCCGCGCGCGTTGTACAGGGCGCGCAGGGTGCGCGCCGACAGGCCCTTGGCGCCCTCGGTGGTCTGGTAGACCAGGAAGGTCTCCAGGATGGCGTGCGGTTCGCGCTGGTAGAGGTCGTCGCTGGCGACCTCGATCCAGCCGGACTTGTCGAGGAAGCGCGCATTGATCGGCCGCGGCGCCTGGGTGTCGGGATTGAGCCGCTCCTCGATGTTGAGCAGCAGGATCTGGTTGAGCTGGGTCACGGCCTTGGCGGCCCAATAGTAGTGGCGCATCAGCGACTCGCTGGCGCGCACCTTGGTCCTGACCTCCGTCGTGTCCGAGCTGTAGCCGAAGCTGTTGGCCACGGCGGTCTGCAGGTCGAACACCAGCCGGTCTTCGCGCCGGCCGGCCACGAGGTGCAGGCGCAGCCGGATGAGGTTGAGCATGGCCTCGTTGCGCTTGAGCTGGCGCACCTCGAAGGGAGTAGCCAGGCCGTTACGCGCGAGCTCGTCCCAGCTCCTGCCGTAGCCGGCCGCCCGGGCCACCCAGAGGATGATCTGCAGGTCGCGCAGGCCGCCGGGCGATTCCTTGCAGTTGGGTTCGAGCGCATAGGGTGTGTCCTCGAACTTGCTGTGGCGCTGCTGCATCTCCAGCGTCTTGGCTACGAAGAAGGCGCGTGCGTTCATGGCCAGCCGGAAGCGCTGGCAGAAGTCCTTGAACAGGGCGGTGTTGCCGCAGAGGGCGCGCGACTCGAGCAGCGCCGTTTGCACGGTCACATCCTTCGCCGCCTCAGCCAGGCACTCGTCCACGGTACGCACACTGGAGCCGATCTCCAGACCGGCATCCCAGCAGCTGCTGATGAAGGTCTCGATGCGCTGGCGCAGGGTCTCGTCCCTGTCCGGTGACTGGCCCTCGGGCAGCAACAGCAGCACGTCGATGTCGGAGTGGGGGAAGAGCTCGCCGCGGCCGAAGCCGCCGACGGCCACCAGCGTCGGCTCCGGTCCAAAGCCGGCCTGCTGCCACAGGATCTTGAGCGTGTCGTCGGCCACACGCGCCAACCGGCGCAGCGCGGCGTGCACACCGCGGGTCGAGGTGCCGCTGTCCCTGACGGCCTGCAGTGCCTCGGCCTTGCGGGCGCGGTGCCGTTCTCGGAGGGTGAGGGGGGTCGCTGTCATGGTGACAGGCGCGTGCAAGATTCAGGCCAGCGCCGGCTCCGCCTGCACGAAGGCCGGGGGCGGTGGGCTGCCGGCCGACAGGGTCAGCACCTCGTAGCCGGTCGGGGTGACCAGCACGGTGTGCTCCCACTGGGCCGAGAGCGAGTGGTCCTTGGTCACGATGGTCCAGCCGTCGCCGAGCTCACGCACTTCGCGCCGGCCGGTGTTGATCATGGGCTCGATGGTGAAGGTCATGCCGGGCTTGAGCTCTTCGCCGGTGCCGGGCTTGCCGTAGTGCAGCACCTGCGGCTCCTCGTGGAAGACCTGGCCGATGCCATGGCCACAGAACTCGCGCACCACCGAGAAGCCGTTGCTCTCGGCGAATTTCTGGATGGCCCAGCCCACGTCGCCCAGGTGCGCACCGGGTTTGACCTGCACGATGCCGTGCCACATGGCCTCGTAGGTCAGGGCGCACAGGCGCTTGGCGGCAATCGAGGCTTCGCCGACGATGAACATGCGGCTGGTGTCGCCGTACCAGCCGTCCTTGATGACGGTGACGTCGACATTGACGATATCGCCCTTCTTGAGTGGCTTGTCGTTGGGAATGCCGTGGCAGACCACGTGGTTGACGGAGGTGCACAGCGAGGCCGGGTAGGGCGGGTAGCCGGGCGGCTGGTAGCCCAGGGTGGCGGAAATGCTGCCCTGGGTCTTCATGCATTCGGCGGCCAGGCGGTCGATCTCGCGCGTGGTGATGCCCGGCTTGATGTGCGGGGTCAGGTGGTCCAGCACTTCGGAGGCCAGGCGGCAGGCCACGCGCATGCCCGCGATTCCTGCTTCGTCTTTGTAGGTGATCGTCATGCCGCGATTATCCCATCGCAGGCCGTTTTCTGCCCATGCTCGCCCGAGGCCACACGCCCAGGAAGTAGAATTCCATCTTTCCCCGGACCTCCGTCCACACCCCCTCAAGGCCACCCCCGTGACCCTGCACATTTCCTCCTACGAAGGCGGCAGCGCCCTCAGCCCCTTCCGCGTCCAGCAAGTCCTGCCCCGCCTGCAGGCCATCCACGACAAGATTTCCGGCATCGCCGCCCGCTACGTGCATCTGGTCGCGGGCGATACGGCACCCACGCCCGAGCAGCAGCGCCAGCTCGCGGCCTTGTTGAACTATGGTGATCCCTATGCCGGCCCGGCCGAGGGCCCGTTGGTGGTGGTGGCGCCGCGCCTCGGCACGGTCTCGCCCTGGGCCTCCAAGGCGACCGACATTGCCCGCAATTGCGGCCTGGTCCTGCACCGGGTCGAGCGCATCGTCGAATACCGGCTCACGCTCAAGTCCGGCCTGCTGGGCAAGGCCGCGCTGAGCCCCGAGCAGCTGGGCCAGGTGGCGGCGCTGCTGCATGACCGCATGACCGAGAGCGCGCTGGCCAGCCGGGAGGAGGCCGCGGCGCTGTTCACCGAGCTGCAGCCCGCGCCCATGGACCATGTGGACATCCTGGGCGGCGGCCGCGCCGCGCTGGAGCAGGCCAACACCGCCTGGGGCCTGGCCCTGGCCGACGACGAGATCGAGTACCTCGTCAAGGCCTTCAGTGACCTGAAGCGCGACCCCACGGATGTGGAGCTCATGATGTTCGCGCAGGCCAACAGCGAACACTGCCGCCACAAGATCTTCAACGCGGATTTCACCATCGACGGCGTGCGCCAGCCGCGCAGCATGTTCGGCATGATCCGCCACACGCACCAGACCAGCCCGCAGCACACGGTGGTGGCCTATTCGGACAACGCTTCCATCATGGAGGGCGTGCCGGTCGAACGCTTCATCGCGCGCATGGAGGGCGGCACATCGCCTGCCTACGGGAAATCGGCCGCCGTGAACCATGTGCTCATGAAGGTCGAGACGCACAACCACCCGACAGCCATCTCGCCTTTTCCCGGCGCCTCCACGGGCGCGGGTGGCGAGATCCGCGACGAAGGTGCCACGGGCCGGGGCTCGCGTCCCAAGGCGGGCCTGACCGGCTTCACTGTTTCGAAGCTCTGGGGCGGCTGGTCGGATGAGAAGGGCGGCAAGCCCGAGCACATCGCCAGCCCGCTGCAGATCATGACCGAGGGCCCGCTGGGTGGCGCCGCCTTCAACAACGAATTCGGCCGTCCCAACCTGGCCGGCTACTTCCGCGAGTACGAGCAGACCGTGGCCAGCGATGTGGACACGGTGCAGCGTGGTTACCACAAGCCCATCATGATCGCGGGAGGCGTGGGCGCGATTGATGCCAAGCTCACCAAGAAGATCGAGTTCCCCGCCGGCACCTTGCTGATCCAGCTTGGTGGCCCGGGCATGCGCATCGGCATGGGGGGCGGTGCGGCCAGTTCCATGGCCACGGGTGCCAACGCAGCCGAACTGGACTTCGACTCCGTGCAGCGCGGCAACCCCGAGATCGAACGCCGCGCGCAGGAGGTCATCAACCACTGCTGGTCGCAGGGCGAGAACAATCCCATTCTGGCCATCCACGACGTGGGTGCGGGCGGCCTGTCCAATGCCTTCCCGGAGATCACCAACGACGCGGGCCGTGGCGCGCGCTTCGATCTGCGTGCCGTGCCGCTGGAAGAGTCGGGCCTGGCGCCCAAGGAGATCTGGTGCAACGAGAGCCAGGAGCGCTATGTGCTGGCCATCGCACCCGGGTCGCTGGAACAGTTCAAGGCCTTCTGCGAGCGCGAGCGCTGCCCCTTCGCCGTGGTCGGCGTAGCGACCGAGCAGCGTCAGCTGGAGCTCGTCGATGAAGGCCGGGAGTCGCCCGTGGACATGCCCATGGACGTGCTGCTGGGCAAGCCGCCCAAGATGCACCGCGACGTCCAGACCATCGCGCGCAAGTTCAAGCCCCTGGACCTGACGGGGGTCGAGCTGCAGCAGGCCGTGATCGACGTTCTGAGCCACCCCACCGTGGCCTCCAAACGCTTCCTCATCACCATCGGCGATCGCACCGTCGGTGGCCTCACCCATCGCGACCAGATGGTCGGCCCCTGGCAGGTGCCCGTGGCCGATGTGGCCGTGACCCTGGCCGACTACGCCGGTTTTGCCGGCGAGGCCATGAGCATGGGCGAACGCACGCCGCTGGCCGCGCTCGACGCGCCGGCTTCGGGCCGCATGGCCGTGGCCGAGGCCATCACCAACCTGCTGGCCGCGCCCATCGAGCTGCCGCGCGTCAAGCTCTCGGCCAACTGGATGGCCGCCTGCGGCGAACCCGGCGAAGACGCCGCGCTCTACGCCACCGTGCAGGCCGTGGGCATGGAACTGTGCCCGGCCCTGGGCATATCCATCCCCGTCGGCAAGGACAGCCTGTCCATGCGCACGCAATGGCAGGACGGCGGCGAGAAGAAAAAAGTCACTTCGCCGGTCTCGCTCATCGTCAGCGCCTTCGCCACCCTGGGCGACGTGCGGGGCACGCTCACGCCCCAACTGGACAACCGCGCTGACACCACGCTGCTGCTGGTGGACCTGGGCCGCAGCAAGAACCGCATGGCCGGCTCCATCCTGGCCCAGACCCTGGGCCAGACTGGTGACGTCGTACCCGATCTGGACGACCCGCAGGATCTCGTCAAGCTCGTGAGCGCCGTCAACGCCCTGCGCGCGCAGGGCAGGCTGCTGGCCTATCACGACCGGAGCGACGGCGGCCTGCTGGCCGCCGTGGCCGAGATGGCCTTCGCGGGCCATGTGGGCGTGGCGCTCAATGTGGACCTGCTGGTCACCGAGGGTGACGGCATCAGCGACAGCCGCATGGACACCGGCGACAGCAAGAACTGGGCGAGCCAGGTCAGCGCGCGCCGTGACGAGCTCACGCTCAAGGCCCTGTTCAATGAGGAACTCGGCGTGGTGCTGCAGGTCCGCAGCGAGGACCGCGACGCCGTGCTCGCCGTCCTGCGCGAACATGGTCTGTCGAAATTCAGCCATGTCATCGGCAAGACACGTCCCGCAGGCGGCGCCGTCACGGCCGGCGTGGGCGAGCTCCAGGTCTGGCGCGATGCCAAGGCCGTGTTCTCGGCCAGGCTGGCCGATCTGCACCAGGTCTGGGACAGCGTGAGCTGGAAGATCTGCCAGCAGCGCGACAACACCGACTGTGCCGACCAGGAGCATGCCTCGGCCGGCGATCCCGGCGACCCGGGCCTGCACGTGCAGCTCACCTTCGATCCCGCGCAGGGCCTGGCTCCGACACTGCTGAAGAGCCGTCCCAAGGTGGCCGTCCTGCGCGAGCAGGGCGTGAACTCGCACGTGGAGATGGCCTACGCCTTCACCGAGGCCGGCTTCGAGGCCTACGACGTGCACATGAGCGATCTGCAGAGCGGCCGCGCCCACCTGAGTGATTTCAAGGGTGTCGTGGCCTGCGGTGGCTTCAGCTACGGCGACACGCTGGGCGCCGGCATCGGCTGGGCCCGCTCCATCACCTTCAACCCGGTGCTCTCCGAGCAGTTCCAGGACTTTTTCGCGCGCAGCGACACCTTCGGCCTGGGCGTGTGCAATGGCTGCCAGATGTTTGCCGAGCTGGCCGACATCATCCCCGGCGCCGAAGCCTGGCCTCGGTTCACGACCAACAAGAGCGAGCGTTTCGAGGCCCGCCTGTCCCTGGTCGAGGTGCTGGATTCACCCAGTCTCTTCCTGCAGGGCATGGCCGGCAGCCGCCTGCCCATCGCCGTGGCGCACGGCGAGGGCTACGCCAACTTCGCCTACCGCGGCAACGCGGCGAAGGCCATCGCGGCCATGCGCTTCGTCGACCACAGGGGCGCGGCCACCGAGGCCTATCCCTACAACCCCAACGGCAGTCCGGGCGGCCTGACCGCGGTGACCACGGCCGATGGCCGCTTCACGGCCATGATGCCGCACCCCGAGCGCGTGTTCCGCAATATCCAGTTCAGCTGGACCTCGCTGGACGGCAGCGCGCACAGTCCCTGGATGCAGATTTGGCGCAACGCCCGACGCTGGGTGGGTTGATTTTTGCGATGCTCCCCGGGGGTTGTGGGGTAAGCTAGCGGCCAGACGTCGTTAGCGGATGCTTCAACCACCACCATGAACCATCGATCCCTGCTGGGGGTGCTCGCAGCCGGTGCGCTCGTATTGGCCTTGATGCTGGCGTGGCTGCTGCGTGAGAGCCACGCCAGCGCTCTGGAACGGGCAGCGGAGAGTGCCGAGAACCTGGCCCAGGTTCTGCAAGGCCAGTACACCGCCACGCTGAGGCGACTGGACGGCAGTCTGGGCAGTATCGCCTCCCAGTTGCAGCCGCAGGACCTGTTGCCGAGTCCATCCACTGCGACGCAGCGACGAGTGGCGCTCCTGGTGGAGCCGCACCTGCGCCGGTTCCCGGAGGTCTCAGGCCTCTATGTCTGGGCAGCCGATGGCAGTGTCATCCACTCCTCCCGTCCTGTCCAGGCCGGTCAGCCCCAGCCCAGCATCGCCGCCCGGCCCGGTTATCGGCGCCTGCGTGACGATCCTAGCGCGACCATCGCGTTCTCCGACTCGATACTCAGCAGCATCACTGGCCAGCAGACCGTCGCGGTCTACGTGCCTCGCCGTGATTCTTCGGGCCGGTTGCTCGGTGTCGTGTCGGCCACGCTGGACCTCGAGTACCTGACCCGGGGGTTCGATCAGCTGAGGCTTCCCGATCGCAGCGTGGTGTTCATGCGACGCAGCGATGACCACAAGCTGGTGATCCGTCATCCCCTGCGTGACGGTGACCTGAACAAGCCCGTGCGCAACGCCATCCAGCAGCACATCGACGCGGGGCAGACCGCTGGCCGGGATCGATTTCAGGCCGTCACCGATGGGGAGCACCGTGTCTACGGTTTTCGAAAGCTCGAGGGCTATCCTTTCTACATCGTCGTCGGCCTGGCCGAGCGTGGCGCGCTGGTGGCCTGGCGCAAGAACGCAGGCATCGTGGTCTCGGTCATGGTGCTCATGGGCCTAGCCCTTGGACTGGCTCTTTGGCATCTGGGCCGTATCGAGCGGCAGCGCGAGATGGCCCGGCGCGAGGCTCAGGAGGCCCATGCCCTGCTGCAGGAGGCCATCGACAGCATCTCTGCCGGCATCGTGATCTACGACCCGCAGGACCGGCTGGTCACATCCAATCAGGCCCAGCGCGACCTGTTCCGCACAGTGGACGGGCTGTTCTCGAAGCCGGGGCGCACCTTTGAGGATCTCATTCGGGAAGGACTGCGCCATGGTCTGTTCCCGGAAGCCAGCCATGCGCCAGAGTCCTGGGCGGCGGATCGGCTGCGCCAGCATCACGCGGCCGATGGCCAGCCCCATGAAATGGTGCTCGGTGACGGGCGATGGCTGCAGTTCAGCGAGCATCGTACGCCCCAGGGCTACACCGTGGGAACCCGTATCGACATCACCGAACGCAAGCGGCTGGAGGCCGAATTGCGCGAACTCGCCAGCACCGACGCGCTCACCGGTTTGCCAAACCGCCGGCAGTTCATGCTGCAGCTTGAAGGCGAGATCGAGCGCGTGCGCCGGGGCAGCACGCGCGAGGCCTGTGTGCTGATGCTGGACCTGGACCATTTCAAGCGTGTCAACGACCGGCACGGCCACGCCATGGGCGACAGCCTGCTGCGTCATTTCGCCCACCTCTTGCGCGACGAGCTGCGCACGACCGATACCGCGGGCCGCATGGGCGGCGAGGAGTTTGCGGTGATCCTGCCCGGCAGCAACCTGGTGGCGGCCCAGACCTTCGCCCAGCGCCTGTGCGACCGCCTGGCGGCCGAGCCGCTGGCCGTCGGTCCGGCGCGAGTCGAGGCCACGGTCAGTATCGGGATTGCCGCGATCGCGGCGAGCGATGCCACGCCGGACGCCGTGCTCTTGCGTGCGGACGAGGCGCTGTACCGCGCCAAGACCGAAGGGCGCAACCGCGTACAGCTGGCCGGCGTGCCGGCTTGACGCGCCGCGGGCCTGACCACATACTGCGGCGCAGGAGATGGCGGGTCTGCCCGGTGGCGACCCGACCCGGAAAGGGCGCCCATGAATACCTACAACCCGCTCGCGCAGAACACCGCCATCAATGGCCTCATCACGGCCATCTCGCGCAACACCGAGGACAGGGCCCTGTCCAAGCATCTCGGCGCGCAATCCTGGTACATCGTGGCCGACTACCTGCATCCGCAGGAGCATGAGCGCGGCCATGTGCTGATCTCGCAGGGCGCGCAGGACCGCAAGCTCTATTTCCTGGAGTCAGGCAACCTCAAGGTCGACGTCACGACCGACAAGGGGCTGGTGCAGCTCGCCATCCTGGGAGCGGGCACCGTGGTGGGCGAGGGCAGCTTCTTCTCGCATCTGCCGCGCAACGCCTCGGTGGTGGCCTACAGCAACTGCAAGCTCTGGACCATGAGCCCCGAGGACTTCGAGGCTCTGTCGAAAAAGCACCCGACCGTGGCGCTCTCGCTTGCCATGGCGCTCGGCGCCATCGTCGCCACGCGCATGGTGGACGTGAGCCGGCGTATCGCCAGTACGTAAGCGCGCTAGGGATGCGGCCTCAAGCGGCCCAGGCAGCCATCAGATCCTGCGCGGCCTGCTCCGGGTTGTTCTGCGCCGTGATGGCGCGCACGACCGCCAGCGAGCCGACGCCTGTGGCCTTGATCTCCGGCAGTTCGGCCGCCGAGATCCCGCCGATGCCCACGCCCGGATAGTCGCGCATCAGCCGCGCGTAGGCGGCCAGGCGTCCCGGGCCCTGCGGCGCCGTGGCCATGCGCTTGAGCGTGGTGGGGTAGACCGCACCCATGGCGATGTAGCTCGGACTCAGGCGATCGGCGCGCACCATCTCGGCATAGCCGTGGCTGGACAGGCCCAGGCGCAGGCCGGCGGCGCGGATGGCCGCGAAGTCGGCGATCTCCATGTCTTCCTGGCCCAGGTGCACGCCGTAGGCACCGGCGGCAATGGCCTCGCGCCAGTGGTCGTTGATGAAGAGCAGGGCGTTCGTGCCGCGCACGGCGTTTACCGCGGCCTGCACTTCGCGCTGCACAGCGGCGGCATCCTCGGACTTGTAGCGCAGCTGCAGCGTAGGCACCCCAGCGCGCGCCATGCGGCCGACCCACTCGGCCGTGGGCAGCACGGCGTAGACGCCAAGGTGCTTGGGACAGGCTGGGAAGGCATCCTGGCGCGGCCAGGGGCGCAGGCCGAAGTCGGCCGGCTCCGCAGGCCAGGCCTGCGGGTCGAACTGACGTGTGCGGTTGGCCTGGGCCAGCCAGGCCAATGCCACGCACTCGGCATCGATCTCGATGAAACCCAGGGCCAGACAGGCCTGCTTGGCGCTGCGGTAGCCGGCGTCGTCGCGGCTGTAGTTCAGCGCTGGGGTTCCCGAGACAGGAATCGCCTTGTCGGCATGGGCCGCAACGATGGCGCGGGCGTCGGTGTTGAGTTCGAACATGGAATGGCTCAAGCGTGGTGCCAGAAAGGTGTGCCCAGGACGGGTGTCGAAGGCTGGGCGGCGTCCTGCTCGGTCATGGCACCCGATAGCCAGGCGGCTCGGCCGGCCTGCGTGGCGTCGGCGAAGGCGCCGGCCATGGCCACCGGATCCTGCGCCAGTGCCACGGCGGTGTTGAGCAGCACGGCGTCGAAGCCCCACTCCATCACCGTGCACGCGTGCGATGGGCGGCCCAGGCCCGCATCGACGATCAGCGGCACATTCAGGCGCTCGCGCAGCATGCGCATGGCGTAGGGATTGATCGGGCCCTTGCCCGTGCCGATGGGCGCGGCCCAGGGCATCACGGCCTGGCAGCCCACGTCCACGAGGCGCTGGCAGAGCACGAGGTCTTCGGTGCAATAGGGCAGGACCTTGAAGCCATCCTTGATCAGACGATCGGCGGTCTCGACGAGGTTGAGCGTGTCGGGCTGCAGGGTGTAGTCGTCACCGATCAGCTCGAGCTTGATCCAGGGGGTCTCGAAGACCTCGCGCGCCATCTGCGCCGTGGTGAGGACCTCCTGCATGCTGTGGCAGCCGGCCGTGTTGGGCAGCACGGGGACGTTCAGCTTCTTGAGCAGCGCCCAGAAGGCGTTACCGCTTTCGTGCGGCACGGCCCCCTGGCGGCGCAGCGAGGCGGTGAGCATCGCGGGTTGGGAGCGTTGCACGGCGGCTTCGAGCACGGCGGGTGAGGGGTAACGCGATGTGCCGAGCAGCAAGCGGCTCTGAAAGGTCTCGCCGTAGAGGATGAGTGGGTCGGGTTTCGTGGGCATGGCTTTATCCGCCGGTGACGGGGGAGATGATTTCAATGCGGTCGCCTTCGTTCAGTGCATGCTGGGCGTACTGTGTCTTGGGAACGAACTGTGTGTTCACGGCGGCGGCAAAAGGCGGCTTGGCCCCGATGGCCGCCACGGCGTCCGCCACGGTGGCGCCGGCCGCGAGCTCGTGCTCGTGCTGGTTGATGATGACTTTCATGCGGCGTTTTCTTCCACTTGCAGATCCAGCGCGCCGGCCAGCGTGGTGCGCTGCTCCTGCACCAGCTCCAGCACCACGTCGAGCAGGGCCGGCGAGATCATGAAGCCGTGCCGGTACAGGCCGTTGATCTGCAGGGTACGGGGCCCGAGCCGACGGATCGCGGGCAGGTTGTCGGGCAGGGTGGGGCGGCACTGCGTGGCGATCTCCAGGATGCGACCTTCGCCGAAGCCCGGATGCACGGCGTAGGCGGCGCTCAGCAGTTCCAGCGTGGAGCGCACGCTGGGCGGTGAGAGGTCGTTGCTCTCGATCTCGGTGGCGCCGATCACAAAGAGATGGTCCTGCTTGGGCGCGATGTAGATCGGGTAGCGCGGATGGATCAGGCGTGTGGGCCGGCTCAGCGAGACGTCGGGCGCGTGGATGCGCGCCACTTCGCCGCGCACGCCGCGCAGCTCGCCCCATTGCGCCTGTGCGCCCAGACCCCGGCAGTCGAAGACCCAGCCGGGTTGGCCGCTGGTACCGGGCTGGAAGTCCTGCGGTGCACGCGGGCTGTTCCAGTGCAGTTCGACCTTGAGCGCCTGCAGCTCGTGCAGCAGCGCGGCCAGCAGCTGGCGGTTGTCGAGCTGCCCCTCGCCGGGCAGGTAGAGCCCCTGGGCGAAACGGTTTTCGAGCGAGGGCTCGAGCGTCCGCACGCCCGTGCCGTCGAGGGGTTGCAGCTTCGGCAGGCCGGGCACCCGCTCGTTGGTATTGCGCAGCAGGCCGGCGAAACGCTGGGCCTCGGCCGCGTCCTGGCGGTGCCAGAGGATGAGCGTGCCCTCCTGCTGAAAGAACACCGGTTGGGAGAGCTGCGCGATCAGCTCGGGCCAGCGCGTGAGCGCGTAACGTCCCATGCCGACCACGCTAGGCTCGGTGATGGCGGACTCGGCCAGCGGCGCCAGCATGGCGGCCGCGACGCGCGCGGGCGAGGTCTGGGCATCGGCGCTGCCGGCTTCGAATACAGTGACTCGATGCCCCGCGCGCGCGAGCTGCCAGGCCAGCAGCCGGCCCATGAGGCCGGCGCCGAGCACGACGGAAGAAGGACCTGGGTTCACTGTGCTCATCTCAATTGATCTGATAATCCGGGCCAGGAGTAAATCCATGACCCCACAAAAACATTACCCGCGCGTGCTGTCGATCGCGGGTTCCGACAGCGGCGGCGGCGCCGGCATCCAGGCCGACCTCAAGACCTTCAGTGCCCTCGGGTGCTACGGCATGACGGCCATCACGGCGCTCACCGCGCAGAACACGCAGGGCGTGCGCGGCATCCACGGCGTGCCGCCCGAGTTCCTCGCTTCGCAGCTCGATGCCGTGCTCGAGGACATCGGTACCGACGCCGTCAAGATCGGCATGCTGCACGCACCGGAGATCGTGCGCGTGGTGGCACAGGCGATCCGGAAATACAAGTTGAAGCACGTGGTCCTGGACCCCGTGATGGTGGCCACGAGCGGTGACCGCCTGATCGCGGAGGAGACGGTGAGCGTGCTGGTGCAGGAGCTCTTCCCCCTGGCCACGGTGATCACGCCCAACCTGGACGAGGCCGAGCTGCTGCTGGGCCACACCATAGCCGGCATTCCCGCGCTGGAGGGCGCGGCACGCGAGCTGCAGGCGCTGGGCGCACAGGGCGTGCTGCTCAAGGGCGGGCATCTGAAGGGCGACGAGGTGGTGGATCTGCTGCTGCAGGGCGAACGCGCGCCGCTGCGCCTGGCCTCGCCGCGCATCGCGAGCGAGAACGTGCATGGCACGGGCTGTACCCTGTCCTCGGCCATCGCGGCACAGCTGGCGCTGGGCCATGGACTGGAAGACGCCGTGCGTCTGGCGCGCGCCTACATCCTGGGAGCGATCGCCGCGGGCGCGGAGGTGCACACGGGGCGCGGCCATGGCCCGCTGAACCACGGGTACGCGCCCGTGGCCATGCAGCTGCTGGGCTGACACAGACTCGCCATTCATTTCGATCCAGCTCGGTGGGGGAGGGGCCGTGGCCGCGTAACGGGCGTCTTGGCCTGCTTCCCTGCGTGAGCATTACCTCCATCAGGTTCAAAGGGACTTTCTCAGTCACCGCGGCCAGCGAGGCAACACCCCTAGCAAAGTAAGCCCGATTCTACGACCAGGAAAAAGGCCCGCACAGGGCGGGCCGATCTCTTTTCGGGTTTCTTGACGCCGGTCAGTCGAAAACCGGTGTCTCCACGCCCAGGACCTTGTGCAGCTTGGGGCTGGTGGTGGTGTACTGCAGGTGGATCTTGCCCTTCTCGGGGAAGATGATGGGCGCGGCGGCAAAGGCGGCCAGCGCGCACTCATGGAAGCCCGAGAGGATGAGCTTCTTCTTGCCCGGGTAGGTGTTGATGTCGCCCACGGCGAAGATGCCCGGCACGTTGGTGGAGAACTTTTCAGTGTCCACCACGAGCTGCTTGCGCTCGATGTCCAGGCCCCAGTCGGCGATGGGTCCCAGCTTGGGCGAGAGGCCGAAGAAGACCAGCAGCATGTCCAGCGGCACCACGCGGGTCACGCCGTCACCGCCGGTGACCTTGGCGCCCGTGAGCTTGCCGTCCTTCTCTTCGTAGCCCGTGACCTGGCCCACCATGAACTGCATCTCATAGGCGTCGCAGAGTTCCTTCATCTTGGCCACGCTGGCGGGGGCGGCCTTGAAGCCGTCGCGGCGGTGTACCAGGATCACGCTCTCGGCCTTGTTCGGGCCTTCATTCGTGAAGTTCAGCGTCCAGTCCAGGGCGGAATCGCCGCCACCCACGATGAGCAGGTTCTTGCCGGCGAAGTCGGCCGGGTTCTTGACGCGGTAGAAGAGCTGCGAACCCTCGAACTTGTCCAGGCCGTCGACCTTGAGGGTGCGCGGCTCGAAAGCTCCCACGCCTGCCGCGATGAAGATGGTCTTGGTCAGAAAGCGCGTGCCCTTCGAGGTCTCGACATAGAAGCGGCCGTCGTCCTGCTTCTGCACCACGGTGACCGTCTGGCCCAGATGGAAGGTGGCACCGAAGGGCTCGATCTGCTTGAGCAGGGCGTCCGTCAGCTCCTTGCCCGTGCACACCGGGATGGCCGGGATGTCGTAGATGGGCTTGTCCGGATAGAGCTCGATGGGCTGGCCGCCGGGGTAGCTCAGCGAGTCGATGACGTGGGCCTTGATTTCGAGCAGGCCGAGTTCGAAGACCTGGAACAGGCCGACGGGGCCGGCGCCGATGATGACGGCATCGGTTTCGATCGGGCCTTCATGGGCCTGGGCGGTCTGGATCACGGCGGGACTGAGTTTGGGTTCCATTCGGTGCGTCGGTATTTATCGGATCAGCTCGTTGAGCTTGCCGGTCTTGTCTTTCCATTCCTCTGCGTCGGGCAGGGCGGGCTTGCGTTTGGTGATGCTCTTCCAGCCGGGCAGGCGGGCCAGCTCGGCATTGAGCTTGGTCATGTGCTGCTGGTCGGCCGGCACGTCTTCCTCGGCGTAGATGGCATTGACCGGGCACTCGGGGATGCAGACCGCGCAGTCGATGCACTCGTCCGGGTCGATGGTCAGGAAATTGGGGCCTTCGCGGAAGCAGTCGACGGGACAGACATCGACGCAATCGGTGTATTTGCAGCGGATGCAGGCTTCGGTGACGACGTGAGTCATTTTTAATTCTGTGAGATGGGTAGAAACCCTTGATTTTATTGGCTTTTGCTGGGGCCGGGGTGGGCCGGCCTTGTCATGCAGAGGGTTGTTGCGCTGGATCAAGCCCCGGGACGTCTCAGTTCACGAGCACGGCCCCCGAAGTCTTGTGGCTGGCCGTGTCCACCAGGATCAGCGAACCCAGGGCCCGGGCGCGGGCGAAGGGCAGGGCCACCAGGGCTTCCTGCAAGGCCAGCTCGACATGGCCGATGGCATTGGGTTCGAGCTGCCGGGCTTCTTCCTCGGCCAGGGTGTGGATGTTGAGGCGGTGCACGATGCGCTTGACCTTGGCCTTGACCCAGCGGTGGCCGTGCAGGGCCCAGTAGACCCGGCCCGCCACCAGGGGCTCGTCGTCCATCCAGGCCACGGTGACAGCCAGCTCACGGCTGGCTTCGCCGTGCGCCGGAGCCAGCAGCCAGTCGCCGCGCGAGACGTCGACTTCGCGGTCCAGCACGATGCCCGCGCTGTGACCGGCGGCCACTTCGCCCGGCTTGCGCACGTGGTTGAGCACCTGGGCCACGGTCGCCGTCTGGCCGCTGGGGAAGATCTTCACGCTGTCACCGGCCTTCACACCCCCGGCGGCCACACGGCCCCAGAAGACGCGGCGGCCCTGGCTGGTGTCACTGGAGGAGGAGAACTTCTCCACCCACTGCACCGGAAAGGCCAGGGGCAGCTCGGTGTCGGCCTCGGTGGTCGGCAGGGCCTCGAGGATCTGCAGCAGCGTGGGGCCCACATAGCCGCACCAGCCGGCCTCGCTGGCTGCATCGACCACGTTCCAGCCCTGCAGGGCCGAGACCGGTACGGTGGCCTGCACGGCCAGGCCGGCGCTTTGCGCAAAGGCCTGCAACGCATCACGGATGTGCTTGTAGGCCAGGGCCGCGTCGGCCACGGCGTCGAGCTTGTTGACGGCGAAGACGATGGAGGGCACACGCAGCAGCTGTAGCAGCAGGCTGTGGCGGCGCGTCTGCGGCAGCAGGCCCAGGGCCGGGTTCTGCCAGTCGAGTTTGGTGGCATCGACCAGCACCACGGCGGCGTCGGCACTCGATGCGGCGGTGACCATGTTGCGGGTGTACTGCTCATGGCCGGGCGCGTCGCCGATGATGAACTTGCGCGTCTCGGTGCTGAAGTAGCGGTAGGCCACGTCGATGGTGATGCCCTGCTCGCGCTCGGCCGAGAGGCCATCGGTCAGCAGGGCCAGGTCGGTCTGGCCCTGGCGCTGTACGCCGGCCAGGTGGTCCTGCAGCACGGCGCGGGTGTCGACCAGCAGGCGGCCGATCAGGGTGCTCTTGCCGTCGTCGACCGAGCCGCAGGTGATGAATTTCAGGGCGTCCATCAGAAGTAACCGTCTTTCTTGCGTTTTTCCATCGAGGCATCGGACGTCTGGTCGTCCATGCGCGTGGCGCCGCGCTCGCTGACCTCGGCGGCCAGGGTTTCGATCACGATGTCGGCGGCCGTGGCGGCCGTGCTGGCCACAGGGCAGGTGCAGGTGATGTCGCCCACGGTACGGAAACGCACGTCGCGGATCACCACCTGTTCACCGGGGCGCGGCGGCGTGAGTTCGGTCACCGGCGCCAGCATGCCGCGGCGGTCCACCACCTCGCGCTTGTGCGTGTAGTAGATCGAGGGCAGGGCGATGTTCTCGCGCTCGATGTACTGCCAGACGTCGAGTTCGGTCCAGTTGGAGATGGGGAAGACGCGGAAGTGCTCGCCCGGGGCCAGACGCGTATTGAACAGGGTCCAGAGCTCGGGGCGCTGGGCCTTGGGCTGCCACTGGCCGAAGCTGTCTCGGTGGGAGAAGATGCGCTCCTTGGCACGGGCCTTCTCCTCGTCGCGGCGGGCGCCGCCGATCAGGGCGTCGAAGCGGAATTCCTCGATGGCCTCGAGCAGCGTGACCGACTGGTGCACGTTGCGGCTCTCGCCCGGGTGGGCCAGGCGCACGGTACCACGCTTCATGGAGTCTTCCACACTGCGCACGATGAGTTCGGCACCGAGCTCCCGGGCGCGCTGGTCGCGGAAATCGGTCACTTCGGGGAAGTTGTGGCCGGTGTCGATCATCAGCAGCGGGTAGGGCAGGCGGCCGATGCCGAAAGCCTTTTCCGCGCACTTGAGCATGACCAGCGAGTCCTTGCCGCCCGAGAACAGCAGGGCGGGGCGCTCGAAGGTGGCTGCCACCTCGCGCAGGATGAAGATGGTTTCTTCCTCGAGCGCGTCGAGGTGTGCATTGCTGAGGTGGTGCACCGGCGGGTCCAGGAGTTCGTGTTGTGTACGGGCGTTCATGGTGCTCTCTTCATTGGGCCTCAATGGGCGAGATGCAGGCCGCATTCGCGCTGCTCTTCGCCCTTGGTCGGGTCCACGTAGTCGAAGTTGTTGGGCAGGCCGTGGATCTCGCAGTACTGGTACAGGTCCTTGGACGACCAGTGCAGCAGCGGGGCGACCTTGATCAGGCCGTCCGGGTTGATGCTCACGGGCTCCATCTGGGCACGCACGGCGGAGTCGGTGGCGCGCAGGGCGGTGAACCAGACCTGGGGGGCGGTCTCGCGCAGAGCTCGCGCGAAGGGCTCGAGCTTCACTTCCTGGGTGAAGGCGGCGTGGCGCGGATCGTCCAGCGCGGGCACCGGGCCGTCCACCGCCTCGCGGTGTGCACGCGAGCGCAGCGGCAGGTAGATCTTCAGGTTCAGGCCGAGCTTCTTGGTGACTTCGTCGGCGTAGCGGTAGGTGGCGTCGGTGTTGTAGCCGTTGTCCATCCAGACCACGGGCACATCCGGCTGCACGCGCGTGACCAGGTGCAGGATCACCGCCTCGAAGGGGCGGAAATTGGTGGTGACGATGGCTTTCCGGCCCAGGCCCAGGGCCCACTTCACCAGGGCGGGGGCGTCGCGGCCGAGCTCGGCGTTGATCTTCGCGAGATCGATGCTCATGCGGCCTCCCGCGCGAAACGCGGGCGCGCCTGCACGGCGTCGCCCTGGTAATAGCTCTTGAAGCGCTCCAGCTGGCGCTCGGCCACGGCCAGGTCCTGATCGGCGCGCAGCACGGCCTCGGTGAAACCGTTGCGCGCGAGCAGGGGCAGCTGGTCGACGAGCACGTCACCCGTGGCGCGGATCTCGCCCTGGAAACCCAGGCGGCGGCGCAGCAGGAAGGCCTGGCTGTGGGCGCGGCCATCGGTGAAGGCGGGGAAGTGCAGGTCGATGCGCGCGACGCCGTCCAGCGACAGGCTGCGCGGGTCGGCATCGTTGGTCAGGGTGAGCACGCCCAGGCCTTGCGGCTCGGTCGTGGCGGTATCGGCGTGGATCAGTTTCATCACAAGCACTCCTTCAGGCGGTGGCCACTTCGGCCTGGCCGGTTTCGTGGCGGGCCTGGTTGCCGGCCTGCTTGAACGGGTCGTGGCCGACACGGCGCAGCGTGTCGATGAACAGCTCGCCCGCCTGGCGCTGCGCGCAGTAGGTCTCGATCAGCGCCTCGATGACGTCGGGCACCTCGTTGGACGAGAAGGAGGGGCCGATGACCTTGCCGGGCACGGGGACGCCCGAGAGCTGCTTGCCGTCGGAGCCGCCCAGTGTGACCTGGTACCACTCCTTGCCGTCCTTGTCCACGCCCAGGATGCCGATGTGGCCGCTGTGGTGGTGACCGCAGGAGTTGATGCAGCCGCTGATGTGCAGGTCGATCTCGCCGATGTCATGCAGCTCGTCCAGGTCCTGGTAACGCGCGGTGATGGCTTCGGCCAGGGGCAGGGAGCGGGCGTTGGCCAGGTCGCAGAAGTCACCGCCGGGGCAGGCGATCATGTCGGTCAGCAGGCCGATATTGGGCTTGGCCAGCCCCAGGTGGCGCGCCTCGCGCCAGAGTTCGGCCAGCTGGTCGCAGCGCACCCAGGGCAGCACGAGGTTCTGCTGGTGGGTCACGCGCACCTCGCCGCCGCTGTAGCGCTCGGCCAGCTCGGCCACGGCGTCGAGCTGGGCCGCGGTGGCGTCACCGGGCGACTGGCCCAGGCGCTTGAAGGACAGGGTCACGGCGCGCAGGTCCGGGTTCTTGTGCGCGTGCACGTTGCGCTGCAGCCAGCGGCCGAACTCGATGTCGTCCTCGGCGGCGGCACGCAGGATCTGGGCGATCTTGGCATCGGCGCTCTTGCGGTCGCAGGTGAGGGTGGGCGGCACGAAATTGGCGCTGACGCGCTCGAACTCGGCGGCCGTGATGGTGTGCGGCGCGCCATCGACCTCGACGATCTGGCGGTACTCCTCTTCCACCTCGTCGATATAGCGCTGGCCCTCGGCCTTGACCAGGATCTTGATGCGGGCCTTGTACTTGTTGTCGCGGCGACCCCAGCGGTTGTAGACCCGCACCACGGCCTCGGCGTAGTTGATGATCTGGTCGCAAGGGATGAACTCGCGGATCACGGTTCCGATCACCGGCGTGCGGCCCATGCCGCCGCCCACCAGCACCTTGAAGCCCAGCGTGCCCTCGTCGTTGCGCAGCAGCTGCAGGCCGATGTCATGCCAGGCGATGGCCGCACGGTCTTCCCTGGCGCCGGTGATGGCGATCTTGAACTTGCGCGGCAGGAAGGCGAACTCGGGGTGCAGCGTGCTCCACTGGCGCAGGATTTCGGCGAAGGGGCGCGGATCGGCCACCTCGTCCACGGCGATGCCGGCCAGCGCGTCGCTGGTGATGTTGCGGATGCAGTTGCCGCTGGTCTGGATGCCGTGCATGTTCACGCTGGCCAGCAGGTCCATGACGTCGGCGCTCTGGTCCAGCGGAATCCAGTTGAACTGCACGTTCTGGCGCGTGGTGAAGTGCGCGTAGCCCGTGGTCAGGCGGCTGCCGATGGCCTTGCCGTCACGCAGCTGGATGTCCCCCAGCTTGTTCTGCGCGGCGACCGCGCCCTGGAAGACTTCGTGGCTGGGCTGGTCGTACTCGCGGGCGATCCTGGCCAGTACCCGCACCTGGACGGCCGAGAGTTCGCCGTAGGGCACGGCCACGCGCAACATGGGCGCGTGGCGTTGCACATACCAGCCGTTCTGCAGACGCAGGGGGCGGAACTCCTCTTCGCTGAGCTGGCCGTTGAGCCGGCGGGTCAGCTGGTCGCGGTATTGCTCGGCGCGCAGGCGCACGAACTGACGGTCGAATTCGGTGTATTGGTACATGGCAGGTCAGATGGCGATGAGCTTGAGGCCGGCCCAGGCCAGCAGCACGGAAAGGATGGAACGCACCACGCGTTCGTTGATGCGGTGGATCAGATGGGTGCCCAGCCAGATACCGGGCAGGGAGCCAGCCAGCAGCAGGGCCAGCAGCCGCCAGTCCACCGAGCCCAGGGAGGCGTGGCCCAGGCCGGCCACCAGGGTCAGCGGCACGGCATAGGCGATGTCGGCAGCGACGATGCGCGGCAGCGGCAGCAGGGGATAGATGATGAGCAGCACGCTCACGCCGATGGCGCCGGCACCCACCGAAGTCAGAGTCACCAGCGTGCCCACGAGGGCGCCCAGCAGCAGCGGCAGGCTCCAGTGGCGCGGGCGGGCCGCGTGGTCCTCCTGGCCGGGGGCCAGCGTGGCCGGCAGGGTCTTGCCGCGCACGGCCTTGTAGAGGGTGGCAGCGGCCGTGAGCAGCAGGGCCACGCCCAGGGTGCCGGTCATGATGGCCTGCACGGCCGGATCGGTCGGGCCGACGCGGTGCAGGATGTAGAGGGTGATCAGCGCGGCGAGGATGCTGCCGGCCGAGAGGTTGAGAACGATGCGCCAGTCCACCAGACGCGAGCGGGCCAGGCGCACGGTGCCGCCCAGCTTGGTGAAGGCCGCGAACAGCAGGTCGGTGCCGACGGCCAGGTGCGGCTTGACGCCGAAAAAGAAGATCAGGATGGGCGTCATCAGCGAGCCGCCGCCCACGCCGGTCAGGCCCACGACCGTACCGACCACGAAGCCCGCCAATATGAACGCCACGTCTTGCATGGCCGAGACTGTAGAAGGCGAGCCTCAGATACCAAACTACATTTTTCTTGGGGCTCTATAACGTCTGGTAATAAAGAGGCTCAGGATGCCCTCAGGACAGCCAATCCGAGGCCAGTGTGCGCCGGACCAGTTCCAGACCGGTCTGGGCCTCAAAGCTCAAGGCTGCCTCTATTCTGGGCAGTTCGCTTTCCCAGCCTGGCTGGGCATAGGCCAGCTCTTCCCGTCGGTCCATGATGCTCTGGCCTTCGGCCAGGCCCTCGGTCACGGCCCGCATGCGGCCGGCCGTGGTCTGGAACAGACGGGGTTGGAGCAGCCAGAGCAGGGCCAGCAGGCCGCCGGACGGGCAGGCGGGCTCGCCGCTCTCATAAGAAGCCCGGGCCGTGGCTTGCACGCGCACGGCATGGGCCAGGGCGGCCAGGGCCGGGTGGGACCGTCCGGTCGCCCATGCCTCGGTCCAGGCCAGGGGCAGGGGCGCGGCCTGGCTGACGTCCAGGCCCAGCATGACGAGCGGGAAACCGGCGGTCAGCACCTGGTCGGCCGCATGCGGGTCCAGCCAGAAATTGAGCTCGGCCACGGGCGAGACCTCGCCCGGTGCGCTTATGCTGCCGCCGGCCACCACGAGGCGGCCCAGCAGCTCGGGCAGACGGGGCTCCAGCCGCAGGGCCTGGGCCACATTGCCCAGGGGCCCGGCGCAGACCAGGCTCAGCTGTCCCGGATGGGCCCGGGCCAGTTCCACGATACAGCGCGCGGCCGAGCGTTCGTCGGCACCATGGACCGGTGTCATCTGTTCCGGCAAATCCCCCAGCCCGTCGCTGCCGTGGCTTTGCGGGTCGTGCAGTCCCATGACCTTGCGCAGGGGCGTGGGCACGCCGCTGCAGACCGGCAGCTCGGCGCGGCCGGCCAGGGCGCAGAGCAGCAGGGCGTTGCGCGTGGCCTGGGCCAGGGGCACGCGGCCGTAGGTGGTGGTGACGGCCAGCAGGTCCAGCTCTGGATGCGCCAATGCGAAGTACAGGGCCAGCGCGTCGTCGGCGCCGGGGTCGCAGTCGAGGAGGATCTTGTGGCCCATGGTGGGCGCATTGTGGGGCAAAGTTCAGCGGTCCCGGCGCAGACTCAGAGCCCGTGCCAGCGTGGCTTCCATCGGCCAGGGCTCGGCCCCGATCTGCGCCGCCAGCCACTCGGCGCAGAGCATGGCGAGGCTCAGGCCGCGCGACCCCATCGCGGCGCTGATCCACAGCGTGGGCTGCGGTACCTCCTGCAGCGGACCCACCAGGGGCAGGCGATCGCGGCTCACGCAGCGCACGGCTTCCCAGGCCTGCACGCGGTCGGCCGCGTAGTCCGGGGCCAGGGCTGCGGCCGTGGCGGGCAGCAGGCGGCGCAGCTTGTCCAGGTCGGCCTGCAGATGTTCGGCCTGGGGTGCGGCGGGGCCGGCGATGTTCTCGTAGGTGGAGCCGGCGTACCAGGCCCGGCCGCCGGACACGGGCACGTCGGGGATGAAACTGCCCGCACCGTTGACCGGATGCGGTGGGCTCACCGCGGATGATGCAGGCGTGTGCAGGGCCCAGCTCAGCACGCCCCGCATCCCGTGCATGGGCGGCAGCGACAGGTGCGCATTGGCAAGCAGGCGCGGTGCATCGAGGGCGTTGGCCAGCACCACCTGGTCCGTCGCGGTGAGCACGCTGCCTTGGGCGTCCAGCAGCTCCCAGCCTGCCTCGATGGCACGCATGCTGGCGACAGCGCTGTGGCCGACAAAACGCACACCGGGTTCGGCCAGCCAGGCGCGGACGAGTTGCGCGGGTTTGATCCAGGCGGCCTGGGTGTGCCAGAGCGCCTCGTCAGTCTGCAGCCCATGCTGCCAGGCTTGTGTGCTGTCGAGTCTGATGGGGTGCGAGAGCTCGGCACCGGCGGCAGGCCAGCCTGGCGGCAGGCCACCGCGGCCCTCGAGCCGCAGCTCCAGCACACCGGTCGGGCCCCAGTCATCGCCCGCTTGCAGCATGCGCTGCGCCTCGGCGCGCACCAGGCGCAGGCCGGCACGTGTGAGGCGCGCGCGCGGGCTGTCGTTGGCCGAGGCATAGGGGATCAGCAGGCCCGCGGGCAGGCCCGAGGCGCCGGCCGCGGGCTCGGAAGCAGCGTCGAGCACGTCCACCAGCCAGCCGCGACGCGCCAGCACGGCGGCCACGCTGGCGCCGGCCAGGCCTGAGCCGATGACAGCGCAGCGGCCGACGGTCGCGGGCGTGCTACGCGCGGCGTCGCGCTGGCGTGTGGCCCAGGGCGGGTCGTGCTGCCAGTGGCCGTCTCGCAGCACATAACCCTGTTCACGCAGCGCCGGCGCCAGCGGGGTGTCCGCCGCCACCCCGGCCAGAACACTGCCGCGCCGGCTGCAGCGCGCCAGGGCCTTGAGGCGGTGGCGGTCCCAGGGCTGCGCGGCGTCGAGCCAGACGGCGTCGGCCTCGAAACGCTGTTCACGCAGGAGCGCCTGCAGCTCACCGACGCAGAGCGTGAGCTGGCACTGCCCGCCTTCGAGCAGGAAGCGGTGCATGCCGGGCAGCAGGCCGGCCCAGGATGCGGCCAGCTCTGCGGCCAGCGCAGCCTGGGCTGGTGTGGCCAAGGCGCGCAGCCGGGCGGCGGTGGGCGCTGTGTCGGTGAACGCGACGAGATGCAGCACGCGCGGGCGCGCCGGCATCTCGCGCCAGGCCTGCCAGAGGGCGAGCAGGCGTGCGATGTCCAGGCTCGTGTCGAGCACGCGCCAGACGGGCAGACCGGGGGAGGGCGGCAGCAGGGATTGCGCCGCGCTGTTCACGGTGGAGCTCAGACGAGGCGCCGAAGAAGTGGTTTGAGCGAAATCATTTCTTCGGAGCGCTTCAGTTCCTTAAGCGCTCGGCGGGACGTAGCCCGCCGCAGCGTCTGCGCCGCTACCGAAGAAGTGGTTTTCCATCTGGCGTGCCAGGTACTGGCGGGCGCGGGCGTCGGCCAGGTTCAGGCGGTTTTCATTGACCAGCATGGTCTGGTGCTTGAGCCAGGCGGCCCAGGCTTCCTTGCTGACGCTTTCCCAGATGCGCTTGCCCAGCTCGCCCGGGTACGGGGGGAAATCCAGGCCCTCGGCTTCCTTGCCGAGCTTGATGCAGTTCACCATGCGTGCCATATGCAGCTTCTTTCAGTGTTCGGATGTTTAAGTAATAAGCAACTGAAATCTTATTGGTTCCAGTTTTGAGCATGTCTCTCCAGAATCCTTTTCATCGCAACCCACTTTGTGTTCTGAAAAGGAAGAAACATGACGCAACGCCGAGACTTTATCAAGCTTTCCCTGGCCCTCACCCTGGCAGGGGCGGCTTTTGCCGCCGTGGCCCAGCCGGCCCCCGTGACCCTGCTGAACGTCTCCTACGACCCGACGCGTGAGCTTTACGTCGAAGTCAACGCCGCTTTCACCAAGCACTGGAAGGCCAAGACCGGCCAGGACGTGACCATCAAGCAGTCGCACGGCGGTTCGGGCCGCCAGGCGCGCTCCATCATCGACGGTCTGGACGCCGACGTGGCCACCCTGGCCCTGGCCGGTGACACCGACGCCCTGCACGCCAACGGCGGCTGGATCCCCAAGGACTGGCAGAAGCGCCTGCCGCTCAACAGCTCGCCCTACACCTCCACCATCGTGCTGGTGACGCGCGCGGGCAACCCCAAGAACATCAAGGACTGGGACGACCTGATCCGTCCCGACGTCAAGGTCATCACTCCCAACCCCAAGACCTCGGGCGGCGCCCGCTGGAACTACCTGGCCGCCTGGGAGTTTGCCAAGCGCAAGTACGGCAGCGAGGCCAAGGCCCAGGAGTTTGTGTCCAAGCTCTATGCCAACGTGCCCGTGCTCGACACCGGCGCGCGCGGCTCGTCCGTGACCTTCGCCCAGCGCAACCAGGGCGATGTCTTCATCTCCTGGGAGAACGAGGCCTACCTGCTGGAGAAGGAGTTCGGCAACAAGGTGGACTTCATCTACCCCAGCCTGTCCATCCTGGCCGAGCCGGCCGTGACCGTGGTGGACAAGAACGTGGACAGGAAGGGCACGCGCGCCGTGGCCACGGCCTATCTGGAGTTCCTCTACACCGACGAAGCCCAGGACATCATCGGCAAACACTTCTACCGCCCGACCTCGGCCAAGGCCCAGGCCAAGTACGCCAAGCAGCTGCCCAAGCTCAACCTGTTCAAGATCGACGAGGCCTTCGGCGGCTGGGAGAAGGCGAGCAAGGTGCACTTCGCCGACGGGGGGGTGTTCGACCGGATCTACAGCGGCAAATAGGCGCAGGTCAATTCAAACGACAAAGCCCGCATCTGCGGGCTTTGTCGCTTCAGGCGTGGGCCGGTTTCAGGCTGCGGCCTTGACTTGTGCCTGGTTGGCGGCGACACCCGTGTGGGCCTTGATGTCGCGCTCGGCGGCCGCCAGAGCTTCGCTCTTCTTGGCGTCGCCCATGGCCACACCCTCGGCACGCACAAAGCGCACGTCGGTGATGCCGAAGAAACCGAACACAGTCTGCAGATAGCTTTCCTGGTGTTCCAGCGCACGGCCGGCGTCGCTGGTGGAGTAGATGCCGCCGCGCGTGGAGGCCACGATCACCGTCTTGCCGCCGGCCAGGCCCACAGGGCCGTTCTCGGTGTACTTGAAGGTGCGACCCACCTGGGCAACGCGGTCGATCCAGGCCTTGAGCTGGCTCGGGATGCTGAAGTTGTAGAGCGGGGCGCCCACGACGATCACGTCGGCGGCCAGGAACTGGCTCACCAGCGCTTCGGAGATGGCGTTCTCGCGGCGTTGCACCTCGGTGGCGTTGTCCGATGGGGCGCGGAAGCCCAGGGAGTTGCCGTCCAGGTGGGACGGGGCGTCCACAGCCAGGTCGAGGTACTCGACGGTGGTGCCGGGGTGGGTGGCTTGCCATTCGGCCACGGTACGGGCGGTCAGGGCACGCGAGACGGAGTTCGCGCCCAGGACGCTGGAGTCGATGTGCAGCAGTTTCATGATCAGAACCTTTCTGGACGCCGGGGTTGATAGGTGGCGTGGGAAGAATTGTGGGTTTTGATCGAATGTTTGATAAGTCAGCCAAATTGCGATAGATTGTCCTAAATTTGGGACAATCCTTGAGGAATAGGCGGTATCGAGGGTCTGTTCACCCTGATTTCTAAAGATGCGTTGCGGATCAAAAAAGTCATGCGGTAGGCGCGTGGACGCCGCCGGGGTAACCCCCGGCAAGTTCGCGCAACACCCCGCATGGCATTTTTGGCCGCAATCCGGAGGGAACGGGGTTAAAACAACGCCACTCGTTGTTGCACTCCTAGCCCAGGCGGCCAGCCTGGGCGTCGTCGCGCGCCTAGATTGGCGCTGTTTTCACCACGTTCGCACTTGAGAAATCAGGGTGAACAGACCCTAGGCCTCCATGGATCTGAAAACCGATCTGAACGACATGCTTTACTTCACCGAGGTGGTGGAGCGGGGCGGCTTCGCGGCGGCTGGCCGGGCGCTGGACATCCCCAAGTCCCGCCTGTCGCGCCGCGTGGCCGAGCTGGAAGAACAATTAGGCGTGCGACTGCTGCAGCGCACCACGCGCAAGCTGGCCCTGACCGAGGTGGGCGAACAGTATCTGCGGCACTGCCTCGTCATGCGCGAGGCCGCCCAGGCTGCGACCGAGGTGGCGGCCCAGGTGCAGACCGAGCCGCGCGGCACCATCCGCGTGAGCTGCCCGGTGACGCTGGCGCAGACCAGCGTCGCCGTGCTGGTGCCGCTGTTCATGCGGGCCTTCCCGGAGGTGCGCGTGGAGATGCTGGTCACCAACCGGGTGATCGATCTGGTGGAAGAGGGCATCGACGTGGCCCTGCGCGTGCGCCCCACGCTGGAGGCCAGCGGCAGCCTGGTGATCAAGCAGCTGGGGCAGACGCGCACCATCCTCGTGGCCAGCCCCGATCTGCTGGCGCGCCAGCCCGCGCCCAAGACGCCGGAGGATCTGGCACGGCTGGATTCCGTGGCCATGTCGGTCAGCGACGGCCGCTCGAGCTGGCGTCTGCTGGGCCCCGAGGGCGCCGAATTCATGCACGTGCACCGGCCGCGTTATGTGGCCGATGACATGCTCACCCTCAAATTGGCCGTGCTCATGGGCATGGGCATCTGCGTGCTGCCTGATTACATGTGTCGCGACGAGCTGCGCGACGGCCGCCTTGTGGCCCTGCTGCCCGACTGGGCGCCGCCTGCGGGCGTGGTGCATGCGGTGTTTCCCTCGCGCCGCGGCCTGGTGCCGGCGGTGCGTCGCTTCCTCGATTTCCTCGGTGAACATCTCAAGGGTGAACAGGTGGTGCATGAGGCCTGTACCGAGGACAAGGTCGCCGCCATGGGCTAGCCTGCCTTCTTAGTTCGAATAAGGAATAAGCAAACTACTTTATATTGGTTTGTGTTTTAAGGGTTCGTTCCCACAATCAAGGACAGCAAGCCACTCCAGGCACTGTCCATGTCACACACCCCAAGCATCCTCATTGTTCCCGGCTGGCGCGATTCCGGCCCCGGCCACTGGCAAAGCCTGTGGGCCGAGCGTTATGCACGTACGGTCCGGGTCCAGCAGGACAACTGGCTGGCGCCGACCCGTGCTGCCTGGGTGGCGAGCATCGCCCGCACCATCCTGGCCCAGCCTGAGCCCGTGGTGGTGGTGGCCCACAGCTTGGGCTGCATCGCCGTCACGCATCTGCCACAGGCGGCCGAGGCCCGCATCGCCGGGGCCCTGCTGGTGGCGCCGGCCGACCCCGAGCGTCGTTCCGTCCTGGCCGACTTCGCCCCCGTGCCCAGCCGCAAGCTGCCCTACCGCAGCATCCTGGTGGCCAGCAGCAACGACCCGTTTTGCCCGATCCGCCTGGCCGGCGCGTATGCGCGCCACTGGGGTAGCGAGTTCGTGCGTGTGCCCGATGCCGGCCATATCAACATCGAGTCCGGCCACGGCCCCTGGCCGCTGGGCGTGGCTCTGCTGCAGTCCCTGGTGGGCGAGGGCGGTCTGCAGACCGTCGCGCCCCTTGCTTCCGATTCCTTTTCTTCGTCCATCCCGCTCCAGTACGCCGTATGAAAACCAAGCTTCAGCTCTCTCTCGCCGCCCTCGCTCTGGCCGCCAGCTCTTGGGCTTCCGCCCAGACCACGCTGCTCAACGTCTCCTATGACGTGGCCCGCGAGTTCTACAAGGACATCAACGTCGCCTTTGCCGCCCACTACAAGAAGAGCACGGGCAAGGACATCAAGGTGGACCAGTCGCATGCCGGCTCCAGCGCCCAGGCGCGTGCCGTGGCCGATGGTCTGGAGGCCGACGTGGTGACCTTCAACACCACCACCGATGTGCAGTTCCTCGCCGACAAGGGCGTGGTCGCCGCCGACTGGGCCAAGCGCTTCCCCAACGGCGCCTCGCCCACCACCTCGACCATGCTCTTCCTGGTGCGCAACGGCAACCCCAAGAACATCAAGGACTGGGACGACCTGATCAAGCCCGGTGTGCAGGTCATCGTGGTCAACCCCAAGACCGGTGGCAACGGCCGCATGGCCTATCTGGCCGCCTGGGGCTATGTGCGCAGCAAGGGCGGCACCGACGAGCAGGCCGCGGAGTTCGTGGGCAAGCTCTACAAGAACGTGCCGGTGCTGGCGCGCGGCGGGCGTGATGCCACGGGGGTCTTCCTGCAGCGCAATATCGGCGACGTGCTGGTGACCTTCGAGTCCGAAGTCGTGTCGGTGGACAAGGAGTTCGGCGCCGGCAAGGTGGATGCCGTGCATCCCAGCGCCTCCATCGTGGCCGAGAACCCGGTGGCCATCGTCGAGCGCACCGTGGCCAAAAAGGGCACGGCGGCCGAGGTCAAGGCCTACCTCGACTTCCTCTACAGCCCTGAGGGCCAGGAAATCGCGGCCAAGCACAACATCCGCCCGCGCAACGAAGCCGTGCTGAAGAAGTACGCCACGGCCTTCAAGCCGATCAAGTTCTTCACCGTGCAGGACTACTTCGGTTCGCTGGGTGAGGCACAGAAGGTGCACTTCAACGACGGCGGCAAGTTCGACCAGCTCTATACCGTCAAGTAAGTTTTCGAGATGACGACTGCCACCCTTGCCACGCCGCTGCCGGCGGCCGCAGCGCCCCAGAAGCGGGCCCAGCGGCGCGTGCTGCCCGGCTTCAACATCACGCTGGGCTACACCATCCTGTACCTGAGCCTGATCGTGCTGATCCCGCTCTCAGCCCTGGTCTTCAAGACCTTCACGCTGAGCTGGGACCAGTTCTGGGCGGCGGTCTCCTCGCCCCGCGTGGTGGCCTCCTACCGCCTGACCTTCGGCGCCTCCCTGATCGCCGCGCTGGTCAACGTGGTCTTCGGCCTGCTCGTGGCCTGGGTGCTGGTGCGCTACACCTTCCCCGGCAAGAAGATCGTCGACGCGCTGGTGGATCTGCCCTTCGCGCTCCCCACGGCCGTGGCCGGCATTTCGCTGACCGCGCTGCTGGCCGGCAACGGCTGGGTGGGCCAGTTCTTCGAGCCCTATGGCATCCAGCTGGCCTTCAACCCCAATGGCGTGGTGATCGCGCTGATCTTCATCGGCCTGCCTTTTGTGGTGCGCACGGTGCAGCCGGTGCTGGAAGACACGGAGAAGGAGCTGGAGGAAGCCGCCACCAGCCTGGGCGCCACGCGCTGGCAGATCTTCCGCCACGTGATCCTGCCGTCCATCACGCCGGCGCTGCTGACCGGTTTTGCCATGGCCTTCGCACGCGCCATCGGTGAATACGGCTCGGTCATCTTCATTGCGGGCAACATGCCCATGGTGTCGGAGATCACGCCGCTGATCATCATCGGCAAGCTGGAACAGTACGACTACGCGGGTGCCACCGCCGTGGCCACGGTGCTGCTGCTGTTCTCCTTCATCCTGCTGCTCATCATCAACGGCCTGCAGGCCTGGCAGCGCAAGCGTTCCGGAGCCTGAACATGAGCCAGCAACCCGTCCGCAACGCCCGCGCCGGCACCACCGAGCCGGCCTGGGTGCGCACCACCCTGATCGGTATCGCGCTGGTCTTCATGTTCCTGTTCCTGGTGCTGCCGCTGGCCGCGGTGTTCACCGAGGCCCTGCGCAAGGGCTGGGACGCCTATTGGGAAGCACTCAAGGAGCCCGACGCCTGGGCCGCCATCCGTCTCACGCTGATCACGGCCGCCATCGCCGTGCCGCTGAACCTGGCTTTCGGCGTCGCCGCGGCCTGGGCCATTGCCAAGTACGAGTTCCGCGGCAAGGCCTTCCTGACCACGCTGGTGGATCTGCCGTTCTCGGTCTCGCCCGTGGTGGCCGGCCTGATCTATGTGCTGGTCTTCGGCGCGCAGGGCTGGCTCGGTCCCTGGCTGGCCGCGCACGACATCAAGATCATCTTTGCCGTGCCGGGCATCATTCTGGCGACCGTCTTCGTGACCTTCCCCTTCATCGCGCGCGAACTCATTCCGCTGATGCAGGCCCAGGGCAACGAGGAGGAGCAGGCCGCCATCGTGCTCGGCGCCACCGGCTGGCAGACCTTCTGGCACGTGACCCTGCCCAATATCAAGTGGGGCCTGATCTACGGCGTCATCCTCTGCAATGCACGCGCCATGGGCGAGTTCGGTGCCGTGTCCGTGGTCTCGGGCCATATCCGCGGCCAGACCAACACCATGCCCCTGCATGTGGAGGTGCTCTACAACGAGTACCAGTCCGTCGCGGCCTTTGCCGTGGCCTCGCTGCTGGCCTTGCTGGCCCTGGTGACCCTGGTCATCAAGTCCGTCGCCGAGTGGAAGCACGAGCGCGAAATCAAAGCCGCGGCCGAGCTGCCACCCGAAAACCCGAATACGCGCCTCGCGCCTGCCGTTTCCTGAGAAAGCCCATCATGAGCATCGAAATTCGCAACATCAGCAAGCAGTTCGGCGACTTCCAGGCCCTGAACGACGTCAGCCTGGACATCCAGTCCGGCGAGCTCGTCGCGCTGCTCGGCCCCTCGGGCTGCGGCAAGACCACGCTGCTGCGCATCATTGCCGGCCTGGAGACGCCCGACCAGGGCGCCATCCTCTTCAGCGGCGAGGACACCACCGAAGTGCACGTGCGTGAGCGCAATGTGGGTTTTGTGTTCCAGCACTACGCGCTGTTCCGCCACATGACCGTGTTCGACAACGTGGCCTTCGGCCTGCGCATGAAGCCGCGTGCCCAGCGCCCCAGCGAAGCGCAGATCAAGGCCAAGGTGCACGAGCTGCTGAACCTCGTGCAACTGGACTGGCTGGCCGACCGCTACCCCTCGCAGCTCTCGGGCGGCCAGCGCCAGCGCATTGCGCTCGCGCGTGCGCTGGCCGTCGAGCCCAAGGTGCTGCTGCTCGACGAGCCCTTTGGCGCGCTGGACGCCAAGGTGCGTAAGGAACTGCGCCGCTGGCTGCGCCGCCTGCACGACGAGCTGCATGTGACCTCCATCTTCGTGACCCACGACCAGGAAGAGGCGCTGGAAGTGGCCGACCGCGTGGTGCTCATGAACCGCGGCAACATCGAGCAGATCGGCACGCCCCAGCAGGTCTGGGACCATCCGGCCAGCCCCTTCGTCTATGGCTTCCTGGGCGATGTGAATCTCTTCCACGGCCGCGTGGAGCAGGGCGAGGTGCTGATCGGCAGCGAACACCAGGGTGTGCGTCTGGAGACGCCCGAGCATGCCGACGCCGACGACGCCAAGGCCTTTGCCTACGTGCGTCCGCACGACTTCGAAGTGCAGCGTTATGCGACCGGTGCCACCGGGATTGCCGCCCGCCTGAACCGCGCCATCGTGGTCGGCCCGATTGCGCGCCTGGAACTTTTGCCTGAAGACAAGACTCAAGCAGCCGAGCAAGCGGTCATTGAGGTGCAGATTCCTGCGTCACAATACCGTGAACTTGGACTGACGGAGGGCGAACTGCTGGTGGTGACACCGCGCAAGGCCCGCGTCTTTGTGGAAGGAAAACCGGATCTTGTCGCTGCTGCCTGATGTTCTTGCGCGTCTCACCTCGCGTCGTGTCTATGTCCTGATCGTCCTGGCCTGTCTCGGCCTGCTGGGCTTCGGGCTCTACCTCCAGCATGTGGTGGGCCTGGAGCCCTGTCCCATGTGCATCGTGCAACGCTACGCCATGATCGCCCTGGCTGTGGTGGCGGCCATCGCCGCGGCCCTGCCGGGCCCACGCAGTCACCGTTGGTTCGGCGGCCTCACGCTGCTGATCGCGGCCTTCGGTGCTTTCGTTGCCGCGCGCCAGAGCTGGCTGCAGTGGTACCCGCCCGAGATCGCGACCTGCGGTCGCGACTTCTACGGCATGATCGAGAACTTCCCCCTGCAGCGCGCCATCCCCATGATCTTCAAGGGTTCGGGTGACTGCTCCGCCGTTGACTGGACCTTCCTTGGCGGCACCATCGCCAACTGGTCCTTCCTCTGGTTCCTGGCCTTTGCCTTGCTCGGGCTGCGCTTGCTGGTCTCCGGGCGCAGACCGTGACGCTGAATTGACCGGTTTCGGTCCGCTTTTTCCCCTACGCAGCATGGGGTAAAAATGCTATTCTGGTTTTGGGTGCAGACCTGCCTGGATTCGATGTCCGGCGGGCCAACCCGCCACCAGAAGAGAGATATGCCATGCAATCCATCCGCGACCTGAGAATTGCCACCCGCCTGGGTCTGGCCTTCGGTGTCATCCTGCTGATCCTCGTGCTCTGCGTCGGTCTGGGGTACTGGCGGCTGCAGGAGCTGGCCAACACCGCGCGGGCCCTGGGCACTTACGAAAACGAGAAGCTGCAGCTGGCCGTGACCTGGCGCCAGACCATCGACCTGAACTGGATCCGTACCAAGGCCGCGCTGCTCGACAGCGATGTCAGTCGCATCAAGATGTGGCAGACGGAGATGGACAAGACCTCGGAGGTCACGGTCGCCGCGCGCAAGCGCATGCATGAGCTGGTCGAGTCCGTCGAGGGCAAGGATCTGCTGGCCAAGATCGACCAGGCGCGCGAGGCCTACCGCACCCCGCGCGCCAACCTGATGAAACGCAAGGCAGCTGGAGAGGACGTGGCGGTCGCCTTGGAGAAGGAGCTGCTGCCTCTGTCCGAGGCCTATCTGGCTTCGATTGCCAATCTCGAAAAGCGCCAGCAGGAGGTATACGACCGGGCACTGGCGGCGGCTGACAGCAGCGCGGCCACAGGTCGTCTGCTGCTCGTGGCCGGTGGCCTGATCGCGGTGGGTCTGGGCGCGGCCTTCGCCTTCATGCTTGCGCGCTCCATCGTGCAACCCATCCAGACGGCGGTGGCATCGGCGCAGCACATCGCTGAGGGGGATCTCTCGCAGCGTATCGAAGCCCAGGGCAAGGACGAGGCGGCGCAACTGTTGCAGGCCCTGGCCGCGATGCAGCACAACCTGGCCCAGATCGTCGGCCGGGTGCGCCAGGGCAGTGAATCCGTATCCACGGCCAGTGCCGAGATCGCGCAGGGCAACCAGGACCTGAGCGCACGCACCGAAAGCCAGGCCAGTGCCCTGGAGGAGACCGCTGCTTCCATGGAGGAGCTGGGTTCGACGGTCAGGCAGAACGCCGACAACGCCCGCCAGGCCAACCAGCTGGCGCAAAGCGCTTCGACGGTAGCCGTGCAGGGCGGCGAGGTCGTGAGCCAGGTGGTCGACACCATGCGCGGCATCAGCGACAGCAGCAAGAAGATCGCCGACATCATCAATGTCATCGACGGCATTGCGTTCCAGACCAACATCCTGGCGCTCAACGCCGCGGTGGAAGCCGCGCGTGCCGGCGAGCAGGGCCGCGGCTTTGCCGTGGTGGCGGGCGAGGTCCGCAGTCTGGCCGGACGCAGCGCCGAGGCCGCGAAGGAGATCAAGGCCTTGATCTCCGACAGCGTGGGCCGTGTCGACCAGGGCAGCAACCAGGTGGAGCAGGCTGGGCGCACCATGGACGAGGTGGTGGCCAGCATCAGGCGCGTGACCGACATCATGGGCGAGATCAGTGCCGCGAGTTCCGAGCAAAGTGCTGGCGTGGCCCAGGTGGGCGAGGCCGTGACGCAGATGGACCAGGCCACGCAGCAGAACGCCGCGTTGGTGGAAGAAATGGCCGCCGCCGCCGGCAGCCTGCGCAATCAGGCGCAGGACCTGGTGCAGGCGGTGGCGGTGTTCAGGCTGCGTGGCTGAGGCCATACAGCTTGACGCTCGCGGCGGAAGCGATTAGAACACCAGGCACACCGGTTGATGCGTGCTGGCAGGAAGCCGGTATCGTGCGCCTGTTTCCAAGGCTCAATGAATGAACAATCTCAAGATTTCCACCCGCCTGCTGATCCTGCTGGTCGTCCTTTCCGGCCTGCTCATCATCATTGGGGCCATCGGCCTGTTTGGCATCAGCAAGACCAACGCAGGACTCAAGACCGTCTATGAGGACAGAACCGTACCGGCGGCGCAGCTGGCCCAGATCGATTCCATGATGCAGCAGAACCGCATGCTGGCGCTGATCACGCTGATGTCGCCGGGTGCGGAGGCCGTCAAGGCCAACAGTGCGAAGATAGAGGCCAATATCGCTGCCATCACCAAAATCTGGGAGGCCTTCATGGCCACTTCTCATACGGAGGAGGAGCTAAAGCTGGCCAAGGAGTTCGCTACGGCGCGTGGCCGCTACGTCTCTGAAGGTTTGCGTCCGGCCATCGCCGCCATGCGTGCCGATGACATCCCCCAGCTCGCCTCTCTGGTACAGGACGCGCTGCCGGTCCTCTACGACAAGGCCAGCACCGCTTCGCAGGCGCTGATCAAGCTGCAGCTCGATGTCGCGAAGCAGGAGTATGACGCCGCGGTCGCCCGTTATCGCATCATCTTCGGGCTGGCGATCGGGGCCATTGTGGTGGGCGTGCTTTTTGCCTGGGCCCTGGGCCTGGCCCTGATCCGCGGTGTCTCGCGCTCGCTCCGCGACGCCGTAAGCCTGTCCGAAGCCGTGGCCCAGGGCGACCTGACCCGCAGCGTGCAGGTGTGCGGCAAGGACGAGGTCGCCAGTGTGCTGCAGGCCCTGGGTGCCATGCAGCACAACCTGGTGCAGATCGTGGGCCGCGTCCGCCAGGGCTCCGAGTCCGTGTCCACGGCCAGCGCCGAGATTGCGCAGGGCAACCAGGACCTGAGCGCACGCACCGAGAGCCAGGCCAGCGCGCTGGAGCAGACCGCCGCTTCGATGGAGGAACTGGGCTCGACGGTGAAGCAGAACGCCGACAACGCGCGCCAGGCCAACCAGCTGGCTCAGAGCGCGAGTACCGTGGCTGTGCAGGGCGGCGAAGTCGTGGCCCAGGTGGTCGGCACCATGAAGGGCATCAATGACAGCGCGCGCAAGATCCACGACATCATCAGCGTGATCGACGGCATCGCATTCCAGACCAATATCCTGGCGCTCAATGCCGCCGTGGAAGCGGCGCGTGCGGGCGAACAGGGCCGTGGCTTCGCGGTGGTGGCCAGCGAGGTGCGCAGCCTGGCCAGCCGCAGCGCCGAAGCCGCCAAGGAGATCAAGCAGCTCATCACCGACAGCGTGCAGAGGGTGGAACAAGGCAGCACCCAGGTCGAGCAGGCCGGCCGTACCATGGAGGAGGTGGTGGCCAGCATCCGGCGCGTGACCGACATCATGGGTGAGATCAGCGCCGCCAGCAGCGAGCAGAGCGCGGGCGTCTCGCAGATCGGCGAAGCCGTGACGCAGATGGACCAGGCCACGCAGCAGAACGCCGCACTCGTCGAAGAGATGGCCGCCGCAGCCAGCAGCCTGCGCAGCCAGGCCCAGGATCTGGTGCAGGCGGTGGCGGTGTTCAAGCTCGATGCCCGGGCGACGTCCGTGGTGCCGGCCCCGCGCCCGGACCCCGCGGTGGCGGCCGCAGCGTCGCCGGTGCGGCCGGCGGCGCCTCCAGCCACCCCGCGTGCCCTGTCCAGCGCACCCCCATCCCGCAAGGCCGCCGCGCCTGCGGCGGTTGCCAGGCCCGCACCCGCGTCCAAGTCTGCGGACGAGGGGGAATGGGAAAGCTTCTGAGTCCCTGATCGCCGTTGGATCACGGCACCTTCGGGTGCCGTATTTCGTGGTGCGACGCCTGTTGGCGCTATGCTCCATACACAGGAGCCGCCATGAGCCATACATTCGACCGCAACGCCCGGGGCGTTTACCTCATCACCGTCACACCCTTCACCGACAGCGGTGCGCTGGACCTGGCCAGCACCGACCGCATGGTGGATTTCTGCCTGGAGAAAGGCGTGACGGGCCTGACCGTGCTGGGCATCATGGGTGAGGCGCCCAAGCTCACCATGGAGGAGTCCCGCATCTTCGTGCGGCAGGTGCTGGCCCGTGTGAACGGGCGCGTGCCCGTGGTCGTGGGTGCCTCGGCACCCGGCTTTGCGCCCATGAAGGAGTTGACGCAGAGCGTCATGGACCTGGGTGCGGCCGGCGTCATGGTGGCGCCGCCGTCCACCGTGCGCACCGATGACCAGATCACGGCCTATTTCGACATGGTCAACGAGACCCTGGGCCCGGACGTGCCCTGGGTGCTGCAGGACCACCCTGTGGCCACGGGCGTGCAGATGTCCACCGGGGTCATCCTCAGGATCCTGAAGAACTCGCCAAACTGCGTGATGCTCAAGCACGAGGACTGCCCGGGCCTGGCCAAGCTCAGTGCCATCCGTGCCGCCAGCGACCGGGGCGAGCTGCAGCGCGTGTCCATCCTCACCGGCAATGGTGGCGGCCTGTTCCTGCCCGAGGAGCTCACACGCGGGGCCGACGGCGTGATGACAGGCTTTGCCTATCCCGAGATGATGGTCGACGTCTACGCGGCGCACGCGCGTGGCGACGTCGAACGCGCGCATGACCTGTTCGACGCCTACCTGCCGCTGGCGCGTTACGAGCAGCAGGCCGGCATCGGCCTCGCGGTGCGCAAGCACCTGCTGATGAAGCGTGGCGTCATTGCCAGCGAGGCGGTGCGCAAACCCGGCCCCAAACTTTCGGTACAGGACGTGGCGGATATTGCGCGCCTGCGTGCGCGGCAGGACAGGCGCCTCGCTGCGCTGGCCTAGGCCTGTCCTGGACAGCAGGGATGGCCGCTCGCTGCCCGGGGCGTCCAGCCCCTGAAAGATGCGGAGCCGCTGCGCCGTGATGGTGCACGCAGAAGCGGATGTCGCTCTGACGTCGGAACCCTCAGTTTCTGGGTGTCCGATGAGAAAAAATTCCTTAGCGCCTTGTACGGGAAGCCCGGAGAATGGAAACCGGATCCCGGCGCAATGCCACACTGCGCCCGTCCCCCATCCGCAAACTGCCCGTGGCCGTTCAGAGCCGAGGGTTGCCGAGTCCATATCGAGGAGGCGTGTTCACGTGAAAATCAGTCTTCGTCTGCCACTGACCGTTGCTGTCATCATCGGCCTGCTGCTGGCCACTTCCGCGTTCGGGATCCTCATGATGTACCGCTCCCTGCAGACATTCGAGGTCAAGGTGCTTGATGCCGTGTCGCACGAACGGCAGGTCGCGGTCATGCTCTCGACCTTCAAGACCCAGGTCCAGGAGTGGAAGAACGTGCTGCTGCGCGGAGCCGATGAGAAGCAGCTGGACCGTTTCTGGACCAGTTTTGTCAAGAACGAGCAGGAGATCGCCAAGCAGGGTCGACAGCTGCTCGCTGAGCTGCCCGACGGCGAGGCGAAGACGCTGCTGGAGCGCTTCCTCAAGGAGCACGCGACACTCGGTGAGGGGTACCGGCGCGGCCTGGAAGCGTTTAAGAGCTCCGGCTTCAGCCACACGGTGGGAGACAAGGCTGTGAGCGGCATCGACCGGGCGGCGGCCAAATTGCTCGTGGACATCGAGGTCCTGATCGCCAGGGAGGCGGAGGCGATGGCTGAGCGAGCCCAGAGGCAGGGCGAGCAGGCCATGATGATCAGCACCGTCCTCGCGGTGATCATCTGCGCGATCAGCGCCGTGCTCGCGCTGAGCATGACCCGCGCGGTGGTGCGCCCCATCCAGCTCGCCGTGACGACCACGAACGAGATCTCCCAAGGCAATCTGTCGGTCGACATCCCGGTCCAGGGACGTGACGAGCTGGCAGAGCTGCTGCGATCGATATCCCAGATGCGGGATAACCTGGCGCAGATGGTCACCCGGGTGCGTCAGGGTGCCGAGTCGGTGTCGACCGCCAGTGCCGAGATCGCGCAGGGCAACCAGGATCTGAGCGCGCGCACCGAAAGCCAGGCCAGTGCGCTGGAGCAGACCGCCGCCTCCATGGAGGAGCTGGGCTCCACCGTCAAGCAAAACGCGGACAACGCCCGTCAGGCCAACCAGCTGGCGCAGAGTGCCAGCACGGTGGCTGTGCAGGGCGGCGAGGTCGTGGCCGAGGTCGTCCAGACCATGAAGGGCATCAACGAGAGTTCGCGCAAGATCGCCGACATCATCAGCGTGATCGATGGCATCGCCTTCCAGACCAATATCCTGGCGCTTAACGCCGCGGTGGAAGCCGCGCGCGCCGGTGAGCAGGGCCGCGGCTTTGCCGTGGTCGCCAGCGAGGTGCGCAGCCTGGCCGGGCGCAGTGCCGAGGCGGCCAGGGAGATCAAGGCGCTGATCAACGACAGCGTGGGCCGTGTGGAGCAGGGCACGGTGCTGGTGGACCAGGCGGGCCACACGATGGAAGACGTGGTGTCCAGCATCAAGCGCGTGACCGACATCATGGGCGCGATCAGCGCGGCCAGTGCGGAACAGAGCTCAGGCGTGGCCCAGGTGGGCGAGGCCGTGACGCAGATGGATCAGGCCACGCAGCAGAACGCGGCGCTGGTGGAGCAGATGGCCGCCGCGGCCAGCAGCCTGCGAACCCAGGCGCAGGAGCTGGTGCAGACGGTGTCGGTGTTCCGGCTCGAACGCGAGGCGTCGTCGCAGCTGAGGCTGGGCCGCTCCTGAGCGGGGGAAAAGTTCACGTTTCCGGTATATCCTGAGTTCTCGCGCCACGGTGGCGCCCGGCACTGGCGTAGCATAGGGCCAGAAAACCCGATGAATCGGCGCAAGCTGTATGAGTGCCCTCAACTCCCAGGTCGTCTTCCGCGAGGAGCCTGCGCTGCCTGAAACCGGGCAGCCACCCTGGCGCATCCTGGTGGTGGACGACGACCCCGAGGTGCACCAGGCCACCGGCTTCGCGCTGGCCCATCTGCAGGTGGCGGACCGGCCGCTGGAACTGCTGCATGCCTACTCCAGCGCCGAGGCCCTGCGCCTGCTGGCCGTCGAGCCCGACATCGCCGTGGTGCTGCTCGACGTGGTCATGGAGACGCCGACCGCGGGCCTGGACATCATCGCGCGCATCCGTGACGAGCTGGGCCTGGCCTGCACCCGCATCATCCTGCGCACCGGCCAGCCGGGTTATGCGCCCGAGATCGACACCATCCGCCGTTACGACATCAACGACTACAAGGCCAAGAGCGAGCTGACCCAGACCAAGCTCTTCGCCGCCTTGTCGGTGGCACTGCGCACCTATGCGCAGATCTGCCAGGCCATGCAGGCCCGCGAGAGTCTGCAGAAGATCATCGACAGCGGGCGCCGCATCAAGTCCTATGCCGGCGAGGACCGCATCCCCGACGCCAGCGATCTGCTGCTCATGCTGGCGGCCTATTTCGGCGCCCCGCCCGACGGCTTCCTCGTCGAGCGTGCCGGGCCCGATGCGCCGCTGCTGCTGCAGGCCACGGCGGGACGCTATACCGATGCGCCGGGCCACACCGGCCCGCCCGTGGCTGCCGGTGTGGCGGTGCGCGAGCTGCTGGAGCGCTGCCTGCAGGCGCGCCGCAGCCTGGCGTGCGCCGAAGGCATGGCCCTGTACCTGCGGCAGGAGCAGGGAGGCGAGATGGCGGCCTTCGTGCACCTGCCGCCAGCCCGCATGCAGAACGCGGACCTGCATATGCTCGACGTCTTCTGCGCCCACATGACGCTGGAGTGGCAGAACCTGCGCCTGCTCGACCGCCTGCACGATGCGGCCTACCGCGACGCGCTCACCGGCCTGAACAACCGCACTGCGCTGGTCCGCCAGCTCGAGGCCTGCCGCAGCGATACGGCCTGCATGGACAGCACCGTGCTGGCGCTGGTCGATATCGATCATTTCTCGGGCATCAACGACATGTTCGGCCACGCCTATGGCGACCGCCTGTTGCAGATCGCGGCCCAGCGCCTGCGCCAGGCCCTGCCGGCACCCACCGTGCTGGCGCGCGTCAGCAACGACACCTTTGCGGTCTGGGGCGAAGAGGCGGCGGTGCAGCCGGCTGCCCTGCGCCGCCTGTTCGCCCAGAGCTTTGTCTTTGACGACGCGGAGCATGTGGTCAGCGTGTCCATCGGTGCGGTGCGCCTGCGCGAGGCCCAGGGCGTCACCGGCGCAGACCTGCTCAAGGAAGCCTGGATTGCGCTCAAGCGCGCCAAGATGGGCGGTCATGGCCAGGACGCCTGGTACACCCTGTCCTCGGCGCGCGAGACGCGCGAGCACACCCGCCTGCTGCATGCCCTGCGACACGCCTTCCAGCGCGAGCGCCTGTTCCTGGTGTACCAGCCCCAGGTGGCACTGGACACCGGCCGCGTCACGGGCGTGGAGGCCCTGCTGCGCTGGCGTGCCGAGGACGGGCGTTACATCCCGCCCGACCGCTTCCTGCCCATTGCCGAAAGTTCGGGGCTGATCATCGAGCTCGGCGCCTGGGTGCTGCGCGACGCCCTGCGTGCCCTGCAGACGCTGCGTGTCCAGGGGCATGAAGGCCTGCGCATGTCGGTCAACGTCTCGGCCCAGCAGTTCTCGCACCCGGACTTCGTCCCCGACCTCGAGGCAGCCCTGGCGCAGGAGCCCGGCAGCGAGGGACTGCTGGAACTGGAAATCACCGAATCGGTGGCCATCATGGGCTCGGACCAGGCCGAGTCCTCGCTGCAGCGCATCCGCGAGCGCGGGGTGAGCATCGCCATCGACGACTTCGGCACCGGCTACTCCTCGCTGGCCTATCTGGACCGCCTGCCCGTGGACCGACTCAAGATCGACCGATCCTTCGTGCAGGTGCTCAACACTCAGACCCGCGGCGCACGCATTGCCGAGCTGGTCATTCCGCTGGGCCAGCAGCTGGGCCTGAGCGTGCTGGCCGAGGGCGTGGAGACACGCGAGCAGGCCGACTACCTGCGCCGCCTGGGCTGCCACGAAGCCCAGGGCTACCTCTATGCCAAGCCCATGCCGCTCGACGAACTGCTGGCCTGGCTGGCCGCCTGCGGGGGCCATTGCTGATGCCGCAGCGTTCCGCCCTGCGCCCGCAGCGCCGTCGTCTCCTGCTGGGCGCGGCCTTGCTGCCCTGGCTGAGTGCCTGCGGGCCCCAGCCCACGCTGCGCATCGGTCTGCTGGCCGGGCTCAGCGGCAGCGTGGCCGATCTGGGCGAGGCCGCGCGTGCCGGTGCCCAGCTTGCCGTGGAGCAATGCAATGCCGAAGGCGGGGTCCATGGCCGCCAGCTCGAACTGCTGCCGCGCGACGACGCGCAGGATCCGGAACAGGCCCGTGCCGCGCTCGCAGCCTTCGAGCGCGACGGCGTGGTCGCCATCATCGGCCCCACGACCAGCGCCATGGCCGAAGCCGTGCTGCCCGCAAGCGCCCGTGCCAACCTGGTGCTCGTCAGCCCCACGGTCTCGGCCAGCCGTCTGCTGGGGCGCGACGACACGCTCTTCATGGCGCTGACCTCCACGCAGCACAACGCCCGCCAGGCGGCACATCACCATGCCAGCCGGGGATGGCGCCGCGTGCTGGCGCTCTACGACACGCGCAACAGCATCTACAGCGAAGACTGGCTGAGCGCCTACCGCGAGGCCATCGGCACGCACGGCGGACGTCTCGTGCAGGCCCTGCCTTTCAACTCCGGCCAGCCTGACAGCTACCAGCAGGCCGTGCGCCAGCTGCGCGGACGCGAGGCTGACGCCATCATCTACGTGGCCAACGCGGTCGACACGGTGCGTCTGCTGCTGCTGGTGCGACAGGCCGGCTGGCGCCTGCCCGCGCTGGGCGTCACCTGGTCGGCCACCGAGCAGCTGCTGGAACTCGGCGGGGGCGAGGTCGAGGGCATGTCCTCCGTCCAGCTGTTCAACCGCGACCTGGCCACGCCGCGCTACCAGGCCTTCCTGCGGGCCTACCGCGAGCGTTTCGCGCAGGAGCCGGGCTTTGCCAGCGTGGCGGCCTACGATGCCACCCAGGCGCTGATCCAGGCCCTGCGCCAGCAGCGTCCCGGGCAGAGCGTCAAGCAGGCCCTGCTGCAGGCCGGCCCCTACGAAGGGCTGCAGGAGCGCTGGAACTTCGACCTCTACGGCGACGTGCAACGGCGCAACTACATCACCATCGTCAAGGGCGGCCGCTTCGTGGCCGTCAACTGAAGCCGCCATGCTCCGTTCCAGACCGCGCACCATCAGCCTGCGGATGTCGCTGTCGCTGCTGCTGGCCTCGGCGGCACTGCTGAGTTTCACCGTCGTGGCCACGCTGATCCTGCTGCTGCGCCTGCCGCAGGTCGAGCAGCGCGGGCGCGAACAGGCGCTCGATACGGCGCAGCAGGCCAACCGCCTGCTGGACCGCTACATCGAGTCGGTCGAGCACCAGATCGAGCCCCTGCTGTACGCGCTGCAGGCCGGGCGCGCGCCCGCCGAGTTGCAGTTCCTGCTGGACGCCGTCGTAGCTGAGGGGGCCACCTTCGACTCGCTGACCCTGGTCGGTCCCGACGGCCGTGTCGAGGCCTATGGCCTGCCGAGCCGGCGCGTCGTCACCCGTGGCATGGCGCTGCGCGGGCTCGATCTTTCGGCCAACCGACTCTATCGTGCGCAGCGCGCGCTGCAGCGTCCCGGCGCGCCCGCGCCACCGCCGCTGTGGAGCGACACCTATCTCTCCGTGCTCAGCGGCCAGATGAGCGTGGGCGTGGCCATGGTGGCCGGCTCACGCATGGTGATCGGCGAGCTGTCACCCGAGCGCCTGCTCACGATCATGAAGGCCATCGGCTACACCGGCGAGGCCAGTGTGCTGGTGCTGGACCGCCGGGGCAAGCGCCTGGCCAGCTCCCATCCGCGGCCGCTGCCGGTCAACGACTTCGGCGCCTACCCGGCTTTCCAGGCCATTGCCCAGGGCAAGGTGCCGCCGCCCTATGTCGACGTGCTGGGCCGGCGCCTGCTGGTCGGCGGCGAGGTGTCGTCCAAGCTGGGCTGGGTCATCGTGGGGGTCATGCCCTCCGGCATGGCGCACTACAACTACCGCCTCACGGTGCTGCTCGTGGTGCTGGGCTACGGTGGTTCGCTGCTCATCAGCCTGGCGCTGGCGCCGCTGTGGGCCGCGCGGCTGAGCCGGCCGTTTCGCGTGCTGGCGCGCAAGGCCAACCGCATCGCCCGCGGCGCGCCGGCCGGCGGTGACGAGGATGTGGGGGCCGTGGCCGAGTTCCGCCAGCTGGCGGCCGATCTCGACGGCATGACCCGGGTGATCGACGAGCGCGAGGCGGCGCGCATGCGCAGTGAGTCGCGCCTCAAGGCCACGCTGGAGAACACACCCTCGGTGGCCATCCAGTGGTACGACCGCGAAGGCACCGTGCTGTACTGGAACCAGGCCTCGGCCGAGATGTATGGCATCCCGACCGCGCAGGCGCTGGGACGCAACATCGCCGATGGCACCCTGAACTTCTACCAGAGCCAGGCCCAGGCGGTCGATTTCGTGCGCACGCTGCAGGAGATCGAGCGCACCGGCCAGCCGGTCGGTCCGGTCGAATTCGACATGCAGCGCGCCGACGGCGAGCCCATCCGCATCCTGGCCAGCACCTTTGCGATCCCGGGCGACGCCGGGCAGCCCCTCTTCGTCTGCATGGACGTGGACATCACGCAACGTCGCCGGGCCGAGCAGGCCCTGCGCGACAACGAGCTCAAGCTGGAAACCATCTTCCACGCCTCGCCAGCCCCCATGTCGGTGTCCGACGTACGCCAGTCCTACCGTGTGATCAGCGTCAACCGCGCCTGGGAGCAGCTCTACCAGCGCAGCCGCGCCGAGGTGCTGGGGCGCAACGGCCAGGAGTTCGGCATCTGGGCCGAGTCGTCTGACCGGCTGCGTTATCTCCAGCAGCTCGAGGCCGATGGCCGGGTCGATGGCTTCGAGACCTGGTGCTTGGACGGCCGGGGGCGCTCCATCCTGTGCCGGCTGTCGGCGCTGATCACCGACATCGGCGACGAGCGCCTGGTGCTCATGATGACGGTGGACATCACCGAGCAGCGGCGCATCGAGCGCGAGCTGCAGCAGCTCAATGTGGAACTGGAGCAGCGGGTGGAGACGCGCACCGAGGAGCTGCGCCTGGCCAACCAGCGTCTGGAGAGCACCGTGCTCAATCTGCAGCGGGCTCAGGAGCAGCTGGTCGAATCGGAGAAGCTCGCCGCGCTGGGTAACCTCGTGGCCGGCGTGGCCCACGAGCTCAACACCCCCATCGGCAACAGCGTCATGGCCATTTCCACACTGGGCGAACGGCTGCGCGAGTTCCGTGCGGTGCCGCGCGACGCCATGCGTTACTCGGATCTGCAGCGCTTTGCCGAGGCGGTGGAGATGGCCTGTTCCATCAGCCTGCGCAATATGCAGCGCGCCGCGGCCCTGGTGAGCAGCTTCAAGCAGGTGGCGGTGGACCAGACCAGCGCGCAGCGCCGCCGTTTCGAGCTGCGCGAGGTGGTGGACGAAGTGCTGCTGACCCTGCAGCCCACGCTGCGTGGCCAGGCGTGTCGCATCGAGGTGCAGGTGCCCGACGCCCTGGTGCTGGACAGCTATCCCGGCGCACTCGGCCAGGTCCTGACCAACCTGATCAGCAATGCCGTCATGCACGCCTTTGACGGCCGCGAGGGCGGCATCATCACCATCAGCGCTGCGGCGGGCGCGGGGGAGGAGATCGTGTTCAGCGTGGCTGACAACGGCCGGGGCATCCCGCAAGCGCTGCAGAAGAAGGTCTTCGAGCCCTTTTTCACCACCAAGCTCGGCCAGGGCGGCACCGGCCTGGGCCTGCACATCGTCTTCAACGCGGTGACCCATGTGCTGGGCGGGCAGATCAGCCTGCGCAGCCAGCCGGGCCAGGGCTCGGTCTTCGAGCTGCGCCTGCCGCGTGTGGCGCCGGCCGCCAGCTGATCAGAGCTTCTTGACCAGCACCTGGGACTTGCGGTCCCAGTTGTACTTGCGCTTGCGCGCCTCGGGCAGCCAGTCCGGGTCCACGTTCTGGAAGCCGCGCTTGATGAACCAGTGCATGGTGCGCGTGGTCAGCACGAAGATGCTTTCCAGGCCCATGGCCCTGGCGCGCTGCTCGACGCGCTTGAGGACCTTCTCACCATCGCCCTGGCCCTGGGATTCGGGCGAGACGGTCAGCGCGGCCATCTCGGCCGTCTTGGCCTCGGGGTAGGGGTAGAGCGCCGCACAGGCGAAGATCACGCCGTCGTGCTCGACGATGGTGTAGTTGCCGATGTCGCGTTCGATCTCGGTGCGGCTGCGCTTGACCAGGGTGCCGTCCTTCTCGAAAGGCTCGATCAGCTGCAGGATGCCACCGACGTCGTCGGGCGTGGCCTCGCGCAGCTCTTCCAGCTTCTCGTCCACCACCATGGTGCCGATGCCGTCGTGCACATAGATCTCCAGCAGCAGCGAGCCGTCCACCGCGAAGGGAATGATGTGGCTGCGCTCCACGCCGCCCTTGCAGGCCTTGACGCAGTGCTGCAGGTAGAAAGCCGTGTCCGTGGGCAGGGTCGCGCCGGGCAGGGCGGCGAGCAGCTTCTCGGCCGCCGCCAGCGGCAGCTCCGTGTCGATGGGGTTGTCTTCGCTCTCGGGCGCATGGGGATTGATGCGGATGCCCGGGATCTCGGTCACGAAGATCAGCTTGTCGGCGTGCAGGGCCGTGGCCACGGAGGTGGCCACCTCTTCCATGGTCAGGTTGAAGGCCTCGCCCGTGGGCGAGAAGCCGAAGGGCGAAAGCAGCACCATGGCGCCCATGTCCAGGGTGCGGTTGAGGCCCGCCACGTCCACCTTGCGCACCAGGCCCGAATGCTGGAAGTCCACGCCGTCGAGGATGCCCACCGGGCGGGCCGTGATGAAGTTGCCCGAAAGCACGCGCACCGTGGCCCCGGCCATGGGCGTGTTGGGCAGGCCCTGGCTGAAGGCCGCCTCGATCTCGTAGCGCAGCTGGCCCGCAGCCTCCTGCGCGCAGTCCAGCGCCACCTCATCCGTGATGCGCATGCCATGCGAGTACTTGGCCGTGTGGCCCTTGGCCTTGAGCTGCTCGTTCACCTGGGGGCGAAAGCCGTGCACCAGGACGATCCTCACGCCCATGCTCTGGATCAGCGCCAGGTCCTGGGCCAGATGCGGCAGCTTGCCGGCCGCGATCGCCTCGCCACAGACGCCCACCACGAAAGTCTGGTTGCGGAACTTGTGGATGTAGGGCGCCACCGAGCGGAACCAGGGCACGAAGGTGAAGTTGAAGACAGCGGACATTGCGGGGCGGGAGGAGGGCAGTGGTCAGGCTGGGATAATTGCGGATTCTCCCGCATGTTAGACCCTTGAGTTCCACTCCCCTGAAAATCGAGTTCCCCGAAGCGCTGCCGGTGTCGGCCAAACGCGACGAGATCATGGCCGCGCTGCAGCAGCACCAGGTCATCATCGTCTGCGGCGAGACTGGTTCGGGCAAGACCACCCAGCTGCCCAAGATCGCGCTCGCCCTGGGCCGCGGCAAATGCAACTATCCCGCGGGCCAGCGCGGCCGCCTGATCGGTCACACCCAGCCGCGCCGTATTGCTGCGAGTTCGGTGGCCAAGCGCATCGCCGAGGAGCTCCAGACCCCGCTGGGCGAGGTCGTCGGCTACAAGGTGCGCTTCAACGACCGCCTGGGCAAGGACGCCTCCGTCAAGCTCATGACCGACGGCATCCTGCTGGCCGAGACCCAGACCGACCCGCTGCTCAACGCCTACGACACGATCATCATCGACGAGGCGCACGAGCGCAGCCTCAACATCGACTTCCTGCTCGGCTACCTCAAGCAGATCCTGCCGCGGCGTCCGGACCTCAAGATCGTGGTCACTTCGGCCACCATCGACGCCGACCGTTTTGCCCAGCACTTCGCCTCGCGCCAGGGCCCGGCGCCGGTCATCATGGTCTCGGGCCGCACCTACCCGGTGGAGCAGCGCTACCGTCCCTACGAGGAAAGCCGCGAGTACGACCTCAACGACGCCATCGCCGACGCCGTGGATGAGCTCTGGCGCGAGCCGGGACAGCAGGGCGATATTCTGGTCTTTCTGCCGGGTGAGCGCGAGATCCGCGAGGCCGCCGACCACCTGCGCAAGCATCTGAGCCACAACCCCATCACGCGCAACGCCGAGGTGCTGCCCCTGTTCGCGCGCCTGAGCCAGGCCGAGCAGGACCGGGTCTTCGACGGTCACACGGGCCGGCGCATCGTGCTGGCCACCAACGTGGCCGAGACCTCGCTCACCGTCCCCGGCATCCGCTACGTGATCGACGCTGGCACGGCACGCGTCAAGCGCTACAGTTTCCGTAGCAAGGTGGAGCAGCTGCTGGTCGAGCCGGTGAGCCAGGCAGCCGCCAACCAGCGCGCCGGCCGTTGCGGCCGCGTGGCCAACGGCATCTGCATCCGCCTCTACGACGAGAAGGACTTTGCAGGGCGAGACCGTTTCACCACGCCGGAGATCCTGCGCAGCTCCCTGGCCGGCGTCATCCTGCGCATGAAGTCGCTCCACCTGGGCATGGTGGAGGACTTTCCTTTCCTCGAAGCCCCCTCGGGCCGTGCGATTGCCGACGGCTACCAGCTGCTGGCCGAACTCGGCGCGGTGGACGAGAGCAACGAGCTCACTGCAGTAGGCCGCGAGCTCGCCAAGCTGCCGCTGGACCCGCGCGTGGGCCGCATGATCCTGGAGGCCAAGGCCCGCGGCGCGCTGGACGAGGTGCTGGTCATCGCCAGTGCCCTCAGCGTGCAGGACGTGCGCGACCGCCCCATGGAAGCCCAGGCCCAGGCCGACCAGGCCCACGCCAAGTTCGACGATGAGAAGAGCGAGTTCACGGGCTACCTCAAGCTCTGGAAGTGGATCAACGACGCGCGTGGCGGCCACGGAGAGCACAAGCTCAGCAACCGCCAGTACGAGCAGCTGCTACGCCAGAACTTCGTCAACATCCGTCGCGTGCGCGAGTGGCGCGACATCCACAGCCAGCTGCTGACCGTGGTGACCGAACACAAGTGGCAGATCAACAGCACGCCGGCCTCTTATGAACAGCTGCACCTGTCCATGCTGGCCGGCCTGCTGGGCAACGTGGGCTGCAAGCTCGAGGAAGAGGCCAGCGCCGGTGAATACTTGGGCGCACGCGGCATCAAGTTCTTCCGCCATCCGGGCGCGCACCTGAGCAAACGGCCGGGCCGCTGGATCGTGGTGGCAGAACTCGTGGAAACCACGCGCCTCTTCGGCCGCGGCATCGCCGCCATCGAGCCGCAGTGGATCGAGCAGGTGGCCGGCCACCTGCTCAAGAAGCAGCTGCTGGACCCGCACTGGGAAAAGAAGGCGGCCGAAGTCGTGGCACTGGAGCGCGCCACGCTCTACGGCATCGTGGTCTACAGCGGGCGCCGCGTGAACTACGGCAAGGTGGACCCGGTGGCTGCGCGCGAGGTCTTCATCCGCGAAGGCCTGGTGGCCGGCGAATGGGAAACCAGGCTGCCTTTCCTCGCCGCCAACCAGAAGCTGATCCGCCAGGTCGAGGAACTCGAACACAAGTCGCGCCGGCAGGACGTGCTGGTGGACGACGAGCTGATCTACGCCTATTACGACCAGCAGCTGCCGCAACAGGTCTGCAGCGGCTTTGATTGCGAGCGTTGGTACCGCGAGGCCAGCAAGAGCAATCCGAATCTGCTCAAGCTCACGCGTGAAGAGCTCATGCGCCACGAGGCCGCGGGCATCACCACCAGCGCCTTTCCCAAGACCGTGCGCCTGGGCGGCGTGGACTGCGCGGCCAGCTATCTGCACGAGCCGGGTGATCCGCGCGACGGCATCACCGTGACCGTGCCACTCTTCGTGCTCAACCAGGTCAACGAGGAGCGTTGCGAGTGGCTGGTGCCCGGCATGCTCAAGGACAAGATCCAGGCCTTGCTCAAGAGCCTGCCGCAAAGGCCGCGCAGCCGCTTCGTGCCGTTGCCGGAATCGGCGGCGAAGCTGGCCGACGTGCTGGGCACGGAGGAGGCCTTCGGCCGCGGCAGCCTGACGGACGCGCTGCTCAAGCAGGTGCGCGACATCACCAGCCTGGACGTCAAGCGCGCGGACTTCAAGCTCGACATGCTCAGCCCCCACCTGTTCATGAACTTCCGCGTGGTGGACGAACACGGCCGTCAGCTGGGCACGGGGCGCAACCTCGGTGCGCTCAAGGCCGAGCTCGGTGCCCAGGCACGCGGTGCCTTCCAGGCCCTGGCCGGGCTCAAGCTCACGCCGCAGGCCGCTGCACCGGCGGCACCCGCCAAAGCAGAGGCCGCGCCGCACAAGGGCGGCAAGCCCGCGCCCGCCGCACCATCGGTTCCGGCCGAGCAGCGCTACACCGCCTGGACCTTCGGCGAACTGCCCGAGCTCATGGAGATCCGCAAGGGCGGCCAGACGCTGATCGGCTTCCCGGCGCTGATCGACCAGAACGACGCCGTGAGCATCGAGGTCTTCGACGAGCCTGAGGTCGCGGCGGCCAAACACCGGGGCGGCCTGCGCCGCCTGTTCGCCCTGCAGATCAAGGACGCGCTCAAGTACCTCGAGAAGAACATCCCCGATCTGCAGAAGATGGCCGTGGCCTATATGCCGCTGGGCACGATGGAAGAACTGCGCGCCCAGATCCTCGACGTGGCGCTGGAGCGCGCCTTTCTGCTCGACCCCTTGCCCGCCGACGAATTCGACTTCAAGAAACGGCTGGAGGAGGGGCGAGGGCGCCTGACCTTGATCGCCAACGAGGTCGCGCGTCTGGCCGGTGTGATCCTCACCGAATACGCCACGGCCGCGCGCAAGATCAAGGACACGAAGAATGCGCCCGAGGCCACGGCCGACTGCACGCAGCAGCTGCAGCGCCTGTGCCCCAAGCGCTTCCTGGCTCAGACGCCCTGGCCGCAGCTGCAGCACTACGCGCGCTACCTCAAGGCCATCACCCTGCGCCTGGACAAGTACCGCGCCGATCCTGCGCGCGATGCCGCGCGCCTGAGCGAGCTCAAGCCGCAGGAGCAGCGCTACCTGCGTTTGGTCGCCGAGCGCAAGGGCGTGATGGACGAGCGCCTGCAGGAATTCCGCTGGCTGCTGGAGGAGCTGCGCGTGAGTTTCTTTGCGCAGGAGCTGCGCACCCCGCAGCCCGTCAGCATCAAGCGGCTGGACAAGGCATGGTCTCAGCTGACAAGCTGAGACCATGCCTTGTAGCGGAGGCTCATAGGTCATAGGGCCGCAGGCCATGTGACGCCAAGCCCGGGCACATCTTTTGCATGCTGCAATGCACGACTTGTATGATGCCCTCTCACCTCCGGCCTTCCTGACTCCAGCAGATCCAGCGCATGCGTTCCCATCCCGATGTCCAGAGTTCGTTCCGCAAGGAGCTATACGACTGGCGTCCGTGGATGACGCGCGCCGTGGTCCTGGCCTTTGCCGTGCTCTCGGGTCTGACCGTGGTGCTCTTCACCTGGCTCAGCGAACGCGCGCAGGACCTCTTCCATGAACTCGCGGCCTGGCAATGGTGGTCACCACTGATCTGGACGCCCCTGTGCACCGCGGCCATCGTCTGGCTCACGCGCAAATTCGCGCCGGGCGCCGCGGGCTCGGGCATCCCCCAGGTCATGGCAGCCCTCACGCCCGGGGTCGGTGCACCCGTGCGCCATTTCTTCGTCTCGCTGCGCCTGACCGTCGCCAAGATGGTGCTCACGGCCTGGGGCCTGCTGGGCGGGCTCTCGCTCGGGCGCGAAGGGCCCTCGGTGCAGATTGCCGCCGGTGTCATGCACAGCGCGCGCCGCTGGCTGCCGCAGAACAGCGGCGTGTCCGACCAGAGCCTGCTGGTCGCCGGCGGCGCAGCCGGCATCGCCGCGGCCTTCAACACGCCGCTGGGCGGCATCATGTTCGCCATCGAGGAGCTCACGCGCCGGCCCGAGCAGCGCAACACCGGCCTCATCATGGCGGCCATCGTGCTCGGCGGCCTCATGGCCGTCTCGGTCTATGGCAACGGCAACTACTTCGGCGTCATCCGCGTCAATCCCGTGAGCTGGTCGCTGTTCTGGCCCGGCCTGCTGGTGGCCGTGTGCTGCGGGCTGGCGGGCGGCCTGTTCGCGCGCCTGCTCGTGGTCTCGCTCTCGGGTCTGGGCAAGGACCGTTTCTCCAGCTGGCGTCGCCGCTATCCCGTGCGCTTCGCCGCCGTCTGCGGGCTGGCGGTGGCGGTGATCGGCGTCGTCAGCCTGGGCGCCACCTTCGGCAGCGGCACCACCACCACGCGCGCCATCCTCGAAGGCGCCTCGCACGAGAGTTCGGTGCTTTACATGCCGCTCAAGTTCCTCGCCACCTGGCTCACGGCCTGGGCCGGCGTGCCGGCCGGCATCTTCGCGCCTTCGCTGGCCATCGGTGGCGGGCTGGGGCATGACATCGCCGTGCTCATGGCCCACCCCGACCGCACCACGCTGATTGCCCTGGGCATGGTGGGCTTCCTGGCCGCGGTGACCCAGGCGCCGATGACGGCCTTCATCATCGTGATGGAGATGGTGGACGGCCATGCCCTGGTGCTCACGCTCATGGCCTGCGCCCTGGTGGCCAGCGGCATCTCGCGCCTGATCAGCGCGCCGCTGTATGCCTCGCTGGCCGACCTGCAGCTGCTGCGCCTGCCCGAGGCCGATCGCCCCGCGCGCGACACCAGCGGGCCACCTTCGCGCTTCGGTCCGAGTTGATCCGTGGCGGCCCGTCCCGCGGGCGACGGCAGAAAGTAAGTCCACGTACTAAACTCGCGGTCTATGCGCGCCCGCGTTCACCCCAAGAAGCCTCACCGCAGCCCCTGGCGCAGGCGTCTGGACCTCACCCGGCATCGCGCGCACCGGCTCGACGACACCGTCAAGGGACTGATCTGGTCCGTCGCAGCCGGCCTGTGCTTCGTGCTGCTCAACACCACCACGCGCTATCTCACCACCCAGCTGCCGCCCATGCAGTCGCAGTTCCTGCGCTACCTCTGCGGCGTGCTCGTGCTGTTGCCTCTGGTGCTGCGCGGCGGTCTGGCCGCGTGGATGCCACGCGACATCAAGGGGCAGTTCGTGCGCGGCATCGTCCACACCACGGCGCTGGCTATCTGGTTCACGGCCATTCCGCACATCTCCCTGTCCGATACCACGGCCATGGGCTTCACCACGCCCCTCTTCATCATGATCGGCGCCTGGCTCTTCCTGCGCGAGCCCATGCGCTGGGAGCGCTGGCTGGCTGCCGGCATCGGCTTTGGCGGCGTGCTCATCGTCGTCGGCCCCAATCTGACGGGGCAGGGTGGCTGGTGGAACCTGGTCATGCTGTCCACGGCGCCCATGTTCGCGGCCTCCTTCCTGATCAGCAAGGCGCTCACGCGCTACGAATCGGCGGGTGTCATCGTGCTCTGGCAGTCCATCACCGTCACCCTGCTGAGCCTGCCGCTGGCCCTGGTGGTCTGGCAGCCCGTCTCGGGCGTGCAGTGGGCGGGCTATGTGCTCTGCGGCCTGCTGGGCAGCGGGGCGCACTACCTGCTGATGCGCTCCTACGCCGTGGCCGACATCTCGGCCACCCAGTCCGTCAAGTTCCTGGACCTGCTCTGGGCCGCAGCCCTGGGCTGGCTGGTGTTTGGCGACGTACCCACGAGCCACTCGCTGATCGGTGGCGTCATCATCGCCGGTGCCACGGTGTGGATTGCGCGACGCGAATCGCGCCGCCCCTGAATCCGGGCATCCCCGCGCTTGACGGGCCCGGGGCGCGCCGATAAATTGGCTCGTATCCGGCCATCCTGCCGGACGTGCTTCATGTGCGAGGAGCCCGCATGGATCGCCGCCAGTTCGTCGAAACCTGTTCCACCAGCGTGGCCTGCCTCACGGCCGCCATCTCCCTGCCGGCCTTCGCGGCCGACGCCAAACCCAAAAACTACGCGCGTGTGTTGCTGACCAACGAGTACGGTGACGCCATCAAGGCCAGCCAGCTCAAGGCGCAGACCAATTACGTCTTCCACTATCCCTTCGAGGCCACGCCGGTCTTCCTGCTCAAGCTCGACAAGCCCGCCGCGCCGCAGCCGCTGAGCACCAAGAGCAAGGACAGCTATACCTGGCCCGGCGGCGTGGGGCCCGGGCGCAATCTCGTGGCCTTCAGCGCCATCTGCGCCCACCAGCTGGTCTACCCGACGGAGCAGGTGAGCTTCATCAGCTTTCGCAAGAGCAAGGCCAAGAAGGGCGTGGCCGACAACCTGATCCACTGCTGCGCCGAACACAGCCAGTACGACCCGGCCCAGGGCGCGCGCGTGCTCAACGGCCCGGCTGAACAGCCCCTGTGCGCCGTGCTGCTGGAGCACGACCCCAAGGCCGACACGCTGACGGCCTACGCCACGCTGGGCGGCGAGCTGTTCGACGATTTCTTCAAGAAGTACGAGTTCAAGCTCAGCCTGGACGTGGGGCCCAAGGCGAAGAACGCCGTGGCCGGCAAGGCGACGGTGCGGGAGCTGGAGAAGTTTTGTCGTAACCCGATCCAGTGCTGAGCGCAAGGCGCCGCGGCTAAGGCGTCTTGAGTGGTTGCAATATGCGCTGCGGTCCGTCCTGGCGGCGCCGGGTCTTGAGGTCTTTGGCCAAGGCCAGGCTCAGCTCCTGCGTCTTGGCATGCAGGCGCTCGATCGCCGTGGCCAGCACCGCCACCGTGGCCTCGTCGAGGGCTGACAGCAGCTGCGTGTTCATCGCGGCAATCCGATAGAGTGCCAAGTCCGAGTGCTCTTCGTCGCCCTTATCACACCTCACCTTGGCGGCACAGCCGGGTTTGCCTCGATGTGGTGGACTGACCCTTTTGGGGGATGGCTCGCGAAGGTCTTCCCTGCGACCATCGCCGCTGCTCGTCCATTTGAATCAGTCGAGAAATGCTCTGGTAGAAAGTTTGTCATGATGATCAGAAAGGAAATAGCGGCGCTAGCACTGGCAGGGCTGACCGGATGCGCTGCAATTGGCCCCGAGTATCAGGCGGCGCCTGCGCCGGGACCCGATGAAGCGTTGGTCTATGTCTACCGTACGAATAGCCAGGCGCTGGGAGCGCGTGATGCGTACCTTTATGTCGACGAGATCAACATCGCAGATATCAGCCGCAGCGGCTATACATGGTTTCACGTGCCTGCGGGGCGACACAAGCTGGTTCAGAAGTGGCCGATAGATGTCAGCGCTTCCAAGAGAATTGAGATGGATGTCGACTGGCAAGCGGGTAAGACCTATGTGTATCGCCTCACCACCTCGATGGGGTCAATTCTTCCTACTGGCTTGGGCTTGAGCATGACGCTGAATTGGCAGCTTTACGAGACGTCGCTCGAGAATGCCCGGCCTGAGCTCTTTCAGACCAATTACCAGCCCGCCTTTGGCGCATCGAAACTCAGGGCGCCGTCAGTTTCGCGCTGATCGCTGTTGGGTCCTGATTCCGGAACGGCGCTTGAAGTCCTTGTGGGTATGGTTGGAGCGAAGAGTTGATCTGTGTCAGATGGGGCGTCAGTTTGGTTGACGCAGCGCAGGCGATATGGATCAGTAAACCCAGGGCACGAAGCGCTTTGTTTGCTCCCGATAGTGCGCATAACCCGGGTGCTGCGCCAGCATCCAGCGCTCCTCCACCGCCGATTTGATCCCCAGCACGATTAGCAGCGCGCCCCAGGCCAGCCAGGCCGCACCCGAGTCCGCCGTGCGCGCCAGTGCCAGGGCGCCGAGCAGCAAGGACGTGTACATGGGATGGCGGATCCAGCCGTAGGGGCCGCTCGTGACCAGGGTGCCACCCACGCGCGGGCGGGGATGGATGTTGAAGTTGCCCGGGCGGTTGGCCCGCAGGGCCCAGCCGGCCAGCAGCAGGGCCGCGCCGGCCATGAGCCATGCAGCCAGCGGGATGGTGCCGTGCTCCACGGCGGGCCAGGCCAGCAGGGCCAGCACTGCGAGCAGGCCGAACTGCAGCAGCACCAACACTGAACCGAGCCACAGGCGTTGACGTTCGTTCATAGACAAGTTCACATTACGCTCAGCGCTTCACAGTGCGTTGCTCAGTGTCCCATCTTTTCTGGAAAAGCGAAATCGCCCGTTCTTCTGGCCGGAACGGGTACCGCCGCCCGGGCGTGGTGCCGAAGGTCAGCAGCGTGTTGGCGGGCAGGGCTGCACTGGGGAGCTGGAGAAGTGTTCCCGCCATCAGCTTCCACGCCGGGCTCCGTGTGCTCTAGGCGGATGAGGGCTCTGCGAACACCTGCGTCATGACCGTGCGGAGAACTGGAAGGAATCGGTCTTCCGATCGGCGCGCCAGCGTGACCAGCCCGTACCGGGCGAAGGTGTGGAAGGCGGCGTCCACCGGTAGCTCGCGCAACTGAGGCGCCGCGGCGCGTACGGCAAGCAGGACGGCATCGGTCGTTTCGGCCAGCTCCACCAGCGTGCTGATCTCGTCGCTCTCCAGGCGGACCAGGGTGTCGGGATGCGCACGTTCACCATAGTACTCCACCAGGATCCGCGCGAGTTCATCGCTGAGCGGCGTGCTGGCCACGGGGTAGCCCAGCAGGTCGTTGAAGGTGACCCGACGTTTCTTGAGCAGGGGATGACCTGCCCGGCAAAGTACGGCCCCCTTGCTCTGCACCTGTTGCTCCACATGAAGGTCCGACGCGGGCTTGAGATAGCGGATGTCGACGATGATGGCATCGAGGGCACCTTCGCGCAGCAGGCTGACCAGCGTATCGGTGTGGCCGCGCGCCAGCGCAACGCGAAAGCGCGGCAAGTGGTGCGCGACGTGGCGCAGGATGGGGACACCCAGAAGGCGCCCCGGACCGGAGCTCAGGCCGATACGCACGCTGCCCTGCTCGTCTTCCCCGAGCTCGCCGCCGCCAGCGCGCAGCTGCGCTGCGTCATCCAGCAGCGATTGCGCGCGCTGCAGCGTCGACCGGCCGAAAGGGGTGAGCTCGATCCTGCGCCCCACGCGGTCGAACAGCAGGCTGCCCAGATCGTCTTCAAGTGCCTTGATGCTGCGGCTGAGGGCAGGCTGGGTGATGTGCAGCTGTTGCGCGGCACGCAGGAATGAGCCCGCGCGGGCGAGGACCACGAACTGGCGTAGCTGGACGAGGGTCATCTTCTATGCCTTTTTGGTTAATTGAAGTGTTCTAAAAATACATTAGACATCATGTTTTGCGGCTCGTAGCATCCGTTTCAACCCAACCAACAAGGAGACAACCGTGTACACCATCCTCAACCGCCGCGCCGTCCTGGCCGCGACCGCAGCCATGCTGACCGTGGGCTCAGCTCTCGCTCAGTCCTTTCCGAACAAGACCGTGAGCCTGGTCGTTCCCTATCCGGCCGGTGGCGTGTCGGACGTGATCGCGCGGTCGCTCAACACGGTGCTGGCAAAGCAGCTCGGGCAGCCGGTGATCGTCGAGAACATCGCCGGTGCGAGCGGCGGCATTGCGGCGCAGAAGGTGCTCCAGGCGCCGGGCGACGGACACCTGATCTTCCAGGGCGGCCCCAACGAACTGATACTCGCGCCCCTGGCCAACAGCGCCATCAAGTACCGCAGCGAGGATTTCCGGCTGGTGCAGATGATCGCGGTGAACCCGCTGGCCATGTTCGCCCGCAATGGTCTCCCGGTCTCCAATGGCGACGAACTCGCGGCCTACGCGCGCAAGGCCGCCGCCGAGGGCAAGCCCCTGACCTTCGCCAGCGTCGGTGCGGGCTCGCTGTACCACGTGCTGGGCGAGCAGCTCTCCAAGGTGGTCGGGGCGCCCATGACCCATGTGCCGTACAAGGGCATCGCCCCGGCACAGCAGGACGTGATGGCCGGCCTGGTGGACATCTTCATCTCGCCCTACGGCAAGAGCCAGGTCCAGATGGTCGAGCAGGGCCGCATGAAGGTCGTGGTCACGCTCTCCGCAGAGCGACAGGAGATGCTCAAGACCTATCCCTCGGTCACCGAAAGCAAGGCCCTCAAGGATTTCGTCTTCTCCACCTGGTCCGGTTACTTCGTGCGCAAGGACACGCCGGAGGCGGTGGTGCAGGCGCTGCACAAGGCCCTGGGCGAGGTGGCCAACGATGCCGGCGTGCGCGCTGCCCTGGAAGCGCAGGCGATCACCGTGCCGCGGCCCCAGGCACTGCCGGCGCTCGATCGCCTCTACGCGGAAGGCATTGCACGCTACCGCAGCATTGCCAGCGGCATCAATCTGCAGGCACAGTGATGGCCGTTCCCGACGCGGCGAGCTATCTGTCCCGTAGCCTGGCCACGCGCGTGGGCGAGTTCATCACGCTGCGCCGGGATATCCATCAGCACCCGGAGCTGGCCTATGAGGAGCACCGCACCTCCGAACTGGTCGCAACCCGGCTGGCCGCCTGGGGCTACGCGGTAGACCGTGGCCTGGGCGGCACCGGCGTCGTGGGGACCCTCCGGCGCGGGAGCAGCCAGCGCGCCATCGGTCTGCGGGCCGACATGGACGCCCTGCCCATCCAGGAGTCGGTGCAACGGCCCTGGGCCAGCGTGCATGCGGGCCGCATGCACGCCTGCGGTCACGACGGTCACACGGCGGCACTGCTGGCGGCGGCGCGCGCCATCGTCGAGGACGCAGCCTTCGACGGCACGGTGCATCTGATCTTCCAGCCCGCGGAGGAGGGCCAGGCCGGTGCCGCGCGCATGATGGCCGAGGGCCTGTTCGAGCGCTTTCCGTGCGAACGAATCTTCGCGCTGCACAACCAGCCGGGCCTGCCGGCCGGGCACTTCGCCTTCCGCGCCGGCCCCACCATGGCCTCCAGCGATTACGCGACGATCCACCTGCAGGGCAAGGGCGGCCACGGCGCCATGCCCCACCAGACGGCCGATGCGGTCGTGGCAGCGGCGGCCATTGTCATGGCGCTGCAGACCATCGTGGCACGCAACGTCGATCCGCTGCACACGGCGGTGGTGACGGTGGGAGCGCTGCATGCGGGCGAGGCCAACAATGTCGTGGCCGACCAGGCACGCATGGAACTCAGCGTGCGTGCGCTGGACCCGTCGGTGCGCACGCTGCTGAAGCGGCGCATCATGGAAGTCGCCACACAGCAGGCGGCCAGCCTGGGCGTGGCGGCATCCGTAGATTGGCGCGACGGCTATCCCGTGCTGGTCAACGACGCTGCGGCCACGACGTTCGCGACACAGGTGGCGACCGAGCTCTTCGGCCCGGAACGCGTCATCACGCAGATTGCGCCGATCACGGCCAGCGAGGACTTCGCCTACATGTTGCAGGAGGTCCCCGGCTGCTACTTTTATGTGGGCAACGGAGCGGGCGGCGAACCCGGCGCGTGCGCCGTGCACAACCCGCAATACGACTTCAACGATGCGATCCTCGCGCCGGCGGCGGCCTTCTGGGTCCGCCTCGTCGAACGTTACCTGCCCGGCCGGGTGTCCGGCGTGTGATCCAAGAGCCCCCCTGGGGGGTCTCGTTCACAGCCGGGCCAGTCGTTCCAGCGCCGTCTGCAGGGTCTCGTCCTTCTTCGCAAAGCAGAAACGCACGACCTTCTGGTCGAAGCCGTTGCCGTAGAAGGCCGAGAGCGGAATCGCGGCCACGCCGATCTCGGTGGTGAGCCACTTGCAGAACTCGGCCTCGTTCAGGTCACTCACAGCCGAGATGTCCACGCACTGGAAGTAGGTGCCCTGGCCGGGCAGCATGCGGAACTTGGTTTTCTTCAGGCCTTCACGGAAGAGGTCGCGCTTGCGCTGGTAGAAGGCGGGCAGCTCCAGATAGGGCTTGGGGTCGGCCATGTAGGCGGCCAGCCCGTGCTGCACCGGGGTGTTGACGGTGAAGACGTTGAACTGGTGCACCTTGCGGAACTCGGCGGTGAGTGGCGCGGGCGCGGCCACGTAGCCGACCTTCCAGCCGGTGACGTGGTAGGTCTTGCCGAAGCTGCTGACGATGAAGCTGCGCGCGGCCAGGCCCGGAAAACGCGCGGCGCTTTCGTGCGCCTTGCCGTCGAAGACCATGTGCTCGTAGACCTCGTCGCTGATGACGAGGATGTCGGTCGGGGCCAGCAGGTCCTGCAGCTGCAGCATTTCCTCTTTGGTCCAGACCATGCCGCTGGGGTTGTGCGGGCTGTTGATGAGGATGGCGCGCGTCTTCGGTGTGATGGCGGCGGCGATCTTGGCGAAGTCAGGGCGGAAGCTGCCGGGGGTGAGCGGCACGCGCACCACCACGCCGCCGGCCAGCTCGATATTGGGCACATAGCTGTCGTAGCAAGGCTCGAGCACGATGACCTCGTCACCCGGGTGCACGATGGCCAGGATGGCCGTGAGGATGGCCTGGGTGGCGCCGGCGGTGATGGTGATCTCGGTGTTGGCGTCGTAACGGTGGCCGTAGATGGCCTCGACCTTTTTCGCGATGGCTTCGCGCAGCGCGGGCACGCCGGTCATGGGCGGGTACTGGTTGAGGCCGCCTTGCATGGCTTTCGTGACGGCGTCCACCAGGCGCGGGTCGCCTTCGAAGTCCGGGAAGCCCTGGCCCAGGTTGACGGCGCCTTTTTCGGCGGCCAGGGCGGACATGACGGTGAAGATGGTGGTGCCGACCTTAGGCAGGCGGCTGACGAGTTCAGGGGTACGTACGGTGGTCATGGTGCGTATTGTCGTGCGGGTGCGCTTATTTTCCTTGCGGGCTGAGCGCTGTCGAAGCCCCGCCGCCCTTCGATAAGCTCAGGGCGAAGGGCAGGGTCAGAGCTCGTAATCCGTGTGTTCGCCACGCATCACGCGCGCCACGAGCTCGCGCTGCAGGCGTTCGCTGAGCAGCTCGGCAAATTCGTAGACGAAGTTGCGCAGGTAGGCGCCTTTCTTGAAGGCCACGCGCGTGACGTTCTTGCCGAAGAGGTGGCCCAGGGGGTGCACCACCAACTCCTCGGTGCCGGCCAGCACGGGCATGTTGCGCACGGCCATCTCTGCCACCAGGCCCAGGCCCATGCCGAGCTTGACGTAGGTGGTGATGACGTCGGAGTCGATGGCTTCGAGCACGATGCGCGGGTTGAGCTTGCGCTGGGCAAAGGCCGTGTCGATGCGCGTGCGGCCGGTGAAGGTGGGGTGGTAGGTGATCAGCGGCTCGGCAGCCAGGTCTTCGAGGCTCAGGCGTTCCTTGCCGGCCAGGGGGTGGCTGGCAGGCAGCACCAGCACGTGCTGCCATTCGTAGCAGGGCAGGGTGACGAGCTCGTCATAGTCGGCCAGCGATTCGGTGGCGATGCCGATCTCGGCCACTTCGTCGATGAGCATGCGCGCCACCTGGTCGGGGTTGCCCTGGTGCAGCGAGAGGTTGACCTTGGGCCAGGCCGCGCGCAGCTTGGCCACGGGCCCGGGCAGCACGTAGCGCGCCTGGGTGTGGGTGGTGGCGATGGAAAGCGTGCCGCTGTCCTGCTTGCTGTACTGCTCGCCGATGCGCTTGAGGTTGCCCACCTCGCGCATGATGAGTTCGATGCTTTTCAGTACCTGCTGGCCGGGTTCGGTGATGCGCTTGAGGCGCTTGCCGTGGCGGGCAAAGATATCGATGCCCAGCTCTTCCTCGAGTTCGATGATGGCCTTGGACACGCCGGGCTGGGAGGTGTGCAGGGCCTTGGCCGCTTCCGTAAGGTTCAGGCCCTGACGGGCGGCCTCCTGCACGAAGCGGAATTGGTGCAGATTCATCGTGAAATCCTGATAAAGACGACGTTTATTATGCCTTGTGAATCTAAGGGGTGGCGTCTTCAGAGCCAGTTGCGGCCGATCTGTGGGTTCGGTCGCACAATGAGCAGCGCCCGGCGCAAGCCGCCTCTTGAGGCCAACGACAGGAAAGGTCCCAGACATGTACCAAGGCAGCTGCCTCTGTGGCGCCATTCACTACGAGATTCATGGCGAGCTCAGCGCCGCCGCCTACTGCCACTGCTCTCGTTGCCGCAAGGCCAACGGCTCGGTGTTTGCTGCCAACGCCACCGTGAAGGAAAGCGAGTTCCGTCTGCTGCAGGGGGGTGAGGCGCTCAAGACCTACAGCACGGTGGCCGGCGTGCACCGTGTGTTCTGTGGCCAATGCGGTGCGCCGGTCTACAGCAAGCGCGACAGCGGTCCGGGTTTCCTGCGCCTGCGTCTGGGCCTGCTGGACACGCCGCTGGCGCAGGGGCCGCAGCAGCACATCTTCGTGGGCTCCAAGGCACCCTGGTACGAGATCCATGACGGGCTGCCGCAGCACGCGGAGCGGGCGCCGGTCTGAAGCACTCACGAGGGGGCCCCATGCTCACAACCTACCGAGGCAGCTGCCACTGCGGCACCGTCCAGTTCGAGGCGGATCTGGATCTGACGCAAAGCACCTACCGATGCAACTGCTCGATCTGCCGGCGCACGCGCTTCTGGCCCGCCGTGGCGGGCGAGGGCGGATTTCGCCTGCTGGCCGGTGAAGGCGACCTGACCAAATACCTCTTCAACACTCGCAAGAACGAGCATTACTTCTGCAGGCACTGCGGCGTGCGCGCCTTCGGCATCGGGACCGAGACGCCGATTGGCAAGATGTATGGCGTGAACCTGGGCTGCATCGACGCACTCGACGACGAGGCGTTGTCGCGCCTGAGCATCACCTATGTCGACGGCTGCGCAGACCGTTGGGACAGCGCGCCGGCGTTCTGCAGCCACCTCTGAACCGGCGCAGGGACCGGGGCCTGTCTGCTCCGGCGCTGTTTACTGCACGAAGCGGTTGCCGCGCGAAAGGATCGTGAGCTCCACCCAGTTGCTGCCATGGCGCTGGCCATTGCTGAAGTTCAGGCTGAAACCCTTGAGGTCCAGGCGCCCCAGGTTGCCCATGGCTTGCAGCAGGCTGGCACGCGTGACCTGAGGCCCGGCTTTCTTAATTGCCTCGACCAGGACCTTGGCGGCGATGCACGATTCCAGCGTGGTGTAGTTCAGGCGTGCGCCGTTGAGCGTGTTGAGCGCTTCGGCGCACTCCTTCATCAACGGGACCGAGATCTGGTTGGAGCTGCGCGGCGAAGGCATGACCTGAGCCACGACCGTGCCCCGGGCCAGGTCGCCGACCGAGGCGACCAGTTCGTCAGGGTTGACGAAGGACAGGGCGGCGACGGGGATGGGTACACCCTTGTCGTTGGCGATCTTGAGGAATTCACCGACCACGTTGAACTGGGTCGTCGCCAGCACATAGTGAGGGTTGTCCTTGGCGATCGCATCGACCACGGCCGCGTTCACGGCGGCGCCGCCGCGCTTGACGGCTACGCCGCGCGGGCGCTCCAGCCCATTGTCGGCGAAGGTGCCGGCCACGGCCTCATAGTTGCTGCGACCGACCTCGTCATCGTAGTAGACCACCACGGCCTTGTTGGAGCCCACCGCGCGCTTGGACTCGAGAATCTCGAGTGTCTCGTCCTTGTAGGAGGCGCGGATGGTGTAGACGTTGGGGTGGTTGCGCAGGCTCAGCGAACCGCTGAAGGGCGCGAGGAACAGCATGCTGTTCTGGGCCACCAGGGGCAGGGCGTCCACGCTGTTGGTCGCCGAGTTGTAGCCGAACAGGGCCAGGGCCCCCTGGTTCACGAGCTGCTGGGAGTTTTCGGCGGCGCGCTGGCGGTTGTTGGCGTTGTCCAGCGTCACGAGCTGGATCTTGCGTCCGCCCAGCTGGTTGCTGGCGTTGACCTTGTTGAAGATCGCCAGCGCACCGTCGCGCATGTCGCGGCCGATGTCGGCATTGCTGCCGCTCAGGGGCACCGATTGGCCGATGACGATGTCCTGGGCCCAGGCGACGGGGGCCAGGGTCAGGAACAGGGCGCAGGCTAGAAGTTTCCTCATCTTCCGGTCTCCTCAGGGCTGGATGCTGGTAATCCTGGGTCACCTCTGGCGGGCGACTTGCTGTGTGCAGTTTGTCACACACCGGAAGGCGGAGATACAGAAGAGTGGTCGAAATTGGGTCGGATTTGTATCAAGCGTTTTCGGGATGTATCAAGGTTCGCTTGAGCATCGCGAAATGTTTCAGGATGAAGCCCAGGGCCGTTCGCGGTACCAGGCCTGCCGGGCCAGCCGCAGCATGGGATGGTCGCCGGACGTGTCGCCATAGGCATGCAGTTCGGGCAGTGCGTCGCCGTACTGAGCCGTCATCCAGGCTTGCAGTCGGCGCACTTTTTCCTCCCCATGGCAGTTGGGCGTGGCCATGCGGCCGCTGTAGCGGCCATCGAGCACTTCCATTTCGGTGCAGAGCACGGCGTCCACACCCAGGCTGGCGCCCACGAGATGCATGTACGGGCTGGTCGAGGCGCTGACGAGCACGCAGCGGTGGCCCTGTTTCTGGTGCTCGACCAGACGCTGCAAGGCCCAGGGCCGCCATTGCAGAGGCAACTCCTGCTGCACAAAAACCTGGGCGCAGCGCGCCACCTCGGCCACCGGGCGCCCGGCCAGTGCCGCCTGCAGCAGCCGGGCCTTAGCGCGGTGATTGCTGATGAGACGCAGCAGCCAGGCCAGCAGCCAGGGGCTGCAGGCGAAGAGCAGCCAGAGGTAGCCGGGGGCTCCGAGCAGACGGCGCAAGAAAGGGCCCAGCGTGTCACGCCAGGTCAGCGTGCCGTCGAAGTCGAAGGCCGCGACCACAGGCGCTGGCGCGGCGCGGTCCGATATCACGGCTTCGGACATTGGACCTGGCCGCAGTAGCGCACGCAATAGGGGCAGCCCGTCATGGGCAGCCAGGAAGGGATGTTGTAGTAGCGCCGGAAGACCTCACCGAGCACGCCCTGGCGGTAGGCCTCGTAGTTGAAGTTCCGGCCCTCCACGACGTGGAAGGTGACGCCGTTCTGCTGCACCGTGAAGGCACGCACGCTTTCGAAGTAAGGGCTGTAGTCGGCCAGGTTGGGGGCGTCGGCCATGAGCACGCGGATGGTCTGGCCCTGGTAGACGGCGTAGTCGACCAGCTGGTCGTCCTGGCGTGCGTGGAACTTGCCGGGGCCGAACACGGGCACATACTGTTGCAGCACATAGCCGTAGACCGCGGCGGGCGAGTAGGCGTTGGCCATGAGCACGCTGTCGGGCGTGCGCACCTGGGCCAGCAGCTCGGGGGTGCGGAAGGCGCGCACGAAGCTGGTGTAGCCCGGCTTGCCGGCCCACTGGTCCAGGGTGGTCATGGAGATGCCGAGCACCAGCACGACGTGCGCCCCGGTGAACCAGGCCAGGCCCTTGGCGGCGGACTTCAGCGCGGCTTGCGGCAGAGCCAGTGCGAACAGCGCGAAGGCGAAGGGATAGAAGGACAGCACCCAGTGCAGGCCCACGACCTTCTTGAACGAGAGCAGCGCAAAGAAGACCAGTGGCAGCACGAGCAGCAGGGCCAGCAGGCGCTGCTGGCGCGCGGTCTCGCGCAGCTCGGCGCGGTGCTTCCAGCCCAGCCAGAGCAGCGCCGGCGTCAGCAGATAGGCCAGCATGCCAAGGTACATGACGGGCTTGCGCAGCTCGAAGGCGGCGTCTTCGTTGCGGTTGATCGCGTTGAACATGATGTTGGACCAGCCGTGGTCCATGTTCCACGCGATGTTGATCGCCGGACCGGGCAGGGCGCAGAGCACGAGCAGCACGAAGGCCTTCCAGCGCTCGCGCCTGTAGAGCGCGAAGTACACCAGATAGGCCAGGCCCAGCACCACCGAGAAGTACTTGGAGAGGAAGGCACAGCCCAGGGCCAGGCCGGACAGGGTGTACAGGCCCAGGGTGCCGCCATCGACCTGCGCACGCCGCTCGGCGCGCAGCAGCAGCGCGGCCGAGAGCACGGACCAGAAGATCAGCGGCGTGTCGGTGGTGATCAGCGCGGTGATCCAGTTCAGCGGCGCCAGCCAGATCAGCAGCGCGGCCCAGGCAGCGCGTGTGCGGTCCAGCGGCTGCAAGGCCCACCAGACCAGGCCGCCCACGGCCAGGGGCAGCAGCACGATGGGCAGGCGGATGGCCCAGGTGGCCTCGCCGAAGAGCATGCGCATGAGCCAGATCAGCCAGCCCACCATGGGCGGGTGGTCGGAGTAGCCCCAATCGGGGTAGACGCCCCACCAGTAGAAAAAGGCTTCGTCGCCGGTGATGGGCAGGGCGACGGCGATCCAAAGGCGCAGGGCCAGGGCGCCGAGCGCGGTGAGGAGCAGCCAGCGCGGCAGGTTCAGGGAGGAGTCTTGGGACGGGAGGGTCATCAGCGCAGGGAGATGTCACGGGAAACAAGCGCACTATAGAGGAGTGCGAGCGCGCCCAGGGCCACGGCCAGCCAGAGCGTGAGCAGGCGCGCCAGCACGGTGATGGCCAGGGCCGTGGCCAGGTCCGCGCCGTGCAGCACGAGCAGGCCGGTCAGCAGGGCTTCGGTGCCGCCCAGGCCGGCCGGCAGCAGCGAGAGCGCGCCACCGACCATGGCCAGGGCATAGAAGCCGGTGGCCAGTTCAGGGAATATCTGCACGCCGAGCTCCAGGCAGAGCAGCCACAGGGCCAGGCCCTGCGCGGCCCAGGCCACCAGGGTCTGGGCCAGCCAGAGCCACGGGCGGTGGGCCAGGCAGCGCCAGGCCGACTGCAGCCAGGGCAGGCGCGAGAACAGCGTGTGGCGTTGCCGGTAGAGCACGGCGGCCAGCAGCAGGCCGGCGCACAGCAGGCTGAAAATCAGGGGCCATTGCCAGGCGGCGGCCTCGGGGCGCTGCAGCAGCCACCAGAGCCCGGGCAGGGTCAGCAGCAGCAGGGCCAGTAGATCGGCCGCGCGCTCGGCGCCGAAGATGGCCAGGCTGTCGGCCGCGCCCAGTGGTTCGCGCAGCAGCAGGCCGCGCGCGGCTTCGCCCACATTGCCGGGCGTGGGCGTGAAGGTGTAGCCCGCGAGGTAGAGGCGCAGGCCACGCCGCACACCGAAGGCGCGGCTGTAGTGCGCCATCCAGCCGCGCCAGCGCAGGCCGCGCAGGATGTAGTTGAGCACGCACAGGGCTGCGGCTGCCGCGCCGACCGGGGTCCACAGGGCCTGGCCGAGCTGTGCCAACGGCGCGTCACCGGTGAGCAGCAGCAGCACCGCGTAGACGGTGGCGGCGCCACCGATGACCAGCAGCAGGGGCTTGAGCGGGAGCTTCACGCGGGGAGAGAGGCGTCAGCGCCAGAGCCGCGTGGCGAGAAAGATGGCCAGCCAGGCGATGCCGGCGGCGACGATCCAGGGGTCGCGCAGCAGATCGCGCGAGACGTCCTCACCGCGGCCGCGGTGCACCTGGTAGGTGTAGCGCAGCAGGCCGAAGACCACCAGCGGTACCGTATAGATCAGGCGTCCGCCATGCTGCTGCAGGGCTTCGATGCTGGTGGCGTAGAGACCGTAGGTGATGACGGTGGCGGTCATCATGGCGGCCATGAAGGTGTCGAGCAGGGCCGGCGGGTAGTGCTCGAGCACGGCGCGCTGCTGCTCGGGTGCGTGGAAGGTCTCGGCCTTGCGTTTGGCAAAGCCCAGGAAGAGTGCGATGAACAGGCCGGTGAGCAGCAGCCAGCGCGAGGGCGGGATGCCGACGGCCACGGTGCCGGCCAGCAGGCGCAGCATGAAGCCGCTGGCGATGATGGAAACGTCGACCACGGGCACGTGCTTGAGTTTCCAGCTGTAGGCCAGGTTGAGCAGCACATAGCAGCCCAGCAGGAGCAGCAGCACGGTCTGGCCCCAGGCCAGCCCGATCGCGATCAGGGCCAGCCCGGCCGCCAGGCCCAGCGCCGCCTGCGGGCTGACCGCGCCGCTGGCCAGCGGACGCCGGCGTTTGGTGGGATGCTGGGCATCGGCCGTGCGGTCGCGCCAGTCGTTGAGGATGTAGACCAGGCTGGAGGCGGCACAGAAGGCCAGGAAGGCCCAGAACACCTGCTCGACCAGCGGGCTGCGGTGCCAGGTGTGGCTGAACATCAGGCCGGCGAAGACAAAGACGTTCTTGAGCCACTGGTGCGGCCGCATCAGGCGCAGCAGGGCAAGCGGCAGGGAGGTCTGGGAACTCATGGTTGCGCGCGATTGTAGGCAGGCGCGGGTTCAGGCCCCGGCCAGCGCAATGCGCGCCAGCATCTCGACCACGCGTTCGTCCTCGCCGATGGCCGGGCGCAGCTCGAAGCGCACCTGCGGGTGCTCCCGGCGCAGCTGCTCGACGAGCACGGGCAGATCCTCGCGCGCATGGCGGCCGACGCCCAGGAACATGGGCACGATGGTGATGGCCTGCAGGCCTTCGGCGGCCAGCGTGGCGGCACAGGCGGGCAGGTCGGGTTCCATGAGCTCCAGGTAGGCACAGGCCACACGGGCCTGCGGGTCCATGGCAGCGGCGCGGGCGGCCACGGCTTCCATGGGGGCGCGCCACTGCGGGTCGCGCGAGCCGTGGGCGAAAAGGATGAGGCCTCGGGTCATACAGATCACCTGCGCAGGACGAGCCAGCCAAAGGCGCCCAGGGAGATCATCATGAAGATGAAACCGGGTGCAGCGGCCGTGATCCAGGGGGTCCAGCGCTGCAGCTCGCCGATGTAGCCGAACATGTTGTTGAGGAAGAAGAAGCTGATGCCGGCCATGACGCCGCCGAAGACGTAGAGCGAGATGCCCTCGCTGCGGAAGTGCAGGTAGGCGAAGGGCAGGGCCATCATGACCATGACCAGGCAGGACAGGGGATAGAAGACCTTCTTCCAGAACTCGATCTCGTAGCGCTCGGCGCTCTGGGCGTTGGCCTTGAGGTGGCGGATGTACTGGAACAGGTCGACCGCGCTCATGCGGTCCGGCTTGAGCACGGCGGCCGAGATCATCTCGGCCGAGATGGCCGTGGGCCAGCGGAAGACGGGCACGGTGGTGCGCTCGATGCGGCTGAGCTGGGCACCGCCGGCGTTGAACTCGGTGCGCTCGACGTTCTCGAGCAGCCAGGCCTCGTCGTCGGTGAAGCGTGCGACGGGCGCCTGCATCATGGAGACCAGCGAACTCTGGTTGTCGAATTCGAAGATGCGCACGTCGCGCATGGAACCGTCGGGCGCCAGCGAACCCACGTTGACGCCGTACTGGGCATAGGGTTCGCGCTCGCGCAGCCAGGCGCCGGTCTGGCCCACGGTCAGGATGCGGCCCTGGTAGTGGGCGCGCAGCAGCTGGCCCGTGCGGTCGGCCCAGGGGGTGAGGTAGTCGCCGATCACAAAGGTCAGCAAGGCGAAGGTGAAGCCCGCGGCCAGCAGCATGCGCAGCGCGCGCCAGGGCCCCAGGCCGCTGGTACGCAGGATGGTGAACTCCGAGCTCTGGGCCAGCCGCGTCATGACATAGATGGTGCCGATGAGTACGGTGATGGGCAGCAGTTCGTAGAGGTGGCTGGGCACGAGCAGCAGCACGTAGAGCGCGGCCTGCGGGATCTGGTAGCCCGGCATATTGGGCCGGCCGACCGAGGCGAGCTGGTCGACGAAGTCGAAGAAGGCGAACAGGGCGAGGAAGCCCAGGGTCACGTACACCACCGCGGTGAAGATCTCGCGGTGCAGCAGGCGGCGTATGGTGTGCATCATGCCGGCTTGCCCCCCACGTCGTGCCGCGGGGCCGCTGCCCGTCGCTGCACCGGCCACCAGTTCCAGTTGTAGTGCCGTTTGCCCAGCCAGAGCAGGCCCGCGCCAAGCATGCCGCCATGCAGCAGCAGGTTGAAGGCGGCAAAGCTGACCTGACCGCGCGCGATCCAGTTCTGGCCCAGGATGAGCAGGTTCAGATAGACCTGGAACAGCAGCAGCGAGAACAGCAGGTTGCCGGTACGGCTCACGCGCGGGTTGATGCGCGTGGCCGCCAGGGCGAAGATGATCAGATTGAGCGAGGCCACGGCATAGCCGATGCGCATGGTGAGCTCGCCGAGGTTCTCGCGCGTGGGCTGGCGGATCAGCTCCATCGTTGGGCGGCTGTTGAGCGAATCGATGGCGCTGCGCACCAGCGGGTCGCGTGCGACCAGCATGCGGTAGGTCTCGAACTCGCTGACCTTCACGCCGGTCTCGCCGGGGCGGCTTTCCAGGCGCTGGCCGCGCTCCAGCACGAGAAAGCGGTCACCGTTGACGAGCTCGGTGTAGCCGCTGCGTGCGGAGATCACCGTGCGCTTGTCAGCCTCGGTGGTGGCGACGAAGACATTGCCGGCCTTGAGCTCCTCGATGTCGCCCTTCTCGACGAAGAAGACCCGCGTGCCATCGGCCGACTCCTGGAACTGGCCGGGCTGCACGCGCTCGAGGTCCCCACGGCGCTCGTACTGCGCGCGCATCTCGTCGATCTGGTCCTTGGCCCAGGGCCGCACGAAGAGCGCCAGCACCGCGATGGCCGCCAGCACGGGCCAGGCGAAGCGCAGCAGGGGCTTGAGCAGGCTGCCCAGGCCGACACGGCTGGAGAACCAGATCACCATCTCGCTGTCGGCGTACAGGCGCGACAGCGTCATGACCACCGCGACGAACAGCCCCAGGTTCATGAGGTTGGGCAGGTAGGTCAGCACCGTGTAGCCCATCACGAGCATCACGTCCTGCGGGTTGAAGCTGCCGCGCGAGGCCAGGCCCAGGGCACGGATCAGGGTCATGGTCATGACCACCGTGACCAGCACGATCAGCGTGGCGCCAAAGCTGCGCGCCAGCTCCTTGCGGATGGAGGAATCGAATAACATTGCTCGGAAGGAAACCGCCATTATGAACTTTGAACTGCTCTCCCAGGACCTGGCCGGCGCCGCCAAACAGCCGGCCGATGCACTCGTCGTGCTGCTGCCCGCGGGTATCAAACCCGGCAAGGACCCTCTGGCGACCCTGATCGCCCAGGCGCTGAAGGCCGGCGATCTGGACAGCAAGCCCGGCAAGCTGCTGGCCCTGTACCGCCCGGCCCAGGCCAAGGCAGCGCGCGTGCTGCTAGTCCCGGTGGGCGAGGGCACGGTGCGCCAGGTCCGCCAGGCTGTGGGGGCGGCCCTGGGCGCGCTGCGCAACGGTGGCCCGGCCATCAAGAAGCTGGCGCTGTGCTTTGCCGCAGCGCCCCAGGCCGGTGCGCTGCGCGCCGCCGTGCAGACCGTGGCCGATGCCAGCTATGTCTACACCACGACCAAGTCCAAGGCCGAGGGCCGCAGCCTGACGCGCGTGACGCTGGGTGTGCCCAAGGCGGCGGCGCTGCAGGCCGAGTTTGCCCAGGCCACGGCGGCCGTGGCCGGCATCGAACTGGCCAAGGAATGGGCCAACCGGCCGGCCAATCACGCCACGCCCAGCCATCTGGCTGATGCGGCACGCGCCCTGGCCAAGCTGCCGAAGATCAGCTGCCAGGTGCTGGGGCCGCGCGAAGTGGCCAAGCTCAAGATGGGGGCCTTCATGGCCGTGGCCCAGGGCTCGGAGCAGCCGCTGCGCTTCATCGTGCTGCAGTACCAGGGCGCGCCCAAGTCCCAGGCACCGACGGTGCTCGTGGGCAAGGGCATCACCTTTGACACCGGCGGCATCTCCATCAAGCCGGCGGCCGAGATGGACGAGATGAAGTACGACATGGGCGGTGCGGCCAGCGTGCTGGGCGTGTTCCGGGCGCTGGGCGAACTCAAGCCGGCGGTCAATGTCGTGGGCCTGATCCCGAGCTGCGAGAACATGCCCGACGGCCGCGCCGTCAAGCCGGGCGATGTGGTGACCAGCATGAGCGGCCAGACCATCGAGATCCTCAACACCGATGCCGAGGGCCGGCTCATCCTGTGCGACGCGCTGAGCTATGCCGAGCGCTTCAAGCCCGCGGCCGTGGTGGACATCGCCACGCTGACCGGCGCCTGCGTGATCGCCCTGGGCGCGGTGCGCAGCGGCCTGTTCAGCACCGACGATGCCCTGGCCCAGCGCCTGCTCAGCGCGGGCGAGACCGCCCAGGACCTGGCCTGGCGCATGCCGCTGGACGAGGACTATGCCGAAGGGCTCAAGAGCAACTTCGCGGATGTGGCCAATGTGGCGGGCCGCGCGGGGGGCGCCATCACGGCGGCCAAGTTTCTGCAGCGCTTTACCGAGAAATTCGCCTGGGCCCACCTGGACATCGCGGGCACGGCCTGGAAGAGCGGGGCGGCCAAGGGGGCGACCGGCCGGCCTGTGGGCCTGCTGCTGGAGTTCCTGCAGGCCCAGGCCGGCCAGCATGCACGCAAGGCCTGAGTCCAGGCAGGTCCCATGACCGAGGTGGCCTTTCATTTCAACGCACCGGACAAGCAGGCCTATGCCTGCCGGCTGCTGCGCAAGGCCGTGGCCGGTGGCGCGCGGGTCGTGGTCACCGCGCCGCCCGATGAGCTCGCGCGGCTCGACACCTTGCTGTGGACCTTCTCGCAGACGGACTTCATCGCCCACGCGCGCGCGCCCGGCGACGCGGAACTGGTGGCCGCCTCGCCAGTGGTGCTGACCGAGGCTCCGCAAGCCGCGGACTTGCCACACCGCCAGGTGCTGGTCAATCTGGGGGCCGCACTGCCCTCCGGTTTCGAACGCTACGAGCGAGTGATCGAGGTGGTCAGCCTGGACGAGGACGACCGCCAGCAGGCCCGTGGCCGATGGAAGCAGTACACCGAGCGCGGTTACACCATCCAGCGCCACGATCTGAACCTCAAGAGCTGAAAGGCGAACCGCCATGACTGCCCTGTCCAAGAAGATCATGCGCAGCCTGCCCACGCTCACCGAAGTGGTGCAGACGCAGCAGGCACCGGCGGCGCCTGCAGACGGGGCCTTGGTGGACGAGGAGGCCCTGACGCAGCGCGTGCTGCAGCGCCTGGAACTGACCCTGGACGAGCAGGTGCGCCAGGTCGTCGCCGCGGTCCTGGACGAACAGATGAAGGAGCTGGCGCCGCGCATCCGCCAGCGGGTGGATGCCGCGGTGCGCAAGGCCGTGACCCAGGCCGTGGCCGGCGAACTCAAGCTGCCGCCCGCGCTGCGGTGAAGCCGGCGTCGCGTCCGCGCCGCATTTGTCTTTCATGGCGCAGGGGGTATGCACCGGGCCGGAAGATTTGCGGTAGTCTTGCGGTCGCAGTTTTGACCTGCTCAATTCAATAATCTGGAGTTCACCATGCGTCTGAAACAAGTGAATCGTGTCCTGGCCATCGTGGCCGCCGCGGCCCTGCTGGCTGCCTGCGGCAAGAAGGAGGAGGCGGCGGCCCCCGGTGCTGCCGCGCCCATGCCCGTCGTGAAGATCGGCCATGTGGGACCGGTCAGCGGGCCCATCGCCCACCTGGGCAAGGACAACGAACTGGGCGCGCGCATGGCGATCGACGAGCTCAACGCCGCGGGCGTCAGCATCGGTGGCCAGCAGGTCAAGCTCGAGCTACTGGCCGAGGACGACGGTGCTGATCCCAAGCAGGGCACGGCCGTGGCCCAGAAGCTGGCCGATGCCAAGGTGGTGGGCGTGATCGGCCACCTGAACTCCGGCACCACCATCCCGGCCTCCAAGATCTACAGCGACGCCGGCATTCCGCAGATTTCTCCCTCCGCCACCAACCCCAAGTACACCCG
>JAIESX010000027.1 GCA_019745555.1 Burkholderiaceae bacterium | reverse complement strand
GCCGTGACCGAGAGGATGGAGGCCAGCACCATGGCGCCCACGCCTACGGGGTTGATGTCGTAGAGATGCGCGCGCTTGAACTCGATGCCCTTGGGCGACAGGCCCAGCGGCTTGTTGATCACCAGGTCCGCCACCACGGCCATCATCCAGGCGATGGCAATGTTGCTGTACAGGCCCAGCACATCGCCCAGGGCCTGGAAGACGTTCATCTCCATCAGCATGAAGGCGATCAGCGTGTTGAACACCACCCAGACCACCCGCCCCGGGTGGCTGTGCGTGAGGCGCGAGAAGAAGTTGCTCCAGGCGAGCGAGCCCGCATAGGCGTTGGTGACGTTGATCTTGAGCTGCGAGATCACCACGAAGAGCGCGGTGGCCGCCACCGCCCAGCCGTAGTGGGGGAACACGTACTCATAGGCGGCCAGGTACATCTGGTTCGGGTCCACCGCGCGCTCCACGGGCACGGCATGCGTGATGGCCAGATAGGCCAGCAGCGCGCCGCCCAGCATCTTGACCACCCCCAGCAGCACCCAGCCTGGCCCACCCACCATCACACCGAACCACCAGCGTTTGCGATTGGCGGCGGTCTGGGCCGGCATGAAGCGCAGGTAGTCGGCCTGCTCGCCCATCTGGGTGATGAGTGCAATGCCCACCGTGAGTGCGGCACCAAAGAGGGGCAAGGCGAAGTCCGAAGACGCGCCTTTCTCCCCTTTGTAGTGCGTCACGCCCGAAAACGCGCCCGGATCCAGGGCCAGCACCGCGGCAAAGGGCACGATGAGCATGAGCAGCCAGAGCGGCTGGGTCCAGACCTGCAAGCGACTGATGGCCGAGACCCCGTGCGTGACGAGCGGGATGACCACCAGCGCGCAGATCAGATAGCCCCAGCTGGGCGGGATGCCCAGCGCCAGCTCCAGCGCATAGGCCATGACGGCCGCTTCCAGCGCGAAGAAGATGAAGGTGAAGCTCGCGTAGATCAGCGAGGTGATGGTGGAGCCGATGTAGCCGAAGCCCGCGCCGCGCGTGAGCAGGTCCATGTCCACGCCGTAGCGCGCGGCATAGACGCTGATGGGCCAGCCCGCGAGGAAGATGATGAGCCCCGTGGCCAGGATGGCCCAGAAGGCATTGGCCCAGCCGTACTGCACCAGCAGCGTGGCGCCCACAGCCTCCAGGATGAGGAAGGACGCCGCGCCAAAAGCGGTGTTGGCCACCCGCCACTCGCTCCAGCGGCGGAAACGCTGCGGCGTGTAACGCAGCGCGTAATCTTCCATGGTCTCGCGCGCCACCCAGCTGTTGTAGTCACGCCGGATCTTGACGATGGACTGCACGGCCGCTGGGGTATGCGGCGGCGCGGCCAGATCAGCGACGGGGGATTCCGGGGCGTTCATGCCCGGATCGTGTGCAGAAAGCGTGCCACCCACGCCTCGCGACGGTGCATTGGCACCGTTCTTGCTGAACCGAGTCATCGCCGGAGACCGAGATGGAACTGACACCGAGAGAGAAGGACAAGCTGTTGATCTTCACCGCCGCCCTGTTAGCCGAACGGCGTATGGCGCGCGGGCTCAAGCTCAACTACCCTGAGGCCGTGGCCTATCTGAGTGCCGCGGTGATGGAAGGTGCGCGCGACGGCAAGAGCGTGGCCCAGCTCATGAGCGAGGGCCGCACCGTGCTGAAGCGCAGCGATGTAATGGAGGGGGTGCCCGAGATGATTCCCGACATCCAGGTCGAGGCCACCTTCCCCGACGGCACCAAGCTCGTCACCGTGCACCAGCCCATCGCCTGAACAACTGCCAGACCCCGCCATGCGCACCGCCCTGTTCTGTCTTGTCCTGCTGCTGACCGCCGGCGCCGCCTGGGCCGGCCTGGGCGCGCTGCCGCGCCTGCCCCTGCGCGAACTCGTGGGCCTGGCTTCCTTCGGCGCGCTGGGCGCCATGCTGTACTGGCACTTGCGCAAATAGGACAACAAGAAGACCTGCCTCATGACCTGGAGACCCGCATGAAGATCCCCGCCATCCGTACCGGCCTGCTGGCCGCCCTGCTGCTGCCCGCCCTGGCCCAGGCCCACACCGGCGCCCACACCCATGAGGCCGCCTCTTTCTATGCCGGCCTGCTGCACCCGCTGACCGGCCTGGACCATCTGGCCGCCATGGTGGCCCTGGGCGTCTGGAGCGCGCTGGCGCTGCGCCGGGCCTGGCTCGCGCCCGCGGCCTTCGTGCTGATGCTGGCGGTGGGTGCCATCGCCGGCCTGCAGGGTCTGGGTGTGCCGGCCATCGAACCCATGATCGCCAGTTCCCTGCTCGTGCTGGGCTTGCTGGTGGCCGTGCGCCGCGCCCTGCCGCTGTCGGCCGCGCTGGCTCTCGCCGGCTTCTTCGCCTTCTTCCATGGTGCTGCCCATGGCTACGAGCTGGCTTCCGAACAGGCCTGGGCCGCGCTGGCCGGCATGCTGCTGGCCACGGCCGCACTCCACGGCCTGGGCATCCTGCTGGGTCGCCAGCTCTACACGCGCCAGCGCTGGCTCGCGCCCGCGACAGGCTCGGCCGTGGCCCTGCTGGGTTCTGCCCTGCTGCTCGGACTGGCCTGAGGCCCGGAGGAAACCATCATGGGCCTCATCCCCGGTGAACTGCTGATCGACGACGGCGCGCACCCGCTCAATCCCGAGCGCCGCACGCTCACGCTGGTGGTAAGGAACGCCAGTGACCGGCCCATCCAGGTCGGTTCGCACTACCACTTTGCCGAGACCAATGGTGCGCTGGACTTCGACCGCCAGGCCGCCCGGGGCATGCGCCTGAACATCGCCAGCGGCACGGCCGTGCGCTTCGAACCCGGCCAGCAACGCACCGTGGAACTCGTGGACTTTGCCGGGGACCGCAAGGTCTACGGCTTTCGCGGCCTCGTGCAAGGAAAACTCTGACCATGTCCTTCATCCCCAAACGCGCCTACGCCGAGATGTACGGCCCGACCACGGGCGACCGCGTACGCCTGGCCGACACCGACCTCTTCATCGAGGTCGAGCAGGACCACACCCTGCGCGCCGGCGGCTATGGCGAGGAAGTGAAGTTCGGCGGCGGCAAGACCATCCGCGACGGCATGGCCCAGAGCCAGCGCACCAACGCGCCAAAGGCGGGGCCTGGCGATAGCACCGGAGGTGCTGTGGACACCGTGCTGACCAATGCGCTCATCATCGACCACTGGGGCATCGTCAAGGCCGACATCGGCCTCAAGGACGGGCGCATCGCCTCCATCGGCAAGGCCGGCAACCCGGACACGCAGCCGGGTGTGGACATCATCATCGGTCCGGGCACGGAGATCATCTCCTGCGAAGGCAACATCGTCACGGCCGGCGGCATCGACAGCCACATCCACTTCATCGCACCGCAGCAGATCGAAGAGGCCCTGTGCTCGGGCGTGACCACCATGCTTGGCGGCGGCACGGGCCCGGCCACGGGCACCCTGGCCACCACCTGCACCCCCGGCCCCTGGCACATCGAGCGCATGCTGCAGGCGGCCGACGCTTTCCCCATGAACCTGGGTTTCCTCGGCAAGGGCAACACCAGCCTGCCGGCTGCGCTGCACGAGCAGATCAGCGCCGGCGTGATCGGCCTCAAGCTGCACGAGGACTGGGGCAGCACACCGGCGGCCATCAGCAACTGCCTGGACGTGGCTGACGCCACCGACACCCAGGTGGCCATCCACTCCGACACGCTCAACGAGTCGGGCTTTGTCGAGAACACCATCGCGGCCGTCAAGGGCCGCGGCATCTGCGCCTTCCATACCGAGGGCGCGGGCGGCGGCCATGCGCCCGACATCCTCAAGGTCGTGGGCGAGGCCAACTTCCTGCCCAGCTCGACCAACCCCACCATGCCCTACACGGTGAACACGCTGGACGAGCACGTGGACATGCTGATGGTCTGCCACCACCTCGACCCGGCCATTGCCGAGGACCTGGCTTTCGCCGAGAGCCGCATCCGCAAGGAGACCATCGCGGCCGAGGACATCCTGCACGACCTGGGCGCCATCAGCATGATGAGCAGCGACAGCCAGGCCATGGGCCGCGTGGGTGAGGTCATCATCCGCACCTGGCAGACGGCCGACAAGATGAAGCGCCAGCGCGGCAAGCTCGAGGGCGACGGCGCGCGCAACGACAACTTCCGCGTCAAGCGCTACGTGGCCAAGTACACGGTCAACCCGGCCATCGCCCACGGCATCAGCCACGAGGTAGGCAGCATCGCCCCGGGCAAGTGGGCCGACCTGGTGATCTGGAAGCCGGCTTTCTTCGGCGTCAAGCCCGCGCTCATCCTCAAGGGCGGCATGATCGCCTTCGCGGCCATGGGCGACCCCAACGCCAGCATCCCCACGCCGCAGCCCGTGCACTACCGCCCCATGTTCGGCGCCTTTGGCAACGCCATCGCCCAGACCTCGCTGACCTTCGTCTCGCAGGCCGGCCTGGCCGCCGACATCGGCTCGCGCTATGGCCTGAACAAGCGCCTGTCGGCCGTGAAGAACATCCGCAGCGTGACCAAGCGCCACATGATCCACAACGGCTACACGCCCAAAATGGAGGTCGATGCCCAGACCTACCAGGTACGGGCTGACGGCGTGCTGCTGACCTGCGAGCCGGCCCAGCGCCTACCGATGGCGCAGCGCTACTTCCTGTTCTGATTCTGGCTCTCAAACCGGCGTATCCTCGGCCCATGCTGACCGTTTCCAAACTTTTGCCCCAGGGCCAGGGCCTGGCCCCTGTGCTCATCAAACGCGCTGCCACCGTCGAGCTCGACTGGGACGTGCGCCAGAAAAGCCGTTTCGCTGCCACCGACAGCCAGGGTCGTGAGCTCGGCATCTTCCTGCCGCGCGGCACCGTGGTGCGCGGCGGCGACGTACTGGTGGCCGAGGACGGTTCGATGATCCGCGTCATCGCCGCGGCCCAGGCCGTGCTGCGCATCACCGCCTGCACCAAGCACGGCTCGCCCTTCGACCTCACGCGCGCGGCCTACCATCTGGGCAACCGCCACGTGCCCATCGAACTCCAGCCCGACCACCTGAAGATCGAGCCCGACCATGTGCTGGCCGACATGCTGCGCGCCATGCACCTGACCGTGGTGGAACAGCAGGACAGCTTCGAGCCCGAAGGCGGGGCCTACAGCGCCGGCGGGCACCACCACGGCCACGGACATGACCACGGACACGCCCACGCGCATGAGCACGGCCACGCGCACGATCACAGCCACGACCACGCGGACGACCATGTCCACGGCCCGGGCTGTGGCCACGATCACGACCATGGGCACGACCATGGACATGCGCACAAGCCTTCCCACTGAGGCGGTCGACCCGCCCGCGGCGCTGCAGCCCGCCAGCCTGCTGCAACTGCTCTGGCTGGCCTCGCCCGCCCTGCCCGTGGGCGGCTTCTCCTACTCCGAAGGACTGGAGGCCGCGGTGGACACGGGCCATGTGCGCGACGCCGACAGCGCGGCCCACTGGCTCACGCAGCAGCTACACCTCGCGCTGGCGCGTTCCGACCTCGCCGTGATCGCCCAGGCCCTGCGCGCCTGGCGTGCCGGTGACGCAGCGCGTGTGCACGCCCTCAACGACTGGCTGCTGCAGACACGCGAGAGCGCCGAGCTGCGCCTGCAGACCGAGCAGATGGGACGCTCCCTGCGCGAATGGCTGCGCAAGCTGCCGCAGGCTGATGCCGCCGTGCTGGCCTTCGCCGCCGGCCTGGACCCGAGCTACCCGGTGATGTTTGCGCTGGCCGCGGCCGGCAGCGGCGCGCCCGAGCGTGAGGTGTTGCTGGCCTACGCCTTCGGCTGGGCCGAGAACCTCATGCAGGCCGCCCTCAAGGCCGTGCCCCTGGGCCAGACCGCGGGCCAGACCATCCTCTCGCGCCTGGCGGCGGAAATTCCCGCCGCTGTCGAACACGCACTCGCCCTGCCCGACAGCGCACGCCAGGCCTACAGCCCCATGCTGGCCATCCTGAGCAGCCGGCACGAAACCCAGTATTCACGTCTCTTCCGTTCCTAGGAATCCGTCATGAACGCACCTGCACTGCACCACATTCCCCATCGCTCCAAGCCCCTGCCTCCCCTGCGCGTGGGCGTGGGTGGCCCCGTGGGTTCGGGCAAGACCACCTTGCTGGAAATGCTCTGCAAGGCCATGCGCGAGCAGTACGACCTCGTGGCCATCACCAATGACATCTACACCAAGGAAGACCAGCGCCTGCTCACCATCAGCGGCGCGCTGCCGGCCGAACGCATCATGGGCGTGGAGACGGGCGGCTGCCCGCACACCGCCATCCGCGAGGACTGCTCGATCAACCTCGAGGCCATCGACCGCATGCTCAAGGACTTCCCCAACGCCGACGTGGTGTTTGTCGAATCCGGCGGCGACAACCTGGCCGCCACCTTCAGCCCCGAACTCAGCGACCTGACGATCTATGTGATCGACGTCGCCGCGGGCGAGAAGATCCCGCGCAAGGGCGGCCCCGGCATCACCAAGAGCGACCTCTTCGTCATCAACAAGACCGACCTGGCCCCGCATGTGGGCGCCAATCTGGACGTGATGAGGGCCGACACCGAACGCATGCGCGGCGCCAAGCCCTTTGTGATGACCAACCTCAAGACGCTGGCCGGCGTGGACGAGGTGGTGAAGTTCATCGAGAAGCGCGGCCTGCTCAAGGCCTGAGGCCCGTCCTGTTTCAGGCCTGCACCTGGGCCCCCTGCTCCCTGAGCAGCTCGCGCAGCACCGAGCGATGGCAGTGCGCCTCGTCCTCGCAATAGCAGCCCACGGAGAAATGGCTGTCCTTGGACAACACGGCCAGCAGGGCCAGGGCCTGCGCCGCCTCGGGCGCGGCCATCTCCTTGCGGTAGCGCTTCGTAAAAGCCGTCCACTGCGCCGGCGTCTCGGCGGCCTGGCCCAGTTTCATGGTCTCGGCGCTGGGCGCGAGCACGGGGAGCCAGACGTCGTACCAGTTCTGGCGCGCAAATTCACTCTTGGGCACACCGCGCGGCGGCCGGCGCACGGTGCCGATGCGCGTGCCTTCGTCGGGTGCGCGCGGGCTGCCGAGACGGACGATGCGGATGCTCATGAGGGAACGGCCTCACCGTAACGCGCGACGATTTCCTGGCGCCGCACCGGATCGATGTTGACTTTGTTCAGATCACCCTGCACGTGCGGCAAGGCCAGCAGGCGCGGGTCCATGACCCTGAACCAGAGCGGCGGGATGTAGGCCAGCGGGAACATGCCGAAGTAGCCGCTGGGCAGCTGGGGCAGATCCGGGAAGTGCCGCAGCGACTGGTAGCGCCGCGAAGGGTAGGCGTGGTGGTCCGAATGGCGCTGCAGGTGGAACAGCGCGAGGTTGGTCACGAGGTGGTTGGTGTTCCACGAATGGTGGGGCTGCGGCGCCTCGTAGGCTCCGCTGGGCAGGCGCCCCTGAGCAGGCCATAGTGCTCGACATAGTTGGCCGAGGTCAGCTGCCACCAGGCCACCACGTTGTGGATGGCGAGGAAGGGCAGCATGATCCAGCCGAAGGCGGCGATCAGCCCGAGCTGCAGCACGGCCGTGATGGCATAGGACTGCAGCAGGGTGTTGTGCACGCTCCAGGTGCTGCGGCCTTCCTTCTGCAGGCGCTCCTTCTCCAGCTGCCAGGCGCGCCGCATGCCGCCCGGCAGCTCGCGCAACGCAAAGCGGTAGATGTTCTCGCCCATGCGTGAACTTGCATGGTCCTCTGGCGTGGAGACCCAGCGGTGGTGGCCCCGGCCGTGCTCCACGGTGAAGTGACCGTAGGCCGGCACGGCCAGCACCAGGCGCGCCAGCCACTGCTCGATGCGCGTGTACTTGTGCCCCAGCTCGTGGCCGGTGTTGATGCCCAGGCCTGAATCGGTACCGGCGATATAGGCCATCATCAGCACGGCCCACCAGCTCAGATCCTGTGTACCGACCCACCAGGCGCAACCGATCAGGGCCACGAAGTGCAGCGGGACGGTGACCCAGGTCAGCCAGCGGTAGTAGCGGTCTTCCTCCAGCTGCGGAACGACGGCCTCGGGCGGGTTGTTCTCGTCTTCACCAATGAAGTAATCCAGCAGCGGCATCAGCCCGTAGCTGATCAGCAGCGGCAGGCCCAGCGCGATCTGCGCGCCGGTGTGCGCATGCAGGGCCATGCCGGTGAACGGCAGCAGCGGGTAGACCACCGACAGCAGCCACCAGACACGCTTGCGGTCACGGTACTGCACTCGGCCAAGCTGCGGATCGTCGGCGACATAAATCTGGGCCATGCGCTCCATTCCTGTAGGGGTGCCGGCCATTATGGAGGGACGAAGGGGGCGGATCAATGCCCCGCCAGCTACAACCTGGAGCTTGCGAAGAAATCGTGGCGATCGGGTATCGCAGTAGATTTGTTCGCAAGTGCTCAGTGATGGTGGCCGTGGGCGCCATGCACATGGCCGTGGGCGATTTCCTCGGCACTGGCGGCGCGCACCTCCAGCACCGTGAGCTCCACGCGCAGGGCCTGGCCGGCCAGCGGATGGTTGCCGTCCAGATGCACTTCGGGGCCCTTGATCTTCTTGACGGTAAAGACGTGCACCTGCCCGTCTTCACCCCGGCCTTCGAGCTGGCCGCCGACCTTGACACCCGGCGGGAACTGGGTCTTGGGGATGACCTGCACCAGGCTTTCATTGCGCTCGCCAAAGGCATCGGCGGGCTGCAGCTCCAGCGTGACCCGGTAGCCCTGCTCCTGGCCTTCCAGGGCCTCTTCCACCTTGGGGAAGGTGTTGCCGTAACCGCCGTGCAGGTAGGCGCTGGGCTCCTTGCCGTCTTCGAGCAGCTTGCCCGTGGCCAGGTCGGTGATGCGGTAACGGATGGTGACCGCGGTGTCCTTGGTGATTTTCATGGTTTGGACCGGGCTGTGCAGCTGCCGGGCAGAAGTGAAATAATCGCGGGATTCTCCCAGAGGAAACCATTATGAGCGACACCCAGCAACGCATCGCCGAACTCGTCAAGAACAACGAGATCCTGCTCTTCATGAAAGGCAGCGCCAGCTTCCCCATGTGCGGCTTTTCCGGCCGCGCGATCCAGATCCTCAAGGCCAGCGGCGTGGACCCGAAGAGCGTGGCCACGGTCAATGTACTGGAGGACGACGAGATCCGCCAGGGCATCAAGGAGTTCAGCAACTGGCCCACGATTCCCCAGCTTTATGTCAAGGGCGAGTTCATCGGTGGCTCGGACATCATGATGGAGATGTACGAGAACGGCGAACTGCAGAAGGTGCTGGGCAAGGCCTGATCACCGGCCTTCCTCGCACTGCCACCGCCAGCTTCTGGCTGCCGGTGGTTTTTTCATGTCCGGCGCTTGTGAAAAAAAGGCCACAGAGCCGGTCCTGTTTGCGGCTTTCACGTCTTGAGCACAGGCACGCCTTGTGCTTGAATGTTTTCATGCAAGTGAGTCTCTGCATGGAGTGAGTGATGGAGTCGCATTCCCTGGTCCCGCAAGAACCTCCCTTCCGTCTGCCCATTGCGCGCATGCGCAGCGTGTTCCAGCCCGACGAGGTGGAACGCAAGCTGGCCAAGCTGCCCGAGCGTGAGCACGAAAGCCTGCGCAGCACCTACCAGCGCATGCTGGAACGCGGTCCCGAGCGTTTCCAGGTCAAGCCCGCGGGCCTGCCCGATATGAGTGCTCTCTATGAGGACCTGCCGAATTTCACCGAGGTGCTCGACGATGTGAAGCGCCATGTGGCCCTGAGCCAGGACAGCCGCGACGGCCTGGAACTCACGCCCATGCTGCTGCTGGGGGCGCCGGGCATAGGCAAGACCCACTTCGCACGCCAGCTCGCGGACCTGCTGGGCACGGGCATGAACCTCGTGCCGATGAGCTCGATGACGGCGGGCTGGCTGCTCTCGGGCTCGTCCTCGCAGTGGAAGGGCTCGCGTCCGGGCAAGGTCTTCGAGGCCCTGGTGGACGGACAGTACGCCAACCCGGTGCTGGTGGTCGACGAGATCGACAAGGCCAGCAGCGACGCGCAGTACGACCCGCTGGGCGCGCTCTACAGCCTGCTGGAGCACGACACGGCCCATGCCTTTGTCGACGAGTTCGCCGAGGTGGCCATCGACGCCAGCCAGGTGATCTGGATCACCACGGCCAACGACGAGCGGGCCATTCCCGACCCCATCCTCAACCGCATGAACGTGTTCGAGGTGCCCGCGCCCACACGCGAGCAGGCACGCGCCATTGCCCAACGTCTGTACCAGAGCATCCGCCGCGCCCATGGCTGGGGCGAGCGCTTCGCACCCGAGCCGACCGATGAGGTGCTGGACACGCTGGCCGAGCTGGCGCCGCGGGAGATGCGACGCGCGCTGATGACGGGGTTTGGCAATGCGCGCCTGGCGGGCCGCGATACGCTGGAGAACGCGGACCTGCCGCGCTCCGGTGGCAGCAAGACGCGCGTGGGCTTTCTCCAGTAGGGGATCAACGCGCGGCACGAGCCGCCGCTACACTAGGCTGGCGCACCTGCCTCTGCGGCCCGGCGCACCCCATGAGCCTCACGCAAAGTCTGTTCATCATCGCGCTGCTGATCGGTGTCAGCGCCTTCTTCTCGATGGCCGAAATGTCGCTGGCCGCCTCGCGCCGCCTGCGCCTGCACCAGCTGGCCGACGAGGGCGATGCCCGTGCGGCGGCGGTGCTGCGCGTGCAGGAGCAGCCGGGCAACTATTTCTCGGTGGTGCAGATCGGGCAGAACGCCGTGGCCATCCTCGGCGGTATCGTGGGCGAAGGCGCCTTCAGCCCCCTGCTCAGCGATGTACTGGGACGCTGGTTGTCCGCCGGCGCCGCGGCCGACGTGGGTTTCGTGCTGTCCTTCGCGCTGGTGACCTCGCTCTTCATCGTCTTCTCCGACCTCTTCCCCAAGCGCCTGGCCATGGCCGAGCCCGAGCGTCTGGCCGTACGCCTGCATGCCCCCATGCGCCTGTGCATGAGCGTCTTCAAGCCCGTGGTCTGGCTCTACAGCCGCTTCACGGACGCCATGTTCGGCCTGCTGGGCCTGCCTTCCCAGCGGGACGACCGCGTGACACCCGACGACATTCTGGCCCTGGCCGAGGCCGGCGCGCAGGCCGGTGTGCTCGCGCGCGACGAGCAACAGGTGATCGCCAATGTCTTCGAGCTCGACACGCGGACGGTCAGCAGCGCCATGACCTCGCGCGACCGCATCGCCTGGTTCGACAAGCAGGACAGCGACGCCATCGTGCGCGCCCGCATTACCGCCGAGCCCTTTTCTACCTACCCGGTCTGCGACGGCGATATCGACCACGTGATCGGCTATGTGGACGCCAAGGACCTGTTCCAGCGCATCCTGAAGAATCAGCCCATCAAGTTGGACGACCCTTCCCTGCTGCACAAGGCCGTGGTGGTCCCCGACCGCCTGACGCTGGCCGAGGTGCTGGCGCAGTTCCGCCAGGCGCACGAGGACTTTGCGGTCATCGTCAACGAGTACAGCCTGGTGGTGGGTGTGGTCACGCTCAACGACGTGATGAGCACGGTGATGGGTGACCTGGTGGCCCCGAGCGACGAAGAGCTGATCGTGCAGCGCGAGGAGGGCTCCTGGCTGATCGACGGCATCACGCCCATGGCCGATGTACAGCGCGCTCTGGGCCTGGAGCAGCTGCCCCAGCCCGAGGATTACGAGACGCTGGCCGGTTTCCTGATGGTGATGCTGCGCCGTGTGCCGCGCCGCACGGACCGCGTGCAGTGGGAAGGCTACAGCTTCGAGGTGCTGGACGTGGACAGCTACCGCATCGACCAGGTCATGGTGACGCGTCTGGCGGCTGCGGACCAGGCGCCGCCCCCCTAGGCGGCACATCGCGGTACTCCCACTGCCTGCGGGCCGCGAAGACGGCGTTCGGGTACTTGGGCTTGCCACGCGAGCCGTTGTAGCGCCCCAGGGCCATGAAGAGGTCACCCCGCTCACGGTCCAGGTAGTGGCGCAGGATCACGCAGCCGAAACGCAGATTGGTCTGCATGTGGAAGAGGCTGCTGGCGTCGCCGTTGCCGATCAGGCGCGCCCAGAAGGGCATGACCTGCATGTAGCCGCGCGCGCCGGCACTGGATACGGCGAACTTGCGGAAATTGCTCTCGACCTGGATCAGGCCCAGCACCAGCGCGGGCTCCAGGCCGGCACGCCGGCTTTCGTACCAGACGGTCTGCAGCAGGTCGCGCCGCTCGGGCCAGGCATGGACCCGCTTCTGCAGCCGTTCGCTCATGGCGCCGAGCCAGCGCAGATAGGCCAGGCGGGCCTCGGTATCGGCAAAGACGGGTACCGGCGGGGCAGTGTTGGCGATGGCGGCAGACAGTGCCGTGCGCACCGAATCGGCCAGCGGCTCCTCGAGCTGACGACCGGCCCGCGCCTTCGGCCAGACCAGCAGACCCGTCGCGGCCAGCAAGGCCTGCAGCCCCGCGCGCCGCTGCATGCCCGGCCCCGCCATCCTCAGACGCCGAGTTTCGATCGGATCAGGGTCGCAACCTCTGCCAGGGCCACGGGCGTGGCCGCTGCGTCACGACGGTGCTGGTACTCGACCTTGCCTTCCTTGAGGGTGCGGTCCCCGATGGTGACGCGATGCGGCACCCCGATGAGCTCCCAGTCGGCGAACATCGCGCCGGGACGCTCGCCACGGTCGTCGAGGATCACGTCCACGCCGGCCGCCAGCAGCTCGGCGTAGAGCTTGTCGGCAGCGGCTTTCACCTCCGGGCTGCGGTCCGGGTTGATGGGGCAGATCACCACGGTGAAGGGCGCGATGGCGTCGGGCCAGATGATGCCCTTGTCATCATGGTTCTGCTCGATGGCCGCAGCCGGCAGGCGCGTGATGCCGATGCCGTAGCAGCCCATCTCCATGAACTGGGGCTTGCCGTTCTCGTCGAGGAAGGTGGCGTTCATGGCTTTGGAGTACTTGGTGCCGAGGTAGAACACATGGCCGACCTCGATGCCGCGCTCGATCGCAAGCACGCCCTGGCCGTCGGGCGAGAGGTCGCCCGCAACCACGTTGCGGAGATCTGCCACGAGGTCGGGCTCGGGCAGGTCGCGTCCCCAGTTCACGCCCGTGAGGTGGAAATCCGCCTCGTTGGCACCGCAGACCCAGTCGGCCATCACGGCCACCTCGCGGTCGGCGATGATGCCCACGGGCTGCTTCAGGCCCACGGGTCCCAGGTAGCCGGGCTTGCTGCCGAAGTGCGCGACGATCTCGGCCTCGGTGGCGAAGCGGTAGCCCACGTCCAGCCCCGGCAGCTTGCCGACCTTGACCTCGTTCATGTCGTGGTCGCCGCGCAGCAGCAGCAGCCAGATGCGCGTCTTGCCCACCTGCTCCTTGTCGGTGATCTCGTCGGTGGCCAGCACGATGGACTTGACGGTGCGGTTCAACGGCAGGCCCAGCAGCTCGGCGACATCGGCGCAGGTGCTCTTGCCCGGCGTGGCGACCTTCTGCAGGGCCTGTGCCGCGGCCGGGCGGGGCTGCTGCGGCGCCAGCGCCTCGGCCTTCTCGATATTGGCGGCGTACTCGCTCTGCGGACAGTAGACGATGGCGTCCTCGCCCGTGGCGGCGATCACCTGGAACTCCTCGCTCAGGTCACCGCCGATGGCGCCGCTGTCGGCGGCCACCGCGCGGTAGCGCAGGCCGAAGCGATCGAAGATCTTGCGGTAGGCCAGGGCCATGACCTGGTAGCTGGCCTTGGCGGATACCTGGTCGCGGTCGAAGGAGTAGGCGTCCTTCATGATGAACTCGCGCCCGCGCATCAGGCCGAAGCGCGGCCGGCGTTCGTCGCGGAACTTGGTCTGGATCTGGTACAGGTTCTTGGGCAGCTGCTTGTAGCTCTTGATCTCCTGGCGCGCGATGTCGGTCACCACCTCTTCACTGGTGGGCTGGATGACGAAGTCGCGATCATGCCGGTCCTTGATGCGCAGCAGCTCGGGGCCCATCTTGGCGAAACGGCCCGTCTCCTCCCAGAGCTCGGCCGGCTGCACCACGGGCATGGTCAGCTCCACCGCGCCGGCGCGGTTCATCTCCTCGCGCACGATGGCCTCCACCTTGCGGATCACGCGCAGGCCCATGGGCATGTAGTTGTAGATGCCGGCGCCGAGCTTCTTGATCATGCCGGCGCGCATCATCAGCTTGTGGCTGACGATCTCGGCGTCGGCCGGGGCTTCCTTGAGCGTGGAGACGAGGAATTGGGAGGCTTTCATGGGGACTTTTCGGGGGAAGGAGAGAGTCCTGTTGGCCTGCGCGGCGCGGGCCGTGCATAATGGACTCAGTTCAAAAATTTGGGGTTGATTATGCTTGACCGGGACGGCTTTCGGCCCAACGTCGGCATCATTCTGCTCAACCAGAGAAACCAGGTTTTCTGGGGCAAACGGATACGCACCCATTCCTGGCAGTTTCCGCAGGGTGGCATCGACCGGGGCGAGACCCCGGAACAGGCCATGTACCGGGAACTGGGCGAGGAAGTCGGGCTCAAGCCCGAGCATGTGCGTATCGTGGCCCGGACCCGTGACTGGTTGCGCTACGAGGTGCCGGATCGCTACATCCGACGTGAAGCGCGTGGCCACTACAAGGGCCAGAAGCAGATCTGGTTCCTGCTCCAGCTGATGGCGCAGGACTGGAACCTCAACCTGCGTGCCACCGACCACCCCGAGTTCGACGCCTGGCGCTGGAACGATTACTGGGTGCCGCTGGACATGGTGGTGGAGTTCAAGCGCGGCGTCTACGAAATGGCGCTCACCGAACTCGCACGCTTCCTGCCGCGCCAGGACCACCGCAACCGCTACCTGCGCCAGGGCCACCGGCCACGCGATCACGAGCACATCCACCATGCCGGCCCGGCTCCGGGCCAGGGCATGGAGCTGCCACCGGGTGCGAGCTTCGATCCGGATCCTCAGTCCGCCCAGCAGCCCACGGATAGCCCCGAGTCGCTGGATCGCTGAGTTCTGCGCCGGCTCAGCGGCTCACGAGCACCAGGTTGTCCCGGTGCACCATCTCCGGCTCGCCGGTGTAGCCCAGCAGCTTCTCGAAATCGCTGGACGGCTTGCGACAGAGCAGCCGCGCCTCGGCGCTGGCGTAGTTGGCCAGGCCACGGGCGATTTCCTGGCCCTGGTCGTCGCGCACGGCGATGACCTCGCCCCGCGAAAACTCGCCCTCCACCGCCGTCATGCCTATGGGCAACAGGCTCTTGCCCTCGTCCCGCAGCTTGGCGGCTGCGCCAGCATCCACCACCACGGCCCCGCGCAGCTGCAGATGATCGACCATCCACTGCTTGCGGGCCTGGGTCTTGGCGGTCTGCGCCACCAGCAGAGTGCCGATGGCCTCGCCCTGGCTCAGACGGACCAGGGCATCGGGCTCACGGCCCCAGGCGATGATCGTGGAAGCCCCCGAGCCGGCGGCGCGCTTGGCCGCCAGGATCTTGGTGATCATGCCGCCCTTGCCCAGGCTGGAGCCGGCACCGCCGGCCATGGCCTCGAGCGCCGGGTCGCCGGCCTGCGCCTCGTGGACGAACTTGGCCGACGAATCCTTGCGCGGGTCGGCCGTGTACAGACCCTTCTGGTCGGTCAGGATGATGAGCGCATCGGCCTCGACCAAGTTGGCCACCAGGGCGCCCAGGGTGTCGTTGTCGCCGAACTTGATCTCGTCGTTGACCACGGTGTCGTTCTCGTTGATCACGGGCACCACGCCCAGCTGCAGCAGCGTGAGCAAGGTGGAGCGGGCGTTGAGGTAACGCTCGCGATCGGCCAGGTCGGCGTGCGTGAGCAGCACCTGGGCGCTGCCCAGGCCATGGGCCTTGAGGCGCGTCTCGTACATCTGCGCCAGGCCCATCTGGCCCACGGCCGCCGCGGCCTGCAACTCGTGGATCTCCTTGGGCCGGCGGGTCCAGCCCAGGCGCTTCATGCCCTCGGCGATGGCACCGCTGGAGACCATGATGACCTCGCGCCCATCGCGCACCAGCGCCGCGATCTGGCGGCTCCACTCCTCGATGGCGTGTTCGTCCAGGCCCCGGCCCTCGTTGGTGACGAGACTGGAGCCGACCTTGACCACGATGCGCCGCGCCTGGCGCAGAACGGAAGCGGATGTCTGATTCATGTCGGGATACGGACAGCTGCGCGGATGCACCGGCAGTCCTGGATGAAACCGGAGATTCTAGGCGTCCGGCGGCACATCCTTGAAGCGCGGATCGAGCTCGACCGCAGGCGGCTGCTCGGCCACCTGCTGCTTACGGACCTGTTCGTAGACCGACTTGACCAGTTGCTCGCAGCCCTCGTGCGTGAGCGCCGAGATCTGGAACACCGGCCCCTTGTACCTAAAGCGCTTCACGAAGTCCTTGACCTTGGCCTCGCGCTCGTCGGCCGGGATCATGTCCAGCTTGTTGAGGACCAGCCAACGCGGCTTCTCGTAAAGCGCCGGGTCGTATTTCTTCAGTTCGGCCACGATGGCCTTGGCCTGGGTGACCGGGTCGATGTTGTCGTCGAAGGGCGCAAGGTCCACCACATGCAGCAGCAGGCGGGTGCGCTGCAGGTGGCGCAGGAAGAGATGCCCCAGACCCGCGCCCTCGGAGGCACCTTCGATCAGCCCGGGCAGGTCGGCCACGACGAAGCTTTGCTCCGGTCCCACACGCACGACACCCAGATTGGGGTGCAAGGTGGTGAAAGGGTAATCCGCGATGCGCGGGCGCGCGTTGGAGATGGCCGTGATCAGCGTGGACTTGCCAGCATTGGGCAGGCCCAGCAGCCCCACGTCGGCCAGCACCTTGAGCTCTAGCTTGAGGCTCTTCTTTTCACCCGGCCAGCCCGGCGTCTTCTGGCGCGGGGCGCGGTTGATGGCGCTCTTGAAACGCAGGTTGCCGAAGCCGCCGTCGCCGCCCTTGGCGATGGTGATGACCTCGCCGGGCGTGAGCAGCTCGTAGAGCACCTCGCCGGTCTCGGCGTCGCTGATGATGGTGCCCACAGGCATCTTGAGGATGATGTCATCACCCGCCGCACCGAACATGTCCGAGCCCATGCCGTGCTGGCCACGCTTGGCCTCGAAGCGTCGGGTGTAGCGGAAATCGACCAGGGTGTTGAGATTGGGGTCGGCCACGGCAAAGACGTGGCCGCCACGACCGCCGTCGCCTCCGTTGGGGCCGCCGAATTCCTTGTACTTCTCGTGCCGGAAGGAGACGCAGCCGTTCCCCCCATCGCCTGCGGCGATGTCGATAAAGGCTTCGTCGACGAACTTCATGGTGAGACGAGATTCTAGGTTCTATAAACAAAAAACCCTGCGCGGCACGCGCAGGGTTTCATGCGGAAGCAGGGCGGCCCTTAAGCAGCCGTGACGTTCACCGTGTGCTTGTTCAGCGCACCCTTGGTGGCAAACGACACTTCGCCGTCGACCAGGGCAAACAGGGTGTGATCCTTGCCCACGCCCACGTTCACGCCGGGGTGGAACTTGGTGCCACGCTGGCGCACGATGATGGAGCCGGCGCTGACCTGCTGGCCACCGAACACCTTCACGCCGAGCATCTTGGGCTGCGAATCGCGCCCGTTACGCGTAGAGCCGCCGCCTTTTTTCTGTGCCATGTCTCGTGCTCCTTATGCGGAGATGGCGCCGATTTGCAGCTCGGTGAACTGCTGGCGGTGCCCTTGACGTTTCTGATAGTGCTTGCGACGGCGCATCTTGAAGATGCGAACCTTGTCGTGCAGACCGTGCGCCACCACCGTGGCTTTGACAGTCGCGCCGGACACCAGGGGCGTACCGACCTTGAGTTCAGCGCCGTTGCCGACAGCCAGAACCTGGTCGATCACGATCTCCTGGCCTACGTCCGCAGCAATCTGTTCTACTTTGATTTTCTCGCCAGCAGCAACACGATACTGTTTGCCGCCGGTTTTTATGACCGCGTACATGAATGACCTCTTGGATTGATCCCCTACGGACGGATTTCCGCAGAGCCCGAAATTGTAGCATGGTTTGCGCCCACTGACATGCCCACCCAGCCCCAGGGGAACCGCACGCCCAGCCCTTCCTATAATGCCCTTTCCTCCGGTCTCCCCGCCCTGCTGCCGTGAACGCCCCTCAACCCGACTCCCCGCTTGCCCTGATTGCCAACGACATGCGGGAGGTGGACCGGGTCATCGGCGAACGGCTTGATTCGGGTGTACCCCTGGTCGGTCAGGTGGCGCGCTACATCATCAGCGCCGGCGGCAAGCGCCTGCGTCCGGCCCTGCTCCTGCTGTCCTGCGGCGCCCTGGGCTACCGCGGCGCGCAGCGCTACAACCTGGCTGCGGTGGTGGAGTTCATCCATACCGCCACGCTGCTGCATGACGACGTGGTGGACGACTCCACCATGCGCCGTGGCAACGCCACGGCCAACGAAGCCTTTGGCAACCCCGCGAGCGTGCTGGTGGGAGATTTCCTCTACTCACGCGCTTTCCAGATGATGGTGGAGGCCGGGAGCATGCGCATCATGCAGGTGCTGGCCGACGCCACCAATGTGATCGCCGAGGGTGAGGTGCAGCAGCTCATGAACATGCACAACGCCGACCTTGACGAAGCCGGCTATCTGCAGGTGATCCGCTCCAAGACCGCCAAACTCTTTGAGGCGAGCGCCCGTTGCGGCGCCATCCTGGCCGGCGCCGAACCGCGACTGGAAGAGGCCTGCGCCGACTACGGCCAGGCCCTGGGCACGGCTTTCCAGGTGATTGACGATGTGCTGGACTACGCGGGCGATGCCGCGGTCATGGGCAAAAGCCTGGGTGACGACCTGCGCGAAGGCAAGGCCACCCTGCCGCTGATTGCGGCCATGCAGCGGGGTTCCGGGCAGGAACGCCTGCTGATCCGCGACGCCATCGAGAACGGCTCGGTGTCCGCCCTGGACAACGTGATCGCCATCGTGCGGCGCACCGGCGCCCTGGACGTGGCACGCGAGGCGGCGGCCCGGGAAGCAGAACGCGCCGTCCACGCCGCCCGGCAACTGCCCGCCGGAGACCATGCCGCCAGTTTGATACAATTGGCGTCTCAGTTGCTGGCGCGTCAATCCTGACGTCTGCCCGGTGACTCGGGATGTCGGAATGTAGCGCAGCCTGGTAGCGCACTTCGTTCGGGACGAAGGGGTCGGAGGTTCGAATCCTCTCATTCCGACCAATCTTTTCCTTGTGCTTGACACTGCAGCGGTCCCCGCCATCGAGCGCTCCCAGGTACGCTGCAAGCCATGTTGCGCCGCAACGTCTGCTTGCAAAATGGACCGGGGCTTTCGTTTACATCCCGCAGGCAATCGGCGATGATTTGTGGGTTTCCCCTCGGAATTCCTACAAACACAGTCCATGGCCGCCGTTGACACTGCCATCCACCGCGAGAACGCTCCCGTGGCCCTGCCCGGGCTGGGTCGGGCCCTGATCCTCGCGGGCAAGCTGGAACAGAAGTCGGCCGAGGACATCTACCGCCGGGCCGCGGGCAACAAGACCAGTTTCATAGCCGAGCTCACCGGCTCCGGCGCTGTTTCGGCCGCCGATCTGGCCCACACCATGTCGGCGGCCTTTGCGGCGCCGCTGATCGATCTGGACGCGGTAGACATCCAGCGCCTGCCCAAGGAGTTGCTCGACCCCCGGATCTGTCACGACTACCGCGTGGTGGTGCTGGGCAAGCGCAACAACCGGCTCGTGGTGGCCACCGCCGACCCTTCCGATCAGGCCGCAGCCGAAAAGATCAAGTTCGCCAGCCAGATGGGGGTGGACTGGGTCATCGCCGAGTACGACAAGCTGCTCAAGCTGGTCGAGGTGCATGCCACATCGGCCTCCGAGGCCATCGACAACATCGTCGGCGGCGACATCGAGTTTGACGAGTTCACGACGGAAACTGACAACGACAGCACCGAGTCCACGACCTCGGAAGTCGAGGACGCCCCGGTCGTCAAGTTCCTGCACAAGATGCTGATCGACGCGATAGGCATGCGCGCCTCTGATCTGCACTTCGAGCCCTACGAGCACAACTACCGCGTGCGCTTCCGTATCGACGGTGAGCTGCGCGAGATCGCCTCGCCGCCCGTGGCCATCAAGGACAAGCTGGCGTCGCGCATCAAGGTCATCTCCAAGATGGACATCTCGGAGAAACGTGTGCCGCAGGATGGCAAGATGAAGCTCAAGGTCGGTCCCGAGCGCGTCATTGACTTCCGTGTCAGCACCCTGCCGACGCTGTTTGGCGAGAAGATCGTGATCCGTATCCTGGACCCGAGCAGCGCCAAGCTGGGCATCGATGCCCTGGGCTATGACCCGCAGGAGAAGGAACGTCTGCTCAACGCCATCGGGCGCCCCTACGGCATGATCCTCGTCACCGGGCCGACCGGATCGGGCAAGACGGTGTCGCTCTACACCTGCCTGAACCTGCTGAACAAGCCGGGCGTGAACATCGCCACGGCAGAAGACCCGTCGGAAATCAACCTTCCGGGCGTCAACCAGGTCAATGTCAACGACAAGGCGGGGCTGACCTTCGCAGCAGCACTCAAGTCCTTTCTGCGCCAGGATCCGGACATCATCATGGTGGGTGAGATCCGCGATCTCGAAACGGCAGACATCGCCATCAAGGCCGCCCAGACGGGCCACCTTGTGATGTCCACGCTGCATACCAACGATGCGCCGACCACGCTGACCCGCATGCGCAACATGGGCATTGCGCCCTTCAACATCGCCTCCAGCGTGATCCTGATCACCGCACAGCGCCTGGCACGGCGCCTGTGCCCCAATTGCAAGGCACCGCTCGAAATTCCGAAAAAGACGCTGCTGGACGCCGGCTTCAGGCCCGACGAGCTGGACGGGTCGTGGACGGCCTACCGCCCCGTGGGCTGCTCGGCCTGCAACAACGGCTACAAGGGGCGCGTAGGCATCTACCAGGTCATGCCCATCAGCGAAGAGATGCAGCGCATCATCCTGCGCGACGGTTCGGCGCTGGAGATTGCCGAGCAGGCCCAGGCTGAAGGTGTGCGCAACCTGCGCCAGTCCGGCCTGCACAAGGTCAAACAGGGCCTGACTTCGCTCGAGGAAGTCCTGGCGGTCACGAACGAATAAACATACGGGAGCTTCAGGGGACACCATGGCAACTGCACAACCCAAAGCCAAGGAACTGGTCTTCGAGTGGGAAGGCAAGGACCGCAACGGCAAGCTGATGCGCGGCGAGATGCGTGCTGCCGGCGAAAACCAGGTGCTCGCATCGCTGCGCCGCCAGGGCATCCTGCCGGGCAAGGTCAAGAAGCGCAAGATGAGTTCGGGCAAGAAGATCACGCCCAAGGACCTCACGCTCTTCACACGCCAGCTCGCCACGATGATGAAGGCTGGCGTCCCCCTGCTGCAGGCTTTCGACATCGTCGCGCGCGGCAACTCCAACCCCAGCGTGACGCGCCTGCTCAATGACATCCGCAACGATGTCGAGACCGGCACCTCGCTGAGCACAGCTTTCCGCAAGTACCCGCTCTATTTCGACAACCTCTACTGCAATCTGGTCGAGGCCGGCGAGGCGGCCGGTATCCTGGACCAGCTGCTCGACCGCCTGGCCGTCTACATGGAAAAGACCCAGGCCATCAAGCAGAAGATCAAGTCGGCCCTGATGTACCCGATCTCGGTGATCGTGGTCGCCTTCGTCGTGATCGCCGTGATCATGATCTTCGTGATCCCCGCCTTCAAGGAAGTGTTCTCCTCCTTCGGCGCCGATCTGCCCGCCCCCACACTCTTCGTGATCGGCATGAGTGAATTCTTCGTCCAGTGGTGGTGGCTGATCTTCGGCGGCATTGGCGGCGGCCTCTACTTCTTCTTCCAAGCCTGGCGGCGTAACCGCCGGATGCAGCAGGTGATGGACCGGATGATGCTCAAGCTGCCTGTCTTCGGCGTGCTGATCGACAAGTCCTGTATCGCGCGCTGGACCCGTACCCTGTCGACCATGTTCGCAGCCGGCGTACCCCTGGTGGAAGCGCTGGACTCGGTGGGCGGCGCCTCGGGCAATTCGGTCTATGAAGAAGCCACGGTCAAGATCCAGCAGGAGGTCTCCACCGGCACCAGCCTCACGGCAGCCATGACCAATGCGAACCTCTTCCCCACCATGGTGCTGCAGATGTGCGCCATCGGTGAGGAGTCGGGCTCGATCGACCACATGCTGGGCAAGGCGGCCGACTTCTACGAGGCCGAGGTGGACGACATGGTCGCCGGCCTCTCCAGCCTGATGGAGCCCATCATTATCGTTTTCCTGGGCACCATCATCGGTGGCATCGTGGTGTCCATGTACCTGCCGATCTTCAAGCTGGGCCAGGTGGTCTGATGCTGGTCTCGCAGGGTTTTGACGCCGGCCTGGCCGGCGTTCTGGGGCTGATGATCGGCAGTTTCCTCAATGTCGTGATCTACCGCCTCCCGAAGATCATGGAGCGCCAGTGGGCGGCCGAATGCGCCGAACTGGCCGGCAAGGAACCCGAAGCGACGGAAACGTTCAACCTCGTCGTCCCGCGCTCACGCTGCCGGCAATGCGGTCACCCGATCGGTGCGCACGAAAACATCCCCGTGCTGAGCTATCTGTTTCTGCGCGGCAAGTGCTCTTCCTGCGGCACCCGAATCAGCCTGCGCTACCCGCTGGTCGAGCTTGCCACCGCCGCGCTCTTCGCCTGGTGTGGCTGGCGCTGGGGCTTGACCGTCACGGGTCTGGCATGGTGCGGCTTCTCGGCGGCCATCGTCGCGCTGGCCATGATCGACTGGGATACGACGCTGCTGCCGGACGACATCACCCTGCCCCTGCTCTGGGCCGGCCTCATCATGGCCGCCCTGAAATGGAACCCGGCCGTCCAGCTGCCTGATGCTCTCTGGGGGGCTGTCGGGGGCTATCTGTCGCTTTGGCTGGTCTACTGGGGCTTCAAGCTCGTGACCGGCAAGGAAGGCATGGGTTACGGCGACTTCAAGCTCTTTGCCGCGCTCGGCGCCTGGTTCGGCTGGACCGCCCTGGTGCCCATCATCCTCATGGCCTCGGTTATCGGCGCCATGGTCGGCATCGCACTCAAACTCAACAGCAGCTTGCGGGAAGGGGGCTATGTGCCCTTCGGCCCCTTCCTGGCCGCGGCCGGCCTGACGGCCATGGTCTTCGGGCCGCAAAGCATCCTGCGCGTCGTCGGGCTCTGAGTGATGCGGGACGTGCTGCGTCTCGGCCTCACGGGCGGCATAGGCAGCGGCAAGAGCACGGTGGCCGGCCTGCTGGCCGGCCATGGCGCGGCCGTCATCGACGCCGACGCCATCTCTCGCCAGACCACAGCGCCTGGCGGCGCCGCGATCACGGCTATTCGCCAGGCCTTCGGCCCTGGACTCATCACCGCCGAAGGCGCCCTGGACCGCGAGCGCATGCGGGCCCTGGCCTTTGGCGACGCCACGGCCAGACAACGCCTCGAACAGATCATCCACCCTCTGGTCGGACAGGAAACGCAGCGCCAGGCCGACGCCGCCACGCGCGCCGGCGCACGCTGCATTGTTTACGACATTCCCTTGCTGGTGGAATCGAAGCGCTGGCGTAGTCAGCTGGACCAGGTGCTGGTTGTCGACTGCCACCCGGAAACCCAGATCGCCCGAGTGATGCAGCGCAGCCAGCTGTCGCGCCCCGAGGTCGAACGCATCATGGCCCAGCAGGCTGGCCGGCTACAACGTCTGCAGAGCGCAGACCATGTGATCTGCAACGAAGGCCATGACCTCGCCGAACTCGCCGCGCTGGTGGCAGAGTCGGCCCGTCTCTTCGGGCTATGATCGGGCGTCGGGAAGCAGCAGCGTGATCACCTACGAATACCCCTTCAACGAGCGCATCAGGACCTACCTCCGGCTGGAGAGCCTGTTCCGCCGCCTGCTGGAGCTGATCGCACGTGATGAAGCCCTGGACCATCACTACGCGCTGGCCAGCCTGTTCGAAGTCATGGACGTCGGCGCCCGGGCCGACCTCAAGTCCGACGTGCTGCGGGATCTGGACAAGCAGAAACAGGTGCTCAACGGCTACCGGGGCAATCCCAGCATCGCTCAGGCTGTGCTCGACGAAGTACTGCAGCAGATCGAACAGAGCTACAGCCAGCTCAACAGCCTCTCGGGCAAGGTCGGTCATGTGCTGACCGAGAACGACTGGCTTATGAGCATCCGCAGCCGCATCGGCATCCCCGGCGGTACCTGCGCCTTTGATCTGCCGGCTTACTATGCCTGGCAGCACGAGTCGCCCGAGCAGCGCCGCACGGACCTGCAGCGCTGGGTTGCCAACCTGACCCCGCTGGCCGATGCCATCAGCCTGTTGTTGACCTTGCTGCGCGACTCGGGCGTGCCGCAGAAAGTGCTCGCGCAGGCTGGGCAGTTTCAACAGGCCCTGCCGCAGGGCCGCACCTTCCAGCTGCTGCGCCTGGCCATCGATCCGGCCCTGGGCCTGATCCCCGAAATCAGCGGCAACCGGCTCATCGTCTCCATCCGCCTGATGCAGCTTGGCGAGGACGAGCGCCTGCATGCCGGCAACCGGGACGCCAGCTTTGACCTTACCCTGTGCTCCTGAACGCCTGGCGTGCGAGCATGTGCCCTCCTGACCATCCCTCCCCCATCGCCAAGCCACGCCTTGTCAGCTGTCCGAACTGCGGCAGTGACAGCGTCTATGCGCCGAGCAACCCGCACCGCCCGTTCTGCAGCGAACGTTGCAGGAAGATGGATCTGGGCGCCTGGGCCAGCGAAAGCTTCCGCGTCCCCGCCGAGGCTCCACCTGACGATCAGGAGTTCGGCGACCCGAAACTTCAGTGAGACGGTGCCTGGATGGGACCGGCGTGACCCCGCTCCTCGGCCAGCCAGTTCAGCACGGGGATCGCGCCCGGCAGCACTGGCGCAGGCTGCACCGGCAGCTGCGCCCAGGTGCAGGACTGCCCTTCGCGCATCTGCAGTTCGCCCTGCCAGCGCGACACCTTGCAGAAGTTCAGGCGCACCAGGGCGTGGGGATAGTCAACCACCTCGGTCTTCCAGGCCTGGATGTCCTCGACCTCCAGAGCAATGCCCAGCTCCTCGTGCAGCTCCCGCCGCAGGGCCTGGGCGACGGTCTCGCCAGCCTCGAGCTTGCCGCCGGGAAACTCCCAGTAGCCCGCGTAGACCTTGCCCTCGGGACGCGAGGTCAGGAGGAAATGCCCGTCGGGCCGCAGCAGGATGCCCACGGCCACCTCGGTGATGGCACGGTCGGCCCCGCCCTCGCGCGGGCGGTCGGCATCGGCAACCAGCGGCTGCTTCATGCGCTGGCGTGCCTGCCCGCGTAGTCCTTGGCGAACTGGTAGGCGACGCGCCCGCTGCGCGAGCCGCGCTCCAGGGCCCAGACCAGGGCCTCACCCTGCGCCGCCTCGATGGCGGCAGCAGAGACGCCGAAGGATGAGAGCCACTGCGCCACGATGCTCAGGAACTCATCCTGGCTGAACGGATAGAAGCTCACCCAAAGACCGAAACGCTCGGACAGGGAGATCTTTTCCTCCACCACTTCACCCGGGTGGATTTCGCCATCCTCGCTGGGCTGGTAGCTGAGGTTGTCCTTCATGTACTCGGGCAGCAGATGGCGCCGGTTGCTGGTCACATAGATCAGCACATTGGGCGTCGCGGCGGAGACAGAACCATCGAGGATGGACTTGAGCGCCTTGTAGCCCCCCTCGCCATCCTCGAAGCTCAGGTCATCGCAGAAGATGATGAACTTCTCGGGTCGTTGCGAGACAAGCTCGACGATATCGGGCAGGTCGGTCATGTCGGCCTTGTCGACCTCGATCAGGCGCAGGCCCTGGCCTGCATAGGTGTGCAGGCAAGCCCGGATCAGTGAAGACTTGCCCGTGCCGCGTGCGCCGGTCAGCAGCACGTTGTTGGCCGGCAGACCGCGCACAAACTGCTCGGTGTTGCGCTGGATCTTCTCCTTCTGCTGGTCAATCTCCTTGAGCTGGTCCAGCTTCATCGCCGCGACATGGCGCACGGGCTCGATGACCCCATGGCCCGAACTGCGCTTGCGGTAGCGGAAGGCAATGGACGCATCCCAGTCAGGCTGGCTCAGGGGTTGCGGCAGGATGGCCTCGATGCGCAGCATGAGCTGCTCGGCGCGATCGATCAGACGTTCGAATTTCTCGTTCATGCATAGGCAGGCCGATGGCCCGTCCGAAAAATCAGGACCTGTAGTCAGCGTTGATCGTCACGTAGTCGTGACTGAAGTCGCAAGTCCAGACCGTATCCTCGGCCATACCCCGGCCCAGCATCACACGCACCGTGATCTCGCTCTGCTTCATCACGCGCTGGCCATCTTCTTCACGGTAAGCGGGATTGCGCCCGCCCTGCACGGCCACGTGCACGTCGTCCAGGTAAAGGTCAATCTTGCTCTGGTCCAGATCGGCAATCCCGGCATAGCCGACCGCGGCGAGGATGCGGCCCAGGTTCGGGTCGCTGGCGTAGAAGGCTGTCTTGACCAGCGGCGAATGCGCGATCGCATAAGCGACGAGCCGGCACTCCTCGGCCGTCTTGCCACCCTGCACGCGCACCGTGATGAACTTGGTGGCGCCTTCGCCGTCACGCACGATGGCCTGCGCGAGCTTGCGCGCCACGTCCAGCATGGCGGCCTTCAGCTTCTGGCCGTCGGCGCTGTCCAGCGAGTCGATCACCGGATGCGCGGCCTTGTTGCTGGCGATCACCACGAAGGAGTCGTTGGTTGAGGTATCACCGTCCACCGTCACGCGGTTGAAAGAGCCCTCGGCCAGCTCGCGCGCCAGCTGCTGCATCACAGACTGGCTCACGCGTGCATCCGTCGCCATATAGCCCAGCATGGTGGCCATATTGGGACGGATCATGCCGGCGCCCTTGCTGATGCCGGTGATGCTGACCTTCACGCCGCCGATCAGCACCTGGGCACCAAAAGCCTTGGGCACGGTGTCCGTCGTCATGATGCCCTCGGCTGCACGCGCCCAGTTGTCCTCGCGCGCATCGGCTATGGCCGCGGGCAGGCCAGCCTCGATGCGCTCCGACGGCAGCTGCTCCATGATCACACCGGTGGAGAAAGGCAGCACCTGCTCAGGCGCGACCTTCAGATGGGTCGCCAGGGCGGCACAGGTGCTGCGCGCCCGCTGCAGGCCTTCAGCCCCCGTGCCTGCGTTGGCGTTGCCCGTGTTGATGACCATGGCGCGGATACCACGGCCGACAGCCAGATGCTCGCGACAGATCTGTACCGGTGCGGCGCAGAAACGGTTCTGTGTGAAAACGCCGCTCACGCTGGCACCCTCGTCCAGCAGGACGACGGTCAGATCCTTGCGGTTCGCCTTGCGTACGCCTGCTTCGGCGACGCCGATGCGCACGCCTGCAACAGGAAAGAGTTCAGCCGGATTGGGAGCAGACAGGTTGACGGGCATGATGCAACTCGACGGGTTTCAGCTCAGCTTGCCGTGGCAGTGTTTGTATTTCTTGCCGCTGCCGCAGGGGCAGGGTTCATTGCGTCCGACACGCGGCACGGCAGCGACCTGGGTCGCCATGTCGAGCGTCGTCTCCACCTCGCCGGTTTCGGTCGGAGCGGTGTAGGTCACGTTGGCGATGTTTTCGGCCTTGCTCTCCATGGCCTCGGCCGCCTGCTCGATCTGTTCGCTGGACTGCACGCGCACCGTCATCAGGATTCTGGTCACTTCGTTCTTGACCGAATCCAGCAGCTGCCCGAAGAGCTCGAAGGCCTCGCGCTTGTACTCCTGCTTGGGCTGCTTCTGGGCATAGCCGCGCAGATGGATCCCCTGGCGCAGGTAGTCCAGCGCACTCAGGTGCTCACGCCAGTGCGTGTCGATGCTCTGCAGCAGGACCATGCGCTCGAACTGCGTGAAATTGGTGGTACCGACCTGGTCCACCTTGGCCTGGTAGGCGGCATGGGCGGCGGCGACCACCTTCTCCAGGATGTCCTCGTCGCCGATGGCACTGGCGTCTTCCACCATCTGCTGCAGCGGCACATCGAGCTGCCACTCGTCATGCAGCACTTTCTGCAGACCCGCCACATCCCACTGCTCTTCCACCGATTCCTCGGGTACGTACTGGCGCACGAGATCGGTGAAGCAGCCCTCACGCAGGGAGGCGATCTGGGTCGACATGTCCTGCGCATCCAGAATGGCGTTGCGCTGCTGGTAGATGACCTTGCGCTGGTCGTTGGCCACGTCATCGTATTCCAGCAGCTGCTTGCGGATGTCGAAGTTGCGCGCCTCGACCTTGCGCTGGGCGCTCTCGATGCTGCGGGTGACGATGCCAGCCTCGATCGCCTCGCCTTCAGGCATCTTGAGGCGGTCCATGATGGCACGCACCCGATCGCCCGCAAAGATGCGCATCAGCGAGTCGTCGAGGCTCAGGTAGAAGCGGGAAGAACCGGGATCACCCTGACGACCCGAACGACCGCGCAGCTGGTTGTCGATGCGGCGTGACTCGTGGCGCTCGGTCGCGATGATGCGCAGCCCCCCCAGGGCGACGACCTTCTCATGCTCCTGATTCCATTGCACGCGCAGCGCATCGATCTGCTTGCGCTTGGCTGCCTCGTCCAGCGTCGCGTCGGCCTCGATCGCTGCAATCTCCTTCTCCACATTGCCGCCGAGCACAATGTCGGTACCGCGACCCGCCATATTGGTCGCGATGGTGATCATCTTCGAACGGCCGGCCTGCGCGATGATGTCGGCCTCGCGTGCATGCTGCTTGGCGTTGAGCACCTGGTGCGGCAACTTGGCCTTCTCCAGCAGCTGGGCGATGATCTCCGAGTTCTCGATCGAGGTCGTGCCCACCAGTACCGGCTGGCCCCGCTCGTAGCATTCGCGGATGTCGGCAATCGCGGCGGCGTACTTCTCGGCCGTGCTCTTGTAGACGCGGTCCAGCTGGTCGTCACGCCGGCTCTGACGGTTGGGTGGGATGACCACGGTCTCCAGACCGTAAATCTCCTGGAATTCATAGGCCTCGGTGTCGGCCGTGCCCGTCATGCCCGCCAGCTTGCCATAGAGACGGAAATAGTTCTGGAAGGTGATGGAGGCCAGGGTCTGGTTCTCGGCCTGGATGGCCACGCCTTCCTTGGCTTCAACGGCCTGATGCAGGCCATCGCTCCAGCGGCGGCCGGTCATCAGGCGCCCTGTGAACTCATCGACGATGACGATCTCGCCGTTCTGCACCACGTAGTGCTGGTCACGGTGGAACAGATGCCGCGCCCTCAGCCCGGCATACAGATGGTGCATCAGCGTAATGTTGGCCGGGTCGTAGAGGCTGGCGCCCTCGGGCAGCAGGCCGGCTTGGGCCAGCAGGGTCTCGGCCTTCTCATGGCCGGCCTCGGTCAGGAAGACCTGGTGGCTCTTCTCATCCACGGTGAAGTCGCCGGGCTTGATCACGCCTTCACCCGTGCGCGGATCCGCCTCACCTTCCTGGCGCGACAGGTGCGGCACCAGCTTGTTGATCGCCAGATAGAGCGCGGTATGGTCCTCGGCCTGGCCACTGATGATCAGCGGCGTGCGGGCCTCGTCAATCAGGATGGAGTCCACCTCATCGACGATGGCGTAGTTCAGCCCGCGCTGGACCCGGTCGGCCACCTCGTAGACCATGTTGTCACGCAGGTAGTCGAAACCGTATTCGTTGTTGGTGCCGTAGGTGATGTCGGCGGCATAGGCCGCCTGCTTGTCCTGGCGCGACATCTGCGGCAGGTTGATGCCCACGGTCAGGCCCAGGAAGTTGTAGAGCCGGCCCATCCACTGGGCATCACGGTTGGCCAGATAGTCGTTGACCGTCACGACATGCACACCCTTGCCGGTCAGCGCATTGAGATAAACCGGCAGCGTGGCCGTGAGGGTCTTGCCCTCACCGGTGCGCATTTCCGAGATCTTGCCCTGGTGCAGCGACAAACCACCCATGAGCTGCACGTCGAAATGGCGCATCTTCATGACACGCTTGGAGCCCTCTCGCACCACGGCAAAGGCCTCGGGCAGCAGGTCGTCGAGGGTCGCACCCTTGGCGATGCGTTCGCGGAACTCGCCGGTCTTGGCCTGCAGGGCCGCGTCGCTGAGTTTCTCCAGTTCCGTTTCGAGCGCGTTGATGCGGGCCACCACGCCACGGTACTGTTTGAGCAGTCGATCATTGCGGCTGCCGAAGATTTTGGTGAGGATGTTGATGGCCATGAACGCGGTACCGCCCTGCCGCTCCGATGGAAACGGCGGGGCCGTGCAATCCTTATCAGTCTAGATCGATGGGTGTTGCCCTGTGCCGGCAACAGCGAAACCCGGTGCCTGTGGGCACCGGGAGCGCGAAGCGCTTGATTCTACCGTTGCGCCGCGGCGGGGGCCTCGGGCGCCAGCGTGCCCGCGGGCTGAGCCGGCACAGGCTTGGCAGCTGCGACAGCCGCAGCGGGAACGGCGGATGACGACACGGGAAGCGGCGGGGCGCCGGGCTGCACGGCCGGAGGAACCTGCGAAGCAGGCAGGGCCACAGGCTTGGAAGCGGCGGGGGCGACGCCGGTTGGCGTCGCCACGGGCCGCTGCACCGCCGGAGCCAGAACCGCCGCAGCAGGTTTGGGCAGGGGTGCCGCCGCCAGCTGAACCGGCTGGCCCCGGTTGGCGTTCATGAACTTGTTCGGGTCCTGGGGCACACCACGTACCAGCACCTCAAAATGCAGGTGCGGGCCGGTCGAACGGCCGGTGCTGCCGACCTCGGCGATCTTCTGGCCGCGCTTGACCAGATCGCCCTTCTTGACCATGACCTTGGAGGCATGGGCATAGCGCGTGACGAGATCCTTGCCATGGTCGATTTCGACCATGTTGCCGTAATCCGGACGGAATTCCTGGGTCACCACCACGCCGCCAGCGGCAGCCAGTATGGCTGTCCCGGCGGCGGACTGGTAGTCTATGCCCGTGTGCAGGGCCGAACGGCCGGTGAAGGGATCGATGCGCCAGCCAAAACCCGAGCCCGCCCCCCCGAACGCCACCGGATGCTGGGTCGGGATCATCATGGACTTGACCTTCTGCTCGAACAGCCGGGACTCGACCACCGACATCAGGTCGGTACGCTGGCCGGCTACGCGATCCAGATCATCCAGCGTCTTCTGCAGTTCTTCCATGGTCAGCGGACGGCCCGAGATCAGCGCCCCCCCCTGTCCGGGCCGGGCCTTGATCTCCGAGGGGTTGATGCCGGACAGCCCGGAGACGCGCTCGCCCAGCGACTCCAGCTGCAGCAGCTTGGCCTGCATCTCACCGATGCGACGGGCCATGACGTCGAGGTTCTCGCGCATGAAACGGTCACGCAGGGCGAACTCGTCCTTGACGACCAGCTTGACCAGCGAACCAATCACCGGCCAGCCCTCGCGGGCCCCTTTGAGGAACACCCAATGGTACAGGCCGGCAGCTACCAGCATCAGCGCAAACGACAGGCTCAGGCCAGCCAGCAGCAGCTTGGTACCACTCAGATGTATCGCACGGCTTCTGGCCAGCCATGCATCCGTGATAATCAAATGCATTTTTCTTCCTCTACACCCGCCACCGGATCATGACCCGTCGCCACCAGCCCTACAGCTTGCTGCAGGCCACGCAAGAGTCACCCGTCCTCGCCCGTCTGAGCGAACTCAGCAGGGACTCCGTTGCTCGGCTCAGGGCTGTTGAACCGATGATACCGGCCGTCCTGCGCAGCGCAGTCACGGCGGGGCCGATCGATGGCCCGAATTGGTGTCTGATTGTTAACAGCAACGCTGCTGCTGCCAAGCTCCGCCAGCTGCTGCCCGCCTTGGAGGCCCATCTGCGCAGCAAGGGCTGGGAGGTTAGCGCAATTCGCCTCAAAGTACAAATCCCCACCGCATCCCGATAGCAGGAACCGTACCAGAAACCGCCTATTGAGGGACTGGTGCCGATTGTCGGATTCGAACTGACGACCTACCGCTTACAAGGCGGGTGCTCTACCAACTGAGCTAAATCGGCGTGAGCGGGATTCTACCGGAGCCTATGCGCAACAAGGCGGGACCACGGCATCCCCAGACCCAGCTCATTTGACGCGCTTGAGTGCCGGCCGCCCGGCAGGTCCTGAGGGCCGCGGGGGCTCGGGAGTGTCGTCGGGCGCCGAGTCGCCCTGGTCTGGCCCGGCGGGCGACTCGGCGCCCGGCCCCGCCAGTGGGCCGGGGGCGGCACTGGCTGCCGTGTCCGCGTCCTCCAGAGGAAAGGCCATGCCCTGCCCGTTCTCACGCGCATAGATCGCCATGACCCGCCCCAACGGGATCATGATGTCGCGGGCCACGCCGGCAAAACGGGCCTTGAACTCGATGTAGTCGTTGCCGAGCTTCAGGGCGCTCGTGGCATCCATGCTGATGTTCAGCACAATCTCGCCATCCTTGACGTACTCGCGTGGCACGCGTACCGTGTCGTCGACACGCACCGCCACATAGGGTGTCAGGCCGTTGTCGGTGCACCACTCGTAGAGGGCCCGGATGAGGTAGGGACGGGTCGAACTGGTCCCGCGGTCAGTCATGGAAGACACTGGGCAGACCTTACTTGCGCATCACCTTTTCGGAGGGCGTGAGCGCCTCGATATAGGCCGGTCGCGAGAAGATGCGCTCGGCGTACTTGAGCAGGGGCGCGGCATTCTTGCTGAGCTCGATGCCGTAGTAGTCCAGGCGCCAGAGCAGCGGTGCGATGGCCACGTCCAGCATCGAGAAGTTCTCGCCCAGCATGTACTTGTTCTTCAGGAACACCGGGGCCAGCTGGGTCAGGCGGTCACGGATGTGGGTGCGGGCCTTCTCCAGCGCCTTCTCGTTGCTCTTGCTGGCACGGTTCTCCAGCGTCGCCACATGCACGAACAGCTCCTTCTCGAAATTGAGCAGGAACAGGCGCACGCGGGCACGGTCGACCGGGTCGCCGGGCATGAGCTGCGGGTGCGGGAAGCGCTCGTCGATGTACTCGTTGATGATGTTGGACTCGTACAGGATCAGATCCCGCTCCACCAGGATGGGCACCTGGCCGTAGGGGTTCATGACGCTGATGTCCTCGGGCTTGTTGTAGAGGTCGACGTCGCGGATCTCGAAATCCATGCCCTTCTCGAACAGGACAAAGCGGCAGCGGTGGGAGAAGGGGCAGGTCGTGCCCGAGTACAGCACCATCATGGTGGGAGGCTCCTAAAGAACAGATCCGGTTGGGGGAGACCCCTCCAGCAAGCCAGGTGAGGTCCAAATGAAAAGAGTGGGTTGCATTGTCGCAAACCCACTCCCTCAATTGCAAGTTTTGCACTATTTTGGTGCAAAACTTTCGGTGTAGCCGCTTACTTGACGTCTTTCCAATAAGCCGCGTTCAGGCGCCATGCAAAGATGGTGAAGATCAGCAGGAAGAGCATGACCCACACGCCGATGCGCACGCGGGTGTTCTGGGCCGGCTCGCCCATCCACTGCAGGAAGTTCACGAGGTCACCCATGGCCTGGTCGTACTGCAGGGGCGTCATGGTGCCGGGCGTGATCTGCTGCCAGCCCTTGAAGACCTCGACCTTGTGGCCATGGTCTTCCTTCACCTCGATGATGGGGCGGCGCTGGCCCTGCAGTTCCCACAGCACGTGTGGCATGCCCACGCTGGGGAAAGCCAGGTTGTTCCAGCCCGTGGCCTTGGTGTCGTCCGGGTAGAAGGTGCGCAGGAAGGTGTAGAGGTAGTCCGCCCCCGAGCCCTTGCCGACAGCCGCGCGCGAGCGGGCGATGAGCGTCAGGTCGGGCGGGTTGGCACCAAACCACTCCTTGGCCTGCTTGGGATCGATGGCGGCCTTCATGGTCTCGCCGACCTTGTCGGTCGTGAACAGCAGGTTGTCCTTGATCTGCTCGGCGGTGAAACCGATGTCCTGCAGGCGGTTGTAGCGCATGAAGGCTGCCGAGTGGCAGTTCAGACAGTAGTTCACGAAAAGCTTGGCACCGTTCTGCAGCGAGGCGTGGTCGCTGGTCTTGACGGGCGCCTTGTCCCAGGCGATGCCGCCTTCGGCAGCCAGCGCGCCCGTGCTCAGCGCGAAGAAGGTGGTGAGGGCAAGAATGATCTTTTTCATGTTGTTGTCTCCGGCTCAGTGCGCCTCGAAGGTCACGCGGCTGGGCACCGGCTTGGGCTCACCCAGGCGACTCCACCAGGGCATCAGCAGGAAGAAGCCGAAATAGAACAGGGTGCCGACCTGGGACACGCGCTCGCCGATCGGCGAGGGCGGTTGCACACCGAGGTAGGCCAGGATCACGAAGTTGATCACGAAGATGCCGTAGAGGTACTTGTGCCAGTCCGGACGGTAGCGGATGGACTTGACCGGGCTGTTGTCCAGCCAGGGCAGGAAGAACAGGATGATCACGGCCCCACCCATGACGACCACGCCCCAGAACTTGGCGTCGATGGCCAGCATGAGGGCGATCAGCACCACAGCACCGCCGCCGATCACGGCCTTGAACATGGCATTGAGCTGACCCTTGATCACAGCCAGGGCGGCAGCGACCACCACGCAGAGGATCAGCGCGTACATCATCTCGGTGGTGATGGCGCGCAGCATGGAATAGAAGGGCGTGAAATACCAGACCGGGGCGATATGAGCCGGGGTCTTGAGCGGGTCGGCCGGAATGAAGTTGTTGTACTCCAGGAAGTAGCCGCCGAACTCGGGCGCGAAGAACACGATGGCCGAGAACACCATCAGGAACACGCCCACGCCCATGATGTCGTGCACGGTGTAGTAGGGATGGAAGGGAATGCCGTCCAGCGGCTTGCCCTTGGCATCCTTGGGGGCGTCCGGGCCCTTGATCTCGACACCGTCCGGGTTGTTGGAGCCGACATCGTGCAGGGCCAGCAGGTGGGCCACCACCAGGCCCAGCAGGACCAGGGGCACGGCAATCACGTGGAAGCTGAAGAAGCGGTTCAGCGTGGCGTCACCGACCACGTAGTCGCCACGGATCAGCAGGGCCAGGTCCGGACCGACGAAGGGGATGGCCGCGAACAGGTTCACGATCACCTGGGCGCCCCAGTAGGACATCTGCCCCCAGGGCAGCAGGTAGCCCATGAAGGCCTCGGCCATCAGCACCAGGAAAATGGCGCAGCCGAACACCCAGACCAGTTCACGCGGCTTGCGGTAGGAGCCGTAGATCAGGCCGCGGAACATGTGCAGGTAGACCACCACGAAGAAGGCCGACGCGCCCGTAGAGTGCATGTAGCGGATCAGCCAGCCCCAGGGCACGTCGCGCATGATGTACTCGACCGAGGCAAAGGCCAGGGCCGCATCCGGCTTGTAGTGCATGACCAGGAAGATGCCGGTCACGATCTGGATCACCAGCACCAGCATGGCCAGCGAGCCGAAGAAGTACCAGAAATTGAAGTTCTTCGGAGCGTAGTACTCGGACATGTGGACGCGGTAGGCGTCGAATGCCGTGGGGAACCGGTTCTCGAACCAGTTCATCACCTTGGCACCGGTCGGTGCGTCGGCGGGGAGTTCCTTGAATTCAGCCATGTTCTTGTTCCTCAAGCCTTCTTGTCTTCGCCGATCAGCAGCTTGCTGTCGGACAGGTACATGTGCGGCGGCACTTCCAGGTTGTCCGGGGCCGGCTTGTTCTTGAATACCCGGCCGGCCATGTCGAAGGTCGAGCCGTGGCATGGGCAGAGAAAGCCGCCCTGCCAGTCATCGGGCAGCGAAGGCTGGGGGCCCGGGGTCAGCTTGTCGCTGGGCGAGCAGCCCAGGTGCGAACAGATACCCACGCCGACGAAGACCTCGGGTTTGATCGAACGGTGCTGGTTCTTGGCGTAATCAGGCGTCGGGTAGGCCTTGCGATCGGAATTGGGGTCGGCCAACTGGGACTCGACCTTGTCCAGGGTGGCCAGCTGCTCGGGCGTGCGACGCATGATCCAAACCGGCTTGCCGCGCCACTCCACCACGACTTTCTCGCCCGGCTTGAGCGTGGAGATATCGACTTCCACCGCCGCACCGGCGGCCTTGGCACGCTCCGAGGGCTGGAAGGTGCTGACAAAGGGGATGGCGGCTGCCACGCCACCTACGGTACCTGCACAACCCGTGGCAATCAGCCACGTCCGTTTGCTCGGGTCCATCTGACTCTTATCGGCAAGCGTGTCGCTCATGGAGTTCCTCAATCAATCTACCGGGTTTTGAAATCCTGTCACGCCCAAGCGCAGGCCGGGCGGTCAACGCGGAATTCTAGCCGACTCGACCCCCCGCCCCCGGCTCGACAACAAGCCGGCGGGCCATGCGCACCGCCTCGATCAGGCTGGAGGCATCGGCCTGCCCCGTCCCCGCAATGTCGAAAGCGGTGCCATGGTCCGGACTGGTACGCACCAGGGGCAGACCCAGGGTGACATTAACCCCTTTTTCCACCCCCAGGTACTTCACGGGAATCAGACCCTGGTCGTGGTACATGGCCACCACCACATCAAACTCGCCACGGCGCGCACGCATGAACACCGTGTCTGGCGCATGCGGGCCATCCGCGTCCAGCCCGGCCTCACGGGCCCGGGCAACAGCCGGCACGATGATCTCGATCTCCTCGCGCCCGAACAGGCCGCCCTCCCCCGCATGAGGATTCAGGCCCGCCACAGCCATGCGCGGCGTGCGCCCCAACAGAGGGCGCAAGGCGGCATGCGTGATGTGCAGGGTCCGCAGCACGTTGTCCAGGGTCACAGCCTCGATCGCCTCGCGCAGCGACACATGGATACTGACCAGCACCGTTCGCAATTCCTCATTGGCCAGCATCATGCGCACGGGCAAGTCCCCAATCGGCCGGCCCAGAAAAGCCGCCGCCTCGGCCTGCAGCAGTTCGGTGTGCCCGGCAAAGGCATCGTAGGGAGCTCCCGCGGCGGACAAGGCCTCCTTGTGCAGCGGCGCCGTGACCAGACCCGCGATCTCGCCGCGCAACGCTGCCTGGGCGGCCCAGCGCACGCAGCGCCCGGCCAGGCGGCCGGCGGCGGCACTGATACGCCCCACCGGCGCCTCGCCCTCCAGGCTGGCCACTTGCAGCACCGGCACGGACCCGGATGCCAGCGCCAGGGCCTCCTCCGGCGCCTGGATCAGGCCGAGTTCGACCCTGTCCACCCAGACGGCGGCCCGGCGCAGTACCGCCGCGTCGCCTGCCACGAAACACCCCCGGAGGACGTCGGGGGCCTCGCGGAAGGCCTTGAGAATGATCTCCGGGCCGATGCCTGCCGCATCGCCCAGGGTGATGGCCAGCGGCTTCATGCGGGATTGTCGATCTCGATGTACTCGTGGGCCAGCCCCAGCTGCGCCGACACATGCGCGGCCACAGCCGGCGCGCCGTAGCGCTCCGTGGCATGGTGGCCGCAGGCCAGATAGGCCACGCCGCATTCACGCGCGTAGTGGGCCTGGGGCTCGGAGATCTCGCCGGTCAGGTAGGCATCCGCTCCTGCAGCGATCGCCGCCTCGAAATGGCCCTGGGCCCCGCCGGTGCACCAGGCGATGCGCCGGATCGGACGCCGCGCGCCGTCGACCAGGGTCACCGGCCGCCCCAGGGCCCGTTCGACGACCTGCGCCAGCGCGGCACCGTCCGCATAAGCCGCATCAGCGGCGGGCGTGCCCAGCCAACCCAGATCCTGCTCCCCAAAACGGCCCTGGGCCTGCAGGCCCAGGCGGGCGCCGAGCTGGGCGTTGTTACCGAGTTCGGGATGCGCATCCAGCGGCAGGTGGTAAGCGTAGAGATTGATGTCATGCGCCAGCAGGAGACGCAGGCGCTCCTTCATCCAGCCGGTCACGCGGCCGTCCTGCCCGCGCCAGAACAGGCCATGGTGCACGAAGATGGCGTCGGCACGCGCCTCGATGGCCGCCTCGATCAGTGCGCGGCTGGCCGTGACGCCGGAGACCAGCTTGCGCACCCCGGCCCGGCCCTCGACCTGCAGGCCATTGGGACCGTAATCACGAAAGCGTTCGGGTTGAAGCAGGCTGTCGAAAGCCTGCAGAAGCTCGGTTCGATCGGTCATGAGCTGGATTGTCGATCAGATTGCGGGAAACGCTCCACCTCCAGGCTGCAGTCGCAGCCCCGCCCGGCGGCGATCCAGCGTCCCGCCAGGCGCCGCAACACCGGCAACAGCAGCGCCGGCAAACGGCGCCCGGGCAGGGCCGCCCGCAGCACCTCGTCAGGCGAGAGGATGGCCCCGCAGCGGTACAGGCCCGAACTGTCTTCCCAGCGCAAGGCCGCACAGGCCCCGCGCCGGCGGTGCGACAGCAACTGTCCCAGAGGACAGGGCTCGACCAGGCAACAGATGCCGCAACCGTTGCAGGGCTGCCCCAGCGCAGGCTTGGGCGGCGCGGCCGGCTGGATATGGATGATCTGCTGGGGCATGATGTAGGGCTTGCCCCACACTCTACAATTTCCCGCATGAAACGCTACTGGCTGCTGTTTTCGCAGGCTGTCACCGTCCTCCTCGCGGCCTACTTCGTCGTGGCCACGCTCAAGCCCGCCTGGTTCATGCAGCCCGGTGAAACACCTGCCGTCGCGCTCTTCCAGGCACCTTCGGACCGCGCCGCCGCCTCGGCGCCCGGTAGCTTCCGCGTCGCCGCGCAGAAAGCCTCAGCCGCGGTGGTGAGCATCAACACCAGCAAGGCCGCGCGCCGCAACCCGCACAGCAATGACCCCTGGTTCCGCTTCTTCTTCGGCGACCAGGACAACGAGCCCCAGGTGGGCCTGGGCAGCGGCGTCATCGTCAGCCCCAACGGCTACATCCTGACCAATAACCACGTGATCGAAGGTGCGGACGAGATCGAGGTCATCCTCAACGACAGCCGGCGCAGCCGCGCCCGCGTGATCGGCACCGACCCCGACAGCGACCTGGCCGTGCTCAAGGTCGAACTCGACAAGCTGCCGGTCATCGTGCTCGGCGACTCCGACGCCCTCGAAGTCGGCGACCCGGTGCTGGCCATCGGCAACCCCTTTGGCGTAGGCCAGACCGTCACCAGCGGCATCGTCAGCGCCCTGGGGCGCAACCAGCTGGGTATCAACACCTTCGAGAACTTCATCCAGACCGACGCCGCCATCAACCCTGGCAATTCGGGCGGCGCCCTCGTGGATGCCAGCGGCAACCTGCTGGGCATCAACACCGCCATCTACTCACGCTCGGGCGGCAATATGGGCATCGGCTTCGCGATTCCCGTGGCCACGGCCCAGCAGGTGCTGGAAAGCATCGTCCGCGAGGGCCAGGTCACGCGCGGCTGGATCGGCGTCGAGCCCAGCGATCTCTCACCCGAGCTGGCCGAGACCTTTGGCGTCAAGTCGGACGAGGGCGTGATCATCACGGGGGTGCTGCAGAATGGCCCGGCCGCACAAGCCGGCATCCGTCCGGGCGACGTGATCACCCGCGTGGGCAACCAGCCGGTGCAAAACGTCACGGAATTACTGAGCAAGGTTGCGGCACTCAAGCCGGGCAAGGCGGTCGACTTTGTCGTGCGCCGTCAGGACCGCACGGTGACCGTCAGTATCACACCCGGCGTCCGCCCCAAACCGCGGCGCGTTCAGCAGTAGCGCGACTGAACACTGCAGCCAGCCCGCGCTCGGCCTTCAGCTGTTGTTGTCGACCGGCTCGGCGTCGGGCGCGCGGGTGTGGCGGATGAAAAGTTGCGCCGCCCAGATACCCACCTCGTAGAGCAGGCACATGGGGATCGCCAGCGCTAGCTGCGAGACCACGTCGGGTGGGGTCACGATGGCCGCGATGATGAAGGCCAGCACAATGAAATAACCGCGGAAATCCTTGAGCTTCTGCACGCTCACGATACCCATGCGGGCCAGCACGATGACCACGATGGGCACCTCGAAGGCCAGACCGAAGGCAATGAACATGGTCAGCACAAAACTCAGGTAGGCCTCGATATCCGGTGCGGCCGTGATGCTCTTGGGCGCAAAGCTCTGGATGAAGGCAAAGACCTGGCCGAAGACAAAGAAATAGCAAAAGGCCACGCCGATGAAAAAGAGCACCGTGCTGGACACCACGAGGGGCAGCACCAGCTTCTTCTCATGGCTGTACAGGCCGGGGGCGACAAAGGCCCAGACCTGGTAAAGCAGCACCGGCAGAGCCAGCATGAAAGCCGCCATCAACATGATCTTGAGCGGTACCATGAAGGGCGAGATCACCGAGGTGGCGATCAGTGTGGCCCCCTTGGGCAGGTGCGCAACCAACGGCGCAGCCAGCAGGTCATAGAGTGCGCCCGGGCCGGGATAAAGCGCAAACACAGCCGTCGCGACCGCCATGGCGATCACGCACTTGAGCAGTCGATCCCGCAACTCAATCAGGTGCTGGACAAAGGGCTGTTCGCTGCCGGCCAGCTCGTCGTCTTTGCTTTGTGGGTCTGCCATGCGTTTCGCTCGTATGCCGGCCCCAATCGGGCCGTGGCTTCAGGAATGAGGGCGAGTTGGCCCCGGATATTCAGCTCGTCTTGCGCGGCCGGTAGCGGGCCACGCGGGCGGCACCCGACAGGGCCCGGGTCCGCACACCTTGCCGGGCCTTGTACCAGGCCGGGGTGGCCCCACGCTTGAGGCGCCAGTTCTTGCCCGGATGCCGGTACTCGGGAACGCTGTGCAGGCTGGACGAGAGATCGGAAGCCGTATCCAGCCCCGATGTGGCGGAGGACCACTCCTTCTCGAAATCCGAGGTGGTGGTCTGGATCGAGTTCTGGACTTCCTGCGCCGCGCCTTCGACCGTGCTCTTCATCTTCTTGAGCTCGTCGAGCTCCATCGAGCGATTGACCTCGGCTTTGACATCGGACACGTAGCGCTGAGCCTTGCCCAGCAGGGTGCCGATGGTGCGCGCCACGCGCGGCAGCTTCTCCGGCCCGATGACGATCAACGCCACCGCGCCGATGAGCGCCATCTTGGAAAGACCCAGATCGATCATGCCGGACTGCCTGGCACCGATCAGGACTTGGACTTGGCTTCGACGTCGATGGTGTTCTTGTCGGCGGCCGGAGCAGCAGCGGCATTGGCGACCTGCTGGGGAGCAGCCGCCTTGTCCTCGCTGGCGGAGCCGTCCTTCATGCCGTCCTTGAAGCCCTTGACGGCGCCGCCCAGGTCGCTGCCCAGGTTCTTGAGCTTCTTGGTGCCGAACACCATGACCACGATGAGCAGCACGATCAGCCAGTGCCAGATGGAAAAGGTACCCATGTTTCTCTCCTAAGGAATCGTGGATTTTAATCCCCGCGCCGCCAAACCGGCAGCACCGTGGGAAATTCAGCCCTTGAGCCAGGGTCGGGGGCCGCCGATCACGTGGATGTGCAGGTGGTGGACTTCCTGCCCGCCGTCACCGCCCGTGTTGCAGACGATGCGAAATCCCCCCTCAGGATAGGGCCGGCAGCCCTCCTGGGCCGCCAGCCTGGGGGCCAGGGCCATCATGTGGCCCAGCAGGCCCGCATGTTCCGGGCCCACCTGGGCCATGGAAGGTATGTGCAGCTTGGGAATCAGCAGGAAATGCACAGGTGCCCAGGGATGAATGTCGTGGAAGGCATAGACCTGCTCGTCCTCGTAGACCTTCTTCGAAGGGATCTGGCCCGCCGCGATCTTGCAGAAGATGCAGTTCGGGTCGCTGTGTGTCACATCCGTCATTGTGCAAACTCCATGGGCTGACGCTGGTTCATCGCCGCCATGCCGCGCACGATACGGTAGAGGAACCAGACCGAAACGCACAGCCAGGCCAGCCAGCCCGGCAGCATGAAAAGAAGCCAGAGCGGGGCCGTCACGAGGTAGAGCGCCGCCGCGATCAGCACCGTGCGGATGCGCCAGCGGAAATGCGAGGCCTGCCAGGTGCCGGCGGCGGCCGGGCGCTGGATGGCGTCGATGATCAGCGCCACGATCAGCAGCAGCGGACTCACCTGGCCGCCGGGGATCAGCGCCGCCACGGCCACGATCAGGTGCAGCACATAGCTGACCGTGCCCCAGACCGTCAGGGAATGCAGACGCTCGTCCTGGTCCAGGGTCACGATGTGCCGCCCTCGCGCGCCAGCGCCTTGCGCAGCGCTTTTTCCTCGATGCCGCTGGTGCCTTCGCGGCGCTCCAGCTCGGCGATCACGTCGGCCGGCTTGAGGCCGTAGTGCGCCAGGGTGATCAGGGTATGAAACCAGAGATCGGCCACCTCGCCCACGATCTTGCTGCGATCCCCACCGTGGTCGGCGTCCTTGGCCGCCATCACCACCTCGGTCGCCTCCTCGCCCACCTTTTTCAGGAAAGCGTCGGGGCCCTTGTGCAGCAGACGGGCCACATAGCTCTTATCGGGATCGCCGCCACGCGCGGGCAGACGACTTTCGATCACGGCCGCCAGGCGGGCCAGGGCGTCAGCGGAATTCACAGGCTCGGCCATGGTCTTCACTTGTAGATGGTTTCAGGGTCCTTGAGCACCGGGTCGACCGCCGTCCACACACCATCGCGCAGCACGCTGAAGAAGCAGCTGTGGCGGCCGGTGTGGCAGGCGATGCCAGGCTCGTGACCCAGCTGGGTCACCGTGAGCAGGACCACGTCGTTGTCGCAGTCGAGGCGGATCTCGTGCACGGTCTGCACATGGCCCGACTCCTCGCCCTTGAACCAGAGCTTGCCGCGCGAGCGGCTGTAGTAGACCGCGCGGCCGAGTTCGGCCGTCTGCTGCAGGGCCTCGCGGTTCATCCAGGCGAACATCAGCACATCCTTGCTACCCTGTTCCTGGGCGATGACCGGCACCAGGCCCTGGGCATCCCATTTCACGTCGTCGAGCCAGTTCATGCTGCGATTGTCCCGCGAATTCAATCGGTCTCGATGCGCACGGGAATCCCGGCCTGCGCCATGCGCGCCTTGGCCTGGGCAATCGTGTATTCGCCATAGTGGAAGATGCTGGCGGCCAGCACGGCGTCGGCCCCGCCCTTTTGCACGCCTTCGACGAGGTGGTCAAGGTTGCCCACGCCACCCGAGGCGATCACGGGGACATCCACCGCGTCGCTGACGGCCCGCGTCAGCGCCAGGTCAAAACCGGACTTGGTGCCGTCACGGTCCATGCTGGTCAGCAGGATCTCGCCAGCGCCATAGCCGGCCATCTGTTTGGCCCAGGCCACGGCGTCCAGACCCGTGTTCTTGCGCCCGCCGTGGCTGTAGACATCCCAGCCCTCGCCGCGGGCCAGCACGTCGTCACCGTAACGGCGCTTGGCGTCGATGGCCACCACGATGCACTGGGCGCCGTACTTGGCCGAGGCGTCGCGGATGACCTGCGGGTTGGCAATGGCCGCGGAGTTGAAGCTGGTCTTGTCGGCCCCGGCGTTGAGCAGGCGCCGCACGTCTTCCACGGTGCGCACGCCGCCGCCCACCGTCAGCGGGATGAAGACCTGGGAGGCCACGGCCTCGATGATGTGCAGGATCAGGTCACGGCCGTCGCTGGTCGCGGTGATGTCGAGAAAGGTCAGCTCGTCGGCGCCCTGCTCGTTGTAGCGCGCGGCGATCTCCACGGGATCGCCCGCGTCGCGCAGCTCGACGAAGTTCACGCCCTTGACGACGCGCCCGCCCGTCACGTCCAGGCAGGGAATGATACGTTTGGCCAGCATGGCGTGGATTGTAGGTCTCAGCGCACGGTCAGCCGTTGCCAGCCCGACCATTCGCCGCCGGCAGGTAACCGGATGGGCGCCAGCACCTGGGCCGCCTCGACGCAAAGCATGCGCAGGTAACCATCGGCTGGCATGTCCGTCAACGTGGCACACAGCGCAGCGCCCGGGTTCCAGACCACGGTCTGGGCCCAGGACGGGCTCTGGGCGATCTCCAGCACCTGTCGGTCTTCGCGAAGGAGCAGGGGCTGCGGCGTGGCGGCATAGACGCGGTCGAACTCCCCCTCGAAGTGCAGGGCCTCGGCTCCCCGGCCATGGTGGTCGCGCACCGCATCCCATTCGGCCTGGCCCTGCAGCCCCTCCAGCCTGGCCTTATCAATGTCGTCCACGGCCAGGTAGCTGTGCAGCGCACCGCTGAAGTCCAGTGGCCTGGTGTCGGTGTTGCGCACGCTCAGGGTGATCTGCAGGCTGCCCGGGGCCAGGTCCACACGTACGCGAGCCTCGAAGGCCTGCTGCCAGTGCGCATGGGTGGCTTCATTGTCCCGCAGGCACAGGGTCAGGCTTGCCCTCTCGGCGGTGCAAACGGGCGGGCCCTCCACGTCCCAAGGAAGGTGGCGCGCGAAACCGTGCTTGGGCAGCGGGCCGCGCTGGTTGAACTGGGGAAAGCAGACGGGCACCCCGCCACGGATGGCAGACCGGCCATCGAGTCGGGCCTGGGGGCTCAGGAAGAAACGTTCGCGGCCGTCGGCAACCCAGGACACGACCTGTGCACCGTGTTGCAACACACGCACATGATCGCCCTGGGACAGGCGCAGAACATGGGCAGGCAGGCCGTGGAAAAGCTCGCGGCTGTCAGCCGCCTCAGCCATTGAGTTCGTCGGCGCGGATCTGGGCGGCTTCGAAGTCGAGGTCACCGGTGTAGATGGCGCGACCGCAGATCACCCCCTCGACGCCCTCGCTTTCCACAGCGCACAGGGCCTCGATGTCGGCCATATTGCTCAGGCCGCCGGAAGCGATGACGGGAATGGTCAGGGCCTGGGCCAGCTTGACGGTGGCCTCGATGTTGATGCCTGAGAGCATGCCGTCGCGGCCGATGTCGGTGTAGATGATGGACTCGACGCCGTAGTCCTGGAACTTCTTGCCCAGGTCCACGACCTCGTGCCGGGTGAGCTTGCTCCAGCCGTCGGTGGCCACCTTGCCATCCTTGGCGTCCAGGCCCACGATGATGTGGCCGCCGAAGGCCGTGCAGGCGTCCTGCAGGAATCCCGGGTTCTTGACCGCGGCCGTGCCGATGATGACGTAGCGCAGGCCAGCGTCCAGGTAGCGCTCGATGGTGTCCAGGTCGCGGATACCGCCGCCGAGCTGCACGTCGATCTCGCTGCCCACTTCCTTGAGGATGCTGCGGATAGCCTGCTCGTTCTTGGGGTGGCCGGCAAAGGCACCGTTGAGGTCCACCAGGTGCAGACGGCGTGCGCCCTTGTCCACCCACTTGCGGGCCATCTGGGCCGGATCCTCACCAAAGGTGGTGGACTGGTCCATATCGCCCTGCTTGAGGCGCACACAGTGACCGTCTTTCAGGTCGATCGCAGGAATGAGAAGCATGATGCGGGAACGCGTTCAGTCCGAACTGACGGGTCAGGGGTTCCAGTGGAGGAAGTTGCGGTAGAGAGCGAGGCCGTGGGCAGCACTTTTCTCTGGGTGAAATTGTGTCGCGAAAATATTATCGCGCGCAAGGGCTGCTGTGAAGCGGGCGCCGTAATCGGTCTCGCCCGCGCTGTGGCGTGCATCCGACGGTCGCGCATAGAAACTGTGCACGAAATAGAAGTAACTGCCATCGGGTACACCGGCCCACACGGGGTGGCGTCCAGCGCCATGGTCCATCTGCTGCACGCGGTTCCAGCCCATCTGCGGCACCTTGTAGCGGCTGCCGTCGGGTTGGGTCCGTCCTGCCAGATCGAACTTCAGAACCTGGCCCGGGATGAGCCCGAGGCCCGGCGTGTCTCCCTCGGCGCTGTGGTCCAGCATCATCTGCATGCCTACGCAAACCCCGAACAGGGGCTTGCTCGCAGCGGCCTCGAGCACGGCCTCCTGCATGCCGGAATCACGCAGCTCGCGCATGCAATCGGGCATGGCGCCCTGGCCTGGCAGCACCACACGGGCCGCAGCACGCACCTCTTCGGGGCGCTGGGTGATCAGCACATGCCAGCGGCTGCCCGCAGCAGCAGCCTGCACCGCCTGCGAGACCGAGCGCAGATTGCCCATGCCGTAATCGACGACGGCGACGGTCCGGGCCGGAAGTCCAGAACTCATGGAATTAGAGCGAGCCTTTGGTCGAGGGAATCACACCGACCGAACGCGGATCGATCTCCAGCGCGGCACGCAAAGCGCGACCGAAGGCCTTGAACACGGTCTCGGCCTGGTGGTGCGCATTCTCGCCCTTGAGGTTGTCGATGTGCAGCGTGACGAAGGCGTGGTTCACGAAACCCTGGAAGAACTCGTACGTCAGCTGCGTGTCGAAGGCGCCGATCATGCCGCTCTTGAAGGGCACGTGCATGTCCAGGCCCGGGCGACCCGAAAAGTCGACCACCACACGCGACAGGGCCTCATCCAGCGGCACATAGGCGTGGCCGTAACGGCGGATGCCCTTCTTGTCGCCCACAGCCTTGGCTACGGCCTGGCCCAGGGTGATGCCCACGTCCTCCACCGTGTGGTGGCCATCGATGTGCAGGTCGCCCTTGGCCTGGATGTCCAGGTCGATCAGGCCGTGACGCGCGATCTGGTCCAGCATGTGGTCGAAAAAACCGATGCCGGTGGACAGGCGCGAGACACCCGTGCCGTCCAGGTTGACTTTGACGGTGATCTGGGTCTCGGCGGTGTTGCGGGAAACTTCAGCGGTACGTGCGTTGCTCATAGTGATTCTTTCAAGGCAGCCAGCATGAGCTGGTTTTCCTGCGGGGTGCCCACGGTCAGGCGCAGGCAGTTGGCCAGCAGCGGATGGAGCCTGGACACATTCTTCACCAGGACCTTGCGGGCCTTCATGCCCTCGAAGGTCTTCGCGGCATCCGCCACACGGATCAGGATCATGTTGGCGTCGCTGTTCCAGACCCGAACCCCGGGCAGGCCCTTCAGCGCTTCCAAAAGCATAGCACGCTGGGTCTTGATCTCAGACGCCTGGGCGGCGAAGACGTCGGCGTGCTCGAGCGCGAACAACGCGCATTCGTAGTTCAGCACGCTGACGTTGTAAGGCGGGCGAACCTTGTCGACCTCGGCGATGAGCTCGGCCGGGCCCATCATGTAGCCCAGCCGCACACCGGCCAGGCCGAACTTGGAGAGCGTGCGCATCAGCAGCACGTGGCGGTTGGCTGACGGGTTGGCGCGGATGCGCTCGACCCAGCTGCGCGAGGCAAAAGGCTGGTAGGCCTCGTCCATCACGACCAGGCCGCCCTGCTCGCCCACGGCGGCGATGATCTTCTCGATGGCGGTGTCGTTCCAGAGGTTGGCCGTGGGATTGTTCGGGTAGGCGATGTAGGTGATCGTGGGCTTGTGGCGCGCGATCGCACCCAGCATGGCGGTCACATCCAGCTCGAACTCGGCCGTCAACGGCACACTGTGGAAGGCCAGGCCCTGCAGCTGCGCGCTCATGGCGTACATCACGAAGCCGGGCACGGGTGCCAGGATCGAAGCCCCGGGCACGTCGCAGGCCATGGCCAGCAGGGAGATCAGCTCGTCGGAGCCGTTGCCCAGCATCAGGGCATAGCCCTCGGGCACGCCCGCATAAGCGGCCAGCGCAGCGCGCAGATCCTCCACACGACCATCGGGGTAGCGGTTGAGCGCCAGCTTGCCCAGGCGTTCACCCAGCGCGGCCTGCAGCGCGGGCGGCAGGCTGTAGGGGTTCTCCATGGCATCGAGCTTGACCATGCCGGCCGATTCCTGCACGGCATAGGCCGACATGCCCTGGATGTCCTGACGGATCAGGCTCTTGAGCCTGGGATCGAGTGCGGTCATTTCTTCGGATCTTTCAGGCGCATTTCGGCAGCGCGTGCATGGGCCTGCAGGCCTTCGCCATGTGCCAGCACGGAGGCGATCTGGCCCAGGGTCTGAGCACCGGCCTCACTGACCTCGATCAGGCTGCTGCGTTTCTGGAAATCGTAGACGCCCAGCGGCGAGGAGAAACGCGCCGTGCCCGAGGTGGGCAGCACGTGGTTGGGACCGGCGCAGTAGTCGCCCAGCGACTCGCTGGTGTAGGCGCCGAGGAAGATGGCGCCGGCGTGCTTGAGCAGTGGCTCCCACTTCTGGGGATCGCGGCTGGAGACCTCCAGATGCTCGGGCGCGATGCGGTTGCTGATGGTGCAGGCTTCTTCCATGCTGCGCGTGTGGATCAGTGCGCCACGGCCCGTGAGGCTCTTGGCGATGATTTCGGCGCGCGGCATCTCACCCAGCAGGCGATCGATCTCGCGCTGCACGGCGTCGATGTAGGCGGCGTCCGGGCACAGCAGGATGCTCTGCGCGAGCTCGTCGTGCTCGGCCTGGCTGAACAGGTCCATGGCCACCCAGTCGGCCGGCGTGCTGCCGTCGGCCAGCACGAGGATCTCGCTCGGACCGGCGATCATGTCGATGCCGACCTTGCCGAAGACGTGTTTCTTGGCGCTGGCCACATAGGCATTGCCTGGCCCCGTGATCTTGTCCACCCCGGGCACGGTGGCCGTGCCATAGGCCAGGGCCGCCACGGCCTGGGCGCCGCCGATGGTGAAGGCGCGCGTGACGCCAGCCACATAAGCCGCGGCGAGCACCAAAGGATTCTTCTCGCCGCGCGGCGTGGGCACCACCATGATGATCTCGCCCACCCCGGCCACATGGGCGGGGATGGCGTTCATCAGCACGGAAGACGGATAGGCCGCCTTGCCACCGGGCACGTAGATGCCCACGCGGTCCAGCGGCGTGACCTTCTGGCCCAGCAGGGTGCCATCGGCGTCGCGGTAGCTCCAGCTCTCGCCGCTGGCGCGCTTCTGCGCCTCGTGGTAGCTGCGCACGCGCTGGGCGGCGGCTTGCAGGGCCTCACGCTGCGCGGCCGGCAGGCTCTCAAACGCGGTCTTGAGTTCAGCCTGTGTGAGTTCGAGGTCCTTGAGCGTGGCACCTTGCACGCCGTCGAAACGCGCGGTGTATTCCAGCACAGCGGCGTCACCACGCTTTTGCACATCAACCAGGATCTCGGCCACACGCTGCTCGATGGCGGCATCGGTCTCACCCGACCAGTGCAGGCGCTCCTGGAAGCGTGCCTCGAAATCAGCCTGAGCCGTGGACAGGCGCAGGGGCGTGGCCTTGTAGCTCATGCCGTGGCCTCCAGCGCCTTGCCAAAGGCATCGATGATCTTGCGCATGGGTTCGCGCTTGAGCTTGAGTGCAGCCTGGTTCACCACCAGGCGCGAGGAAATGTCCATGATGCGCTCGACCTCGACCAGCTGGTTGGCCTTGAGCGTGTTGCCCGTGGACACCAGGTCCACGATGGCGTCGGCCAGGCCGGTCAGCGGAGCAAGCTCCATGCTGCCGTAGAGCTTGATCAGGTCCACGTGCACACCCTTGGCGGCGAAGAAGTCGCGCGCGATGGCCACGTACTTGGTGGCCACGCGCAGACGCGCGCCCTGGCGCACGGCGGCAGCGTAGTCGTAGCCCTCGCGCACGGCCACGCTCACACGGCATTTGGCAATCTGCAGGTCCAGCGGCAGGTACAGACCCTCGTTGCCGTGCTCGATCAGCGTGTCCAGGCCGGTAATACCCAAGTCGGCGCCGCCGTACTGCACATAGGTGGGCACATCGGTGGCGCGCACCAGCACCACGCGAACGTCGGGCTGGTTGGTGGCCAGGATGAGCTTGCGGGTCTTCTCTGGGTCGTCCAGCACCTCGATACCGGCCGCCTGGAGCAGGGGCAGAGTCTCATCGAAGATGCGGCCTTTGGAAAGAGCGAGAGTGATCATGGCAGGGCTTTCTGGGCCTTGATTTTCTCATGCCGGGCACCCCTGCCCGGCTCGGAGGAAGCAAAAGCCCCGCAGCCGCCCCCACAAGGCTGGCTGCGCAGCCTTATTTGATGCGCTCGATATCCGCCCCGATGGCAGCCAGCTTGGCCTCCATGCGGTCGTAACCCCGATCGAGGTGATAGATGCGGTCCACCACGGTCTCGCCCTCGGCCACGAGGCCCGCGATGACCAGGCTGGCCGAGGCCCGCAGGTCCGTGGCCATGACGGTGGCGCCCGAAAGCTGCGCCACGCCCTCCACCACGGCCACCTTGCCATCGATCTGGATCTTCGCGCCCAGGCGCACCAGCTCGTTGACGTGCATGTAACGGTTCTCGAAGATGGTCTCGGTGATCTTGGCCGTGCCCTGGGCGATGCAGTTGAGCGCCATGAACTGGGCCTGCATGTCCGTGGGGAAGCCCGGGTACTCGGTGGTGCGGAAGCTCTGCGCCTGCAGGCGCCCCTGGGACTGCACGCGGATGCCGTCGGGTAAGGCCGTCACCTTGGCACCGGCCGCGACCAGCTTCTCGATCACCGCGTCCAGATGGTCGGCGCGACCATGCTTGAGCACCACGTCACCACCCGTCGCTGCCACGGCGCAGAGGAAGGTACCGGCCTCGATGCGGTCGGCCACCACCTGATGCTCGCAACCCTGCAGGGCTGCGACGCCCTGGATGCGAATACGGCTTGTGCCATGACCCTCGATCTTCGCCCCCATCTTGATGAGCATCTCGGCCAGATCGGGGATCTCGGGCTCCTGCGCAGCGTTCTCGAGGATGGTCTCGCCCTCAGCCAGCGTCGCGGCCATGAGCAGGTTTTCGGTACCGGTCACGGTGACCATGTCGGTCGTGATGCGCGCACCTTTGAGCCGCTGCTGGCCCCTGGGCAGCTTGGCCAGGATGTAGCCGTGCTCGACCGTGATCTCGGCGCCCATGGCCTGCAGGCCCTTGATGTGCTGATCCACGGGGCGCGAGCCGATGGCACAACCACCGGGCAAAGACACCGTGGCTTCGCCAAAACGCGCCAGCAGCGGCCCCAGGGCCAGCACCGAGGCACGCATGGTCTTGACCAGTTCGTACGGAGCTTCGGGGCTGCTCAGCCTGGACGCGTCGATGCGCACCGTGCCGTCCTGGCCCTGCTCCACCGCCACGCCCATATTGCGGATCAGCTTGAGCATGGTGGCCACATCCTGCAGGCGCGGGACATTGCGCAGCGTCACGGGCTGCGCGCTCAGCAAGGCCGCACACAGCTCAGGCAAGGCCGCGTTCTTGGCGCCGGAGACCAGCACCTCGCCACGCAGCTCGCGCCCGCCGCGGATCAGCAGTTTGTCCATCTGTGTTTACTTCGCTTGCGCGGCCCATTCGGCCGGCGTATAGGTTTTCATGGAAAGGGCGTGCACCTCGTCGGTGTGCATCTTCTGGCCCAGCGTGGCGTAGACCCGCTGGTGGCGCTGGATGGCGCGCCGGCCCTCGAACTCCGGGGAGACAATGGTCGCATACCAGTGGCGGCCGTCGCCCGTGAGCTCGATGTGCTCACAACGCAGGCCGGCGGCGATGATGGATTGCAGTTCGTCAGCGGTCATGTTTCAACCTCGAATCTTGTAGCCAATGCGCAGCAGATGCACGGCCAGGCCGCCTACGGCCAGCAGGGCTGTGCCCACGATGGCCAGGCTCAGCCAGGGCGAGACGTCGCTGACGCCGAAGAAGCCGTAACGGAAGCCGTCGATCATGTAGAAAAAGGGATTGAGGTGGCTCACCCCCTGCCAGAAGGCCGGCAACGAGTGGATGGAGTAGAAAACGCCGCTGAGGAAGGTCATGGGCATGATGAGAAAGTTCTGGAAGGCTGCGAGCTGGTCGAACTTCTCGGCCCAGAGCCCGGCGATCAGACCCAGTGTGCCCAGCAGAGCCGCACCCAGGATGGCGAACAGCAGAACCCACAGCGGCGACAACACCGTCAACTCCGTGAACCAGACCGTGGCCAGCAGCACGCCCGAGCCCACAACCAGGCCGCGCAGCACCGAGGAGCCCACATAGGCGAAGAACCAGGCCCAGTGCGAAAGCGGCGTGAGCAGCAGGAAGACCAGGTTGCCCATGATCTTGCTCTGGATCAACGATGACGAGCTGTTGGCAAAGGCGTTCTGTAGCACGCTCATCATCACCAGACCCGGAATCAGGAAGGCGGTGTAGCTGATGCGGTCGTAGACCTTGACGTGGTCTTCGAGCACGTGGCCGAAGATCAGCAGGTAGAGCACGGCCGTGAGCACCGGCGCCGCGATGGTCTGGAAGCTGACCTTCCAGAAGCGCAGCACTTCCTTGTAGAGCAGGGTTTGCCAGCCGTTCATTGCTGCGCTCCCATGACCTCGAGGAACACGTCTTCAAGGTCGGCCTTGGTGATCTCCACGTCGTCAACGGTCACACCGGACTCCCGCACCGCTGCCAGATAGCTCTCGATCTCGCGCGCATCATGCGCCGGGAACTGCACCACGCGCCCGGTCACGCGCGCGCGCGCTGCCAGGGCGGCCGGCAGCTCGCCTTCGATCTTCATGCGCAGCACATGGCTGGAGGCGGCCTTGAGCAGCTCACTGGTGCGCTCCAGCGCCACCACCTTGCCCGTCTTGAGCATGGCGATGCGGTTGCACAGGGCTTCGGCCTCTTCGAGGTAGTGCGTGGTCAGCAGCACCGTGTGGCCCTGCTTGTTGAGTTTGGACACGAAAGCCCAGAGGGTCTGGCGCAGCTCCACGTCCACACCGGCCGTGGGCTCGTCGAGCACGATGACCGGCGGCTTGTGTACCAGGGCCTGGGCCACGAGCACACGACGCTTCATGCCGCCCGAGAGCTGGCGCATATTGGCATGGGCCTTGTCGGCCAGGCCCAGGCTGTCGAGCAGCTCGTCGATCCAGGCCTCGTTGTTCTTCACGCCGAAATAGCCGGACTGGATGCGCAGGGTCTCGCGCACATTGAAGAAGGGGTCGAAGACCAGTTCCTGCGGCACAACACCCAGCTGCCGGCGCGCCTGGGCGTAGTCGGTCTGGACGTCGTGGCCGAGCACGGACACCCGGCCGCTGCTGGCGCGCACCAGGCCGGCCAGGATGCTGATCAGCGTGGTCTTGCCGGCGCCGTTGGGTCCGAGCAGGCCGAAGAATTCACCCTCTTCGATGTCGAGGCTGACATCGTCAAGTGCGGCAAAGGTGGCGCCCTTGGGACCGCGGGCCAGCGGATAGTGTCGGGAAACCGACTGGAAGGAGATGGCGGGCATGGGAGTCCGCCATTTTAGCGGGCCGCCTGCGCACGTGCAGGCGACGCTCAGGTCGCCGGCAGCAGGCCATCCACCCCATAGAGACGGGCCAGATCAACGAGGCGCGCGCTGAGGTTGCGAATCTCGAAACCCTTGCCGCGCGCCAGGCTGGCGCGCCGGAACTCCAGCAGCACCGACAGGGCCGAGGAGTCGAAGTGCTGCAGCGATGCGGCGTCAACCACCACGGCAGCGCCGTTCTGCGAGGGCAGGCCCTGCACCAGCATGCGCAGGCAGGCCGTGGCCTGCTTGTGGGTCAACTCGGAGGGCAGGACCAGCATCTCAGGCCTTCTTTGCGTTGGCCTTGTTGCGCTCGACCAGCGAGGCGATCAGGCCGTCGATACCCTTGGCATTGACCTCCTGGGCAAACTGGCTGCGGTAGGTCTCGACCAGCCACACGCCCATGACGTTGAGGTTGTAGATCTTCCAGCCGCGGCCTTCGCCGGGCGTCTTTTCCAGCCGGTAGTCCAGCTGGATGGGTTCGGGATTGCCCTGGCCGCGCACCTCGGTACGCACCACGACCTCCTTGTCCTCGGGAGCGGCACGCATGGGCTTGGCGGTGACCGTCATGTCATTCACCTGGGCCAGCGCGCCGGCGTAGGTGCGCACCAGCAGGATCTTGTACTCCTCCTGCAGGCGCTTACGCTGCTCGGGGGTCGCCTGACGCCAGCCCGGACCGACCGAGGACGCCGTCATGCGCTGGAAATTGACGTTCGGCATGATCTTGCTGTCGACCAGCGCGATGATGCGATCCACATTACCGGCCTTGATCGCCGGGTCCGCCTTGATGCTGTCGAGCACTTCGTTCGAGAGCTTGAGGATCATGGCATCGGCTGCCTCATCGGCAGCGTGGGCTGGCGCGAACACCGATCCCAGGACCATCAGGCCGGTGATGCTGGCCGCCAGCAGGCGGTGGAACAGACGTCGATGCATGGTGAACTCACTCCTCTTGCAACGCAGCCACAGGCTGCTTTTCCTCAACGTGGCCAGAATACATCCGGCCGACAGGCCGGTCCTATTTGGCCGGTTCGGGCTCCGCCTCGTAATCCTCTTCGATCATCGGCTCTTCGGGCGGGTTCCCGTCATAGACGAGGTTGCGACGATGCTGCAGGTAGGCATCGCGCAGAAAAGTATATTTGTCGAGCGCGGCCTCTTCAAGCAGGCCTTCCTGCTTGAGCAGGCTGGCCCGCACGTGCACCACACGCGTCGCCGTCAGCGTGTTGCGCACCGGCACCTCTTCGATCTGGGTCAGCAGATTGCCTTTCCAGTCCGCCGGCAGCGCCGCCGTGTCCCGCACGGTCGAAGGACCGAGCAGAGGCAGCACCAGATACGGACCGGCGCCGACACCCCAGTGCCCCAGGGTCTGCCCGAAATCCTCGTTGTGGCGCGGGATCTCCATCTCGCTGGCCACGTCCAGCACGCCACCCAGGCCCATCAGGGTGTTGACCCAGAAGCGCGTGAAGCTCTCGGCCGCGGCCTGGCCCTTGAGCTGCAGCACGCTGTTGACCGTGGACCAGGCATCGCCCAGATTGCCCAAGAAGTTGCCCACGCCCTTGCGCACCATCTCGGGCACATTGTCCTGGTAGGCCGTAGCCACGGGCTTGAGCACCGCGCGGTCGACAGCATCGTTGAACTTGTAGACGCCGCGGTTCCAGGGCTCCAGCGGGTCCGCCGGGTTGGCCTGCGGACCTGTGGCGCACCCGGTCATCAGCAATGCGCCGAGCGCAAGCGCGCACAGGCGCTGGACGCTGTTGCGCCATGCCCAGGAACGACCGGACCTCATTTCTTGCTGGCGCCTTCCTCTGACTTGCTGTAGAGGAACTGTCCGATGAGGTTCTCGAGCACGATGGCCGACTGGGTGCTCGCGATGACGTCACCCGCTGCCAGCAGCTTCTCCTCGGCCCCGGCCTCGATGCCGATGTACTGGTCCCCGAGCAGGCCGCTGGTCAGTATCTTGAGCGAGCTGTCCTTGGGAAACTTGTAGCGGCTTTCCATGGCCAGCGCCACGCGGGCCTGAAAGGTCCGGTCGTCGAAGGTGATCGACTCCACGCGCCCCACCACCACGCCGCTGCTCTTGACCGCCGCCTTGGGCTTGAGGCCACCGATGTTGTCGAAACGTGCCTCGACCCGGTAGGTGGACTGGAAGCTCAGGTTGAGCAGATTGGCGGCCTGCAGGGCCAGGAAGAGGATGGCCGCCGCACCGATCAGCACGAACAGACCCACCCAGACATCGTTTTTTGAGCGTTGCACCACACTCTCCTCAGATCGTGAACATCATCGCGGTCAGGACAAAGTCCAGACCCAGCACCGCCAGCGAGGCCATCACCACGGTGCGCGTCGTAGCGCTCGAGACACCTTCGGGCGTGGCCTGCGCCTCGTAACCCTGCAGCAGTGCGACAAAGGTCACCGTAAAACCGAACACGATGCTCTTGACCACGCCATTGCCAACATCCTGCCAGACATCGACACCGCCTTGCATCTGGCTCCAGAAAGCCCCGGGATCAACGCCGATCATCACCACGCCGACGAACCATCCCCCCATTACGCCCACGGCGCTGAAAACCGCAGCCAGCAGGGGCATGGCGATCACGCCGCCCCAGAAGCGCGGCGCCAGGATGCGCCGGATCGGATCAACGGCCATCATCTCCATGGCACTGAGCTGCTCACCCGCCTTCATCAGGCCGATTTCGGCCGTCAGCGAGGTGCCGGCCCGGCCCGCGAACAGCAGGGCGGCCACCACCGGCCCGAGCTCACGCACCAGACTCAGCGCCACCATCTGACCCAGGGCCTCGGCCGAACCGTAGTCGACCAGGATGTAGTAGCCCTGCAGACCGAGCACGAAGCCCACGAAGAGACCGGAGACCACGATGATGGCCAGCGAATGGTTGCCCAGAAAATGCACCTGGTCCCGCACCAGACTGAAGCGCTTGAAGGTCGGTCCGGCCAGGCGCAGCAGGCGCAGGAACAGTTGCGTGGCATGGCCGATGTCGGCCAGCTTGTTGCGCACGGCATAACCCACATCGGAAGGACGCCACCAGCTCATGAGGCCACCTCGCCGAAATCCTGTTCGACCGTCGGGCCGGGGTAATGGAACTGCACCGGTCCCTCGGCCTGGGCCTGCACGAACTGCTGCACCAGCGGATCGGTGGAGCGCTTGACCTCTTCCGGCGTGCCCTGGGCCGCGATGCGGCCGTTCGCCAGAATCACGACCTGGTCGGCGATCAGGAAGGTCTCCTCCAGATCGTGCGAAACCACGATGCTGGTCACGCCCAGGCTGTCGTTGAGGCGGCGGATCAGCTGCGCAGCCGTCCCCAGCGAGATCGGGTCCAGGCCGGCGAAAGGCTCGTCGTACATGATGAGCTCCGGGTCGAGCACGATGGCCCGTGCCAGCGCCACGCGCCGCGCCATGCCGCCCGAGACCTGGCTGGGCATGAGGTCGCGCGCACCCCGCAGGCCCACGGCGTTGAGCTTCATCAGCACGAGGTGACGGATCAGTTCCTCACTCAGGTCCGTGTGTTCGCGCAGCGGGAAGGCGACGTTCTCGAACACACTCAGGTCCGCAAACAGCGCGCCGAACTGGAACAGCATGCCCATGCGACGCCGTGCTTCGTAGAGCTGCGTGTGCGCCATCGTGGTCACGTCCTGGCCATCGAACAGGACCTGCCCCTGCTGGGCCCGGTACTGGCCGCCGATCAGGCGCAGCACGGTGGTCTTGCCGCCACCCGAGGCGCCCATGAGCGCCGTGACCTTGCCGCGCGGCACGGTGAGACTGATGTCGTCAAGGATGACCCGGTCGCCGTAGCCAAAGGTCACATTGCGCAGTTCGACCAGGGAGTTGTCAGTTGATGCAGTCATGAAAAATGCAAAAGCCGGCGGGATCCGGCTTTTGCATCATAAGGCATCGCGCGACACCGCCCCGCGAGTGCGGCTTTGCAGGACGGTGACGCCAACACTCAGCGCGGCGGTGTACTCGAGCCCATCGGGCGATCCGGGAGGGCCGCCTAGCGTGGGAGGCTGCTCGACCCCATGAGGAACTCATCAACCGCGCGGGCGGCCTGGCGGCCTTCGCGGATCGCCCACACCACCAGACTCTGCCCGCGGCGTACATCGCCGGCCGCAAAGACCTTGGGCACGTTGGTGGCGTATCCGCCCACAGCCTCGGTGCTGGCCCTGGCGTTGCCGCGCGCATCCTTGTCCACACCGAAGCCGTCGAGGATGGTGGCCACCGGGCTCACGAAGCCCATGGCCAGCAGCACGAGGTCGGCCTTGTACTCCTTCTCGGTACCCGGGATTTCGACGAACTTGCCGTCCTTGAACTCCACGTGCACGGTCTTCAGCCCGGTGACCTTGCCGTCCTTGCCCATGAACTCCTTGGTGGAGATAGCGAACTCGCGCACGCAGCCCTCCTCGTGGCTGGAGCTGGTGCGCAGCTTGAGCGGCCAGTAGGGCCAGACCAGGGGCTTGTTCTCCTGCTCGGGCGGTTGGGGCATGACCTCGAACTGGGTCACGCTGGCCGCGCCATGGCGGTTGCTCGTGCCCACACAGTCCGAGCCCGTGTCGCCGCCACCGATCACGATGACATGCTTGCCCGTGGCCATGATCTGGTCCTGGACCTTGCCACCCGCGTTAACGCGGTTCTGCATGGGCAGGAACTCCATGGCGAAGTGAATGCCATCGAGATCGCGGCCCGGCACCGGCAGATCGCGCGACTGCTCGGCACCACCGGCCAGCAGCACGGCGTCGAAATCCTTCTTCAGTTGCTCCGGGCTGACCGTGTCCTTGGCCCAGTTGGTGACCTTGGAGCCCTTGGGCAGTTCGCCGACCATGGTATTGGTCTTGAAGACCACGCCTTCGGCTTCCATCTGCTTGACGCGACGGTCGATATGGCCCTTGTCGAACTTGAAGTCCGGGATGCCGAAGCGCAGCAGGCCGCCGATGGTGTCGTTCTTCTCGTACACGGTCACGGCATGACCGGCGCGCGCCAGCTGCTGGGCTGCGGCCATGCCGGCGGGGCCGGAGCCGACGATGGCGACTTTCTTGCCCGTCTTCATAGCCGCAGGTTGCGGCTTCACCCAACCCTGCTCCCAGGCCTTGTCGATGATGGCGTGCTCGATGGACTTGATGCCCACGGCATCGTTGTTGATGTTCAGCGTGCAGGCCGCCTCGCACGGTGCAGGGCAGACCCGGCCCGTGAAGTCCGGGAAGTTGTTGGTGCTGTGCAGCACCTCGATCGCGTTCTTCCAGTCGCCCTGGTAGACCAGGTCGTTGAAGTCCGGAATGATGTTGTTGACGGGACAGCCGCTGTTGCAGAAGGGCGTGCCGCAGTCCATGCAACGCGCGCCCTGGACCTTGGCCTGCTCGTCGGTGAGGCCGATGACGAATTCCTTGTAGTTCTTGACGCGCTTGGCGACGGGCTCGTAGCCCTCTTCCAGGCGCTCGTACTCCATGAAGCCGGTGACTTTACCCATGATGTATTCCTTCGTCCTTGGTCTTACTTCGCCGCAGCGGCTTCTTTCTTGGCCGCGGCCTTGGCGGGCGCCGCGGCCTTCCTGGCGTTGATCTCGCCGAGGGCGCGCTTGTACTCGTTCGGGAACACCTTCACGAACTTGGCACGGGCCTCGTTCCAGTGGTCCAGCAGCTCGCGTGCGCGCTTGCTGCCGGTCCAGCGGTGGTGATCCTCGAGCAGCTTCTTGAGTTGAGCCTCGTCGGTCTGGTCGCGGTGCCAGATCGCGCGCGGCAGGGTCTTCTCCTGCTCGGCGGCGGGCAGCACCTTTTCCAGCGCCACCATGGCGGTGTTGCAGCGGGCAGCGAACTGGCCGTCTTCGTCGTACACATAGGCCACGCCACCGCTCATGCCCGCGGCGAAGTTGCGCCCGGTCTTGCCCAGCACGGCCACGGTACCGCCGGTCATGTACTCGCAACCGTGGTCACCCGTGCCCTCGACCACAGCGGTGGCGCCCGACAGGCGCACGGCGAAACGCTCCCCGGCCACACCGCTGAAGTAGGCCTCGCCGGTGGTCGCGCCGTACATCACGGTGTTGCCCACGATGATGTTGCGGGTGGCATCGCCACGGAAGTCGATGCTCGGACGCACGATGATGCGGCCACCCGACAGGCCCTTGCCCGTGTAATCGTTGGCATCGCCGATCAGGTAGAGCGTGATGCCGCGCGCCAGGAAAGCGCCGAAGGACTGGCCGCCCGTGCCTTCGAGCTGGATGCGCAGGGTGTCGTCGGGCAGGCCCTCGGGGTGCACCTTGGTCAGCGCACCCGAGAGCATCGCGCCCACGGAGCGGTTGACGTTGCGCGCCACCTCCATGAACTGGACCTTTTCGCCCTTCTCGATGGCGGCCCTGGACTTCTCGATCAGCACACGGTCCAGGCTCTTCTCCAGGCCATGCTCCTGCTCGGCCACGTGGAAGCGCGGCACGTCGGCTGGCACCACGGGCTGGGCAAAGAGACGGCTGAAGTCCAGGCCACGCGCCTTCCAGTGCTCGATGCCCTTGCGCACGTCCAGCAGGTCGGCACGACCGATCATGTCGTCGAACTTGCGGATACCCAGCTGGGCCATGATCTGGCGCACTTCCTCGGCGACGAAGAAGAAGTAGTTCACCACGTGCTCAGGCTTGCCCGAGAACTTCTTGCGCAGTGTCGGATCCTGCGTAGCCACCCCCACCGGGCAGGTGTTCAGGTGGCACTTGCGCATCATGATGCAGCCCTCGACGACCAGGGGCGCAGTGGCGAAGCCGAACTCATCGGCACCCAGCAGTGCGCCGATGGCGACGTCGCGGCCGGTCTTCATCTGGCCGTCGGCCTGCACGCGGATGCGGCCGCGCAGCCGGTTGAGCACCAGGGTCTGCTGGGTCTCGGCCAGGCCGATCTCCCAGGGACTGCCGGCGTGCTTGATGGACGACCAGGGCGAGGCGCCCGTGCCGCCGTCATGGCCGGCGATCACCACGTGGTCGCTCTTGCACTTGGCCACGCCCGCGGCAATGGTACCCACACCGATCTCGGACACCAGCTTGACGCTGATGCTGGCGTGCGGCGCCACATTCTTCAGGTCATGGATCAGCTGCGCCAGATCCTCGATGGAGTAGATGTCGTGGTGCGGAGGCGGGGAGATCAGGCCCACGCCCGGCACGGAGTGACGCAGCTTGCCGATGTAGTCGGACACCTTACCGCCCGGCAGCTGGCCGCCTTCGCCCGGCTTGGCGCCCTGGGCCATCTTGATCTGGATCTGATCGGAGCTGGCCAGGTACTCGGCCGTGACGCCGAAACGGCCCGACGCCACCTGCTTGATCCGCGAACGCAGCGAGTCGCCATCTTCCAGCGGCAAGTCGACCTCGACCTGTTCCGCGCCGATCACGCTCTTGAGCGTCTCGCCCTTCTTGATCGGAATGCCCTTGAGCTCGTTGCGGTAGCGCGCCGGGTCCTCGCCGCCTTCACCGGTGTTGCTCTTGCCGCCGATGCGGTTCATGGCCACGGCCAGCGTGGCGTGCGCCTCGGTGGAGATGGAACCCAGTGACATGGCGCCAGTGGCGAAGCGCTTGACGATCTCGCTCGCAGGTTCGACCTCTTCCACGGGGATGGCCTTGGTCGGGTCAATCTTGAACTCGAAGAGGCCGCGCAACGTCAGGTGGCGCTTGCTCTGGTCGTTGATGATCTGCGCGTATTCCTTGTAGGTGTTGAAGCTGTTGGCGCGTGTGCTGTGCTGCAGCTTGGCGATAGCATCCGGCGTCCACATATGCTCCTCGCCACGCGTACGCCACGCGTACTCGCCGCCGGCATCCAGCATGGTCGCCAGCACCGGGTCGTTGCCGTAGGCGGCCTTGTGCATGCGGATGGCTTCCTCGGCCATCTCGAAGACGCCGATACCCTGCACGCGGCTTGGGGTGCCAGTGAAGTATTTCTCGATGGTCGCACTGTTGATGCCGATGGCCTCGAACAGCTGGGCGCCGCAGTAGGACATGTAGGTCGACACGCCCATCTTGGACATGATCTTGGACAGACCCTTGCCGATCGCCTTGACGTAGTTGTAGATGGCCTTGTCGGCGCTCAGCTCGCCCGGCAGGTCCTTGTGCATGGCGACCAGGGTCTCCATGGCAAGGTAGGGGTGTACGGCCTCGGCGCCGTAGCCAGCCAGCACGGCGAAGTGGTGCACCTCACGTGCAGTGCCGGTCTCGACCACCAGGCCCACCGAGGTCCGCAGACCCTCGCGCACCAGATGCTGGTGGATGGCAGACAGGGCCAGCAGCGCGGGAATGGCCACCTGGGTGGCACTGATGGCGCGGTCGCTGATGATCAGGATATTCCTGCCGCCCTTGATGGCGTCCACCGCCTCGGCGCACAGCGAAGCCAGCTTGGCCTCCACGCCCTCGCGGCCCCAGCTCAGCGGGTAGGTGATGTCCAGCGTGTAGCTGCGGAACTTGCCCTGGGTGGTGGCTTCGATGTTGCGCAGCTTGCCCATGTCCTGGAAGTCCAGGATGGGCTGGCTCACCTCGAGGCGCATGGGCGGGTTGACCTGGTTGATGTCCAGCAGATTGGGCTTGGGGCCGATGAAGGACACCAGGGACATCACGATGGCCTCGCGGATCGGGTCGATGGGCGGGTTGGTCACCTGGGCGAACAGCTGCTTGAAATAGTTGTACAGCGGCTTGTTCTTGTCGGACAGCACGGCCAGCGGGCTGTCGTTGCCCATGGAGCCGATGCCCTCTTCGCCGTTGACGGCCATGGGCGCCATCAGGAACTTGATGTCCTCCTGCGTCATGCCGAAAGCCTGCTGACGGTCCAGCAGGCTGGCGGCTTCGGCCACCGGAACATCGATGGCGTTCGGCTCGACGTCGTCGAGCTTGATGCGCAGGTTCTCGATCCACTGCTTGTAAGGCTTGCTGTTGGCCAGGTTGGCCTTGAGCTCCTCGTCGTCGATCATGCGGCCCTGCTCGAGGTCGATCAGGAACATCTTGCCGGGCTGCAGGCGCCACTTGCGCACGATCTTGTTCTCGGGCACGGGCAGCACGCCGGACTCCGAACCCATGATCACCAGGTCGTCGTCGGTGATGCAGTAGCGTGAAGGACGCAGGCCGTTGCGGTCCAGGGTGGCGCCGATCTGGCGACCATCTGTGAACACGATGGAAGCCGGGCCGTCCCAGGGCTCGAGCATGGCCGCGTGGTACTCGTAGAAGGCCTTGCGGCGCTCATCCATGGTGGTGTGCTGTTCCCAGGGCTCGGGGATCATCATCATCACGGCCTGGCTGATGGGATAGCCGGCCATGGTCAGCAGTTCGAGACAGTTGTCGAAGGTCGCCGTGTCGGACTGGCCTGCGAAGCTGATGGGGTAGAGCTTCTGCAGGTCATTTCCCAGCACCGGCGAGGACATCACGCCTTCGCGCGCCTTCATCCAGTTGTAGTTGCCCTTGACGGTGTTGATCTCGCCGTTGTGGGCGACGTAGCGGTAGGGGTGGGCCAGCGGCCACTCCGGGAAGGTGTTGGTCGAGAAACGCTGGTGCACCAGACCCAGAGCGGAGACGCAGCGTTTGTCCTGCAGGTCATAGAAGTAGGTGCCCACCTGATCGGCCAGCAGCAAGCCCTTGTAGACCACCGTGCGGCTAGACATGCTCGGCACGTAGTATTCCTTGCTGTGCTTGAGCTGCAGCGCCTGGATGGCGGCGCTGGCGGTCTTTCGGATCACATAGAGCTTGCGCTCCAGCGCGTCCTGCACGATGACGTCGCTGCCGCGGCCCACGAAGACCTGGCGGATGATCGGCTCCTTCTCGCGCACTGCGGGCGACATGGGCATCTCGCGGTTGACCGGCACGTCGCGCCAGCCCAGCAGCACCTGGCCCTCGGCCTTGATGGCCCGCTCCATCTCCTGCTCGCAGGCCAGACGCGAAGCGTGCTCCTTGGGCAGGAAGATCATGCCGACGCCATATTCTCCGGGCGGCGGCAGGTTCACGCCCTGCTTGGCCATTTCTTCGCGATAGAGGGTGTCCGGCAACTGGATCAGGATGCCCGCGCCGTCGCCCATGAGTTTGTCGGCGCCCACTGCGCCGCGGTGATCCAGGTTTTCGAGGATCTTGAGTGCGCCCTGGACGATCTCATGGGTTTTCTGTCCCTTGATATGCGCCACGAAGCCCACGCCGCAAGCGTCATGCTCATTGGCGCCCGAATACAAACCGTTGTCTTGAAGATGCTGGATCTCGGCAGCCGTGGTCATGGCGCACTCCTAAAATTTCACAGGGGTCGTAAGGATAGTGCAGCGCAACAACTTTTACCAGCAAAATAATAGGGGTCAGAACCCCATTAATCAGACCATCAATTCAAGTGAATTTAATTGGGGACATATTAAATGGATGACAGCGGACCGCCTTGCCACCGAGTCGGGGGCCAAGGCCCGCGCTGGTCGCTAGGATTTCACAGGCCTGCCGGGCTTGGACCTGCTCAGCCGGCGCTCGGTCTTTTTCTGCAGCTCTGCAAGGAAGTCAGCGCCGCCCAAAGCCCAGCCCTTGAGGACCGAGTCGGTCAGTTCCTGCTGGCAGGCGGCGGTCAGCCCCTCCTGCACCAGGCGGGCATAGGCTGCTTCGCGCGCGAACGGCGTATTTCCCAGTTGCCAGTAAAGCGGATGGGGGCTGATCAGCCGGTCGCTGCGCAAGCCGGCGTAATGGGCATGACTGGACCAGGCGTAGTCCCGCGCCTGCCCCACGAGACCCGCACGCACCGGGTTCAGATCGATGTAGCACATGCAGGCCAGCAGATAGGCCTGCGCATCGATCAAGGTGGACCGGTAGCGCCCTTCCCAGAGCGTGCCGCTGCGTCCGTGACGATCATTGAAGTAGCGCACGTAACGCCGGCCCACGGCCTGCATCATCCGGGACAGCCCCTCGACCGTCTGCGGGGTCAGCAGCAGATGGAAGTGGTTGTCCATGAGCACATAGGCATGGATGGCCACATCAAACTGCCGGGCCTGCGTCTCCAGTAATTCCAGCATCTGCTGGCGGTCTGTCGAATCCAGAAAGATGGCCTGGCGGTTGTTGCCCCGCTGGACCACGTGGTGCGGGTAACCGGGAATGCTGAGACGGGGCAGACGGGCCATGGCGATGCGGCAGTGAAGTCCGCCGCATCATAGGGCCAATCTGGCCCCGATTAACTTACATCTTCGGAGCCTTGGCCACGCGCACCTTGCCACTGGTGGTGATCAGGATCACGGCCTCACCGGGTTCGAACACCTCGGCACCCTTGGCCTGGACGATCGCACGCCGCTCACCATTCTTGAGCTGCACCAGGATCTCGTAGGCTTCTTCACGCGTGCCAGCCCGCTCGATCACATTACCTGCTACCGCACCCGCCACTGCACCCACGATGCCGATGACCTGGGCCTCGCGCTGGCTGCTGCCCGCACCATAGCCGGCAATGCCGCCCACCGCACCACCGGCGGCGGCCCCGACGCCGGACTGGCTGCCTTCGACCGTGACGGCCCGCACCGAGAGCACCACAGCGTCGACCACGGTCGACAGCCGCTGGGCATCGCCGCGCTGGATCACGTCCGGGCTGCTGGTGGCGCATCCGGCCAGCAGCAGGGCGGGCAGATACATCCAAATTCGCATCATGATTCGACCTCTATCAAACATGGCGCAGACCCTGCGCCGACTCTTCATGCAACGCCATCACGCAGCGGCGGTTGACCTTCGGGCAAGCGGAAACGGCTTTGCAGCAGATTCTCCAGACCGAACTGCTCCAGTATGGCACGCAGGCGCTGGGCGGCAGCCCGCTTGCGCTGCCCGGTGTAGCGCGCCAGGATCAGCTCGTTCTTGAGACTGTGCTCCCAGCCCACGAGTTCCGTGACCGTGACCTGGTAGCCCATGGCCTCCAGGTAAAGACAGCGCAGGACATTGGTGATCTGGCTGCCGAGCTCACGCGTGTGCAGGGGATGGCGCCAGAGCTCGGCCAGCGGCGTGCGTGACAGGGACAGCGCCTTGCCCGCGTTCAGCGCGCGCGCCACCTCGGCCTGACAGCAGGGCACCAGCACCATGGCCCGCGCCTGCTTCTGCAGGCCGAAGGCGATGGCGTCGTCCGTCGCCGTGTCGCACGCATGCAGGGCCGTGACCACATCGATACGCTCCGGCAGTTCCTGCGACTGCATGGATTCGGCCACGCTGAGGTTGAGAAAACTCATACGCTCGAAGCCCAGGTGTTGCGCCAGTTCGCGCGACTTCTGCACCAGCTCGGCGCGCGTCTCGATACCGTAGACCCGGCCGGCGGCATGCTGGCGGAAGTAGAGGTCGTAGACGATGAAGCCCAGATAGGACTTGCCAGCCCCGTGATCGGCCAGCGTCAGGCCCGCGCCGTCTCCCGAAGCGGGCGCAAGCTCCTGCAACAGTTCCTCGATGAAGCGGTAGAGGTGATAGACCTGCTTGAGCTTGCGCCGGCTGTCCTGGTTGAGCTTGCCCTCGCGCGTGAGGATGTGCAGCTCCTTGAGCAGCTCGAGCGACTGACCCTCGCGCAAACCCAGCTCCTCGGCCACGTCGCGCACAGCACCAGGGGAAGGCTTCTTGGTTGCGGACTTCACGGCAGATCGTCCTTCACGTTGCGGCGTACGTCCAGGGCCTGCCAGCCCGCCGGCCCCAGCTCACGCAGGCACTGCATATTGTGCTCATAGATGGCCTCAGCCTCCGGAAATGCTTCCACCGCGCGGTCAATGCTCGCCTCGCGCAACAGGTGCAGAGTGGGATAAGGCGCGCGGTTGCTGTAGTTGGTGATGTCGTCCGGTATCGTACCGGCGAACTGGAAATCCGGGTGAAAGCTGGCGATCTGCAGCGTACCCTGCAGGTCCAGCTCGTCCAGCACGGCATCGGCCTCGCCGAGGAAATCGTTGAAGTCCAGAAAGTCGGCCAGACACCAGGGCGCCATCAGCAGCGTGGTGTCTGTCTGCGCAGGATCGCTGGCAACCAGGGCCAGCAACGCCTGGCGCAGGTCCTCACGCAAGGCCTGCGCGTCACGTGCAGCACTGACGACCCAACGGATCTGTCCTTTGACATGCACGCTCTTGGCGAAAGGGCATAGATTGAGGCCGATCACGGCCCGCTCGAGCCAGACCTGCATGTCGCGACACACCGTGTCGTGCAACTCGGCAGGGATGTCCGCCTTTGTGCTCATGGCGCACTCCTGCGACCCAGCTGCCTGGCCAGCCACAGCCCGACGAGCGAGCACGTGCCAGTCACCAGCCAGGTCCAGTGCCAGCCGCCCATCTGACTGGCCACCCAGGCCACGAGCGGCGGCCCGGCGAATTGCCCGATCGATGCCCATTGCTGCATCCAGCCCACGGTGGTGGACACCGTCCCTTCACCGGGCGCCAGGCGCACGGCAAGGGAGAACAAGGTCCCGGGAATCATGCCCCCCAGCATGGAGAACAATAGGACTGCCAGGAAACGCAACACGGACGGCAGCCCCTCTCCATGCGGTGAGAGCGGCCACACAAAGAAGGCCAGCAGCGTGCCCAGCCCCATGATGCCAAAGCCGACGTAGAGCAGCCACTGTGGCGGGACGCCACGCCCCAGCAGACGACCCGAGGCGATATTGCCCACCATGTTGACGCCGGCCACCAGCGCGGTCAGCACGGCACTCAGGCCGCCCGCCACACCGGCTTGCGCGTAGATCGTGGGCAGGAAACCGATGACCGCCAGCCACTGCCCAGAGTACACCGCAAAGCTCAAGGCCACCAGCCAGGGCCCCGGCGCACGCAGGGTCTGGCGCAGACGACCCCACCAGCCAGACACAGCACCCGGGGACGGCTGGGCCGCCAACCTGCGCTGCCGATCTGAGGGCACCCTTTTCAGCACGCCGCCTGCCATGAGCAGGGTCAGGGCTGCCAGCAACCACCACCAGAATTCCCAGCCCGCCAGCGCGATCACCAGTGGCCCGCACAACAGTGCCAGTGCTGTACCCAATGGCATATAGGCCCCCCACAAGCCCAGCATCGCACTCATGCGCTCAGGCGGCACCAGCTGCCGGATCAGGCTGGGCGCAGGCATGGAAACCAGCAGGAAACCCAGCCCCTCCACCGCGCGCAGAACCAGCAAGGCCTGGGCATCACGCGCCCAGCCACCCAGCAACGAGGCCACGGTCAGCAGCAGCAGCCCCACGACCATGCTGCGCTTCAGCCCAAGGGTGTCGGCCGAGAGCCCGACCAGCAGGCCCAGGGTCATGCCGGCCAGCTGCACCAGTGACAGCAGAAAGCCGGCCTGGAGCAGCGAGATGCCCAGCGCGTCACCGAGCGCCGGCAGGGCCGGCGAGAGCTTGCCCACATGCAGGGCCGCACTAACCCCCGCACCTATCACCACCCAGGCACCCACCTTGTCCGGGTGTGCCGCTGAGGTCGATAGGCGATTTGCGGTCAGAGCCGGCTTTGCACTCATGTCCACAAACTCCGGCCCGTCAGGCGCGTGTGTTCCCGGCTGGCGTAACGGTCCGTCATGCCGGCGATGTAATCAGCCACCACACGTGCGATGGCGCTCTCGGCGTCCGGCCGCCGCAAGGCAGCCTGCGCGCGGGCTGCGTGTCCGGCCTGCATTTCCTGTGGGGCTTCCCGGTAGCAGACGAACAGCTCCTGAATGACCTGGCGCGCCAGCCCCATGGTCAGCATGACCTGCGGATGGCGGTACAGGTTCTGAAACAGAAACTTCTTGAGCACCACGGACTGCTCCCGCATCTCGGCGCTGAAAGCCAGCTGCGGCGGCAACAGCCGGGCTGCATCGGCATTCGCCGGCCGACTGTCATGCAGCCGGACCTGCGTCGCGGCGATCACGTCATAGACCTGCGCGCTGAGCATGCGGCGTATGCCTTCGTAGAGCAGACGCCGTCCCGCCTGTGCGTCTGCCAGCATGGGATGCTCCTGCAGGGCCTCTTGGCGGTAGGTCTCGAACAGGGGCACCGAGGCGAGTTGCTCCAGCGTGATCAGGCCGGAGCGTACACCGTCGTCGATGTCGTGTGCGTTGTAAGCGATCTCGTCCGCCAGATTGCACAACTGCGCCTCCAGGCTGGGCTGCGTCCGGTCCAGGAAGCGGCGCCCTACGCCGCCAGGCTCCTGCGCCTCGATCTGCTCGGCATTGGAACGCGAGCAATGCTTGAGGATGCCTTCACGCGTCTCGAAGGTCAGGTTGAGCCCGTCGAACCCGGGGTAGCGCTCTTCCAGCTGATCTACCACACGCAGGCTCTGCAGGTTGTGCTCGAACCCGCCATAGGCGGCCATGCACTCGTTGAGTGCGTCCTGCCCCACATGCCCGAAGGGCGTATGACCGAGATCGTGCGCCAGGGCGATCGCCTCCACCAGATCCTCGTTCAGGCCCAGGGAGCGCGCGATCGATCGGCCCAGTTGCGCCACTTCCAGCGAATGGGTGAGCCGCGTACGGAACAGATCACCCTCGTGGTTCAGGAAGACCTGGGTCTTGTAGACCAGACGCCGGAAAGCCGTGGAGTGGACGATGCGGTCGCGGTCGCGCTGGTACTCGGTCCGCGTCGGTGCTGCTGTCTCGGGATGGCGCCGCCCTCGCGTGCGCGCCGGGTCACTGGCGTAGACAGCAAGCATCGATGACCTCGCGCACCAGTGCATCCGGTGCGCCGCGCACCGCGGCCCGGCCCGGCGCCTCGATGACCACGAACTTGATCTCGCCCGCCTCGGCCTTCTTGTCCACCCGCATCAGCGCCAGATAGCGACCTGCGTTGTCACCGGCATCCAGTACAGGACCGACGACGGGCAGACCCGCACGCTCGATGAGGGTGCGCAGGCGCAGGACAAAGGCCTGGTCCACCAGCCCGAGACGCTGCGACAGCGTGGCAGCCATCACCATGCCGCAACCCACGGCCTCACCATGCAGCCAGACCCCGAAACCCAGGCCCGCCTCGATGGCATGGCCGAAGGTGTGGCCGAAATTCAGGATGGCCCGCAGACCAGCCTCGCGCTCGTCCTGTCCGACCACGTCCGCCTTGATTTCGCAGCTGCGTCGCACGGCATGCGCGAGGGCGGGCATGGAGCGTGCGCGCAGCGCGTCCATATTGTTCTCCAGCCAGTCCAGCAGGGCCATGTCGGCGATCGGTCCATACTTGATCACTTCCGCTAGCCCGGCACTGAGCTCGCGCTCCGGCAGCGTCCTGAGCGTGTCAAGATCGCAGATGACGCGCTGCGGCTGGTAGAAGGCGCCAATCATGTTCTTGCCCAGAGGGTGGTTGATGGCCGTCTTGCCCCCGACCGACGAATCCACCTGGGCCAGCAGGGTCGTCGGCACCTGCACGAAAGGAACACCCCGCATATAGCTGGCCGCGGCAAAGCCGGTCATGTCGCCGACCACACCGCCCCCGAGGGCGTAGAGCACTGTCTTGCGATCGCAGCCTTTGTCCAGCAAGACGTCGAAGATGCGGTTGAGAGTCTGCCAATCCTTGTACGCCTCACCGTCGGGTAGCGCCAGCACATGCACCTGCTGATAGTGCGCACGCAACTGCTCCCGCAGCGCCTCGGCGTACAAGGGCGCCACAGTCTCGTTGCAGACGATCAGGGCCTGCGCGGCGCGTGGCAGGCCGGAATAGCTGCTGGCTTGGGTCAGCAGGCCGCTGCCGACGAGGATATCATAGCTGCGCTCACCCAGCTGGATCTGGAGCGGCCGGGTCGCTGTAGCCCCGGAAGTCGTAAGTTCGGACATCCCTCTAGTTTAGGTCAGGCAAGCGCGCAACTCAGGGCAACCAGGACTAGGACTTGGGCAGCACCCCTGCCAGCTCAAGCTGCATGATGATCATATTGACCAGGGTCGCGACCGACGGGCGACCGGTGTCGATGACGAAATGTGCGGTTTCACGATAAAGCGGATCACGCTGTGCGTAAAGATCTCGCAGGCGCTGCAAAGGGTCCTGGACCTGGAGCAAAGGGCGCTGCGTATCGTGTCGCAGCCGACGCATCAGTTCCTCGGGCGTCGACTTCAGGTAGATCACCTGTCCGCGCTGATGCAAATGCTCCCGGTTCTCCCTTCGCAGCACCGCCCCGCCTCCTGTGGACAGCACACCGCCTGTCCGGGTCAGCTCGTCAATGACCTCGGCTTCAATGTCGCGAAATCGATCTTCGCCCTCGCGCTCGAAAAAAGCGCGGATGGAGCAGCCGATCCGCTGCTCGATCACATGATCCGAGTCGGTAAAACCTAGATGCAGACGGCGGGCCAACTGTCGCCCGACAGTCGACTTGCCGGATCCCGGCAAGCCGACCAAGCTGATCGACAGAGAAGAAGGATGATCTGAAGTCAACGCAGAGAGGTGCGGTCCGTCAGCGCCTTGGGCGTGATGAAGACCAGCATCTCGCGCTTCTCGGACCGCTTGACCTTGTTACGGAACAGCACACCCAGCCCCGGCAGGTCACCGAAGAAAGGAATCTTGGCCGTATCTTCCTGTTCGGTCTGCGTGAAGATGCCGCCAATGACCACAGTACCTCCGTTTTCAACCAGCACCTGCGTCTTGACATGCTTGGTATCGATGGCGAAGCCAGCCGGAGTCGATTGGCCGACGGTGTCCTTGTTGATGTCCAAGTCGAGAATCACATTGCCCTCGGGCGTGATCTGAGGCGTAACCTCGAGCATCAGGTTAGCCTTGCGGAAGGCGATGGACGTGGCACCGCTCGCAGATGCCACCTGGTAAGGCAGTTCAGTACCCTGCTCGATGACAGCCTTGACCTTGTCAGCCGTCACCACTCGCGGACTCGACACCACCTTGCCCTTGCCATCGGCCTCCAGCGCGGAGATTTCGAGGTTCAGGAAGCGTGCAGCGTTCTCCCCAAAGATCGACACGGCGAAAGTACCGGCACTCGCGCCCAGAAGACCAATGGCCGGCAAATTGACAAAGGTGCCGTTGGTAGTTCCAGCCGACGTTGCGTTGTAGGTCGGACCGAAATCCACGCCACGCCCGGAACCGGTGGAGATCTGATCCATGCCACCGCCCAAGCGGACACCGAGAGACTTCCCGAAGACGTCCGAGGCTTCGACGATGCGCGCCTCGATCAACACCTGACGAACAGGAATATCAAGCCTTGCAATGATGTCTTGCACTTGCTCCAATTTACTCGCGATGTCCGTGACAAACAGCTGGTTTGTTCGTGCCTCCGCGATTGCACTACCGCGGGGGCTCAGTATCCGAGCAGAGTTGACGCCACCGGGGCCTGCCGCTGGAGCCGGGCCCGCGCCAGGAACTGCGACACCCATGAGTTGACGTGAAACATCAACAGCTTTGGCGTAATTGAGCTGGAATGTCTGAGTCCTCACGGGCTCCAGTGTTTCCAACGCCGCATTCGCTTCACGCTCCAACTTCTCTTTCGCGATGATCTCGTCCTTCGGCGCAATCCACAGCACATTGCCGTTCTTGCGCAAGCCAAGACCCTTGGACTGCAGGATGATTTCCAGCGCCTGATCCCAGGGCACATCCTGGAGCCGCAGCGTCACATTACCTGTCACCGAATCCGAGGTAACCACGTTGAAGTTGGTGAAGTCCGCAATCACCTGCAGCAAGGCGCGGATTTCGATGTTCTGGAAATTCAGGGACAGCTTCTGTCCCGTATATCCCGGCCCCTGGGTCAGCTTAGTCGGATCCACGCGCTGCGGCTTCACCTCGACTACAAACTGTTCATCGCTCTGATAGGCGCTGTGCTCCCAGTTACCCTTGGGCTCAATGACCATGCGAACGCGGTCACCAATCTGGAAAGCCGTAACGCTCTGAACCGGCGTACCGAAATCACTGACATCGAGTTTGCGACGCAAGCCCTCCGGCAGGCTGGACTTCATGAACTCGACCACCAGGGTCTGGCCACTCTGCCGAATATCCACGCCGACCTGGCTATTGGGTAGCGCCACCACCACGCGTCCGGAGCCACTCACACCACGACGGAAGTCCAGATCCTTGATCGGCAAGGTTTCACGACTCTTGTTTTCCGCGAAGGCCGAAGCGGGGCCGGCAGGCGTGGCGCTGGCGACCACAGGCTCCAGCGTCACCAGCAAGGACTGCCCCTGCAACTCCGCCTTGTAATTGGTCGCCTGCCGCAGGTTGAGCACCACGCGCGTGCGATCACCGGCGGGGATCATGTTGATGGACTGAAGATTGCCCTGGTTCACATCAATGGTCGACCGCCCCATCACATTGCCGACGCCCGCAAAATCCAGAGCGATCTTGGCGGGCGACTTGATCGAAAAGCCATTGGGTACGACCTTCAAGGGCTGGGACAGGTCGATCTTGACGACCTCCACCCCACCCTGCAGAGAGCCCGTCACCGCCTGGATGATGGGCATGCCACCAGCAGCCTGCGACTCGACCGATGCCACCTGGGCGTGGAGTGACGACCGCGCGACCAGCGAACCCAGAACAGCCACCACCCAGCGCGCTGCCGACAATTTCAGTTTGTTCATTTGACTCTCTCCTGCAACTGCAGTGTGGCGGGGCGCTCGATCCATTCACCCACAGCATCCTGCACGATTTCACGCAGCGTGACTTCAGTCTCCGTGATCCGGGTCACCTTGCCGTAATTCATGCCCAGATAGCTGCCCAGTCGTACCTGATACAACAGATTGTCGACACGCACCAGGGCGGCGGGCTGCCCCTGCTGGATCAGACTCCCGACCATGGTCATGGCATCCAGCGGGAACCCTTCCAGCGCCTCCTTGCGGCGAGCCAGTTCGGGCGCAATCAGGGCACTTGTCAATGTGGCCGGCTGCGCCACATCACGCTTGAGGGCAGCGGTCAGCTTTTCCTTGCTGAAAGGATCGACGGCTGCCGTCTCCACATAGTCTTCAGGCTTGAAAGGCTTGGGCTCGGAAATCGGCTGAACACGCGGACGCATCTGGTTGCGCTGATCCACCATCCAGGACCGCAATTCGTCCTCGCTGGACGCACCACAGCCGGCGAGCAGCATCATCGCACCCGCCCAGCAGACAATCCACAGGCGTTTCATTTGCGCCCCCCTGCCGGCTTGCGCTGGGCGGCTATCTCGTCCTGATCCAGGTAACGGAAAGTCTTGGCGGTGGCATCCATGGTCAGCGTGCCACCTTCAGGGCGCGGCGTCACAGTCAGATTGTTCAGGGTCACGATGCGGGACAGATGTGCCACATCGGAAGTAAAGGAGCCAATGTCATGGAAACGACCGGTCACCTTAAGCGTGATCGGCAACTCCGCGTAATAGTCACGCACCACGATCTGGCCAGGCCGGAACAGTTCGAACTGCAGGCTGCGCCCCAAGCCGGCCTGGTTGATGTCAGAAAGCAAAGCATCCATTTCGGCCTTGCTCGGAAGCTGCTTCTCCAGCTGTGTCACATACTGCAGCACCTGCTCGCGCTGCTTGCGCAAGGCATCGAGGTTGATGGCCTTGGCGAGCTTGGTCCGGTACTCTTCGCGCAGCTGGACCTCCTTGGCCCGCTCCTGCGTCAGGATCTCGTCCTCACCACTGAGCCACACAAACCACAGCACGACGACCACAACCACTGCGATGAAGAGAAACAAGCCATAGCGCGGCAAAGCCGGCCAGACCACGGGATTGCGGGGATCAAGATTGCTGAACTGCGAACGCAGGGTCTCCTGCAGTTGCGCAAACTTCTGATTCAAGGATGACGTGGCAGCCATTGTTCTTTCCCTCACGGCTTCGCAGGAGCGGCCGGGGCCGGGCCGGCGCCCCCGCTGGCTGCGGGCTTCTGGACTTCGCTGGCACGCAACATCCGCACGCGAACCGTGAAATTCGCAACACGGCGCTGCTCCTTGCCCAGGGTGACATTGGCCGCCACGATCTCGATCAGTTCGGGCTTGGTAAACCAGGACGAGTGATAGGCCAGATTGCGGAGCAGCTCTGAGACCCGTTCCTGCGACTGCGCCGTACCCTGCAGCGAGATCAGCTGGTTATCCTGACGCATGCTGGTGATGAATACCCCCTCAGGAAACTGACGCGTCAGCTCGCTGAGCAGGTGCACCGGCATGTTGCGATCCGCCTGCAGGTTTTCCACGGCCTGCTGACGGGCCCGCAGGGCCGCGATTTCCGCTTCCAGCGCAGAAATGTCCTTGATCTGCGCGTCCAGCTTCCGAATTTCCTGCGTCAGAAGGTTGTTCAGTCCCTCCTGCGAGGAAATCTGTCCCTGCAACCAGAGAAAGATGACACCCGCCACCAAGCCTCCTGCCAGGGCGGAGGCGCCCAGAGAGGCGTTGAAGATATCCTGGCGCTTCTTGCGCGCTGCCTCGCGGTGGGGCAGCAGGTTGATCAGTATCACTGCAGGAACCTCCGCATCGCCAGACCGCAGGATGTCAGGTAGGAGGGGGCTTCACGCGTCATCTTCTTGAGACGTACCCCATCACCGATTTCCATACCGTCGAAAGGATTGACCAGACTGCAAGGGAAACTGAGCTGCTGGGTTACCGCATCGGTCAAACCCGGAAGCGCCGCCGCGCCGCCCGCCAGCATGATGTAGTCCACCTTGTGATGGGGCGTGCTGGTGAAGAAGAACTGCAAGGCCCGGCCGATTTCCTGAACCATGCTTTCGATGAAGGGCCGCAGCACGGTGCCCTCGTAGTCATCCGGCAACTCGCCGCTGCGCTTCTTGGATTCGGCCTCCTCCAGAGAGAACCCGTACTGACGCACGATCAGCTGGGTCAGCTGGGCCCCGCCAAAGGCCTGGTCCCGCTCGTAGAGCACCTCGTCATCCCGGATCACCTGCATGCTGGTCGTGAGCGCCCCCACCTCGAAGAGCGCCACAATGGCGCCGACGCCCTGCTCCGGCAGGTTGGCAATCAGCCGCTTCGCGGCGAGGCGCGAAGCGTACGACTCCACATCCACGATCACCGGCTTGAGGCCGGCCGATTCGGCCAGGCCCTGGATGTCCTGCACCTTTTCGCGTCGGGATGCCGCGATCAGCACATCGATGTCGCCCGCAGAGGTGGCGCTAGGGCCGATGACACAGAAGTCCAGACTCACTTCATCCAGAGGGAAGGGGATGTACTGGTTGGCCTCCGCCTCGACCTGCATCTCCAGTTCGGTCTCGCTCATGCCGCCCGGAAGCACAATCTTCTTGGTGATGACCGCCGAAGGCGGCAGCGCCATGGCCACGTTCTTGGTCTTGGTGCCGCTTTTCTTGACCAGCCGTCGCACAGCTTCGGCGACCTCATCAAACTTCTCGATGTTGCCGTCGGTGATCCAGCCGCGCTCCAGCGGCTCGATCGCGCAGCGATCCAGCACGTACTGCCCCGCCTTGTTTTTGCTCAGCTCCACCAGCTTGACGCTGGACGAGCTGACATCCAAGCCCAGCATGGGCTCGGCCTGGCGGCTGAACAAGGATCCTAAGAAGCTCAAGAGCGTCCCCTGATGGAAGAAAACCAGCCCTAGGCCGGCAAACCTATGAATTCACTTGAATGCTAGCAGTTAGGTCCTTGTCCTGCAAAGGATTTTTCCCGTTCTTTCACCATATGACGTTGTCAAAAGCAGACGTTTTGTATGCGATTGCAACAAGGCCAACAGCCATGCGAACGGGCATGGAAACAAGTCTCCGGCAGGATGCGGCCGGGGCAAAGGTGCAGGCACTGTGAATTTTTATAATGCTGACGCGCCCTTACAAGGTTTTTATGCCGTCTGACTCCCCCGCCGACTCCGAATCCCCCGCTGCACCCGCCGGCATGAAAACTTCACGCTTTGCCCGCATGCACCCGGCCCTGCGCATTGCCCTGCTGTGCGTCGCCGCGGGTGTGGCCGGCTTGCTTTCGCTGCTGATGGCGGTTGGCGTCGCCATGGCGCTTGCCTACCCCAACTTGCCCGACGTTTCGGACCTGTCGGAATACCGGCCCAAGCTGCCGCTGAGAGTCTTTTCAGCCGAAGGCGACCTGATCGGCGAATTCGGGGAAGAGCGGCGCAACTTCACCCCGATCAAGGACATCCCCCGGGTGCTGACCGATGCCGTGCTGGCCATTGAGGATGCGCGCTTCTACCAGCATGGCGGTGTGGATTACGTCGGGGTGGTACGGGCAGGACTCGCCAATGTCGGCAAGGCCAAGAGCCAGGGCGCCTCGACCATCACCATGCAGGTCGCTCGCAATGTCTACCTATCCTCGGAAAAGACCTTCACGCGCAAGATCTACGAGATTCTGCTGACCTTCAAGCTGGAGCACCTGCTGACCAAGGACCAGATTCTCGAGATCTACATGAACCAGATCTTTCTGGGCAACCGGGCCTTCGGCTTTGCTGCCGCATCGGAAACCTATTTTGGCAAGTCGATCAAGGACGTCACCATCGCGGAAGCCGCCATGCTGGCCGGCCTGCCCAAGGCCCCGTCCGCCTTCAACCCCATCAACAACCCAAAACGCGCCCGCAGCCGCCAGCTCTACATCATCGACCGCATGCTGGACAACGGCTTCATCACTGCCGAAGAAGCTCAAGCGGCCAAGAAGCAGGAGTTGCGCATCAAGTCAGGCGGCAACACAGGCGCCGTCGGCAATCCCTCGCGCAGCCATGCGGAGTTCGTGGCCGAGATGGTGCGCCAGCTGATCTTCGCCCAGTACGGCGAGGAGACCTATACCCGCGGCCTCAACGTCACCACGACGATCCGCTCCAGCGACCAGGAAGTAGCCTACCAAGCCCTGCGCCAGGGCATCCTGGACTACGAACGCCGTCAGGCCTACCGCGGCCCGGAAAAGTTCGTTTCCCTGCCCGGCAACGCCGAAGAGCTGGATGACGCCATCGACGATGCCTTGGACGATCACCCGGACAACGGCGACCTGCTGAGCGCGCTCGTGCTGGAAGCCAGTGCGCGAAAAGTGGTGGCTGTACGACGTGGCGGAGAGATCCTGGAAATCACCGGGGACGGCCTGCGCTATGCCCAGGCCGCCCTGCAACCCCGCGCTGCCCCCAAGCTCAAGATCCGTCGTGGCGCCATCATCCGCGTGATGAAGACATCCAGGAACAGCTGGGAGATCCTGCAGCTGCCGGAGGTCGAGGGGGCTTTCGTCGCGCTTGATCCGCGCAATGGCGCGATCAAGGCCCTGGTCGGCGGCTTCGATTTCGAGAAGAACAAGTTCAACCACGTCACCCAGGCCTGGCGCCAGCCTGGCTCCAGCTTCAAGCCCTTCATTTATTCCGCCGCGCTGGAAAAGGGCTTCACCCCGGCCACCGTGGTCAACGACGCGCCGCTTTTCTTCGAGCCCGAGCTCACCGGCGGCCAGCCCTGGGAGCCCAAGAACTATGACGGCGCCTTCGAAGGCCCCATGCCCCTGCGTCGTGGCATGGCCAAGTCCAAGAACATGATCTCGATCCGCGTCCTGGACGCCATCGGTCCGCGCTACGCACAGGAGTGGGTCAGCCAGTTCGGCTTCGATGCGGCCAAGCACCCGCCCTACCTGACGATGGCACTGGGCGCCGGCTCGGTGACGCCGATGCAGATGGCCGTCGGCTACTCGGCCTTCGCGAACGGGGGCTACCGCGTCAACCCCTGGCTCATCAGCAAGATCACCGAACAGAAAGGCAAGGTTCTGGCGCAGGCCAAGCCGGTGGCCCCGGACGAATCCATGCGAGCCATCGATGACCGCAACGCCTTCGTGATTTCCAGCCTGCTGCAGGAAGTCATGCGCTCGGGCACGGGATCACGCGGCATGGCCGCCCTCAAACGCCCCGACATCTACGGCAAGACCGGCACCACCAACGACTCCATGGACGCCTGGTTCGCCGGCTACCACCCCAGCGTCTCCGCCGTGACGTGGATCGGCTACGACACGCCACGCAAGCTCGGCGACCGGGAAACAGGTGGCGGCCTGAGCCTGCCGGTCTGGATCAGCTACATGCAGCACGCTCTGCGCGACGTTCCCGTCCTGGAACTGGCGCCGCCCGAGGGCGTGGTCCAAGCCGGTGTTGACTGGATGTACGCCGAACACGCCAAGGATGGCGGCATTTTGTCGCTGGGCCTGGATGACATGCCGGCGGTCATGCCACCGCCCGGCGGGCTCCTGCCTTTGCCGTCCGCACCGGTCGCCCCCCCCGCCCCGCCCGCCGTATCGGCCCCGTCGCCGGAAGCGCCGGCAAACCCGCCGGGTGAGGAGCGACTGCGCATCCTCGACCTGTTCAGGAACTGATCAGGCGCGAAAATCCAGGGCTACGCCAGCCTGTTCGCTCGCATAGCGGGACAGGCTGGCAAAGAACTCGCCTTGACCCTTGGTGTCCATCCAGCGCTGGCCGTCAAACTTGTAGTGATAGCCGCCGGAGCGCGCAGCCAGCCATATCTCGTGCAAGGGTTTCTGCAGGTTCACCACGATCTGGCTGCGATCACGAAAGACCAGGGTCACCATGCCACCCACGCGCTGATTGTCGATGTCCGCGTCGCTTTCCTCGTTGATGCGGTCACAGCAGGACTCGATGGCGCGCAGCACGTCCTCGGCGCGGTCCATGAACTCGGTGTCGGTCATTACAATTCCGTGATGTTGCGAACCAGCCGGATTCTAGTCAGAGCCCTCAACCATGGCGTTTGCGCAGGCATTGCCACCTTGATGCTGCTGGGACTCGCGGGTTGCGGCCAGACCGGCACGCTGTATCTGCCCACGGAGCCTGCTGCCGCCAACCGGGCCACGCTGCCTGAATCGCTCTGGCCCGTCATGCCCAAGAAGAAGCAGGGCACCGAGCCTGGCAGCAGCGCACCCGCCCCTACTCCCGCGCCCTCCAAGGACACAGACCAGCCATGACCGCCCAGAATCTCCCGGGTCGCCCCCACATCGCCTACCGCGGCGACGCGCTCTACATCGAGAACGTGCGTCTCGCCGATCTGGCCCGTACCTACGGCACCCCGCTCTTCGTCTACTCCAAGGCCGCCATGCTGGACGCCCTGGCCGCCTACCAGCGCGGGTTCGCCGGACGCCGGGCACAGATCTGCTACGCCATGAAGGCCAATTCCTCGCTGGCCATCCTGCAGCTGTTCGCGCGCGCAGGCTGCGGGTTCGATATCGTCTCGGGTGGTGAGCTCGAGCGCGTGCTCGCAGCGGGTGGTGAGCCCGGCAAGATCATTTTCTCCGGTGTGGGCAAGACCCGCGCTGAAATGCGCCAGGCCCTGGAGACGGGCATCGGCTGCTTCAACGTCGAGAGCGAGTCCGAGCTTGACGTGCTCGACGGGGTCGCGCGCTCGCTGGGCAAGCGCGCGCCGGTCAGCATCCGTGTCAACCCCAACGTCGACGCCAAGACCCACCCCTATATCTCCACCGGTCTCAAGGGCAACAAGTTCGGCATTGCGCACGAGCGCACCCTGGCCACCTACCAGCGCGCGGCCGCCCTGCCGGGCCTGCAGGTCGTGGGTATCGACTGCCACATCGGCTCACAGATCACACAGGAAGGCCCCTACCTCGACGCCATGGACCGCGTGCTCGACCTCGTCGACGCCATCGAGGCCGCCGGCATCCACCTGCACCATATCGACTTCGGCGGCGGCCTCGGCATTGACTACAACGGCGACACGCCACCGGCCGCCGACGCGCTGTGGGCCCGCCTGCTCGCCAAGCTCGACGCCCGCGGCTACGGCGAGCGCCAGCTCATGATCGAGCCCGGACGCTCCCTGGTGGGCAATGCCGGTGTCTGCCTCACCGAAGTGCTCTACCTCAAGCCTGGCGAGCAAAAGAACTTCTGCATCGTCGACGCCGCCATGAACGACCTGCCGCGCCCGGCCATGTACGAGGCCTACCACCAGATCGTGCCGCTGACCGCGCGTGCGGGCAGCACCAGCACGTGGGATCTGGTGGGGCCCATCTGCGAAAGCGGTGACTGGCTCGGCCGGGACCGCGCGCTCGACGTGCAGCCAGGCGATCTGCTCGCCGTGCTCTCGGCTGGCGCCTACTGCATGAGCATGGCCAGCAACTACAACACGCGGGGCCGCGCGGCCGAGGTGCTGGTCGACGCGGACCAGGCCCACCTGATCCGCCAACGCGAAAGCGCCGCTGACACCTTCCGGCACGAAAAACTGCTGTGAGTCTCGCGATCGGGGCTGATTTGATGCAAATCAAGTCACCCCCAGCGCATCTTTTCTATAGTGGCGCCCAGGACCTGTCCAAACGGCATTCACCGTGGGTACAGGTCCTCTTCTTTACTGCAAGCAGAAAGGCACCGCGTGTCCATCGAGCTCTACCGTGATCCTCACCATGTCTGCCTCATGTTCACCGACCTGGTGGAAGAGGACGGCAACGCGGTCCAGGCCAACCAGTTCCTCATCGTCGACCATGACCACGGCGCCATCGTCGATCCGGGCGGCAACCTGGCCTTCAACGAACTCCTGCTGACCTGCTCGCGCTACTTCAAGCCACAGGATTTGAGCTATATCTTGGCCTCGCATGCCGACCCGGACATCATCGCCTCGCTGGACCGCTGGCTGACCTCGACCCCTGCGCAGCTCGTGATCTCGCGTGTCTGGGAGCGTTTCGTGCCGCACTTCACGAAGGTCGGCAAGACCACAGGCCGCATCATCGGCGTCAACGATGCGGGTGGCATCCTGCCCCTGGGCCGCAGCGAGTTGCATCTGTTGCCAGCGCACTTCATGCACGCCGAGGGCAACTTCCATTTCTATGACCCGGTCAGCCGGATCCTCTTCAGCGGCGACCTGGGTGTCTCCATGATGTCGGGTCAGCAGGCCAGCAGGCCCGTGACCGACTTCAGCTCCCACGTGCATCTCATGGAGGGCTTTCACCGCCGCTACATGGTCTCGAACAAGGTGCTGCGCCTGTGGGCAGCCATGGCGCGCAAGCTGGACATCGCCATGATCGTGCCGCAGCATGGCGCGCCGCTGGCCGGCCCGGCCATTGCCGCCTTCTTCGACTGGATCGAGAACCTGGCCTGTGGCGTCGACCTCTTCGACGACCGCAACTACCAGCTACCGCGTGCGCTGATCGATCCGCGCATGACCAACAGCAGGCCTGCCGCCCTGGCCTGAAAACCGGCGCCAGAGGCGCCAGGCCAGCAGGGAGCCGAGCACCGCGGCGTAAGCGTAGACCTCGGCAAAGTCATTCTTGCCGGCACGCATCCAGAAAAAGTGCAGCACGGCCAGCACGGCGACGACGTAGACCAGCCGGTGCAGCGCCTGCCAGCGCGCCCCGCCCAGCCGGCGGATGGCACGGTTCCAGGACGTCGCCGCCAGCGGGGTCAGCAGCACGATGGCCGTGAAGCCCACCAGGATGAAGGGACGCTTGGGAATATCGAGGGCGATCTCCTGCAGATCGAAGCCCATGTCGAACCAGGCGTAGCACAGCAGGTGCAGGACGGCGTAGAAGTAGACATACAGCCCCAGCATGCGCCGCAGACGCGCCAGTCCGGGCAGCCTGAGACTCACGCGCAAGGGCGTCACGGCCAGCACCACGCACAGCAGGCGCAAGGTCCAGTCGCCCGTCGCACGCAGCAGGTACTCGGCGGGATTGGCGCCAAGCTGATCCGCAAACGCGCCATAGACCAGCCAGCCGGCCGGCGCCAGACAGCCCAGAAACAGCAGGGGCTTCGCCGCCCCGCTCAGCAAGGCGCGGTTGAGAGACTCGCGCAGCACGACAAACCGCTCAGTAGTACTTCTTCAAGTCCATGCCGGCATAGAGCTGCCCCACCTGGGCCTCATAGCCATTGAACATCAGCGTCTTGCGCTTCTTGGCGAACAGGCCATCCTCGCCAATGCGCCGCTCGCTAGCCTGACTCCAGCGCGGGTGCGCAACGTTGGGGTTCACGTTGGAGTAGAAACCGTACTCCTGCGGCGCGGCAATGTTCCAGGCCGTGGCCGGCTGCTTTTCGACGAAGCGGATCTTGACCAGACTCTTGCCGCTCTTGAAACCGTATTTCCAGGGCACCACCAGGCGCAGCGGTGCGCCGTTCTGCTTGGGCAGGACCTCACCGTACATGCCGAAGGCCAGCAGGGACAGTGGGTGCATGGCTTCGTCCATGCGCAGGCCCTCGGTGTAGGGCCAGAGCAGCACGCGCGAGCTCACATAGGGCATGGTCTTCTTGTCGGCCAGCGTCACGAACTCGACGTATTTGGCGCTGCCCAGCGGTTCGACCTTCTTGATCAGCTCGGCAACCGAGTAACCGACCCAGGGAATCACCATGGACCATCCCTCGACGCAGCGCAGGCGATAGATACGCTCTTCCATGGGCGCGAGCTTGAGCAGATCCTCCAGCGTGTAGTTGCCGGGCTTCTTGACCAGACCTTCGACGGACACGGTCCAGGGTGAGGTCGGCAGGGTATGGGCATTGCGGGCCGGGTCGCCCTTGTCCATGCCGAACTCGTAGAAATTGTTGTAGCCGCTCGCGTCCTGGTAGTCCGTGAGCTTTTCCATGGTGCTCGCACCGTCCACCGTGGCGGCACGCCCCGGCAAGGCTGCGAGCTTGCCTGGACGCGGCACCTGGCTGGCACGGGCATCGCGCGCCGCCCAACCGGCCAGCGTGGCGCCAGCGGCACCGCCGGCCATCAGACGCAGCAGATCACGCCGCCGCTGGTAGACCCGCGCCGGCGTGATCTCGCTGGAATTGGGATGGACGAAACCGTCGTCGCGGGTCTTGATCAGCATGGCAGTGTCCTCCGGTACGAATGAGTCGTGGGACGACGGCCATTCTTACAAAGTTCCCTGCACGCTGCAGGCTTGTGGTGACTGCTTACAAGGCGCCGTAACTATGCAGGCCACTCAGGAACATGTTGACACCGATGAAGGCGAAGGTGGTCACGCCCAGACCGGCCAGCGCCCACCAGGACGCGACGGTGCCGCGCAGACCCTTCATGAGGCGCATGTGCAGCCAGGCCGCGTAGTTGAGCCAGACGATCAGGGCCCAGGTCTCCTTGGGATCCCAGCTCCAGTAGCCACCCCAGGCCTCGGCCGCCCAGAGCGCGCCCAGCACGGTGGCGATCGTGAAGAAGGCAAAGCCCACGGCAATGGACTTGTACATCACGTCGTCCAGTACCTCGGCGGCCGGCAGGCGCTCGGCGATGCGACGGCGCCCCAGCAGGATGCCGGCCACAATGAGCGCGGCCACGATGAAGTAGATCAGCCAGTAGCTGCCACCCGCTTCCGCAGAGCGCTGGCGGAAGGCCACGGGCACGAAGCACAGCACGATGCCGAAGATCCACAGGGGCGCCAGCTTGTACCAGCGCACCTTCTCCAGCGCTTCCTGCTGCGCCTGGCTCTTGATCAGGTAGGCAAACGCCACCATGGCCGCGAGCGCAAAAGTACCGTAGCCCACGAAGTTGGCCGGCACATGCACCTTCATCCACCAGCTCTTGAGCGCGGGCACCAGGGGCTGGATCTCGTGCGCACCGCGCACCACCGTGTACCAGAGCAGGAAGCCCACGGCCGCGCTGACCACCAGCATGACGAAAGCACCCATGCCCCGCGTGGCGTACTGCTCCTCGAAATAGAGGTAGAACAGGGCTGTCATCCAGCAGAACAGGACAAAGACCTCGTAGAGATTGCTGACCGGGATGTGTCCGATGTCCGGCCCGAGCAGATAACTCTCGTACCAGCGCACCATGGTGCCGATCAGGGCCATGGTCACCGCCACCCAGATCAGACGCGAGCCAAGCACCTCCATCGCCGGACCCTGGCTGCGACTGAACATGCCGATCCAGTAGAAGGCTGTGCTCATGAAGAACAGCACACTCATCCAGAGAATGGCCGACTGGCTGGACAGGAAATACTTGAGCCAGAACACGCTCTCGGCGCGCGCCAGATCCTTCTGGTAGGAGGCGATGCCCAGCAGCGAGAGCGCGGCCACGACCAGCATCAGCGTGCGCAAGGGTCGCCAGAACCAGCCCAGCATGATCACCGAGGGAATGCTCAGCAGGAGGATGCCCTTTTCATAGACATCCATGGCGTACTGGTAATTGGCAAAGGCGTAAAGCCCGCCCGCTGCCATGATCAGCGCGAAGAGCCAGTCATAGAGATTGCGTTTGGCGAAGTAGCCCTCGTTGAGGGTCAGGGTGGTCGTGGCGGTGTTCATGGCTTACTCCTTGCGCGGCAAGAGCTTGTCGCGCAGCTGCTCGAATTCACGGTCGGCATCCAGGGTCTTGCGGTTGGACGAGAGCGCCATGCTGGCCTGGCTGCCTGCACCTTGCGGCGACAACCAGATCCACAGCCGACGCTCACGCACATAGAGCATGGCAAAAACGCCGAGGATGAGCAAGGCACACCCCAAATAGACAATGGTCTTGCCCGGGGCACGCGCCACCTGGAAGACACTGGCCTGCACCTGCTGGAAATCAACCAGCTGCAGAGCCATGGGGGCCGGATAGAAATGGGCGTCGCTCAGGGCCAGCACCGCCTGGGTCATGTAGGCCTGGGTCGTTTCGTCGGCGGGCAGGGGCTGGAGACCGGCGCGCTCACGTGCCACCTGCAAGAGCTCGAACAGGGTACCGTTGAGGATGCGCACCAGCATCTCGCCGGCACGGGCACGCTCAGCCTCGGGCACATTGCCTTCCATGAAGTCCGCCACGGCCTGCAGGCCACCGGGGGCACTGCTGCCGGCCACGGATTCGGCCCCGGAAAACAAGGCCAGAGCACGCAAGGCCGAGGCACTGAGCTGGGGCAGAAGGTCCTTGCGGGCGGGATCGATCATGCGCAGGGCATAGCGACGCACCGCGAGAGCCCGCATGGCCGGGTCCGCCAGTGCACTACGCAAACGGAAGAAATCTTCGGCAGTCCCCTGAGCATCGATCGGGACGCGCAGATAGCGGAAAGCTTCGGACGGGGTTTCGCGCATACCCAGCAGATAGACAGGGACGCCATCGCCCAGGTCCACGGGCAGCATGTAGTTGTGGTATTCGCGCGCCTGGCCAGCTGCATCTCGCAGCTTGTAGGTCACACTGGGACCGACGTTGCGCTGGGTCTTGGGCGCGTCGTGCTTGTTGGCTGCCCCCAGGCGCTCCTGCAGGGAGCTGCGCAGATCGACCTTGCGCACGTCCACACCCGAGGGGCTGTTGGCGGCGAAGTTCTCGACGTTGATCACGCGCAGGCCCGTGTATTCCAGCGTCAGCGTCTCCTCACCTCGGCTCAGGCGGGTGGAGCTGCCGATCACGCCCTCGACCTCGAAGGTCTTGCCTCCGGCCGTCATGGGCTGGGCACGCAAACGCACGGTGGAGCCACCGTCGTCGAAGCTGGACTGGTAGATCTCGATGCCCTTGTAGCTGGCCGGGTGGTTGACCTCGACGCGCGCTTCCTGCTTCTCGCCCGTGGCCTTGTCGTGGATCACGATCTCGCTGGCGAAGAGCTTGGGCATGCCCGTGGAGTAGTGCTCGACGATGAACTTTTTGAGTTCGATCGCGAAGGGCAGCTCCTGCAGCAGGATACCGTCGGACTGGTTCAGGATGGCAGTACTGGACTGAGTGCCCTCGGCGACGAGCAGGTTGCCGCGGAACGTGGGGTTGCGCTCGTCCAGGCGATGCTCGGGTTTCACGTCGGCAATCAGGCCACCACCGGCGTAGGGCGTCTTGCCACCCCACCACATCTGTGCGCGCACGATCAGATCACCATCGAGCAGGCCACCCAGGCAGACCAGCACGATGGCACTGTGCGCCGCCAGATAGCCCAGCTTGTTGGCCGCGCCGGCCTTGGCTGCGACCATCCATCCCGTGCCGGAGGCGGTATCGCGCGGCTGCAACTTGACCTTCCAGCCTCCGGTGGCCAGCAGGCGCCCCAGGCGCTGGGCGGCGACTTCCGGCACCTCGTCGACCGCACCCTGGGCCTTGTGGTGAAAAGCCTGCAGGGACTGCTCGCGCATGTTTTCCTTGTAGGCCTTGAGGTCGGCGAAGATCTTGGGTGTGTTGCGGGCAATGCAGAGCGAGGTGCTGATCACCAGAAAAGCCAGGATGAGCAGGAACCACCAGGCGCTGTAGACCGCGTAGAGATCCAGCTGACCGAAGACCTCGGCCCAGAACGGGCCGAACTGGTTGATGTAGTTGTTCAGCGGCTCGTGCTGCTTGAGCACGGTACCGATCACCGAAGCGATGCAGATGACCGTGAGCAGCGAGATCGCGAAGCGCATGGACGACAGCAGTTCCACGGCCGCGCGCAGCGTGCGGGAGGAAACAGGCAGTTCAAGACCCCGGGAGGAAACAGTCATGATGAAAAAAGAAAAGAGGCAGGCCCTTGTTCAAAGACCTGCCTCGGATGGAGCTGGAAGCAGCCGCGGAAGTTCCGCGGTCTTTCAGCGCAGACCGGCGATGTAGTCCGAGACCGCCTTGATCTCGCGATCGTTCATCTTGGCGGCCACCTGGTTCATCTGCAGGCTGTTGCCGCGCACGCCGTCGCGGAAGGCGCGCAGCTGATCGGCGGTGTAGTCGGCATGCTGGCCGCTCATGCGCGGGTACTGGGCCGGGATGCCGGCGCCGTTGGGGCTGTGGCAGCCGGCGCAGGCGGCGATCTGGCGGTCCGGGATGCCGCCACGGTAGATGCGCTCGCCCAGCGCCACGAGGTCCTTGTCCTTGGCGAAGCCGGGCTTGGCCTTCTGGGCCGCCAGCCAGGCACTGATGTTCTTCATGTCCTCATCGCTCAGCATGGCCGCAAAGCCGGTCATCACGGCGTTGTTGCGCTTGCCGGACTTGAACTCCTGCAGCTGCTTGACCAGGTACTGGGGATGCTGCCCCGCCAGCTTGGGGTTGGCCGGAATGCCCGAGTTGCCATCGGCGCCGTGACAGGCCGCGCACACGGCGGTGTACTTGGCTTCACCCTTGGCCAGATCCGGCTTGGCCGGGCCCTTGGCGTCCTGGGCTGCAGCAATGGCGGGCGCTGCCAGCATGGCAGCCAACATCAGGGGAGCAAGCAACTTCATGGTTTATGGGTCTGGTTGGAGCAAAACTGCCCGATTCTACAATGCAGGGCCGGGCACTCCTCCATTCCCCCATGACCCCCACCACCAAAACCGCCCGTCCGCCCTATCCGGGCCAGCAAGCCAAGACCGCAAAACCCGAGGCCGTCCGTGCCCTGGGCTGGCTGCACACCGCCCGTTTTCTGACCACGGCCCCGGAACTGCATTTCCTGCCCGCCCTGGACGTGCCGGAGATCGCCTTCGTCGGCCGCTCCAATGCCGGCAAGTCCACCTGCATCAACACCCTGACGCAGCAGAACCAGCTGGCTTTCGCCTCCAAGAAGCCGGGGCGCACCCAGCACATCAATCTGTTTGCCCTGGGCAAACAGGGGGTGACCGATGCGGTGCTGGCCGATCTGCCGGGCTACGGCTACGCCGCCGTGCCCAAACAGGACAAGATCCGCTGGCAGCAGGTCATGGCCAATTACCTGGTCACGCGCGAGAACCTCAAGGCCATCGTGCTGCTGTGCGACCCTCGCCACGGCCTGACCGAGCTGGACGAGGTGCTGCTGGAGGTGATCCGCCCGCGCGTCGAGGAAGGCCTGAAGTTCCTGGTCATCCTGACCAAGGCCGACAAGCTCACCCGCAGCGAGGCCGCCAAGGCCCTGGCCATCATGAAGCTCAACGCTGGCGGCGGCGAGGTGCGCCTGTTCTCAGCCACCAAGCGCACCGGCATCGAGGACGTGGCCTGTCTGCTGTGGGACTGGGCCCATGAAGCCGCCGGTCCAGAATCTCCGCAGGAAACACCTGCGGAGACCCCATGATCGAGACCTGGCAACAAGAACTTCCCCACGGCATCACGCTGAGCTGCCGCGCGGCCGGCGCCCGCGGTCGGCCCGTACTGCTCTTCCTGCACGGTTTTCCGGAGGCGGCCTTTGTCTGGGACCAACTGCTTGCCCATTTCGCGCGACCTGAAAACGGCGGCTACCGCTGCGTGGCCCCCAACCTGCGCGGCTACGAACAGTCCAGCGCCCCGACCGAACCAGCCGCCTACCGGGCCAAGCATCTGGTGCAGGACATCGCGGCCCTGATCGCCATCGAATCGCCCGGCCAACCTCTGGCCTGCCTGGTCGCCCACGACTGGGGCGGCGCCGTTGCCTGGAACCTGGCCAACCAGCAGCCGGCGCTGATGCAGCGTCTGGCCATCCTCAACTCGCCGCACCCGGGCACCTTTCTGCGTGAGCTGAAAAGCAACCCGAAGCAGCAGGCCGCCAGTGCCTACATGAACTTCCTGATCCGGCCCGACGCGGAGCAGCTGCTGGCCGAGGACGATTACCGCCGGCTCTGGGACTTCTTCCTGAACATGGGCGCGGGCCCGGGTGCCTATGGCTGGCTGACCGAAGACGTCAAGGCCCGTTACCGCGCCGTCTGGGACCACGGGCTCACCGGCGGCGTCAACTACTACCGTGCCTCACCCCTGCGCCCGCCGCGACCGGACGATACCGCGGCCAGCCAGATCGAGCTGCCGCGCGAGATGCTGACCATCTCCGTGCCCACGCTGGTGCTCTGGGGTCTGGGCGACACGGCCCTGCCACCGGAGCTGATCGAGGGTCTGGAGGACTACATCCCCAGACTGACTCTGGAACGCGTGCCCGAGGCCACGCACTGGATCGTGCATGAACAGCCGCAGCGGGTCATCGCCTCGCTGCAGACGTTTCTGGCTCAGTAGACCGGGGGCTCACCCGGGGGCCGGGTCTTGAAGCGTTTGTGCACCCAGTAGTACTGCGAAGGCATGGTGTTGATCACGCCTTCGAGCCAGCGGTTCATGTAAGCCGTGTCAGCCTCCACATCCGGGCCCGGGTAATCCTTCCAGGCCGGGTGCACCTCGATATCGTAGCCCGTGGGCGTGATGCGCGCCGTCACCGGCACCACCTTGGCCCGGCCCAGACGGGCGAAGCGCGGCAAGGAAGGTACGGTAGCGGCGGGTACACCGTAGAAGGGCACGAAGATCGACTCCTCGGGCCCAAAATTCATGTCGGACAGAAGGTAGAGCAAGGCCCCCTCGCGCAAGGCCGCAACAATGCCCTTGACCCCCTGGTCGCGGTAGAACAGTTGCAGGTTGCCGAAGCGCCGCCGGCCATCGTGCAGCCACTGGTCCACCGCCTGGCTACGCTGCGGCGTGTAGATGCTGACCATGGGGCGGCGGATCTGGTCGTTGATTGCCGTGCCCGCAGCGTCCAGGCCCAGGAAATGCGGCGCGAAGATCACGGTCGGCGCGTCACCCTGCAGCTCCTCGACGGCCCCCACGATGCGCAGACGGCGACGCAAGCCCTCCACTGGACCGTTCCAGAGCCAGGAGCGGTCGAACCAGGCCTGGGCGAAGTAGACAAAGCATTCGCGGGCCCAGCGCCGGCGCACAGCCAAGGGCTGCTGGGGGAAGCACAAGGCGAGGTTGGCCATGACGACCCGTCGTCGCGGCACGGCCAGCCCATACAGGACCCAGCCCACCACGGTGCCCAGGCCACGCACCCAGCCCAGGGGCAGGGGCGCGATCAGGCGCATGAAGAGCACACCGGGATGCGTCATGGCGCGGACTCCTGGCGCGGCTGCTTGTAACGGGCATAACCCCAGAGGTACTGGCCGGGCTGTGTCAGGATCAGGCGCTCCATGGCCTGGTTGATCACCGTGGCCGCCGCCACCGGATCGGCCGGCAGTTCGGCGCCGAGCGGCTGCGCGTGCACGAGGTAGCCCCGCCCCCAGGACAGACGCTCGCCCCAGGCCAGCAGCACCGTCGCGCCCGTCTGCTGGGCAAGCCGGGCCGAGAGCGTCATGGTGTAGGCCTCGCGGCCGAAGAAGGGCGCCCAGACGCCCAGCCCCTGGGGCGGCACCTGGTCGGGCAGCAGGCCCACGGACTGGCCAGCACGCAAGGCCTTGATCATCTGCTTGACGCCAGCCAGCGTGGTCGGCGCGGTCTGCAGACGTGGCCGCTGGCGCGCCGTGGCCACCAGCTCACGCAACAGCGGCTGACGGGAAGGCCGATAGAGCACGGTGATGGGCTGTGTGTAACCAAAGCGCTCGGCATAGTCCTGGGCCGTGACCTCGAAACTGCCCATGTGCGGGGTCAGGAAGACGATGCCCCGGCCAGCCGCCAGGGCCTGCAGTACATGCTCGCCCCCCGTCCACTCCACCGGCACAGGCCGGCCGAACCACAGACGCGGCAGCTCAGCGACCAGCTGGCCGGCCTGGCCCACGGCCCCCCGGCAGCGGGACCAGTCCAGCCCCGCCTGCCTGCAATTCGCCAGGAAACGTCGCCGGTAAGTCGGCGACAGGGCGTACACCAGCCAACCCAGCCCCCAGCCCAGGCCGTGCAGGAACCACAAAGGCAGCCAGGAAAGCACACGGAAGAGAACGATCATTCGGCTAAAATGCGCGGGTCGCTGAGTTATGGAACTACTTGCAGGGCGACAGGCACAGGCCGCCCCCGAAAGGGCTCGATTGTGCCGTCATTCAAGACACTTCTGCTAAAGCGTTCGCCGAAGCTTCCCAGCCAGGCAACGCGCCTGACACAACTTTTTGGAGCTTATTCAATGGCGAACGACTACCTCTTCACGTCCGAGTCTGTGTCCGAAGGCCATCCGGACAAGGTCGCGGATCAGATTTCCGACGCGATCCTCGACGCGATCTTCAAGCAGGACCCGCGCAGCCGCGTGGCCGCCGAAACCCTGACCAACACCGGTCTCGTGGTGCTGGCCGGCGAGATCACGACCAACGCGCACGTGGATTACATCCAGGTCGCACGCGACACCATCAAGCGCATCGGTTACGACAACACCGAGTACGGCATCGATTACAAGGGCTGCGCCGTGCTGGTGGCCTATGACAAGCAGTCCAACGACATCGCGCAGGGCGTGGACCATGCCAGCGACGACCACCTCAACATCGGCGCCGGCGACCAGGGCCTGATGTTCGGCTACGCTTGCGACGAGACGCCGGCCCTGATGCCCGCGCCCATCCACTACGCCCACCGTCTGGTCGAGCGCCAGGCCCAGCTGCGCCGCGACGGCCGCCTGCCCTTCCTGCGCCCCGACGCCAAGAGCCAGGTGACCATGCGCTACGTCGACGGCAAGCCGCACAGCATCGACACCGTGGTGCTGTCCACCCAGCACAGCCCGGACCAGTCCGAGACCGCCACCAAGCTCAAGGCCAGCTTCTACGAAGCCGTGATCGAGGAGATCATCAAGCCGGTACTGCCCAAGGAATGGCTCAAGGACACCAAGTACCTGGTCAACCCCACCGGCCGCTTCGTCGTCGGTGGCCCCCAGGGTGACTGCGGCCTGACCGGCCGCAAGATCATCGTCGACACCTATGGCGGCGCCTGCCCCCACGGTGGTGGTGCCTTCTCGGGCAAGGACCCGTCCAAGGTGGACCGCTCGGCCGCCTACGCCACGCGCTATGTCGCCAAGAACATCGTGGCCGCCGGGCTGGCGAGGAAGTGCCAGATCCAGGTGGCTTACGCCATCGGCGTGGCGCGTCCCATGAACATCACGGTGAACACCCACGGCACCGGCGTGATCGCCGACGACAAGATCGCCGCCCTCGTGGCCGAGCATTTCGACCTGCGTCCCAAGGGCATCATCCAGATGCTGGACCTGCTGCGTCCCATCTACGAGAAGAGCGCCGCCTACGGCCACTTCGGCCGCGAAGAGCCCGAGTTCACGTGGGAACGTACGGACAAGGCTGCCGCCCTGCGTGCTGCCGCCGGCCTGAAGTAAGCCGGAGCCTACGCCCGCATGAAGCTGCAGACACAACGCTGGATCGACCGCTGGATCGGGCAGGCGCTGTGCGCTGCAGTTTCGGGCTGGGCGCGCCTGATCGGTACGCATTCCCCCAAAGTGGACCGTACCCTGCCCTCCAAGCACATCCTCGTGATCCTGCTGTCCGAGATGGGCAGCATCGTGCTCGCCGGCCCCATGTTCAAGGCCCTGCGCGAGCGTTATCCCGGTGCCACGCTGCACGTGCTGCAGTTGAAGAAGAACCAGGAAGTCGCGCGCATGCTGCGGCTCACGGAAGACGCCAATTTCCACGGCATCGACGACAGCTCGCCCTTCCGGCTGGCACGCGACATCTGGCGCGTGAGCCTGGCCATGCGCCGCCTGCCCCTGGACGCGGTGATCGACTGCGAACTGTTCTCTCGTGTCAGCAGCCTGCTTTCCTATCTGACGGGCGCGCCGCGCCGTGCCGGCTTCACGCCGCACACGCAGGAAGGTCTGTACCGCGGCAGTTACATCAACTGCGCCATCCCCTACAACCCCTACCAGCACATCAGCAAGCAGTTCCTCTCGCTGGTCGATGCGCTGGAAGGCGAGGGCTCGCCGCGCCACCGCCAGGCCCCCGTCCGTGAGTTGCCCGCGGAAACCGGCCTGTCCGTGCCCTTCACGCCGGAGGAGCTGCGCACCTACCGCGATCAGGTGCTGCGTGACCACCCGGTGCTGGCCGGTCGCAAGATCGCCCTCATGTACCCGGGCGGCGGCATCCTGCCCGAACGCGCCTGGCCGGCCGCGCACTATGCGCGCGTGGCCCGTGGTCTGGTCGACGCCGGCCACGCCGTGGCCTTCATCGGCCTCAAGGAGGATCTGGCCCTGGCCAAAGAGATCCGCGCCCTGGTGGGCAGCGAACACTGCGTGGCCCTGACCGGTTATACCCGCAGCCTGCGCGAGCTGCTGATGCTCTTCCATGCCAGCGATCTGCTGCTGACGAATGACGGCGGCCCCGGCCACTTTGCCAGCCTCACCCCGATCCGCGTGCTGATGTTCTTCGGCCCCGAGACCGGCAAGCTCTACGGCCCCCTGCCCGGCATCGGGCCGAAAGCCGTGGTCTACGAATCGGGCATCGCCTGCTCACCCTGCCTCTCGGCCTACAACCACCGCCTGACCTTCTGCGACGGTGACAACCAGTGTCTGAAGCGCATCGCGCCCGATCCGGTGCTGGCCGACGCGCTGCAGGCCCTTGCCGCGGCATGAGCACGCCCACACTCCGTGACCGGATCTGGCAGCTGGTCGACTGGCTGCACGGCTTCCGTTATGTGCGCTTCGGCATCGTCGGCGCCAGCGGCACGGTGGTCAACCTGATGGTGCTGTACTTCGCGCACGAGTACCTGTTCCGCGCCATCGAGCCCGTGGGCAGCAAACCGTATTTCTCGCTGGCCCTGGCGATTGCTGTGGCCACGGTCAACAACTTCACCTGGAACCGGCTCTGGACCTGGTCCGACCGCCAGCACGCCACCGCCGTCGAGGAAGGCGAGCGCCTGCGCAAGCGCAGCCTGCTGGCCCAGCTGGGCCAGTACGCCACGGCCTCGTGGCTGGGTATCCTGCTGCAGTACGCCCTGACACTCTGGCTGACGCACATGGGCCTGCACTACCTCGTGGCCAACGTCACGGCCATCGTGATCGCCAGCGTGAGCAACTTCATCGCCAACGACCGCTGGACTTTCAAGCACAAGCAGCGGCCATAATCATCCCGGCCTTGCCATGCCAAGGCCGGGAATGCCCATGCTGAATCTCACTTCTCCTTCAGAGCGCCAGACCACGCTCTTCTGGCTCGCTGTCCTGCTGTTCGGCCTGCTCGTCTACGCGCAGGGCCTGGGTGGCCAGTACGTGCCGACCAATGGCGACGAGATGGTTTACCTGCACATCGCCCGCGAGACCGCCGAGACCGGCCAGTGGCTGCCGCTGGCCTCGGAACTCGAGAACATGCGCAACACCAAGCCGCCGCTGCTGATCTGGCAGGCCATGGTGGCCGGCGGATGGGGCGAGTGGTGGCACATGGCCGCCCTGCGCGCGCCCAGCCTGCTCTACCTGCTGCTGATCTGCAGCGGCATCGTCCTGAGCCTGCGCGCCGTCACGCAGCGCTGGCAGGACGGGCTGATCGCGGCCTGCGTCTTCCTGGCCTTCCTCAGCACCTTCCGCTATGGCCGCCCCTACCTCACGAGTGCGCCCGAAACCTTCTGGTTCAGCCTGCCGCTGTTCGCACTGATCTGGCAGCGCGCACGTCTGCCCGCTGCAGGCCCGGGCTGGATCGCACATGCGCTGTTCGGTATCGCGCTGGGCCTGGGCCTGGCCTACAAGTCTTTTGCCCTCGTCGCGCCTGCCGCCGCCGCCTGGTGGCTGGCCCTGGTGGCCAGCGAGTCACACCTGGGCTGGGCCGCCGTATTGCGCCACACCCTGCGCGTGGCTTTTAGCGCTATGCTGGCGTTGGGCGTGTTCGCGCTGTGGTTCGTACTGGATCCCGACCCGCAATCGGTATGGCGCGAATTCATCGTCGGCGAGAACGCCGCCAAGTTCGCGGACCCGCGCGGCTACCTGCGGGCTGCCCTGGCCTTCGACGGCTCCGGGGTCTGGTCACAGCTGCTGGCCTATGCGGTCAACGCCGGCCTGCTCTTCTTCGTGCTGCCGGGCCTGGCCTGGCTGGGGCTGAAAACCCTGCCGCAGCTGCGACGCCGCTGGCCCCTGCCTGCGGCGCAAGCCATCCTGCTGGCCTGGGCCGCGGTCTGGCTGCTGGTCTTCCTCTTCCCAAGCCAGCGCTCGGCCCGCTACGTGATCCCTGCCATGCCGGCCGTGGCCATGTTGCTGGCACTGCACTGGCGCGATATTCCGCGCGGCTGGTATCTGCCCACGCTGTTGCTCGCGGCGCCCGTGCTGCTGGTGCTGGCGCGCCTGGCCTGGGTGGGCCACGGCATCGGCCTGGCGTCGGGAATGGAGATCGGCCTCGCGCTGGGCATCGTGGCGGCTGCGGTCGTCTGCCTGCTGCTGGGTCTGTGGCGCAGCGCCTGGAGCCGCGGCGCGGCCGTGCTGTGCACACTGCTGGTCTATGCGGCCTTCAACGCCATGGTCGCGCCCATGGACGGGCCGAAGGGCCACTATGACGAGCGTGCCATCGCGGCAGCGCCGGCTGGCCGTATTGCCGTGCCCACGGGCTTCAACGGGCAGTTCGAACGCTTTCAGTTCCTGCTGCCCGGAGCGCACGACTTCGTCCCCTACGACAGCCGGGCCCAGGCCCGCGCACGTCGCGGCCCGGATGCCGAAGGCCAGGCCCAGGCGGCAGAAGAACTACGCCAGTTGCTGGGCACGCACGAGGCCGTGGTCTGGACCGCCAGCCATGGCGAGCAGAGTTCACCACCCTGCCTGCCGGACTGCCGCGTGCTGGGCGAGCGCTGGCTGCTCACGAGCCGGCACGCACCGGGTGAAATCCGCAGGGACAACCTCTGGTATCCGCAGCAGTGGCTCTACCGCCGCGAGTGGCTGCTGGTGCGGCCCTGAACTTCAGGCGCGACGGCGCAGTCGGCGCAGGGCGTCGACCTGCAACCAGATCCAAAGCGCCGGGTCCAGCAACGCGTCCCAGACATTGCCAGTGGGCAGGCGCAGCAGCACGTGCAGCAGCAACACCACCATCCACAGACCGGACATTGCCAATTGCCCTCGCAGCGCCCCCGGCAACAAGCCCAGCAGGGCCAGTGCGCCCAGCAGCAGCGGTGAGAAACCCCAGGCATAGAGGCTGAACGGCCACAGCGCGAAGGTGTCGAGCAGCAGCACCCAGCCCAGGGCCACCAGCGGCCAGGCCCAGGGCCGCAGCGCCTGCAGCGGTGTCGGCCCTGCGGTACGGTGGCGATAGTGGCGCCAGAGGGTCCAGATGCAGAGCAGGGTCAGCAAGCCGCTGGGCGCACGCAGGGCCAGTCCCATCCAGTAGGCAGGCGAGAGCACGCCGGGCAGCAGACACCATAGGAGCAGGACGGGCGGAAGCCAGAACTGCAGGTGCTCACGCTTGCGGGACCAGTGAGCCAGCGCCGGCAGCGCGAGTGCAGCCAGCACCAGCCCCCAGGCCAGATCGAGATAGAGACGGAACAGCAGCGGCGCGGGCAGCAGCGGCGACTGCGTCGAAAACAGGGAAGCGGCGATCTGGGTGAAATCCATGGCCTCGCCTCTAGCGCGTCGCCGGCAAGAAGGTGTAGCGTTGCCAGGCGATGCCCTGGCGCTGCTCGGTGTAGCTGACCCACAGGCTGTCATCGGCCCAGGCCATGGAGGGATAGGACATCTCCTGGCCGGGCTGGGCCTGCGCCAGTGTCTCCAGCACGGTCCAGCTCTGCCCGCCATCACGCGAGACGCTCAGGGCCAGCTGGGCGCGCGATTCGGCGCGCGGGTTGTGCGCGAGGAACATGAGTTCAGGCCGCAGCGCCAGGCCCACCACCGACGCATCGGGATTGGCCGGGCCGGGATCGGGCAGGTCCTGCCAGTGCAGGCCACCGTCGCTCGTCTGCACCGCGCGCAGCTTGCGATCGGCGCGGTTGTCACGCAGCAGGGCCAGCCACTCGGTTTCGCTTCGCGCCAGCAAGGTGGGCTGCAGCAGGTCGCGCCGCTGCGACATGCGGACCATGCCGCGGAATTCACCGCCCGCATCGAAACGCAAGGCCACAGGATATTTCACGCCGATCTCGAAATAGACCGGCAGCACCATGCCACCATCGGCCAGCGGCAAGGGCATGGCCCGCACCAGATGGCTGGTGTTCCAGAGCCAGGACAGGGGCAGGGTGCGCAGCGGCACAAAGGGCTGCTGCGCGTCGTCCTGCCGCAGATGCAGGATACGCCCGGCAGCCCAGCCGCCCAGGCCCGTGGCCACGACAAAGAGGTGGGTGCGGCCCTGCGCATCGCGCCAAGCCACCGGGTTGCCAATGCGGCGCAGGGCATGGCCCAGCTGCGGCCCCACCTGATGGCGGTTCACCACGGCCATGGGCGGGCTCCACTGCTGTGCGGCACGCTCGAACTCAGACATGACGATCTGCACATCGGGCCCGCTCTCGCGCGACCCGGCGAACCAGTAGGCCTGCACCGCCGCCGGATGACCGGCAGGCAGGGTCAGCAAGGTGCTGGCGTGGGCGGCGGGGGTGTCGGCCGGCATGGGAATGCGCCCGGCGGCCTGCAGCACCAGCAGGCCTGGCTCGGGCACGCGGGCCTGCGGCCACGCGGCCCGCGCCGCGCCCGGCAGGGCCGGCTGCCGCCAGACTTCCAGTGCCATCAGGCCCAGGCTCAGGGCGAATACAGCTGCCCAGGCTGCGGCACGGAAGTTGTGGCGGGGAGGTGCAGAGTTCACAAGGGAGCGGAAAAGCAGGCCGATTCGCAGGAAGTGTGGCGGGAGTGTAGCCAAT
>JAIESX010000012.1 GCA_019745555.1 Burkholderiaceae bacterium | reverse complement strand
CCTGGACCGCGCACGGCAGGCCGTGATCGCGCTGCGTGAGATATGAGCCTGAACCAGTTCATCCGCAGCCTCTCGGCGTCGCAGCAGGTCGGCGCGCTCTTCCTGGTGGTCTTCGGCCTGCTGAGCCTGGCCACCGTGATCCTGGTGCTGCTCTCGCTGCGCGAACGCGGACGCACCACCGATGGCGAAGGCGGCGAGCTGCGTGACCTGCAGAGCCTGCTCAAGACCTCCTGGCTCATGGTCGTGGTGTTCTGGGTGGCCTGGGTCTCGGACGAACGCGTGGCCATCGCGCTGTTCGCGCTGGTCTCCTTTTTCGTGTTGCGCGAGTTCATCACGCTCTCGCCCACGCGGCGCGGCGACCATCGCAGCCTGGTGCTGGCCTTCTTCGTCGTGCTGCCCGTGCAGTACAGCCTGGTGGCCAGCGCACGCGTCGACCTCTTCACCGTCTTCATCCCGGTCTACGTCTTCCTGGCCCTGCCTGTGGTCAGTGCCCTGGCGGGCGATCCACAGCGCTTCCTGGAGCGCAACGCCAAGCTGCAGTGGGGCATCATGGTCTGCGTCTATGGCATGAGCCATGTGCCGGCGCTGCTACTGCTCAACTTCAAGGGCTACGCCGGCAAGAACGCCTTCCTTGTGTTCTTCCTCGTCTTCTCGGTGCAGACCTGCATGATCGTGCAGCACCTCGTGGCGCGGCACTGGCGTCGCAAGCCTGTGGCGCCCCTGGTCAGCCAGAGCTTCAGCTGGCACAGCTGGGCCGTGGGCGTGATCGCCGGCGGCCTCTTCGGCGGCCTGCTCTCGGCCATCACCCCCTTCAAGCCGGCGCAGGCGCTGGCCATGGCCCTGATCGCCTGCACCGCAGGGTCCCTGGGCCATCTGGTCATGAAGGCGCTCAAGCGCGACCGTGGTGTGACCAACTGGGGCGCACAGGGTCTCTCCTCGGTCACGGGCGCGGGTGGCCTGCTGGACCGCGTCGACGGCCTGTGCTTTGCCGCGCCCGTCTTCTTCCATTCGGTGCACTGGTACTTTGACCTATGAGCACGCCAGCTTCTATGCGCATCCTCGGCATCGACCCCGGACTGCAGACCACGGGCTTCGGCGTGATCGACGTCGAGGGCTCGGCCTTGCGCTACGTCGCCAGCGGCACCATCAAGACCACACATCTGGAATTCGGCGATCTGCCGGCGCGGCTCAAGGTGCTGTTCGACGGCGTCTGCGAGGTCGTGGCCCGCTACCAGCCCACGGTGGCCGCCGTGGAGATCGTCTTCGTCAACGTCAACCCGCAGTCCACCCTGCTGCTGGGTCAGGCCCGCGGCGCCTGCCTCACGGCCCTGGTGTCGCGCGACCTCGCGGTGACGGAGTTCACCGCCCTGCAGATGAAGAAGGCCGTGGTCGGTCACGGCCGCGCGCAGAAGGCCCAGGTGCAGGAAATGGTCAAGCGCCTGCTCCAGCTGCCCGGCCTGCCGGGCACGGATGCGGCCGACGCCCTGGGCCTGGCCATCACCCAGGCGCATGCGGGTGAGGCGATGCGCCGCATCGCAGCCGTCTCGCCGCTGCAGCGCCGCAACACGGGCATGTACCGCGGCGGCCGCGGTCACTGAGACCGGCTCAGCGTGGCGCGTCCCGGCGGCTGAAAAAGTCCCACATCACGTCGTTGGCATCGATCGCCTGCGTCGGCGCCTCGCCGCGGGGCTTGTGCCCGCCGGGCCAGCTGTGGCCACCGGCGGCCGTCACGCACAGCTGCACCTGCGTGCCCCCGGCACAGGGTGCGTAGCGCTCGCACCAGGCGCCGTCCTTCTCCAGCACGCGCTGCGGCACGGGCGCGCAGCGGTTGCGCTCGACCCAGCCGGCCACCGTGTCGGGCACGGAGCGGAAGTCGGTGATCAGCGCGCGGTCCACGACATCGGGACCGACGCCGCCGTCGTAAAGCACATGGCTGTCGTTGCGCGCGTGGATGTGCAGCACGGACACCGGCTGTGCAGGCGTGCAGCCGCGCGTGTTGTCGGTGCCGGCCACGGCCGCGATGGCGCTGAACAGGCCGGGCAGTTCGCAGGCCAGGCGGTAGGCCATCATGGCGCCGTTGGACATGCCGGTGGCGCGGATGTGCCGCGCATCGATGTTGAGCTGGCCCTGCACGCGCTCGACCACGGCGCGGATGTAGCCCACGTCGTCGACTTGCGCGTCGCGCGCCGAACCACAGCAGTTCCCCGCGTTCCAGGTGGCCAGCTTGCCGCTGCGCAGGCGACTCACGCCATTGGGCAGGAGCAGCACCTGCCCGGTACGCTCGGCAAAGGACAGCAGCCCGTAGTACTCGTCGCGGCCCATGTAGTCCATGCTGCCGCCTCCGCCATGCAGGGCCACGAGCAGGGGCGCGGGTCGGTCGGCACGGTAGCTGGCCGGTACGTAGAGACGGTAGAGGCGGGTGCGCCCACCATGTTCCAAGCTGGCCCGGTAGTCACCCGGTGCGCTGATGGGCTGCGCCGCGGACGGAGCCTCCACGCGCTCCTGCTGGCGCTGGTGCAGGCGTTCACGCAGCGCGCCCTCCTGGGCCAGGACGGCGCCTGCGTCGAGCCCGCAGGCCAGGGCCAGCAGACAGGGAATCAGAAGTTTCCGGTTCATGGCAATCCTTCACGCCGGCGCCTTGCCCCGTGCTTGTCAGCCGCGGGTTCGCGCGCTAGATTGTGCCCAGCGTACAGCACAGGACGCACCTGCCATGAAGTTCTTCAAGCCCAAGCCCGCCAACCCGGCCCGGTCCGCCACGTCGGGCACCCGGCCAGCCAGCCGCCCCTCGCCTACGGCGGGATTGCCGCCGGCACCGCCCCCCTTGCCCGAAGTCACGGAAGGCAACCAGGACGCGGACTGGGCGATGTGGGAAGACTCGGTAGCCTTCCAGGACAGCCAGATGCCCTCGGCCTTCAATGAGCTGGAAGCGGTCAGGACCCGTGACGACCCACCGAAGAAGAAGGATGGCGCACCCGACCCTTACTCCACAGTACGCAAGCGCGGCGCCTGAGCCCGGCCCTCAGGCGATGCGCTGCAGGATGAGCACCGCGAAGAAGCCGAAGGCCGCGATCAGCGTCCACTTGAGGGTGATCAGACCCCAGCGGCGGTAGCGCACCTGGCCGGTGCCGGCATAGAAGGCGAAGCAGACGGCCGCGCCGATGAGCAGCAGGAAGATGAGCCAGCGAAACAGCAGCATGGCTGGCCGACTTACCAGGCACGCGCGGGCTGCGCAAAGCCCTTGGGAGCCAGCCTGTCGTTTTCGAAGGTCACGGTTTCCCAGGCCTCGGTGCGCTTGAGCAGTTCACGCAGCAGCTTGTTGTTCATGGCGTGGCCGGAACGGAAGGCGCTGTAGGCCGCAAGCAGGGGCTTGCCCAGGATGTAGAGATCGCCCATGGCGTCAAGGATCTTGTGCTTGACGAATTCGTCGTCGTAGCGCAGGCCACCCGCATTGAGCACCTTGTAGTCGTCCATCACGATGGCGTTGTCCAGCCCGCCGCCCAGGGCCAGGCCGTTGGCACGCATCATCTCCACGTCCTTGGTGAAACCGAAGGTGCGCGCGCGCGCGATGTCGCGGCTGTAGTTGTGCACGCTCATGTCGAACTCGACGCGCTGGCCCGTGGAGTCCACGGCTGGATGGTCGAAGTCGATCTCGAAGCTGAGCTTGTAGCCGTGGTAGGGGTCCAGGCGGGCCCACTTCTGGTTGGCACCCTCGCCCTCGCGCACCTCGATCGGCTCGATCACGCGGATGAAGCGCTTGGGTGCGTTCTGCAGCTCGATGCCCGCGCTCTGCAGCAGGAAGACGAAGGAGGCGGCCGAGCCGTCGAGGATGGGCACCTCTTCGGCCGTGATGTCCACGTAGAGGTTGTCGATGCCCAGGCCGGCACAGGCCGACATGAGGTGTTCCACCGTGTGCACCTTGGCGCCGCCGTTGGAAAGGGTCGAAGCCAGACGCGTGTCGCTGACCGCCAGCGCCGACATGGGGATGTCCACGGGCTGCGGCAGGTCCACGCGCCGGAACACGATGCCGGTGTCGACCTGCGCAGGGCGCAGCGTGATCTCCACGCGCTGGCCGCTGTGCAGGCCCACGCCCACGGCGCGGGTCAGGGATTTGAGGGTGCGTTGCTGCAGCATGGGCGTGATTTTACTTTCTCAGCCATTCCATGAAGGCCGGCGCGGGCATCGGACGGCTGATGTGGTAGCCCTGCACCTCGTCACAACCCAGCGCGCGCAGGCGCTCCAGGATGGCCGCGCTCTCCACCCCTTCGGCCACCACGCTCAGGCCCAGGTTGTGGGCCAGATCGATGGTGGAACGCACGATGGTCGCGTCGTCGGCGTCGGTCTCCATGCCCATGACGAAGGACTTGTCGATCTTGAGTTCGTCCACGGGCAGGCGCTTGAGGTAGGCCAGCGATGAATAGCCGGTGCCAAAGTCATCGATAGACAGTTTGTATCCCTGCTCCGACAGGCGGTTGAGCATGGACTCGGCTCGCTGGGGGTCGTCCATGATGGCGCTCTCGGTGATCTCCAGGCAGAAGGATGTGGCCTGGACCCCATGCGTCTGCAGCAGATGGGCCAGCCGTGCACTGAGCTCCAGGTCCAGCAGATCGCGCGTCGAAAGATTGACCGAGATGCGCAGGCCTGCGCCGGCCGGCGTGGCCAGCAGGCGCGCGGCCTCCTCGAACATCCAGAGCGTGAGCTGGCGGATGTAGCCCGTCTGCTCGGCAAAAGGGATGAACTGCAACGGCGGCACCAGGCCGCGCTGCGGATGCTCCCAGCGCACCAGGGCCTCGGCCGCGTGCGTCACGCCATCGGCCAGGGTCACCTTGGGCTGCAGGTAGAGGCGCAGCTCGCCCTGGTCCACCGCGCGACGTAGCTCGGTCAGCAGCGACAGCGTCTGCGTGCTGGCCGAGTCGAAGGCCGGGTCGTAGCGCAACGGCCCCTCGAGCTTGCGTTTGGCCACGTACATGGCGATCTCGGAGCGGCTCAGCAGCGTGTCCACGTCGGGCGCGTCGGCCGGCCAGCAGGCGATGCCGATGCCCGCGCTCAGGTCCACGGTCTGCTCGGCAATCGCCAGCGGCTGCTCCAGGCTCTGCGCCACGCGCGCGGCCAGCTCGGCGGCCTGCTGGGGCGTGCCGGGCGCCAGGAGCAGGGCGAATTCGTTGCCCCCGAGCCGGGCCAGCTCGCCGGCGGTCTCGCCCAACACGGCTGCCAGCTTGTCCGCCACGGTCTTGAGCAGCTGGTCGCCGAAGGCATAGCCCAGCACGTCGTTGACGTGCTTGAAGCGGTCCAGGTCCAGGGTGATGACGGCCAGCTCACGGCCCTCGCCGCTGCGCGCCATGGCCTGCTGCACGGACTCGCGGAAGTTCTCCCGGTTGGGCAGGCCGGTCAGGCGGTCCCAGTAGGCCAGGTGCCGGATCTCGGCCTGCTGCGTCGCGATGTCCACGCGCATGCGGTCGAAGGACTGCGCAAGCTTGCCGATCTCGTCCTGCCGGCCCACATCTTCGAGCGGCACGCTGTAGTCGCCGCGCGAAAGGCGCTGCGTTGCAGCCAGCAGCGAGCGCAGAGGCATGGCCAGCTGCCGCGCCATCAGACCGCTGCCGATGGCAAAGAGGAGCAGGCCACCGGCCGTGATCACGGCCAGCAGCACCTGCAGCTGGCGATAAGGCGCCACCACATCGTCCACCGAGCGCAGCAGCAGCACGCGGGCCTCGCCGCCCGCCGCGTTGAGTTCGATGCTGCGCACCAGCAGCGTCTCCCCGCCGGCCTCGATTTCACGGGCCGTCCCCTGCATGCGCTGCAGTTGCGCCAGTGCACCGGCCGACAGGGTGCTGACCGGCGCCGCCAGGCCACCGTCGGCCTGGCGCACCTGCAGCACGAGCTGGATGTCGAGCAGACGCTGCATCTCCTGCGCCAGCGGAGCGCCCACCGGGAAACCCATCAGCACCCAGCCCACGACCAGGGGCGCGCGCATGGGCACCATGACCAGCTGGTAGGGCCGGCCCTCGTAGACCACGATGCGTCCGCCCTGCCCCGTACCCGCCGACCCGCTCAAGCTCGGCGCCAGCCGGCCCAGCATCTCGGCCAGCCCCTGGCCCGCATCGTCCGCGCTGACGGCACGCACCTTGAGCTGCGTGTCCAGCAAGGCCGTCATGGCCGCGCCGATGCGCTGGCCATGGTTTTCCAGCGCGGAACCGATGGTCTCGAGATCATCCGAACTCACCGCCGAGCGGAAACCGTAGTCGGCGGCGAGCAGGGCCGCGCCCTGGCGCAGCGTCTCGGCGTTCTGTTCCAGCAGGCGCAGCCAGACCTTCTCGCCTGTGTCGAATTCACGCGCGATCTGCATGCGCGCATTGCGCGCGATGCTGTCGCGCACCACGAAGAAGCCCGCCAGCTGCACGAAGAGCAGCAGCAGCAGGGACAGTCCGACCAGGCGGGTGATGAGGCTGCGACGATCAAAAGCCGGGATCACGGCCGCACCCCCGAGAGGCGCAGGCGCACACTCTGCACCGCAGGGCCGAGCTCCAACGCCTGGTCCAGCGCGGCCGCCCCCACCGGCAGGCCCGGGTGCCAGCTGCGCAGGCGGTAGCTGCCCGGCGGGGCATCGATGACCGCGCGCCCCTGGGCATCGCTCATCGCGTAGTAGGGCGTCTCCACCACGACGATCCAGCCCACCATCTGGTCGTGGATGTTGCAACCCAGCACAGCGATGCCGCTGCGGTCGAACACCACGGGGTTGGCCGGCGTGCCGATGTAGAGCTTGAGCTCGAATTTCTTGGCCGGTGAGAAGGAGTAGACATGGTGGCGCACCGTGTCACGGTTCGGGAAGTCCACGGCTGTGCCCACGGGCACCACCAGCACCTGGGGCACGAACTGCTTGCCCGCCTGGCCCATCTCGGCCTGGGCCAGCGGCCGCACCTGGCGCCGCGCCTGGGCCGATTCGAGAAAGACCACGGCACCGGCCAGGGGCCGGTCGCCCTCATCGCGCACCTCGATGCTGACGGCAGCCGCCTGCAGCGCGCAGGCCAGCGCGGTCAGGCCCAGGATGCTCTTCAGGCTGCGCATGCTCGCTCAGGGCTCGGTAGCCAGGCCCAGCAGCCGCTCGCCGCCGCCCACCACACCCAGCTCACGCGCGCGACCCGTGCTAAGGTCCAGCTGGTACAGGCGGGTGGTGCTCTGGCCCGCGGTGCGCGCCGCGAGCAGGGCCGTGTTGGCGACATCGGAGATGTCGAAATGCGCCTCGCTCAGCGGCCCGGTACCCAGCAGGCCCACGGTACGCAGCAGCCCCGTGTTGGGCGAGACCACGGGCTGCGCACCCTCGAGTGAGCCCTGCATGAGCAGGGCACCGAGGGCACGGTCGATGGCGTAGTTGGTGGTGAGCTTCTCGTCTTTCTTGTTGTAGGTGTAGGCCACGCCGGCCACGTCCGGGCGGCGACCGGCATGGCGGTCGTCCGGTGCATAGCGCAGGGCACCGTCCGGCTGCACGCCGGGATCGGCGACGTTGCCGTCGACCACGGCATTGGTCTCGGGGTGTAGGCGCAGGTTCTGCGCGCTGGCGCTGACCACGCGGATGCGATCCACCGTGGGGTTGAAATCGAAACCCGTCACGCCGCCCTGCACGGGCCAGAACGCGGGCGCGGCCGGCGCCACGGGCTGCAGGCGGGCCTGGGCGGTGTCGATCGTGTAAAGGCGCCCGCTGTCGGCCAAGGCGTAGAGCACGCCTCGCGCCACGCGGAAATCGATGCCCCGCAGCTGCTCGCCCGCCGGCAGGCCGCTGAGTGCGCGGCGCTCCAGCACCTCGCCGGGCCGGTCCGACTTGAAGCGGATCAGCTCCAGGCGCTCGGTCACGGCATAGACCGTCTCCGGCGGCGAGCTCGCCGTGCCCGTGGCACAGGCCGTGAGCAGCAGCGCGAGGCCGCAGGCGAGGAGACGATGGGAGGGGGTGGTGGTCATGGGCTGCTCCTGGACAGGGTCGCCGCCAAGGCGGCGGGGCGGCATGCCGCTTGGGGCATGCCGACTTGACGGCTCATCCTAGACCAGGATGAGCCCCGCCGCACGCAGCGGGGCTCATCCCACTTCACTCAGTCGGCCTGTTTGCGCAGAAAGGCCGGAATCTCGAAGTCGTCCATACCACCCGAGGACAGGGCGTCGACCTTGGCCGCGGCCTGGGTGCGGTCGCGGGTGCGCCAGACGCTGGGCGTGGCCATGGCGTTGTAGTCCGGCTGGGGCACACCAGGCATCACGGCGGGCGCCGGCGTACCGGGCAGCGCGCCCGGGGCCACGGCGTTGTTCAGCGTGGGCACCTGGAAGGGCACGTTGTCGGTACCGGTGCGCAGCACCTGCAGCGGCGGGGCCGTGCGGCGCATGCCCTGGCGCGACAGGCCGGTGGCGACCACGGTCACGCGGATCTGGTCGCCCAGGCTGTCGTCATAGGCCGTGCCGTAGATCACGTGGGCGTCGGGCGATGCATAGGCGCGGATGGTGTTCATCGCCAGTTTGGATTCCGACAGCTTGAGGCTGCCCTTGGCCGCGGTGATCAGCACCAGCACGCCCTTGGCACCCGAGAGGTCGATGCCTTCGAGCAGGGGGCAGGCCACGGCCTGCTCGGCGGCGATACGCGCACGGTCCGGGCCGCTGGCTGCGGCCGTGCCCATCATGGCCTTGCCGGGCTCGCCCATCACGGTGCGCACGTCCTCGAAGTCCACATTGACGTGGCCTGGCACGTTGATGATCTCGGCGATGCCGCCGACCGCGTTCTTGAGCACGTCGTTGGCGTGCGCGAAGGCTTCGTCCTGGGTGATGTCGTCGCCCAGCACGTCCTGCAGCTTCTCGTTGAGCACCACGATCAGCGAGTCGACGTTGGCCTCGAGTTCGGTCAGGCCGGCGTCGGCGTTGGTCATGCGGCGGCCGCCCTCCCAGTCGAAGGGCTTGGTCACCACGCCCACGGTCAGGATGCCCATCTCCTTGGCCACGCGCGCGATCACGGGGGCCGCGCCGGTACCGGTGCCGCCGCCCATGCCGGCGGTGATGAAGAGCATGTGCGCGCCGGCGATGGCGGACTGGATGTCCTCCACCGCGGCCTCGGCGGCCTCGCGGCCCTTCTCGGGCTTGCTGCCTGCGCCCAGGCCGCTGGCGCCGAGCTGGATGATCTTGTGCGCGCTGCTGCGGCTCAGGGCCTGGGCATCGGTGTTGGCGCAGATGAATTCCACGCCCTGCACTTCGCGCTCGATCATGTGGTCCACGGCGTTGCCGCCGCCCCCGCCCACGCCGATGACCTTGATCTGGGTGCCCAGGTTGAAAGCGGCGTCTTCAATCATGTCGATGTTCATGTCTGTACTCCTATGTATCCAGTTGCCTTGTTGCTTGCGATTGCGATGCTTCGTTGTTTCATGAGGGCGGCCTCCCCGGCGGACCGGTACAGCGCCGCTTTCGGTGCGGGCTGCCGCGTGCGAGCCAAAACTTGAGCTTGGTCTGCATGTCAGAAGTTCCCGATGAACCAGTCCTTGACGCGGCCCAGCGCGGTCTTCATCGATCCGTGCTTGGCCGCCACCTTGTAGCCACGCAGGCGCGCCAGCCGCGCCTCCTCGAGCAGGCCCATGACGGTAGCCGCACGCGGCTGGCCCACCATCTCGGCCAGGCCGCCGCTGTACTTGGGCAGGCCGCGGCGCACGGGCTTGAGGAAGATGTCCTCGCCTAGCTCCACCATGCCGGGCATGACCGAGCTGCCGCCGGTGAGCACGATGCCCGAGGACAGCACCTCCTCGCAGCCCGAGTCGCGCAGCACCTGCTGCACCAGTGAAAAGATTTCCTCGATGCGCGGCTCGATCACGCCGGCCAGGGCCTGGCGGCTCAGCATGCGCGGGCCGCGGTCACCCAGGCCCGGCACCTCGACCTGCACATCGGGGTCGGCCAGCAGCTGCTTGGCATAGCCGCTCTCGACCTTGATGTCCTCGGCGTCCTTGGTGGGCGTGCGCAGGGCCATGGCGATGTCGCTGGTGATCAGGTCGCCCGCGATCGGGATCACCGAGGTGTAGCGGATGGCCCCGCCCGTGAACACCGCCACGTCGGTGGTGCCGGCGCCGATGTCCACACAGGCCACGCCAAGCTCCTTCTCGTCGTCCGTCAGCACCGAGAGGCTGGAGGCCAGCGGGTTGAGCATGAGCTGCTCGACCTCCAGGCCACAGCGGCGCACGCACTTGATGATGTTCTCGGCCGCGCTCTGCGCGCCGGTCACGATGTGCACCTTGGCTTCCAGGCGGATGCCGCTCATGCCGATGGGCTCGCGCACGTCCTGGCCGTCGATGATGAATTCCTGCGGCTCGACCAGCAGCAGGCGCTGGTCGGACGAGATGTTGATGGCCTTGGCTGTCTCCACCACACGCGCCACGTCGGCGGCGTTCACCTCGCGGTCCTTCACCGCCACCATGCCGCTGGAGTTGATGCCGCGGATATGGCTGCCCGTGATGCCGGTGTAGACACGCGTGATCTTGCAGTCGGCCATGAGCTCGGCCTCTTTGAGGGCCTGCTGGATGCTGTGCACCGTGGCGTCGATGTTCACGACCACGCCGCGCTTGAGCCCGTTGCTGGGCGCCACCCCCAGCCCTGCGAGCTTGAGCTCTCCGCCGGGCAGGACCTCGGCCACCACCGCCATCACCTTGGCGGTGCCGATGTCGAGTCCGACGACCAGATCCTTGTACTCTTTTGCCATAGTTGAGAGTCCTGCTCTTTCTAGTTCTTCCTGTCCGTCGCCACCGTGCTCACGCCGCGCAGACGCAGGGCATAGCCCTGGCCATAGCGCAGGTCGGCGCCCTCCAGCGCGTCGAGCTTGCGGCCGTGGTGCGCTGCCACCTGGGTCACGGTGCCAAGGAACTGGCGTGCGCGCGCCGTCACCTCGGCCACCTCGCCGCTACCGAGTTCCAGACGTGCGCCGCTGGCCAGCGTGGCCTGCCAGTTGCCGCGCCCGCTGAGCACCAGCCGCTCGATGGGCAGGTCCAGTGCCTCGAACAGCGGTTGCAGCGCACGGTGCATGGCCAGTACTTCGGCCGACAGTTCCACCGGGCCGGCCAGCTTGGGCAGCTCGTCCTGCTCCACCTCGCCGAGGTTGGCCTCGAAGACCTCGCCGTAGCTGTTGACCAGCGTGGATTCGCCCTCCTCGCCCCAATAAGCCACGGCCTGGTGTTCCTGCAGGATCACACGCAGGCGGTTCGGGAATTCCCGCTGCACCACGGCGCGCCGCACCCAGGGCAGGCCTTCGAAGGCCTGCCGCACCGCATGCAGGTCCACCGTGAGGAAGGTGCCCTTGAGCTGCGGTGCCACCTGGGCGCGCAGGGTCAGCGCGCTGGTGTGGCTGATATCGCCGAGCACGGCGATCCCGCGGATCGCGAAGACCGGGTGATGCGCCAGCCAGCGCCCGCCCGTGACCAGCGCCAGCAGCATGAAGCCCAGCAGCAACAGCGTTGCCGTGAGGTTCATGAGCCTGACGTCCAGCGGGACGGGCAGCGGGTGGGTCATGCGCCGGTGCCTCCATGGTCCAGTGCGGCCGCCTGCAGCAGCTGCACGCACAGATCCTCGTAGCTGATGCCCGCGGCCTTGGCCGACATGGGCACGAGCGAGTGCCCGGTCATGCCGGGTGCGGTGTTGATCTCCAGCAGGTAGGGCTTGCGCGTACGCGCGTCGATCATCACGTCGGCCCGTGCCCAGCCACGGCAACCCAGCACCTGGTAGGCACGCAGCACGATCTGCTGGATCTGCTCCTCCTCACCCGTGGGCAGGCCGCAGGGCACGAGGTATTTCACGTCATCGGTGAAATACTTGTTCTGGTAGTCGTAGTTGCCGTCGGGCGCCACGATGCGGATCACGGGCAGGGCGCGCGCCTGGGGGCCACTGCCCAGCACCGGCACCGTCACCTCTTCCCCGCTGATGAACTGCTCGCACAGCACCTGCTCGTCGACCTGCGCGGCCCTGGCGTAGGCGGTCTCGCATTCATCGGCCGTCATCACCTTGGTCAGGCCGATGGACGAACCCTCGCGCGCAGGCTTGATGATCATGGGCGCCCCCAGGGCCGAGAAGGCAGCGCGCGCGGCCTCCGCGCTGGCCACCTTGCGCCACTGCGGCGTGGGCAGGCCCTCGGCCAGCCAGATGCGCTTGGTCATGACCTTGTCGATGGCAATGGCCGAGGCCATGACGCCCGAGCCCGTGTAGGGGATGCCCAGCAGCTCGAGCGCACCCTGCACCGTGCCGTCCTCGCCGAAACGGCCATGCAGTGCGATGAAGCAGCGCGCATAACCTTCGCGCTTGAGCTCCGACAGATCGCGCTGCGCCGGGTCGAAGGCGTGCGCGTCCACGCCACGCGATTGCAGCGCCTGCAGCACCCCGGTGCCCGACATGATGGAGATGTCGCGCTCGGCGGACGTTCCGCCCATGAGCACGGCAACCTTGCCTAGATTCACACTGTCCTCTTTCATTGCTTCACAGAGCCTTGCAGCTCCACCACCTTGGCCGGCACTCCACCGATGGAGCCCGCCCCCATGCACATGACGACGTCGCCGTCCCGTGCGTTGTCCAGGATCGCCTGCGGCATGGCGGCGATGTCATCTACGAAAACCGGCTCGACCTTGCCCGCCACACGCAGCGCGCGCGCCAGGCTGCGCCCGTCGGCGGCCACGATGGGTGCCTCGCCTGCGGCATAGACCTCGCTGAGCAACACAGCATCGGCCTCGCCGATGACCTTGACGAAGTCTTCGAAGCAGTCACGGGTGCGCGTGTAACGGTGCGGCTGGAATGCCAGCACCAGCCGCCGGCCCGGGAAGGCGCCGCGCGCCGCGGCCAGCGTGGCCGCCATCTCCACCGGGTGATGGCCGTAGTCGTCGATCAGCGTGAAATGGCCACCTTCCTTGGCCACCACCTCGCCATAACGCTGGAAGCGCCGTCCCACGCCCTTGAACTCGGCCAGGGCCTTGAGCAGGGCCGCATCCGGGACGTCGAGCTCCGCGGCGACCGCGATCGCCGACAGCGCGTTGAGCACGTTGTGCCGGCCCGCGAGGTTGAGCACCACGTCCAGGTCCGGCAGCACCACGCCGTTGCGCCGTTGCACGGTGAAGTGCATCTGGCCAGCGACGGCGCGGACGTTGATGGCGCGCACCTGGGCGCCCTCGTCGAAGCCGTAGCTCGTGACGGGGCAGTTGACCTGGGGCACGATTTCGCGCACCGCCGCATCGTCCGTGCAGAGGATGGCGGTGCCGTAGAAGGGCATGCGGTGCAGGAAATCGACGAAGGCCTTTTTCAGATTGCCGAAGTCGTGCCCGTAGGTCTCCATGTGGTCGGCATCGATGTTGGTCACGATGGCCATCACGGGCATGAGGTTGAGGAAGGAGGCATCGCTCTCGTCGGCCTCGACCACGATGTAGTCGCCGCTGCCCAGCCGTGCGTTGGCATTGGCGCTGTTGAGCCGGCCACCGATCACGAAGGTCGGGTCTAGGCCGGCCTCGGCCAGCACGCTGGCCACGAGGCTGGTGGTGGTGGTCTTGCCGTGCGTGCCCGCGATCGCGATGCCGCGCTTGAGCCGCATGAGCTCGGCCAGCATGACGGCGCGCGGCACCACGGGGATCTTCTTCTCGCGCGCGGCCAGCACCTCGGGGTTGTCGGACTTGACGGCAGTGGAGGTCACCACGGCGTCGGCCCCCTCGATGTTCCCCCCGGTATGGCCCACGCAGGTGCGGATGCCCAGGGCCGCCAGGCGGCGCAAGGTGGCGCTGTCGCTCAGGTCCGAGCCCGAGATGGTGTAGCCGAGGTTATGCAGCACTTCGGCGATGCCGGACATGCCGGCGCCGCCCAGGCCCACGAAATGGATGTTCTTGATCGCGTGTTTCATCGTGCCAGCTCCTCGCAGGCAGCCACCACCTGCTCGGTGGCGTCGGTCTTGGCCAGCTGATGGGCCGCCTGGGCCCAGCGCAGCAGGGTGGTGCGCTGGGCAACCTGCAGGAGATCGGCCAGCTTCTCCGGGGTCAGCTCCTGTTGCGGCAGCAGCAGTCCCGCACCCCGGTCGACCAGGAAGCGGGCGTTGGTGGTCTGGTGGTCGTCCACCGCGGCCGGGAAAGGCACGAAAACGGCGGCTGCACCCACGGCGGCAATCTCGGTCACGGTGCTGGCGCCCGCACGGCAGACAATGAGGTCGGCCTCGGCAAAGGCGCGCGCCGTGTCGTCGATGAAGGGCGTGAGTTCGGCCTGCACGCCTGCGGCCGTGTAGTTGGCACGCAAGGCCTCGATCTGCGCCGCGCCGCTCTGGTGCAGCACCAGCGGTCGCTGGGCGGCGGGCAGCCGTGCCAGTGCCTGCGGCACGACCTCGTTGAGCGCCCTCGCACCCAGGCTGCCGCCCACCACCAGCAGGCGCAGCGGGCCGCCGCGACCGGCGAAACGCTGGGCCGGCGCCGGCTGCTGCAGGAAAGCCGCACGCAGCGGATTGCCCACCCAGCAGGCCTGCTTCATCACCTCCGGAAAGGCGCTGAAGACACGGTCGGCCACGCCGGCCAGTACCTTGTTGGCCATGCCGGCGACGGAATTCTGTTCGTGCAGCACCAGCGGCTTGCCCAGCAGGACGCCCATCATGCCGGCCGGGAAGGTGATGTAGCCCCCCAGCCCGATGATCACGTCGGGCTGCACACGGCGGATCACACGGATGCTCTGCCAGAAGGCCTTGAGCAGGCGCAGCGGCAGCAGGGCCAGCGTCAGCGGCCCCTTGCCGCGCACGCCGCCAAAATCGATGCTCTCGAAGGCGAAGCTGCGCGGCGGCACGAGCTGGCCTTCCATGTTCGCGGCATTGCCCAGCCAGTGCACACGCCAGCCCTTCTCTCGCAGGGCTTCGGCTACCGCCAGGCCCGGGAAGATGTGCCCGCCGGTGCCGCCCGCCATCACCAATGCACAGCGTTCGGTCATGACCGCCCTCCATGCATCAGTTGCCTGTTCTCGTAATCGATCCGCAGCACGATGGCCACCGCCACCAGATTCATCAGAATCGCAGACCCGCCGTAACTCATGAAGGGCAGCGTCAGCCCCTTGGTCGGCAGCGCACCGAGGTTCACGCCCATGTTGATGAAGGCCTGGAAACCGATCCACACGCCCACGCCCTGGGCCACGAGGCCGGCGAAGACGCGGTCCAGCGCGATGGCCTGGCGGCCGATGTGCATGACACGGCGCGTGAGCCAGAAGAACAGGGTGACGATGGCCAGCACGCCCACCAGACCGAACTCCTCGCCGATCACGGCCAGCAGGAAATCGGTGTGGGCCTCGGGCAGCCAGTGCAGTTTCTCCACGCTGCCGCCCAGGCCCACGCCGAAGATCTGGCCGCGTCCGAAGGCGATCAGGGAGTGCGAGAGCTGGTAGCCCTTGCCCAGCGCGTGCTTCTCGCTCCAGGGGTCGAGGTAGGCAAAGATGCGCTCGCGCCGCCACTCGCTCAGCGCGATCATCAGGACGAAAGCCACGAGCAGGATGGCGGCGATCAGGAAGAACATGCGCGCGTTCACGCCCCCCAGGAAGAGGATGCCCATGGCGATGACCGCGATCACCATGAAGGCCCCCATGTCGGGCTCGGCCAGCAACAGCACGCCGATCAGGGCCACGGCGGCGCCCATGGGGGCCACGGCGCGGAAGAAATGTTCCTTCACGTCCATCTTGCGCACCATGTAGTCTGCGGCGTAGAGCAGCACGGCCAGCTTGGCCAGCTCCGAGGGCTGGAAGTTCATGACGCCCAGCGAGATCCAGCGGCGCGCACCGTTGACGCCCTTGCCGATACCCGGAATCAGCACCGCCACCAGCAGGACGAAGGAGGCCAGCAGCAGCCAGGGCGCCAGCTTCTCCCACTTCGCCATGGGAATCTGGAAGGCGATCAGCGCCGCCACAAAGGCCACCGCCAGCGAGAGCAGGTGGCGGGTGAGGAAATGCGTGTGCGCATAGCGTGCGAACTTGGGGTTGTCAGGCAGGGCGATGGAGGCCGAATAGACCATGACCAGACCCCAGGCCAGCAGCGCCACGACGACCCAGACCAGCGCGTGGTCGAAGTCGGACAGACGCACGGGCTGGCTGCCGCTGCGGCCATAGCCATGCGGACCCAGACGCACAGGCAGGGCATCGGCCGTCGGCGCGCTGCCGAACCAGCCCCGGATGCGCTGTGCGAAGGCCGTCACGCCAGCCCCCCTTCATCGGCCAGCGCCTGCACCGCCTCGACGAAAACGCGCGCCCGGTGCTCGTAGTTCTCGAACATGTCGAAGCTTGCGCAGGCCGGCGACAGCAGCACGGCATCGCCGGGCTGGGCCTGCGCCTGGGCCAGGCGCACGGCCTCGGGCAGGCTGGCGGCGTCGAACAGGGGCACGCCCGTGCCCTGCACGGCGCTGCGGATGGCGGGCGCATCGCGGCCGATCAGCACGGCCGCGCGCACGTGGCGCTGCAGCGGTGCGTAGAGCGGCGCGAAATCCTGGCCCTTGCCGTCACCACCGAGGATGACGACCACGCGGCGCTCGGCACCGAGGCCGTTGAGGGCGGCCACCGTGGCGCCGACATTGGTGCCCTTGCTGTCGTCGAAATACTCGACCTCGCGCACGATGGCCACGGGCTCCACGCGGTGCGGCTCACCACGGTACTCCCGCAGACCATAGAGCATGGGCGCCAGCGTGCAGCCCGCGGCCTGGGCCAGGGCCAGGGCAGCCAGCGCATTGGTGGCGTTGTGACGGCCGCGGATGCGCAGCGCGTCAGCCGGCATCAGGCGCTGGATGAAGATCTCTTCCTCCTCGCCCTTCTTGCGTTTCTGCGTCTCGTCGGCCTCCTGGGCACGCACCAGCCAGGCCATGCCGTTGACGATCTCGATGCCGTAGTCGCCCGGGCGCTGCGGCATGTCGGCGCCGAAGGTCACATAGTCGCGGTATCTGGGTTTCTGCAGCTTGGCCCGCACGGGCTCGGGCAGCAGGGCCATGACGGCCGCGTCGTCGCGGTTGAGCACGATGAGCCCGCGGCTGCCGAAGATACGTGCCTTGGCCGCGCCATAGGCCGCCATGTCACCATGCCAGTCCAGGTGATCCTGCGTGAGGTTGAGCACCACGGATGCGGTGGGCTCGAAACCCTGCACGCCATCGAGCTGGAAACTGGAGAGCTCCAGCACCCAGACCTCGGGCAGCGCGCCGGCATCCAGTTGCTGCGCGAGCACGTCCAGCAGATTGGGGCCGATGTTGCCCGCCACCGCCACATGCTTGCCGGCCTGCTCCACGAGCTGACCTGTCAGGGCCGTGGTCGTGGTCTTGCCATTGGTGCCGGTCACGGCCAGCAGTTTGGGCTCGTAGCCGCGCTCGGCCTGCAGCTCGCGCAGGGCCGCCGCAAAGAGATCGAGCTCTCCGCCGGTCCACAGACCCGTGGCCTGGGCCGCCTGCCAGACCGGCGCCACCGCGGCCGGCGTCAGGCCCGGGCTCTTGAAGACCGCGCGGATATCCGTGCCCTCGACCAGGCCGGCCTCGAAAGCACCGGAGCGGAACGCGACCTGCGGCAGCTCGGCCTGCAGCGTCGCGAGTTGTGGCGGTGCCTCGCGCGTGTCAGCCACGGTCACGCGCGCACCCTGGCGCACACACCAGCGCGCCATGGCCAGTCCCGAAGCACCCAGGCCCAGCACCAGCACGTGGCGGTCCTGCAGCAGGGACACCGGCGCCTGAGGTTCAGGCTCTGGCTGCACCGGCGCTGGCTCTTCCTCCGGTGCGCTGTCGGCGAGCGGCTCGGGGGCCGGCTCGGCGCTCGCACCCGCGTCCGGGCTGGCGTCGGCAAAGAGCTGGGCCACGAAAGCCTTGGCGTCCTGCGCAGCCGTCAGAGTTTCGGGCAGCCCCCGTTTGGCCGGCTTGGCCGCCGGCGTGGCGGCCGCCGCCTCGTGGACCGCAGATACCGGTGCCTCGGCATCTGTCTCGGAAGGCAGCGCTGGCACATCGGCCTCGGCCGGCAGGTCCTGGGGCGAGGTCATGGCCTCTCCCACCGGCAAGGACGCCGAAGCCGCCTGGTCCTCAGGCTGCTGCTGCGGTGGCAGAGGATCGGGACGTTCGTTTTCGTTCATCGCAATTTCAGGGTGGACAGGCCCACCAGACACAGCAGCATGGTGATGATCCAGAAGCGCACGACCACCTGGGTCTCCTTCCAGCCGCTCTTTTCGAAGTGGTGATGCAGCGGCGCCATCTTGAAGAGGCGCCGGCCCTCGCCATATTTCTTCTTCGTGTACTTGAACCAGCTCACCTGCAGCATCACGCTCAGGGCCTCGGCCACGAAGATGCCGCCCATGATGGCCAGCACGATCTCCTGGCGCACGATCACGGCGATGGTGCCCAGCGCACCGCCCAGGGCCAGCGCGCCCACGTCACCCATGAAGACCTGGGCCGGATGCGTGTTGAACCAAAGGAAGGCCAGACCCGCCCCCGCCATGGCGGCGCAGAAGATCAGCACCTCGCCCGCGCCCGGGATGTGCGGGAAGAACAGGTACTTGGAATAGACAGCGCTGCCCGTCACATAGGCGAAGACGCCCAGCGCCGAGCCCACCATGACCACGGGCATGATGGCCAAGCCATCGAGGCCATCGGTCAGGTTGACCGCATTGCTGGCGCCGACGATGACCAGATAGGTCAGCACCACGAACCCGATCACCCCCAGCGGGTAACTGACTTGTTTGAAGAAAGGAAGCAGCAAGTCGGCTTTGGCCGGCAGTTCGATCGAGAAACCCGAGCGAACCCAGTTCATGAAAAGCTCCCACACGCCCTGGTTGCTGCTGCCGGAAATCGAGAAAAGGAGATAGAAGGCGGCGATCAGGCCGACCACCGACTGCCAGAAATATTTTTCGCGCGAGCGCATGCCCTCCGGGTCCTTGTTGACCACCTTGCGCCAGTCGTCGACCCAGCCGATGGCACCGAAGCCCAGCGTTACCCAGAGCACGATCCAGACGAAGCGGTTGGACAGGTCGAACCACAGCAGCGTCGAGATGCCGATGGCCATGAGGATGAGCACGCCGCCCATGGTGGGCGTGCCGCTCTTGGACAGGTGCGTCTCCATGCCGTAGCCGCGCACGGGCTGGCCGATCTTGAGCGCGGTCAGGCGCCGGATCACCCAGGGCCCGGCCAGCAGGCCGATCAGCAGCGCGGTCAGCGCGGCCATCACGGCGCGGAAGGTCAGGTACTGGAAGACCCGGAAGTAGCCGAACTCCGGCGAGAGGGTCTGGAGCCATTGGGCCAGGCTAAGCAGCATGGTGTTCTTCCTTGTTCTGTTCGGCGCGGGCGCTCACGGCCTGCACCACGCGCTCCATGCGCATGAAACGCGAGCCCTTGACCAGCACGCTGGCGGTGGCAGGCAGGGCCTGCAGCACGGCGGCATTGAGCGACTCCGCGTCGGCGAAATGGCGTGCTCCCGGGAACTGCGCCGCGCTCTGCGCGGTCTGTTCGCCCAGGGTGTAGAGCTGCTCGATGCCGCGCTCGTGCGCATAGGCACCGACCTCGGCGTGGAAGCGCGGGCCTTCGTTGCCGACCTCCCCCATGTCGCCCAGCACCAGCAGGCGGGGCCCGGGCAGACCGGCCAGCACCTCGATGGCCGCGCGCACCGAGTCCGGGTTGGCGTTGTACGTGTCGTCCACCAGAGTCAGGGCGCGGCCCTCGAGGCGCAGGGCCAGCGCGCGCGAGCGACCCTTGACCGGCTCGAAAGCCTCGAGGCCCAGCGCGATGTGCGACAGCGGCACGCCCGCGGCCAGCGCACAGGCCGCGGCGGCCAGCGAATTCTTGACGTTGTGCACGCCGGCCACGCGCAACTGGTAGCTCAGCGGGCCGGCGGGCGTACGCGCCTGCACCTGCCAGCCCGCACCGGTCCAGAGCGGCGCGCTGCAACGCAGGTCGGCGGCCGAAGGCTCGTCGGTGATGGCAAAAGTGAGCTGGGCACGTGCACCGGCCAGTTCGTGCCAGAGTCCGCTGTAGCGGTCGTCGGCCGGATAGACCGCCGTGCCGCTGCCGCCCAGAGCGGTGAGCACCGAGCCATTCTCGCGTGCCACGGCCTCGATGGTGGCCATGAACTCCAGGTGTTCGCGCTGCGCGTTGTTGACCAGGGCCACCGTGGGCTGGGCCATGGCGGCCAGCTGGGCGATCTCGCCCGGATGGTTCATGCCCAGCTCCACCACGGCCAGCTGGTGCTGGGCGCGCAGGCGCAGCAGGGTCAGCGGCACACCGATGTCGTTATTGAGATTGCCTTCGGTGGCCAGGGTAGCCTGCGGCTTGAAGGCACGCAGGATGGCGGCCGTCATCTGCGTCACCGTGGTCTTGCCGTTGCTGCCGGTCACCGCGATCAGCGGCAGCTTGTGCCGGGCACGCCAGCCTGTGGCCAGCTGGCCCAGGCCGGCCTTGCTGTCGGCCACCACGAGGCCGCTCAGCCCGCTGGCGCGCAGGGCCGCCTCGTCGCTGCACAGCGCGGCCACCGCGCCGGCCTGACGGGCCTGCGCGAGGAAGGCGTTGCCGTCGAAGCGCTCGCCCTTGAGCGCCACGAAGAGATCACCGGGCTGCAGGGTCCGCGTGTCGCTGTGCACCCGCGTCACGCCCACGAGGCCGTCACCGACCAGGCGCGCACCTGCCAGCCAAGGCTGGGCCTGCTGCAGATTGAACATGATGCTGTGCGCGCTCATGCACGGACTCCTGTGCGGCGCGCGCGCAGCGCCAGGCCCACCTGCTCGCGGTCCGAGAAGGGCATGCGTACGCCCGCCGCCTCCTGGTAGTCCTCGTGCCCCTTGCCGGCCACAAGCACCACGTCGCGGGCGTCAGCCTGCGCGAGCGCCGCCGCAATGGCGCGGGCGCGGTCGGGCTCGACACGGGCCGCCGGCACGCCGGCGCGGATCTGCGCGAGGATGGCCTCGGGCGACTCGCTGCGTGGGTTGTCGTTGGTCAGGACGATCTGGTCCGCATGCGCGGCCGCGGCTGCCCCCATGAGCGGGCGCTTGTGCGGATCACGGTCGCCGCCGCAGCCGAACACGCACCACACCCGGCCGCCGCGCTGTGCTGCCAGTGGACGCAAAGCCTGGAGCACCTGGGCCAGGGCGTCGGGCGTATGGGCATAGTCCACCACGGCCAGCGGCAGATCGTCGCCGCCCTGGAATTCCATGCGACCGGGCACGGGCTGGAGCGCGTGGCAGGCCAGCACAGCATCCACCAGGGAAATGCCCAGGCTGCGCAGCGTGGCGATCACGCCCAGCAGATTGCTGACGTTGTAGTCGCCCAGCACGTGTGTGCTCAGCGGGACACGCAAGTCGCCTTCGCAGACCAGCAGCTGCACGCCACGCGGGCCCATGCGCAGGTCCTGCGCCGTCAGGCGGGCACCGGCGTCGGAACGCAGCGAGACCGTCCACAGGTCCAGTTCGCGGCCCGCGAGCGCCGCGGCAAGCTCCACCCCCTTGGGGTCGTCTAGGTTGAGCACGGCCGCCTGCAGACCGGGCCAGTCGAAGAGCTCGACCTTGGCCCGCCAGTAGGCGGCCATGCTGCCGTGGTAGTCCAGATGGTCCTGGGTGAAATTGGTGAAGATGGCGGCGCGGATGCGCGTGCCATCGAGCCGCCGCTCGGCGATGCCGATGGACGAGGCCTCGATGGCGCAGGCCTGCAGCCCCTCCTCGACGAAGCGGCGCAGGGTCTGCTGCAGCAGCACCGGGTCGGGTGTGGTCAGGCCGGTGCTCTGCACGGCGCCGCCCGGTGTGGACACGCGCCCCACCCCGAGCGTGCCGATCAGACCGCAAGGCACAGCAGGCTGCAGCGCCTCCAGGGCCTGGGCCAGCCACCAGCTCGTGGAGGTCTTGCCATTGGTGCCTGTCACGGCCAGCACCTCGATCTGCTGCGAGGGCTGCTCATAGTAAGCGGCGGCGATCGGACCGCTGGCCGCCTTCAGTCCGTCGTACGTTGCGATCGGACCGCTCTCGAAACCGAAGGCCTCGACGCCCTGTTGCTCGACCACGCAGGCCACGGCCCCCTGGGCCAGCGCATCGGACACGAAGTGCCGGCCGTCGCGCGCAGCGCCCGGCCAGGCGATGAAACCGTCGCCCGCGCCCACGCGCCGGCTGTCGGTGTGCAACGTGCCGCGCACACGGCTGCGCAGCCAGGCGGCCGCCTGCTCGGGGGAGTGCAGGCGCTGCATCACAGCTTGTCCTCCGCCAGCGGACTCTGGGCGACGATCGCCGGCTTGACCTCGATGTCCGGCTGTACGCCCAGCAGGTGCAGGGTCTGCTGCACGGTCTCGCTGAAGACGGGTGCGGCTACATCGCCGCCGTAGATCTTGCCGGCATCCGGCTCGTCGATCATCACCGCCACGATGATGCGCGGGTTGGCCACGGGTGCCAGGCCGACGAAGAAGCTGCGGTACTTCTTGTCGGCATAACCTCGGCCTTCCTGCTTGCGCGCTGTGCCGGTCTTGCCGCCCACCGAGTAGCCCAGGGTCTGGGCCTTGGGCGCCGTGCCGCCCGGGCCGGTGGCCAGCTGCAGCATGTGGCGCACCGCGCGGGCGTGGCGGGCCTGCAGGATGCGCACGCCATGGACCGGCCCTTCGACCTTCTGCAGCGAGATGGGAATGATCTCCCCGTCGTGCGCGAACACGGTGTAGGCGTGGGCCAGCTGCACCAGGCTCAGCGAGAGACCGTAGCCATAGCTCATGGTCGCGTGCTCGATGGGCTTCCAGGTCTTCCAGGGCCGCAGGCGGCCGCTGACCGCGCCCGGGAAAGGCAGCTGCGGGCGCTGGCCGAAACCGACCTGGCTGTACATCTCCCACAGGTCGCGCGCCGGCATCTGCTGTGCCAGCTTGACCATGCCGATGTTGCTGGACTTCTGCACCACCTCGGTCAGCGTCAGCACGGCATGGGGGTGGGAGTCACTGATGGTGGAGCTGCCGACGTTCATGCGGCCGTTGCTGCTGAGCTGGATGGGCGTCGAGGGGACGACCACCCCCTTCTCCAGCGCCAGCGCCGCGACGAAGGGCTTGACCGTGGAGCCGGGCTCGAAGGAATCGGTCAGCGCGCGGTTGCGCAGCGGCGCGTTCTTGTGGCTCAGGCGACGCGCCGGGTTGAAGCTCGGGTAGTTGGCCAGAGCCAGCAGCTCGCCAGTCTGGGCATCGAGCACCACCACGCTGCCGGCCTGGGCCTGGTTCTCCTGCACCGCCTGCTTGAGGCGCTGGTAGGCATAGAACTGGATCTTGCTGTCGATGGACAGCTGCACGTCGCGGCCCTCGACCGGCGGCACCTGCGCACCCACGGCCTCGACCACGCTGCCCAATCGGTCCTTGATCACGCGGCGCGAACCGGACTTGCCCGCCAACGTGCTGTTGAAGGCCAGCTCCACGCCCTCCTGGCCGTGGTCCTCGATATTGGTGAACCCGACCAGGTGCGCGGCGACCTCGCCCTCGGGGTACTGGCGTTTGTATTCCTTGCGCTGGTAGACACCCTTGATGCCGAGCTCGGCAATCTGCTTGGCCACGGGTTCATCGACCTGGCGCTTGAGCCAGACGAAGGTCTTGTCCTCGTCCTCGAGCTTGCGCTTGAGGTCCGCCAGCGGCATGTCCAGCAGGCGGGCCAGGCGCTGCAACTGCCTGGGATCGCGGTCCACGTCCTCGGGGATGGCCCAAATGCTGGGCGCGAGCACGCTGGTGGCCAGGATCTGGCCATGGCGGTCCAGCACCCGGCCGCGGTTGGCCGGCAGCTCCAGCGTGCGCGCGAAGCGCACCTGGCCCTGCTTCTGGAAGAAGTCGTTGGAGATGACCTGGATATAGGCTGCACGGCCCGCGAGCACCAGAAAGCTCAGCGCCAGCATGGCGACGACGAACTTGCTGCGCCAGACCGGCGTACGGCTGGCCAGCAGCGGACTCGAGGTGTACTGGATGCTGCGGCTGCTCATTGCAGGCGCCCCCCGGAGACACGCGGTTGTACAGTCGCTCCCGAGGGCACGGTGCCGCTGTAGGGCTGGTAACTCACGTAATCGGTGATGGCCGGGCTGGCCGGACGCATGCCCAGCTTGTCCTTGGCCAGCTTCTCGACGCGCTGGGTCGTGGCCTGGCGGCGCTTCTCCAGCTCGAGCTGCTCGCGCTCGCTCTCGATGCGGCGCGCTTCGCCCACGGCGCGGTCGAGTTCGGCGAACAGGCGGCGCGACTCGTACTGCACGCTCACGAGGTAGAGCGCGCTGGCCAGCACAGCGAGCAGCAGGACGAGGTTCACGCGTGTCATGCGGCAGTCCTCACGGCCACGCGCATGATGGCGCTGCGCGCGCGCGGGTTGGCGGCCACCTCGACGGCACTCGGCTTGATGCGGTCCAACGCGCGCAGCTTCATGGGCTTGGGCTCGGCAAAGGGCGCACGGCGGTCGTAGACCTCGCGCGAATGCTGCGCGATGAACTGCTTGACGATGCGGTCTTCCAGCGAGTGGAAACTGATCACGACCAGCCGTCCTCCGGGTTGCAGCACATCGAGGCTGGCCTCTAGCGCTTCTTGCAGCTCCTCAAGCTCGGCGTTGATGAAAATCCGAAGAGCCTGAAATGTGCGCGTTGCAGGGTTCTGGCCCGGCTCGCGGGTTTTGACCGTGTCAGCCACGAGCTGGGCCAGTTCAGCGGTGCTTGAAACTGGGCCCCGTTCCTGTCGGCGCGCCACAATCGCCTTTGCAATCGGGCCAGCAAACCGTTCTTCACCGTAGTCACGTATCACCTCCGCGATTGCTTTTGTCTCGGCCGTCGCCAGCCACTGCGCCACGCTCTGGCCCCGCGTGGTGTCCATGCGCATGTCCAGCGGCCCGTCGAAACGGAAGCTGAAACCGCGTGTCGGGTCGTCGATCTGGGGCGAGCTCACACCCAGGTCCATGAGCAGGCCGTCCGCACTGGCCGGCGGCAGCTCGCGCAGATGCCGGAAGCCCTGGTGCCGGATGGCGAAGCGCGGGTCGGCGATGGTCTGCGCCTCGGCAATGGCAGCGGGATCCTTGTCGAAGGCGGTGACCCGCCCACGGGGGGAGAGCCTGGAGAGCAGCAGACGCGTGTGCCCGCCGCGGCCGAAGGTGGCATCCACATAGGCGCCATCGGCCGGCTCGGCCACGCCGGGCGGATCCTGCGGCTTGTTGAGCAAGGCTTCGATGGCTTCGTTCAACAAGACGGTGGTGTGTGTCCATGGGGCCTGTTCCACCGTCCGCTTTCAGAAGGAGAAGTCCTTGAAGACATCGGGCATCTCGCCCTGCATGGCCTCGGCCTCCTGGGCCTCGTACCGTCCCTTGTCCCAGAGCTCGAAGTGGTTGCCCATGCCCAGCAGCATGGTGTCCTTGCTGATGCCGGCGGCGGCACGCAACTCGGGCGAGACCAGCACACGGCCCGTGGCATCCATCTCCACGTCCATGGCATTGCCGAGAAAGATGCGCTTCCACCACTGGGCGGCCATGGGCAGGGCCGCGATGCGCTCGCGGAACTTCTCCCACTCGGGGCGCGGGAAGATCATGAGACAGCCGTGCGGGTGTTTGGTGATCGTGAGCTGGCCGGCGGCCGTGGCACTGAGCACGTCACGATGCCGGGTCGGCACGGACAGCCGCCCCTTGGCATCCAGACTCAGCGACGAAGCCCCTTGAAACACGCAAAACCCCTCTGTCCAACCGCAATAAAGGAGGGAGAAAAGCACGAGCGCACTTTTCACCACTTAATTCCACTTTTTTGCACTGTATCAGCAAAACATTGCCGCACAAGGGGAAAGACGAGAAATTTTCAATGAAATCAAGGACTTAGAAACACTTTCACACAATTTCCCGGGTCAAAAATCTCTTCTAAATGAAGGACTTAGCGATTGGTGTGAATGTGACGCATGAAGGAGCATGCGAGCGGGCACCATGCACCGCCACGGCGCGAAAACGCCACGACTGCCTCGCAGACACCCTGGCCTGCTTCAAAGAATGTAGCGCGAGAGGTCCTCGTTGCGACTCAGATCGGCCAGGCGCTGGTCCACGTAGGCCGCGTCGATGCGCACGGTCTGGCCCTGCAGACGCGCGGCATTGAAGCTCACCTCGTCCAGCAGATGCTCCATCACCGTGGCCAGGCGGCGCGCACCGATGTTTTCGGTGCGCTCGTTGACCTCGTAGGCGATGTGCGCCAGGCGCGTGATGCCATCGGGCGCAAACTCCAGCGTCACCCCCTCGGTCGCCAGCAGGGCCTGGTACTGCTTGACGAGCGAGGCGTGGGTCTGCGTGAGGATGGCCTCGAAGTCCTGCACCGAGAGCGAGGCCAGCTCGACACGGATGGGCAGGCGCCCCTGCAGCTCGGGGATCAGGTCACTGGGTTTGCTCAGGTGGAAGGCCCCCGAGGCGATGAAGAGGATGTGGTCGGTCTTGATGACGCCGTACTTGGTGGACACCGAGGTACCCTCCACCAGTGGCAGCAGGTCGCGCTGCACGCCCTGGCGCGAGACTTCGGCCGTGCTGCCGCCGTCGCTGCGCGAGGTGACCTTGTCGATCTCGTCGATGAAGACGATGCCGTTCTGCTCGGCGTTCTGCAGGGCCTGGGCGCGAATCTCCTCCTCGTTGACCAGCCGGGCGGCCTCCTCGTCCACCAGCAGCTTCATGGCCTCGCCGATGCGGATCTTGCGCAGCTTGCGCTTGCCCGCACCGAGCTGACCGAACATGCCCCGCAGCTGCTCGGCCATGTCTTCCATGCCGGCCGGCCCCATGATCTCGAGCTGCGGCCTGGGTTCGTTGACCTCGAGTTCGATCTCGCGCTCGTCCAGCTCGCCCTGGCGCAACTTCTTGCGAAAGACCTGGCGTGCGGTGTTGTCGCCGCCCTCGTTGCCGCCGAACTCATTGCGCGGCGGCGGCACCAGCACGTCGAGGATGCGGTCTTCGGCTGCATCCTCGGCCCGCGTGCGCACCTTCTTCATCTCGGCCTCGCGGGTCTGTTTGACGGCGACTTCCATCAGGTCGCGGATGATGCTGTCCACGTCCTTGCCCACATAACCCACCTCGGTGAACTTGGTGGCTTCGACCTTGATGAAGGGCGCATCGGCCAGCCGCGCCAGACGGCGCGCGATCTCGGTCTTGCCCACGCCGGTGGGGCCGATCATGAGGATGTTCTTGGGGGTGATCTCGGGGCGCAGCGCGGCCTCGACCTGCTGGCGACGCCAGCGGTTGCGCAGCGCGATGGCCACGGCGCGCTTGGCATCGGCCTGGCCCACGATATGGCGGTCGAGTTCGGAGACGATCTCCTGCGGGGTCATCGAGGACATGGTGTTGATCCGTCTAACCTTCGGGACGCGGCGCTCAGTCCAGCGTCTCGATGGTGTGGTGCATATTGGTATAGATGCAGAGCTCGCCCGCGATCTCGAGCGACTGCTTGACGATCTCGGCCGCGCCCAGCTGCGTGTGCTTGAGCAGGGCGATGGCGGCCGACTGCGCGTAGGCGCCCCCCGAGCCGATGGCCACGACGCCATGCTCGGGCTCGAGCACGTCGCCGTTGCCACTGATGATGAGCGAGCATTCGCGATCGGCTACGGACAGCATGGCTTCGAGCCGGCGCAGCACGCGGTCGGTGCGCCAGTCGCGCGTGAGCTCGATGGCGGCACGCTGCAGATGGCCCTGGTGCTTCTCGAGCTTGGCCTCGAAACGCTCGAACAGCGTGAAGGCATCGGCTGTGGCGCCGGCAAAGCCGGCCAGCACCTTGCCATGGTAGAGCTTGCGCACCTTGCGTGCCGTGCCCTTGACGACGATGTGGCCCAGCGTGACCTGGCCGTCACCGCCGATGGCCACCTGCAGGCCGTTGGCGGTCTGGCGCCGCACGCTGACGATGGTGGTGCCGTGAAATTGTTCCATGGTGCTATTGTCCCACCCCCAGACTGCGCGCCCTTCGTGCGCTACGCCCCCCTCAGGGGGCGCACTCAGTGGACTGGCCAAGCCAGCTCCGCGAGTGCCCAAGTCCAAGACAGCTGCAGCCGCTTCGGGGTGTTTTATGCGGCACGCGGAACGACGCGCGCATGCTCGGAGATGCCGATCACGTTGAAGAAAGCCGCGACCATGCGGTTGACGTCACGGAACTGCACCTGGCAGCCCTGGCCCTGCTGCTCGGCCACCCAGTTGAGGATGCTGCCGGCGGCCGAAAAGTCCACCCGGATCAGACGGGCGCAGGACACGACCATGCGGGTCGAGCCCTCCATGCCCTTTTCAAGCTTGGCCAGCACCTCGGCGGCGTCACCGATGATCTCGCCGTAGAGCTCGACCACGGCGGGCGGCTGCTCCTCCAGCCCGGCCGGGACCGTGAGGTTGCGCAAAGGGTCGTCCCACATGGAGTGAGGCTCGTCCCAGCGGGAGCGGATGTCTTCGGCCTCGGCCTCGGCCGGGTCGTTCAGGCCCTGCAGGTCACAGCTGCAGCGCGGCTCCTGCCAGGACGGCGGCGAGACCTCGTAGGTGACGCAGTAGTCCAGCGCCACGAGTTCGAAGGCATCCTGCAGACGCATGATGCGCAGCGCATCCATGCGCAGCTGCCAGCACACCGGGTCCACGCTGCGGTCGCCCGAGGGGGTGAGGGCCAGCAGCGCGCGCTCCAGACTGGCATGGCCGCGGAAGACGAGCAAGGCCGGCGACACGCACCAGTGGGCCACCATCTGCGACAGCAGAGGTACCGCGTCGGGGGCGATGGCCCCCACCGCCTGCCAGTCCAGCACCAGGGGCCCGGGGACACGCATCAGGGCCTGCAGTTCCTGCAGCGCGGCGGCGTCGAGCTGGGCAGGGCTGCTCCAGTCGGCCGGGCTGGCCACCGAGGTGCTGGGACGCGCCTTGACCGGCGCCACGCTCTTGCTGCGGCCCAGCATGTCAGGCATGGAGAACCAGGCCGGCGCCGAGCGGCCGTAGCGGTTGGCAAACTCCAGCGCCACGCTGTCGAAACGGGCCTGCTGGCCGGTGGCACGGTAGAGATCGAACAGCGCCGACATCCAGGTCTCGGTCAGCTCGGGCCGCTGCTCGCCGGACGCCAGCGCAGCCAGCAGGCTTTCCTCGGCGCCGGCATCGTCACCGTTGGCAAAGCGGATGGCCGCGTCCTCCAGGTCGGGGTCGGTCAGGTTGTCGACCGGCACCTGGGCGTAGAGACGCTGCGTGGAGAAACCGGCCCCGACCGGCATGCGCGGTCCGCCTTGCGGCGGCAGGGACTGCGGCCGGCTGATGGGCCGGCTCGCGCTGGCCGCCAGCCCCTGGCGCAAGGCCATGGAAGCCGGCACCGTGGGCGATGCATCGGCCAGCTGGGTCGGGATGTACTCGCCGCCACCCTCGGGCTCGCCCCACTGGGAACTGCCCGGGCGCAAGCCCGAGGCCTCGGTGGGCTGGAAATGGCTGTCCTCGCCCCCTGAGGTGGCGGCCGCATCGGGCTCGGAGGGCACGGTCGTCGGCGGCTGGGTCGGGCCGGCTTCGGGCTTGAGACCCGCCCCCGGACCCATCGGAAAGGCGCCGGCACGGGAGGCGGCCTCCTTGCCCTTCCACCACTGGCGCGACATCTGGGCCTCGATCTCGTCGATCTTCTTGAGTGTCTCGGCACGGTCGTCGTGGTTCGACGTCATGCTGCTCTGGAAGAAGGACGGGCGCCCTGCCTGATCCGGCGGCCCCAGGGGATCGCGGCGGCGAAGCTTGCGCAGGTGGTCGAACTCGCGCTTGCGCACGAAGTCGTTCTGGCGCTTGCGCTCGATCATCTCCTTGAGCGCCTCCTTGCTGTAGCCGCCCTCGGCTTCAGGCTCCTTCTGATCAAGCTCCGACCAGTCCTTGGTCGGATTGCGCACGAACTTGGCCACCTTGGACAGCAAGCCGGACCGGTTTTCCTCTTCAGCCATGTCCTGATTATGTGTGCGGCAAGGTGGTAGACGGCCTGTCGGAGATCAATCCCCGAACATCTTCTGCTTGAGCTCGCGGCGCTGCTGGGCCTCGAGCGAAAGGGTGGCCGTGGGACGGGCCAGCAGACGGCCCACACCGATGGGCTCGCCGGTCTCGTCGCAGTAGCCATAGTCGCCCGCGTCGATTCGGGCGATGGACTGCTCGATCTTCTTGAGCAGCTTGCGCTCGCGGTCGCGCGTGCGCAGCTCCAGCGCGTGCTCTTCCTCAATGGTGGCGCGGTCGGCCGGGTCCGGCACGATCACGGTGTCTTCACGCAGATGCTCGGTGGTCTCGCCGGCATTGTTCAGGATGTCTTGCTTGAGCTGCTGCAGGCGCACGCGGAAGGCGGCGAGCTGCTTGTCGTTCATGTACTCGCTGTCGGGCATGGCCATCAGCTCGTCGTCGCTGAGCTGCTCGCCGGGCTTGGTCTTCCAGTTGTTGGCGAGCTTGGGGTCCTTCTTGATGGAAGAAGGCAGGGGAGGGGCAATCAGGGTCTGGGACATGGTCGGGACGTAACTGGCCTTCACGGCATTGGATGCCGAGGTCTGGGCCATGGATGGAACGGTAAGCTGGGCCAGCCGGGCCGAAGCCTTGGCCGTGCGTACCGGTGCCTCGGGCACCGGCGGCTGCGGCTTGGCCGGCACAGGTGCCGGGGCGGCCACGGTCTTGAGGGGCACCTTGACGGGCGCCGCCTTGACCGCGGCTTTCGCCGAAGCCTTCACGGGCGCTTTCGCAGGGGCCTTGGCAACCGGCTTGCTCTTGGTAGCGGGCGCCTTGGCCGGGGCTTTCTTGGCCACGGGTTTGGCAGCGGCCTTCTTGGCCACAGGCTTGGCGGCCGGCTTCTTGGCGGCGGGTTTGGCCACGGCCTTCTTGGCCGCACCAGGCTTGGTGGTCTTCACGGCCGGCTTGGCCTTGGCGGCCGGCTTGGCGGCAGCTTTCTTGGGGGCCGGTTTGGCCTTGCCCGCAGCGGATTTGGCTTTGGAAGACACGGACACCTTTCCTGGTTTGGCTTTCACTTCTTGTCTCCTGGCAGGCGGGGCCTGCGCGTTTCTTCTGGCCTGCTGTTATACCCGCAATGCAAGGCCACCCGGCATGCGAAGCCGAAATTTATGGCGCGCGAGTGTACTGCCGTTCACGCTCGATGGACAGGGGTTGCGAAACAACGACAGCCCGCGCGCGCCGTGACCCGGCTCAGACCAGGCTCTGCTCGAGGCCCTGCACCAGGATGTCCTTGGGCAGGTCGATACCAATGAAGACCATTTTGCTCAGGCGCTGCTCGCCCTCGGCCCACTCGGGACCCAGGTCGCTGCCCATGAGCTGGTGCACCCCCTGGAAGATGACCTTGCGGTCGGTGCCCTTCATGTACAGCACACCCTTGTAGCGCAGCATGCGCGGGCCGTAGATATTGATGATGGCGCCGAGGAAGTCCTCGAGCTTGTGCGGATCGAAAGCGCGCTCGGAGCGGAAGACGAAGCTCTTCACATCGTCGTCATGGTGATGGTGGTGACCGTGGCCATGCTGGTGCGAGGGGTGGCTGCAGTGCTCGCCGTGCACGTGGTCGTGATCATGGTGATCGTGATCGTGGTCATGACCATGGTCGTCGTCCTTGAGGAAGTCGGGGTCGATCTCGAGCTTGGCATTGAGGTTGAAGCCGCGCAGGTCGAACACCTCCCGGATCGCCACCTCGCCAAAATGCACGGCCTTCTGCGGCGCCCGCGGGTTCATGTGCTTGAGGCGATGCTGCAGGGCGTCGAGCTCCTCAGCGCTCACCAGGTCGGTCTTGCTGATGAAGATCTGGTCGGCAAAACCCACCTGGCGGCGCGCCTCCTGGCGGTCATTGAGCTGCTGGGCCGCATGCTTGGCGTCGACCAGGGTGATGACGGAGTCGAGCAGGAAGCTCTCGGCGATCTCGTCGTCCATGAAGAAGGTCTGCGTCACCGGGCCGGGGTCGGCCAGGCCCGTGGTCTCGATGACCACACGCTCGAAGTCCAGTTCGCCCTTGCGCTTCCTGGCGGCCAGGTCCTGCAGGGTCGTGCGCAGATCCTCGCGGATGGTGCAGCAGATGCAGCCATTGCTCATCTGGATGATCTGCTCCTTCGTGTCCGACACGAGGATGTCGTTGTCGATGTTCTCTTCACCGAACTCGTTCTCGATCACGGCGATCTTCTGGCCGTGTGCCTCCTGCAGCACGCGTTTGAGCAGGGTGGTCTTGCCGGCTCCCAGGAAGCCGGTGAGGATGGTGGCGGGAATCAAAGCCATGATGCACTCTCGCAAAGGAGTGGCCGCCAACTTGCACACGGCAGGTTGGCGGCCAGGACAGGGGGATATATGAGGAGTGTAGCGAGCCTGTCAAGAGGGCGCCGCCCTCAGGCCTTGCGCATGACCACCAGACCCTTGAGATACTCGCCCTCGGGGAAGGCGATGGTCATGGGGTGGTCGGGCGCACCACCCATGCGTTCGTGAATATAGCCGTCGACGCCGGCGTCCGTGCCGGCCGAGGCCACGATCTTGTGGAACAGGTCGGCGCTGATGCCGCCGGAACACGAGTAGGTGAAAAGCACGCCGCCGGGCTCCAGTATCTTGAAGGCCAGGCGGTTGATGTCCTTGTAGGCCCGCGCCGCGCGCTCGGCATGCGCCACGGTGGGTGCGAACTTCGGGGGGTCGAGCACGATGGCGTCGAAGGTCCGCCCCTCCTGCGCAAAGCGGCGCAGGCTGGCGTTGACGTCAGCGTCGAGGAACTCGCAGCGCGCCGGATCATGGCCGTTGAGGGCCACGTTGGTGCGCGCCTGCTCCAGCGCCGGGCCGGACGAATCGATGGACGTGACATGGGCCGCACCGCCGGCCAGGGCCGCCACGGTGAAGCCACCGGTGTAGCAATAGCAGTTGAGCACGCGCTGGAACTGGAGGCGTGCCGCGTAGTCGGCAAAGCGCTTGCGGCTGTCGCGCTGGTCGAGGTAAAAGCCGGTCTTGTGTCCCTGGGCGATGTCCAGGCCGAGCTGCCAGTCGTGCTCCTGCAGCACGAGCTGTGTTGGGCCCTCGCCGCGCAACCAGCCTGTGGCCTCGGGCAGGCCTTCCAGGCCACGCGCGCTGGCATCGGAGCGCTCATACAGTCTGTCCAGACCAGTCTCGGCCAGCAGCGCATCGGTCAGCACGCTCTTCCAGCGCTCGGCACCGGCACTCAGGAACTGCGCCACCAGGGTGTCGCCGTAGCGATCGACGATGAGCCCGGGCAGTCCATCGGCTTCGCCATGCACCAGGCGCAAGCCATTGCTGCGGATATCGAAACGTGCACGCGCCCGCACGGCCGCCGCAATGCGTTGCGTGAAGAAGGCTGCGTCGATGCGCTGTTTCTCATCAAAGCTCCAGGCGCGCGCGCGGATCTTGGACTGCGGACTGAATGCCGCCCAGGCCAGGAAATCCCCCTGCGCCGACTCCAGGCGCACGGTCTCTCCGGCATCGGCGCCACCCTTGGCGATGGCCGACTCGAACACCCAGGGATGCCGGCGCTGCAGCGCCCGATCCTTGCCCTCCTTGATGCGTATCAACTTCATGGACAGGATTGTCGGGCTTTTCCGGGGTTTCCTTTTGTATCCTTGGAGTTAGAGTGCAGGCACAGGGCCGCCAGGCCGAGGAGACTGTTATGCGATTCAAGGATGTCAAGATCGGGACCAAGCTCATGGGCGGCTTCATCGTCGTGCTGTGCCTGGCCGCGGCCCAGACCTTGTACGCGGTCTACGGCACCAGCACGCTCAACAGCCATTCCAGCCTGATCGCCGACCGCTGGCTGCCGGGCACGCGGCACGCCGGCCTCCTGGGCACCCAGGTCAGCCTGCTGCGGGCGGCCCAGTTCCAACACGTGCTGACCTTCGGCGAAGACGAGCGCCGTGCGCTCGAAAAGCAGATGGACGACATGGGCGGCAACATCAACAAGGAACTGCAGAGCCTGGCTGACATCTTCTCCTCCGGCGCCGAGCAGCAGGCACTGGTTGCCTTGCAGGCTGGCTGGAAGCAGTACCAGGCGCAACAGGCCGAGATCGTGGGCCTGGCCCGCCAGCGTCGTGACGAAGAGGCGCTGGATATTCTCAAGGGGCCGGCGCTGCAGACCTTCGGCGTCCTCACCACCCAGCTGCGCACGCTCGGCAAGATCGCCCAGGACGGCGGCCTGCAGGCCCGTGAGGAGAGTGCCGCCATCCAGACCAGCGTGCTGTACGGCAACCTGGGGGCCCTGCTGGTCACCATCGTGCTGGGCCTGCTCATCGCCCGCACGCTCAACCGCACCATCGCTGGCGGCCTGTCCTACGCCGCCCAGCTCACGCGCAAGGTGGCCGAGGGCGATTTGAGCGCGCGCATCACGCCCAACACCCAGGACGAGATCGGCCAGCTGCTGCACGCCGTACGCGACATGCAGAATGCCCTGACCCGTCTCGTCAACCAGGTGCGCCAGGGGAGCGACGCCGTCTCCAACGCCAGCGCCGAGATCGCCACCGGCAACAACGACCTCTCGGCCCGCACCGAGAGCCAGGCCAGCGCGCTGGAAGAGACCGCGGCGTCGATGGAAGAACTCTCCTCCACCGTGCGGCAGAACGCCGACAACGCCCGCCAGGCCAACCAGCTCGCGCAGAGCGCCTCGACGGTGGCCGTGCAGGGCGGCGAGGTCGTGGCCCAGGTGGTGGACACGATGAAGGGCATCAACGACAGCGCGCGCAAGATCCACGACATCATCAGCGTGATTGACGGCATCGCCTTCCAGACCAACATCCTGGCGCTCAACGCCGCCGTGGAAGCGGCGCGCGCGGGCGAACAGGGCCGTGGCTTCGCGGTCGTGGCCAGCGAGGTGCGCAGCCTGGCCGGGCGCAGTGCCGAAGCGGCCAAGGAGATCAAGACCCTGATCACCGACAGCGTGGAACGTGTGGGCCGCGGCACCGCCCTGGTGGACCAGGCCGGCGCCACCATGAACGAGGTGGTGGCCAGCATCCGGCGCGTGACCGACATCATGGGCGAGATCAGCGCCGCCAGCAGCGAGCAGAGCCAGGGCGTGGCCCAGGTGGGCGAGGCCATCACGAGCATGGACCAGACCACCCAGCAGAATGCGGCCCTGGTGGAAGAGATGGCCGCCGCCGCCAGCAGCCTCAAGACGCAGGCCCAGGAGCTGGTGCAGACCGTAGCCGTGTTCAGGCTGGCGGGCGACACGGGGCAAGCACCGCCGAAAGGCATGGCAGCCGCGGCAGCGCCGACCGCTCCGGCTCGCGCGCCTGCTCCCAGACCCGCATCAGCCGCCCCTCAGCGTCTGGCAGCGCCCGCCGCCACGCCACCTGTGAAGGCGCCTGCCAAGGCGGCTGGTGCAGACGACGGTGACTGGGAAACCTTCTAGGGCTTCTACTTGCCACCTTTGACGCGCGCGCGCGGATGCGCCGCGTCGTAGGCCTGGGCCAAGTGCTGGAAATCGAGTCGCGTGTAGACCTGGGTCGTGGCGATGTTGGCATGACCCAGCAGCTCCTGCACGGCGCGCAGATCGCTGCTGGACTGCAGCACATGGCTGGCGAAGGAATGGCGCAGCATGTGTGGGTGCACCGGCGTGGCCAGGCCGGCCTGCAGGCTGCGGCGCTTGAGGCGCTGCCAGATGGACTGGGGCGTGAGCCGCGTGCCGTGACGGCCAATGAAGAGCGCGGGCTGATCCGCAAGCACACCGGCCTGTGCGCGCAGCGCCAGCCAGTGCTTCAAGGCCGTCATCGCCGCCGCGCCCACGGGCACGCTGCGGCGCTTGCTGCCCTTGCCCAGCACATGGGCCTCGCCGGCCTGCAGGTCGATCCAGCCCCGGGCGCTTGAGCTCGCGTGCACATCCAGGCCCGTGAGCTCGCTCACACGCAGGCCGCTGCTGTAGAGCAGCTCGGTCATGGCCGCGTCGCGCGCCTGCAGCCAGGGATCGTCGTCCTCGTCGCGATGGGCCGCGAGTTGCACCGCGTCGTCCACGCTCAACGCTTTGGGCAGGGGTTTGGCCGCCTTGGGGGCACGCACGTCCTGCACCGGATTGCTGGTCACACGCCCCTCGCGGCCCAGCCAGGCGTAGAAGCCGCGCCAGCCCGAAAGGATGAGTGCGATGCCGCGGCCGCTGCGACCCGCAGCGTGCATCTGGGCGATCCAGCGCCGCACATGGGCGCTGTGCACACTGGCCAGCGGCACGCCGGCCTGGGCAGCGAACTCGCCGAGCCGGCGCAGGTCGAGCGCATAGAGCTCGACCGTGCGCAGGGCCAGGCGTTTTTCCACCCGCACGTGCTCAAGATAGCGCTCGACCAGCTGCTGATCGTCGCTGCCGGGCTGCGCTGGCGTGCTCATGCCTACCTCAGGCGCGACAGGGCAGCACTCGCCACCTCGGCGATGCGCACCAGGAAATCGGTGCCCATGGTGCTGGTGTAGCGCTGCGCATCGGGCGAAGCCAGCACGATCATGCCGAAGGCCGGGCCGCTGTTGCCCGCTTCCAGCGGACGCAGGGGCAGCAGGGCCAATGAAACAGCCTGCTCGGGTTGCGGCAGCCATTGGGTCGCCTCGAAACCCGAATTGACGCCGCAAAAAGGCTCGCGCAGGGAATCTGCCAGCAGGCGCGCGTCTTCGCTCACGCGCTGGGCCCAGGACTCGCCCGCAAAGGCCTCGTCCACGCCCCAGAGACGGATGGCGGTCTGGGGCACGGCGAACTGCAGCTGGATGGAGTCGACGATGGCTTCAGGGATCAGGTCTTCCGCCTCCACGAGGAAGAGGTCGCGCGCCCAGCGCAGCATCTTGTCCGACAGCACGAGGTTGTCGCCCCCATGGCGGATCATCTCCATGAGCCGGCCTTCGAGCATGCGGATCTTCTCGCGCAGCAGCTCGGCCTGACGTTCCTGCAGGCTCACGGTGCGCCGGCTGTGCGGGCTGATCAGGCAGATCTCGGCCAGCAGGTCGGCCTGGCGCTCGAAGAAGGCGGGGTTGCCGCGCAGGTAGTTGGCGATGTCTTGTTCGGTCATGGTTCTGGTGTCTTGGATCAGTTCAGTTCAGGCACATCGACTTCGCCCTGGAAGACCGTGGTGGCCGGGCCGGTCATGTAGACCGGCTGGCCCTCACCGGCCCATTCGATGGTCAGCACGCCGCCGCGCGTCTGCACGTCCACGCGGGCATCGAGCCGCCCAAGGCGCATGCCCGCCACCGCGGCCGCACAGGCACCGGTGCCGCAGGCCAGGGTCTCGCCAGCGCCACGCTCCCAGACACGCAGCTTCACCTGCGTACGGTCGACGATCTGCAGGAAGCCGGCATTGACGCGGCGCGGGAAACGGGCATGGTGTTCGATCAGCGGACCCTGCGTGCGTACCGGGGCGCTCTCCAGATCGGGCACCAGCTGCACCGCATGCGGATTGCCCATGGACAGCACGGCCAGTGGCACGGTGACACCATCGACCACCACCGGCCAGGTCTGCCAGTCGCCATCGGCCACAGGACTCAGGTTGCTGGCGTCGAAGGGCACGCGCTCCAGTTCGAAGATGGGCGCGCCCATGTCCACGGTCACCCGGCCATCGGCATTGAGGCGCGGCTCGATCACGCCGGCCAGGGTCTGCACGCGGATGCGGTCCTTGCCCGTGAGGCCGGCGTCGTGCACATAGCGGGCAAAGCAGCGCGCGCCATTGCCGCACTGCTCGACCTCGCTGCCGTCGGCGTTGTGGATCACATACTCGAAATCGATGCCGGGCGCCGGGGCCGGGCGCACGCTGAGGATCTGGTCGGCGCCGACGCCGAAGTGGCGGTCGGCCAGCCAGCGGTACTGTGCCGGGGTCAGCCCTCCGGGCACGCTGGGGCCGCGGGTCTCGTCGAGCACGACGAAGTCATTGCCCGCACCCTGCATCTTGGTGAAGCGGATACGCATGGCCGCAAATTATCCGCCCATTCCCCGCGTATGCTGGAGGCTGCAAACGCCATTTCATCCACCGCCTCACGGGAAAACAACGATGCGACTGCCCGACTGGACGCCTGAACGCAAACCTCAGCCCGCCGAACTCGTGGACGCCATCAAGGCGCGCCGCGGCGGCACCCTGATCAACCTGGACAAGGCCCTGCTCTGGAGCGAGCCGCTGGCCCGCGGCTGGAACACCTACCTGCGCGCCGTGCGCACCGAGCTGCCGACCAGCCGCAGGCTGCGCGAGCTCGGCATCTGCACCGTGGCCCTGCTCACGGGCGCGCACTACGAGTACCACCACCACGCGCCCGACTTCCTGGCCGCCGGCGGCAGCCAGGCCCAGCTTGATGCGCTGCAGGCTTTCCTACGGGCCGACCCACGCGGCATCCCCGACGCCGCGGTGCTGGACGAGCTGGACCGGCTGGTGATCCGCTACGCGGCGCAGATGACGCTGGACGTCCAGGTGAGTGACGAAGTTTTCGACGCCCTGCGCCGGCATTTCGACGAGACCGGCCTGGTCGAACTCACGAGCGCCATCGCCACCTACAACATGGTGGCGCGCTTTCTCGTGGCGCTGCAGATCACGCCGGAGAAGTAGCCCCTGCGGCGGCCCGCAAGGCCGCCACAGGGAAGGCATCAATCCGGCTTGATGTCGTTGTCCTTGACGACCTTGGCCCAGATATCCATCTGGCGCTCGAGGAAGGCCTGGCCGGCCTGCGGCGTACCGCCCAGCACATCGATGCCCTGCCCGGCCAGGCGCTGCGCCACCTCGGGGTTCTTCATGATCTTGTTGATGGCCTCGTTCATGCGCTGCACGATGGCCGGCGGCGTCTTCGCGGGCGCCAGCACGGCCCACCAGGCCGGCGCCTCGAAGCCCGCAAAGCCGCTCTCGGCGATGGTCGGCACCTCGGGCAGCTGGCGGGCCCGCTGGCTGGTCGTCACCGCCAGCGGACGCAGGCGCTTGCTGTCCACGTGCGGTTTGACCACGAAGACCGAGCCGATGGCCAGGGGCACATGGCCGGCCACGGCATCGTTCATCAGCGGGCCGCCGCCCTTGTAAGGCACGTGGACAAAGTTCAGCTGGTTGTTCTTGCCCAGCAGCGCCATCGCCAGATGCCCCAGGCTGCCCGAGCCGATACTGCCGTAGCTCACGCCCTTGCTGGCCTTGGCGGCCGCCAGCACATCGGCAAAGGTCTTGTACTCCGAACCTGCGGGCGTGGCCAGCACCATGGGCGAGGTGCCCACGACAATCACCGTGCTCAGGTCCTTGCGTGTATCGAAGGGCAGGTTGGGCATGAGCGCCGGGTTCACACCATGGGTATCGAAGACCACGGCAAAGGTGTAGCCGTCGGGCGCGGCAGCGGCCACCTGGGCCGCGCCGATGGAGCCCGAGGCCCCGCCCTTGTTCTCGACGATCACGTTCTGGCCCAGCTCCTGTTGCAGGTAGGGCGCCAGCAGGCGCGAGACCTGATCCACCGAGCCGCCGGGCGGAAACACCGCCACGAGCTTGATCGGCTGGCGGGCCGGCCAGTCCTGGGCCTGTGCGCCCAGGCCCAGGCCCAGGACCGAGATCGCGGACAGGGTCAGCAGGGCGCGGCGCAATACGTGCTTGTACATGAGTTCGTCTCCTTTAGAGTTGGGGTCGCCAGCCCATGGTACTTTTCCAGCCCTTCATGTCCACTCCGCATCTACCCCTAGCCGGCCTGCAGGCCCGGCCGCCCTGGCAGCACGAGGCGCCCGTCGCCCTGCTGCCGCACGTGCTGCGTCTGACGGCACCGAACCCCGGGCTCATGACCGGCCCCGGCACCAACAGCTACCTCGTAGGCTCGCCGGCCACGGGCTGGCTGGTCATCGACCCCGGGCCGCTGGAGCCAACCCACATCGAACGACTGTGGCAGGCCGCGGACGGCGACATCCGCCTCATCGTCTGCACGCATTCGCACGCCGACCACGCGCCGGCCGCCCGGCCGCTGCAGACCCTGTGCACCGAGCGCGGCGGCCACACACCGCCCGTGCTGGGCCTGCCCTCGGCGCCCACGGCGAACGCGGCCAGCCAGTTCAGCCCCGACCGGGCACTGGCCGACGGCGAGACGCTCACGCTGCGCGACGCGGCAGGGCAGGTACTGCACCGCCTGCAGATCATCCACACCCCGGGCCATGCGGCCAACCACCTCTGCCTGCTGCTGGCCGACGCCGCCGGCACGGGCCTGCTGTTTTCAGGCGACCACATCCTCAACGGCAGCACCACGGTGATCAATCCACCGGACGGCAATATGACGGCCTACCTCGATGCGCTCGACGCACTCGACGCCGCCTGCGCTCGCCTGGGCCTAGGCTACATCCTGCCGGCCCACGGCCATGTGATGGACCAGGCGCGCACCGTTATCGCCCAACTCAAGGCCCACCGCCTGGCCCGCGAGGCAAAGGTACAGGCTGCCATGAGCGCCCGGCCCGGGGGCACGCTGGACGACTGGGTGGCGCTGGCCTATGACGATGTGCCACCGGCCATCTGGCCCGTCGCCAAGCGCTCGCTGCAGGCCCATGTCGAACGCCTGCAGGCCCTGCCGGGATCGTCCAGATGACTGAAGCTGTCCGCCTGTCCAAGCGCCTCGCCGCCCAACTCTCCTGCTCGCGCAGCGAGGCCGAGCGCTACATCGAAGGCGGCTGGGTCACGGTCGACGGCCGCGTGGTGGAGGAACCGCAGTTCCGCGTGCTTCACGAGAAGATAGAACTCGACCCGCACGCGCGGCTCACCGAGTTGCCACCCGTGACGCTGCTGCTGCACAAGCCGGCAGACCATCCGGCCCCGCTGACCCTGCTGAGCGCGGCCAGCCATTGGAGCGCCGACCCCAGCGGCACGCGCGTGCTCAAGCGCCACTTCCACCAGCTCAGGCTCACCGTCCCGCTGGAGCCTGCGGCCAGCGGCCTGCTGGTCTACACCCAGGACGGACGCGTCGCGCGCAAGCTCGGCGAAGAGGAACGGCTGATCGAGGTGGAGATGACGGTCGACGTCCAGGGCGAGGTCTCGCGCGAACAGCTGGCGCTGCTGATGCGGAACACCGACGTGCGTGGGCAACCCCTGCCCCCGCTCAAGGCCAGCCTGACCGGCAGCGGCAACGGTCGCAGCAAGCTGCGCCTGGCCATCAAGGGCGCCCACCCCGGCCTCGTTGCCTATGTCTGTGAACGCGCCGGCCTGCAGATCCTGGCCATGAAGCGCATCCGCATCGGTCGCGTGCCCATGAGCCAGCTGCCTGAGGGGCAATGGCGCTATCTGCAGGCCCACGAGCGCTTCTAGGATCCGTTCACGCAACGGGACGCGCTGCTACACTGCCGGCGCAACGACATCACCGGGAGGCCAGGGGTATGGACAGCAGGACGCAACGTCACGGCATTGCCGCCTACCGCTTACGCTTTTCCGGTACCGGCGGCGAATACTTCCGGGTCTGGATCGTCAATGTGCTGCTGTCCATCGTCACGCTGGGGCTGTACACGCCCTGGGCGCGCCGGCGCACCGCGCGCTGGTTCTACGACCACACCCTGATCGCAGACAGCCCGCTGGAATTCACCGCGCCGCTGCGCAAGATGGTGTTCAGCTTCATCCTTTTCGCCCTCCTGTACATCGCCTACCAGATCGCGGCCGAGACCGGGCAGGAGACCCTGGTGCTGTTCTTCATCGTCGCCGCGGCCGTGCTGGCCCCCTACATCTGGGGCAGCGCCATGCGCTTTCGCCTGGCCAGCACGCGCTGGCGCGGCCTGCAGCTGCATTTCGCCGCCGGCTGGAAGGATGTCTACCTGGCGAGCTGGCCCATCTTCGTGATGGCCGCGCTCTGGATCGCGATCAGTTTCGGCCTCGAGATGCTGGCCGCCGATGCGGGTGCCCCCCCGGTGCGCAAGCCGCGCGGCGTCCAGTTCCCGGTCGTGAGTGCGCCCATGTGGGGCCTGGTCGCCCTGGGCGTGGTCGTCAGCCTGCTGTGCATCATCCGCGTCGAGTTCAACTACAAGAGCCTGCTGGTACTGCGTGCCGGCATCGGCAGGCAGCACGGGCGCTGGAAACCGGTCTACAGCGACTTCGTGCGCATCTGGGCTGCGACCGTCGCCGTGCTGCTGGCCGGCATCGCGCTGATCCTGGCCCTGGGGGCCGGGGCGCTCTACACCCTGCAGAGCCTGTTCAGCAATGCGCGCGGACCGGCCATGTTCGTGCTGATCCTGGTGACGGTGCTCGCCGTCTTCCTGGGCCTGATCCTGGTCTCGGCGCCGGCGCGCGCCTACCGCGAGGCGCGCATGTTCAAGCTGATCTGGAGCAATGTGGGCCTGAGCCAGATCGCACGCTTCAAATGCGACCTCAGGCACTGGCCCTTCGTACGCCTGCGCCTCAAAAACCTGCTGCTCACGCTGCTGACCCTGGGCTTCTACCGCCCCTTCGCCCGTGTCAGCGAATACCGCATAAAGGCCGACTCGGTCACCCTGCACGTCAAGGGCGGCCTGGACCAGCTGGTAGGCGATCTGGTCAAGCAGCAGGATGGCCTGGGTGACGCCCTCGCCGATGCCGCCGGCCTGGACATCGTCGGCTGAGCCCATGGCCGAGACCGTCAGCCCGGCCGCGCCCTTGCGCGCCAAATGGTTCAACGGCCGCAGCAGCCGCGCGCGCGAGGTGCTGATCGTGCTCGAACCCGGGCCCAAGGGACCGGCCCTGCGCCTGCATGTGCTGGACCTCGCGCACGCCGCCTCGCGCCGCTTCGAGCACGACGAGGTGGAATGGCCGCCACAATGGAGCGCCGACCGCGCACCTGAGCGCCTCACCATCGCCCTGCACGAGCACGGCAGCATCGAGATCGACCAGCCCCAGGTCTGGCAGCAGGCCCTGGCCGCTGCCGGCGCGCGCCCCGGCCTGGCCCAGCGCATGCAGACCCGCTGGCCGGTGTTGCTGGGCGTGCTGGCCTTCGCCATCCTCGGGCTCCTGGCCTTCTACCGCTACGGCACGCCCTGGGCCGCGGCCCAGCTGAGCCGCCATGTACCGCTGGAATGGGAGCTGGGCATCAGCCAGGAGGCGCTGGGCCAGATCGAGCAACGCTGGCTCAAGCCCAGCCAGTTGGCCCCCGAACGCCAGGCCGCGCTGCGGGCCAGCTTCGACGACCTGCTGCGTCAGCTCGACCCCAAGCTCAAGCGCTACCCGGCCTATCGTCCCCGCTACGAGCTGCTGTTTCGCCGCGGTCTGGGCCCCAACGCTTTCGCCCTGCCCGGCGGCACCCTGGTCATGACCGACGAACTGGTCGAAAGCGCGGCCAAGGCCGGCCTCCCGGACGACGCGCTGCTGGGGGTGCTGGCGCACGAGATCGGCCATGTCGAGCACCGTCACGGCACGCGCCTGATCGTCGAACAGGGCGTGCTCAATGTGGGGCTGGGCCTGGCACTGGGCGATGTGTCCAGTGTGGTCTCGCTGGCCAGCACGGTGCTCACAGGCCTGGCCTACCGACGCCAGCACGAGACCGAATCCGACTGCTTCGCGCTGGCGCTGATGACGCGCGCGCAAAAGCCCACCGCTCCCATGGCCGAGCTGCTGCTGGGCCTGTCGCAGGAGCACGGCGCCCCCGCCCCCCAGGCGCACGGCAGCACCATGGCCGACTGGCTCAGCACGCACCCGGCCACGCCGCAGCGCGCCGAGCAGCTCAAGGCTGGTGCGCTGTGCCGCTGAGCACTAGGCGTGAAAGAGCCGCCCGCGTGCGGCCTGCGTGATGGCCGCCACGGCCGGGTGCTTGATGCGCCGCTCCACCGAGACGGCATAGAACTCCTCGACTAGTTCCTCATCGCCGCGGCCGATGACCTCCACGCCGTAATGCGCCACGGTCTCGTCCTCCAGCACGCTGGGTGACATGAAGACGCCGCGGCCCTCGCGTCCGAAGGCCGTCATCAGCGCGCCATCGTCGAACTCACCCACGATGCGCGGCTGGATGCCCTGGCGCAGCAGCCAGGCGTCGAGTTCCTGCCGCACGGACGAGGCCGCACCCTGGATCAGCATGGGCGCGCCGTGCAGACACTGGGGAAACGGCCCCTGCAGCTGGCTGCGCAACGTCGGCGCGCAGAAGAAGCTCATGCGCGAGGTGCCCAGTGCGTGGTTGTAGGCCTTGACGCTGATGCGCCGCGTCAGCGGCTCGTCGGCGATCACCAGGTCCAGCCGATGCAGGGCCAGCTGGGCCAGCAGGTCAGGGAATTTGCCCTCGACCCCGATCAGGCGCACCGGCACCTCCAGGTTCATGGCCGGCTCGAGCAGCCGGTAGGCCACGGACTTGGCCACCGAATCGGCCACCCCGACCCGGAAGTCCAGCACCCGCGGCCCGCTGCGCGGCTGGCGCAGCGCAGCCTCCAGCTCGGCGCCCAGGGTGAAGATCTCGTCGGCATAGCCCAGGGCCAGACGGCCGTCGTCGGTCAGCTCCAGTTGCCGGCCGCTTTTGCGGAACAGCTTGCGTCCTAGACGTTCTTCCAGCAGTTTGATTTGACCGGACAGGGTTTGCGGTGTTGTATGTAACTGCTCACCAGCTCTCAAGATTCCACCAGATCTTGCAGCCACCCAGAAATAGTGCAGATGTTTGAAGTTCACGGGAACTCTTTTAGTTCGTTTTAATCGAAGTGATTCTTTCGAAAATTCGAATTTACCGGAAGATCGAATATCCCTAAAGTTTCGTGTGCGAGTGCCATCCAGTGCCCGCGCCACATCCGAGAAAGGAAACGCCATGCGTCTCAGCGCCAAAAGCCGCTTTGCCGTCGCCGCCATGATCGACCTCGCCCTGCGCGAGTCGACCGGACCCGTGCCCCTGAATTCCATCGGGCAAAGGCTGCAGATCTCCCTGTCCTACTTGGAACAGCTGTTCAGCAAGCTGCGTCAGCAGGGTCTCGTGGAAAGCACCCGCGGGCCGGGCGGCGGCTACACCCTGGGCCGCAGTGTCCAGTTCATCAGCGTGGCCGACATCATCCGTGCCGTCGAAGGGCCGCGTGGCCTGCAGGCCGATGAGAATAGCGACGCCGGCGAGGCCGGCTGGCAACTCACACGCGAACTCTGGAGCGGCCTGAACAGCCGCATGATGGAGCACCTTGAAGGCATCAAGCTGCTGCAGCTCTGCGAGGAGCAGCGTGCCAAGGGCGTGGCGGTGGAAGAGCGCCAGACCACGAGCCGGCGCGGCATCTTTGCCCAGCGCAAGCCCGAGCCGCCCAAGACCACGGCACCCAATTCGGTGTTCGCGCTGGCCGGCGCACTGGCCGCCAAGTCCTGAGAGCGCGACCTCTGAGAGCCCGGTGCCGCCTGCGCGGCACCGGACGGAAGAAGTGTGAAGTCGGCCTGTAAGCCGGATTCTGTGCACTGCGGTTGCCCGCAGCGTGACCGCCATTAATCTGGGCCGGGGGTCACCCACCCGGCTCGGTGCTACCTACCCGCCAGCTCCGCGGAGCCACATCAACGCTGGCCTATTTGGTATTGCTGCGCGTAGAGATTGCCCGTTTCACCCGTTACCGGTTGCCCGGTAGCGACTCGTCTCTGTTGCTCTGATCCTCACCTCACGGTGGAGAGGTGTTACCTCCTACGCTGCCCTGTGCAGTCCGGACGTTCCTCCAGTGCCTGGTTTCCCAGCTTGCACCAGCGGCGGTCCGGCCGACTTCACACCACGGATTATCCCAGCCTGCGGCACTTCGTGCCGGCGCGTATCATGGCGGCCTTCTTCGCTTGATAACTACAAGCCATGATCCGACTGACCGAACTCAAGCTCCCGCTGGAGCACGCCCCCGAGGCCCTGCCCGCGTTGATCTGCAAGACGCTGGGCATCGCGCCAGGTGACCTGCGCCACCACACCGTCTACAAGCGCAGCTTCGACGCACGCAAGGCCGAGCTGCTGCAGGTCTACATCGTCGACGTCGAGCTCGCACCGGAACTGGAAACCCGTCTGCTCACGCAGTTCCACAAGCATCCTCACATCGGCCCCAGCCCCGACCTGGTCTACCGCCCGCCCGTGCACGCGCCGGCGAAACTGGAAGAACGCCCGGTGGTCGTGGGCTTCGGCCCCTGCGGCATCTTCGCGGCCCTGCTGCTGGCCCAGATGGGCTTCCGGCCCATCGTGCTCGAGCGCGGCAAGACCGTGCGCGAACGCACCAAGGACACCTGGGGCCTGTGGCGCAAGAAGGTGCTGCAGCCCGAATCCAACGTGCAGTTCGGCGAGGGCGGCGCGGGCACCTTCAGCGACGGCAAGCTCTACAGCCAGATCAAGGATCCGCGCCACCTGGGCCGCAAGGTCATGCAGGAGTTCGTGGACGCCGGCGCACCGCGCGAGATCCTGGTCGAGGCGCATCCGCACATCGGCACCTTCAAGCTCGTCAAGGTGGTCGAAGGCATCCGCGAACAGATCGAGTCCCTGGGTGGCGAGATCCGCTTCCAGCAGCGCGTCACCGACCTGCTGCTCGACGAGACGCCGAACGGCAAGGCGCTGCGCGGCCTGCGGGTGCTGGACCAGGCCACCGGGCAGAGCTACGAGCTGCCGGCCCGCCACGTGGTACTGGCCCTGGGCCACAGCTCGCGCGACACCTTCACCATGCTCTGGGAGCGCGGCGTGAGCCTGCAGGCCAAGCCCTTCTCCATCGGTTTCCGCATTGAACACCCGCAGGGCGTGATCGACCGTGCGCGCTGGGGCAAGTACGCAGGCCACCCCATGCTGGGCGCGGCCGACTACAAGCTGGTACACCACGCGAAGAATGGTCGCGCGGTCTACAGCTTCTGCATGTGCCCCGGCGGCACCGTGGTGGCCGCCACCTCGGAACCCGGGCGGGTGGTCACCAATGGCATGAGCCAGTACTCGCGCAACGAGCGCAACGCCAATGCGGGCATGGTGGTGGGGATCGAACCGCCTGACTACCCGGATGGCCAGACCGTGGACGACTGGATCGCCGCTTTCGGCCCCGAGGACGGGCCGCGTTATGCGGCGCAGGCTGCGGAGATGCGTGGCAAACAACCACCGCAGTACCACCCGCTTGCAGGCATCGTGCTGCAGCGCAAGCTGGAGGCGCAAGCCTATGTGCTGGGCGGCAGCAGCTACGAAGCCCCGGGCCAGCTCGTGGGCGACTTCCTGGCTGGTCAACCCTCGAAAGACTTCGGCAGCGTGCTGCCCTCGTACAAGCCGGGTGTGAAACTCGGCGACCTGCAGCCCGCGCTGCCGGCGTACGCCATCGAGGCCATGCGCGAGGCCCTGCCGGTCTTCGGACGCAAGATCAAGGGCTACGACATGCCCGACGCCGTCCTCACCGGCGTGGAAACGCGCACCTCCTCACCGCTGCGCATCCCGCGCGGCGATGATCTGCAAAGCCTCAATGTGCGCGGCCTCTACCCCGCAGGCGAAGGGGCGGGTTATGCCGGCGGCATCCTCTCGGCCGGCGTGGATGGCATCAAGGTGGCCGAAGCCCTGGCGCAGGACCTGGTTGGCTGACCGGCTCCTGGCCTACTTGGGCGCCGGAGGGTTCTGCGGCGGTTTGGGCGGCGGGGGCGGCGGCCTGCGGATGATGCGCGGCGGCGTGTCGACGCCCGGCGGCACCGGCAGTGCATCAGCCCCGCACAGGGCACGCACATTGGCGCCGTACACCGTGTAGGCGTGGCGCCCGGGTTCCATCTCGTTGTCCTTCATGAACTGCCTGTACTCAGCCCAGGCCTGCTCGCAGGTCTGGGGCGACTGTGCCCAGGCTGCGCCGGAGACAGCGGCGCAGAGGGCGACGAGCAACAAGTTGTGGCTACGTTTCATAGGGCCCCCGTGTCTTCGAAGTTGGGTGGTGTCTGCAACATGTGCAGCACGTAGTCTGCCAGAGCCGTTGCGTCCATGGGTCGTGCAAAGAAATAGCCCTGCGCCTCGTGACAACCATACTGTCGCAACAGCGCCAGCGCCTCGGCATCCTCCACGCCCTCGGCGATGGTGTGCAGGCCCAGGCTGGCCGCCATCTGGATGATGGCGCGCACAATGGCCGCGTCGTCGGGGTTGCGCGCCAGGTCGCGGACAAAGCCCTGGTCGATCTTGAGCTTGTCGACGTCGAAGCGTTTCAGGTAGGACAGACTGGAGTAGCCGGTACCGAAGTCATCGATCGAGAGCTTGACGCCCAGCTGCTTGAGCTGGCGCACCGCGGCCAGCACGGCCTCGGCATCGTGGATCATGATGGATTCCGTGAGTTCCAGTTCCAGCAGGCGCGGCTCGAAGCCGGTGCGCTGCAGGATACGGGCAATCGCGGGCTGCAGATCACCGCGGCGGAACTGCACCGCAGACAGGTTGACCGCCAGCACCAGCGGCGGCAGGCCCTGGGCGCGCCAGGCCATGGCCTGGCGACAGGCCTCTTCCAGCACCCATTCGCCGATCGGCACGATCAGGCCGCCGTCTTCGGCCACCGGAATGAAGCGGCCCGGCGGAATCAGCCCCTGCTCGGGATGACGCCAGCGCAGCAGCGCCTCGACCCCCACGACGCGCCCCTGGTCCAGCGTGATCTGCGGCTGGTAGTGCAGCTCGAATTCGCCTCGCTCCAGTGCGCGGCGCAGGCCATTCTTGAGTCGCAGATGCTCGACGGCCTCGACGTTCATCTGCTCATCGAAGAAGCGGTAATGATTGCGCCCTGCGTCCTTGGCCCGGTACATGGCGGTGTCAGCCTTCTGATGCAGGATCTCGAAATCACGCCCGTCGTCCGGGTACAGCGCCACACCGATCGAGGCCGATGTGCTGAGTTCGTGGCCATCGATGAGGAAGGGAGCCTGCAGCCTCTCACGGATCTTGACCAGCACGGGCACGATGGCTTCGGTACCGCTGAGGTCAGACAGCACGATGAGAAATTCATCACCGCCCTGGCGACTGATGGTGTCAGTCTCGCGCACACACTCGCTCAGGCGCAGCGCGATCTCCTTGAGCAGGGCATCACCCACGGCGTGGCCCAGCGAGTCGTTGATGGTCTTGAAGTTGTCCAGGTCCAGGAACAGCAGGGCCAGGCGCCGCTGCGTGCGCTCGGCATGCGCCACGGCCTGGCTGAACCGGTCCTGCAGCAGCAGACGATTGGGCAGACCGGTGAGTACATCGCGGTAGGCCAGGAACTCGACCTGGCGTTCGGCCGCCTTGCGCGCCGTGATGTCGGCGGCGATGGCGAGATAGCCGCTGATCTCGCCACTGGCATCACGCAGCGGCGCCAGCGTCGTGCTCAGGTCGAACAGCGTGCCGTCGGCCTTCTGACGCTGCACCTCCTGGTCCAGGATGCTCTCACCGCGCAACACGCGCTGGCGCAACTCTGCCGTCTCGCGCTGCCGGCCCGCCGGCACGCTGAGCAGGGGTCGCCCGAGGATCTGTTCGGCACGCCAGCCGAACAGCTTCTCGGCCGCGGGATTCCAGGCCGTGACGATGCCCTCGCGGTCACGCGTGTAGATGGCGAAAGGCGAGGAGCGAATGATGGTCTGGTTCAGCTGCTTTTCCGCCTCCAGCTTGCGATAGGCCTGCTGCAAGGCCTGCGTGGCCTCGGCCTGGCGCTGCCAGGAGCGCCGGATCAGGGCCGCCACCACCAGGCTGGTGCACAGAAACAACAGCACCACCCCCACAGCCTTGCCCACCTCCTCGCGCCAGCCCGCGAGGTAGTCGTCCTCGGCAAAGCCGATCACGAGGTACAGGTCCGTCCCCGTGATGCGGCGAAACGAGGAAGTGCGCTGCACCGCGTCGACGATGGAGCGCGCCTTGTAGACGCCACTGCGCTGCCCGCTCCCCACAAGCTGGCGCAGTTCAGGCGAGCCGAAGGGCATGCCCACAGCCTCGGCCACGCCATCCGGCGAGGGGTGACGCACAACCAGACGAAAATCCGCGTCGAAAACCGTGAATGAGCCGCTGGTGCCGAACTGCAGCGGCGCCAGACGCGCGATGATGTGCTGCAAGGGCAAGGAACCCTGGACCACGCCCAGAAAGCGCCCGTCGGGCGCGCGCAGGCCGCGCGCCAGGTTGATCACCCATTTGCCGCTCAGGCGCCCCTGGACCGGCTTGCTCACGACCAGACCAGCGCCGGGATCATCACGCAGGCGGACGAAATAATCGCGGTCCGCGATATTGACCCGGGTCCGGGGCGTGACCCCCGTACCGTGTCGCAGATCGCCCCGGACGTCGGCCACACGCAGGCCGTCCAGTTCGGGCAACCGTCGCAGCTTGTCCTCGATCAGGGTATCCACGCGCGCGCTGCCACCAGCACGCAGGACCTCGTCGCCCACCGCCAACAGCACCAGATCGATCACACGCACCGATGCGGCGATGTCCTGCTCCATCAGGTGGGAGAGATTGCCCACCATCACCGCGGCCCGCTCCTCAAACCGCATGCGGCTCTGATCCAGCGCCCAGATCGCAAATCCGATGAGCAGCAGATTGAGCAGCACCACCGCCAGCCACAGGCGCAGCAGGAAACCGCGGGCGGCGGACTTCGCGCGGAGGGGCTCAGGTACTGCAGAAGTCATGAGGGCAGGGCCAGGCTCCGATCAGAGCCGACGCCTGCACCCATTTTGGGCGTGTGCCCTGCCCCGCGCAAGCCCAAAGAAAAGGCCCCGGGGCAGGGTTTGCCCGCGGGGCCGCAGAGAAAGCGCGGCGCTCAGCCCTGCATGTTCTGCAGCGCGGCGATGCGCTCTTCGATCGGCGGGTGCGTCGAGAACAGCTTGCCGATGCCACCGGCGATGCCCATGGCCGCCATGCTCTTGGGCAGTTCGGCCGTGTGCAGCCCCCCCAGGCGCGCGAGGGCGTTGATCATGGGCTGGCGACGGCCCATGAGCTGGGCAGCGCCCGCGTCGGCACGGAATTCGCGCTGACGCGAGAACCAGGCCACGATGATGGCAGCCAGGAAACCCAGCACGATGTCCATCACGATGGTGGTGACAAAGTAGCCGATGCCCGGGCCGGAGTTCTCCGAGTCGCCCTTACGCAGGAAGCTGTCCACGGCGTAGCCCACCACGCGGCTGATGAAGACCACGAAAGTGTTCATCACGCCCTGGATCAGCGTCATGGTGACCATGTCACCGTTGGCGATGTGCGCCACCTCGTGACCGATCACCGCCTCGACCTCTTCGCGCGTCATGTTGCGCAGCAGGCCCGTGGACACGGCCACCAGGGCCGAGTTCTTGAAAGCACCGGTGGCAAAGGCATTGGGGTCGCCTTCGAAGATGCCGACCTCGGGCATGCCGATGCCGGCCTGATCGGCGAACTTGCGCACGGTGTTGACGATCCAGGCCTCATCCGGCGTCTGCGGCTGCTCGATGATCTGCACACCCGCGCTCCACTTGGCCACGGGCTTGCTGATCAGCAGCGAGATGATGGCGCCTCCAAAGCCCATGATGAGCGCAAAGCCCAGCAAGGCGCCCAGGTTCAGGCCGTTGGCGGTGAGGAAGCGGTTGACGCCCAGCAGGCTGGCCACAATGCCCAGCACGACCACCACAGCTAGGTTGGTCAGGACGAACAGGATGATGCGTTTCATGGTTTCCTTCAGGAACAGTCCGACACAGTGGGACCGATGGCGCGAATGGTAAGGGTGAAAAGGCCGAAATCAAGCGCAGCGGTGCATTCCCACTGCCGGGTGTAGCGAAATGCCTATTTTCGTTCGGCAGCGGGGGTGCGGCGCGGGCGGAAAACCTGCGCATCCTGATAGAAAGCCGGCGCTTCGTTGACCGGCCACCAGCCGGGCACGCCCAGCACGGGCAGGGGCTGGAAGGGCTTGTCCGCCAGCCGCCCGGGCGCCAGATCACCCGCCAGCCAGGTGTCGAGCGATTCGGGTGGCACGTCCAGCGGCACGCGATAGACATGGGCGGTGATGTCCTTGCGCGGCTGCACGAGCTTTTCGATCAAGGCGTGACCAAATAGCGTCACGCGGGCGAGCCGCCAGAGTGGACGGTGCTCGACGAACAGGCGGCGCCAGTCGCGCGCGCAGAGCGCCTCCCAGAGCACGTCCGGCACCTGCAGCAAGGCGGCGTTTTCGTCGAACAGAGTCAGGGCGTCGCGCAGCGGTCCGCGCACCGGCCCGATCCCGTCGGCCGCGATGGCGGCCGCCTGCAGCGCATTGAGCCGGCGCTTGGTCTGAGGGAAATGCAGCCAGACCAGGCCGTTGAAGAAGTCGTGCAGGCCTTCGCGCGTGGGCACCTGCCCGCTCTCGAAGATGAAGTGCTCGTAAGCCTGTCCGGCTGGCAGCATCTCCTGGTGCACGAACCGGACCGGGCCGCCCGCCGCATCAAGCACCCTGGCATTGCTGCCGCCGTCACAGACAGCCTGCGCGAGCGGTTCGCCAACGGTGCGATAAGGCGCCAGCCAGGGTGCGGCCCAGTCGATGTGCTCTAGACCATGCGCCACGGCAGGGCCTCGCCCGAGCGCAGCGGCTTGAGCTCGGCTTCGCCGAAGGCAAAGCTCTCGGGCGGCGTCCAGCTCTCGCGTCGCAGCGTGATGGTCCCGCGGTTGCGCGGCAGGCCGTAGAAGTCGGCGCCATGGAAGCTGGCAAAGCCTTCCAGCTTGTCCAGCGCACCCACCGCGTCAAAAGCCTCGGCGTACATCTCGATGGCCGCGTGCGCCGTGTAGCAGCCGGCACAGCCCGTGGCGTGCTCCTTCAGATGCGCCGGATGTGGCGCGCTGTCGGTACCGAGGAAGAACTTCGGACTGCCGCTGGTGGCTGCAGCCACCAGCGCCTGACGGTGCGTTTCACGCTTGAGCACGGGCAGGCAGTAGTAGTGCGGGCGGATGCCACCCGTGAAGATGGCGTTGCGGTTGTAGAGCAGGTGGTGGGCGGTGATGGTGGCGCCGGTGTACTTGTCGCTCTCCATCACGTACTGCGCTGCTTCCTTCGTGGTGATGTGCTCGAAGACGATCTTGAGCTCGGGGAAATCGCGGCGCAGGGGCTGCAGCTGCTTCTCGATGAAGACCGCCTCGCGGTCGAAGAGATCGATCTCCGGGCTGGTGACTTCACCATGCACCAGCAGCAGCAGGCCCTCGCGCTGCATGGCTTCGAGTGTCTTGTAGGTCTTGCGGATGTCGGTCACGCCGGCATCGCTGTTGGTCGTGGCGCCAGCCGGGTAGAGCTTGCAGGCCACCACGCCGATGGCCCTGGCGCGCTCGATCTCCTCGGGCGGCAGGTTGTCGGTGAGGTAGAGCGTCATCAGCGGCTCGAAGTCGACGCCCGCAGGCACTGCAGCGCGGATGCGGGCGCGGTAGTGCGCGGCCTCGGTGGCCGTGGTCACCGGCGGCTTGAGGTTGGGCATGATGATGGCGCGGCCAAACTGGCGCGCCGTGTGCGGCACCACGGCGGCCAGGGCGGCGCCGTCGCGTACGTGCAGATGCCAGTCGTCGGGGCGGGTGAGGGTCAGCGTGTCCATGGCGTGATTGTCGCACCCCGCTCCGCCGACCGGTCGTCAGCGCAGGTAGTCGCCGCTGGCCTCGGGCTGGTAGAGGATGCGCACCAGGCGCAGCGCATGGCGGCGACCGTCGGGCGTCAGCCATTCGGCCGTTTCGCCCTCTTCTAGGCCCAGCAGGCTGGTCCCCACCGGCGAGAGCACGGAGACCCGGCCCTGGGCCGGATCAGCATCGACGGGATAGCTCAGGGTCAGCTCCTGGCGGGTGCCACTGAGCGGGTCCTCGACCAGCAGGTGGCTGTGCATGGTGACCACCTGGGGCGGCAGCTCACGCGGATCCATCAGTTCGGCGCCCTGCAGCAACTCGCTCAGGGATTCAGGCACACCCCGCTGCGGCAGCAGGCGAAGGATGCGGGCATGGTCCAGCTCGCTCATCAGGCGGGCCGTATCGGAATGAGACATGGAAATGCTCCGGAAGGAGCCCGGACCGTCCGGGCTGGCGCCTGGGGCGGCCCGGTGATCCAGTGTCGGCGCGAAAAGGGGGAAGAGGTGGATCGCCGGGCTCAGGACTCTGCCTGCGGCAGCAGGCAGGGCGTCCAGGCACACGCATGCGGCGCCTGCAGGGAGCAGGCGGGCAGGGAGGACATGCGGGCGAGGTGAAGCATGAGCGGATTGTAGGCCAGGGCGCTCAGTGCTGCAGGATCTTGTTGAGGAAATCCTTGGTGCGCGGCTGACGGTTCTCGGGGTGGCCGAAGAACTCATCCTTGCTGCAGTCCTCGAGGATGCGGCCGCCGACGTCGATGAAGATCACGCGGCTGGCGACCTTGCGCGCAAAGCCCATCTCGTGCGTGACCACCATCATGGTCATGCCCTCCTTGGCCAGGGTCACCATCACGTCCAGCACCTCGCCCACCATCTCGGGGTCGAGCGCCGAGGTCGGCTCGTCGAAGAGCATGACGATGGGGTCCATGGACAGCGCGCGGGCAATGGCCACGCGCTGCTGCTGGCCGCCCGAGAGCTGGCCCGGGAACTTGTCCTTGTGCGCCATCAGGCCCACGCGGTCCAGCATCTTGAGGCCGCGGGCCCGGGCTTCGTCGAGGCTGCGGCCCAGCACCTTGACCTGGGCGATGGTGAGGTTCTCCGTCACGCTCAGGTGCGGGAACAGCTCGAAGTGCTGGAACACCATGCCCACACGACTGCGCAGCTTGGGCAGATCGGTCTTGGGATCGTGCAGGGGCACGCCGTCGACATAGATCTCGCCCTGCTGGATCGGTTCGAGCCCGTTGACCGTCTTGATCAGCGTGGACTTGCCCGAACCCGAGGGGCCGCAGACCACCACCACATCGCCCTTGGCGATGTTGACCGAGCAGTTGCTGAGCACCTGCACCGGGCCATACCACTTGGATACGTTCTTGATTTCAATCATGGTCTACTCCGCACTCAGCGAACGATGGCGATCTTGGCCTGCAGGCGCTTGACGCTCCAGGACAGGGCAAAACAGATCACAAAATACACGACGGCGGCCAGCAGATAGGCCTCCTCGGGCCGGCCATAAATCTTGCCGGCGTTGGTGAAACCCTTGAGCAGGTCATAGGCGCCGATGGCGTAGACCAGCGAGGTGTCCTGGAACAGGATGATGGTCTGCGTCAGCAGCACCGGCAGCATGTTGCGGAAGGCCTGGGGCAGCACCACCAGACGCATGTTCTGCGCATAGCTCATCCCCAGGGCCTGGCCCGCAAAGACCTGGCCGCGCGGGATGGACTGGATGCCCGCGCGCATGATCTCGCTGAAGTAGGCCGCCTCGAAGGCGATGAAGGTGATGATGGCCGAGACCTCGGCACCGATGGGCTTGCCGATGATGAAGGGGATCAGCAGGAAGAACCAGAGGATCACCATCACCAGCGGGATGGAACGCATGCCGTTGACGTAGATGGCCGCAGGGACATCGAGCCACTTGCGCCCCGACAGGCGCATGAGCGCCAGCAGGGTGCCGAAGAAGATGCCGCCGGCCGTGGCGATCAGCGTGAGCTTGATGCTGAACCACAGGCCACCGAGCACGAACTTGCTGATGATGTCCCAGCTGAGAAAGGTCAGGTCGAGGTTCAGCATCTCAATGCCCTCCCCCGGTGCCACCAGCGACGATGAAGCCCGGTACCTGCACCTTCTTCTCGACGAAGGCGAAGATGCGGTTGACCGCGAAGGCCGACAGCATGTACAGGCCGGTCACGGCCAGGTAGATCTCGATGCCGCGCGAGGTTTCCTCCTGCGCCTGCATGGCGAACATGGTGAGCTCTGCAATCGACACGGCAAAGGCCGCAGCCGAGTTTTTCAGCAGGTTCATCGACTCGCTGGTCAGTGGCGGCAGGATGATGCGGAACGCCATGGGCAGGATCACGTAGCGGTAGGCCTGGGCCTGGGTGAAGCCCATGGCCAGGGCCGCATAGCGCTGCCCGCGCGGCAGGGCCTGGATACCCGCGCGCACCTGCTCGGCAATACGCGCCGAGGTGAAGAAACCCAGGCCGAAGACCACGAGCACAAAGCCCGGCACCTGCTGGAAGACCGGAAAGATCTTGGGCACCACGAAGTACCAGAGGAAGATCTGCACCAGCAACGGGATGTTGCGGAACAGCTCTACCCAGGCCGTGGCCAGGCGCACCAGCCAGGGGCTGCCGGGCAAAGTGCGCAGCGTGCCCATGAGGGCGCCCACCAGCAGGGCCACCACCCAGGAGCAGCCTGCCACCGCGAGCGTCCAGCCCCAGGCGTCGATCATCCATTCGAGGTAGGTGCGGCCGCTGCCGTCGTCGTTGAGGAAGACCTGCCAGTCCCAGTTCATGTGTCGTCTCCGTCGATCTGCCCGTCACAGCAAGCAAAAACCCCGCCCGGGTGTGAACCGGAGCGGGGCGTTGCCGACATGGCGGATACCGCCTTATTTCCTGGCGTAGTCTTCCATGGGCTTGTCGTTCGGGGCGGCCCAGGCCGCCTTGGTGCTGTCGCTCAGGGCCAGGCCCACCTTCACGTTCTTGGGCGGGATGGGCTGCAGGAACCACTTGTCGTAGATCTTGGCCAGCTCGCCGGACTTCATCAGGTCCATCAGCGTGTCGTCGGCCACCTTCTTGAAGGCCGGGTCGTCCTTGCGCAGCATGATGGCGATGGGCTCGACGGACAGCACTTCGCCGACGATCTTGAAGTCGGCCGGGTTCTTGGCGTTGGCGATGTTGCCGGCCAGGATGGAGCCGTCCATCACGAAGGCATCGGCGCGGCCCGATTCGAGCAGCAGGAAGCTGTCGGCGTGGTCCTTGCCGTAGATCTCGTTGAAATTGATGCCCTGGGCGCGCTCGTTGCGGCGCAGGGTCTGCACCGAGGTGGTGCCGGTGGTGGTGGCCACGTTCTTGCCATTGAGCTGGGAGATCGAGGTGATGCCCGAGTTGGCCTTGACGGCGATGCGCACTTCCTCGACGTAGGTGGTCACGGCGAAAGCCACGTCTTTCTGACGCGTGGCGTTGTTGGTGGTGGAGCCGCACTCGATGTCCACGGTACCGTTCTGCGTCAGCGGGATGCGGTTCTGCGAGGTCACCGACTGGTACTTCACGTCCAGCTTCCTGCCCACGGCCTTCTCCACATTGGCGATGATGCGCTGGCAGAGTTCCACATGGAAGCCTGCGTACTTGCCGTCGCCCAGGGTGTAGGACAGGGCACCGGACGAATCACGCACACCCATGGTGATGCTGCCCGAGGCCTTGACCTTGGCCAGGGTATCGGCCTGGGCGCCCACGGCGAGGGCGGTGAGCGCGAGGGCCAGCAGATGCTTCTTCATGCGTTGCTCCTTGTGTATGGATGAAAGACAGACCGCGAGTATCCAGCAAAACCTGTGCCGGGACCGGCACTGTAGGGACATTAAAGAACGCCGGGCGTCGCTTTGGCAAGACAGGGCTACCCTGATGCCGACCCGGCCAGAAAGCTCCACAAGGCCTGGGCGGTACGCTTGGGCTGCTGCCGGCCCTGCGGTTTCTGCCGGTACAGACGCATGTCCATGGTGATCTGCAGCCCGGCCAGCGACGCCGGCGCAGCAACGACCAGACGCCCGGCGCGCAGCTCCTGCCGCACCGCGCTGTGCGGCAGGAAGGCCAGGCCATGCCCCTCGATGGCCATGGCCTTGAGGCCTTCGGCCATATCGGTTTCGTAGACCCGGTCCAGGTGCATGGGCGTCCCCGCCTGCTTGAGCATGAAATCGACCACCTGCCCCAGGTAGGCCCCTGGCGCATAGCCCAGATAAGGCAGGGGCTGGTCCGGTCGCCCGGGCAGGGCGAAGAGCGGCTGCCCTTGCGCGTCGGGCCGGCAATAGGGCGCGATGCTCTCCTGCCCCAGGCTCACCATCTCGTAGCGCTCGGCATCGAGCGGGAAAGGATGGGCAGCATGGTGGTAGGCCAGCAGCAGATCGCAGCTGCCCTCGGTCAGGCGGACTACCGCGTCGTGCACGTTGAGCGCGATCAGCCGGCTCTTGAACGGCCCGAACTTCTCGCGCAAGGCCGAGACCCAGGCGGGAAAAAAGGTGAAGGCCAGGGTATGGGGCACGGCGAACTCGATCACGTCCTCGCCAGCTGCCGTGTGGCTGCGCAGCATGGCCCGGGTGTGCTGCAGGCCCTCGAGCAGTTCCAGGGCCTGGCCATAGAGCGTTTCGCCGGCGGGGGTGAGGCGCGTCGGGTAGGCGCTGCGATCCACCAGATCGGTGCCGGCCCAGGCCTCGAGCGACTGGATGCGGCGCGAGAAGGCCGGTTGCGTGACGTGGCGCAGCTGGGCCGAGCGGCTGAAGCTGCGCGTTTCGGCCAGACTCACGAAATCCTCAAGCCACTTGGTCTCCATGGCGGCGATTATGCGCAGGCCTCAGGCCATGACGGTGCGGTTGCGCCCGGCCTGCTTGGCGCGGTACAGCGCCTGATCGGCGCGCTCGATCACGGTGTCGATCGGCTGCCCGGACTCGAAGGCGACCAGCCCGGCGGAAAACGTCAGCGTCAGGTCGGGCGCAATATCGGCCAGCGACACCCGGGCCAGGCCTTCGCGCATGCGCTCCACGCATTGCAGCGCTTCGGTCGGGCCGGTGGCGGGCAGCAGCAGCAGGAATTCCTCGCCGCCCCAGCGAGCCAGGACATCCGAGCTGCGCAAACTGAGCCGCACGCTGTCGGCGAAGGCGCGCAGGACGGTGTCGCCGGCCTTGTGCCCGTAATCGTCATTGACGCGCTTGAAATGGTCGAGATCCAGCAGCACCAGGCTCATCGTCGATCCGGAGCGCTGCTGGCGCGACTGCTCGTCCTGCATCAGTTCGACCATGTGCCGGCGGTTGGTCAGGCCAGTCAGCTCATCCTGCGTGGCCAGCAATCGGATCTGCTCCAGCGACTGCGCCAGCGCCTGCTTCTGTTCCCGCAGCCGGCGGCGCAGCAAGCCCATGCGCATCGACAGCACCGAGACACCTGCCAGCACGACGACGGCGAACGCCAGGTGCACGGCTTCGACCCCCCCCGGATAGCGTTGCGGCTGCGTCCGGTGCTTCCACACCATCACGGCGACCAGGGCAAACAGGGCAAAAACGGCCAGCCCGCGCGCCTGCTGGACGGTCAGGCTGAACATGCCATACGCCAGCACGAGCACCAGGATGGCCAGCACCGCGCCCCGCGCCGGACCGGTGATGGCATAGGAGCCGACGATCGCCACGACACCGTGGACGGTCTGTACAAAGGTCATGGAGGGCTCCGAGGGGGACAGGCGCTCGCTCCAGCCCGTGCGCACCATCAGGTAGAAGAGGATCGAGCCGCTGAGGTTGTAAGCCGTCAGCCAGTTGGACTCGCGCGGATCGATGTAACCCAGACGAACTTCCGCCTCCTGCAGCAGCGCGAACGTCACGTAGCCCGCCATGGTCAGCAGCGTCAGGATGACACGTTCACGCCGGCCTGGGCTCGAACCCAGAAGCCAGCGGGAAAGTACAGCGATCAGCTTCCCCGGCATTCCTGTTTGTCTTTCCCACCTTGCGCCCCAGGCACCCGGGGCATCCCGGGAACGGCCTGCGCAGGCTTGCTGCCCGAGGATGCCGCAAAACACCGGGCGTGTCTATTCCGCGCTCTGCTGCAGTGCCCACATACGTGCATAAGTGCCGTCCCGGCGCAGCAAAGCAGCATGCGGACCACGCTCGACAATCCGCCCGCCTTCCATGACCAGGATCTCGTGGGCATCGACCACGGTGGACAGGCGGTGGGCGATCACCAGCGCGGTCTTGCCTTGCGCCACGCTGCGCAGCTCGGCCTGGATGGCGCGCTCGTTGGCCGAGTCCAGCGCCGAGGTGGCCTCGTCGAAGATCAGGATGGGCGGATTCTTGAGCAGGGTGCGCGCAATCGCCACGCGCTGCTTCTCGCCGCCCGAGAGCTTGAGCCCGCGCTCGCCCACCATGGTGTCGTAGCCTGCGGGCGTGCCGGCGATGAAGTCATGGATGTGGGCCGCACGCGCAGCCGCCTCCACCTCGGCGCGGCTGGCGCCCGGGCGGCCATAGGCGATGTTGTATTCCACCGTGTCGTTGAACAGTACCGTGTCCTGCGGCACGATACCGATGGCCCGCCTGACGCTGGCCTGTGTGACGTGACGGATATCCTGGCCCGCGATCTCGATGCGCCCGCCCGTGACGTCGTAGAAGCGGTAGAGCAGGCGCGCCAGCGTGGATTTGCCGGCCCCAGAGGGACCGACCACCGCCACGGTCTTGCCAGCCGGGATCTCGAAACTCACGTCGTGCAGGATGGGCCGCGCCGGGTCGTAGGCGAAGCTCACATGTTCGAAGCGCACAGCCGCGGCGCCCGGCGGCAGCGGCAGGTCCGGTGCACCCGGCGCATCGGCCACCTCGCGCTCGCGCTCGAGCAGGGTGAACATCTTGTCGATGTCGGTCAGGCTCTGCTTGATCTCGCGGTAGAGCACCCCCAGGAAACCCAGCGGGATGTAGAGCTGGATCATCAGCGCATTGACCATGACCAGGTCGCCCAGGGTCATGCGCCCCTCGGTCACGCCCAGCGTGGCGCGCCAGAGCATGGCGACGAGACCCGTGGCGATGATGAGCTGCTGGCCGGTGTTGAGCAGGCTCAGCGAGGCCTGACTCTTGATGGCTGCGCGCCGGTACTTCTCGAGGTTTTCGTCGTAGCGTCGCGCCTCGAACTCCTCGTTGTTGAAGTACTTGACCGTCTCGTAATTCAGCAGCGAATCGACGGCACGGCTGTGCGCCGTGGAATCGAGTTCGTTCATGCGGCGACGAAAGCGCGTGCGCCACTCGGTCACCGTCACGGTGAAGATGATGTAGCTCACCAGCGCGGCCAGCGTGATCCAGACGAACATCAGGTCGAACCTGAACGCCAGCAGCCCCAGCACGAGGGCGAACTCGATCAGCGTGGGCACGATGCTGTAGAGCGAATACGAGATCAGCGAGTGCACCGCACGGGTGCCGCGTTCGATGTCGCGCGTCATCCCGCCGGTCTGGCGCTCCAGATGGAACCGCAGGCTCAGGGCATGCAGGTGCCCGAAGACCTGCAGCGAGATGGTGCGCGCCGCCCCTTCGGTGGCCTTGGCGAAGACCAGCTCGCGCAGCTCGGTGAAGAGCGAAGTCAGGAAACGCAGCGCGCCATAGGCCAGCAGCAGGGCCGCAGGCACCAGCCAGAGCGCGTCGGCCGGTCGCGTGTCCATGCGGTCCACGAGCTCCTTGAGCAGCACGGGCACGCCCACGTTGGCCAGCTTGGCGCCGACCATGAAGGCCAGCGCCGCGATCACACGCCATTTGTAGTGCCAGAGGTAGGGGAAGAGCCGGCGCAGCGTGGCCCAGTCCGAGCGCGGCTGCGGCTGGGCCTGCGCCTCGGTGGATGCCACGGTGCCGGCAAGGGAAAGGCGTTCGCCACGGCCGCGCATGAGTGAGACAATCTGCTGAGTTTGTTTTTGCGATTGTCCCCCATGTCCGTCACACCCGCCCCCGGCCCTGCCATTCCCCCGTCTGACGAAGAGCTGGTGCTCAAGGTCATTCCCATGCCGGCCGACAGCAACGCCAATGGCGACATCTTCGGCGGCTGGGTCATGGCCCAGGTCGACCTGGCCGGCTCGGTCATCCCGGCCCGTTATGCCGGCGGGCGCATCGCCACGGTGGCGGTGAACGAGTTCATCTTCAAACAGCCGGTGCGCGTGGGTGACATCCTGTCTTTCTATTCCAAGCTCACGCGCATCGGCAAGACCTCGATCACGGTGAAGGTGGAGGTCTATGCCGAGCGCTTCCAGTCCCAGGGGCAGTTCGTCAAGGTGACGGAGGCCACGCTGACCTATGTGGCCATCGACGACCAGGGCAAGCCCCGCCCGCTGCCGCACCGACCCGCCTAGGTCGAGCTCAGGACACGATGTAGGCCGCGGCGGCGCTGGAGAGCAGCTTGCCCTGGCTGTCCAGGAATTCCATGCGCGTCGAAGCCACCCGTGAGCCCAGGCGCAGCACCTCGGCGCGCAGCTCGAACGATGCCCCGATGCCCGGACGCAGATAGTCCACGCGCAGGTCGATGGTGCCGAGCTTGGCAAAACGCTGCAGGCGCTGCAGCGGCGCCTCGTCCATGTGACGCGCGCCAATGGCCGCCATCACCGCCAGGCCACCCATGGCGTCCAGCCCCGCGCTGATCACGCCACCGTGGATGCGCTGGTGGCCATAGTGCCCGATGAGTTCGGGCTTCATGGCGATGCGGGCTGTCACGCGCTCGGGCGCGATCTGGGTGATCTCCAGCCCCAGCACGCGGTTGAAGGCGATCTTGTCCTCGAAGATGTCCTTGAGCGCCACGATGAACTCGGGCTCGAAGCCGGTCGCCGGGAAAGGCGCAGTGTTTTTCATCAGACCTTGGAGAAGTCGGGCTTCCTCTTCTCCATGAAGGCACCGAAGGCCTCACGCGCCGCAGGTTCGCGCAGCATGCGGCCGAAGCTCGCGCCCTCCTCGCCCATCTGCGCCATCACCTGCGCCGCGCCCGCCTTCTTCATCAGGCGCTTGGTCTCGACCAGGGAGGACAGGGGCTTGGCCGCGAGCTTGCGCGCCTGCGCCTGCGCATAGGCATTGGCCTCGGTGGGCGGGAGCACGCGGTTGACCAGGCCGGCCTCGAGCGCCGCCTCGGCCATGAAGGGCTCGCCCAGCAGCAGGGCCTCGGCCGCGCGGTGGTAGCCGAACATCTGCGGCACCAGCAGGCTGGAGGCGAACTCCGGGCACAGCCCCAGGTTCACGAAGGGCATGGAGAAGGCGGCGTTGTCCCCGGCATAGACCAGGTCGCAGTGGAAGAGCAGCGTGGTGCCGATACCCACGGCCGGGCCGCAGACCGAGGCCAGGGCCGGCTTGGGGAAGCCGGCGAGCGCGCGCATGAAGCGCCAGACCGGCGCCTCCGGGTCCGCGGGCGGCGCGTTGAGAAAGTCGCCGATGTCGTTGCCGGCCGAGAAAACCGTCTCATGGCCCTGGAAGACCAGCACCCGCACGGCGGGGTCGGCCGCCGCGGCATTGACCGCATCGGCCAGGGTCGCGTACATGGCTGCCGTGATCGAGTTTTTGCGCTCCAGGCGGTTGAAGCTCAGGGTGCAGACACCGTCTTCGGTGTGGACGAGGATGTCGCTCATGGTGTTCATTCCTTGTAATAGACGAGCTGGTGCGAGGTGCACAGCAGGGTGCCGGCCTCGTTCCAGAGCTGGGCCGACTGGTCGAAGAAGCCGTTGCGGAATTCCTGGCCGCGCGCCTGGCCTAGCAGGTAGCCGCTGCCGGTGGCGCGCAGTTCGGCATCGCCGGCATGGAAATAGGTGGTGAGGGACACCGTGCCCGCTGGCACCCGCGTGGCGCGCTTGAGCCAGACGCGCGGATAGAAGATATCGGACAGCGCCAGCAAGGAACAGTAGTCCAGCGGCCGCGGCGGGACATCACGCATCCAGAGACGCGTCACGCTGTCGTCGCGCTGGCTGCCGTCCCAGGTCTGCGGGATCATGCCACTGACCGGACGCAGCTCGTAATGGTCCAGCCAGGCCATGGCCTTTTCGTAACGCATGGCGGGCATCTCGGCGGGCACGGGTACGCGCGGCATGGGCTGGTCGCTCAGGCTCCAGGTCTCGCGGCGCGCCGCGGTCACGGCCGTGGCCGTGGTCACCACCTGGGGCTGGCCCTGGGCATCGTTCTGGACGATGGCCGCCGTCCAGTGCTGGGTGGACCGGTTGGTACGTGCCGCATGCAGCTGCACCTCGAACGGTCCCTGGGCCAGCGCCGCGGCGAAGTTGACCGTGACGGACAGCGGCGCGCCCAGCCGCTGCGGATGCTGCAGGATGGCCGCAAGCACCGTGGCCGCCGTGCAGCCGCCGAAGGGGCCAACCATGTTCCAGTAGGCCTCACTGGTCTGCCCGGCGTAGCGGCCCGGCGCCATCGCCTGCAGCTTCAGGGCCGCGTCAAAGGGGTGTGAGCTCATGGGGCCGAGTATCCATGGTGCGCTCGTCCTCATCCGTCGCGTGGGGGACGGATGCGATGGCGCCGAGCGACTGCAGTACCTGGAGGCTACGCGGCCACAGCGTGGGCGCCATGGCCTCGCGGAAGAAACCGAAATGACCGATGCGCCGCGAAGGCACCTCGACCGGATGGATGACCTGCACGCGCTGCGGCGCGGCGCTGTACAGGCCCAGCAGGCTGCGCGTGCCGCGCAGCGTCATGAGCTCGTCGTCGCTGAAGGACCAGGCTTGCACCGGGAAACGCGCCCGAGCATAACGCTGCGCCACCTCGGCTCCCTCGGCGCCCACGCTGTAGCGCGGGTGCATGCACCAGCGCCGCCACTGGTGGATCACGCCGGCCGGCAGGTTGCCCACCATGCCCAGGCGCTTGCCCGGGAAGTAGCCGCAGACCCGCGTGGCCAGGGGCACCATCACGTGCCAGAAGAACAACACCTTGCGCTTGAGCTGGGGCGCGTTCTCGCGCCAGTAGCCACTGCCGGCCGCGATGCTGAACAGGCCATCGACCTGATCCGGCTGGTGGAACAGGCCCGGCAGCTGCGCCCCCAGACTGTGACCCAGCAGGTAGAGCGGCAGCGACGGTCGCTCGCGCCGCGCCGTGAGAACCACCGTTTCGTAGTCGCGCGCCCAGTCAAACAGGTCGGCCTGGAAACCGCGCAGGGACCGCCGGGGCACATGGGCCAGCGAATCCCCATGGCCGCGGTAGTCGAAGGTCCAGACGCGGTAGCCGTGCTGCGTGAGCCAGCGGGCGTAGGGCCCGTAATAGGCCTGGGGCACACCCATGGCGCCGCCAATGACCACATTGGCGCGTGCCATCGCGACCGGCTCGTAGACGCGCAATGTGATCACGCCACCGTCTTGTGCTGTGAGATCCCGACGCTCTGCTTCCATGGTGTTCCCCTCGTGTGCACGCCCGATCTTGATGCCGGGTCGTGGCGGGCGGACGCACTCGGCGCCCGCCCTTCAGCATTAAACGCGCTCGAAAATGCCGGCAGCGCCCTGACCCGTCCCAACGCACATGGTCACCATGCCGTACTTCAGGTTGTGGCGATGCAGGGCATGCACGACCGTGGCTGCGCGGATGGCGCCGGTGGCACCCAGCGGGTGGCCCAGGGCGATGGCGCCGCCCATGGGGTTGACCTTGGCCGGATCCAGGCCCAGGCTGTTGATCACGGCCAGCGACTGGGCCGCGAAGGCTTCGTTGAGCTCGAACCAGCCGATGTCCTCGTGCTTGAGGCCGGCGTAACGCAGCGCAGCCGGAATGGCCTCGATCGGGCCGATGCCCATGATCTCGGGCGGCACGCCGCGGGCGGCGAAGCTGACGAAACGCGCCAGCGGCTTGAGACCGAACTGCTTGACCGCCTTCTCGCTGGCCAGGATCAGCGCGCCCGCGCCATCACTGGTCTGCGAGCTGTTGCCGGCGGTCACGCTGCCGCGAGCTGCGAACACGGGTTTGAGCTTGGCCAGGGCCTCGAGCGTGGTGTCGGGGCGCGCGCCTTCGTCCAGGTTGACGGTGCGCTTCTTCGTGAGGACCTCGCCGCTGGCCAGATCGGGCATGCGCTCCGTGACCTCGATGGGCGTGATCTCGTCCGTGAACTCGCCGGCCTTCTGCGCCTTGACGGCGCGCATGTGCGATTCCAGCGCGAACGCGTCCTGCATCTCGCGCGTGACCTTCCACTGCTGGGCTACCTTCTCGGCCGTCAGGCCCATACCGTAGGCGATGCCGACGTTCTCGTCGCGCATGAAGACCTCGGGATTGAAGGAGGGCTTGACGCCGCCCATGGGCACCAGGCTCATGGACTCGGCGCCGCCGGCGATCAGCACATCGGCTTCCCCCACGCGGATGCGGTCGGCCGCCATCTGGATGGCGGTCACGCCCGAGGCGCAGAAGCGGTTGACGGTGACGCCACCCACGGGATGGTTGAAGGCCAGGCCCACGGCGATACGCGCCATGTTCATGCCCTGCTCGGCCTCGGGGAAGGAGCAGCCGATGATGGCGTCTTCGATCGCCTTGGGGTCCAGCGTGGGCACCTGGGTCATGGCGCTCTTGATGGCGGCCACCAGCAGGTCGTCGGGGCGGGTGTTACGGAAGAAGCCGCGGCCCGAGCGGCCGATGGGCGTGCGCGTGGCGGCAACGATGTAGGCGTCTTGAACTTGTTTCATGATGATTCCTTTGCTGCGGCCGATCAGTTGCGAACGGGTTTGCCGGTGTTGAGCATGCCCATGATCCGTTCCTGCGTCTTGGGGTTGACGATGAGCGAGCAGAAGGCCTTGCGCTCCAGGGCCATCAGGTATTCCTCGGTCACCAGGGAGCCGGCGTCGACGTCACCACCGCAGACCACCTCGGCGATCAGGGTGGCGATGTGGAAGTCGTGCGCACTGATGAAGCCGCCGTCGCGCATATTCACCAGCTGCGCCTTGATGGTGGCCAAGCCGTTGCGGCCCGCCACCGGGAAGGGACGGCGCAGCGGGGCGCGCCAGCCGCCCTGGTACATGGCACGGGCCTCGTTGAGCGCCACGTAAAGCAGCTCGTCCTTGTTGGGGACGATGATGTCGCTGTCCAGCAGGTAGCCGAGCTTGCGCGATTCCAGCGCGCTGGTGCCCACCTTGGCCATGGCCGCGGCGGTGAAGCCTTCGGTCAGGAAGGGCAGGATGTCCTTGCCGGTGGAGGTGGCCATGTTCTCGGCGGCGCGGCGCGCGATATAGGTCAGGCCGCCGGCGCCGGGCACCAGGCCCACGCCAACCTCGACCAGGCCGATATAGCTTTCCATCGCCACCACGCGGCGTGCGGCGTGGACGGCCAGCTCGCAGCCGCCGCCCAGGGCCATGCCGCGCACGGCAGCCACCACGGGCACGCCGGCATAGCGCAGGCGCAACATCATCTGCTGCATCTCGTGCTCGGCCCCTTCGATGGCGCCCACGCCTGCGACCATGAAGGCCGGCAGGGTGGCCTGCAGGTCGGCACCGACGCTGAAGGGCTCGTCACCGGACCAGATCACCAGGCCCTGGTAATCGGCCTCGGCCAGCTCGACCGCACGCACCAGGCCCTCGACCACGCCGGGGCCGATCGCGTGCATCTTGCTCTTGATGCTGGCGATCAGCACGCTGCCCGTGACGGCCTCGCGGTTCTCGTCCAGCGTCCAGATGCGAATGGCCTCGTCCTCGTGCAGGGTCTTGCCAGCTGTCTTGTAGTTGGCCGAGCCGTCGCCACGCAGGCTTTCACGGAAGTACTGGATGCCATAGACCGGCAGATTGCTGCGCGGCTGGAACTTGCCGGTCGTCGGGTTGAAGGAGCCTTCGGGCGTGTGCACGCCGCCGGCCCGGGCCACGGGGCCCTCGAACACCCACTTGGGCAGCGGCGCCTTGGAGAGCGCCTTGCCGGCATCGATGTCCTCCTGGATCATCTTCGCCACTTCCAGCCAGCCAGCTTCCTGCCAGAGCTCGAAGGGGCCCTGCTTCATGCCGAAGCCCCAGCGCATGGCCAGGTCCACGTCGGCCGCGGTATCGGCAATGGTGGCCAGGTGCACGGCCGCGTAGTGGAAGCTGTTGCGCAGGATGGCCCAGAGGAAGCGGCCTTGCGCGCCTTCGGCGTTGCGCAGCAGTTTCAGGCGTTCACCGGCCGGCTTCTTGAGCATGCGCTCGTAGACCGCATCGGACTTCTGGCCACCGGGCACGTAGTCCTTGGCCTCGAGGTCGAAGCGCAGGATGTCGCGGCCGACCTTCTTGTAGAAACCAGCCTTGCTCTTCTGGCCCAGGTTGCCCATCTCGATCAGGGTCTTGAGGACGGCCGGCGTGCCGAAGCTGGCGTAGAAGGGGTCGCTCTTCTCGTCCAGGTTGTCCTGCAGGGTCTTGATGACGTGGGCCATGGTATCCAGACCCACCACGTCGGCAGTGCGGAAGGTGCCCGAGCTCGCGCGGCCGAGCTTTTTGCCGGTGAGGTCGTCGACCACGTCGTAGCTCAGACCGAAGTTCTCGACCTCCTTCATCGTGGCCAGCATGCCGGCGATGCCGACGCGGTTGGCGATGAAGTTGGGCGTGTCCTTGGCGCGCACCACACCCTTGCCCAGACCGCTGGTGACGAAGGTTTCGAGCTGATCGAGGATCGCCGGCTGCGTGGTCGGCGTGGCGATCAGCTCCACCAGGTACATGTAGCGCGGTGGGTTGAAGAAGTGGATGCCGCAGAAGCGCGGCTTGATTTCCTGCGGCAGCGCCTCGGACAGCTTGGTGATGGACAGGCCCGAGGTGTTGGAGGCAACGATGGCGTGCGAGGCGACATGGGGCGCGATCTTCTTGTAGAGATCGAGCTTCCAGTCCATGCGCTCGGCGATGGCCTCGATGATGAGGTCGCACTCGCCCAGCAGCGCGAGGTTCTCTTCGTAGTTGGCGGCCTGGATCAGCCCGGCGTCGTCAGCCACGCCCAGCGGCGAGGGCTTGAGCTTCTTGAGGTTGTCGATCGCCTTGGTGACGATGCCGTTCTTCGGGCCTTCCTTGGCCGGCAGGTCGAACAGCACGACCGGCACCTTGACGTTGACCAGGTGGGCGGCAATCTGCGCGCCCATCACGCCGGCGCCGAGCACGGCGACTTTGCGGACTTGGAATCGTGACATGGTTTATTTCCTTGAGATCTATTCCACCCGGACCCAGACCTGGGTGCGGTAGAAGGGGCCGATATAGCCCCGCATTTCCAGTTTCCTGCCGCCGTCGACAGGCTTGAGGCGCGCGCGGTAGACCTTGCCGTTGTTCGGGTCGAGCACGTTGCCGCCCTCCCAGACACCCGGGTTATCCGGGCTTTGCTGCAGGCCGCGCAGGATGGTCATGCCCAGCACGGGCTGCCCCTTGCGCTCGTCCGTGCACTTGTCACAGACCGCATCGGGTTTGGTCTCGGGATCGAGAAACTTCTCGATCGTGCCGGAGTACACGCCGTTGACTTCACGGATGCGGACCAGGGATTTCTCTTTATGGCTCGCGTCGTCGATGGTCTTCCACAGGCCCGCGGGCGTGGGCTGGGCCTGGACGCCCAGCGCCACCAGCGCGAAGCCGGTGGCGATCAGACCGGATTTCATGAGGTTCACCGGAAACATGTGGGGCTGTCGTGATCAGGCCAGGGCGAGGTCGGTGTCCATCAGGACCTTGGAGCCGGCGCGGGCCGTGCGCATCAGCGTCGCGGTCTCGGGGAAGAGCTTGGCGAAGTAGAAGCGCGCGGTCTGCAGCTTGGCCTGGTAGAAAGGATCGGTGTTGCCGGCGGCAATTTCCTTCAGCGCCACGGAAGCCATGCGGGCGAAGAAGTAGCCGAACACCAGATGGCCGGCCACACGCAGGTAGTCCACGGCGGCGGCGCCCACTTCGTCCGGGTTCTGCAGGCCCTTGAAACCGATTTCCATGGTGAACTTGGTCATCTGGTCGCCCAGGACGGCCAGCGGATTGATGAACTCGGCCATCTTCTCGTTCACGCCCTCCTCCTCCACCAGCTGGCCGACCAGCTTGCCGAACTTCTTGAGCGTGGCGCCGTTGTTGCCGAGGATCTTGCGGCCCAGCAGGTCCAGCGACTGCACGGTGTTCGTGCCTTCGTAGATCATGTTGATGCGGGCATCGCGCACGAACTGCTCCATGCCCCACTCCTTGATGTAGCCGTGGCCACCGAAGACCTGCTGGCACATCACCGTGGCTTCGAAGCCGTTGTCGGTCAGGAAGGCCTTGATGATGGGGGTCAGCAGGGCCAGCATCTCGTCGCTGTCCTTGCGCACCTTCTCGTCCGGGTGATAGAGGTGCTGGTCCAGCAGCAGCGCGCAGTAGCAGGCCAGGGCCCGGCCCCCTTCGGCGTAGGCCTTGGCGGTCAGCAGCATCTTGCGCACGTCCGGGTGCACGATGATGGGATCGGCTTCCTTGTCCTTGGCCTTGGTGCCCGACAGGCTGCGCATCTGGATGCGGTCCTTGGCGTAGGCCAGGGCATTCTGGTAGGCCACCTCGGTCAGGCCCAGGGACTGGTTACCCACGCCCAGGCGCGCGGCGTTCATCATCACGAACATGGCCTGCAGGCCCTTGTTGGGCTGGCCCACCAGCGTACCGACGGCGTTGTCCAGGATCATCTGGGCCGTGGCATTGCCGTGGATGCCCATCTTGTGCTCGAGGCCGCCGCAGTAGATACCGTTGCGCTCGCCCAGCGAGCCGTCGGCCTTGACCTTGTACTTGGGTACTAGGAAGAGGCTGATACCCTTGCTGCCCTTGGGTGCGTCGGGCAGGCGGGCCAGCACCAGATGCACGATGTTCTCGGCCAGGTCGTGTTCACCGGCACTGATGAAGATCTTGGCACCGTTGATCTTGTAGCTGCCATCGGCCTGGGGCTCGGCCTTGGTGCGCAGCATGCCCAGATCGGTGCCGCAATGGGGTTCGGTCAGGCACATGGTGCCGGTCCATTCGCCGCTGACCAGCTTGGGCAGGAAGAGCTTCTTCTGCTCATCGGTGCCGTGGGCATGCAGGCACTCGTAGGCGCCGTGCGACAGGCCGGGGTACATGGTCCAGGCCTGGTTGGCCGAGTTCATCATCTCGTAGAAGCACTGGTTGATCACGAAGGGCAGGCCCTGGCCGCCGTATTCGGGATCGCAGGAGAGCGCCGCCCAGCCGCCTTCGATGTACTGCGCGTAGGCTTCCTTGAAACCCTTGGGCGCGGTCACCTCGTGCGTGGTCTTGTCGAGCTTGCAGCCCTCGGCATCGCCGCTGATGTTGAGCGGAAAGATCACCTCGGCCGCAAACTTGCCGCCTTCTTCCAGCACCGCATTGATAGTGTCGGCATCGGTGTCGGCGTGGCGCGGAATCTCCTTGAGCGCGTCGCTGACCTTGAGCACTTCGTGCATCACGAACTGCATGTCGCGCAGGGGCGGGTTGTAGCTGGGCATGGCTTACTCCTGTTTGGATGTGGTGAGGGTTTTGGATGCGGATTTGCGGGCGGCCTTGACGTTGGCAGCCTTGGATGTCACGGTCTTGACGGCCTTGCCGTCGGCGCCATAGCGCGCCAGGATCTGTTCGAAAGCCTTGTTGGCACGCGCGATCGATCCGGGGGCCTTGAGGAAACGGGCTTCGTAGTGCACGGCCAGGATCAGACCGTGGATCTCGAAACCGATCTGGCTTTCGTCGGCATCGGCGGCCAGATGCCCCTCCTCCTTGGCCTGCACCACGGCGCGTTGCACCGCGGCGAGCCAGATCTTGACCGAGCTGGCCAGCGCGTCGCGCACGGGCCCCGGGCGATCGTCAAAATCCACGGCGCCGCTGATGAAGATGCAGCCGGACTGGATTTCCACGGTCACGAGCTTCATCCAGTTGGAGAACAGGGCCTTCAGGCGTGGCAAGCCTCGCGGCTGCTCAAGCGCCGGATAGAAGATCTCCTGCTCGAAGCGGGCGAAGTACTCGCGGACCACCGAGATCTGCAGCTCCTCGCGCGAACCGAAGTGGGCGAAGACGCCGGACTTGCTCATGCCCGTGACTTCGGCCAGCACACCGATGCTCAGACCTTCGAGGCCGATCTGGGCCGCCAGGCCCAAGGCGGCATCGATGATGGCGAGCTTGGTCTGCTGGCCCTTGTGCAGGGCACGCCCATCGCGCGCCGCAGCGCGCGCGCCGGAGCGCGGGGTCTTGGGAGACAGGGGGACGACGGGCATGGGCAGGAAATAAAACGAACGGTCGTGCTATTTTGCACCAAAATTCCCGGCCGTCAACCCAGACGTCCCAAAAAGAATACGCCGGCCCGCGGCCGGCGTCATGGGGACTATCCCGCGGCCCGGAAGACCAGGTCAAGGCTTGCGGAAAGGCACGACCCGCTGGGTCTGGGTGCCCAGACCCTCGATACCCAGGGTCATGACGTCGCCGGCCTTCAGGAAACGCTGGGGCTTCATGCCCAGCCCCACCCCGGGCGGGGTGCCGGTGATGATGACGTCGCCCGGCATCAGGGTCATGTACTCGCTCAGGTGGCTGACGATCTTGGCCACGCTGAAGATCATGGTCTTGGTATTGCCGGTCTGCATACGCTGGCCATTCACGTCCAGCCACATGGCCAGCTTCTGGGGGTTGGGGATTTCTTCCTTCGTGACCAGCCAGGGCCCCAGCGGGCCGAAGGTGTCGCAGCCCTTGCCCTTGTCCCACTGGCCGCCGCGCTCGAGCTGGAATTCGCGCTCGCTGACGTCGTTGGACAGCACATAGCCCGCCACATGGTCGAGCGCCGCCTTCTGCGTGACATGGCGCGCCATCTTCCCGATGACCACGCCCAGTTCCACCTCCCAGTCGCCCTTGACCGAGCCCTTGGGCAGCATCACGTCGTCGTCCGGCCCCTGGATGCAGCTGATGGCCTTGGTGAATACGATGGGCTCGCTGGGGATGGGCATGCCGGCTTCCCTGGCATGGTCGCTGTAGTTCAGGCCGATGGCGATGAACTTGCCGATGCCGGCCACCGGGCAGCCCATGCGGGGCCTGCCACGCACAAGGGGCAGCCTGTCGGTCTTAAGTTTGAGTAGCTTGCCCAACACGGCATCGGACAGCTGGGCCGGGCCGATGTCGGGCAGCACGGCACTGAGGTCTCGCAGCCGGCCGGCGGCATCGATCAGGCCCGGCTTTTCCCTGCCCGGTTTGCCATAGCGCACGAGTTTCATGCGGTCTCCTCAATCAGCAAGAGAAAGGCGGCGGGCTTGCCGCCGCGGGCAGCGCTTCAGCGCAGCATCTGGCCCAGGCTGGCGTCCAGATGCTCGGTCGGCGCGCGGCGGAAGCCCGAGCGCGCGAAGCGCTGCAGGCGGCCGACCACAAAGGCCGTGAGCACCGAGGCCTGGACCTGGGCGTCGGCCGTGGGGGTGGCCGATCCGGCTGTGCCTTCGCGCAGACACTGTTTGAGCGTGGCTTCGATCTTGTCGAAGAACTGGTTCATGCGCTGCTGCAGGCGCTCGTTCTCGTAGACGAGGGCGTCGCCGACCATCACGCGCACCATGCCCGGGTTCTTCTCGGCAAACTGCAGCAGCATGGTCACCACCTTGCCCGCATGGCGGGCGCCGGCGGCCGGATCGGTGGCGCCCGCCTCGCGCTCGGCGATCTGGTTGACCAGGGTGAAGACGGCCTGCTCGATGAACTCGATCAGGCCCTCGAACATCTGGGCCTTGCTGGCGAAATGGCGATAAAGCGCGGCCTCACTTACCTCCAGCTTCGCAGCCAGTGCGGCCGTGGTGATGCGCTCGGCCCCCGGCTGCTCCAGCATGCTGGCCAGGGCCTGCAGGATCTGGATGCGGCGCTCGCCCGGTTTGGGGCGCTTGCGGGCCGGGGGGGCGGCCGATTCGGTCGACTCGGTGGCGGGGTTGAGGTCGGCGTCAGACATGGTGTTCGGAAATCCTTTTTTTGATTCTCGCACAGTGCCAGCTAGGGGTTAGTCCTCAGTGGCCGCCCACTCCGCTTGGAGGCGCAAGCCTGCCTGGGCACGACGCAGAGATCGTGCCACATCCCTTCAGTGAGAGCGGATCATGGTGCCGTAGGCCTGGTCGGTCAGGATTTCGAGCAGCATGGCATGGGGCACGCGGCCGTCGATGATGTGCACGGCGTTGACACCGCTCTTGGCCGCGTCCAGGGCACCGGCGATCTTGGGCAGCATGCCGCCGGAGATAGTGCCGTCGGCCACCAGCTCGTCGATGCGCTTCATGGTCAGCTCGGGCAGCAAGGCGCCCTGCTTATCCAGCACGCCCGGGATGTTGGTCAGCATCAGCAGCTTCTCGGCCTGCAGCACGGTGGCCAGCTTGGCGGCCACCACGTCGGCGTTGATGTTGTAACTCTCGTTGTGGGCGCCAAAGCCGATGGGGCTGACCACGGGGATGAACTGGTCGTCCTGCAGGGCCTTGACCACACTGGGATCGATGGACTCGATGTCGCCCACCTGGCCCACGTCGTGCTCCTTGCTCGGGTCCTGCTGGTCCAGCATGCGCAGCTTCCTGGCCCGGATCAGGCCGCCGTCGCGCCCGGTCAGGCCCACGGCCTTGCCACCGGCCTGGTTGATCAGGCCCACGATGTCCTGCTGCACCTCGCCGGCCAGCACCCACTCGACCACTTCCATGGTCTCGGCATCGGTCACGCGCATGCCCTGGATGAATTCGCCCTTCTTGCCCAAGCGCTTGAGCGCCGTCTCGATCTGCGGTCCGCCGCCATGCACCACCACGGGGTTGATACCCACCAGCTTGAGCAACACCACGTCCTCGGCAAAAGCGGCCTGCAGGGTGGGGTCGGTCATGGCGTTGCCGCCGTACTTGATCACCATGGTCTTGCCATGGAACTTGCGGATATAGGGCAGGGCCTGGGCCAGGATCTCGGCCTTGGCGTGGGGGGCGGAGGGTGTGGTCATGGTCGGATCACGCGGGTAACAAGTGGCTGGATTGTGCCCGATCACCGCGCCGCACCGGGCTGGAAACCATGCACGCAGGTGCACAGCACAGCCCGGATACCGGCCTCGTCACCCGCTTCAGCGGCGTGCAGCAGGCGCTCGAGCTGCAACTGCAGTTCTGACCAGGGCAGGTAGTCCTCATGCGCCTTCATGATGCGCGGGTGGCCGGTAGGCGCGGGGTTGTCGCCGATCAGCAGCTCCTCATAGAGCTTCTCACCCGGGCGCAAGCCGGTGATGGCAATCTCGATATCACCCTGGGGGTTGGCTGCGTCGCGCACGGTCAGGCCCGAGAGCTCGACCATGCGACGCGCGAGATCCAGGATGCGCACCGGCTCGCCCATGTCGAGCACGAAGACCTCTCCGCCCTGTGCCATGGCACCAGCCTGCAACACCAGCTGGGCCGCCTCCGGAATGGTCATGAAATAACGCGTCACCTCCGCATGCGTGACCGTGATGGGACCACCTGCCTCGAGCTGGCGCCGGAACAGGGGCACCACGCTGCCACTCGACCCCAGGACATTACCGAAGCGGACCATGCTGAAGCAGGTCGCTCCCGCCGCCTCGGTCGCCATGGCCTGCAGCACCAGCTCGGCCATGCGCTTGCTCGCGCCCATGATGTTGGTGGGGCGCACCGCCTTGTCGGTAGACACCAGCACAAAGCGGGCGACGCCGGTGTCGCGGGCGACGCGTGCCATGTTCAGGGTGCCAAAGACGTTGTTGCGTGCCCCCTCGGCCGGATTCGACTCCACCATGGGCACGTGCTTGTACGCAGCCGCGTGGTAGATGGTGTGTGGGCGGTACAAGCCGCAAATCTCGCGCAGACGCGTCTCGTGGTTGACGCTGCCCAGCAAGGGCGTCATCTCGGCGCCGATGCCTTCATGACGGCACAGCTGCTCAAGCTCCTGGTGGATGCTGTAGAGCGCATACTCGCTGTGGTCGAGCAGCAGCAGGCGGCTGGGCTGCTGGCGCAGGATCTGGCGGCACAGCTCGCTGCCGATGCTGCCACCGGCACCGGTCACCAACACGGTCTTGTGCGCCAGGTCCCGGGCCAACAGCTCAGCATCCGGCGGCACGGGGTCACGCCCGAGCAGGTCTTCAATATCGAGTTCGCGGAAATCCTGCACCGTGACCCGGCCGTTGGCGAGGTCGGCCATGCCCGGTAGCGTGCGGATATGCACCGGCAGATGGCGCAGGTTTTCGATGATGCGGTTGCGGCGCTCGCGCGACACGCTGGGTAAGGCCAGCAGGACATCGGTAATGCCTAACTTGTCCACCAGGGCGGGCACCTCCGAACCGGCGTGGACCTGGACACCGTTGATGCTTCGCCCGATCTTGCTCGCGTCATCGTCCGCGAAAGCCAACAGGACATGTTCGCCACTCATGCCCAGAGCCGCCGCGGTCTGGGCACCGGCCATCCCGGCCCCATAAATCAGGAAGCGTCCCGACCCCGCCGCCTTGCGCCCCAGGCCCGCCAGCCAGAAGCGCGCCAGTGCGCGGCTCCCCCCCACCAGCAGCAGAAAAATCAGTGGCTGCAGCACGCCCAGGCTGCGTGGCACGTTCTCCCAGCGCAGCCAGAGCAGTAAACCCAGCAGCAGCAGCCCGTATAACAGCACAGCCTTGGCCGTGGTCAGCAGCGCTGCTTGCCCCGTGTAGCGGAAGATGGCCCGGTACAGCCCCAGGCGAATGAAGACCGGAATGGCCAGCAGCGGCGCCAAGACGTAGACCCGCCATTGCAGCCCCTCGGGCCAATGCAGTGTGTCCAGACGCAGGGAAAAGGCTACCCAGGTCGCCAGCAGCGACAGGACCACATCCATGGCCAGGACCACGAGGCGTTTGACCGCGCGCGGCCAAGCCAGAATTCTTTGTTGCATGCCTCCCCCGAACCCGCGTACCCGTTGTCAGACCGCGAAGCTTTCGCGGGGTTTGCCCCCGGCCACGAGCTCGGCCAGCCAGCGCGGCATGGAGCCGCGACCACTCCAGGTCTCGCCCTTGGGGCCACGGTACTTGGGCTCCAGCTTGGCCCCCTTGGTCGCTGAAGGCTTGCGCGCCCTCTTCTGGACAAGCGCTTTCTTCGCCGCCGGCCGGCCCGACTTGCCCTTTTTGCTCGCTGTCTTGCGCGGCGTCTTGCCGCCGGCCTGCTGCAGGTCACGCAGCGTGATGCCGTAGGCCTCCATCATGACCAGGATCTGCTTCACCGTCTTGTCGAACTCGCGCGACTTGATCTCGGCCGCCTGCTTCTGCAACTTCTCGATCTGGCTTTGGATCTCGATCAGGTTCCCCATGCTTGGCTCCTTGATGAATGCTGTGGTGGACGATGGATGCGGTGTCAGGCCCCGGCCTCCGTCAGCACCGAGCGCACGACCTCGCAGGTCTTCTCGATCTCGGCCGACGTGAGCGTGGGATGGACCAGGAACATCAGGCTGTCCTCGCCCAGGGCCTGCGCCACCGGCAAGCGGTGTGCGGGACGCCATGGGGTGCGATCGAAGGCTTTCTCACGGTAGACCTCGGAGCAGGAGCCCTGGTAGGCCGGCACACCACGCGCGTTGATCGTCTCGACGATGCGGTCACGGCTCCAGCCTGCAGCCAGATGTTGCGGCTGCACGTAGACATAGCACTTGTAATAGGCGTGCACGCTGCCGGCCGGCGGTTCTGGCACGCGCACGGCGGCCTGGCCGCGGCAGGCCTCAAGAATGGCACGCGCGTAGGCCGTGCGCTGCTGCGTCCAGCCAGCCAGGCGCTTGAGTTGGATGCGGCCGATCACGGCCTGCATCTCCAGCATGCGCCAGTTGGTGCCGAAACTCTCGTGCAACCAGCGGAAGCCCGGCGGGTGCTGGCGCTCGTAGACCGCGGCATAGCTCTTGCCGTGGTCCTTGTAAGCCCACATGTCACGCCACAGCTGTTCGTCGTTCAGCGTGACCATGCCGCCTTCGCCGCCGGTGGTCATGATCTTGTCCTGGCAGAAACTCCAGGCCCCGACGTGGCCGATGCTGCCCACATTGCGCCCCTTGTAGATTGCACCGTGCGCCTGCGCGCAGTCCTCGATCACCTTGAAACCGTGCTGCGCGGCCAGCGCCATGATGGGGTCCATGTCGCAGGGCCAGCCCGCCAGGTGCACACAGATCACGGCCTTGGTGCGCGGCGTGAGAACCTGCGCGATGGTGTGCGCGGACAGATTGCCGCCGTCGGCCTCGACATCGGCGAACACCGGGGTTGCACCTGCATTGACTACGCAGGACACACTGGCGATGAAGGTGCGCGGCGTGACCACTACCTCGTCGCCGGGGCCGATCCCCAGGCCCTTGAGCGCCAGGTCCAGCGCCAGGGTGCCGTTGGAAAGCGCGATGGCATGGCGCGTGCCGCACCAGGCGGCGAACTCACGCTCGAACTCGCGACATTCGTTGCCGGTCCAGTAATTGACCTTGTTGGACAGCAGCACCTGCTGCACGGCCCGAGCCTCTTCTTCGGTGTAGCTGGGCCAGGGGGAGAAAGGCGTGTTCAGCATGATCTTGATGACTCTGCGCTCATGTTTTGCCCGCGCCCATGGGCATGGCGGGGTTGCCGACGACCGTGAGCCCGTCAGGCACGGCCTGCACCACCACAGCGCCTGCGCCCACCATGACGCGCTCACCAAGGATCATGCCCTGCTTGACGGCGGCTCCCACACCCACCCAGCTGCCGTGTCCGACCTGGACGTTGCCTGAAAGGTGCGCACCCGGGCAGATGTGCACGGCATCGCCGAGACGGCAATCGTGGTCCACCGTAGCACCAGTGTTGATGATGCCGGCTTGGCCCACGACGGCGTCGATATTCACGACCGCGCCCGCCATCACCACGGTGCCGGCACCCAGCACGGCATGAGGGCTCACCACTGCGGCCGGGTGCACCACGGTCACCAGCGGCGCACCGGCGGCCTGCAGGGTCTGGTGCTTGGCCCAGCGCACAGCGCAATCGCCGATGGAAACGATCACCCCCTGGAATTCCTGGAGCCGCGCCAGCAGCGCGGTGCTGTCACCCGTCACAGGCCAGGGGCCGTTGCTCTGACGCTGCGGCCAGGCATCGTCAAAGAACTCCACGGCATCCCAGCCACCGGCCAGGGCCGCGTCGGCGACCACCTTGCCGTGGCCGCTGGCACCGAGCAGGCCCAGACGCTTCATGGCTTCTTCCCCGTGAAGCGGGGCATGGTGGCCTCGCCTTGCGCGCTGATGCCTTCGCGCACGATGACCTTGCGCACCGTGAGCCAGAGGATGCGCACATCCAGCCAGAGCGAACGGTGGTCGACATACCAGATGTCAAGCTTGAAGCGATCTTCCCAGCTGAGGGCGTTGCGCCCATTCACCTGGGCCCAGCCTGTGATACCCGGGCGCACCTCATGGCGCCGCGCCTGCTCTGGCGAGTACAGCGGCAGATACTCCATCAGCAGGGGCCGCGGTCCCACCAGGCTCATCTCACCGCGCAACACATTCCAGAGCTCGGGCAACTCGTCCAGGCTGGTGGCACGCAGGAAACGGCCAAAGGACGTCAGGCGCTGGGCATCAGGCAACAGCTCGCCGTCCGCGCCGCGTTCGTCCGTCATGGTGCGGAACTTGACCATCATGAAAGGCCGCCCGTGCAGTCCCGGACGGACCTGCCGGAACAGCACCGGGCTGCCTAGCTTGCAGCGCACCAGACCCCACAGCAATAGCAGGGGCAGAGCCAGGACCAGCAGAAGCCCGAACGACAGCAGCAGGTCGAAAAGGCGCTTCATCGCACCGCCCCTGCTTGCGCCGGACCGAACAGGATGGCCAAGTAGTTCCTGGCCAGCGTCTCGTAGCGGCGATGCGCCAGGATCCATTCGCGGCCACGCCGGCCGATGGCCTCACGCTGTGCGGCGTCCATGGCTGCATAACGCTGGAGTTCGCGGCGCAGCGCCGTCACGTCGCCGGCCGGCACATAAGTGCCGCAATCGGCCTCGTTGATCATCGAGGGGAAGCCGGTGTACGAGGCTACAACCGGCTTGCCGGCCAGCATGTAGTCGATCACCTTGTTCAGGGACTGTCCGTACTTCCAGACCGTCGAGACGTGCACGGAGAAGTACAGCAGATCGCAGTGCGAGAGCACGGACTGCACCATCTGCTTGGGTACACGCGGCGCGAAGGTGAGGTTGCTCAGGTGCGCGTACTTGCGCTGGTAGTGCGCGCGCAGGTCACCCTCTCCGACGACGAGGAAGTGGACCCCGGGGTCGTCCTTCATGGCGTCGGCGCAGTCGAGCATGGTGTCCAGCGCGTTGGTGATGCCTATGGTGCCGGCATGCGCCACGATGAACTTGCCCTTGGGGATGTACTTCTCAACGTAGTCGGCCGGCAGCACCTCTCCCGGGCCCAGGGTCGCCTCGTCGACGGCCATGGGGATGCAGTGGGTGGTCTTGGGCCGCCCCAGCACACCGGCCACGTGCTCACCGAGGTTGGGCATGGTGCCCACGATGGCATCCGCGTGACGGTAGCCCAGCTTCTCGATGAAGCCCAGGCCCAGCACCAGCGGATTCCAGCGGCTGAAGCCCCCCTCCTCCGTAATGGTCAGCGGCCAGATGTCGCGGATTTCGAGCACCAGGCGGCACTTGTAGCGCCGACGCAGCAGAAAGCCATTGAGGATGGTGAGCAGGGACAGGCTGGATACGATCACCACGTCGGGAGCCGGCAATTTTTCCTTGGGCAGGCGCCAGAGCCGCCACTCGAAGTCCAGCCAGCTCAGAATGCGCCGCAAGGACTTGGCCACCGTGTACTTCATGGTCCGCACCCAGCAGAGCGTCATGCCGTCCACGCCCTGGAAAAGATAAGGCTCTTCCAGGACGGGCACCTCGGTCAGCTGGTTGGAGTCCGAGGTAACGATCACACTCTGATAGCCCATACGCGCAAACTCACGCATGATGAGATATCCGCGTCCGCCCGCACCGACCTTGGCCGGTGGCGCCACGTACTTGGAAACGTACCAGATGCAGGGTTTCACGGGCGGCTCAGTACAGCTTCGGGATGGCGTTCACGACCTGGATCGCTTCCTTGAAGTCCACGCCCACGGCGTCCAGATACCACTTGATATTCGGATAACGCGGCGCGTTCTCCTCTTCTACCATCTCCAGGGCTTCGGCGCGCGTCAGGTCGCCCTCGCGAATCTGGTTGCTGCGGAAGGTATCGTGCTCCGTAAAGCCCGCAACTGTGTAGTAGACGTAGTTGTAGAAGGCGGCCGTACCGTCGCCAATGCGCCAGGTGGTCTTGGTATCAGGCGCTTTCTCCCAGTCGTACTGGGCCAGGGTCTCATCGATCTGCTTCTCGTCCCAGCGCCAGTAATCGAAGATATGGTAGTAGTCCGTCTTCTTCGTGAAGCTGCGGTAGTACTCGCCCGACAGCGTGTCCCACAGAGAACTGTTGAAGTAGCCCCGGCTCTGCAACATGGCTCGCAGGCGCAGAAACTGGTAGCGCAACTGCTTCATTGCGCCGTGCGAATAGACGCGCTCCTCTTCAAAATCCGGTGGCACCCCCAGGAAACCCGCCTTGAAGTGGGTTACCTCCAGCGGGTTGATGCCCCACAGATTCAGGCTGATGCCAGTCTGCTGCTTGATGGTTTCGACATGCCGGAAGAAGTGCTTGTCGCCAGCCGTCAGAACACTGATCATGCCCAGGTGCGGCGACTTCAGCCAAGCCCGCAGGTTCATGGCGATGTAGTCACGTTTCTTCGCAATGTCGTCCGCCACGATGATGTTCTCGACACCCAACTCGGCGCACATGCGGCTGATGTTGCGGCGCCCCAGATCGGTGACCATGCCCCAGTCGTAGGTGTAGGTCACCGGCTTCATCTGGAGTTCCTTGACGATCAGATGCAAGCCGTAGCAGCTGTCCCGTCCTCCAGAAAACGGCACGATGCAGTCGTTGCCCTTGTCCCGCCGGTAGGACTCGACCAGCCGGAACAATTCTTCCTTGGGGCGCGGCTTGTTGCGGGGTTTGTAATGCCGGCAGTAATTGCAGACGCCCTCACCATCAAATTTGATGAAGGGCATGGTCTCGGTCAGCAGGCAACGGGTGCAGCGACGCAGGTCGTGCTTGCGATACTCAAGCAGCTTTTCCTCGACGCCGGACAAGGACAAGCCCGGGATCAGGTTGGTCGTTCTTTCCTTGTGGTCCGTGATCGCAATGGGTTGCGACGAAACCGGAATATCCACGAACACCGCATCCCGCACCTGCTCGATCTCTGCACAGCCGACCACCTCCAGCGGATAACGCTCCGAAGCAAAGCAGGTGCTGTGCTCCTTCTTTGCCACATAGAGGCTGCCATTGTTGGAGAACAGGCAGAGCTTGCCCAGACGGGGCACGATGAGGGCACAGGCCACGACGCCGCGGCACAGGTTCAGGATGCGCGCCGGCAGCTGCTCCAGCACGCCGCCCGCCTCCAGATGTGCCGCCGCGATGCCCGCAATCACCTCGGTGTCGATCTGGAGTTCCCGCGCTTTTCCGATCTGCGGCCAGATGGCGTCGTCGTTGACCACGATGCCGTTGTGAAACACACAGATGCCATCGCGTACCACCGGCTGGTTGTCCGCCAGACCGTTGGTGATGAGACGGCTATGCCCCAGCACAAGATGGCTGGACTGGGGACGCACCTCTTTCAGCAAACGAGTGATCGGATAGTCAGCGCGATAGGCGTGGTAGCTCCCTCCGCCAAAGGTCAGCAAGCCGCTGGAATCCCTGCCGCGTTGCTGGGAATGCTTCACCAAAACGCCCAAATCACCCTCGGGGACTGGTGACCATGAGACGATGCCAAATATGCCGCACATTGTGAGATTACGAGTCCCTGATCAGAAACATTGAAAGCTGGGCCCTGCAGACGACAAATTGCCGCCCGGTGAAAGTGGCGGGAGTCAGCGGATGTCGGCGGCGAGCCTTGACGCTATCTTATCCGCAGCGTCACCTTTCCCATAAAGTGAAACAGCGCGGCCACGAGTTCCTAATGCCTCCTGGATGGCGACGCTCAAAAGCTCCGCGTCCTTGGGTGGCGCCAAACGATTCCAGCCAGATTCGACCAATTCCACCCATTCGGTCTCGTCACGCAGCGTAACGCAAGGCACCTGATAGAAATAGGCCTCCTTCTGGACCCCTCCGGAATCTGTGGCGATCAATGCGGCATGCTTCTCCAGTTCCACCATTTCAAGATAGCCGACCGGGTCGATGAGCCTGACTCCTGAATCGGCCACACCATCCAGCAGCCTGCCTCGCTGGAGCACCGCCCGCGTGCGGGGATGCAGCGGCCAAATGACAGGCACAGTCCGAGAAGCGTGCGTGAGCGCCGACACGATGGCGCCAAGGCGCACCGGGTCGTCAGTATTCTCTGCGCGATGTACAGTCGCCAGGATATAGTCCCCAGGACGAACTCCCAGTCGGTCAAGCATGCCCCCGGTCGTCTTGACACGCGCTCCAAAATGGAGCGCCACGTCGTACATGACATCGCCGACAGGAATGATCCGGTCGTCGTTTGCCCCTTCGTTGCGGAGGTGCTGCGCGGCAACGTCCGTCGGGGTAAACAGCCATGTCGAGATCCGGTCCGTTAGGATGCGGTTGATTTCTTCTGGCATGCGCATGTTGAAGCTGCGCAACCCTGCCTCCACGTGGACCACAGGAATATGCAGCTTGGCCGCCGCCAGCGCTCCCGCCAACGTGGAGTTCGTATCGCCGTAAACAAGCACGGCTTGCGGCTCCTCCTTCAGCAAAATCTCCTCGATCCCCGCCAGCATTTGCCCGGTCATCGCCCCATGCCGCCCACCGTGAATTCCAAGGTTGTATTGCGGGGTGGCCATGGCCAATTCCGAGAAAAACACCTCGGACATGTTGGCGTCGAAATGCTGTCCCGTGTGCACCACGATTTCCTGCATACCACCCACGCCGATGATGGCCCGGGAGACCGCGCTTGCCTTGATGAATTGCGGGCGAGCCCCCAGCACCGTCAATATCTTCGTCATCTGCCATCTCCCGCAAGACATGTGTAGTACGCCTGCAGCTTTCTTTCCTCGACCGCCCAGTTGTAGCGTTCCATCACGACCCTGCGACCGTTCTGCCCCATCTTCCGCGCCTCTTGGGGATCGCGCACCAGCGCGTCGATGGCCCGGGCGATCTGCGCGGGGACAAGAGGGTCGACACACACCCCGCATCCACAGCCCTCCACGATGTCACGCCAGAGCGGAAAGTCGGATGCAATAACCGGGATGCCTGCCGACATGTATTCAAACATCTTGATCGGAAGCGACTCGATGTAATTCGGCGTGGGGTGCAGTGTCACCAACCCGGCGACCGAGCGCGCCATCACGTCTCGCACCCCGGCCCGTCCCTGGACGCCCCAAGCGTGCACCCTGGTCCATCCCGGATAGCGACGAACCTCCTCTTCCGTTCGCGACTCCGCGAAACCACCCACCAGATTGAGTCGGATATCCGCCTGCGTCAGCTCAAGCGCCCGCACCAGCTCGCGCACGCCGCGTATGGCGGCGATGCTACCCACATAACACACCTCGTTCGCAGATTTCTCGGCTTGAGATGCTGCGTCCAGCTCTCCAAGCAAGGGATAGTTGTTGATATCTTCAGAATTGGGATGGATGCTCAGGAATTTCTGACGGATGGTAGGGGTCGCCGCGATCACCCCGTCTATCCGTTTGCACACATAGCGTTCATACCGAGCGAACGCCCACGCGATGACTTTTCGCACCGCCGGCTTGAGGTAATGCTTGGCAAGGATCTGCTTGGGCACATCCTCGTGCGCATCGAAGATCACCTTCTTGCCGCGCCTCTTGAGGGCAAGGCAGATCGTGAGCAACTCAGGATCGTGGATATGGTAGACCTCCGCATCTAGTGCGAGTGCCTGGCGCAGCACACGTCGTGTCGCTCCCAGCATCCTGCCGAGCCGCCCTTTGGACCGCCCGACATCGACAACCGCGACTCCCGACCGGGACTCATTACCCAATCCGTCGGCGACGACCAACGTCACGGCATGCCCGAACTTAGACAGACTCAGGCACTCCTTGAGAAAGATCCGGACGTCATCTCTAGGATGTGCCGAAGTCAAATGTGCTATCCGCATTCATGCCTCAACTGACTGATCCACGCATCACCTTGCCCGAAC